>CAVVVP010000010.1:0-653222 GCA_963751695.1 uncultured Ignavibacteria bacterium | reverse complement strand
AATTATAAAGTACCGCCTGTTAAAGATTGTAATAAACTATAAAATATTTCCAAACTAATATTGGAATTCAAAATGAAAACTATATTTCAACTGTACGCATTTCTTCTCATTATTTTAATTTCGGTTAATACTCTATTAGCACAAAAAAGTGCAGAGGACTTGTCCAAGGAGGCAGCAAATCCAATTGCCGATTTAATAAGTTTACCTTTTCAGAATAACATGAATTTTGGATATGGTCCATATGATAGAACAACTAACATTCTTAACATTCAACCAGTAATTCCTTTTGCTAGTGGAAAGATTATAACACGCACTATTATCCCAATTGTTTGGATTCCAGATTACAGCACTGAAAGCGATATGTACTCGACCGGCATCAGTGATATAACATTTACTGCATTCTATGTCCCCGAATCAGAAGGTGTTATGTGGGGTTTGGGTCCCGTAATCGATATACCTACTGGCGGTGAAAAAAGAGGAGCTCAAAAATGGTCTATCGGTCCTTCTTTCCTAGCCTTAGTTCAGCCTGGTGACTGGACTTTTGGTGCCCTTGTAAATAATGTCTGGTCGGTTGCAGGTAATTCTGATAGAGAAGATGTAAACAGAGGTTTATTAAATCTTTTTATCGTCCGGCAGCTCGGTGAAGGATGGTACGTAAATAGTGCACCGATTATAACTGTTGACTGGACTGCTGAATCCGGTCAACAATGGATAGTTCCACTCGGTGTGGGAGCCGGAAAACTAATATTCGTTGGGAAGTTGCCCCTAAATATACAAGCTGGTTATTATTATAATGTTGTTAAACCAGATTTCGGACCCGAGTCGCAACTTCGTATACAAGCACAGATATTATTGCCGACAAGTATTTTTGGTGGTTCATAGTTTTGTTTTACAAAAACAAATTTGTAAGAAAATAAATATTTTCGAAATAAATGGAGATGATAACAATGAAAAAAGCAAGCATTTACTTTATTGCGTTCACCCTTTTCGCAATGTTAGGTTTCAATCCAAATAATGTACAGGCACAATCAGAGCCGACTGAACCTGTCGGCGGTCAACCTCAGGTTGGTGCAAAGCCATCTGTAAGCGATCTCGATTATCAGGTCAAATACCAGCGGGCCTTTGAGGCCGTAATCTGGTCAATGCCTGCCATCGGCACTTACGGGTTTATTCGTGGTTTTATAGGGATAGGTGCTGAACCCAATATGATGATCGCCTATTCCAAGCCGGCCAGACCGAATCTGGAAGCGTTAACGGCAAACAACCAAGTGCCATACCTTTCTGCACATACCGATCTACGGCAGGGACCGGCGGTATTAGATGTGCCGGCTGCCTCAGATAAGGGCAGTCTTTACGGCCAAATCGTCGATCACTGGCAAATTACAATCGCGGACATAGGCCCATCGGGCATTGATGCAGGAAAGGGAGGCAAGATATTGCTAACACCTCCAGGTTATACAGAGGAGATTCCCGCTGGCTATATCGAAGTAAAGAGCCCAAGCTACCGGGTGGCCTTTGCCCTCCGTACCGTTCCCGGCCCAAATAGCTCAGCGGAAGAAGTTTATGAGTACACCCAGACCATAAAAATGTACTACCTGTCGGAATTACCGGAACCCGAGCCTACCCGTTTTATCGACCCCAACGACATGCGTCTTTCTACACTGCCTTATTACGACGAGCGCTGGTTTGAGGAACTCTATGCTGTCGTTAGTGTTGAAAACGTATTACCGCGTGACAAAGTGATGATGGGTATGCTGGCCTCACTCGGCATCGAGAAGGGTAAACCATACAATCCAGATGCCAAAACCAAAAAGGCCATGCGCCAAGCTGTTGTTGACGCTTATTTCTATATGCAAGAACGATTTCTCAATCCAGATGATCCATCTAGGCTCTGGTGGCAAGACAAGCAATGGTATGACGTGCTTTTTACTGATGATAACAAGGAGTTTGCCTATGTTTATGACGACCAGATTGATTTGGACAGTCGTGCCGATCGTTATTATCCGGGAACGTTCTACCCAAAGAAACTCGGCGAGAAGCCGGCAGTTCAGTATGTGTATGCGGTTGCTGACAATAACGGAGACGCATTACAGGCTGGAAAGACCTACTCGTTCACCATGCCTGCCGAGGTGCCAGTCACCCAGTTCTGGTCTCTGATTATCTACGATCTGAAGACTTTAGCCTTTATCTACAGTCCGCAAGATCGGCCAGGTTTGTCAACCTTTGATCTGCCGAACATGGAAAAGAACAGCGATGGAAGCGTGACCCTCTATTTTGGCCCGAAGCCACCAAAGGGACTGGAGAGCAACTGGATTCCTACTGAGGGCAAAATTCCGATGCCAATCGTACGCTTTTATGGCCCCACCGAGGAGTACCACAACCGGTCCTGGGAAATGCCGGATGTGGAGTTGGTTGACTAATACGGGTAACAACCGAATTTCTGGAGGATAGGGAATGTAGCGACCTGTAAAAGTTGAGTAATTGTTCTTATGTTTGGTTCAGTTCGCAATTGTGCGGTTGAAGACAAGTATTTTAGGGGGTTTGTAGTTTGGTTTTACGAAAAACAATTTTGTAAAAAAAATAAGTTCAATGAATTTAATAATTTATATTAATATATAAGTGTATATGTACGATTATCTGTATAATTAAGTATTCATTTGTCAATAAATCTGTTGTTAGATAATGCATTGGATTAACATATTTATTTTTGTTTTATCATTCCAACTTATTTTAATAGCTCAATCATCAGGAGTATCCGAGAATAAAAACTCCGCTAAAGGCTATTTAAATAGCGATTATAATTGGACTGTTGAACTTCCATTGTGGGTGCCCGGTTATAAGTATGATTATAATTATGGAGCTGATGATTCAGATGGGGGAGATGGCACTGAGCCAGAAGTACCCACACATCCAATTGAAAAACCAGAAGTAGGCGATGTTTTTTCCAGATTATTTAGTTCTAATAATTATCTGAAATACTTTTGGGGTCTGAAAGTAGTATATAAAAAAAACCGATTATTAGCACAGGTTGATGTAAAAGCTGGTGTTATGGGTAATGATGTAAAATATAATCTAAAAGATATAAAAATAGCAGATGCTGATTTATCCATGTCATTCACGAGGGCTTTTCTTGGGTATGCAATTATTGATAACATGAGTAAATTACAAAAATCAAGATTTTCGTTATATGGCTGCCTTGGACTTTATTTTAGTCGAATTGAGTTAGCCTCTGCCATTGGTGGAAGTACAGTTGATCTAGGAATCGATTATGAATGGACCCCAGTAATCTTGGGCATCCAAGGTCAATTTGCTCTATCCGATTGGTTATTTATTCTTCATGGTGATTATGGGCTGCCTTTATGGAATAGCAGTTATTCACTGGTATTGGAGGGATTTTGTCACTATCGGTTGAGTAAAGTATTTTCTATTAAATTGGGTTGGATTGAGCGATATGTATTTCAAGATATTGAAGTTTTTAATGAAAATTTTGTTGTCGATATCCATCTATCTGGTCCAGTAATGGGTGTCTTATTTCATTTTTAAAAAGTGAAGTGTTAACTATTACTTGCAAAAACAGTTTTATCAAACATATGAAAGAACAGACCTACAATATCAAATAACACAAAAAAAGCAATAATACATTTTCAATATCCACAAAGGTGGTTTGTATTCTAATGATTTATCATACCAACTAGTTAATAATTCTACCATGACTCTAAAAAAGTTTGTAGAAAGGGGATGGGAAATTGTTTGATAATTATAAATATTATCTTATTTTAATTCTATCCGTTAAGGATAAAAATTATATAAACCGTACACAATAAGGACTCCTAATGAAGGATTTTATTGTACATATAGTAAAACAACTTGTGGATGAACCAGAGAAGGTTGTTGTTGAAGAAACCCATCCTGATGAACACACAGTAGCATTTACCCTTAGAGTTGCCGATGACGACATCGGTAAGGTAATAGGTAAGAAAGGTAAAAACATTCAAGCAATTCGAACGCTATTAATTGCCGTTGGTGCAAAAGGAAAACACAGAGCAACATTACAGATATTAGACTAAGTTATAACAATATTCAAAATATCTTAATTTTCTAGTAATCCTTAGAATGCAAATAGTATTTAGAATGAAAATAGTTTTTATAACAGCTTCTTTTTTTGTCTGGTGTTCTTGTTTTGGTCAGTCCTACTTCTCTGATAACATTCAAGATTCCCACCCAATAAATAATATTGATACAATTGAGTTCAAGTCACCATATGAATTAAAATTAGAAAAAGAATTGGTCTTATTTGGAACTGGTATAGTAACTAATATAACAGGACTAATTATTACAAATAATGTTTCGCCTCTGACTCTGCAAGAAATAGATGAATTAGATATAAATGATATCAATAGTATTGATCGAAACGCGATAAAACCATACAGCGAATCATTAAACGGGGACTACCTTTTATATACTTCATTTCTCTTACCTCTAACATTTTTAGCTAATGAAAATACAAGAAATGATTGGCAATTATTGGGGGCTATGTGGCTAGAGGTTTTAGCTTTACAGACCGGAATAAATCTAATGATTAAGGGACTTGTAAAAAGAACACGACCTTATGTTTATGATCCAAATACACCCATAGAAAAAAAGCAATCCGTTGATGCAAGATTTTCATTCTATTCTGGTCACACATCCACTACGGCTGCAACATCATTTTTTGTAGCAAGAGTATTTTCAGATTATTTAGATAACAAACTTGCAAAAACACTAATTTGGACCGGAGCTATAATATATCCAGCTCTTACAGGTTATGCACGAAAGAATACGGGGAATCATTTCAGAACTGATGTAATTGTCGGATATTTAGTTGGTGCAACAATTGGTTATTTTATACCTGAACTACACTTAAAGAATGAAGCATATAACGTTTCGTTCTACAGAAACTTTTATAATGATAGTTTTAATTTTAGATTCACTTATAAATTGTAAATCTTTGAGTTATCCCTATTGACTTATAAAAAATTTCAAATTTTTACTCTATAATAATTGTCAAAACCGATTTAAAGCGGAGAAAGTCTAATGATCAATTATCAATGGGTATTTTAAGAGTTAGACTTATTTAGACATTGGTACAAGTCAAAGTTATGTAGCCGTAAATAATATTGAAAGGTTAGAAAAGAAATAAACTAATAACCAACAATAGTCAGCAATCATTCAATATGATTAAAATATTCACATGCTGTTAAATTTGAGTGAAATCTAAGCTACTATTAGTTAAATAAATTGCCACATAAATGAGTAATGTACATGAACGGCTATCAAAGAATCATGTCTGCTTTAGCGGGTGAACCAGTTGATCAACGTCCTCTAATGCTTCATAATTTTATGTTTGTTGCTGCACAAGCTGGAATTACAATGAAGGAATACCGAGAAAATCCCTCTTTGGCAGCCAACGCTCACATATCATTTGCTGAGAAATATAACATTGATGGACTTCTAATTGATGTCGATACAACTGTCCTTGCTGGAGCAGTTGGTGTTCAAGTAGATTACCCAGAAAATGAACCAGCGAGAATTCATGATCCACTAATCAGTTCACTTGATGAGGTAGAATTGTTAAAACCAATAATACTAAGAGAGAATGAACGAATTCAAAAATGGCTTGAAATTTGTAAAATTGTTAAGAAATATTTCGGTGATGAAAAATACATTCGTGGTAATTGTGATCAAGCCCCATTTTCACTAGCAACCATGATTCGAGGTTCCTCAAATTTGATGATTGATTTATTCCTTGAACCAGAGAAAGTTTTTCTGCTTCTCGATTATTGTAAGGATGTATCGATTCAATTCATAGATTTAATGGCAGCAACCGGTGTTCATATGGTCTCAAATGGTGATAGCCCTGCTGGTCCTGATATGATTTCACCTGACTTATATGAAAAATTCGCATTACCATATGAACAAGAACTAGTGCAAGCGGCGCATAAACATAATTTGCATTATACAAATCATATTTGTGGAAATACAGAATTAAATTTTAGAAAAAATGATTTCAACCGGGACCGATGCAATCGAATTAGATTACAAAACACCTTCTGAAAAAATTCATGAAGTTTGCAGAAATAATGTTACTGTAATTGGGACAATAGATCCAACCGGAGTTCTTGCTTTTGGATCCACATCTGATGTAGAAAAAGAAGCTCGGGCACTATTAGAATTATTTAGTGACACCACTAAATTTATTATGAATGCTGGCTGTGCAATTCCACCACACACACCGCCAGAGAATATCAAAAAGCTTGTTGAATTTACTCATTCTTTCAACGGATAAATAGTTATAAGGATGACCCAGATATGAAGTTGATAATGAATATAGTTCCAGAATTGGCCCTTCATCAGATATAGAAAAGACTGCCGCAAATACCTGATAAGAAACAAGGAAAAGATTTTAACATAGTTGGTTTTTATTCACTACTTAATTTTAATTATTATGTATTCTTTTAGTGCTACTAACAGTTTGTTACTTTCGCTTAGAATTGATAATAGATTGTTATGCCCCCCATTTCTTGATCCAAAAAGGATGAAAAAAAGTTAAATTGAAGAATCATAAAAGGAGCAAGAAATGAAGAAACGTTACACAGAACAGCAGATAGCTTTTGCCTTGAGACAATCCGAAACGGGAACACCAATATCAGAGATAACCAGAAAAATGGGAATAAGTGAAGTAACCTTTTATCGATGGAGAAAACAGTATTCAGGGCTTCAAAGTCAGGAGATTCGACGACTTAAACAGTTAGAAGATGAAAACTTACGGCTGAAGAAAATAGTAGCTGACCTAACGTTAGATAAACAAATGCTACAGGATGTATTATCAAAAAAGCTTTAAGGCCTGCCGTACGAAGAGAACTGGTAAAAGAGATGGTTAAAACGTACAATACGAGCGAACGGCAGGCTTGTGACGCATTGGGATACTCCAGAACCACACATCGTTATAAGAGCAGAAAAGATCCTCAAGAAGGACTTAGAATACGACTGAGAGACATGGCATCTTCAAGGATCGGCTATGGATATCGAAGACTTCACGTATTACTTCTTCGTGAGGGTTGGACAGTAAATCACAAACGGGTATATCGTATATATCGAGAAGAAGGATTAGGTCTAAGAAAGAAAGTTCCAATAAGAAGAGTAGCCTGCCAGAAACGGGAACTAAAACCAACTGCCAAGGAAAGGAATGAATGCTGGAGCATGGACTTTGTTTCAGATCAGCTCTTTGATGGTCGTCGAATGAGGATTTTGGTGATAGTCGATAATCATACGCGTGAAAGTCTTACATTGGAAGCTGGTCAAAGAATTAGAGGAATCGAAGTTGTTCAAACTTTGGAGAAAATAACAAAGTACACAGGATTACCAAAAAGGATTAAGGTAGACAATGGACCGGAATTTATATCAAAAGATTTTGACAGATGGGCATACTGGAATAAGGTTGAGCTGGATTTTAGTAGACCAGGAAAACCCACAGACAATGCCTTTGTAGAAGCATTTAACTCAAGATTTAGACAGGAGTGTTTGAATCAGCATTGGTTCTTATCTCTTGAAGATGCTCGAGAGAAAATAGAAAGATGGAGGCTGCAATACAATAATTATCGACCACATAGTTCTTTAGGATATAAAACACCCAAAGAATTTTCAAGCAAATCAAATAAAATAAATGTATATACATAATGAAAATTATAGAAGCTGTACTAACATTCTTTTTGGACCCGAAATGGGGAGCACTTCAATTGATCCTAAATATAACATTTATAGTGGATCACTTTTTTGGGGGCAGGTCAATTAGAAAGAAAATTATTGAATACATATCCGGGTGCTCTTTTCCACATTGTTTATGAATGCTGTTTTTCGGGATTTTGGATTTACGATTACTTTCATGAGAGAGGTTACAACATAATTGTAACCCCGACCAACAGAATTTACCGTGACGGAAGTATTGTCAAGACAGACAAAGTTGATTCTCGAAAACTGTCATTCCAGCATTCAAGAGATTTGTTGAGAGCAGTTAAAGTTCCTACGATGAAAATCCGAGAATACCGGTCGATCTTTAGGATCTATGACAAAGAGAAGATGCGTGGAGGACAGATACTAAGACAGATTAAATGTATACTCGAAGTAAAGAACCACCCTATGAAATGGGAGAAGTGGAATAAGGGGTTCGTTGAAAAGCTGAAAAGTGTAAAATTTCAAGAAGAAATATTTAACAAAAAGTTTGAGCAGTTGATTAGAGAATATGAATACGTTAAAGAACAAATAAAAGATAGTGAGAAAAGAATTAAGGAAATCAGTGAAGACGAAGAACTCAATGCACGAATAAAAAGAATAGAGAAGAATAATGGGATAGGAATAATAAGTGCGGTAAGGCTGGTTGTGTTTTTGTTTGATATGAAAGGAAGATTTGAAACCGGAGAAAAATTAGTCCATTACGTTGGACTAACTCCCGGAGAGCATAGCAGCGGTGAAGAAACAATACGAAGTAGAACCGGATTGATAGGGAGTAGACAATTAAGATCGATAATAATGGAACTGGCTTGGGTAGCGGTTAGAAAAGACGGAAACTTACTGGATAAATTTGAACGTGTCTATAAAAAGAGTGGAAAGAAACAGAAAGCCATTGTAGCAGTAGCGCGAAAGTTAATGATGAAAGTACATGCAATAACAGAAAAAGAAGAAGAGTACGTAATAAATATGCCTTCGAATCAGAAAGGTATAGCAGCTTAAAGGACCGGTGATCGCGGCTAACGGCGTGCAACAAATATCCGTATTGTGAAATTGCGTAAAGCAAGAATGCGGCCCGGTTCATTAAAAACGAAAACGATAATTGCTGCTTGGACAGCGAATAACAGGATGTTACTTCTTTTTGAAAATTAAATATTCAGAGAACTTATTTACGGCTTGTGTTTTAACATAACAGCCGTTAGGCCATTGGATAAATAAAAGATGACCAAATGAAGACAATTATTTCTGAAATCAAACTATCCAGTATCCGCTCATTTCTAAAAAAATATCGCACACTTATATTCTGGCTGGTTTGGGGTATATGTATGAACTGGATTTTTGGCTCCATGCTCAGCGATCTTCGTGCCTTTGAATTTCTATTTATAGGTCTTGGGTTATTCATGGGCATATCACTTCAATTTGTCAAAATACAATGGCTCAGAAGAACAGCAGTATTTATTAGTATTATTATTCTCGTGCTGGTATTTGGGAAATCGTGGGTAAGTCTCGGACAGATTATTTTGAACCAAAAGATAAGCAGGGATTTTCTAGTTGATGATGTTAGGCAGCTGGCTTCCATTCTGGAACTTACACACCCTGACCCCTACCAAAGAGGCGGCGGCAAGGTAGCCTTTAATAGGAGGATGCAAGACCTTATTCGTACAATACCCGAAGAGGGTTTGACAAAGCAGGAGTTTTACCGACACATTTGCCCTCTTTTGGCTTCGGTGGGTGACGGGCATACATCATTCTGGCTGCCTTTTGACTTATATCAACAGTCGCCTGGCGGGATACCACTCCATTTCAGCCCAGTGGATGATTGTTTATATGTTGCCGGCGTTATTGATTCCAGTCAAAAACATCTGATCGGATCAAAACTGTTGACGGTTGAGAATATTCATTTTAAAGATCTACTCAAAAGACAGGCCGAAATTAAAGGTTACGACAATGAATATCAGTTAATGCGCTATCTAGGTTACGACGGAACACTCTGGCACTATAACCTGCTTTCACATCTTATCCCCGAATGGGAGGGAAAATCTATTAAAGTTGTTCTGGAAAAACCGGATAGCAGTAGAATCGAATTAAATTTTAAACCAAATACTAAACCTGTTGATAACCTGATCTTTCCTGAAACCAAGTTTAACCTCCCCTCAACCGAGAAAAGCGATTATGTTTACAAATTTATTGATGAGGGAAAAAAGACCGCGCTTGTCCTGATTGAAAACATGTATACCTATCGGGAAAGTTTCGAGATGGAACAAGTACTCCAAGGATCATTGAGAAAAGAACTGGCTAAGCACATTTACCAGAAATATAACGACGCGTCTCCGCCTCTGAACAGTAACGAACTTGTTGCTGGTTTGCCCTCTGCCACTGAACTGTGCCGAGAGCTTTTAGGGAAAATGAAAAATAATCAGTCCTCGAACCTGATCATTGATCTGAGGAGGAACCAGGGGGGGAATGCTTTCATATCTACAATTTTCTACTATTTTATGTACGGAAAGGAAGCACTCATTAATTCCCGAAATAAAAAAAGTATTTTTGCGAAAAAGTATTCTCCTCTCTTTTGGAGACAATATTCCGGATTGGATATTAATAATATCAATGAACACAAGCCGATAGAATTAACTGAAACTGATTACGACTTTGCCAATTATCCAAGAAAGGGCGAAAATCTTAGCAGAGAAGAAGCTATTCGGATTATTGAAGATGAGGCTTCAACATCCACAACTTTCTGGAAGGAATACCAATCGGAAAAATACTCTGGATACTATCAACCGAAAAATATTATTATTCTGTGTTCACCTTTAACAACAAGTTCTGGATATGCTTTTATGTATGATCATTGGGCTGCAGGTGGTAAGCTTATAGGTATACCTTCCTCTCAAGCTGGTAATGCCTGCGGTGCTTGGGTAGGTTTTAAATTAAACTATTCCCGGCTTGGCGGGGGTGTTTCTCATCTTTATATAACCCACTTCCGTGATAATCCAGAACTTGGCAAAACTTTTCGACCGGATTATGAAATTACTTATGATGACTTGCAATCTTTTGACTTTGATCCAAACGCCGAAATTCTTTTTGCACTGAGATTAATTGATAGCCTGTAAAATTAATAATGAATAATTGTATTATTGCAATGATGGCCTAACCAGCCTACCCATTCAGTTGTTCATCCATGAAAATAATTGACAACATTGATGATCAACAGCAACTTATTTTGGCTAAATTTAGCCTTTAAAAGCTGTTTATTATGCAGATGATGTTTTGAATAGGGACAAGTAAGCAGAGCGCAACCTTTAATCCAATTAAAGAAAAAATACAGTTTAAATATTTAAACTATAAATATTAAGCCCCGTCTAAGAACTAAATCAAGATTATCTCAAAACCATCTCTTATTATCAAGTTCTAAACTGTCCGATAAGCGCTGACGTAAAACAGCATTTAAAAAAACTATTGATAATCTCAGTTGAATTTATTCTCCATTAAAAAAAACTTGACAAGATGGAACTTTTATCATAAATTAACGTCAAAACATATACAGTATATACAATATGAACAGAATGCACATTAAAAATTATTGAAAAATTAAAATGAAGATAATAATCTCAAATGCGTCATCCGACCCAATCTACGAACAAGTGACAAAACAGATAAAGGCACAGATAATATCTGGTGAGCTGAGAGAAGGAGATGCGCTTCCCTCAATTAGAAAACTTGCCAAAGATTTGATGATAAGTGTAATCACAACGAAAAGAGCTTATGAAGAATTAGAAAAAGAGGGATTTATTGATTCCGTTGCTGGAAAGGGGACATTTATTGCGATGCAGAATAAAGAATTGCTCGAAGAAAAAAAGATGCAGAGTGTTGAAGAAAAACTAAGTGATGCAGTTGCTGATGCTAAACGGTTGGGGATTAAATTAAATGAGTTAAAAACCATGTTATCAATTTTATATAACGAAGAGGAGTAGTCATGTCTAGTGTACTTGCGATTGAAAAACTAACAAAATACTATGATGACTTCTATCTAGATGAAGTTACATTTGCATTGCCTGAAGGTTTTATAATGGGACTTATTGGACCAAATGGAGCTGGAAAAACCACAATAATTAAAGCCATAATGAACTTGGTCATGAAAAATAGTGGTTCAATAAAGGTTTTCGGTAAGGATCATCGAGAATATGAAATTGAGATCAAGGAGAGAATTGGATTTGTTTATGATAATCCAAACTATTATGATCACTTAACCTTGAAACGGATCAAAAATATTATCGCTCCATTCTATAAAAAATGGGATGAAGCCAAGTTCATTGAACTTGTTGATCTATTTAATCTACCGCTGAATAAAGTCCTAAAAAAATTCTCGCGCGGAATGGTGATGAAATCTGCCATTGCAATTGCTCTATCGCATAATGCAGACCTTATAATTATGGATGAACCAACTTCAGGCCTTGATCCGGTATTTCGCAGAGAATTGCTGAATCTGTTATACGAACTTCTGCAGAATGAAAAGAAATCAATTCTCTTTTCAACTCATATAACTTCAGATCTGGAAAAGATAGCAGATTATATAACATTTATAAATGAAGGAAAAATAATTTTCTCAGAGAGTAAGGATGATATTCTTAGTCGATACGGAATTGTTAAAGGGGGAAAAGAAGTTTTGAATGAAGAAACAAGAGAATTTCTACGGGGCTATCGCACAAGTGATGTTGGATTTGAAGCTCTGACGGATAATGTTCCAGAATCAGAAAGAAAATTTGGATCAGATGTAATAATTGAAAAAGCTACCCTTGAAGACATAATGTATTTTAACAATCAGAAGTGATATTATGCTTAAGCTAATTAAAAAAGATTTTTTAGCTGGACTGGTAATTCTACCAGGTGTTCTGATAGTGATACCATTTCTATCATTCATTTCTCTTTTAGCTATGATGGATGATTTCGGCGGGATCGTAATAGGTTTTTTTACATTACTTACTTTATTTATTTGTACGACAGCTTCGCTGATGTTCATCTTTATGGACAGCACTTCAAATACAGAGATGACTTTTGCGAGCTTACCAATTGAACGATCGATGATTGTTAAATCGAAATATTACTCTTCGTCAATACTGATATTAGTCAGCTTTAGTTTAGTTGTAATTACTGCCTGGATCGTATCTTTTTCCTCAATTGATCCAGAATCTGAGCAGGCATTTGAAGTGATACTCAGTTTTCGAGGAATAATATCAATGCTATTAGTCCTTTTTTCCATTCAGGCATTTGTGTTTCCATTTATCTTTAAATATGGTTCAGGGAGGGGAAGTCAAACTGCAATATTTACAATTCTAATACTAACTTTGTTAGACCCAGTTGTTAGATCCTTGTCAAATTTAATTGAAGGTTACTTTAAGTTGGATTTCTCTTTTATTACTGGTCTTTTCGATTCAACTATGGACTATATTACTCATTTATCACCAATTGAAGTTTACTCAGTAATTATCATGATCTTTTTGATCATCATCTCAATATCAATAGTGCTTTCACAAAAATTTTATTCAACAAAGGATTTATAAAATGATAGCACAAATAGTAATAAAGAATTTTAAAGTAAGTGGAAAAAGAATTTTTGGGATATTTTTTGCATACATGCTACTTGCAGGGATTTTTCATATGAAATTTTACCCTTGGAATGTTTTTATTATGACGGGAAATTTTTTGTTTGTATTTGCAGCTTCATATTTCTCATTTGTCGATAAAAGAAATTCTGCTGAATTTCTTACTCTGAGTCTACCAATCACAAAAGAGCAAATAGTTACAGCAAGATTTATTACTTCCCTCATAGTATTTATATTGGGATTAACACTTTGGTTTTTGACTGCTTACACATTTGACAATATTTATGAAGAGTCATCAATGAGTTTTGATCAGATTTTCTATATAAAAGTTGTCTTTATAGCAGTTCTATTTTTTACTATTCAGCAGACAATATTTTTACCATCTTCTTTTGGTTTGTCGTTCATTTGGATGGTTGTAGTCTTTATAATATCAACTGTTTTTGCAATTTTACCAATTCCACTCTTGTTCAAAGCTTACAGAAAGGATTTTAATCCCTATTTCACTCTTGATGATTTCGGCTTAGTGCTAATACTAACTATAATAATGGCTTTTATGATCGTGATTTCCTTTTCTCTATCAAATACAATTTATAAAAAGAATGATCTTTAGGTGGAGCTATGATCTATAATCTGGTATTAAAACATCTTAAAAGTTTTGGATTTCAATTATTGATTTTCACATTAATTATTGTGCTTTTCAACTCATTTATGGCTTACAATGATAGAAGCGGTTCGTGGTGGCTCTTTGTTTTAATTACTTGTGGTGGAGTTTCCATGGTAATCCCAGCATCCCTCATCATAGAGAGAAATTTTAGAGGAGAGGTTTTATCGTGCAGCTTACCAGTGTCAAGAAAGCAAATTGTTGGCTCGAATTTTATAATCACAGGATTAATAGCACTATTCGGATATTCTGCTATTTACTTGACTGCAACGATACTTAATGCATTTATTAAATTTAACGACTTCTTTGTGGTTATACATCCATTAATGTTATTAATCGTAGCAACTTATTTTCTACTATTCATAGCGATATCAATTGTTCTAATGTCAACTATCAAAAATATATTGTCGCTGGTATTGGCAGATATTATTTTCCTTGTAACATACATTCTGGGCTTTGAAAAGGTACTAATCCCAGGTGGAATTGCAGAAAATCCTTCGTTCTTAAATGTTGGTTTTTATTCAATACTACTTTGGTTATTAATAATGTCAGTAATTTTATTCATGTCATATAAATTGTCAGTAAAAAATTATACAAAAATGGAATTTTGACGTTTGTGAATTAAGAACAGATACTCAAATCGTCGATAATAAATAAAATATCAACATCTTTCGGGGGGAAAGAAATGAAACGCTTAAGTAATTATTTCACAGTATTATTTGTCTTGTTGCTATTGCAATGTTGTGTAGACATAAAAATCACAAAAGCAAACCAAACCAAAGATAACACCAACTCAATTTATTACGGCATCAAAATAAATGATGTCTTATGTGGTTATGTGGAAGCTTCAGAAAAGCTAATTGATTTAGACAACAAAACAATGGCGAAAGGTGAAGTAAATATTTTTTTCATGCTTTCGGCGCTGGGTAGTGAGTTCAACACTGAACTAAATACGAAAGTACTACTCGATCCAACAACAAGAAGAAGCTCAAATACAGAAATATTCATTAAGCAAGGATCAATCGAGCGAACGATAAGTGTTATTGTCGTTGATCAGACGGCAATTATTTACTCATCGTTAACTTCAGATTCCATAGTAGTTAAACTTTCTGATGATGTGTTATTCGGTGGAGATCACGTCTATTTAACTGTCAAAAATGATTTTCTTCAAAATGGTGTAACAGAAAAAACATACAGAATACTTGAAGTTATGGATGAGGAAATACAGACAGTTATATGCAGAAACATGGGTAATGAAATCATTGAATTTAATGGACGAACTTTCAATGCAATGATAATTGAGATGTTTAATGAAAACACGGGATTGAAAACAACACATTGGTTGGCAGCAAATTCAGAATACTTTGTTAAGACGGAAGTTCTCAATAGAGTAGTATTTTTAGCAGACAGATCCGTTATAGATAGGATAAAAGTTGCAAATATGGATCAATCCATTTTTACAAATACTAATGAATCAATTACGGATGTTCGATCAATTTCTTATATGAAACTTAAAGCCAAGATACAGCCATCAGGTGTTAATCTCACGAGCAAGGATTTAAATATAAACGGTCAAAAGTTTGATGGAACTGTAATAGGAAATCTGATCGATGGTATTTTTGAAATCAATTACCCAAGATATAATGGAGAAGATGCGCCATCATTCCCATATGATTATAGTTCAAGTGAATCTTTAAGTAAATATCTTAAAGCAGAAAGTATTATCCAATCTGATGACCCAGTTTTAGTTTCAAAAGCTGAGGAGATTACCGATGGTTCTGGAGATTCATGGGAAGCAGCAACAAGAATTTCAAAGTGGGTTGCTGAGAATATTTCTTATGCAATTCCGGGAGGAGGAAGCGCAAGAAAGACATATGATATTAGAGCAGGAGAGTGTGGTGCCCATTCAATGTTGGTAGCTGCATTCTGCCGAGCTGTGGGAATTCCATCTCGTGTTGTCTGGGGTGCAATGTATGTCCCAAACAGAGGAGGAGGTTTTGGGCAACATGGCTGGAACGAAATTTATATGGGGGTAGCTGGCTGGATACCGGTTGATGCAACAGCATTTGAAATGGATTTTGTGGATGCCGGTCATATTCGTATTGCAGAGCTTCAATCAACCGCAACTTCATTTAATGGAAAGGAAATAACTATTCTTGATTACAAACTTCTCACAGATGATAAAGTAGATACTGAAGGTGTGTACTCTCAGTATCTTGGTAAGTATACTAATCGAGATGCGAACAGAACTTTCGAAGTTTTAGAAAAAGATGGAAACTTATCATTAGATATTCCTGGTCAAATGGTTCTTCCGTTTCATGATGCAAATGAAGATGCCAGATGGTATTGTAAGCTCACTCCAAACTTGTATTTGGAATTTGAGTCAGAAGATGAAAGAATTGAGCAGATGATACTTCACGAAATTATCGCACTAACAAAAGAAGCATCAACTAAACCGGTAGATGAAGATGTGCCAACAGAGTTATTAGCCTATATGGGGGAGTATAATTTAGTTCAAGCCAGTAAAAAATTTAAGGTAATTTACCTGGACAATTCCTTAGCTGTAAAAGATCCTGATAAACATGAGCCAATCAAACTTAAATCACCAGATAGCAATGGAGGCTGGTTAGATGAGTTTGATAAAAACACCATCTATTTTGAACAGAACCAAATTGGGAAAGTGGATCGATTAAAAATTGATGCATCAAATAGGTTCGTCAAAGAAGATTAGCTTTTAACATACATTTTATAATTTA
The DNA here is from genome assembly GCA_963751695.1 of uncultured Ignavibacteria bacterium. GTDB lineage: Bacteria > Bacteroidota > Ignavibacteria > Ignavibacteriales > Melioribacteraceae > SZUA-22. Next base: position 636,441 of record CAVVVP010000010.1, on the reverse strand, counting down.
AAAAATTATCTATTGGAAACAATGTGGGAAATTAAGTTTATGCCGATTGCATTTTATAAATTATTACAAACGACTTATGGATTTTTTATCCATAAATATTCTTCGATTAAACAAAGTATGAAAGTTCAAAAATGTTCTTTTTACCTAAAAGCATTTAGTGTAAAAATGTGGAAAGGAACTTTTAAAAAAGTTTTTACGTCTTTAAAGACAAGTACCATAAATAAAACTGGGGGGTTTAAAATGGCTACTGAAAATAGAACATATCACAAAATTCCAAATCTACTTGGATTATTAGTGTTAACATTCTTCTTAGTTTCAAATTCATTTTTAGCACAGACTTCTGAATCTGAGGAATCCGTTGAGTTACCTGAAATTGCAATACTTAACATTCTTAATGGTATTCAATCAGATAATTACGGTATAAAGATGAGTAGTATTTATTTAGCAGGTAAATACAAAATTACTGATCTTAGCAAAGAACTTGTTAAAGAAATGAAAGTATCTGACAATGAGGAAGTTTGTCAAATGTTAGTATGGAGTCTCTATCAGATTGGTGATGAATCATGCTGTCAAGAAATGAGAACAATTATTGAGAATCACCCATCAGAAAAGATTAAATCTTTCTGTGAATCTATGTATATGATTAAGCAATACGATTCAACCAAAGAAAAATCAAAAGAGAAGAATACTTAATTGATCTTTTAAGGCTGGTTGGACTAGGAAACAGCTTGGTTGTGGAGTTCCCAGACAGGGTGTGTTGGGCAGCTAATACAAAAACAAGGGGTGGTTATAATGAAGAAAAATAAAAAGGAGACTTAAAATGAAATACAGAGTTCATCGCCTACAAATTGTCATGAATGAGGACCAAACTAAATTAGAAGATTTACTGAATAATTTAGAAGGTGAAGTTGTGACAATAATCCCAAATGTTAAACCAACATTTATGCTCATGGGTGCAACCGCAAAAATTGATTTTGTTTTAATCATTGAAAAAGTATAATGAAATATGTGGGAACTTCTAGCTGAAGCAGAATACTATTTATATTTTATATGTAATCCAAAGTCGTTATTATTGAAATCAACACATGGTATTTTTAGGTCTCGATCATCATCAGTGTTTTTTACAAATGCGAAACCATTTGGGGGATTGGATATTAATTTCACAATATCTTCTCCATAAAATCTGATCTCATGCATTCCGTTTGAATAAAAATCTTCTGAGGAAGTCATGTATTCAAAATTTTTCCGAATATATTCAGGAGTGAATAATGAATCATTTGAAAACCAGTCAAGCAAGTCTGGCATTTTATATATATCACTACCTAAAGTGAGTGAATTTGAATAGTCACCAAAATAATTGCCAACAAAATAATCAACGTATATATGATTGTCACCTATCATCGCCCCATTAGGTTGAAATGTGATTAAGAATACTTCTCTATTTTTTACAACAGTTTTTAATTCATCCAACATATTATAGAGGATATATAAATCTTCAACATAATTTGTGTTTTCGGCAATTGAGAGATCTTTTTCAAAGGTGATTATGTTATAGCTATAACTTTTGAATCTCAATCTATATTCGCCAGCAGTAAGACTTGTAAATTTATAAACTCCATTATTGTCAGCATTTACAATTTCTCTAGAATTATTTGAGATTCTTATTAACTCAACTGGAGCTTCAGCACCTACTGTACCATCCAAGAAAAGAACAGAACCTGTGATAGAAGAATTAGCTTGTAAAGGAGCAGTAGCAGAATCATCTTTACATCCAAAAGTAAAAATCAAGACCATGAAACCGAGAACGATACATATTTTAGTAAAATTCATACTCCAACTCTCACTTCAAGAAAAGATTATCAACTTGAAGTATTAATATTCTTAATTTGGGCATCAAATGTAATCAAATTTGAGGAATGATTAAACGCAATTATGAGGTACTGAATCTTTGGAATAAGTATTTTACTCATAGATAATATTTTGGCAATTTAATTGATCTGACCAAATTGAAAAATCACTTGATGTGCTGTCTCTTCCAGTTAACCGCTGGGGCAAAATTTGGATTGATCATTAAACTTTCAGAAATTGCTGTTATTGCATTATCCATTTCACCTTCTTCCCGGAAACTAACAGCAAGATTATAGTGTACTATTGCATCTTTTTGAACAAAAGTCAAACTTTCTTTTAGCAGTGGAATAGCTTCAGCAAATTTTTTCTTTTCAACTTTGATAATACCTAGCCATTTAGTATTGAAATGATCTTGATGAAGTTGATACATCATTTCCAAAAATATTTCAGCTTCATTTAATTTTCTTCTTTTTAAATAACTTTCTGATGTTTCTTTCATTTTAGGATAAAAACTCTCTAGATCTCTTGCAATAATTTTCATCCAGTCCATTCCCAGCATAAATTTAGAAGCTGCTGAATATACAATGGAAATTTCATCGTTTGGTCCTAAGGCCTCAGCATTATTAAAATAGATGCGTGCGATATTATAATTCCTATTGTCAAAATTAACTATTCCTAAAATAGAGTTGGTATAATTAGAAGGTGAGAAATTATGAAGTCTTTCAACAATATTAAGGGCTAATTCTTCTTGGTTTTTGCTTTGAAGTTTTTTAATTCCCTCAATATATATATTCGTGCTATATGGGCGATGATCAATAAATGCAGATACTTCATTATAGTAATTGTCAAACATGGAATTATTGAAATAGTAGTCCATAATTTTTTTGTATCCAAAAAGGGGAGTGATTTTACCATCTTGAATTTCGAGAGCAATTCTATTTTGAATACTATCTCCTTTGAATTCCGAAAGTATTTTATTTTTAGCTCCTTTCTTCTGGAATGGAAAAGAGCCAAGAAGAACTCTTAATGTTAAATCAGCAAATGCAAAATCAAGTTTTGAATTTTGATATCTATCTGTTATTAAACTATCAATAGGAATCTTTAAATTTGTTGGATCAATTGATTCTACGAATTGGTGACTAATAATTGTTTTTGCAATTTCATCACCTATTAAATTATGTCCCTCAACAGTTGGATGAAGATGATCAACAAAAATATTATAATCAGGAATATGATTTTCACTGTTAACAGAAAACAGAGAATCAAAATCAATTGTTGTGCAATGAAATTTCTGAGATAATTCATCGATAACTTTGTTCATCTCATTTGGCGCCCTAAAACGGAGTAGATCAAGTTCTCTTGCTTTGATAAACTTTGCCTTTGCAAGCGAAAAGTTTTCTCCATTCATTATCTCAATTGCCTCATTAAAAATTCTAGTTGCGGATTCACTATTGCTTCTAGAAATAAAGGGTTTCTGCTTAAGATTACTTGTTAATTTTCCAAAAATAACTGGAATGTCCTTATCTCTAATTTTCTTTAGTATATCAGACATATTATTATTGAATTGTTCGATTCCAGCAATGTAAAGATCTGAATTTAAGGGAATTTCACTTTCCCCGATCATCATTTCCATTGTTGTTATACTTTTATCTCCTCCATCGGAAGCAAACAGATGCATCAATCCGGAAACAATTCTTTCAAGTAATTGGTAAGTTTTAAATTCTTTTAGCCACAACACAGTTTCAACAATAAATTTAGAGGTACCAAAAGATTTAGATGATCCAACACCAAGAGTACCGTAATATTCATTATGTCCAGCATATATGATTACTAAATCTGGATTGTACAATAGGGCATCATCGACTATATCATTTATGAAGTAACTATTAACTGCAGAAACTCCAAAATTAATTGTTTCGAAATCTTTATCTGCATAAGTTATTTCTAAATGTCTCCTAATTCTTCTTGGAAAGGCCTCATTTCCAGAAAAAGGCCATCCTGCAGTAGAACTCCCGCCAAAGACAAAGATCCTATAGGTGTTTTCGCCCTTAATTTTCTTGAAAGCATCTGGGATAAAATTCATAGGAAGTTTAAAACCACTGAAGTATTTAAAAGTTAATTCTGGATTTAATCTTAAATATTCTGAATTCTCCTTAGTCTCAATAAATGTTTCAAATTTGTATCCATAATTGCCTAGAATTAAGGCAATTTCGAGAATTAAAAGAAAGATAAGGGGGATTACTGGTAAGATCATTTTATACCAAAAAGGATATTCCTTCTGTTCTAAGTTGGTTTGAAATTCTTTTATAAGTTTAATATCAACATTCAGTGTTTTTGCTATTTTGTCTGCAGACCAGTTTGAATGTTTTTCTATAAAATATCTTTGTTTATTAGATAGACTCAATTATAAGCCAAAAGTTTTTAAGAATTGAAATTATGTGATTAAATATCAATAAAGCAGTTAAATATTAAAAGAAAATATTAATTATCAAATTAAAACTTGACAAACACAATAAACATGTTTATATTTCAAACATGTTTAATATAAAATAATTGGAGGACTAAATGGAAGTAGATAAAATGCAAGATGATATACAATATCTTAAAAGAATGATCGAAAACAATCGACGTTCTCTTGTTGACAACGGCTTAAGTTATATTATCAATGGATTAGTTACTGCTATAGGTATACCTTTAACAATTCTTATAGGTTATAACGGATATCAAAATATAATACCTTACATTTGGCTTATTTTAATTGCAGTAATGATCTTTGCAAATTTGCTTGCGAACAAAAAGGTCGGGAAGAATAACAAAGTTAAAACATTTGGGTCAGAAGTTTTTGCTGCCTTGTGGGGAGCGTGTGGAGTATCAATAATAGTCATTTTTGTGCTTTCGTTTTCGAGTGCTGAAATTAGTAGCTCAAGTTTCTATATGAGTATTTCTGGGATTTTAGCAATTGGATATTTTTTAACTGGTGTAATTAATGACCTAAAGTTTATGAAAGTACTAGCCGTACTTTGGTGGCTAACCTCAATTGTTTCTGGATTATGGCAAACGTTCGGCTCACTGCAAAATTTACATTTCTTTTTTTCATTCATGATTCTCTTACTTCAGGTAATCCCGGCTTCAATCATTTATAAAAAATGGAAGAGAGCTAACAATGGATAAGCAATTTGATCACCTACAAATTGATGAGATAATAACTTCCAGAATTCGTCTTGCTGTTATGGCGGTTTTAGCAACGGTAGATGAGATTGATTTTACATCGTTGTGCAACGAGGTAAACGCCACAAGGGGAAATCTGAGTGTTCACTTAAAAAAACTTGAAGAAGGGAAGTATATAAAAATTAGTAAAGAGTTTGTCGACAATAAATCTTTAACAACTATCAAAGTAACTAAAAAGGGGATCGAGGCATTTAGCAGCTACTTAAATATGGTGGAGCAATTTGCAGTTGGCAGAAATAATAAATAATAATAATCACAAACTTTCGTGGGGGAAGCGATGAAAAAAGCAATAATAATCTTATCAATACTAGCAATAGTATCCATTTCTTGTAATGAGGAAGTGACTGCTCCTCAAGAGCCGGTTAATGAGACTCATTCTTATTCAAATAGTGAACTAGGTTTTAAAATCTCAGTACCGGAAGGTTGGGAATTAGAAGAAAATGTAAATGTGGGAGGTTACGAGGCGCTTCTTGTTGGAAGAAAGACAGAGTATTCAGGATTCCAGCCGAAATTTAATATAATCTGTCAGGATATTGGATTTCAACTGGATGCAAATTCACTACTACAAGCATCTGAGCAAAATCTTCCAAATATGTTCAGTGAATTAGAATTTGATTCAAAAAGAGTTATCAATATTGATGATTTTCAATGTGCGGAAATAGTATTTCATCACAATTATAACGGAACGTTGCTTAAGCAGAAGCAGATACTTTTTATGTGCCAACCAACAAAATTTATTGTTATCACATTTGATTCTGCTATGAATGAGTACGTTAGAAATAGAGGTGATTTTAATACAATCCAAAAATCTATTAAGAAATTGTAAGTAGACCGAATCGAATCTCGGGGGGAGATTCATTTTTCAATTTAGTCATATGTTTTGAAAAATAGATATATTTAATTTGTTGATAATAAATTAAATCAGAAAAATGATTCCTAAAAATAATTTTGGAAAAACTGCCCATAAAAGCACAAGGATTATCTTTGGAGGAGCAGCTTTATGGGCAACTGGGGAGCAAGAGTCGAAAGAGACATTAGAGCTACTCCTTCACTATGGAATAAATCATATTGATACAGCTGCTAGTTATGGAGATTCGGAACTGAATGTTGGTGAATGGATGGGGGAGCATAGGAAAAGGTTTTTCCTAGCCACCAAAACTGATAAAAGAACCTACCAAGAAGCAAAAGATGAATTACACCTCTCGCTTGAAAGACTCAAAGTTGATTCGGTTGATCTTTGGCAAATGCACAACTTAGTTAATGATGAACAATGGCAGGCGGCTTTAAGTCCCGGCGGAGCTATCGAAGCCTTCATAGAAGCTAGGGAAGAAGGATTGGTCAAGTTTTTGGGAGTTACTGGCCATGGACTAGGTGCACCAAGCATGCACCTTAAGAGTTTGGAACAATTCGATTTTGATTCAGTGCTACTGCCATTTAATTATATTTTAATGCAGAACTCAGAATATGCAGAGGATTTTAAAGCACTGAGTAAAATCTGTGAAGAAAAAAATGTTGCAATGCAGACTATAAAATCTATTTCACGCGGACCCCTTGGTGACAAGAAATCAAAATACTCTGTTTGGTACAATCCTCTTGATACAGACAGCACAATACGAAATGCAGTTCACTGGGTTTTAGGAAAATCTCATATATTCTTAAATAGTGCCGGAGATATTAACTTACTTATAAAGGTATTGAAAGCTGCGGCAGAATTTGAAACCTCACCAAGTGATGAAATTATGAATGCAGATGTCGAAAACTTCGAGGTAACATCACTTTTTACTAGTAAAGAAATATAAGTCGCTTGATAGAATATTTGTTTTGGATCGCTATTTGGGGAGCTGGCCATTGGTATAATAGTTTAAAAACAGCAGATTATACACCCTTTTCAATAATAGCTGTCAATAAAATTAGGAATCCATTTATGGTTTATTTGAAAAGTTAGTTTTCTTCATAAATTAAAAATACAAACAATTGTTCTTATAGCCATTTTGGATTTGAATTTCAGCAATAATTATAGACAATCGTTAGGACTAATTTAATAAAACACATTATCCTAAAAAAATATGAAACTATGACAAAGAAAAAAACAAAACTTATAATCAGAATAGTATTGCTTATTGGAACCATAACCTCCATGTTCTTTGTGCCATGGCTTTTGGTAAAGGCATGGATACTTCCGCTACCGGATACATTTCAAGAACAGTTAGAGGAGGCCATAGGTCATGGATTTGACGGAGTGATCGTTTATGTAGACCAAGCTGGTAAACCACCTCAGTATTTTGCTTCCGGCTGGCACAATCGAGAGTCCAAGATACCTGCCAAACCTCAAGCACTTTTTAAAATTGCCAGCATCAGCAAACTATATGATGTTGTGGCTGTTACCAAATTGGTAAGTGCTGAACGTCTTTCTTTGGATAAAACCATCGCCGATTATTTACCTGAGCTTGTTGGAAGAATTGAGAACACTGATAAAATTACTTTGCGATTGATGATACAGCATAGAAGTGGCATTCCCAATTTTACGGATGCTCCGAATTTTTGGGCAGCTCCAACAGAGACCTATGAAGAAGGTCTTGCATTAATTCTGGACAAGCCGGCCAACTTTGAACCCGGTAAAGACTATGAATATTGTAATACAAATTACCTGTTAATCAATAAGATAATGGATGATGCACTAGGTTATGAGAACTTTAAATTCATTCAGGAAAAAATTCTAATGCCGCTAAATCTTAACAATACCTTCGGTTCGCTAAGTGAAGTGAATTTAGACGATGTGATGAGTGGTTATCATGTAGGATATCCCCATGATTTAAAAACAAACGATTATGGCATGCATGCCACAGCAGAGGACGTGGGTACTTTCCTAAGGGCATTAAACGATGGAACATTGTTTGAACCGGGAGAACAGGAAATCTATTCTTCCATTTATGAGTATGAACATTCGGGTTGGGTTCCGGGATACCAGAGTTTCGCAAAATATCACAAAGACCTTGATGCTGTTATTATTGAGTTCTACAGTACAACCGATCCTAAACTGTACAATTGGAACTTGTCAGAAATTATAAATAATAGAATTGTAAAAATACTGGAAAGGTAAAAAAGCTCATAACATTAAAATACCCTTTATTCTCATCGTTGTGATGGAATAATAAAGGTGCTCGTAACCAGCTGTTTAACTCGAACGTCTATTTGTTCGTGATGGGGAAGTTGTAAAAAGGAAGTCAGGAGTTTCAAACAAACAATTATATTAAATAATGATTAATACGTTTTTGATTTATCGGATGCACCAAAGTGACCAGCAAATTGTTATTGCTGAAATAAAGTTTGCATAAAATTTGGATTTTACAGCTCGCCTAATGATTGTAATTTTAGGTGTCGGGTTAATCAGCATCGCCGTTAATACAGATTGTAAAACGGATATTAGAAAAGATTATTCGTTTATTTTGTTACATATTTGTTATTATAATATTTTAACTCACTATTGTATAACTCTTTAAGTATATTTTATCTACTTCATCAACAACATTTTTTTAGTGGATACAAACTGACCGGTTTGAAGCTTATACAAATAAACACCACTTGCAAGATTTGAGGCGTCAAAATCAATACTGTAGTTGCCTTGTCCTTGTTCTTTATTCACAATTGTTGCAATTTCTTTACCCAAAATGTCAAAAATCTTGAATGTCACAAAACCTTTTTCTACCAACGAATAGCTTATTTTAGTCGAAGGATTAAATGGATTTGGATAATTTTGATTCAATTCATATTTATTTGGTAATTCCATTTCATCTTCAACATCAACTGTTTTAGCAACAAACTCCATATAATTGAAATTAAAGCCAGTAAAATAAAATCGAATAACTAACTCATGAATACCTTTTGGTAAGTAAATATCCTGAACTATCAATGTTTGCCAATTTTGCCAACCGCCTGTTGATGGTACATCTATTAAATTTGTCAAGTATGCATCATCTAACAACAACTGTAATTTCCCTTCAGATCCCTCACCTGCAACTCGAAATCTAATATCATAAGTCCCTTCGTTTTGGATATCGACTGTAAATTTTAACCACTCACCTGAATCTATCCAACCAACATTGTAGCCATTTGTTATTTGATCTGAGCAGCTTTCGATATCTACTCCATCATTTCTATAGGACCACCCATTATTGTAACTCCCGTTTCCATTTACATTACTTGGTGTTACATCATAATAAGCCTTGCCAAGGTTTCCATAATCAAAATTAACTCCAAAAATGATTCCAGGAATTTTATTTTCAGCAAATGGAATCAGTGAATCATCAAATGGACGCCTAAATAATGCATCAAGTACGTCAACTCTAGTTACACAATTTTCAATTTTAGTGCTATCGATCTGCTTATATAAAGCAGTCATCGCGTCATCAACTGAGGGCTTAGGAGCACTTCCAGACCAGTAGTTCATCAACTGCTGAAATTGAGGGTCAATATTCGCTGAAGCCATCGGCGATATGGATTGATATTTTTTAATAGTCCACCAGGTCCAACCGATTTCATTTTCCTCAAGAAGTTTTACAAAATCTGAAAACCAAGAATTAGAGTTTTCACCTGATTCGCTCATCCAAAGGGGAACATTATATGTGTTTCTCATCGCCAGATAACTTTGAATTGACCCTGGTGTTACATCACTCCAATATTTGTGGAACGAATATGACATATTGTCATCCCAAGGAGGTGTAAGTCCTGTAAAATCAGTTGCAAACCAATTTCCCTCAATATAAACGATATGGTTCGTATCGACTGATCTAATAGCATTTGTGATTCCAATATAGAGATTCCGCAAATCAATATTCTGAGGACCTAATTCTCCCCAGGCCGGTTCGTTAAGTAGATCATACCCAGCGATTGTTTCTTGATCCTTATATCTGGTTGCAATTTCTTTCCAGAGTGCGATTGTGCGAGCTTTGTTCTCTTCACTTTCCCAGAGTGAGGGGTAACCATTATAATCACTAATTGATTCAGCACTTTGACCCCCAGGTGCAGCATGAAGATCAAGTATTAAATAAATATCAAATTTCTTACACCATTTTACAAGACTATCAATTAAGGTGAATCCATATTCGGAATAGACAAAGGGTTGGTCACGAGGTGTCATAAATTCGTAGTGCATTGGCATTCTTACCATGTTGAATCCCCATGAGGAAATTGAATCTATATCTTTCTCGGTGATAAAATATTTTCTATAGTCATTATAATAAATTTTGGCATTTTCTTCGCCTACAGCTTGGATAACTTTATTTCTTATTTCTGTAGGAGAGTTTGCAAAACCAGACATATTGAACATATAGCCTTCTGGCACCAACCATCCTCCAAGTCCTATACCTCTGAAGATAATTTCTGTCCCATTTGCATCAACTATTTTTTTCCCCTCAGCTCGAAGAATTCCTTCTGCTGAGATATTTGTAAATGAAATAAAAACAAGTGCAATTAAAAGTAGTAGTGTTTTTCTAAATGTCATTAAATTTTACCAAAAATTAAAATTATGATAAATCAATTATTATGCCGCGGAAATGGGATATAAATACTTGAATATTGAGTCTAATGTTAGGCTGTTTTAAATTGGATTTATTAAAGTGATAACGATATTATTAAATCGATTACTTTAATCCCAATTCCTTACTCATTCTAAAATAGTTTGGTGGGGCCAAACCAAGTTTAGATGCTGTTTCAGCATCTGATAATGAATGGTCTCTGACAAATTTGAAATAATTATATTTAAGATCGCGTTCAAGTTCCTTCCACGGAATAATATTATTCTCATCAAAATCTAATATACTTTTTTTCGATTTACTATTCAGTGCAGGAATTATTGCCTGTTTTGCGTGCTCTATGGTTATAGATTCATGGGAAATAAAAAGAAGACGTTGAATAACATTTTTAAGTTCACGAACATTTCCTGGCCATTCGTGGTTTGAAAAATGCTCTATAACTTCATCAGATAACTTAGGGGTTTCTATACCCATTTGAAAACTATTCTGAGTAAGGAAATGATTTACTAACACTGGAATATCACTCTTTCTGTTCTTAAGTGGAAGCAGTGAAATAATTAAAACATTCAATCGGTAATATAGGTCTTGTCTAAATCTTCCCTCCTCAACTTCTTTTCTCAGATCTTTATTTGTTGCAGCAATTATTCTAACATCAACCTTTATTGTTTTTGTTCGCCCGATTTTATCAATTTCACCATCTTGTATAACACGAAGCAACTTTACCTGAGCAGAGAGGGGAAGTTCAGCAATTTCGTCCAAAAAAATAGTCCCTTTATTAGCAATTTGGAAAAGACCTTCCTTATGAGCCATTGCGCCAGTAAATGATCCTTTTTCATGTCCGAATAATTCGCTTTCAATAAGGTCATTTGGAAGGCTACCGCAGTTTATTGGAATAAAATTCTCATACTTCCTCTGACTTTTATAATGGATGTTATACGCTACTAATTCTTTCCCAGTTCCAGAATCGCCGCTGATCAAGATGGTAGCATCATTGTTTACTAATCTTTCGATATCATACTGTACTTTTTCCATTTCAGCAGAATGTGAAATGATCTGCTTGTTTTCTAAGATCTGCTCTATTTTCTTTGTCAATTTATATTGAGATTTAATTTTTTGTTCTTCGAGCATTTTGCGTTCGTAAGCATTAAAAATACTAATGATAAAATCTGTAGGTTGATATATATATTCCTCAATATCATTAGGATATTTCGTACAGTACCAAAATGCTCCAGCATTCATAAGTGCTCTTGCAAAATTAAGATCTGTTATATCAATCGTGAGTTTAGTAATTACAATTATTTGAACAGTATTTTGGATGGCTTTTATCTGCTTAATTAATTCGACTCCCTGTAAAGTGCCAGCAATTTGATAGTCCATTACAACTACATCGAATTCATCATCAGAATTCTTGAGTAGTTTTACAGCAGCGTCGCCATTAGAGACTGTATGAATTATCTTAATTTTATCATCAAAATATTTTATCGTATTGTTTACCCTTCTTGCATCAAATTCTTCATCTTCAATTAACAATATCTTAATCATGCTTTGACTCATTTTTCCTCGTTATGCTTTAATTGTAATTATAAATCTGCACCCATTTGTATGATTCTCTGCCCTAATTTGCCAACCACATCTTTTAGTCGCGATCTGATGAACAATGTAGCACCCATAACCAGAGTTTCTTTCAGTAGTGTTTTTTGTAGTTACATTTTCTAAAAATAATTTTTGAATTCCTGTATCATCTTTCTCAAGTAGTTCTTCTGAAATCCCGTTCCCGTCATCTTCTATGATGATTTTAATCTCTTTTAATTCTTCTGAATAAATAGTATTAATTGAAACAGTAGTATATCGGGCTGGTGCATGGTCAATACTATTTTGTATCAGGGGTTCAATAATCTCCCAAACAACAAATTCGTTAATATGTACAGCAGGGATGTAATCCGCAAAATTCATTTTAAATTTAATGTTTTCAATTTTAGATGAGACTCTTAAAAATATATTTTCAACTATGAATTTGATCGTATCATTGATATCAGTATTAAATGTTTGGTTACGAATGGTTTGTAGGGGAGGGTCATACCATTTCATATCATAAATAACTCTTGCAACGAAATTTGCGTACTTGGTTACCTTAACTTTCATCTTATCTAAATTATGGGCTGAAATATTGTTCAGATCATCTTTAATAAATCCCATAACTTTTTCAGCTTTATGGTGGGTATGATATATTCTTTTCGTAAACAATGCCTCTTTATCATGCTCAATTTTTGTTTTCAGATTTAGTTGATGTTCATCGAATAATTTTTGCTGCGCAGTATCTCTTTCCTTCATGGTGTAGGAGGAAACATAATACATAGTTAGGACACCAAGTAAAATTAGCGACACGTAAAATATTGCGATCTGATTATAACTTGTTAGGAGTTCTGATGTAATGGAAGAAAAGTCGGGTTTATTTTCCATATAGAATGCACCAATCAGTTCTCCATTAGGTGCAAGTGGTACTAAAACTTGGAATATAGAATTATCCTTCAGAAAACTTATTATTCGTTCCTCATCCTTAATAATTTTTGCGTTTTCTTTAAAAAGATTGATGGCAGAGCTATGCAAAGAATCTGAAAGAACTAATAATGGTTCTTTTACCAAGTACCGATGGAGTTGTTCACCATTATCAAGTGCCACCACATTGCCACCATGGAAAGCAAGCACTACAATATCTTCAATATTTTGCTCAAGCATTTGCTGGATAAGTATAATATTGAAAGATCTTATTACATTATATTCTTCTACTGGAGTAATATCTTTATTAGCACTGAAGTTTTCTATAAGCAGTTCTAGTGCGGTAGAGTTAACATTTGCAAGTCTTTCGGCAGAGTTTCGCTGATACCAAATCTGAGTTTCGTTTAGTAGCTCTTGAAAGGAAGAGCGTTGTACAATTGTTAAAATAGCCTGGAATAGAATAAGAATCATAGCTAGAACGGTAATGTGTCTCAGTTCAAGTTTATATTTTCTTAAGTTTAGTTTTGATTTCATTGTTGATGCGATCTTGCTTTATCAATTTCAATCTGTGCTTTTTTCAATGCTTCTTTAGGTGATAATTCATTGTTAATCGCTGCTCTAATGTTAGTTGAAAGAATATCTGATATTTTAGTATAATCCTTTAACTTAGGTCTAAAGATTGAATTATTTAGTATTTCTTTAGAAAATACAAGGCTCGGGTGCTTATTCAAAAAGTTTTCGTCTGTATATAATAACTTTAGTACTGGAAGGTACGCACCATCTTCGTACATAATCTTTTGTGCCTCTTCACTTAGTGTAAATTTTATAAACTTCATCGCTTCATTTTTCTTAGAACTGTTCTTGGCTAGCATCAGACTCCATCCACCAACAGTGCTTCCAATTCTATGACCTTCTAAATGTGGAAGTTGTGTCATTGACATATATCTTTCTTTTACAGTATCTCTATCTAAACTTTTAAAATCATAAACAAAACTTTGCCAACCTCTTAAGAACAGACCATCATTCTGAAGAAAATCTCTATAGGCATCTTTCTCTCTATAATTAACAACTTGTTTCGGTGATATTTTATATTTATTTACTAGATCAACCAGCAATTTTAATGAACTCACCGAAGCCTCATTTGTAAAGTCAATGTTATTATCAAAGAAAAATTCGTCTTTTGATAGAAGTAATTCTGTATATGAGCATATTAAGCCTTCATAAGCATCTGCAGGAAAAGTGTAAAAATTTTCTTTTTTGTCGAATTTGCTAGCCAAATTAAGAAATTCTTTCCATGAGATTGACTTTTTCAAACTTTTTTCAATCTCCTCATAATTTTTAAACTTTCTTAAAAGATCATTCCTGTAAAACATCACACTAATATCGAGATAAAAAGGTGATGCAAGAAACATATTGTCGACATTTCCTATACTCTTTGCTTCTTCCAGTAATCTTGATTTTTCGTGATCAGAAAAATATTGGTCAAGATTTTCTGACCATTTTTCAAATCTGCTTACCCAAATTATATCAACGGCAAAAATGTCAATCCTTTCTGATTTACTTCTAAGTGCTCTTATAAGTAACTCTTTTCTTTCATTTGTGCTAAATTTATAGAAGGGTATGTCAAGTGGAATAACTTCTATTTTTCCTTTGTTATCCGCATTGAATTTGTCCAAGATCTTTTGATGTGTAGGGGAAATATTATCAACATAATAGATTTTTACGCTTTCGTTCTGGTTGAATAAACCAAAATTCATCAATGATAAAGCAAAAACTAACAGGAATGCTCCGACTAGTAAGGATACAAATGCAAATGCATAATTAATTTTCATAATCTGTGAAACGAATAATTATAATCATCTAGTTGTTGAAAAATACTATATTTAATATCAAAATAATATTTTACTTCTAATTTTAATACTGCAAGGTAATGAATTAGTTTAATAATTATTAAAATAATAATAAAAATATACTTTTTTAATGATGCGATGATTATTTCAATAATAATTACATCTGATATTTACGGAGTTTCATGAAATCCAAAAACATAAATTCTTTTTTATCCATAATTTTTGTCTTAACAACTGTTTCTAATATTGGCCAGAATTTAGCTAAAATTGGAAATATAGAAATATCACCTCAAGAATATAAAGTTAGGTATGAGCTAACCCCCAAAATCAATGATGATTATTCGGCCAACTCTAAAATTAATTTTCTTTACTCTTTAATGGCAGAGAAACTGTGGGCACAAGAAGCTAAGGCTCTTTCAATGGATACAATTCCTTACGTATATAATTCAAGTCTAGATATTGAAAAGAAATTGGTCAGAGATAAGCTATATAAAATTGAGGTTGAGAATAAAGTTAAGGTATCCGAAGAAGAGGTGTTAAAGGATATTTATAAAGTTACTCAGAAGCGGATTCTTAAATTTTTACATTCAAATGATAAAGCAGAAATTGAATATTTATTTGAAAGGTTAAATAAAGGGGCTTCATTCGATTCGTTGCTTCAAACGAGATCAGAAAAAAATCAGCAACCTGACGGAATAGAGGTTGTTTATGGGCAGTTGAAAGAAGATATAGAAAACAAAGTATTTTCGATTAAAATTTAATGAATTTACAAATCCAATAAATATCGAAAATAATTGGGTAATTTATTACCTAGTAAAAGTTGAGACTATCCCTCTACCGAAAGATAATCGAGAAAGAGCCATTATAAAGAGGGCGGAAGATGTTATCTTCGCAAGAAGAGCGAAAGTATACTACGATAATTTTTATAACAAGACAATTAGAAAACAAAAAGTAAATACGTATAAAATTTTATCTGAGAAACTAGCTCATGAGCTTTATTCATATTTTGCTAATTCTGGTACAGAAATTTTTAATAAGTATAAAAAGAAGTATGAACTTGATAGTCGGGGAATTATAAAAATCAAAAATAGTTTTTCGAATATTGAACTATCAACGGAGTTTGTAAAGTTCGAAAATTCACCCATTGATATGAATGAATATCTAATTCATATAGAAATAAATGGCTTTAGTATTGATGTCATTACGCAAGAGGCGATCAATAGAGCGTTAAATAAAAATATTAAAACCTTCATCTTTGAAGAGATAATAGTTCGTGAAGGGTACAGAAGAGGATTAAACAAATCAAAGGATGTGATAGAAGATTTGGAAAGCTGGGAAGAGAGTTTTCTAGCTAGTTATTATCGACATACCTTATTGGATTCGATTGAAATTAGCGAGGCGGAGATGAGAAATATTTACAATAAAATTCTCGCAGAAAACGATTCACTAACAACTAAATCGTATGATGAAGTAAGGGAACTTATTGAAAAGGGTGCATTTTTCAACAAGTTAGAAGACAAGTATATCGATAAAACTGTTTCTCTTGCTTCTAAATATGGTATTTCAGTTGACAACAAATTACTTGATGAAATACAAGTCACGAAAATTGAAATGATGGTATATCGAAATTTAGGTTTTGGTGGTGAAATCTCTGCAGTCCCATATCTGACTCCCTTTTACAACTGGAAAAATTGGTTACCAAAATCATTGAAACAATCACTTCCTTAGAACACATTATCTGACCTTACCTTATTAAATTGATAACTATTGTTATTTATTTAATACTTCAAATTGTTTTTTATCAAATTCAAATAAAAAATAAAAAATCAAAATAAATTGGTTTTTAAACTCCTATAAAAGAATCTAAAATGGACAAAAACTCCTAAAATGTGCAAATTTTCAATGGCATAGAATCTGCAAATACTCTCAAGAATAATAAGATTCTGAATTGATAGAAGCATTTAATATATACGACCATATTGTAGTTATACTCTATTTTCTAATCGCTCTTTCAATTGGGATTTTTTATTCCAAAAGTGATAAATCAAGTGCGGAGGATTATTTCTTAGCAAATAGAAGCATGAGTTGGATACTTGTGGGTTTTTCTCTGTTTGCTACTTGTATCACAAATGAACAGATCGTTGGATTAGTTAGCAGTAGTGTTGGACAAAATTTTGAATTAGTAAGTTCTGAGTGGATAGCAATCATTTTTATAATTCTTTTAGGTTGGATTTTCGCACCACTTTTTCTCAATAATAAATTTTCAACAGTACCGCAGATTATTGGTAATAAATTCGGCCTGAAAGCACAGAAGTTATTCTCTGGTCTTTCAATATTTTCATACATTTTTATTAAAATTGGTATTACGCTAATGATTAGCGGATTTATATTCAATAAATTTTTCGGATTTGATTTTCTTACACTTGCCGTGATAATGCTTCTTGTTACAGGAATATATACCGTAATTGGAGGTCTTCGATCTGTAATGTATACACAATTATTTCAAGCTGTTGTCATTATTTTTGCTCTCTCTTTCCTAGCAATATTTGGATTAAATTCAGCAACAGAATTGGGTAGCATTAGAAATACTATTCAAAGCGAATCCCTAAATATATTTCAACCTCTATTAGATCCAACTTTCCCTTGGCTTGCCGTATTAATTGGAGGCCCAATTTTGGCTGCATGGTATTGGCTCGCTAATCAATATGTTGTTCAGCGTGTGTTTAGTTCTAAAGATATATCCGAAGCAAAAAAAGGTAGTTTGCTTAGTGCCGGACTCATAGTTGTTCCATTGGTGCTTTCTGGTTTCGTTGGATTAAATGATAGTCAAACAATTGATTCAAATGTTTCAAGTGCAGCATTTCTGACATCAAGCATTATACCATCTGGGATCAGTGGATTGCTACTAAGTGGCCTATTTGCCTTGTTTATGTCTACTCTTGCAAGTGCATTTAATTCTACAGCCACGCTAGTTGCATATGATTTTGTTAAACCAAATAAATCAGAACCTAATGATGATCAACTAATATTTGTCGGAAGGTTAACTACTATTGTCTTGGTATTTAGTTCAATAATATTTATTGCCTTAGTAAAGTATTTAAGTGATGGAGTATCCATAAACATCTTAAATATTCATGCTTACATCAGCCCTCCAATTGTGGCAGTTTTTCTGCTAGCAATATTTTGGAAACGTGCCACTTCATCTGCAATTATTTGGACATTATTGATAGGTGAGAGTGTCGGGTTTGT
This sequence comes from uncultured Ignavibacteria bacterium, assembly GCA_963751695.1. Taxonomy (GTDB): domain Bacteria; phylum Bacteroidota; class Ignavibacteria; order Ignavibacteriales; family Melioribacteraceae; genus SZUA-22. The sequence continues at coordinate 618,239 of CAVVVP010000010.1, read as the reverse complement.
AAGAATAATTAAAGAAATATTTTTTACTAAAAGTTTGTTCAATATTAGCATTATTAACGATTTTCTTTCAATCAATTATCTCTATTTCTCAGGAATATTATTCGCTCTCTCATGCATAGTATTTCTTTTAATATCATTGCTATCAGACGAAAAGAGCAAAGTTCTTGAAGGGGGACAAGAAATTGCATTGAATATGCATAAAATAAAAAATTAGTTTTAAAATATATGATTATTCATTTAATCAAATTAATTCACTAACAAATAGGAGATACACCATGAGAAAACTAATTTCTCTTTTTTTATTTTGCGCGTTAAGTGGCTCTGTGTTTGCTCAAACACAAGTTATTAACGATTTTGAAGATCCACAAGATTCAACTTTTTGGGGTATTGCCAGTGGTGATAATGCTACTGATACAACAAAGATGGAGCTGACTTTTCAAACAGATAATGCTGTGGAAGGTGCCGCTGTTTCTGCAGATTGGCGGGCTGAAGACTCAGAAAGTTATGGTGGATTTGTGAAATTTGAGCATTATGCTCCAGACTCAATGGTATACGATTGGAGTGCATACGATACCGTTTCTTTCTGGTACTATAATGAAGTTCCCCAATCTGCTGTGGGAGACGTCCATGTTCGTTTCAATCTTTATGAAGTATCAGATGTTCCAGATACAACTTCAAGCAGTAATGACATGGAATTTTATTATTCTTTCCATTATGGAATTCTTGATGATTCAACTTCAGCATGGCACAAAATTTCAATTCCGTTAATAGATGGTGATTACTGGAATGGTGAAGGTTTTAACAGAACTGGATGGGCAGGAGTTGTTGGAAACGACAAATTAGATGCCGACAAAATTAAAGGGTATACGTTTGAATTCTCAATCGGCGGTGGTGGAGATTTTAGTACTTCTGAAGGAATTGTACTATTTGATCAGCTAGAATTATCTGGTCTTGCTGAAAGACCTTGGTTAATTTTTAATGGAAAAACAGTCAACCCAGATTTTACCACATTTACTTGGGGACAATCAACATTGGAAGTTGTTGAAGGTGCAGGCATTGATCCGGCAACTAACGCATTACTTTGGACTCAAGGTGATGAATGGGCAAACGGTTGGAGCGGTGCTGGCTGGAATGTTGATCCGCATCAAGATCTTGGTTATAGATGGCCAGTAGATTCATTGAAGTTCGCGTTGAAAGCTGAAACTGGTACAAATTCTCCGATCCGAGTTCAATTTGAATCACCTAATGGTGCTTGGGGATATCCAGTGGAGATTACTGCAGATGATCAATGGCATGAATACGCAATCCCACTAAGAGATTTCTATAATACAGACGGCGCAAAACCAGAATGGGATTCTACCGATATCAGTGTTGTTCAAATGATGGGTGAAGGTAATGCAACAGCAGGAAAGAAATTGTGGATTGATTTCATGTGGACAGGTAATCCTGCTATTGATGTTGTCCCACCAGTTGCACCAACTGGTGTGGCAGCTGTTCAGGGAACATATCAGAACTTAGTTACTTGGATTGACGTACCAAATGAAGACAACTCAACATATAGTGTATTGGCTAGTACCAACCCAATAACTTCATTAGATGATGAAGGACTGGAAACAGTTGCAAGAAATATTGCTCCAGGAACTCAGTTAGCCACACATGTGTTAAAAGCACCTTTAGATGATATGGAATTAACTTACTACTATGCTGTATATGCTACTGATGCAGCAGGTAATGAAGGCGAATTGGCAAAAACAGATGCTGTTAATAATACTGCACAAGGTGTTGCTACTATCACGCCAAATTTTGCTGGATTTACTGCAGACGGTGATCTTAGTGAATGGAGTGAACTCCCGAAATTCAGAATGTTTCCATCAGATGGTAGTGGAACAGTAGTTAATAATACTGTAATTGATGGTGATGCTGATTTATCTTTAAATGCCTATGTAGCAATGGATAATGATTATATATACTTTGCTTATGATGTTGAAGATGATGTTGTAGATGTTGATACAACGAAAAATTCCTGGATGCGAGATTGTCCAGAGCTTTATCTTGGATTATATGACTGGCATGGTGATTCTCACACATCATTAGAAAAAGGTACTGAACCAGATCTTCATTTTAGATTCAATTCAAACCAGATAATTGTGGATAACTGGGGAGGGAAAATTCTTTCTCGTCCAACAAGTGATGATTATTATTGGGAACCAAAATTCCCAACTGGATATGTAGTTGAGGGAAGAATATCCTTTGACTCTTTAGCAGCAGAAGATGGTGTTGAAGTTAGATTCCAACCTGTTGTTGGTATGAGAATTCCATTTGATATAGAAGTCAATGACAATGACGAGCCATCTAATCCAGATAGGCAAGGTCAGCTTACCTACTCAAAAAACAATGATGGTTTATCTTATGGAGATGTGTCACGTTGGACTTACACATGGATTGGTGACCAAATGGTAGGTGTAGAGGAGAATTCAATGACGATTAATACTTATGAATTAGGTCAAAATTATCCAAATCCGTTTAATCCATCGACCGTTATAAACTATTCTCTTGCGAACAGTGGTATGGTTTCATTAAAAGTATTCAACGTTCTTGGACAAGAAGTACTTACACTAGTTGATCAAAATCAAAATGCTGGACAGTACCAAATTAAATTTGATGCTAGCCAACTAAGCTCTGGTGTATATATTTACAGAATACAATCAGGTAGTTTCGTCAGTTCTAGAAAAATGATGCTACTTAAATAGAAACTGCTTTAATAGAGCGGCTATTTTTACCTCCGATAGCCGCTCTTAATAATTTACTTTTATATAATTAGATCGGGAATGATAAATTGAAATCTTCTCTAAAGACAATTGTAAAGCTTTGTTTGTTTCTTATATTTTCTGCAATCACATTATTTGCGGGAGAGACAGGCAAAATATCAGGCTACATCACTGATCAAAGTACCGGCGAGCCATTGATTGGTGCAAATATTCTTGTTGAAGGTACTTATCTTGGTGCAGCAGCAGATATTGATGGGTACTACTATATAATCAATGTTCCACCAGGTAGATATGTTATGAAGGTATCCTTCATGGGACATAACGCTGTTACTGTAACAGATGTTATTGTGAATGTTGATAAGACAACAAAAATTGATGTCCAACTTACTAGTGAATCTATCACACTGAACGAGGAAGTGGTTGTAATGGCCACAAAACCTCTAATTACAAAAGATTTGACCTCTAGTTCAGCCACAGTAACATCTGAGGATATCCAAATGATGCCTGTTGAAAATCTTTTTCAGGTTGTTAATATACAAGCTGGTGTGGTTGATGGTCACTTCAGAGGTGGACGTATGGGTGAAGTTGCTTATCTAGTTGATGGGATATCAGTAAATGATGCTTATGATGGTGGAGTTACCATTGCGCCTGAGAATAATTCCGTTAGAGAACTCGAAGTAATAAGTGGAACATTCAATGCTGAATATGGTAATGCTATGTCAGGTATTGTAAATATTGTTACAAAAGATGCAGGGCAAAAGTACGAAGGGAGTGCACAAGTTTTAGTCGGGAAATTCTTTTCAACAAATAATGAGATTTACCAAAATCTGGATAATTGGGATTCTGGAACATCAGCAGATGCTCAGTTCTCACTTGGTGGCCCAACAAAACTTATTCAAAATTTAGGATTCTTTGTAAGTGGTAGATATTCCCAGGGTGATGGATTGTATTATGGAAGACGAGTATACAATATGACTGATTCAGATCCTTACCAACCAACAGGTGATTCTACTTACATTCCTATGAGTAAATCTGAAAGAAAATCAGCAAATGGTAAATTGATATACCAAGGACAGAGCTGGAAAGCAAGCTGGAATACCATATATGAGGATAATTTTAATAATTATTATGACCATTCTTTTTCATGGACTCCCGATGGTTTGATGAACCATTATCGAACTAATCTGTTCAATTCTGCACAACTATCATTTATACCTAGTCAAAGTTCATTTTTCTCACTAAGATTTGCAAACAACAGAAGTGATTTAGAAGGGTATTTGTATGAAGATGAGTTTGATGCAAGATATCTAGACCCAAAACAAGGCTTACCGAACTCGGGATATACTTTTAGGCAAGGGGGACAACAAACAAATCGATACGAGAGACACACATATTCTACAGTTGGACAATTGACATTTGAATCACAAGTATCAAAAGAACATAAACTTAAATTGGGTGTTGAAGGGACTATTTATGACATTTATGATCATGGAAAAAACATAGTTAATCTCACAGAGGGGGAATTAGATGACAACGGTAATGAAATTTTTACTTTAGGTTACAGAAACCCAGGTACACCTGGAAATCAATCATATCAAGCAGAACCAAAAGTCCTATCTGCATATCTCCAGGACAAAATGGAGTATGATATTATGATAATAAATCTTGGTGTAAGGTTCGATTACTTTGACGCAAATAGTACAATGCCGGTTGATTTGCGTAATCCTTATCAGCAAAATCCTAATTACTCTTTCCCTGGTGCTGGGGAGACAGTAAAAGTTGATCCGAAAAATCAAATTAGCCCAAGATTAGGGCTTTCTTTCCCAATTTCTGATCAAGGTGCAATTCATTTCTCATATGGCCATTTTTTCCAAATGCCAACAATGAATTATTTATATCAAAATACTGAATATATAATTGATCAATCAGATTTAAACTCGGTTGTTGGTAATCCAGATTTAGAAGCTCAAAAAACAATTAAATACGAATTGGGACTTCAGCAAGTGGTATTTCCAAATGTTGCTCTGGATCTATCAGTTTTCTATAGTGATATTAGAAATCTTTTAGGTACAGAAATAATAAATACTTACGAAGGATTTAAGTATGCCCGCTTCACTAATAAGGACTATGCTAATGTAACTGGAGTAATAATAAGTCTTGATAAAAGATTTGTAAATATGTTTAGTGTAAGGGTGGACTACACATTACAGATAGCAGAAGGCAATTCCTCTGATCCCATGTCAGTTTTCAACGATACTAAAGGAAATGTTGAACCAGAGAAAACGGTTGTTCCACTCGATTGGGATCAAAGACACACTTTAAACTTAACAGCTAATGTAGGCGAACCAGGAAATTGGAATGTTGGAATGATTTTTAGTTATGGTTCTGGTACTCCATTTACGGAAGATGTACAACTTGCAAATTCAGTAAGATTCGAAAATGGTGGCCAAAAACCTTCAACCTTATATTTCGATTTACAAGCTGACAAGTATTTTAGTCTCTTTGGCATAAATTGGAGAGCTAGGCTTTTGGTTTACAATTTGTTTGATATACAAAATGAAGTTGGTGTTTACTCAACTACAGGTCGCGCAACTACAGATCTAAACGTGAAATACGCAGGTGATATCAATGGATTAAATACCATTGATCAATTTATTAATAATCCAGGAATGTACTCTTCACCAAGAGAAATTAAACTTGGGCTAAGTCTTGTATTCTAAAACTGTTTGATAAGAGGTAAAGATGCTATTTAAAACAATCGTTATGTTGTTTATTTTTTCTATTTCCGGTCTATATGCACAGGTAAATGGAAATATACAAGCATATAGAAATGATCCTTACGGTGATCAGCAATTTAGAAGAGAAGGAACAATGGATGGAAACCTTGTGAGAACTCTTTTCTATAATAATGGTGAAGTTGGTCAATGGCCATTTTCACCCTCAGGGGAATGGTTGAAAGGTACAGGACACAATTATCTTGATGGTGTATGCGTATTGATCGCTTCAGAAATCAATACAGATGGCGGTATTGTTCATCCTTTAGAAACTTCATATAGAGAATGGATGGATAGAGATCCTATCAATGGTACGATTTGGGGTTTGGAACCAGTTCCTGGTTATGCAAATGCTTCTTCTGAGGACCCATCAATTAGCACGAATCCAGATTCTTGGCCAGAAGATTGGCCTGAGGCTCTACCAAATGTAGATGATTCATGGAATGGATACTGGTATGGTTATTTTGGAAGAGGAGTTAACAATGCCGATTTAGAGACATTCTTTGTAATGGATGACTCAAAAGATGGTGAATTTGCTGGCCCTCCATATAATTATTATCCAATTGAAGATGACTACGAAAGACAAGGGCTTGGATTACGAGTCGAAGTCAGAGGTTTTCAATGGTCTCATGTATTGGCTGAAGATATTATATTTTGGCACTATGACATTGTAAATCTTTCTGATTACAATTATGAAAAAACATCTTTTGGATTTTATACCGATACTGGTGTTGGTGGATCTGGAGATAATGCTGATGACAATGCTTCTTTTGATATTGTGCTTGATATCGCTTACGCATTTGATGATGATGGTTTTGGCTCTCCGGGTAGTTGGAAAACTGGATATTATGGGATATGCATATTTAGAGAGTCCTGGAAATGCTTTTGATAACTTTGATAATGATGATGATGGAATGGTTGATGAAAGCAGAGAAGATGGACTTGATAATGATGAAGATTGGGTTGCATATTCTTGATCTAAATGGTAATGGACTATGGGATTCAGAAGAAAATGAACCATTAAATAACGATGTTGGTCAAGATGGAGTTGGACCTTTTGATCTTCAGTATATTGGCCCAGATGAAGGGGAAGGTGATGGTATTCCAACAGATGGAGAACCGAATTTTGATAAAACTGACAAGGATGAATCTGATCAAATTGGATTAACAAGTCTATCTATTTATCGATTTGGTGATGGAGGTACAGGAGGTGGATGGCCTAAGGATGATGAAGTCAATGTGGCTTAAAATGAAGTGCAGCCAATTTTGATACTGCCCTTCAAAATGCAAATATTAGTATGGTTTTTGCTTCTGGTCCATTTCCACTTAAATTAGCTTCTCGAGAAAGATTTTCAATGGCACTTGTTTTTGGTGAAGATTTAGAAGATTTAATCTTTAATAAAGAAACTGTACAGCAAATTTATAATGCAAATTATAATTTCTCTAAACCACCGTTAAAACCGACTCTTACTGCAGTTCCTGGTGATAAGAAAGTATTTTTATATTGGGATGATGTTGCTGAGGAATCACGAGATCCATTTTTAGGTTTTGAGGATGATGATCCTACCCAAGGGTATAAAAAAGATTTTGAAGGTTATCTTGTTTACAGAAGTACAAGAGCCTGAATTTAATGATATTAAAATAATTACTGATTCTAGAGGTAACGCAAAATATTGGAAACCAATAGCTCAGTTTGACTTGATTGATAGTTTGATGGGTCCTGATCCGGTTGGTATTAATGGTGCGAGCTTTAACCGAGGAAAAGATTCAGGTCTTCAGCACTCATATGTTGATACAACAGTTAAAAATGGAGTTAAGTATTACTATGCTTTAGTATCATATGATATGGGTGATCCTGATTTTGGAACCAAGGGACTAGTTCCTTCAGAGTGTACAAAAATTATTACGGAAGATTTTTCAGGAAATATTAAATTTCTTGATATTAACTGTGCTGTAATAACTCCTAATGCTCCTGCCGCAGGATATCTTCCTCCTTCATTTGATGGTGATGTCTCAGAAGTAACTGAAGGCATTGGTACAGGTCGACTGAACGTTGTAGTGTTAAATGAACAGGCAGTTCTAAGTGGAGCAAGTTATAATATTGAGTTTAATTCTGAAGGTGATCTTCCCGATTACAATACTACTTCATATAACTTAATTCGTAAATTGAATGGGAGTGAAGATACTTTAATAACCAATGGGACGGATTTCGGAAGCAGTGCTTTTTCTCAACCGTTCGATGGTTTAGTGTTCAGCGTCTTAAACGACACAACAATTTCGGTTAATTACAATGAAACTGGTTGGTTAGTCGGTGAAAGTAACTTGACTATGTTTGTCTATCCTGATGAAACCTCACCAGCAGTTAGTACTCCATGGCCAGCGGATTATGAAATAGAATTTTATGAAGAGGATGTTTATACGACTCCTAATTTTGGTATCCCAGCAAATTTTTTAATATTCAATACAACTACGGGAGATACTTCCGATGCAGAAATTTGGGATAATGATGGCTCTGGCGATCTTTCGTATGGTGATGATATTGTAATAATTGAATATGTCGGAGCTGCATTCAAATTAACTTGGAGGATAGATTACCATTTTGAAGGTGCACCAAATGTACAACCTAAAGAACCTGTGCCCGGAGATGTGTTTCAAATAAAAACATTTAAACAGTTTTATCAGGGAGATTATTTCTCATTTAGCACACAAGGGGCTTCTGTAGATGCTCAATTGGCTGAAAACGGTCTCGATCAAATTTCAGTTGTTCCAAATCCATATGTCACTGCAGCTTCATGGGAAAGAAGAAATTTAAATCAAACAGGTCGTGGAGAAAGAAAGATAAGTTTTATTAATCTACCCGCTGAATGTACGATAAGGATTTATACTGTTGCTGGAGACTTAGTTAAAACGCTGTATAAAGAATATTCTCCAACAGATGGGTCACTCACGTGGAACTTGGTCTCTGAAGATGGAATGGATGTTGCGAGCGGACTTTACATCTACCACGTTGAAACGCCAGATATTGGCGATTACATTAACAAATTTGCGTTAATCAAATAAGGATAATGAAAATGAACAAATTGATATATCTAGTTTTATTCGGATTTATTTTTACTGCTCTTAGCGTTAACGCACAATATGTTGAAAATGTTTCTAAGAGAGGAACTACAGCTGCACAATTCCTAAAAGTTAGTCAAGGTGCCAGGGCGACGGGAATGGGAAGTGCTTTCGTCGCTGTTGCAGACGATGCATCCTCAATGTTTTGGAATGTTGCAGGTATTGCTAAACAAAATAAAAATTCAGTAATTTTTGATCATACTCAATGGATTGCAGATCTAAACTATAACTTCATTGCTGGAACTTATAGTTTAGGTGATTTTGGAACAATCGGATTAAGTTTCATCGGCTCAAGTTATGGAGAAATGAATGTAACTACCGTTGACGAACCCAATGGCACTGGATCTGTCTTTACTGTTTCAGATGTAGCTTTTAGTATCGGATGGGCGATTAATTTAACACAAGAGTTCTCGATTGGTTTTAATCCTAAAATAGTTCGCCAAACTATCTGGAATACATCTGGAACTTCCTTTGCAATAGATATGGGAGTATTGTACGATACTCCTTTTGACGGACTGACTATAGGAATGTCTATTACAAATCTAGGTAATAAGTTACAATTGAGTGGAACCAGTGCAGTGTTGCTTTATGATCCAGATCCAGAGACTACTGGAAACAATGATAGAATACCAGGTGAGTTTCAAACTGGTGCTTGGTCTTTACCTTTAACTTTCGTATTAGGTTTTTCATATGATGTTATTAATACTGATATGCACAGGTTAATAATTGACTTGGATGCAAGACATCCAAATGATAACTATGAAAGTATAAATATAGGTGGGGAGTATGTATTTAACGATGTCTTGGCTATTAGAGGAGGCTATAAGTCATTATTCCTTACAGACTCTCAAGAAACCTTTGCTCTTGGAGCAGGATTTAAACAGAGACTTATGGGTAATGTGGCTATTTATATCGACTATGCTTATCAAGATTTTGGGATCTTGAATGCGGTGCACAAGATATCAGTAGGACTTGATTTTTAACAAAGCATTTATGGTAAGTAATCATGTAGTAAATGAATTATTATACTTAGGATTATTAATATGGTTAAAAGTATTCTGATTTTATTAAGGGAATCAGTTAGTAAAAGGATTCCCTTTTTTTTCTTAGTCTTATTGTATGCAACCTCTCTTGTAAAAGCGAGCAATTACAAGGGTGCAGAATACCGGACACATGAATCATTTATGTATGGAAGATTCGAAGTAAGTATGAAGCCAGCAAACAGAGTTGGGGTAATCTCTTCATTCTTTACTTATCATGAAATTACTTCAACCTCTGAATGGAATGAAATTGATGTTGAAAACATTGGTAGGTATGATGATAACATTCAATTTAATACAATAACTCCAGGACAACAAAATCATGTAAGAAATGAACCTATTTCATTCAACCCATATGTAGATTTTCATACTTATTCTTTTGAGTGGACGCCAGATAATATTGCTTGGTTTATCGATGGTATTGAAGTTTATAGACAGACTGGAGAGCATGTTCAGGAAGTAAACAGAGCTCAGAAGATTATGATGAATATTTGGAATCCAGAGTTTGAAAATTGGGTAGGGGTATGGAATGATTATTCATTACCTGTATTTGCCTATTATGATTGGGTTAGTTATTCTTCTTATACTCCTGGTGGTGGAAACATAGGAACAGATAATAATTTCACTGAGGAATGGACAGACAATTTTGATGCATTTGATGCTGCAAGATGGGGAATGGGTATACATACCTTCCCCGGAAATAAATGTGATTTTATTAAAGAAAATGTTGTATTCGAAGACGGTATACTAATATTATGTTTAACTGATGCCGATAATCTTGGATATCAAGATATAGCAAAACCTACTCTGGTTTATGCTCAAGCAATGGAAAATGGAAGTATCAAGCTCAAATTTTCTGAGGAATTAAATAAAAATAGTGCAGAAGTCGCTTCAAATTATACTATTACCCAAGGCTCGGTGATATCTGGAAAACTATCTGATGATTTAACTACAGTTCTATTATCAACAGATTCATTTGATCCAACTCAAGCGACCAACATGATAGTTATGAATATTGAAGACCTCTACGGTAACATAATATCTCCTGCTGCTAAAACAATTATTGTTTCAGAATTTTTGGAATTTCCTATTAAAATTAATGTTGGTGGTAATTCTGAATTAGGATATTTGGCTACTCAAGAATGGGATCAGTCATTACAGTATGGAAGAATGGATGGGGATGACGCTTCTTGGCCATTAAATACTCCAATCTTAAATACAGATGAAGACGTTTTATATTTGACAGATGTTCAAAAGGTAAAAAAATATAATGTAAAAGTACCAAATCAGCAATATGACGTAACACTTATGTTTGCAGAAAAATGGTTTGATGTTCCGGGCAAAAGAATATTTGATGTAACCATTGAAGGTGAAAGGATTGAAGAGAAATTAGACATATTTTCGAAAGTTGGAAAAAACAGTGCTTACAATCTTACTGCAACAATAAATGTTGAGGATGAACTTCTTGATATAATTTTATCCCCACGATTGGATTGGACCACATTGAGTGGAATTATTATTGAACCCAAACCTAATTCAATAGAATTTGGGGAAGGGGCATTAGATAATTTTGAACTTTTTCAAAATTATCCAAATCCTTTTAATCCAACAACAATGATAAGCTACAATTTATCTACCCCAACCAATGTATCATTAAAAGTTTTTGATGTTATTGGGAATGAAATTCAGGTTCTTGTAGATGAAATGCAATCTTCTGGTCGACACAAAATTGAATTTGATGCTTCGCAGATGTCTTCAGGTATATATTTTTATCGACTAGTAACAAATGGATCTTATAGATCTACAAAAAAAATGATTTTAATAAAGTGAATCGATCTGCTCATTTCACAATACAGTAAACAAAAATAAGGATTCGGTATGGGGCAACTAGATCAAAAATTATCAATTAAAGAAAAGGTTGGATACGGCCTAGGAGATTTTGCAGCCAATATAGTTTTTCAAACTGTACTGATATTTCTGATGTATTTTTATACAGATATATTTGGAATTCCGGCTGCAGCAGTTGGGACACTGTTTTTATTGGCTCGAATTTGGGATGCAGTAAATGATCCACTAATGGGAGCAGTTGCTGATAGAACAAAATCGAAGTACGGTAGATTTAGACCGTGGATTAAATGGACAGCAATCCCATTTGGTGTAATGGCAGTTCTTATGTTCACAACTCCTAATCTAAGCGTTAGTGGTAAAATAGTTTATGCATATGTTACTTACATATTAATGATGATGATCTATACAGCAAATAACATTCCTTACGGTGCTTTATCTGGTGTGATGACATCAGATTCAGTGGAGCGGACTAGTCTCAATTCATACAGATTTGTATTAGGTCAAAGCGCAGCCTTACTGGTTCAAGCAGCAACTCTTCCACTTATCGCATTTTTCGGTATGGGTGATAAAGCTTTAGGTTATCAGCTCACTATGGCTTTCTTTGCCCTTATCGCTATAGGTATGTTCTACGTTACGTTCTATACAACAAAAGAAAGAATTATTCCTGCTCAAACTGAAGCAACGCCTCTTAAAGAAGATCTAAAAGATCTGCTGAAAAATCGACCATGGGCAATTTTATTTTTAATGGGATTAGTTACTTTTGTTTTCCTTTCACTTAGAATTGCAGTTGGGATCTATTATTTCAAATACTATGTTGGAGATGAGAGCTTGTTCTCAACGTTCGCAGTTCTTGGTACAATTGGGTTAATTATAGGTATCCCCTTATCAAAACCTCTTACTAAAAGATTTGGAAAAAGAAATACTTATATAGCCAGTAATGTACTATCAGGTATTGCCGTACTTTGTTTATTTATTCCTGGACCAGATCAATATATCGCTGCTTATATAATTTCTGCACTTGTTGGATTCTTCAATGGTCCTGGTGTTCCAATATTATGGGCAATGTATGCGGATACTGCTGACTATGCAGAATGGAAATTTAGCAGAAGAGCGACTGGAATTGTTTTTTCCGCAGCTACTTTCGGACAGAAGTTTGGTTGGGGAATTGGTGGTGCAATTACAGGTTGGCTTCTTACTATATTCAATTATGTGCCAAATGAGGTACAATCACCTGAAGCCTTACTTGGAATTAAACTAATGCTAAGCATAATTCCAGGTGTATTGATGATTTTATCGGCTGGATTATTATTCTTTTATCAATTAACCGAACCGTTCATGGAAAAAGTTCAAACAGAATTAACCGCAAGGAGATCCCAGAATGTTTAACCAAGGTAAATATTTGCTGGTTTTATTCTTATTTACACTCATGATATCTTGTTCAAATTATAAAAGCAATAAGGTTGAAGAAGGTAAAACAAATAACTTCCTATCTGTTGGTTTGTCAGGTCAAGCAATAGCGTACTCAGGTTATCGGAATGAGCAACATCCCGATGAAAAGATATATCCTTCTCAAGACCAAGTACTTGAAGATCTAAAAATATTAGAAAAAAAATGGAATTTGATAAGAACATATGGCGCAGATAAACATGCATTCGATATCTTGGAAGTGATTCGCAGAGAGAAGCTTAATCTCAAGGTAATGTTGGGAATTTGGTTGTATAAGGAACCAGAACGTATTGACGATAACTCAGCACAAATTCAGTATGGAATTGAATTGATAAATAAATATAGTGATATTGTTGTTGCTGCTAATGTAGGTAACGAATCGCAAATTCATTGGAGTGATCATAAAGTTCCGAACGAAAAACTCATTTCTTATATTAAAAAAGTTCAATCCAAAGTTGATGTCCCAGTTACTACCGCAGATAGCTGGGACTATTGGTTGGACTTAAATCAAAGTAAAGATCTTATCCAAGCCGTGGATTTTATTGCAATCCATGTTTACCCCATTTGGGGCAAATTAGACATTGATCGAGGTTTGACAAATACAATTGAAGTTTATGAGAAAATTAAATCAGCAATCCCAGACAAACCAATAATCATATCCGAGGCTGGATGGGCAACCTATACTGTTGGCGAACTGCATGTTCCCAAAGCAGGAGACGAAGTTAAACAGCAGCGCTATTTTAATGAACTGATGAACTGGTCCAAAGAGAATAAAGTAATTGTTTTTTGGTTTGAAGCTTTTGATGAACCATGGAAGGGAACCGGGACAGAAGGGTATTGGGGTCTTTTCACAGAAGGAAGGAAAGCTAAACTTGCAATGCAGAAGTTGTATCCAGAACTCGCTCCGAATGGCCCTACTTCTCCAACTTATAACTAGAGCTTAAATTTATAGATTAAGCGTAAAACGAAGATTTGCCCAAATCTTTTCGGAGGTAATAATGAAGCTTTATAAAATAATTGAAAAAGTTCTACTTATATCCTTCATTTGCATTCTAGGATGTCAAGGAAATAATGATCCTATTAAACAAGAAAAAGAAGTCTTGCTGAATGGGGTATCAAAGGCAATATGTTACTCAGGTTTTAGAGAAGGGCAACATCCAGACAGAGGAGATGGCGCAGTAAATCCATCATATGAAGAAACATTAGAGGATTTACAAATCTTAGCACGGAATTCTAATTTTTCATTGATTCGTTTATATGATGCAGGAGAAAATTCACAATTAATTTTAAGAGTAATTGATGAGAATGGTATTGATATTAAGGTGATGTTAGGTGTGTGGCTGAAAGCTGAGTTTAGCAACCATGAAAGATGTTGGTGGTTGAATGAGCCGATACCTGCTGAAGTACTTGAAGAAAATACCAAAATGAATCTAAAAGAGATTGAAACGGGTATAGAATTAGCTAAAAAATATTCTGATATTATCGTTTCAGTAGCTGTCGGCAATGAAGCTCTCGTTGAATGGAACGATCATATGGTTGAGGTAGAAACGGTAATTTCCTACGTGAATAAAGTGAAGAATGAAATTGAGCAACCTGTTACTGTAGCTGATAATTTTAAATGGTGGGCTTTAGATGGTAAGAAATTATCAAAAGCTGTTGACTTTGTTTCAATACATGTATATCCACTTTGGGAAGGTCAAGATATTGATACTGCTTTGGCATTTTCAATATCAAATATACAAGAAGTACGTGACTCATTGCCTGAAAGCAGAATTGTAGTTACCGAAGCAGGGTGGGCCACATTGGCTTCTGAATTTGGAGAGAGAGCCAGCGAAGAAAAACAGAAACAATATTTTAATGAGCTTATGTCATGGGGTGAAGAAATGAATTACACAATCTTTTTCTTTGAAGCTTTTGACGAGCCTTGGAAAGGTAATCCAGATAATGCATTGGGAGCCGAAAAACATTGGGGCATTTTTAATGTTGACAGAACTCCAAAAAAAGTGATGCAAAAATTATATCCAGATTTAATGATAAAACAGGATGATAGATAGGGGAACGGTGAAAATATGCAAGGTAAATCAATATATATTGGAAAAAACCAGTTGCATCATGACAATAAAAAGGTAAGGGGAGATTACACTGAGATTGATGGGGAAATTTTCTACAAAATATCAAATTATGAAAAAATGGATCCATTCTTCATCAGTATCATTAGCAGCTCAGATCATTGGATGTTTATTTCAAGCAATGGCGGTTTAACTGCCGGAAGAAGAAATCCGGATAACGCACTTTTCCCATACTACAATGACGATGTTATTCATTCTTCTCATCACACAACCGGAAGTAAAACAATAATTCATGTCCATGATGGTGATAAAAAATATTTGTGGGAACCATTTTCAGAAAACTGGGAAGGAAGTTATATGATAACCCGGAATATTTACAAAAACATTCCTGGTAATAAAATTCTTTATGAAGAAATCAATGAAGATTTGGAACTAACTTTTCAATACAGTTGGACCAACAGTGAAAAATTTGGGTTTATTAAAAAATCCAAAATAAGAAATACCTCTCAACAAGATGTAGAAGTAGAAATTCTTGACGGCATTCAAAATATTCTACCTTCTGGGTTATACCAGCAATTTCAAAATGAATACAGTACACTTGCAGATGGTTATAAAAAGAATGAATTAATTAATGATTACGGAATTAGTGTTTTCTTACTTAGCTCAATTCCGACTGATAGAGCAGAGCCAAGTGAATCACTAAGAGCCACAATAGCTTGGTCATCAGGAATACCAGTTAGTAACTATTTATTGTCTTCTCGTCAGATTAAGGAATTTAGAACTGGCATTGAAATTACAAATGAAGCGGATATAAGAGCTGCAAAAGGAGCCTACTTTATTAATAGTACTTTCAAAGTAGAAAATGATGTTTCTCATGAGTGGTATTTCGCCGCTGATGTTAATAAAGATATTACTGACATTATAAAAATTGAGAACCTAATAAAGAATAATGTAGAAATAATAAATCACGTTAAAGAAGATATTAAACTTGGGACAAAAAATTTAATTGAAATAGTCGCATCTTCAGATGGACTTCAGTTAAGTAACGATAAATTGGGCACTTCGAGACACTTTTCAAATGTTCTTTTTAATTGCATGCGCGGTGGAATCTTTGATGATTCTTATACAATCGATAAAAATGACTTTATTCTTTTTCTCAAGGGAGCAAATACATC
This sequence comes from uncultured Ignavibacteria bacterium, assembly GCA_963751695.1. GTDB lineage: Bacteria > Bacteroidota > Ignavibacteria > Ignavibacteriales > Melioribacteraceae > SZUA-22. Next base: position 602,002 of record CAVVVP010000010.1, on the reverse strand, counting down.
ACTCTATAATACGCATAAGGATTACTTTGAAAAACTTCCCAAAAATTTATCTTATTTTGATTTCATAAGTCAAAGTCAAAAGCTTAGTGATACGAGATTGGAAAAAATCACACTCGAATATTTACCCCTTATATTTAGTCGAAGGCATGGAGATCCCAGCCGACCTTGGAATAGATTTTCGATAGATATTAAAAATGATAAAAACGAAAAAATATTAAATTATCAAGGTAATTGGCGTGATATCTTTCAGAATTGGGAAGCGCTATCAATCTCTTACCCATCTTACATAGACTCAATGGTTACTAAGTTCCTTAATGCAAGTACTGCTGATGGATACAATCCGTATCGAGTAACAAGAGATGGATTTGATTGGGAAGTCCCTGAGCCAGACATGCCGTGGTCAAATATCGGGTATTGGGGAGACCACCAAATCATTTATCTGCTTAAATTGTTAGAGCAATTCAATAATTATAATCCAGCATTACTGAAAGAAAGATTATTAAAAGAGCTCTATGCATTTGCGAATATACCCTATAAAATTAAAAGCTACGAAGAATTACTCTCTAATCCACATGACACGATAGTATACGACAACTCATTAGATGGGGAGATTAAAAAGAGAGAAGAAGAAATTGGTACAGACGGAAAATATCTTTTTGATAAAGATGATAAGCTAATTCAAGTTACTTTAGCCGAAAAACTGTTAGTAACTCTTCTATCAAAATTGAGCAACTTTATACCTGATGGTGGTATTTGGATGAATACTCAGCGACCTGAATGGAATGATGCAAATAATGCATTGGTGGGTAATGGGATTTCAATGGTTACGCTATATTATGTTCGCCGTTTCGTAGTATTTTGTCAGCAATTATTTAATGATCTTGATTCAAAAGAAATTTCTATTTCTGAGGATGTCCTTTATTTATTCAACGAAATTTCGCAAAATCTTAATGATAACAAGGATTTACTAAATGGAAAATTATCTAATGAACAGAGAAAAATTATTGTAGATCAGCTTGGGGGCGCTGGTTCGATTTTCCGAGAGAAAATTTATAAAGATTTTTCAGCAACTAAAAAGGAAGTATTAAATCAGTCAATTTTAGATTTCCTCAATTTAGTTTTAGACTACCTTGATTATACTATAAAATTCAACCGCAGATCTGATGGATTATACCATTCTTATAACATTATGATATTAGAGAATGATGAAATTAAAGTATCGCATTTGTATGAAATGTTGGAAGGTCAAGTTGCTGTTTTAAGTTCTGGGTATTTATCCTCCAAAGAGTCAATCGAACTTTTAACTGCACTAAGAAATAGTAAATTATATAGAGAAGATCAGAATAGTTACATACTTTACCCAGATAGGCAATTACCGTATTTTGTTGACAGAAATAACATCCCAAAAGGTAAATTCAATTCATCGGAATTATTACAAAAATTAGTGAGTGACGGGTATTCTGATATTGTTATCCAAGATGAAGAGGGTCAAGCACATTTTTCTCCGGAAATACGAAATGCACAAGTACTCAAAAATAGATTGGAGTGTGTGAGTTATTCAAATATTGATATTGAAAAAGAGAGGAATCAGATTCTAGCTATTTATGAATCTATTTTTAATCATAAAGCATTTACAGGAAGATCTGGTACGTTTTATAAGTATGAAGGTCTTGGGAGTATCTATTGGCATATGGTATCGAAATTAGTTTTAGCTGTACAAGAAGTATTCTGTCTAGCTGTAAAAATGGATGCAAACAAGGATGAACTAGAATTGCTCAAAAATTTCTATTTCGAAATAAAGGATGGTGTCGGAGTTAAAAAGTCTCCTGAAGATTATGGAGCGTTTCCAACAGATCCATATTCGCATACACCAAGTTTCTCAGGAGTCCAGCAACCTGGAATGACAGGTCAAGTTAAGGAAGATATTATTTCAAGATACGGTGAATTAGGAGTTAGTCTAAAAAATGGTAAGATAAAATTCAACCCATCGCTATTAGATAAAAGGGAGTTTTTGGTGAATATGGAACATTTTTCATACTACGATGTATCAAATGAAATAAAAGAAATAATCCTAGACAAGAATTCTCTGGCTTATACATACTGTCAAGTTCCTATCATTTATAATATATCTGAAGTTGAATCATTAAAAATCATTTACGGAAATGGTGAGATTCTTAAAAATGATTCTCTTAGTGTGAGTAGTATAGATAGTGAATCAATTTTCAGGAGAGATGGAAGAATTAAAATGCTTGAAGTTAATATTAAGATTTAGGAAAGAATTATATTAAAAAAATCAAAGTGGTAAAAAATGAAAAACTATAGTTTAATTACATACTTAGTTCTGACACTCGGATTGTATTCAATGAGTTGTGGTGGGGAGGAATCAATTACTGATCCAGGGAATGGGGTAAAGGATTCCCTTGAAATTGAAGGATATGAATTAGTCTGGAATGACGAATTTAATTATGACGGTGCACTAGATGATGCTAAATGGGATTATGACATTGGCGGCGATGGTTGGGGGAACAACGAGAGTCAATACTATACAAATGATTCTGTAAATGTTAGAGTTAATAACGGTAAAATGACAATCGAAGCTCACTACTATGAAAATGTGACAATCAATTATACATCTGCCAGAGTTGTCACAAGATATAAAGGTGATTGGAAATATGGACGAATAGAAGTTAAGGCCAAATTACCAACGGGTCGAGGTACGTGGCCAGCCATTTGGATGCTTCCAACAGATTGGGTTTATGGTGGATGGCCATCGAGTGGTGAAATTGATATAATGGAGCATGTAGGATATGATCCAACTGTAATTCATGGGACAGTTCACACGGAAGCCTATAATCACAAAATTGGAACTCAAGTAGGAAGTCAATTAAAAATCCCAACAGCTTTTAGTGAATTTCATATCTATGCTATTGAATGGGACGAAGAAAAAATAGACTTTTATGTTGATGATAATAAATATTTTACTTTCAATAATGAGAATAAATCATTTCGAGAATGGCCCTTTGATAAAAGATTTCATTTGATTATGAATATTGCAATCGGAGGAAGTTGGGGTGGCGTACAAGGAATTGATAACTCAATGTTCCCTGTCAAAATGGATGTTGATTATGCACGGGTCTATGAAAAATCAGAATAACAATACTCTGACAGAATCAGGATAAATTAGATCGAAATTCGATAACAAATAATAATGCGAGACCTATGAAACCAAGTTTTATAAAATACGTTTTTGTTATTGCATTTCTATACAGTGTATCCAGCATTGCCCAAATTCCGACATACAAAGATCCGAATGCATCTATTGATGATCGCATAAATGACCTCTTAAGTCGGATGACACTTGATGAAAAAATCGGCCAGATGACACAGGCTGATAATGCGGCAATAGAGAATATGGATGACGTCAATAATTATTATTTGGGCTCAATTTTGAGCGGCGGAGGTTCAGATCCATCCTCTGGAAATTCTTCTTTAGATTGGGCCAATTTGTACGACTCTTTTCAACTTAAAGCCATGCAGTCTAGGTTAGAAATTCCTTTAATTTATGGTATTGATGCAGTTCATGGGCACAGCAATGTGGTAGGTGCAGTTATTTTCCCTCATAATATTGGTTTAGGTGCTACTAGAAATCCAAAATTAATCGAACAAGCTTCAAGGATAACAGCAGTAGAAATAGCTGCAACTGGGATTGATTGGACTTTTGCACCGTGTGTCGCCGTTCCTCGGGATGAAAGATGGGGGCGCACCTACGAAGGATTCGGAGAGACTCCAGAACTTACAGAATTATTAGCGGGTCCAGCAGTATTAGGCTTTCAAAATGATACTTTGAATTCACCAACTAGCGTTGTAGCATGTGCTAAGCATTACATTGGGGATGGCGGTACTACTAATGGTGATGATCAAGGGAATACTGAAGTATCTGAGGAAGAACTTCGAGCAATCCATTTACCAGGATACGTTGCGGCTATTGAAAATAATACACGAACCATTATGGCATCATATAATAGCTGGAATGGTACAAAGCTGCATGGGGACAAGTATTTACTTACTGATGTCTTAAAAACTGAACTTGGATTTGATGGATTGATTATTTCGGATTGGGCTGCCATTGATCAGATCCCCGGAGATTATACCTCAGATGTAGAAATTTCTATCAATGCTGGCATTGATATGGTTATGGTTCCCAATAATTACAGTGGATTCTTCACAACATTAAAATCGCTAGTACAACAAGAAAAAGTTTCTGAAGCAAGAATAGATGATGCAGTAGCAAGAATACTGAGAGTAAAGTTTGAGTTTGGTTTGTTTGAAAATCCCTATGCAGATAGAAGTTTATTGAGTAAGATTGGTTCAGAAGCTCATCGTTCAGTGGCTAGAGAGTGTGTAAGAGAATCAATGGTGCTATTGAAGAAAAATGATAATATCCTACCGCTTCCGAAATTTGGTTCAAAAATACTTGTAGCTGGCGAACATGCTAATAATTTAGGTTTTCAGTGCGGTGGATGGACTATTCAATGGCAGGGAGCTAGTGGAAATATAACTGAGGGGACAACAATTCTGGAAGGATTAGAAAATATTGCTCCAAGTAACCAGTATGTTTATGATCCTGATGGAAACTTTGATGAAGCGGATAACGATGCTGACTATATAATTGTTGTAATTGGAGAAGAACCTTACGCTGAAGGTAATGGTGATAGCGATGATTTAACGATTAAAAAAGATCAAATTAAGCTAGTTAGAAAATTGAATAATTTGGGTAAACCGGTGATCACTATTCTTATATCTGGTAGACCAATGATTATAAATCCTGTACTTCATAATTCTGATGCATTTATAGCTGCTTGGTTACCAGGTACTGAAGGAGATGGTATTGTTCAGGTACTTGTGGGAGATTATCAACCGAAAGGACTGTTACCATTGACGTGGCCAAAATCAATGGATCAAATTCCAATAAATTTTGGTGATGATAATTACGATCCATTATTTGCTTACGATTTTGGGATATCATCTTATGATAATTCTGTTGTTGGATCATCTCCACTTTTACAATCTGGATTGCTTACGGAAGATGGACTTCATATTGAACTTGCATTTAATAAATCAATGGCGAATGAAAGTAATACTGATGCTCAATTTTCGGTCTCAAGAAATGAATCTGAAGACATCCAAGTTGTAAATTATAATCTTAGCAAAATCGATAACAACATTATCATTTTAGAACTAAAAGATGAAGTTGTTAAAAATGATTTAATTAAGATATCCTATGCTGGTGGAAATATTTCGTCAGAGGATAATGGAACTTTAGAGATTTTCGAGGATGTAGATGTAATTAACTATTTAAACCATATCCAAGGGACTCATAGTTTACCAGGTCGAATTCAGGCTGAAGACTATTCAGATATGTATGGAATTCAAACTGAGGGAACCGGTGATCTTGGAGGTGGTTTAAATGTAGGTTGGATAGATGATGGAGATTGGCTTGATTATGAATGTGAGATTCAGTTTTCCGGATCATACTTTATTAATTTTCGTATTGCCAGTGAGAGTAGTGGAGGGATTTTAAAAGTTTTAGTTGATGGAACTGAAAAACTCAACAGAAATATACCCATTACAGGTGGATGGCAAACTTGGAATACAACAACTAGCATAATTGATCTTGAAGCAGGTACATATACAATAAGACTATACGCCGAAAAAGGGGGATTTAATTTAAACTGGTTCGATTTGACGACTACAACAGATGTGGATCACAATCATAATAATTTAGATTATATTCTAAATCAAAATTATCTGAATCCATTTAATCCTACAACGAAAATTAGCTATTCGATCAAAAACTCAAGTATGGTTAAGTTACAAGTATTTGATGTTTTAGGAAGGATTGTAACCAAACTGGTAAGCGAGTACCAAAATCCTGGAACATATAAAGTTGAGTTCAATGCGAAAAATTTAACTAGTGGAGTATATTATTATAGGCTAACAGCAGGTACTTTCATTGATACTAAAAAGATGATACTATTGAAGTGAAATTAAAAATAATAGAGGTTTTATGAATTTTTTTAGAAATTGTTCATTATTTTTTTTGCTGCCCACCTTGTTTTCGAATTTAATTGCTCAAACAGAGAACCCTTATCAATTTATCAGTCCTAAACCATCATCAATCATGGTGAACATAGAGACTAATATTATCTTGAAACATTTTAGAGAAATTGATGTATCCACTTTAGAGGATCTGTTCATAACTGTCGAGGGGTCAAAGAGTGGCCATCATACTGGAGAATTGATTTTATCAAATGGAGGTAGAACAATTGTATTCAATCCAAACACACAATTTGCTGGTGACGAAAATGTTACGGTAATTTTAGCTGATGGGATACAAACTTTAGATGGAATCAAGATTCCTAAATTTTCGTTTAATTTCCAAACAGCCCCTATAGGGATCGTACAAATCAGAAATGCATCCTTTAGTAATACCACTTCACTAATTGAAGACCCTGCCCAAAATTTATTTAAAACCGATAATACGGATGCGTTACTACCTGCTCCACCAATAACTATTGACTCTCTCAATAATCCCGCGGAGGGGAATATATTCATGGCTACGTGGGATCGCAACGTTCCTGCTAAATACGATAATTTCATTTTTATACTGGATAAGAATGGAGAAATCTTAGATTCCGTAAGGGTCAATGGTGCCCCATTTGATTTCCAAGTTCAACAAAATGGACTTTTGACATATGCTCTTGGCGATTTTTCTTTGAATGTACCTCTTCCAAGTGAAGAATTACAGCATATTGTAATGGATAGTACTCTAACAGTAGTAGATAGTTTTAAAATGAAAAATGGTTACATAACTGATTTTCATGAATTCAAGATGTTGCCTAACGGTCATGTTATGATGATGTCTTACCACACAATTATTTATGATATGAGTAAAATAGTTGAAGGTGGTAAAACGGATGCACAATTAGTAATAAATATTATTCAAGAGCAAGATAAAGAAAAAAACGTTGTATTTGAATGGCGTAATATTGATTATATACCAATTACTGATAGCGATTTAGATTTGACTGTAGCCCGAATAAACTATGGAACACTGAATGCTTTTGATGTTGATATTGATGGTAACATACTAGCCTCCTTTAGAAACCACAGTGAAATTATGAAAATAAGTAAGGAAACTGGTGAAGTTATGTGGAGAATGGGAGGTCCTAGAGGTGAATTTACATTTGTTGGTGAACATGAGGAGAATGCTCCATATTACCACTCAAGACAACACAACATTCGTAGAAGACCAAACGGAAATATTACCATGTTTGATAATGGTCAGTTTCATCAACTTCCTTATTCAAGAGCGGTTGAATACGAATTGGATGAAGTAAATAAGATTGCCACTATGGTAAATGAATGGAAATATCCAAATGGAAATATTTTCTGTGTTACCGCTGGTAACGCCGAAACATTGGAAGATGGAGGTTGGTTTATTGGATATGGAGTTCCAAATCCACAATTTGTGTATCGTAATGCTGTGGAAGTACATGCAGATGGATCAATTGCACTAGAATTTTCGTTGCCAAAAGGTGTATTAGCTTATCGTGCTTATAAATTCCCATGGAAAAGCTCAATTGATAAACGAAGCTTTACAAATTTTGAAGTGAAAGAAGGAAGCCGATATTCATTTAATAATGAATCAATAATAACAGGTGTAGAAATACAATATATTTTATTACCTAGTCCTGACTATAATGAAGTAACAATTATACGTCTACCATATGGACCGGTTAAACCAGAATTTATAAATAATAATATTACTGTGTTTCCTGTCTCGATTATTTATGAAGGATTTGCCATAAATACTCAAACTGCTGAGTTACATATTGACCTAGAACAATTTCCAGAAATTACAAATCCAGAAAACACAATTATTCATTATCGTCAATTTCCCAATCAAGGATTATTTGTCCCGCACTCAACAACTTATGATAGTATTCAAAATGAACTTATTACAACATTAAATGGATTTGGTGAAATAGTATTTGGAGTACCCGTAGATGATGTTGAAAACAATACACCTATTTTGTACGAGCCCGAAAATAAACAGAAATTAGTACTGCAGGATTCAATTACGATAAGATGGACAGGTAAGGGAATGTACAATTTATTTAATGTTCAGATTTCAACTGACAGTAATTTCACATCCATTATTAAAGAGTCCAATACGAATTTATCTGATTTAACGATCGGTGGTCTGACTAATAATTCAATATACTACTGGAGAGTTAATTCTGTACTTGATTCAAAAATAAGTGAATGGTCAGATGTTTGGAGTTTTAATATTACAGGTCCATTCATTAGTAATGTAGTTCCCAAAGGGGGAGAAGTCTGGGCAAGTGGTAATTCGGAAATAATTCGATGGGAAACAAATATTTTGGGAAACGTTTATATCGATCTATTACAAAATCAGAATACCATTCTTTCTCTGGACACCATTGCTGGAAATTATCAAGCTTATGAATGGAATATCCCAACGGATTTGCAAATAGGGGAGAATTTTAGAATTCAAATTACTAGTGAAGATAATTCAACTATCTTTAATACAAGTCTAGGTGAATTTTCTGTAATTGATACTACCACAAGTGTTAGCAAAAATGAAAATCATATTCCGAACGAATATAGCTTAAATCAAAATTATCCGAATCCATTTAATCCAACTACAACAATACAGTTTTCAATTCCAAGTGCTAGCAATGTAAAGCTTTCAATATTTAACATTTTAGGAAAGGAAATAAAAACTTTAATGGATACTCATAAATCACCAGGTACATATTCTATTAAATTTGATGCTTCCGAATTATCAAGTGGAATATATTTTTATAAGCTGGAAACGGAATATTTTAGGGATGTAAGAAAATGTATTTTGTTAAGATAATTCTTATCCACAATCATTCGCACAATTGATTTGGAAGGAGATGTCCCAAACTATCTACTTATGAATAAAATAATACAGATAAATATCAAACTATATTGATTTGAAATGTTAAAAACTGGTGTGCCAACTATATTGTTGTTTTTTTTAATTCTATCCCAATTAGTGGCTTCTGATAATTCGTATGAAGGTTATGAGTATATTTTCCCAAGTAATAATTCTAAATTCATACACCCTAATTCTACAATAATAATTAGGTTTAAAAATTTATCTCCAAAGAAACTAATTAACCTTAGCTCAGTTATAAAGTTGAATGGTTCAAGAAGTGGTAATCATACTGGAACTACTGTAATTGCTTCAGATAAACATACAATAATATTTAAATCGAAAAAAGGTTTTGCAATAAATGAGGAAGTTAGTGTAAAAATAGACCCAAAATTTTCTCAGCTCGATATAAATCTTCCAAAATCTCTAACCTACAAATTCACTATTTTGGCTGAAGAAATTCAGAAACACTCATCCGAAATTCTGACTAGCAAAAATTCTGCAGAATTCCGAATTAGTAAAACTAATACCCAGCCGATGATTATGCCAAATGGTGTCTCTGTCCCATCAGATTTTCCTCATGTGAATATTACCAACTACGATAATCCGTCTAGTGATTATATATTCTTAAACAATTGGGGACCACCAAATTATAATATTATTTTCGATACTTCTGGAGATCCGGTTTGGTATTGGAGAACTTCTGACAAAAGAAGAGACTTTAAGGTTCAATCAAATGGTTGGATTACTATGCTGGTAAGAGATGGTTACGGGGGATCTGGTGAAGGTTATATAGCTCTAACCGAGAATTTTGAATTTATAAAATCGATGTGTACAACTAATGGATACACTACTGATGAACATGAGCTTTTTATGCTTCCGAACAATGGATATTTTCTGATTGGAAGGAGAGAAACAATTGTTGATATGAGCCAGTATGTTTCTAGTGGAAAGACAAATGCGATAGTTAGAGAAACGTGTATTCAAGAATTTACCGCTGAAGATGAGATGATTTTTATTTGGCGCGCTTGGGATCATTTTGATATTCAAGATTTGGAGCTAGAACTATTAACAGGTAGTTATATTCGTTTTCCACACATGAATGCTATTTTTACAGATGAAGATGGCCATATACTTCTTTCAAGTAGACACCTTAGTGAAATTTCAAAAATTAATCGTAATACGGGCGAATTTATATGGAGATTGGTGGGAATCCCAGGCTCAGTAAATAATGATTTTCAGTTCATAAATGATCCCCTTAGTGGTTTTCGAAATCAGCATGCAATTCGTTCTACAGGTAATCTACGCTACACATTATTTGATAATGGTAATATGCATTATTCTCCACAATCACGTGGAGTTGAATATGAAATTGATACAATAAATATGACAGCTAAATTGATTTGGGAATATAAAATTGAGCAGGCCAATAACTATTCATATTACATGGGTAATGTACAGCGATTACCCAATGAAAATACTCATATAAATTGGGCTGTAGGAGATGTTTTCCCAATTGCACAAGAGATCACTCCAGAGGGTAATAAATTATTTGAGATGAAATTTAATAATGGATATCACGTTTATCGCTCATTTAGACATCCATGGAAAGGTAATGTCAATACACCATATCTTATCCTTGAACCTCAGATTGATAATTTGACATTAATTTTCAACAAATTCGGTGATAAAAACATTGAATATTATAATATCTACGGAGGGAGAATTCCAAATCCAACAACTCTATTGGACTCCTCTCACACAACCTTGAAACAGTTAGTGGGCTTACAAAACGGAGCACGTTATTATTTTCGAGTAACTGCTGTTGATAATAATGGCCAGGAAAGTGCTTTTTCTAACGAAGAAGATATCATTGTAAATATAATTCAACCGGGAAGTAATCTTATTGTTAATGGTGATTTCGAAAATGAGCTCAATTCTTGGATTTGGGGAGTAGGAGGTACAGCCTCAGCTGATGTGCAAGTAAATGATGGTATATGCAATTTTATGATAGAAAATGGGGGATCCCAAATTTACGACGTTCAGTTGAGACAGAACAACATCCCACTAATTCAAGGGCAAAATTATACATTTGAATTTGATGCATGGGCCGATGAAACTCGGATTGTGGAAATTAAAGTTGGACAAGATGTTTCACCATATACAAACTACAGCCTTATAGGCTACACTGCTCTTTCTCCTGCTCAAAAGAGATATGTATACACATTCGAAATGAAAGAATCATCTGACAATAGTGCCCGTGTGGTAATTAATTCTGGAATGTACACACCAAATATTTTTATAGATAATCTATCTCTTAAAATGGACGCACCAACAAAGTTAGACGAGGAAACTCAAGCAATATATGATTATTCTTTATCTACAAACTACCCCAATCCATTTAACCCATCAACTACCATAATTTTTTCAATATCCCAAAGTGGCCACGTGTCGTTAAAAGTTTTTGATATTCTAGGTAGTGAGATTGCTGAGCTTGTGGATGAAAATAAATCTGCTGGAACATATTCAGTAAAATTTGATGCATTGAATCTATCAAGTGGAATCTACTTCTATAGCTTAAATGCTAGTGGTTTTTCAAAAGTAAGGAAAATGCTCTTATTAAAATAAAATGATCTAATTATTTAGGAAAGAAGTTAAATGCAAATAAAACTCAATTATATTATACTAAGCATTTTTATAATACTCTTAATTAGTATCTCTTGTAAAGATTCTTCCGGAGTAACGGAAAATCCTGAGAATCAATTTTCGATTGTCAATAAATATGGACAGCTTTCAATTGATGGTAGTAATCTGGTTGACAAAAATGGAGAGGTTATTGCTTTAAGAGGAATGAGCTTATTCTGGAGTCAGTGGGCCCCAGATTATTATAGCGAAAGTACGATAAAATGGTTAAGGGATGATTGGAAATGCACAGTAATTCGAGCAGCAATGGGAATTGAAAATGGGGGATATCTAGAGAATCTCGAACAGGAAAAAATGAAAATTAAAAGAGTTATTGATATTTGTATAAAACTAGGAATTTATGTTATTGTAGATTGGCATGATCATCATGGTGAAGATCACCTTGAAGAGGCTAAAGAGTTTTTTAAAAGTATTTCACAGGAATATGGTGAAAATGAAAATATAATTTATGAAATTTATAATGAACCTCTTAATGTATCTTGGACTAATGTTCTAAAACCTTATGCGGAAGCAGTAATTTCAGAAATTAGAAAAAATGACCCAGATAATATAATCGTCGTCGGCACTCCAAACTGGTCTCAGGATGTTGATAAGATAATTAACAATAGAATTGATGATGAAAATGTTGCGTACTCGTTACATTTTTATACTGGTACTCACCAACAATGGCTGAGAGATAAAGCAAACTTGGCATTGGCCGCTGGTATTCCATTGTTTGTAACTGAATGGGGATTAAGCGAAGCGAATGCTGGAGGAGATATTGATATAATTGAAACTAATAAATGGCGCTACTATATGGATGTAACAAATTTAAGTTGCTGTAATTGGTCGGTTACAAATAAAGATGAAACATCATCAATACTTCTTCCAACAACCTCAAAACTGAGTGGGTGGAGTGAAGATGAGTTATCAGAAGCCGGTAAAATAATGAAAGATTATTTAGTCGATAAAAACAGCGGCATGTTTGAATAGTATTTAAATCTCAGAATATTAACTACCAATTGTAGCTAACACATAAAGCTGTTCAATTTATTACAAAGTATCTTTTCCCAATTCGATTTGGTCTTGCTTTAATTCAAATAATCGAATTTAAAAATTGTTTAAAGTCAATAAGTTTAGTGACAAAATAATCTTATTATTTTGATAATAAAGTTATTACAATTATAAGAATTACAACTGCAAAATTTAATATTATCATCATAATCAAATTTAATTTATGGCTTGATTATTGAATTTTATGGATCAATGAAACTAATGCTATTTGAACTATCTGTTTTTAAAATCAAGTATTAAATAAAATTCAATAAAATCTAATTTATTAAAGTGGAATTCAAAAATGAAAAAAAAGCTTACAGTAATAAGTTTAGTTGTATTTTTGATTAGTAGTTGTGCTACAAAGGAAGGAAATAATTCTATGGATCACAGCTTTTCGACAGACAAAAAAGAAGTCGTTGTATATACAACCGCTGAGAATACTGAATTAAGAATTGCAAGGACAGGAACAACAAAATTTATCGATGCAGATCAACCAGTTGAAAGTGAAGTATTCGTTTTCGTTAATCCAAATAAAACTTTTCAAAAATTTTGGGGAATTGGAGGAGCAATCACAGATGCATCAGCCGAAGTATTTGCAAAACTCTCAGAAAAAAAACAAGAAGAGTTTCTAAAATCTTATTACGATTTAGATGAAGGAATAGGATATACACTGGCGCGGATTCCAATTCACAGTTGTGATTTTAGTAGTGCTAGTTTTACATATGTAACTGATTCTGATAAAGAACTCAAGAGCTTTGATATTTCACATGACCGAGAGTTCAAAATACCTTTAATTAAAAAAGCAATTGAAACGGCCGGAGGTAAGCTCCCTATTTATGCAAGTCCATGGAGTCCACCTGCGTTTATGAAAAGTAATAATAACATGCTGCAAGGAGGAAAACTATTACCGGAGTATTATGAGTCGTGGGCACTTTACTACACTAAATTCATAAAAGAATATGAAAAAGAAGGTGTGCCAATTTGGGGGATCACAATACAAAATGAACCAATGGCCACTCAGACATGGGAATCCTGTATATATACTGCGGAAGAGGAGAGAGACTTTCTAAAAAATCATCTTGGTCCTACAATGGAAAGAGAGGGATTGGGTGATAAAAACATTGTTGTGTGGGATCATAACAGGGACTTACTTAATCATAGAGCTAATACGATATTTGATGATAAAGATGCTTCTAAATATGCATGGGGTTTAGGTTTTCACTGGTATGAATCCTGGTCTGGTGGTGAAGAGATGTATGATAATATTGGGAGTTTTTACGAAGCTTATCCCGATGAAAAATTATTATTTACTGAGGGATGTGCCGAAAGTTTTAGAGATGATGGATATCAAACTTGGAAAAACGCAGAGCGTTATGGCAGGTCGATGATTAATGATTTTAATAATGGTACAGTTGGCTGGACAGATTGGAATATTTTATTGGACGAAACTGGAGGTCCCAACCATGTATTTAATTTATGCTTTGCGCCCGTGCATGCCAATACAAGAACAGGGCAATTGATCTATACACCATCATATTATTACTTAGGCCACTTTTCAAAATTTATTAGGCCGAATGCAGTTAGAGTAAGCACTGTTACCAGTAGAAGTCAGCTACTAAGCACTTCATTTCTTAATTCAGATGGTAAAATGGCTACAGTAGTTATGAATCAGAGTGATAAGGAGATTACATACAAACTATATATTAGACAGCAAGCAGCAGAAGTCTTAATATTGCCTCATTCAATTCAAACAATAGTTTACTAAACTGTTAAAGATAGACAGTTGAAGCTTTTAAATATCTAAATAATTTGCAGAACTAAATCTTATCCATAATTTAATGGATAAGAAACTAGTCACAATAAAGACACTAGCTGAAAAACTTTCAGTAACACCATCAACAATATCTAAGGCCCTTCGTGATGGTGATGATATTTCAGAAAAAATGAAAGTAAAAGTAAAAAAACTTGCAAATGAACTTGGTTATAAACCTAACTTTGCTGCAAGAAGTCTTGTAAGTGGTAAAAGCAATATGATAGCCGTACTCATACCTGATGTTGCAACCTCATTTTTTGGTTACATTCTTAGAGGAATTAACTTCGATGCAAGAAAATATGGATATGAAACTGTTATCCTTGTGAGTGATGAAGATCATGAAGAGGAAAGAAGACAACTTGAATTTATCTCAACACTCCAAATTGATGGATTAATTATTGACACTGTTCCTGGTAATCACAATATTGCTCTACTAAAGAACATTTCAGAAAAAGGAATCCCCATAGTTTTTATAGATAGAAAATGTGACCAAATGAATGCAGACTCAGTCACTACAAATGATATTGAGGCTGGGTATAGTATGACGCGTTATATGATCAGTAAAAAAAGAAGAAATATTGCTTTTATTGGTTCAGTGGAAGAATTGCCTGTTGCAAATGACAGATACAAAGGCTATAGCAAAGCATTGAAAGATTTTCAAATTGATATTGATCCCAGCTTATTACTAAATGTAGGTTTTCAAATAGATGAAGATAGAATGAAGAATAGAATAATGAAATTTATTGAAAAAAATAAAAGTATTGATGCAATTATTTGTGCTGGAGGTGTCCCAGCATATTTTACGGGGCTTGCCCTGATCGAAAAAGGGAATAGGATACCAAAAGAGATTGAACTTGGAGAATTTGGGGATAATAATATTGTTCATAGATTAGGGGTCCCTTTTGTAACAGTCAATCAAAATCCTAATTTGATAGGTGAACATGCATTTGAATTGTTGCAGAAAAGAATTAACACCCCCAGAACTAAGGAGATGAAAAGAAAACATACTTATGTGAAATCACAACTAATTTACAACATTCCAGCTGAACACAAGCACAAGATCATTGAAGAAATTAACTGATAACCGCTTTCTATCATTTATCCCAAAATTTGTCCAATCGGTAATCGAACATCAATTAATTATTAAAACGATGAAACATGAAATACTTAAGAAAGTTAATTAATACCTCATACGAATTAAGTAGTCATCTCAATTAAAAATCATTGGAATTATAAGTGTTAAATTTTTTAGAATTATTTAAATGATTTATAATATAATTTTATAAAGCAATTACATTTGATAATATGATAGAGATGACCTAAATTGATTTTTAGTATTTATAAGGATGATTTTTACCAAACCAAATAATTGTACCAAAATAAGCTAGATTGAAATAAGAAATTACTATCTTAAATTCATAAGCCAACTTAAGTGAATGACTAGGATAAATAAAGTGGTTCAAAATATTTTTATTTTTTTGCTGGTTGTGACTTCTTCAATTTCATATTCACAGGTATATACCCTCAATTCCCAAGTTGACTCTCAATTTATAAAAGAATGGCTGATCTTAGGCCCTTTTTCCCCAAATGATCTGAATAGAGATTTTCTCTTCAGAGAAGGTGGCGAGCAGAATATTAACCCTAAAGAAGGTGATCTAATAACTACTTCATCTGGAGATAATCTCTTTTGGAAGAAATATTTATCTCCTCAAAAAAATGTCAATATCAATACTGTAATTGGTGAGTGTCAAGATGCAATCGTCTACGCCTTCTGTCAATTGAATAGTGATTCTAATCGAACGATTCAATTAAACTTAGGTAGTGATGATGGGGTAGCAGTTTGGATGAATGGAATCCAAATTCATCGCAAAGACGGAGCGCGTCAACTATTGTTTGATCAAGATATAATTGTAACTGAAATAAAAAAAGGTTTAAATAATTGTTTAATTAAAGTTTCACAAGAACAAGGGGAGTGGGGCTTTGCATTGAGCACCTCAACTAAAATTATAACCACTCCCATTAATCCTAAATATTATATTTCTGAAAAATTATTAGTAAATGAATCCATAATGCCAAGTAATTTGTGGAAATATCATCCTGGAGATGACACATTATGGGCTTGTCGGAAATTTGATGATAGTTCGTGGGAATACGTTGACGTGGCTCAGACTCCTTGGGGCAATGAAAATATGCTTCTGAAAGAGGTCGGATGGTATAGGTTTCATCTTGTTATTGATTCCGCACTTTATTTCAACCCTTTAGGTTTATCTATTTGGCAAGCTGGATATTCAGAGTTATATCTTGATGGAAAGTTTATAAATAAATTAGGGAGTGAGATTGAAACTTGGAATGGAGTACCGCAGATAATAACATTTGATGATAGTGATAGTCATGTAATTGCATTGCGATTCACCAGTACAAATTTAAAAGATCTTATTGATTTGGGATTTAATTCAGGATTTTACCTAAGCTTGGGAAATGCCAGACAGATGACTGAATCTCGACTTAAAAAAGAAAAAATGCTGATTGGATTTCAAACTTTTTTTATATCTTTTTCAGGTGCCATTGCAATTCTTCATCTAATCCTCTTTATTTTTTACCCGAGGCTTAATCAGAACCTTTATTTTTCTCTATTTTTACTACTTTACGCAGTAGTAATATATTATGACTATCAACAATTATTAATTGTAGAAATAGGTCAGAATTTAGCATTTCTTAGAATATTTAAAATACTATGGCCAATATTTCTTTTGTTTAAATTAAGATTTCTTTACTCAATATTTTATAAGAAGTTACCAAGACAGTTTTGGTTAGTTGTATTTATTGTGGTTTACACGATAGCAATGATACTTTATTGGCCACCTGAAAGATTCGATTTTGTTGATTTGGTATTTATTATTACTGTTCTAGAGATTATAAGAGTAATTGTAGTAGCTATTGTAGAGAAAAAACAAGGTGCTTGGAGTATTGGAGTTGCATATATACTTTTCTTGTTCTTTATCAGTTTTGATGCACTGATGAACATAGGCATCGAAATCCCATTTCAAAGCATGTTAAATCCATACGCCTTTGGTATAATTAGTTTTGTGATTGCAATGTCAATTTATCTTTCCCGTGATTTTGCTAAAACTAATCAAGTAGTTGCTGAACAGAAAATCAATCAAAAAATACTTGAAGTTGAAAATGAACGACAATCAATAGAATTGGAAGAAGCTCGTCTTCAGCAACTTTCAATGTTACCTAAAAAATTACCACTGCATAAAGATTTGGATATAGCTTTTTTTATGAAAACAGCTACAGAAGTAGGTGGTGATTACTATGATTTCAAACAAAGTGAAAATGGTACTCTTACAATAATAATCGGGGATGCTACAGGCCATGGAATGAAAGCGGGGACAATAGTTTCAGCAACCAAGAGTTTATTTAATGCGCTTGCTAATGAACTGGAACCGGTTCATTTTATAAAAAAATGTTCCTTAGCTATAAAGGAAATGAAACTAAATAAAATGTTTATGGCAGTAACAGTTGCGAAGATTAAGGATAATAAGATTAGAATTTCATCTGCTGGGATGCCTTTCCCCTTGCTTTTTCGCTCGTCTAACAGTACAGTAGAAGAAATCGAGTTGAAAGGAATGCCGCTTGGAAGTCATCCAAATTTTCCATATCAAGAAAAATCTATTGAATTAAATAGCGGTGATACGATTCTATTCCTAAGTGACGGTTATGAAGAAATGTTTAATCCTAGTGGAGAACTTCTTGGTAAAGAAAAGGTCAAACATATATTTAGAGAAGTAGGATTTGAAACCCCTCAGGGTATTATTGATCGTCTTCAACATGAAGGAGAAGTTTGGGCAAATGGCAGAAATCAAGACGATGATGTGACTTTTATGGTGATAAAGGTTAAATGACAATTAAAACGTGTAATCATGACTGCAACAAAAAGCTTGAAACAGTTATAAATACTAGACTCAATACTTATCTGTCTCTGGTGACATCTCCAAATATATACCCAGCTTTAACTATACTAATTATTGGATATTGGAGTTAAGTTGTTTCCCGTCAGCGCTTAGTGGACAGTTTAGAGCTTGAAAATAAGAGATGGTTTTGAGATATTCATTAAGTTGAAGAAGGAGAAAAACCATGAAGAAACTTTTACTAATTCTCTTTTTCATATTTCTGGCGCTTATTACATCAACACAATCTCAAAATAATACTTGGGATTTATTACCCTCAAATGAAATAGGTATCAACTCAGCAGCTATTAACTGTATTACCCAAGATCAAAATAATCAGACATGGCTAGGTACAATCGGTGAGGGTGTTTTTTTCTTTGATGGTATTCAGTGGATAAATTTCAATGAGGATAATTCACCACTTCCAACAAATTGGGTAACTTCAATCGCAATAGACTCGAACAATGTAAAGTGGATAGGTACTTTTGGTAACACTGGTGGATTAACAAGATTTGATGGTGAGAACTGGAAGATATATAATCTTGAGGATTATGGTATTAGTGGAAATACTACTTATGATTTAAAAATTGATACCCATGGTAGATATTGGATGGGGAGTTATTGGGAGGGCTTAATTGAATTTGATGGTGATTCATCTTTTCAAAAATACAACAGTGGCAATACAAACTTAAATCAGAATCTAGACGAAATAATAAGCGTAAACGTTCAAATGGACAGTGTCATAATTTGTGGTTCTGAACTTGGTGGAGCGGCCATGTTCAATAGGAAAGATACTACATGGACTCATTTTTTGAATAATACAGATTTAGTAATAAACTCTATCGAAATTGATATTAAAAATAATATATGGTTTGCTGGTAACCATTATGTTAGCAGTTATCATCAAATAAGTGAATGGATTAATTATGATTATGATAGTAGTTATTATGCAAAAATGATTGTAAGTAAAGACAATAAAATTTATTTCAGTACAAGAAAAGATGCTTTACTGCTATTAAATTCATCAAACGGAGAAGAATGGGAGAAGATCATAACTCCATTTGATGAGTTAACTGAGATTGGTTGTGATGGGCTATTTCAAGATCATTTAGATAACATTTGGATTGGCTACAATAATGGAAATTTAGCAGTATATAACCCAGAAGGTATAACTTCTATTAAAAATGGAATTAACGACCACTTAAAAGTATTTTCTCTTTCTCAAAACTACCCCAATCCATTTAACCCTTCAACAAAAATCAGTTACTCAATACCAAATCAATCTCATGTATCACTTAAAGTATATGATGTCCTGGGTAGAGAGGTGGCATTACTGATAAGCAAAGAACAACCAGTTGGAAATTACTCAATAGAATTTGATGCTTCAAAATTAACAAGTGGAATTTACTTTTACAGAATACAAGCTGGAGAGTTTATAGAAACGAAAAAGATGGTTTTAATGAAGTAACTGTTAATGTTGCTCGTTTGTGTTTGGGTGCAGTCATGTATACCGTGCGTATATCGTGATGAATCTCTCTAAGTTATTGTAATGCAACACTTATTGCGGAGAGAGTGGGATTCATCGCATACCCCCTAAATCTTTAATATTCAGCCTAAAAACGAACATTCCAAAATTCTTGATGACCAAAAAGTGACCACCACAAATTATTTTTTATTTAGTGAAAATAAATTTGCATTTAATCGGACAATAAAGTATTATATTATAGTAAGTAAATTTATTCGACATCAAAAAAGTTGCAGCGTCAAAACATAATTCAATGAGTTTTACCCTTCTTTTCTGAGTTCCTCCATACACTTCAAAATTATTTTCAATATAAATTTTAATTAAAGGAGAAGAGATTTATGCAAACAGCATATTCAACTCAAGATTTCTACTTGGCATCATATCTTTTTGTTTTAGGCAATCAGATAAAAGAAACAAGATTAGCAAATCGGAACACAACGGAGTTTGAATTTTCAAATAATGACAAACTCCAAGAAGCGATAGAAAACTTCTACGCAATGAAGGCTTCAGTAGATCCGCTGACATACGGTTCAGCGCTAAGATCCATTAAGTCCATGATACATGCATTGAAAGATGCAAATACACCATCTTATTCAAGAGGAATAAATAATGAATTCAATAACAAATATAGGGAACAAATATCAAGAGGTTAAACATCGCCTTAATATAATAGATGTTGCAACAAAACTAGGAAGTAAGCTTACCCAACAAGGTAGAAACACCTACCATGGCACATGCCCAACCGGACATGCCTCAAAAAGTGGAACATCATTTCATGTAGATTCCAATCAGCAAGTCTTCCACTGCTTTAACTGTGGTATCGGTGGTGATATTTTCACACTGGTAGAAAAAGTTTATAACTTAAGCAGTTGGGAAGCACTAAAATGGTTAGTAGATGAGTATAATCTGAAGATCGACCTTGGAAAGCCCCAGCACAACCCCAAACCAAGCCCGGAAGAGATAAAAAAGAAAGAAGAGCAGATCAAAAAAAGCATGATCCTTGAAGGGATATATGAGATCGGTAAAGAAAAACTTTATTCGGATGAAAGTAAAGATGAGCTGAAGTATTTAACAGAAGATCGTGGTTATGATATTGCCGTACTTAAGGATACAGAATGGTTCTACTTGCCCGAAGATTTTGATATTAAAAAAGAGCTGATAAATGAAAACCCGGTCTGGAAATCAGATGTTGGTAAGCTTAAACTGCAAGGCTACTTTGGTGACAACTTTAGATTAGCATTCCCATACAGAAACAGTGAAGGTCTGATAACCGGATTTCTAAAGCGAGCAACAGATCCAAAAGGGATTTCAGTTACTACTTTCGATGGAAGGCAGCACGAAGAAGTTCGTTGGGATAGTACACCTAAGGTTACTAAAGCTGACCTATTCGGAATTGATAAGATAAGCATAGAGGAAGACACACTAATTATTGTAGAGGGATATCCCGATGCAATTTACTTGAAGGCTATGGGCATAGAAAACATCGTTGCTGTTGGACAAGGAAGGTTGAGTAAATCCCATCTGATAACTTTTAGATCCAAGAAGATCAAGAATGTTATAATATCATTTGATAATGATAAGGTTGGACCAAGCAACACAGTTGATGCTGTAAAGATGATATTAAAGAGCAGTAAGGTTACACCTTATGTAATAGATCCAGCTGAATATGGCAGTCACAAAGATCCGGATGAGTTCATGAAAGCCAATGGCTTTGATGATCTTAAAAAGATCTTTAATATCAAACCGCAACATGGGTTAGTTTGGGTCGTTCTGGGGTTGATCCAAGATGCAAAGGATGCTAATCAAATAAGAAAAGATGAAATTAAAAAAGAGATTCTGGAACTGTTGTCACTGACTACAGAAGAAAGCACAATATCCAATGTTTTAGAATTAGTAAAGAAAGCCTTTGGTGATAATATCCAATCATTGAAACGCCAGCTTAAGTCACAGTATAAATCTTATTCCGATGATCTACCCCGGCACATCCAAGAAGACCCTATTATCCCTATGCTGGATTTGAACAGTAATAATAGAGGTTATTACAATAATCTTGATGGTAAACTTAACCTTGGAATAGACAAGGAGTTCATTGAAGAAGTAATGTTAGACCATGGGCTTCGAGCACCAAAGAAGTATCCGTCGTTTTTCGTGAAGTTTGATCCAAAGGATATGGGAGATAAGTTCGATCATTACAATAAAACCTTTAATCTCTTTACCCCAACAAAGTATATGTTGATGAAAGGGGATAATAAAAAGATAGATCTGGAAGTAAGTTGCCCGAGGACATTTGAACTTCTTAGAATCCTTATCCCAGTTGAAAAGGAAAGAGAACATTTTATTAACTGGCTGAGCTTTGTATTTACAAAAAGAGATAAAGCCAGAACAGCTTGGGTATTAAAAGGTGTACAAGGATCGGGTAAGAACTTATTCTTTGAAAAGATAATTAAACCGCTCTTTGGACAGAACCAATGTGTGGTTGTAGATGATGATAGATTACAAAGTGACTTCAATGGATACATGAACAACAAGTTGTTTGTAGCCTTTAATGAAGTGGCCAACGATGAAACAAAAACAAAGAGATCGGTAAAGTCAAAAATCAAAGCACTGATTAGTGATGATACAGTAATGGTAAATGAAAAACATGTAAGGACATATGAAATGGATAACTTCGCTAATATCCTATTCTTCAGCAACGAAGCAATACCTCTTCTTATAGAAGAACATGATAGAAGGTTCAACGTTATTGAAACCGGTGGACCACTGAAGAGTGTTCCATCATTTGTGAAAAATCCGCATAAGTTCATTGATGATCTTAACAATGAACTTGATAGTTTTACACAATTCTTACTTAACTACAATTATGATCTATTTAAGGTTGATATGGTACTGGAGAATGAAGCTAAGAAAGAATTAAAAGAACTTAGTATGAACAAGTTTGAGTTGTTTGCAGCAAAACTAAAAGCCGGAAACTTCGAATGGTTTGAACAGTATTATCCAGAACCAAAAAGTACACAACAACTGAATGATAGATCAAAACTGTTAATGACAGAAGATGAGCTAAAAAGCAAGAAAGTAGAACAAACGAAACTTCTTAGAACCTTTTACCAGTACTCACATACAAATTCATATGATCAAGGATTTTTAACAAAAATGATGAAGATACATGGTATTAAGAAATTTAGAGAAAGACGTGCTACGAGTTCAACCTTTTACTATGTTTGGTAAATATAGATTTCCATACTTAAGATTGCCTATGTATGGAAATTTCCACACTTGAACTGCAGATTGCAGTTCCTTCCACACTTCAGATGGGGCTTTCGGGCCCCCCAATTGGTTAATCTAGACGAAAAACTTAAAATGTTTCCACACCAATCCAGTTCCTTTCCATACCTTTTCCATACTTGGGTGTGGAAGAAAAGATACTAAATTGCTACATATTTTAACAATATGTAGCCTTTCCATACTTTCCAGACTTGTAGAAAAAAATTTGTCAGAAAATAAATTCATAAGTAAAAATATAAAGAGAGAAGTTTTTTATTTAGCTGTGGAAAGTGTGGAAGACGAAGGGTCAATTCTGAGATTAACTCCAAAACAGCCCCCGGCTCAACCCACACGACCAGAAAACACATAAAAAATTACTAAGCCATCCACTCAGAAAAGTTGAGCACCTATACTAGCTATGAAAAATAGGGAAACTTTGAAAATGGTCTATAATGCTAGACTTTCCGAACACTTTGGGTATGACTATTTTCGTTTTTTGTAAGAATATCCATCTCTATGATGCAGATGAGGTTTTGAATTGGGAAATCATAACAGCTCAAAAACGGCAGAAATGATTTAAATATCGGACAACCAAATTTTTGAGATAATTATACTAAAACAAAGTAGATTTAAATGAAGGAGTTAAAATATAA
Organism: uncultured Ignavibacteria bacterium; assembly: GCA_963751695.1. Classification (GTDB taxonomy): domain Bacteria; phylum Bacteroidota; class Ignavibacteria; order Ignavibacteriales; family Melioribacteraceae; genus SZUA-22. The sequence continues at coordinate 578,070 of CAVVVP010000010.1, read as the reverse complement.
AAAATGGAAAATCTAATTACCTATGCCTTAACTGTTTTTATGGGATTTTTTGCTATCATGAATCCAATAGCTAATACGCCGATCTTTTTAGGACTTGTCGATGGTGAGAACAAGGAAGATAAAAAAAAGATTGCTGGAGTTGCTTCGATTACGGCATTTATTATAGTAGTAGCTTTTATTATAGCAGGTAAATACATTTTTGAATTATTTGATCTTACCATTCCTGCTTTTAAAATAACTGGCGGAATACTTATTTTTTATGTAGGCTTTGAGATGTTAATGTCCCAAAAGTCTAAATTCATAGTAACAGTAATTCCAAAGATCAGAATAATCTTGCCATTTCCCCTTTAGCTATTCCAATTCTTGCCGGACCAGGGACAATAGTAACAGCTATGAATTTTGTTGCAAATGCGAGTTTTGTACAAATAGGGATTGTTATTGGCATTTTTGCCTTAATGATTTACCTCACCTATCTAGCTTTCATTTTGAGTGATTTAATTGTAAAAAAAATAGGGGCTAGTTTAATTTCTGTTATTGGAAAATTAATGGGATTAATTCTTGCAATAATTGGTACTGGAATGGTTACGGAAGGAATCATTTTAACTTTCAACTAATTAGCAGATTGAAATCACAACAAGGTCTATAAAATTTTTGAAAAAGCTAAAAACTCGATAAATCTTTAAGGTCATTGCTTCACTGAAAAGTGAGTGTGAATTAACCATGTTTGCTCTTTTGCTTATCCTTAAAGAAAGTTCAAAACTTGTTTAACAAATTATTTTTAATATCAATTTTTCAAAAAATAAAAGAATATTGGAGAAACTTACTGATCACTTAGTAGAACAGTCCTAAACTGATGGGAAATGGTTCTCGGCCATCTAATATTTGTAGATCTCCGATTTAATGTAACCAACTTTATTTTTACAGAACCAAACTCACACCAAAATTGAATGACTCGTAACGCAAAGGAGCTTCCGTTGAAAATGGCCAGTTCATATTCTTTTCTCGAAGCAGATAAAATGCATAAAGATATCCGGTACGAACGACAAAATTAATAATTGGTCCAAATATAGGATTATCGTTAATCCACTTATCAGTAGCAAATGTGAGTGCATTATAGCCAACTTGCATAAGAAAATAACTCCCAGCCCATTTTAAGAAAAGATGACGTGGATAGATTATCGCAGTTTCATAATTTGCATTTACTTGAAAAGAACTCAGGATATCAAGTTTAATTCCGTATAAGGATCTGTCACCAAAACGGTATGTACCCCAGTATCTGTTAAGTATGTCATAATCATTGGATGGAGTTTCCCCAGGTACTGGTTTTATAAAATCACTGAAGTCATCCAGCTTTGTCCACATTAAAGATTGGCTAACATATGGAACTGTAGAAATTGCAGAGCCTATATAACCATAACCTTCGGTCTTTCCAATTCCGAATCTGTATACACTAGTCGATACTTCATTTTCCTTCGATTCAATAAAAGCTGCATTTGAATTTGAATAAGAAAAGAAAAGAAATAACTCATCTAACTCAGAATTCACCTTTGAAAATTTATCAATTTCACTTCTTCCCAATTTTAATTCAAAACTTCCAACTGGTGCAAAATTGTTTGTAAAATAAAACTGGTTTGGTTTTCCAATACCATAGGTTAGTTCAACCAAAGTCCGGGATTGGAACCAGAACTCTCTAACATACTGATTATAAGTTCTTTTATAAATGGGATTCGAATACTTTGCTATTATTTCTGTTGAATCTGAAATAATTTTGTCTTGTTCTTTCATATATCGCATTTGCTGCAATGCATACTGGTAGTAGGGAACATCTGATAAGATAAAATCGGGATAAAATTTATATTCCCTTAAAAAATTAAACCGCCATTCTTTTGAAAATGTCCACATGCAAACTTTGTAATCAAACTTCTTTGCATTATCCATGACGGATTTAATCTGCTCCACACTAGTTTCAATCGATTTGAACGCAAGTATCCAATTTGAGCCAAAAGATATTGTATTGTGAGCTGCTCTTGGAAATCCGACCGCCTCGGGAAAAAATTTCTCTAACTCATCAACAGGTTCTATACCAATTGATCCTTCAAGAGCTATATCAGAATATGGGCAAAGTTCTTTCAGAATTTTTGCTGAATTTTCTGTTCGCGTAAGGAATAACACCTTTTTCTGTCTCTCAATCGATAATCCTTCAAAATCGTACTTTGCAGCAGCATAAAGGTCTTCATCAGTGATTGGTTTTATATCAACAACGAAAGTCTTTAATCTGGGATCGTCTATAAAATGAAAAAATACTTCATTCAATGGTTGCATAGGTGCAGCAATATAAGCTTCCTTTGCAGTTGATTTGTTTTCTGGAATAGCAGCACTTTTAATGACAAGTGCATTTTTAAATTCTGACAGATCTTTATCTTTTACTACACCTCTTAGAGTAGTAGCTGCACTTAAGTCCTCATCATGGCTAATCATAAATCTTTTATCTTTTGTTACCCTGACATCGAGTTCAAAACCTCCATAGCCAGAACGCAGAGCAGCTTCAAATCCGGGATAAGTATTAGCTGGAAAAATGCCATCATAATTTGAGGGCGGCTGGTAGCATAAGCCCCGGTGAGCTATAGGAATGGTAGGGACTTCATCTTGCCATAACTGATGAGAATGGAACCTCAATTCAACTTCTTCTTTTTTGTTTTTATCTATGGTAAAAATAGCAGTTAATTTATCCGTAGTTATCTCCCTAAACTCAATTTCACCATTTAATTCTTCATCCTCAGAATTTTGCCAATAGTAGTGTGGATTAGAACCTTTTAGATCTGTGTTAATAAAATTGTTTGGGAGAAAAGAACCTTTAATTCCGCTAAAATAATTTCCATTAATAAAAATATCATCTTTGTAGAGATACAAAAGTTCTCCTAAAAACTCTGAACCAATTTCTCCTGATGGGGTTTCATTAATAATCTCATGAACAGTATAAAATCCAGTATTTATTTCTGGTAAATTGTCTTCAAAAGGAGGAATTTCTAATAGAACTTTATGGCTTGAACATCCTGTGGAGAGAATAAATAGAAATAACGAAACTATTAATAAAGTTCGATACAAAATTGAGCTTATCACTTTTTGCATTTCTATAACCTCTAAGATATTTGATAGAGATATATTTAAAAAATCAATTCTTAATCATAACTTAGGATAAAATAAAGATAGTTATTATTTTCTGTAATCCAAAAGTTAACGTAGATGAACAAATCTTTGAAAGAGTATAGATATGGAATATTAGCTCATATTTATTATTACCAGAGACTTCATATATATTAAAATGAAATTTATTTTATTTTACAGCAAACGTTAATCATTAATTTTAATAGATTATCTAGCAAAAAATTTTGGATTAAATAATGGACAAATCAAAAATAATTAGTTGGGATGACGACAATCAATATTCTTTAGTGACTGGAGGTTTGATATACCTTATAATGTCAAAGCTTAAATTCTATGCCCAAACAAAAAAAGGACTGTTAAAAACAGCATTATTCTTTCTTCTTTTAGCTTGGTTACCCTTGCTTTTGTTGTCAATTATAGAGGGAACTTTCGTAGGTGAAAAGGTAGTTATTTCTTTTTCTGAAGATTTTTTGATCCAGATACAATTGTTAATAATTATTCCTTTCTTAATTATAATCGAAAAGGCAATCGATTCTTCATTCGACAACTATGTTAACACAATGAGAAGATTAGTAGGTACCGTGGATGAATCAAAATTTGAGAAATTAACTCAAAGATTAGATAAACTATCAAATTCGATTATTCCAGAAATAATTTTTCTCATAATTATATATGGTTTAGTTATTATTATTTCCGAGGAGGCCTTGCCACAACATACAGAGTGGAGTTATTTGTTGGATTCTGATGGAATCAAATTTACCTTATCTGGATGGTACCTACTGCTTATAAGTATGCCAATTTACCAATTACTTTTATTTCGATGGATGTGGCGGTGGTTTCTGTGGGTGTATTCATCATTTATATTCTCAAGATTGAACTTAAACATAAATGCAATGCATGCCGATCAAATGGCTGGATTAGAATTTTTGAATGTTTTACCTCTTTGGTTTGGATTTCTTGCACTTTCATTATCAACCGTATTTTCTGCTCAGACTGGTATGAAGATCGTTTATCAAAATGCATCTTTGCAAGATTATGTTTACCCTATTGCTGGCTATGTTGTTGTGATAACCATGATTCTCTATCTTCCTCTCATATTCTTTATGCCAGCATTACTCAAAGCAAAAACTAACGGCATTTACTACTATGGTGGTCTTGCAACATATCATAATAATTTGTTTAGAACGAAATGGTTAAAAGGGGAGCTTCCTAAGGAAGAGTCTTCATTAGGCAGTTTGGATAATTCATCACTTGCGGATTTAAATAGTGGTTATCAACAATCAGTTGGTGGAATGAATGTTATTCCTATAAACTTCAGAAGAATGATGGGGACAGCTTTAGGATTACTTGTCCCATTCTTACCATTACTCGGGACATATTATTCGTTACCGGAATTTCTATCAAAATTAGCTGAAATTGTATTTGGGTAAATACAACCAAAGCAGTTATTAAAATCATTTGGGTTCTCTATTTTTAATGTGGATTATACTCCATACAACCAGATTAACCATGTAAATCCTTTGCTCTTGAGACAAACGAAATAGCAATGATATAAAAAATGATTAGAGTAATAATTCAATCAAATGTTACTTCAGAGGATATCGGGTAAATTAATTGTTAAGCAAAGTGCATAAAAATCTATTAGATATTTTAGGGACAACATATAAAGAATGGCTTGATGATAAAGCTTTCAAAATGTCAGCAGCTCTATCCTTTTATTCATTAATATCTTTAGCTCCTTTGTTGATGATAATTACTACTGTTGCCGATTTTATATTTGGAGAAGATGCAACAGCGGGAAAAATTGAAGCTCGCATTGATAATTATGTTGGGACGGAAACAGCACAATTTATCCAATCACTTATTAAAAATGTTCATATTGATGAGACGAAGATTATTACCACTCTAATCGTGATTGGAGTTTTTATATGGTCATCTCTTGCAGTATTTGTTGAAGCTAGAGATTCCTTGAATACAATTTGGGGGATTGAAGTTAAACCTGGTAAAACGTTTAAAGAATTTTTTGCAGGGAGACTTTTTTCATTGTTAATCTTGAGTTTGGTGGGATTCTTATTCATTATAACATTACTTTCGAGTATATTATTTAATATTGCAGATTCTTTAATAAACCAATATATCAGTGACATTCTGCCAACTATAACTTTGGTTGATTCAATAGTATCTTTTATTGTTGTAACGATGCTCTTTGCTTTCATGTTTAAGTTTTTGCCTAGTCTAAAAGTAGAATGGAAATTCACCCTAGTTGGAGCAACTGTAACATCTGTCTTATTTACAATTGGCAAAATGCTTTTAAGTATTTATTTAAGAAAATCTATTTACTCTACAATTTATGGAACTCAAGGATCCTTAGTAATAATGCTTTTTTGGATTTATTATTCTAGTTTAATATTTTTTTTCGGAGCTGAACTTACTCAAGTTATTCAAAAAAGATACTCACCCAATAAATTAAAAATTGGTGAGGATGTCATTAAGATTAAAAAAGTGACTGAGCAAATTAATAGAGAAATGTCAAAATAAATTTACATACTTTAATTTTCTATCTCTTGTAATTCCAGTCATGTTGGGGAGTGGGGCCAATCTATTTATTCATAATAATACTATCTCAATTAAAAAATGAGGCACCATTTTAAAATATTTTTCTGTTTTATAACGAAAAATATTATTTTACAACTAAATTATTATGTCCTAAATGTTTTCTAATGCTACAATTTAAAAATATAATAATCATATTCGTATTACTGCTTGTTTATTACCCAACTCTATTTTCTCAAAATATTACTTCCCAAAAGAATATTCTCTTGATATATTCACATTCTTCTGATCAAGCACCATATAAAAAAATACACAATAAACTAGTAGGAGAAATTAATAAGGAGTTTGGTAATTTATACACCTGTCCCTGTTATGTTAAAAACCAAGAAGTAAATTAATTATTTTACTAATCATCCCTTCAAGGAATAAAATATTCGAAAGAGATAAAAGAGGAATAGATTTTAATAGGCATCTTATTTCTTTCGATCTGTTTTGTTGGGTATATGTAAAAGAACATTTATCCGCCATGCTAAATTCTGGCGGAAATAATAATTTTTCTAATAATTTGTTCAACCTGTTATAAGCAGTACACTAAAAGCGTGTCTGCAAGAAGTAAATTATTTTATTATGTGTTGCCGTAATCTATTCAAAATCTCACTCGAAAGTCAGACAAGGGACAAGTAACGGTCAACACGAACTAATAGAACAGATATTAGAATTAAATTTTAACCTAAATTTATTTTACAACTGAATAAATATATTCCTTTTCATTTTTTAATACGTAGTATATTCTGTTTAAGAGTTTTTTTGCTATTCTTACAATAGCTTCTTGGGCACTAAGTCTTATCAAAAAATTGTTATAAGCAAGTGTCAAAGCTGGATCTTTTCTTATAGCTACCCACGCTGATTCAATTAATAATGATCGAAGATATCGGTTAAACTGAAAACTAAGACCTAGATACTTTCTTCTTTTCACCAGATGACATTGTTGATGGAACCAAACCAATATAACTTGCAAACTTTTCATTATTTGAAAATCGTTCTATATCCATTATTTCTAGAATAAAGAGTTGTGGCTACCACAAATCCCACCCCGGGAACAGTTCTAAGTAAATCTATAATGATAATAGTTTTCATGTTGTCGAAAATATTTTTTTAGCAATATTAGAATTTGTAGCATCCTATTTCTTATAATCAATAATTCTTCTACGTAGATCTCTAATTGTTCTTTGCCAATATCGTAGTTGAATTCTAGAGTTCGTAAATGTTCTATAAACTTCCTTGACCAGTGCTGCATTTCACAGTTCTTGGGTAATTTATGTCCATAGAAATCTAGATAGCTTTTTATTTGATTTTTTATTCGAGTTTGCTTCTTTACTTGTTGATGCCTTAATCTAGATAACGAACGCATTTCTTGCTGTAATTGACTTGGAATATAAATTCCATTTATTGTCCCTTTCTCTAACTCCCTGGCTAATTTCCTTGAATCAACTTCATCAGTCTTTGTTAATTTCTCTTTACCAGTTGTTGGAATCTCTGATGGACTTACAATAATGTTGCTAAAACCTAAGTTCTCTAATTCTCTATGCATACTATAGCCGCTAAAGCCGGCCTCATAGACACTATTATAGGTTCCATTTGGATAACGCTTTTTCATAAAATCAAATAGTTCTTTTGGAATAGGGTTCATCGAAAATGTTTTAAGAACTATATCATTACTCCTTATTGTTACAGCCCAACTTCTTTTGTGAACGTCAATTCCTAAGTAAAAGTCTTGATTACTAAAATCTAGTCTTCTTTCTTCGATCTCTCATAATAGCATCCTTTCTCTTATTCTCAACTATAATTTAAGAAGGAATGCTCTTTTTGTATACTGGGTTCTTCTATTCCTTTTTGGTAAAATAATTAGTTTGACCTTTTAAACATAACTTCTATTCATTTGCTCATCCGCGAAAATTATTGACAATTTTGCTTATGAACTACAAATTTATTGAGCTAAATTTAAGCCATCAAAGCTGTTTATTATGCAGATGAGGTTTTGAATAGGGACAGCATCCAAATCACTATAAAATTGCTGCGGATGATGTTTTGAACAGGGACAATCCGTCCTAGATAAAACTCGTTTTACAAATTATTTTCTGAAAATCTTTACAAAACAGAGGCAATTGAGGCAAGTCTGTGGCTCAAAATCGCAGAACAAAATAAACTTATAGTAATCCTTTTATTTTCAAATCATGGATCACTTCTATGATAGAGTGTTTACCTGATTTCTTTAGAATATTTGTGCGATGTGTCTCAATTGTATAAGGACTTCGGAAAAGCTGCTCGGATATCTCATTACTGCTCAGCCCTTCTTCAATGAGTTCGATAATCTTGAATTCGGTAATCGAAAATATGTTTCCTTGTTTCAGTAATTCTATATCAGGGTAATGAAAGAGGCTGAGGTCCTCCCCACAGTAATAATGAATACCTTTAAAAGTTTTCTTAAAATCTGAAATATCGGTAATTACCAGCATAAGAAATGTAGATTCATATGGAACTTTGCTGTAAAATAGTTTAGCCTGATATAGCAGATAACAATAACTTCCATCGGATTTTCTACCTCTGACGGTGGTGGAGATAATTCTTGATCCGCTTTTTTGAATATATAATTCTTGTGCTACACTAATTAATTTAGCACGTGCAAGGTGATGTCTCCGCAAATCGTCAGGGTGTGTGGTTGTAAGGAAATAACCAACAGAAACTTTATCCGGTTCAATCCCAAAAATTGCAGTTACACTTTTGGATATAAATAGAATATCCAGAAGGATTACATCTGCTAAATAAATAAGCTGGTTGTTTTTCTTCATCATATTATCAAGCTTTTTCGTCACAGGATTGTCGGTTTTAATACCTTCGATACCAGACTGGGAAAATTCTTGAAATAAATCGGTAAATAAAGTGTAATCTTGGTTTTTATCTTTCATTATATCTATTAAAGGTCCATTTAATGCTTATAGTATATTAAAACGTTTTAAAATACAGATTTTCCTGTATTTTATTGAACTTTAATTAAATGTATTTTGTTTCGTATTCTAAACTCAGTATGAAATCAATATTCTAGCTCAGCAAAACGAATTTAATAAAAAAACAGCTAAAGAAAATGGAAAATGGAATTGACCGCGTGGACAAGATGGCCATGAAAATCAAAGTGTTGGATAGCAGAATTCAACATCTTGAATCTTTAGCAAATGAAATATTAGCTGATATTGGATCTGAATTCCAACAACAGATAAAAGAATTGATACAAAAAAAAGATGGAGCGCAGAAAACGCTCGATAAAATTAAGAATATAAACAAGAAAAAAGAATTAACTAAATAGAAGTTAAAATAATAATCACTAATTAATTGGGGAAATATAGGAGTATTGAGAGAACTCATTAAAGACTATCAATCGCTTCCTGAAGATTTTAAGAATAATTATACAACAATGCTAGAAAGTCGTCAAGAACTTTTAGATAAGATATGGGAAGACCGTAGCAAAATGCTTGATAATATTACGTCAGTGGAATGGGAAAAGATATTTGATTTAGTTAAGAAAGCAGCACAAGAGTGAGATACAAAGAATCTTTAATTGTAATGGTAATGCAATTCATAATTAAAAGGAAAAATTAAAAAATGGCTAAAACTAAAAAAGTTGTTAAACAAGTAAAGAGCAAGTCATCTCCACGTCAACTTGGTAATGCATTAAACGAACGTCTAATGACAGTAGTTGAGAAGGTGGCACCAAGCGAAGCACCTAAACTAAAAAAAGTCATTAAGCCTATTCTTATGGAATTGGTTGAAGTTATTTATAATGTAGCTGATAGTGCTGCTGATAAAGTAGCAGATAAGGTTGTTGAACAAGCTGTTTATAAGATTGATCAAGTTATTGAACAAGTTTCTAAGCAGATTGATGAGGTAGTAGAACCGGTTGTTAAGCAAGTTTCTAAGCAGGTTGATCAAGTTGTTAAGGAAGCTGTTGATCAAATATCTGCTCAGGTTGCAGATCAAGTTGTCGAGCAAGTTGTTCATCAGATTTCTCAAAAGGCACTTACTACAATCACAGAATTAGTAAAATCACTCGGAAAGGATACTGTATCACTAAAAGGGAAGAAAATTCAACGCAGATAAAATATTCTAGGGCAGACACTCCATGGAAAAACCATTCTTGAACTGGATGAAAATCACAATTTTAAACCCTCTAAAATGTATTTGGACTATTGGGTTCATTAGTTGTATGATATGTCTGATGACATTTCCTTCAATGAGCCTTTATGCTCAAGATATTCAGGTATGGTTAGAAGCTGATATTCATAAAGATCTTGGAAAATCTTGGAAATACAAAGCTGCTCCAAATTTTAGAAAGTATTTTGAAAATAGTGCATGGCACCGTTATGGAATAAAAAATACATTTAGTCGAAAAATAAGACCATGGTTATCAGGGGAAATAAATTTAGATTTTTTCTACACGCATGATGAAGGATCTGCTGATATTGGAGAAATTAGACCATCGCTTGCCGGTAAATTATTATATCCTAATTTTATTAAAGCAATACGATTAGAGAAACCTTATATCTACCTTAAGCTTGAAGAAAGATTTCTATGGTATCCTTCGGAAGATAAAGATGATCAGAAAACACGTCTTCGATTGAAAGGTGGCGGTACCTTTATTTTAAATGACGAGAAAATTACTGATGAAACTTTTTACATACCCTGGTATGTGGAAGGATTTCACAGCTTTGATGGCGAAGCGTTTGAACATTACGCATACAATAACAGGTTATCAATCGGGCTTGGTTATGTTTTTAACAAACAATGGCGGGGCGAATTCGATTATATATTGCAAGGATCGCGGAATACTTTGGAGGATGGCTATATTAGGGCTGATAATATCTTTCAGCTAAAGGTTGATTACTTTATTGATTAATGAGTAAAACAATTTATAAATATGTGGTTGGTTCAACAAAAAGATTTTGCTCACGGAAAATAATAACCAAGAGAAAGCTTAAAGGAAAATATGATAAAATCAAATTTTAATATTTTAATCAGAACAATAATATTCCTTCTTTGTGTGGGTACATTTGCAACATCTATTTCGGCTCAGAACACATCTTCTGAAGATAAATGGCAATTCTTGGTCGAACCCTATTTAATGTTTCCTAACATGAACGGACAAGTAGGAATAGGGGATTTACCGGCAGTTCCAGTAGATGCTAATCCAGGTGATGTATTTGAAAAACTGCATATGGGTGCCATGTTATATCTTGAGGCGAGAAATAATCAATGGTCCATAAATTCAGATTTAGTTTATATGGATCTTCAGCAAGATATTACTCCATGCAAACTTATAAATTCCGGTACAGCCACAGTGAAACAAACCATTTGGGAAGTTGCCGGGCTTTACCGACTTTTATCTTTTTTAGAAGTGGGTTTAGGTGGACGATTAAACTACTTAGTTACAGACTTGGAAGCTGTACGCAATGTGTTCCCAATTGGAATCGAGGATCTTTCAGGGCATCATTCCAAAACATTTGTTGATCCAATCATAATTGCCAGACTTACCACAGATATTGAAGGTAAATGGTTATTTCAATTCCGAGGAGACATAGGTGGATTTGGCATAAGTTCCGATTTAACTTGGCAGTTACAAGGGTATGCTGGTTACCGGTTTACAAAATTATTTCAATTAAGTGTGGGATATAGAATTCTTGGAATTGATTATAACAAAGGGGAAGAAGCAAAGCACTTTATCTTTGATATGAATGAATTCGGCCCAGTTATTAGATTAGGCTTTAATTTCTAGAGGAAGAATATGACTATGAAAAATAAATCAATTTTAGCTTTAGTATTTACATCACTTTTATTTATTTCATGTGAAGAAGATGATCCCCTTTTATCTCCGGATTTTAGTGCAGTTGAAAAAATAAAAGATACTGAGATTTTACTAAGGAATAACTTATGGGGATTTAACGATTTAATTATTGATGTCAAATATGAAGTGAGGGCGTTGCCGTTCTTGGCTAATGTTGCAGATGAGAATGGAATGGTGCAACCTGGGCAATACCACTCATATGAAATATTCGGAAACGACAATCGTCAGAAAAATTATAGCTACCAGTTTACAGGTGCTAAGATTTATGGTGATAAATTAGGAAACGGAGAATATTATCAAGTAGGTCATTATAATGTACTAAACTCATATGAAATAAGGATGAATCCAGATAGTGCTCGTGTTATGACTTATGCTTATAGATATAGGGAGAACGAAGATCTTTTTACAATGACTTCCGGCAACATAACCAATAGTAAAATAAATGAGTTTCTGAATCAAAGAATAATAGAGTCCATATATTTGGGGAAACCAGGAGACCTTGCTGATGCCGTAGTTGATAAAATTTTGGGAAATGAAGAAATACAATCTACTATTCAGCAGTTACTTTATGATTTAATTCATGGTAAACTGGAAGAAATTAATCAAAATCCAGAAGAAATATCTCAAAAACTTGCTGAAATATTACTTCATAAGCTGAAAGAGGTAGATTGGGAAACTCTTGTTTACGATAAAGTATTTGAGTTGCTTGAGCAACTTAAGATAGATAATCCTGAGCAAAGAGCTCAAGAATTGGCTGAGCAAATATCTAGTAGGATTGAGACAAATATTAGTCAATCTGATATCTATGAAGCAATCCTTCCCATTTTACAGAAGTTTGAAAATGAAACGCTCCCAACGCTGGTTCCAGTTATTGCAGAGGCAATTTATGGTGTAATTGCAAACAAATTTTCAGAGGAAAATATTTACAATAAAATTTACCCTATCTGGATTTCATTTTCGCAGATTGATTCCACAACCATTATTCAACTTTCTGACACTTTGGGATCTGTAATTACCGAATACTTTTTTGATGAAGAGAATTTGACTACTTCGCTCATACCGTTTATGGAAACATTACGAACAACAAATACTCTTCATATACCAGCTCTAGCACAGGATATTATTGATAGTGTTTTGATTCCACTAGTTTATAACTTAAATGCAACATTCCCTGGATTAGAACTCGATCCTGATTGGAAAAGTGTAAAGCAAATTCTTACTTCAGTACTTACAGTGATTAAAACTTCTCTCAATGATCAAACTAATGAAGAAGCCTCAGCTGCCTTAGCTAAAAAAATAATTGCGATTATGAATAGCCTCATATCCCATGGAGTTGAATCGGCAATATTCCATTTGCAGGATATACCAGCCGATCAGGCTTCGCAAGTTATAGCTGCATGGATAAATAATATAGTGGAGATAGCAGAACCCCAAATAGTTACATTCCTCGAAGATAAGTTAAGCGAGCTGGCTGATTTGTTTAACGGCGAAGAAGTTGCTGAAAACCTTTCAGAAATAATCCATTATAAAATAATGGAAGTTTTTAGTGTTGATAATATTTACAACTTAACTTTACCAATAATGGAACGATTGAGCGAAATTAATATTGAAGCTGCCGCAGAAAAAATATCAGGTTGGTTGGTAGGTATAGTGGGTAATAGTATTTCGGAAGAGGATTTATTAATTGGGCTGACAGAAATGATAAGCCAGTTAGTAGGTAATATCAATGTTGATGAATCGACACAAAAATTAGTAGATCTAATATTGCAAAGTGGGTTTGTTGAGAATATTGATGGTGGAGTTTTAAAGCAATTGATTGAAATCAAAATCTATGAGCTACTTGTTGAATTGGATAAATCAATGAATGCAATTAACAAAATTGAGATTAGTATTGTTAGAAAATAAAACAATTTTTAAAAGAGTTTCACAAAAATAAATATCATTAACTAATCTTACAGGAGATTATTATGGAGGCAGATGAAAACACATTAGTAGGTCAATTAGTATCAGATATCTGGTGGCTTGTACTTTTACGAGGTATTGTAGCTGTTCTGCTAGGTATCTCACTTTTTACAAATACAGCCGCAACCTTAGCAGTTATTATTGTTTTTCTGGGTATATACTGGCTAGTTGATGGTATTTTTACTTTACTTGCATCCTTCACAGGAAGAAAAGTTTATGAGAACTGGGGATGGGGAATATTTTCTGGTGTTGTAAGTATTCTTGCCGGTCTAGCAATATTAGCACACCCAGTATTAACCACACTATTTTCTGCTTCATTTATAGCATCAATTGCAGGAATAATGATAGTATTATCCGGTGTTTCATCTATAGTGATCGGATTCCGTTTTCGTAAAACATCCGGTGAATGGATGATGATTATCGGTGGAGTATTAACATCACTACTTGGTTTATCATTACTAATGAATCCACTCTTTTCTGCGCTTGTATTTGTATATATTCTTGCAACTTTTGCATTAATTGGCGGAATCGTTATGATTGCTTTAGCTTTCAAGATCAAGAAACTTAAAAATGAAATTAGCTAAAAAATGAGTCAGAGTTAATCAATTAAAATCAACATAATTTAAAGGAAAAATAAAATGAAAAAGATTTTTGTACTCTTTGTATTAATTGCATTCACATCCTCGATTGCACAAGATGTTCAAAGCTATATTGAACTTCTAAAATCGGATGTGAAAACAGGTAAGAAGGAAATAATTACTGAAGTGATGGAGTTTACTGATCAACAATCAGAAGCTTTCTGGCCCATCTATAACGAATTTGAAAATCAATTAGAAAAATTAGCAGATAAACGTTTAGCAAACATTAAAGACTTCGCAGCAAACTACGATATCATGACTGACAAGAAAGCTGATGAACTGATAAAAAATTCTTTTAGTTTTTTAGAAGATCGTCAAAGTCTCAATAAAAAATATTATAAAAAAATATCTAAGGCACTTACACCTACAGTTGCTGCAAAGTTTATGCAAGTAGAGCATGCTATTCAACTATTATTAGACATAGGTATAGCTGCAAATTTACCATTGTTTGAAAAGCAAGGTAGTGAGTAGTAATAATTGTTAGTTGCGTGTCGATTGGTATTAAACTTCAGTCGGCATGCTGATTATATATTGAAGGGATTTTTATGAGAATGATTTCGTTCAACTAAAAGATCTAAAATGTCTATTAATGTTTTTTAGCAATAACATTTAAGTAACAAAATTATGAAGCATAAAATTTATTTTAAGGAGGAGTAAATGAATAAAATAGTTTTACCATTTCTATTAGGAGGAGTAAGTTATGCAACAAATTAAACAGAAAGAAAGCTTGAAAGAACGGGAATTATTTGGACCGGGCCAGAGTCATGGTAAGCGATACTTATCGCTTTTTGTTCTTTTTGCTTTTATTTCTTTACTCATTGTACCGAAGATCTTCTCACAAGAGGCAAAGTCTGAACTCCCTAAAGGAAAACAAACGAAACTAGGTCTTTATGTAACCTCAAATGAGGCTTATTCTAAGTGGGTTTCTGCCCCTGATGATGTAAAGATAATAGATGTTAGAACTCCTGAAGAATATATTTTTATCGGTCATGCTGAAATGGCATGGAATATCCCGTTTGCGTATCAAACTTATGAATGGGATGCAGAAAAAAAACATTTTTCAATGAAACCAAATGCTGATTTTGTTTCCCAGGTCAAAGAGTTGTTTAAACTGGATGATATCATTCTAGTTACTTGTAGGTCGGGAGGACGTAGCGCCATTTCTGTAAATATGCTTGCGGCTGAAGGTTTCAAGAATGTTTACAATATAACAGACGGTTTTGAGGGAGATAAGGTCAAAGATCCTGACAACCTTTACCACGGAAAGAGGATGAAGAACGGATGGAAAAATTCTGATGTACCATGGACTTACGGTCTTATACCAGATAAAATGATCATAAAGCAAGAGAAGTAGGTACATAAGATATCCAAAGTTCAAATAGTTAGATAATAGAAAAAAAAGATTTAGATTTTACTAATAACTCAATAAAATAACAAGAAAAGGGAGAGTATAATGAGCAAGCGAAAAGTAGCAGTAAAACGTTCTAAAGTTGATGCTGAACTTGTTGGCACCTTAAAGGATGTATTAAGGAACACTTTAAAAGAAACTAAAGGTGTTAAAAAAGCAGCACCCAAAAAGAAAACGGCTGCTAAAAAAGCCCCGACAAAAAAGAGTGCTGCTCCAAAGGGTGTTAAAAAAGCAGCACCCAAAAAGAAAACGGCTGCTAAGAAAGCCCCAGCAGTTTCTAAGAAAAAAGTGACTACTGGAAAGGTAAACGCCGATACAAAACGTATTGACCGATTGAAAGAGCGTCAAAGAAGTACGCCTCAGGAACTCGATTTCGAGCGAATCAGGATCATG
The DNA here is from genome assembly GCA_963751695.1 of uncultured Ignavibacteria bacterium. Taxonomy (GTDB): domain Bacteria; phylum Bacteroidota; class Ignavibacteria; order Ignavibacteriales; family Melioribacteraceae; genus SZUA-22. Next base: position 562,058 of record CAVVVP010000010.1, on the reverse strand, counting down.
AAAGATGTATATGAAGAGACGGACGGTGACGTACAAATCTTAAAGCGGGCTAAGTTTTTGGCGGCTTTGTTAGATCGCAAGAAGCTTTTCATCGACGATAACTTGTTTGTGGGTACCATGGCAGGCAGCTACATGGCTATCTATCCTAATCCTGAATGGAATGTTAATTGGATGAAGGAAGAGAAAACCGTAGAGAAGTCAAAAACCAAGGAAGACAAGGAAGCCAATCAATGGGCGCTCGATTACTGGGACAAACGTGGGCTGAAGAGCCGTACAGAATCGATATTCGAACAGCGCTATGGTTTTAATCCAAGCTCGGCCTACCAGGCAGGCCTCGTTGTACCTTTCCATGACTGGCCAGGAGGTGGCGGTAACCTAAACTACCCGATGATTTACCAGGAGGGTATTGCCAGTGTGATCAAGGACGTTGAAGAACGGATGATGGCTCTGGATATGCGTTTGGAGAACACAGAAAAATTCTATTTTTACAAGGCTAGTCTTATTTTAATGAAAGCGGTTGTCCGCTGGGCGAACCGTTATGCTGCACTAGCTCGCGAGATGGCTGAAAAAGAAACCGATAAAACCCGTAAGGCGGAACTGATTTCCATTGCAGAAACATGCGAATGGGTTCCAGAGCATCCTGCACGTAACTTGCGGGAGGCAATACAGAGTCATTACTTCAGTCACCTGGTGGCTGAACTTGAACAAGTTGGTTGCGGATACTCGCAAGCTTACCTGGGTCAGATGCTGGAACCCTATTACCAGGCTGACAAGGCTGCTGGACTGATTGACTATGACGACGCCGTATTTATGTTTGAGAACCTGGTTATCAGGCTGAATGAGATTAACTATTATTATGGAGAGAAGGTTTTGCTGCAGAACTCTGCTGACCTTGGGCAAAGTATTACCCTTGCTGGTTATACCGAGGAGGGCGATGATGCTACTGCTGAAATGGACTACGTAATTCTCGATTCATGTATATATCTTTCGTACCCGCAGCCACCTTTATCTTGTGCACTTACTCCAAAAACACCGGGCAAGTTCGTCGAAAAAGTACTCGACTGCATCAACACGGGTGTCGGCATGCCACAGTTCCTCAACGCCGATGTAATGATGAAGCGAGCCTTACATATTTGGGGCCATAGCGACAGGGTAGGCGACCTTCCGATTGGGAAAGCCAGACGTACTTGTGTAGGTGCTTGCGTAGGTAGCTACATCCCTTACGAAACCGGTCACCCAGTAGAAGGGCAGCCTAATCTTGGTAAGATTCTGGAATTAACCCTAAACGATGGATACGATCCACGCATCAAAATGCAGGTAGGACCTAAAACGGGAAAGGCCGAAGATTTCAAAAACTTTGAAGAACTATACACTGCCTTTGAAGGTCAACTTCAGTTTTGTGAAGATACACTCCGTAGAGGAGCCTGGATTTCGAACATGCTGAATGCAGATTTCCTACCATGTACATGGCGCTCGCTCCTAACGAAAGGATGTATTGAAACAGGTACAGAAACCTGGAAAGGTGGCGCAAACTACTACACCGTTGCCCAGATATCTGTGGGTGGTGTTGATGCCGCAAACGGCCTTATGGCCGTAAAGGATCTTGTATTTGACAAGAAAAAGCTAAGCATGGCCGAATTGATGAAAGCTCTGAAGGCCAATTTCGAAGGGAAGTACGAGAAGGTTCATAAAATGTGCTACGAGGAAGCACCCAAATACGGTAATGACATCGATGAAGTAGACCTTATGCTTCGCCGAGTGAATAACAGTATTTTACACGCCTTCCAAAGTGTCGATGGCGGCGGTAATTATATCAGCAAGAATATGAAGACCTCGCTGGACCAATATACCAAGAGTGTCCACAACCTGATGGGTTTGGTAACCGGGGCATTGCCAACCGGCAAGAAGGCCGGAGAGGCACTTACCGATGGAAGTTTGTCAGCCATGCGGGGAACTGATGTGAACGGAGCAACTGCCCTGATAAATTCTGCTGCAAAAGGTAATGATGCTGCCAAGTGGTGCGCCACGCATATGAATATGAAACTTCCACCAGATCAATTAAAAACACGCAAAGGCCGTGAGAGCATGATGAATTTGGTGAGAACCTTATTCCAAAACGGTGGATACCACATTCAGTTCAATGTACTGGATACGCAGAAGTTGAGAGACGCGCAAAAGCATCCTGAAAACTACCGCGACCTTGTAGTTCGAGTAGCCGGCTTCAGTGCCTTCTTTACCAAGCTTCATGTAGGTGTACAGAACGAAATAATTGAACGTACAATGCAGAGTTGCGAATAAGTCTGATTAAGAATAAAATTAAGCAGGGTATGGCAATTGTTGTGCCTTGCTTTATTAAACAAGCTTTATAAAAAATTATTTTAACAATTAGGATAGTATAATGAATAAAAGCAAAAAACGTATTGCCATCATGGTTGGTGCTGGTTTTGTGCCGGCTATTAATGCTGTAGTTAAAGGTGCGGGTCTCGCCGTTTCTAAATTAGGCTGGGAGATTCTTGGCATCCGTGATGGTTTTGAAGGACTGTTACATCCAGAACACTACCCCGATGGCGGTCTCATTAATTTTAGTCCGCAGTTGATTGAAAACCTTGATCCGAATGCCGGGAGTATTCTCGGTCAATCCGGCCGTGTAGATCCATTTAATGTCCGCCGGATAAATGAATTGGAAATGGTTGAAGAGGTTGATTTATCTGATGAGTTGATTGCGATGTTAAAAAAGGAAAACATCGATGGTGTCATTTCTGTAGTTGGCGGACTTGGACTAAGCATTATGCACAGACTCAGTAACAAAGGACTTAACACAGTTTGCATACCAAGATCTGTCGAAAATGATATTGATTCTACCTCAGTATCGTTTGGATTTAATAGTACATTAACTTTAACTATTGAAATGTTGGATAGAGCACGAAAAGCTGCTCAGTCTGCGAGAAAAATTGCAGTTGTTGAGGTGATGGGAGATCAAGCTGGTTGGCTGGCACTTCAATCTGGAATTGCTGCTAGTGCTGACGCGATTCTTATTCCCGAAATTCCTACGGATTTAAAGGATTTAGCAGCAAATCTGAGAAAAAAGATTACTCTATCAAAACCTTACGCAGTTGTAGTTGTTGCACAAGGTGCTAAAATAATTAACAGAAATAAGAAAAGAGAAAAAGTATCTTCACTAAAAGCATCAATTTCTCCATTAGCTACCAGTGATTCGAACAGTGGATTCGTTATTCATAGTTCTGGTAAAGTTGCTGAATTGGTTGCAACAGAACTGCAGCTTCTAATTGCAGAAGAAACTTATCCATTAGTTATTGGCCCATGGGCAAGAGGTGGAAACCCATCTGCTGTTGACAGACAATTAGGTATGGCATATGGTGCCGGTGCTGTTCAAGCATTTAAAGAGAATAAGAATGGAGTAATGGTTTCTTTTATTCCTCCAGAAATTAAGTTTGTACCATTACCTGATGCAATCAACAAAGTCAGAACAATATCACCGGATAATGAATTTCTTAAGATTGCTGAATCCATTGGGATTTACGTTGGCAAGGAGGATAATTAAGATGAAAACTCAAACTAACATTAAGGGTGAAATAATTGGAACAGTATTAAATATCCAGCGTTATTGTACTCATGATGGTCCTGGTACTCGAACTACTGTTTTCTTAAAAGGTTGCTCATTAAGGTGCAAATGGTGTGGCAATCCTGAAAGTATTAAGCTTAAACCAGAGCTTTCTTATGATCCCCAAAAGTGTAAAGGTAAAAAGTGCAGTATATGTCTTAAGGATCCATTCCCGAGTGGTGCATTTTTCTTTGTTGAAGGGGATAACAAAACGGTAAAAGTAAACTGGCAATTAGCATCAGGAGTAAATGAGGAATTGGCTTCATTGTGTCCTGAAGGTGCATTCGAAATGTATGGTAAAACCATGACAGTTGATGAGGTGCTTAATGAAGTTGAAAAGGATGCCTCATTCTATAGAAATACAGGCGGAGGTATGACACTAAGTGGTGGAGAAGTTATGCTTCAACCAGATTTTTCTGCTGCACTATTGAAAGAAGCTCATGCCCGCGGAATAAATACCGCAATTGAAACTGCATGTAATGCACCTTGGGAATTTCTTGAAAAAGTACTTCCTCACGTTGATACTATGCTGCACGATCTTAAACTTATGGATTCTGTACGCCATAAAAAATGGACTGGAGTTGGCAATGAGCGAATATTAGCAAACTTCAAGAAAGCGTATGAAACATTTCCTGATGTTGATTTTATAGCACGAACCCCATTAATACCAGGTGTTAATGCAGATGAAGATCATATAAGGGGCGTACTTGAGTTTATAAAACCTCATAAAAACGTTATTGATTATGAATTATTGCCTTATCATAGATTTGGTTTAGGTAAATATGAATCCTTAGGAGTAGTATATGAATTGGATGATTATAAAACACCATCCAATGAAATGGTTGCTGAATTTCAAGCTATGATTGATGAGGCTTTTGGAAGAAATAAATAATGAAATTATTAATTATTAAAAATCTATTTGGAGTTATTGATGAGCGATCAGAAAAACATCACTAAAGAAAATGCAGGTCAAAAGGAGATTCCTAAGGGACCGAACTACAAGGCAAAATTGAAGTTTTATGATTGTAAGGGCAGTGGTGAGTGTATCAAGGCCTGTCCTGAAAAAGCTATCGAGGAAGGACCAAAACAATTACCTGCTGCAGTATGTATTTCTGAAGGAAAATATGAGCTGTTACCCGGGAAAGCAGTTATTATCGAAGACAAATGTACCGGCTGTGCTGATTGCATTCCTGTCTGTCCTAATCAGGCACTTGAAATGGTAGCTGTGTAAAAGTACAATCCTTTTGTATGGGCTGGGAATGGTTTTTCTTGGAATGTTAAGAGATATAAGTGAAAAATTTAAATAATGAATGACTAATAGCTTAAAACAATGAAAAAATTCTTAAATAATTTTTTATTGGCCTGGAAACTTCCAAGATGGAGATGGGCATTGTTGGTAGCAATAATCTCGGACGTACTCGGAATTGCTTTCACATTTACCCCGCCAGTATACTGGATAATTGATGCTGTTACTGCTGTAGTATTGTTAGTAGTAATTGGTTTTAAGTGGCCGCTTTTACCGGCACTGGCTATAGAAGTGGTACCGGGTTTACAATTATTTCCTGCCTGGACACTTGTTGTGTTAGCATTAGCCGGAACAGAAAGTAAAAAGAAATGAAATTTTATATGATTATTCAATTATGAGGTCAAAATGATTAACGCATTTTTTATTGGTCTTTTGGCTGCGTCCTCGCTTGTTCTGGGCGGGTTTATTGCCAGCCGATTCTCATTAAGCAATCGCACCATCGGTATTATCATGGGATTTGGTGCGGGGACATTAATCTCTGCAATTTCTTATGAGCTGATTTTTGAAGCCGTACAAATTGCAAAAGGAACCGGATTTCCTGCATATGGTTTTTTTACCGGTGCATCTACATTTTTTTTCGCTACTAAGTTCATTGGAAAGTATACTGCAAGGAGTTCTAAAAATTCAAATCAATCAAAAAGCTCCAATATGATGCTGCCAATGGTATTAGCTGCTCTTCTTGATGGAATACCTGAATCAATAGTAATTGGGTTAGGAATGTTTAAAGCAGGAACAGTAAGTCTTGCCATGTTGGTGGCAGTTTTTATTTCCGACGTTCCGGAAGCTATCGCGGGTTCCGTTGGCATGAAGGCAGGTGGGTGGAGTAAGAAAAAAATTATTCTGCTTTGGTTAATTTTAGCATTGTTTTTATCAGTTGTGACAGTGCTAGGCTATAGTCTTTTTTCAAATGTATCTGCTGACTGGTTAGCATTCACTAATGCATTTGCAGGAGGTGCTATACTGATGATGCTTGCCAATTCAATGATTCCGGAGGCTTATGAACATGGTGGGAAACTTGCAGGTGTATTTACTGTGCTTGGATTTTTTCTCTCGGTTGTAGTTGTCATTTTTGAAAATAGCTGATAATGAGTATTAATTTTTACCACATAAGCGGGAAGCTAAATATCGCATGTGATATTGATAAAAGATATAGGAGTTAAAAAATGAAAGTGATAATTATTGGGGGAGTAGCAGGCGGTGCATCATGTGCAGCACGTCTTCGCAGATTAGATGAAAAAGCTGAAATACTAATGGTTGAAAAGGGACCATTTGTATCTTACGCAAATTGTGGTCTTCCTTACCATGTTGGTGGTGTAATTCCGGAAGAATCAAGTTTGGTGTTGTCGAATGAAAAAGTATTCAAAGCATTGTTTAATATTGATGTTCTTATCAATTGTGAAGCAATAGGGGTAACACCCAAAGAGAAGACAGTTAAACTAAAGAATACGAAAACTGGAGAAGTTAGCACCCAGACCTATGACAAACTGGTTCTTTCTCCGGGTGCAGTTTCAGTTCACCCACCACTACCAGGTATTGATCTACCTGGGATATTTCATGTTAGGACAGTACCAGATGTACACCAAATTAATGAATTTATCGAAAAAGGTAATCCATTTTTAGCTGGGATGCATAAGTACTCAGGATTCCAGACTCTACGACCCAAAACAAGGGCGGTTGTTGTTGGTGGTGGATTTATTGGTTTGGAAACGGCTGAAAACTTAATTCATCGTGGATTTGAAGTAACTTTACTCCAGCGTGGGGATCAAGTGCTAGGACCTCTCGACAAGGAAAACGCGCGCGTGGTAGAAGGTTATATAAAGAAGCACGGAGTGACAACTATACTTGGTGATGGTGCAGCAGCTTTTAAAGAAGGGGCCAAAGGTGGCATAGATGTAGAAACCGAATCAGGTAAGATCTATCATGCCGATGTCGTGATTCTTGCTATTGGAGTTCGGCCTGATACTACCCTAGCAAAAATAGCTGGATTAGAGATTGGAGAACGTGGAGGAATACGAGTTGATGATCAAATGCGTACAAGCGATCCGGATATATTTGCTGTTGGCGATGCTGTGGAAGTCAAGGATTTTATGACTGGAGAATGGAGTCTGATTGCACTTGCAGGCCCAGCTAACCGTCAGGGCCGTATTGCAGCTGATGTGATAGCTGGACGCGATTCGCATTTCCGGGGAACGCAAGGTACAGCAGTTATCGGTTTGTTTGGTGCAACAGTCGCCTGGACCGGTGTTAGTGAAAAAACGCTTGAAAGGTTAGGTGATAAAGATTTCGAAAAGATATACCTTTACCCTAATTCCCATGCTGGGTATTACCCAGGCGCCAAACCAATAGCGATGAAAGTAATATTTAGAAAATCTAACGGAAAACTTCTTGGGGCTCAAGCTCTTGGTCTTGATGGTGTTGATAAAAGGATAAGTGTTATTGCCGGAATGCTCCAAATGGGTGCAACTATATACGATTTGGAGGAAGCTGAACTTTGCTATGCACCTCAATTTGGAAGTGCTAAAGATCCAGTAAACTTTGCTGGAATGGTAGCAGCAGATGTACTAAGGAACGATCAACCCATCAGTCATTGGGAGGAAGCAAAATCTGGATTTATTTTAGATGTGCGCCAACCATTTGAGCTTGCAGTTGAAAATATCCCTAGCGCAACCAACATTCCATTGGGAGAGCTCCGCTCTCGTCTTGAAGAACTACCTAAAGATCAAGTGATTCACATTATCTGTCGCTCTGGCCAACGAGCTTACTATGCAACTCGTATTCTTCTGCAGAATGGATTTAAGGCAAAGAACGTATCTGGTGGAATGATCTCGTATGCTCACAATTATTTGTTTGAGACTAACGGGAAGGGCTAACTAGGATAATATTACGTATATAGGAATTCAACAGTGATTTTAAGTATAAATAAAGGCTAGTAGTATGAGTATTGAAGAAATCTATAAAATAATAGTGATGATATTTACCGTATCAAATTTGGCAGCTATGGGTCTTGAGATCAATAAAAGCGAAGCCATCAAGGCTCTTAAAAACCCAAGGTTTGTAACTATTATAATTGTCTGGGGTTGGATTGTCGGACCGGCTATCGCCTACGGATTAACGAAAATTATCCCTTTGTCTGAGCCACTTGCCGCTGGATTACTCCTCATCAGTTTGGCACCAACTGCACCATTCTTTCCATTAATGGTTACAAAAGCGAAAGGGGACATGTCTTCTGCCGGAGCTTTCGTTTTGGTTGCTACAGTTGGAACGGTTGTATTTATGCCTTTGATGGTCCCGCTGTTAATTAAAGGACTTGTAGTAAGTGTGTGGGGCCTTGCGAAACCACTGCTGATGATGGTACTTTTGCCTCTGATCATTGGATTTGTAATCAAGGTATACAAAGAACCAATTGCCGATAAAATAGCACCGGTAGTCAAGAAAATTGGCACACTCTTTTTGCTTATTACAGCAATTTTAACATTCTGGCTATACGGGAAGGAAATGCTCAGTGCTATTGGCAGCTATGCAATTGGTGCACAGATTCTTTTCTTTGCAATCATTACATTTTTGTCCTATAAAATTCCATTTGGCCTTACAAAAACACAGAGAAGTGGTATGGCTTTGGGCATGTGTACGCGTAATATTGCAGCAGTGTTCGTAGCCTATTTTGGGATAACAAATCCTGAACCAGGTGTCTTTGTAATGATTGTACTTGTAGTCCCATTGGCCTTAGTCGTCGCCCTTATTGCAGCTAGAATATTCGCGAAAGATGTTGATTTAGCAGATGCTAAAACTTAATTGAAACAGATAAAAGGATTAAATGAATATGAAGGATAAAGAAGAAGTGAAAGGTGGAGAATCTTCTGCAAAAACCATACTAAAAAACTATTTCCCAATCCTGGAATGGGGGGCAAAATACAATAGTAAAACTTTTACAAACGATTTGGTCGTTGCACTAATTGTAACTATGATGTTAATTCCGCAGTCACTGGCTTATGCAATGCTAGCTGGACTCCCTCCGGAGATAGGACTCTACGCTTCGATAGCACCACTCTTGTTCTATGCAATCTTTGGGACATCACGTGCGCTTGCTGTTGGACCCGTTGCCGTAGCGAGTCTAATGACCGCAACCGCTGCAGGACAACTTGCAACTCAGGGGTCAGCAGAGTACATTGGAGCAGCCGTAGCCTTAGCTATGGTTTCCGGATTGTTGATGATTGCCATGGGTTTTCTTAAACTCGGGTTCCTTGCGAATTTTCTGAGTCACCCTGTTATCTCCGGATTTATTACAGCTTCAGGTATCATGATTGCTGCAAGTCAGCTTGGACCGGTACTTGGAATTCATGTTGAAGGTGAAACTTTACTAGAAAACGTAATCTCTATTTGGCAGACTATTAGTACTATCAACATCTTCACTGCAGCTGTTGGGGTAGGTTCTCTCATTTTTCTCTTTTGGGTTCGTAGTGGACTAAAACCCCTTTTGCTTCGTTTTAGACTAAGTGAAAAAATTGCGGATTTACTTGTTAAAATTGGTCCAGTTGTGGCAATCATCTTTACAATTCTCATAGTGGCAGGTTTCGGACTTTCCGATAAAGGTGTTGCAATTGTTGGGGATGTCCCGAAAGGATTACCAAAAGTTAGTTTGCCGCCACTGGATATGGTACTCTGGGTGAAGATACTTGTCCCTGCACTGCTGATATCCATTGTAGGCTATGTTGAGTCTATTTCAGTTGCTCTTACACTAGCAGCCAAAAAGCGCCAACGTGTAGATCCAGATCAGGAACTAATTGCTTTAGGTGCTTCGAACATTGGATCAGCAATATCGGGCGGATTTCCTGTAACCGGCGGTTTCTCTCGCTCAGTAGTGAATTTTAATGCAGGAGCTGAGACCCCGGCAGCTGGTGCTTTTACTGCCGTGGGTATCGCACTTGCCACAATGTTCTTAACTCCGCTGCTTTTTTTCTTGCCAAAAGCAGTTCTAGGTGCAACAATAATTGTAGCAGTACTTTCGCTGGTAGACATCAAAGCAGTTAAACATATTTGGTCTTACTCAAAATCTGATTTTGCGGCAATGGCAGCCACAATTATTGTAACATGGACGGCAGGTATAGAGGCAGGTATTATAGCTGGAGTTGCTCTCTCTATATTTCTCCACCTCTTTAGAACATCCAGGCCGCATGTAGCAGTTGTAGGACAGATTCCTGGAACAACACACTTCAGAAATGTACAACGCCATAACGTGGTAACCGATCCAGAGATCCTGTCCCTACGGGTTGATGCCAGTCTCTATTTCCCCAACGCCCGCTATATTGAAGATCTTGTCAATAACTCAGTTGCATCTAATCCGGAAGTTCGTCATGTTATCCTTGAATGCCCAGCAGTGAATGGTATTGATATCTCAGCACTGGAAAGTCTTGAATCCATAAACCACCGGCTCAAGGATGGAGGGATTACCTTACATTTGTCTGAAGTAAAGGGCCCGATTATGGATAGTCTGAAAAAGTCACATTTCCTAGATGAGTTGACTGGGAAGGTTTATCTTACACAATACGATGCAGTGTCAAGCATTAATCCTACTCTTACGAAGCGTACGCTGGAAGAGAAAGAAAATGAAAATATATCCGTTTAGATTATATATGATTCAGATGATATTATATAGAAACTTTTAAAAAAGTAACAAATTATTGTTTAAGGAGCATAATAAGTATGAATATTATTATTTAAGTAGAATCAATAGAATTATAAGAAAAAAAGGAGAATTCAAAAATGAAAAAAGCACTTTTAATTATCTTATTACTCAGCACGTCATCAATCTTTAGCCAATTTAAAGCTTGGTCTAATATTTATTCACTAGAGCTTGGCGCAGTCCTATGTAAGGGTAGTGAGAGTGGATCAAGCTTAAATGGATATAATTTTTCATTTACCTATGATTATATAACTTCTCCTAGTAAATCTTTTTCTATGGGAATGAATATAGCTTATATGCAGACTAATGAGGATCTAAGTGGAAGCAATATTGAATATTCATCACTTCCAATTTTGTTCCAAGCAAAATGGTTTTTTCTTCAGGAAAGCAGTTTAGCCTATTTACAAGGAGGTGTTGGCTTGCACACCTCAAAAGTAGAATTATATGGGGCCAATTCAGGGGTGATGGTTAGTGGTGCTGGCATAATGTTTCTTGCTGGAGTGGGCACATTCGTTGAAGTGGGTAAAGACATTTTTATAACTGCTGGTTATAATTTTAATTGGATGGATGGAAATTCCTATCAGAACGGAATTGTACATAATCTAAAAATAGGTATTGGTTTTCAATAATATAATAAGGTCAAACTGTCGTAAAATTAATGATGAATTTTCAATGAATCGGTAATCTTAAATGCATCTGGATTGTTCCAGAAGTCAATTTTTACAAATTTAAATTCTAGATCTGAACTTTAATAATGCATATTTATATTCGATTACTCTAGGGAGTATAGTTGTTAAAAAATAGATATAAATTAGCTAGTTTCGTTTTGATTTTTCTATTTATAAGTGATATAAATGGACAAGTTGATTCAACTGATCAATCCGGATTAGATTTTTTTGGCTATCCATATCTCTTTTACACTCCGGAAACAAACTTTGCTTTTGGAGCGGGGGGAATATTATATTTTCGAACATCCAAACATAAGTCTTTAAATCTCTCAAGTGTTTTACTTTCTGGGTATTATACGATTAACAACCAATACAATATAATCTTGAATCCCGAGATATACTTTGCCAAGAATAAATATCTATCAACTGGTAAATTCAATTTTGGAAAGTTTTTGGATAAGTTTTATGGATTTGGAAGTAATTCAGAGGAAATAACCAATCCTGAGTATCTTACAAATAGCTTTGGGATTAATCTGAATTTTCAAGCCGATATTATAGAAAATTTTCAAATTGGAGGTATTTATGATTTTCTTTTTACTGAAATAATTGATAAGAAAAGTAATCCATTCTTAATTGATAATTTAGTTATTGGATCAGATGGAGGTCTCTCTTCAGGATTAGGATTTAAACTAGTTTGGGATTCAAGAGATTATATTTATCTCCCAACGGAAGGAGGATACAATATTTTTAGTGTGATTTATTACGGATCCATTCTTGGAAGTGATTATACTTTTAATGAATATTTAGTTGACCTTAGACGTTACCTCAAGGTTGCAAAAGAACATGTCGTTACCTTTCAAATATACGGTAATTTTGCAAGTGGAGAACCACCATTCTATGAGATGCCTAGACTTGGTGGATCTATCACAATGCGAGGCTATTATCAGGGTAGGTATAGAGATCGGTATTTTATATGCGCACAAATGGAATATAAAACTTGGTTAATTAAAAAATGGAAACTTGGAGTGGTTGGTTTTTATGGAATAGGTGATGTAGCATACAAATTCAATGATTTTGTTATAAAAGAGTTCAAACACTCACTTGGATTTGGTTTAAGATATGTCTTTGATGAGGCAGAAAGATTAACTGTAAGAGCCGATTTTGCTTTTGGCAATAATAGTTCGGGTGTGTATTTCGCAATGCAAGAAGCGTTTTAATTCTCTAATATGATGCAATCTCAGAACTAGGGAAGAAAATGATCAATAAAGTTGTTTCTCTTATTATAATATATTTTACTTACCTAGGGTGTGTCTCAGCTCAATTCAAGTGTGGTGGTGCTGTGGGAGTAAATTCAACAAGTATAATTGGAGACACTCCACAATATGCCAATTATGCTCCGGAATTAGGATATTCTGTTGGTTTTTTCGGAGAAGTGCTTCTCTTTGAAGATGTTTCCATTTTTCTTCAACCTATTTACTCAAGTAAGAATACTACCATTCAATATGATGTTGGCTATCAGTATGAACCTTATGACAGTACCGTCATTTCGATGGATTATTTGGAACTTCCTTTAGGTGTAAAAGTTATGGCTGGTCAAACAGCCTATGTTATTGCTGGATTATCCTTTAACATACCACTTTCTGCAAATTTGAAAAATAATTTTTTTAATGAGGAACATGATATTCTTGATTTCATCGAACCACTTAGTTTAAGTGCAAATTTTGGAGTAGGCATTCAATTTGAAATAGGTAAACCCATTCTATTTTTCGAACTTAGGTACTCCCAAGGATTATCTAATTTATTAGTAGACTCAATTGATCGTCTGTCTGATATCAATAGGTTGAAATCGAATAATCTACAAATATTTGCTGGTGTTTTGTTTACTCTATAATTTAATGGATTTAAATTGAAAATTGATTCTACAATAAAATATCTGTTGTTCATACTGTTGGGATTTTCGACATTGATAACAGCTCAACAAGATTTAGATGAACTAACTAAACAAAGAGATTTGGGAGATCACTATTTCACACTCAGTAATATACTTCGATCACCATTTGTTTTTACTCAGATAAATACCTCAATCGGTATGGGAGGTATTACTGATCTTAAATATCCAATAATTGTAATTGACGAAACGGATTACAAATATTTACAAGGAGATTTAGCGATTGTTTTATTATCATTTGAGTATCAGTATGCAGTTAAAGATTGGCTCGCTGTATTTTTGGGTTTTGAAATTAGCTCAAGACTTGGTAGTGATTTCCCTACATTATTTAAAGAAGGCATTAATTATGCAACTACATTTAATATTGGCTGGATGATAAAGATTATACGATTTGAGAAATTTGCTCTATCTGGTTCTATTAAAGTTAATAATGGTAGTTACTCAATTATTAGCATTGAAAACTTCGCGGAGGATATTCAAAACGGAAATGAGAATCCTTCGTTAATCCTAGATAGATATTCAACAGTTGGGATTGCTGGACTGAGCGCATCGTACGGGATGAACTATTTTTTAGGATTCAGTGGAGAGTTTAATCTGGGAATAGGGGAATCTATAGAAAGAGAGCAGAAAAATAAAGTGTTTGTAAATGTGGGCGTTGAAGGGGATATGAACTTCACTCGGCTAATTGATATACCCATCTCTTGCAATCTTGGATATCTTTATAGCTCTAGTCCAGTTACTAAGAGTGCGCTGTATTTTGATCGTAACATATTTTTTGGTCAATTAAATTATATCGATCGAACTGATTTCATTATAAGTTTAAATCTATCAATGAGTAGAGAAATTTCACAAGGTACTCAAAATCTAACTTGGCCAAAAACGTTAACATTTAATATGCGTTATTTGTTCTAAAATGAAATGAATTCTGTTTTTAAAAAGTAATGCTGCATTACAGTCCTAATAAACTTACTTATGTCAAAATCAAACAAGAATATCATTGACAAGTATTTAAAATCACAATCGAGGATTTGGGTCCCATATTCTGGTTAGAGGGGGGACCCACGGTCTGAGCAATTAAAAGCATATCTATTGAAAAGAAGGTGCCCATAAGAATGAAAAAACCATTTCACAAATTTTTTTAATTCTAAAATCTTTCCAAAACAAAAGGCGATTCCTAATCTAAAGAGAGCCAGGCTCTCTCTATTAATCACAATTGGAATAACCTACTTACTTTCATCTGGTAAGATGCCCTCATTCTTTGCTGCACAACGTGGCTGATATAGTAGGTCAAGTAATTGCTAAGCTTCCACTGGTTTTCTGGTACTTCTTGCTCATCTACATAATCAGATATTCCTTTCCCAAGCTTATCAGAGATACTTTCTTTCAGCTCATCAGTTACTTCTAAGTTCTGAAGTATTTCTATTCTTTCTTTAATAACCGGTATTTGATCATATGTATCTTCGATCTGATCTTTTAAGTTTTCTATTACTATCCCGGAAGTATGCTTAGAGTAATATCTGGCTAATACTTCACCAAACACCATCCCGTTAGAACATATTCCTCTGATTGCTCCCCAGTACATTCTTACTCCTTCAGATCCATCATAACTATTATGTATGAACATACTCATAGCAATATCACTTCTTCCATCATTTAGAGTAAGCTCCGGAAATGTTACTTGCAGCCTCATTCTTCCATCTTCACAGAAACTATGTGATTCATCAATGTGCCAGTCAGTTGTAAGATCAGTTAATTGTTCAAGAACTGGTTCTATTACTTCAGCATTGGATACCAGTTTGTAACTCTTCTTCTGTATAGCGATCAACTTGCTATCGTCCTCACGAATAATAGCTTTATAATCACTAGTTGGGAAATAGAGATTAGCCATATTCTTAATTTGTACTTCAGTTTCAGCAACCGGGAATAAGTACTTCCATAATTTTCTATCTATCATTTCATTTACCTCACTTTGTTAAATATGCTATAATTAAACCAACTGTAACTATCGGCCAGCCGATTACAAAGATTATTACATTCAGCTCTTGATAGGTTAAGTTCAGCTTCTCAGCCAACCATTCAAGGGATTCAACACACCCAATAAATATTTTATCTGCCATTGTGGCCTCCATATTATTGTTGTTTAGATTTTGTTCTTTGAATAAATAGTGAAATAGCTATCTGATTGATATTTGCAATACCATTGAATTTCTCTTGTATCTTTATGGCATCTTCAAAACTCTCTACCATGGCCTCATAGTAACCATTAGAACCATTCTTTGGTTTTTCTTCTGCTGGTTTCTTCTCTGGAATATCTACTTCATATGTCGTTACTACTTTCTTGTCCTTCTGCTGCGCTTTCTTGGTTACTACAACAGTATCACCTTTCTTTAGATTCTTTATTTGTGAGTGTACCTCTTCTGGAGCAAAGAAAGAATATTCCTTCCCGTCACCGTTTCTTACAGCGTATAAGTAATATTCCCCATACTGTGATTCACCTATCTTAGGCTGATCATACAGCATCTCTAAATGAGTTGGTTTGTTTAACTCCAGTTCTAGTTTCTTTCTTTCCATTATCTTCTTCTCCATGTTGTTTAATTTTAATACTGAACTTCTCTTTTCCAATTACCAGCCTTGTTCCTTGTGGTATTTTTGTTGTTCTTTTGTAGAATGCTTTTATCTTATTCATATCCGGTCTTACAATCTCCGGCTGTACTGATAGCATTTGTGAATTAGCTTCACTTAAAAACTGATCCATATCTGTTATCTCTATTCTGTCCGGTTGTTTCCTCTTTAGAAGCTTTCCATTAGGTAGATCTACTGTTTTAACATCCGGATTCATATTCATGAATAGTTCCAGTTGGGTGGTTATTCTTTCAACTTTCTCTTGCAGCTTAAGGTTCTTTGCTATAACCCAGTTGTCAATGATCTTCTTTTCTTCTTCAGCTTGCAAAAAGTTACTATCTATCTGCTGCTGAATACTCTTCATCTCAGATAGCATCAGATCCACATGGGCAAGCTGTAGTTTGTTCTCTTCTTTCTCTGCTTCTAGAAGAAGCTCTTCAATTAGTTCTTTCATGTTTTACCTTTTCTTTTTGTTAAGTATGATTATTGCTACTTCAGCCAGTAGTCTGACTATCTCCGCTACTATTTTTCCCATTATCTTTTCCCAGAATTTCTTTTTTGAAAATCTTTATTACCTTATCGGCAATGAGTATTGCGGTTTTGATCCAATCCATAAATGAATCCTCCTTTGGTTAATAATTGTTGTGTAATATTGTGTGGTTAGGTTAGATATTATCTGAAGTTCTTATACCAAAGAATAATAAAAAGTTTGAAAATAGATTAAAAACGAAGAATGTTATTGTTGTGGGCTAAAATATTGGTAGAAATTACCGTTGTGCAAGGGGTCAATCGGCTCATTTTCCATTTGTGCAAGGGGTCAATCGGCTCATTTTCCATTTGTGCATGGGGTCAATCGGCTCATTTTCCATTCGTGCAAGGGGTCAATCAGCTCATTTTCCATTCGTGCAAAGGGTCAATCGGCTGAAAATCGATTTGTGGAAGACACAAGTTGGCAAATATTTGATCCAAGAAAAGGATATTGGATGATAGTAAATCTTAATTGAAAGGTAAACTCCAAGATAAATAGAAAATAATTTTTATAGAGAATTCCAATGGTTAAAAGGGAAAATCTATACATTGAGGAGTCATTACTCATCGAATTTATACTTTTGTAAATCCGTTACGGATTTAAGCATACCTAAATAAACTTTTTCTTTGGAATCATTCTCATAATGCACTAGGTAATAGCTATCTTTTGATGAAATATCTTTATTCTCCTTCCAGTGTGATCTGAATTCATATTGGTTAGATAGCTCTTGCGATAACTTCCCGGATGCATTATAATATTTAATGTTAATGATTTTACTTGCTAATAATTTTGTTACTACGTCATCAATTAGAGGTATATTTAGAACGAGTAAAAAAGGATTTACAACAGCCCCAAGAAAGGGTAAGCCCTCTATCCCTAATTTAAGTAATTTTGAAAACTTGTCATTTTTGTCCAATTGGCTTTTCAAAGTTTTTTTATACTGAGTTCTACTAAGAAAAAAACTAGACCTAGTAAAAGTTTCCAACCACTCTTCTTCGTTACTTATGCGGATTTTTATTTTTGTAAAATAATCTTCTAACATACTTGGAATAATGTATTCCTTATGTTGCGTATAAATAAACACACCCCCAACTTCGTTGTCGTCTTCTCTAATCTTAACAATTAAATCTTCTAGGACGTCAATTAAGTTTTCGTATAACTTTTTTCTGGTTGATTCCCTCCAGAAAAGATTAGATCTTGCATGCCTTCCTGTCCAAGTAGATAGTTGGCATCTTTATTCTGGAGCATTTTAATTGGTCTGATGAGGGAATTGTAATCAATTATATTATTCTCGTCGACAAGGTTTATTGAAACGCTATCACCTATTTGAATCGCCAAGTATGATGGGGATGACCTCTTTAGATATTTTGCTCTAACACTGAGCGCCACTGCATTAGACTCATCTAGTACAAAAACCCGCTCTCTTTTAATTTCTTTAGTAAATGCATGGGGAAAACTAAACCCATCATAAAGTTTTCTGACCGAATAGTTATCTAATACCTCACTTTTTACGACTTCTCTGGTTTCAATATTAATGGTTCCGCGTATAATAAAGAAGAGTGAAGTGCGTTCAAGGGCTAAATCAAACCTTAACAAATTTGATATTATATTTAGAAATCGTTCTTCAAATTTGTCAGGATCCGAATATAGGTAATATGAATCAATATTAATTATATTAACAATTTCTGCATTTAATAATCTTGCAGAGATTAAAGTTCTATCACCTTTAGTATAAGTAACTATTAGCATTTAGCCCTCATAATTTTTATCTTAATTAAAATAAAGAAAATATTATTATGACGCTATTATGTGAAATAACTGACTGGAATGCTGAGAAAAATTATCTAAATTCACTTAATGAAAAATCTAAGATAGCTGTCCCACTTATATACGGCCACCATCTCTATACATTCCTCTACGATTTTTTATCAACTAGCCAACATAAGATTTAATTTTATCGAAATCTTAAAACCAACAGACAACGAAGTTCATGAATTATTCATGTCAGAACTAAAAAAATATTCGGTTGACTTTGAAGATTGTGAATATGTCTGGGATATTGAAGAATGGTTTCCTCCCGAGTTTCAGCTTAAGGATAAAAATTTGCAGCTTAAGATTTCTAGCATGATCAAAATGGCAAAATTCATTGA
This sequence comes from uncultured Ignavibacteria bacterium, assembly GCA_963751695.1. GTDB lineage: Bacteria > Bacteroidota > Ignavibacteria > Ignavibacteriales > Melioribacteraceae > SZUA-22. The sequence continues at coordinate 543,533 of CAVVVP010000010.1, read as the reverse complement.
AGTAGATTCGATAAATAATGATGATTATTTATGCTATCTCCCACTAAGTGGAGAGAAATTAAACGACATCATAACTAACTCTGATTCAAATATTTTGGTTTTTACTAATTGTGAAATTACGGGATTAAAACAAAAGGGCTTTATTGAACTAGAGCAATCAGAACTTCGTAAGGTATCTCAGAAACTTGCATCACTCAATGAGAACTGTAAAAGAATCTTCAGTGAGAAAGCCATTGAAGCTAGAAATTATCATGCTCCAAAGTATTTAACAAATTTTGAGGATACCTACTACGAAAATCTCAAAATGATTGAATATGATGAACAGACAAAAAAACTTCATTTTGTTGGCTCTGATAATTATACGGCAAAGGAAGGTATTGAATACCTACTTAAAAACAGAAACTTCAGAGAGTATAATCTGGAGCGACCGTTAGAAAAACTACCAAGCTCTGACCTCCCATACGTGTTTACCAATTTCCACCATACATTTAGCCAGAATAAACAACACGACCTTAAGGAAATAATTACAGAGCACAAATTAAATGACCATGTCGTGATTCAAGGCGACAATCAAAAACCAATAGATTATTTTGACAAGTATGAAAAAATCCCAGTTCCAGATGAAATAGAATTGCGAGATATCATAAGCGGTATTTTTGTTTCCCTATTAATAAGACAAAATAAATATAGAACTCGTGGAAAGGACCGGATATTCTATCCAATAGTTAAGCATAATCTTTTAAGTGATCTATTGGAAGATTCTCTGAACCCAGAAGCACTTTCTAAAACAATTGACGAGTTTAATTTAATTACCAAGGATGATCTGTTAAATAATTTATCCTTCTGGTCGGTGTTCTTAAACAAGTACAAAGAAAACTATCGTGAACTAAATAAGGGTAAAGTTATAAAAGCAGAAGTATCGGTGGAAACATGGCACATAATTATTAGAGATAATAAGTATGATGTAATTTCACCACTAAAAATTTATAATGACCTTGATGTTGCGGCATTCCTCACCTATTTAATGCTTTTGATTAGTTATACCGAACTCAAAAATTCCCCTATGTCAGTTGATGGCCTTAGAAAAGCAATGTTCATTTTCAATGATAAAGATCTGCCAGAATATGTAGATCCAGAAAATGCACGTACAGCTCTTAGTAAGATATTTAATAAAGCTAAAAAGGATCATGAATGGTTCGATCGTTTTTATAATTCATATATAGAATATGATAGTTATGAATATACATTCTACAGCCAAAAGCTAGAATTAGTGCTAAAAGGCTTTGAATTACCAACAAATATTTTCGAAAATCTGTAACATCTTACCACATTACACAAAAAATTATACCCAGTAACTAAATAGTTCTCTCGTTACCAAATTAAACTTCTTCGGTAACGGGATGTGCCTTTGTACCTCCGTTTATTTGCAATAGAAGTTGAGACAAATAAACTCAACGAATTAGAAACCTAAAAACGGAGGACATTATGTCTGACAAGAAGCAGCAAGATATTCAGCGTGCAGATAAGGTCGCTGAACCAACCAACGATAAAGAGTTGGGACCTGTTAACCAAGAAGAAGTACAAGATGTTGAAACAACTAATTCAGAGTACTTCTTCAAACAAAATCCCCGCCTTGAGAGAATTCCTCAAATGGAGGCGGACCTTCAGAGTTATTACCCAGAACGGGAGACGCTCAGATCTGAATTAAAAGAGCTTAAGAAGCTTTTGGCAAATCCGAAAGTGGTGTTGAAGGATGGTCGTGAAGAAACTATGACACCATTTGCAAAGAAGCAAATTAAGCACAAGATCTCCAGAAAGAAGAGTGCTATCGATGCTTGTGATGAAAAGATCAAACTCTTACAGAACGATCTTACAGATATCTATACAATCATAGATCGAGCTGAAACCAGAGCAAGGGTTAGAAAAGCGGCCAAATTCGATAGCTACCATGAAAGATATAGTGAGTCGATTGAAAAGCAGATCGAGGAAACTATTGAAAACATGGATGACGCTAAACTGAGGACCCTTAAGGCAGAAGTAACCAAAGTCGAATTCAAAACTGGAAATGCACTGATGGCGAAGGCTTTGATTAACACACCTAGATATCTTCACACTAGGGTAGTATCAAATCCAGAAGCAATGGATAGATACATGCAGTACTTCCGTGGCAAATTAACTGGAGTCAAAGCGAAATCCAGAAAGAAATAATCTGGTGAATTGAATGGGAGTCAGCATTGGCTGGCTCCCAAATTTATAAATCTAAAATTATGAGGTGTTAAAATGAAAATCATGAAAGTTAACATTAAAACTTGCTACTTCGCAGAAATTGATGGAGTCACATTTGTTTCAACAATCGAAGATGATCTTGATGCTGCAGTATCACACATAGAAGATCTTGAATATCAGATTGTAGATACTGGATATGACTGTGAGATTAACTTCATCATTTATGGTGATGTTGAACCAGTTGAAAAGGCAGTAAATGAATTTATTAATCAGCGGGAACTTCAGAATTTCACATATGAGTTTGAGGTTTATGACCTAGACGAAGAAGGAGGAGAAGATGTCTAGAACATATGGTATAGAAATAGGGATGGAGTTTGGTTTATATGCAAGCAAAACTCTTAAAAATAGAGCCACTGATCTATGCAATACAATTATTCAAGAATTGAATGATCTAAAATTGAATCATCAGATCGCATTAGAGCTCGATAATGAATATGGAACTATTTTGATCAAAGATATAGTTGACGTTGTAAAAGCAGTAAAGACAGTAGTAGACGTAATTGATGTTCTTAAGATGTGGGGAATTATAAACCATATTGACATCGAAACTAAAACTTATAAAAACGGAGTCTAAAATGAATCCTATAAATAACAAAATATGTTTGGTGCTTAATTTCAGCCAGTTTAATAGTCGAGAAGGGTATGCATTTAATGATCAAATTGATAGAAAGATCAGCCAAAAACTCAGCATTACAAACAATGGTCGATACGAGAAATTCAACTGTAATGAAGATAAAAATGCTGAAATCTATTTTACAGACATCCACGATGTCGAGGATGCGAAAGTTCATGTCCTTGAAACACTCATAGAGTTGGATGCACTGGACAAGCTAATAAGGTTAGAAAAGCATGTAATTGAATTTGTTTCAATGGAAAGACTATTTCACTCAATAGCAGTATAAACTAAAAAAAACTCGGTAAAAGAATAATGAGCCAGCTTAAATCAAATAAGGGAAGAACAAAGATCGACTTCGGAAAGATGGGGGAACCTATGGGTAGGAAGGTTCCTTCATCCCTTTCCGATAACGAGATCTTCACTTACAACTTAAGCATGCTTGATCAATTCGATCCCGAGAAATTACTTTATTCAATTAAGGAAGCATCTGTTATACTAAACATCAGTGATGACTTTGTGGGACGTAGGGTTCGGAGCGGCAAGATCAAAGCTGCAAAGCTTGGTGACCGCCACATGATCAGTAAACTAACACTAGCACAAATCATGACAGAAGGAGTATAAAGATGGGCAGCATAAGAAAAACACCAAGTGGAAAATTCATAACTGACGTTCGAGACTACACTGGAAAAAGAATAAGAGAAGTGTACGATAAACACAAATATGCAAAAGCATTTGTAGATAGAACAGAAAACGAGAAGTCACAACACAAACTAATTCAAAGAGGACTGCTAAATAAAAGATCTTCCTTTTCCAATACAATCTCAGAATTCCTTGCGCAGAAAAAGGAATTAAAAGATAAGTCCAAGAAAAAATATAAACGTGCATTGAAACAATTTGAATTATTCTGTGAAAAAGAAAAACTGGAATACACAATAGACTTTACTAGAGAGAATGCGGATAAATTCTGGAAAACGATCACAAATACCGAGGCTGAAGCCAAAACAGTTAACTTCTACTTAATGGTGGTGAAGTCATTATTCAAGTATGAGATAAACAAAGACAGACTAACAGTCAATCCGTTTTCACATATAAATCCGTTGAAGGAAAAAACTAAATCACAAATTGAAAGGGAAGAGGAGTATTTCACAGAAGAAGAAATCAAATCTTTCTTCAATGTAAAAATGAGATCCAACGATCGACAAGTCTTTGAAACATTACTCTTAACCGGATTAAGAATAAGTGAACTCCAATCACTTAAGTGGGATATCAGCATAGATCTAGATCAAAAAATGATAAAAATTAGGAACTATGAAGGATATGAAACCAAAACCGAAGCTTCTGAGCGAGATATCCCTATGACAGATCATTTATATGAAATGTTATCCAAAATAACAAAAGATGAAGGATACGTATTCACTAGTGAAAAGGGGAGCAAAGTAAGTGAAAGAACATTACTTACAACTTGTAAGAAAATAGCGAAAGAAGCCGGTATAAAGAAGAATGCAACTCTTCATAAATGGAGACACACCTTTGCTACACATGCAGCAAATACAGAAATTACTTATGAGGAAAGACAAGATCTGCTCGGACACAAACCAGAAAGCATGACAGACAGATACACAAAAGTAGATCCAAAGAAACTTCACAAGAAACTATCAGAGTTAGATAATCTTATAAGATAATTTTAATCCTCGTCATCGTCGGGAAAAGCACCTCCAACAGAAGGCTACCTATATAGGTAGCCTTTTTTAATTAATAACACACAAAAAGGAAAATCAAAATGAACTTGATAGAATTATCCAAGCTGCTGCTGGATGAGAAGCTGGCAGAGGAATATTTATTAGAAAAAGGGATACTAAAAACGTTTAAGAGCTGCGAAAGATGCGGATCAGAAAAGCTTGGAAGAATAAGAAGGGGAAGATATAAATGTTACGGATGTAAATCTGAGTGGGGACCTAGAAGTGGGAGCATTTTACATGGCCAGAACATTACATCCTCAAAATTCATTGGACTTCTGAAGCTATTTGAACTCGAACATACTGCGAAACAATCTGCAATAAACTTGGATTTAGATCTTAAAACGACTAAAAACTTATTTCATAAGGTTAGACTTCGTATATCAAATATGAGTGAAGAGGAGTATCTAAACCATTGCAACAATATTAGCAGTTGGGAGCACGACATGTTAATTTCAACAACAGATAGAAAGATAAAAATAGAAATGACAAGCGGGACTGAAGTAATTAAAGAACTGAGTAAACTCAAGAAGATACCCTTTAACTACAGAGGTGTCGAGTATTCATTCCAATTTAATGATGTGAAAGCAAGAAAGATAAAACAAAAAGGGAAGTATTACCCGATTCAGATAAATTACTTTTGGAGGTATGTGATAGAAAAGTTGGAGAAACACCATGGAATAAGTACAAAATCCTTATTTCTCTACTTGAAGGAGATGGAATACAGATATAATAACCGTTTCTGCAAAAACATGTTTGATAAAATAGTCGGAAAACTGGCTATTTTTAAGGGTGGCAAAAGTGGGTCTAGCTTGGACAAATTGTAAAAAATTACCAAATACTGATGACCAAAAAATGACCAAAAAGTGACCACGACACAAATTATAGGGCCATTTAGGGCGGTTACAGCGGTAGTTTTTAAATTAAGAAAGCCCGAAAACAGCTTAAAAATGCTATAAACGGGCTTTAAATTTTCCAAGCGGAGAGAGTGGGATTCGAACCCACGGTACGCTTGCACGTACACACACTTTCCAGGCGTGCCAGTTCAACCACTCCTGCACCTCTCCGAATTTTAAGCTGTAAATATATTAAAAAGAGTTCAAATTAGTTTATCATTTCAAAATCTTTGTTTTTCTTTTTCATATTTTTGTATCTCAAAATTGGAAAAACTATGACTGATGTTACTCTTGGTATTGATGTTGGCGGAACGAACACTGGATTTGGAATTGTTACAGAAGAAGGGAATATCATTTTTCGAGATTCAATTCCAACGAACGCAAGGAATTCTGCTGAAGATCTTTTTGAAAGATTATTTAAAAATTTTGATAAACTTTTCACTAATCACTCGTTAAATTATAATTTGGCTGGAATTGGTGTAGGTGCACCGGATGCAAATTATTATACAGACTGCGTGGATAATCCTCCAAATCTTAATTGGGGATTTGTAAATGTTAAAGATCTGGTTACTAAACATTATGAATTACCATTTGCACTTACAAACGATGCAAATGCCGCAGCAATTGGCGAACTTCAATTTGGGGTTGCTAAAGAAATGAAGCACTTCGTTGTGATTACATTAGGTACCGGATTGGGGAGTGGAATCGTTGTTGATGGAAAGGTTCTTTATGGTCATAGTGGTTTTGCTGGAGAATTGGGACATATAAATGCTGTCAAAGATGGACGAGAATGTGGTTGCGGTAAACTTGGTTGTTTAGAAACTTATGCCTCAGCTACTGGAATAGTTAAAACAGTTGCAGAGTTGCTTGGGAATAAACGTGACGATAGCAAATTAAGAGATATTCCATATTCTGAAATTACTGCTAAGCGAATATATGAAGCAGCTAAGGAAAATGATCCGATTGCATTAGAAGCATTTGATTTTACTGGTGAAATTCTAGGCCAAGCACTTGGTGATACTGTAAATATTTTAAGTCCAGAAGCAATTGTACTATTTGGTGGTCTAGCTCAAGCTGGTGATCTAATACTTCAACCGACAAAAAAATATATGGAAGAGGAAGTCCTCGATTTCTACAAAGGTAAAGTTAAACTTCTTCATTCTGGATTAGATGAAGGGGATGCAGCAGTTTTAGGTGCATCAGCACTAATATGGCATGAGTTAAAAGCAAATAAGGAATGTTAGACTTAATTTATTTTAATTTATATAGGGAAGTATATCTTCAATCTTAATATCTTCTTCTTTGTCATCTATATTTACAACAACAAGAAATCCTTTGATATTACCGGTTGAGAAAAATGCATTCATTAACTTCGATTGCTCACTTTCAATATTTCTCCCGTCAACTTCTGACCAAATTTCCTTTGTAGTTAAACAACCTTTTGAGGGGGTAAGTGGATAGTAAGCCTGACCTTCGTAAAAGCTAAGATCATCAACAGAACCATGCATTACAATCTTTCGCCGACCAGTTTTGCCAGCATAGAAAGATTCATACATAGGAAAATAATTCTTCCAATTTTCCGGTAATAAATCTTTGTAATCGCTTTTAATAAAGTTCTTTTTGTCAACTCTGCCATGATAAAATAGTTGAGTCGAAACTTCGAACGGAATTCTTGTTAGAACATTGGCTGTTGGTCCAATAGATTCTGTTGGAGAAACATAGAACCCAACGATAGAAAAAATACCTTGGGGAGTATCACCCTGACTTAGATAGCCTGGCAAACCGCTTACAGATTTGGCCAACTGTTTTACGTAAAAAATTGAATCATTTTCATTTTTAACAAATGATCCATCTGGTTTTTTAATGATAGTAATACCAGAAAAGGTGCGATCCTTTCTGTGAAGTGAGTAAATTATTGTTTTACCATTCATGAAATCATGTGAAAGCAATTCACTCAAATCTGGTGTTTTTGTATTCGGATTAACGAGATAATACTTCATGAACTTAAATTGAGGAATATTCTCCCAATTTGGGAATCGAGTTAATAATTCTTCTGATACAATTTCTGATGAAAGATCACAGCAATTCAAAAGATGATGAGAACAATATGCAAATAGTGTTGGATCATTTGTATTATTCCATAAATTCCTTACAAAATCTGAATATTCAGTAGGATAGAGAATAATAATAGTCTCTACAAGAGACTTTACAAATGAAAGTGATGCGGAAGGAGTGAATGAAATTCCTTTCTTTATCGCATTATGAATTTTATCATTCTTGTAATAAACTAGCCCAATTTCTCTGAATAAACTTTGCCAATCAGCCTCAGTATCTGAACTCAACTCACTGTTAAAAATCACATCAATTTTTCCATCTAGTTCTTCTTTGTACTTAATTCGATTTTCTTTTAGAGCAAATTCTGATCTAAGTTGACTTCTTGCAATCATATTCTGTGCATTGGTTGCCTCAGCTAGTAGAGGAATAATAATTAGAACAAGAAATATTGATATACTTTTGAGTTTCAAGCAGACTCTGATTATTAAAATTGATGCAAATATACCTATTTGATAGTGAATTTGGTATGGAATTTTGGATCGATAACTTTAGTTTAATCTGGCTATATTTGCTCTTAAAATTTTGGTTGTCTATTTATATGCGTTATTTATTTATTCTACTTTTATTTATAATTTCAAGCCTTTCATTAGCACAGGATGGGTTTCTCTATACTTATTATCCCAGTGGGAAAGTGGATGGGATGATATTTTTTGCTAACGATGTTCTTGAAGGTACAAGTTATTGGTATTATGAAAATGGTAACATCAAAGCTTCAAAAACTTACACTAATGGAAAGTTGAATGGGATTTGGAGAGAATTTTATGAGTCTGGACTAGTAAAAGAAGAGATCTTCATTAAAGATGGAATTAGGGATGGACTTTCTCAAATTTATTACGATAACGGGGGACTAAAGGAAGTAAGATCTTATGATATGGGAGTTCTAACAAAATTAGTTCAGGTTGACTATGACTCTCTTTATGTTGCTCCGGTTGAAGCATACCAGTACGGCAATACGCAGAACAATATCAAAAAAAATCACGATCTCTTTATTTGCGAGGGGGCAGATATTTGTCCAAAACCCGTTGGGGGTATGACAGAAATAATTGCTAATCTTAAGTATCCAGAGCATGCAATGCTTTACGGACTTGAGGGATATGTGACCGTTGTTGCAAAAATAGATAAAGAAGGAAATGCTAAAGAAGTAAACGTTTTGAGAGGACTTGGTCTTGGATGCGATGAAGCCGCAATCGAGGCAGTAAAGAATACACAGTTCCTACCAGGACAAATAAATGAGATTGCTGTTGAGAGTAATGTGCTTTTCAAAATTCCATTTGTACTTACGGATGAGGTTCACAAATATTATACTTCACCCTTAGACGAATATGGCACCGAAGGAGGCTATCGCCCCGATTCATTAAGCTCATCGAATACGCCGAGAGATACTGTAAAGACAGTAAGAAAAGTATTCAAGAATTTTTCATGCGATCTTGATGACTGCCCTCGTCCAAAAGAGGGAATTAAAACGATCATTGACAATCTAGAAATCCCAGCTGTGGCAAAGAGGGAAAGAATTGGGGGAGCGGTATCAGTTGAAGCAGAAGTCGATGAATATGGATTTGTCATTGATACAAAAGTAGTTAATGGAATAGGATATGGTCTTGACGGTGCTGTTGAAAGGGCAATTTTAAGAACTCAGTTTGAACCTGGATTGTTAAATGGTAAACCCACATCCAGTAAAGTACTAATCACAGTTCCGATCATTCCTAAAGAGGAGTATGAGGATGAGGAATAGTTTTTAATAGATCAATTAACTCCTTCTCAAGTTCTTTCCCTCTGTTTCTTCCGTACCACAGGTGCAATTTTTCATTAAATTGCTCTTGAGTGTCACCTTCTGATTTCCACTGTGCAATAAGATCTCTTGCTTCTGCTGGTCTCGGACCCCATTCGAAAAGCTCTTCTTCGTTTTTATCAAAAACAATGAGCTTAGGAATTGCTCTGTTACCATTTGTTAAATATTGATCGATAATATCAAGATTCTTATCACGATAAATTATTTTAAGATCAATATTATTGTTTAGTTCACTCATCATGAAAATATTTGGTAGAGTATGAGCAGAATCTCCACACCAAGGTTCTGTTATAACTAGCCAAGTTTGATGTTCATTTATACTAAATATCAATTCCTTTAATTCATCGTCAATTTTATAAGTTTTGATTATTCTTGCTGTTCTTCTCTGGTTTAACTTGGTAAATCCAAATCGCTTATTCTGAAGATCATCCATTTCGGTTTCATCAGCGACCCTAACGAACGAATCGATTTCTTCATTGAACTGACTAAACGAAATTCCTTCTTCATTCACTCGTTTTAGTATTTCTTTTTTATTCATTTCGAAATGCTTTAGTGTGTAAAAATGCTATAGTGCAAATTAATAAATTATTTTTGAAGAATTGTCATCGTGGTTTCATTTCACACAAATTGTTCATACGGTTATAAAAAAAGCTAAAATAAGTTAACAAGATGCAAACTAACTCAGCTTATTGAATATAAAATATTTGTGTTTTTAGTCTAAAATCCGAAAGTTACACCGGCTGTGAGCATGGATAGGGATTCTGGATTAGAAGTTCCGAGATCTTCCCACTCAAGTCTAATGGCAAGACCGCCAAGATTAACGCCTGCACCGACACCCCAAAGAAATGCAGTATCATTTTCACCAAAAATTAAATCACCAACTTGATTTTCAGTATTGTAGAAAAATGCTCCAGCTTTTGCAAAAACAAATAGAATCGCAATGTCTACTTTGCCAAGAGCTGCAACATCCCAACCTTTGGTTTTAGTTGAAATGGTCTGGTTATCTGCTTTATCCTCCGCTTTCCCGGTATTCCGATAACCGCCTTCAATCGAAAAATTTTGGGAGAGTTTATATCCTAGGTAAGCTTTCCATGCAAAGTTGCTCTTATCGATTTGAAGATCGTCAATATGTGCACCATCAAAAGCATCTCCAAGTGTTTGATTTACAAATGAGCTTCCAATGCTACCTCCCAAATATAAACCCTCTTGAGCATATATTTGAGAATAAACACAAGTAACGGATATTAGTACTAATAACAATCTTTTCATCTAATTCCTCAGTATTATTCAAAAAATGTTTTTCAATTTAAGAAAAAAATACAAAATATATTATTTGAGGGTGGGTAATATTTTAATCAATTATTTTTAATAAGAGATAAAATTATTTATCTTTTGATATATAGATAAGAGAGAAGATTTTAAAGATTAGCACTTATGACACCCAGACAATTTTCGAACAAAATAGAGACGAAAAAGAAATTATACATTTTTTCTGTAATGGTTTTTCTTTATGTGGTATTGTTTGAGTTCGTTTTAACTCCGGTTAAATTTATTCCAAAACCAACAATCCTTTATGATTCCTTTATCTCAATTTGGGGAATCTATAACCTTGTCGAGGCTCTGTTTACTACAACGACAATTATTTATTTAGCTCTGTTGATTGGTTATATGTTAATAGCTGTATTAGCAAACCAGATAATCAAAATCTTACTTGAATATACTGGAGTTATTAATATTTCTATACCATTTAAATTTTTATCGTCCTTCTTTTTTGCAATATTATTTAATCTTTGGTTTCAAGAATCAGTTGTAGCTGAATTTGTCTTTGCTTTGTTAATTGTGATGGGAATTCTAATCTCAGAAATGAACAACTCATTGAATAATTCTAGCGATGAGTTCGTTTTATCAGCAAGATCATTGGGACTCGGGAAAAATGATATCTTTAAAAAAGTAATCTGGAAGGAAATTCAACCAAATATTTTTAATAGTCTGATCAAAGCGCATATTTGGCTCTGGATTATTGTTTTAGTTTATGAATTTGTCGGGGGAGTAGAAGGACTAGGGTCAGTATATCATATAGCATTTACATACAATGACATTGCTGGGGTTATAGCATTAGGTTTATTGTCAAGCAGCCTCATTCTGATTGGTAACTGGATCATCAGCTATTTACAAACAAAAATAATATTTTGGGAGTGAGATCATAAGTCCTTTAATTAAAATAGAAAACCTATCGAAAGACTACAAAGACCAAACTGGGCACAGTGTTCATCTTCTGGAGGATATTTCTCTTACGATTGAGCGAGGCAAATTAACAACGGTGCTTGCTCCAGCTGGTGCAGGTAAGTCATCTTTGCTCAAAATAATTTCTGAACTTGAAGATCATACTTCTGGAACTATTCAAGATGAATCGAGTAAAAAAATATTCATTCCATCAAAACCTTCCTCTTTCCCTTGGTTGAATGTAAAAGAAAATGTGACTTTTAATATTGGCAAGTTTGAGGAGACGGAATTACAGAAGGTTATAAATCTAGTCGGACTAGAAGGCTATAAGGATCACAATCCGCAAAACAAGAGTTTAGGATTCAGGTTCAGAGTATCACTTGCTAGAGCACTTTTTAATAATCCAGAAGTGATTACTATTGATGAACCATTTTCAAAGATGAGAGATGAGATCAGAAATGATCTTTATCGACTTGCTAGAAAAGTGCTGCGAGAAAAGAATCTGACAATTCTTTTTAGCACATCAAATATTTCAGAAGCCATTTTGCTTTCAGATAAGGTCTATATAATGGATAAAGATCCTGGTAGAATATTGGATTCGTTTGACATAGAATTTACTGATGATCTCAGGACGAATTTTGCAGAAAGTCCAGAATACTCTGATTACAGAGAGCAAATCAAAAAATACCTTTCCAGTATCAATCCAAACAGAGTTTTGAACATCTCGTTATGAGGTGCTGAATGAATTCCCGTTTATATTCAAAATATTTCGTTGTCAATATTAATTGACTTATGAATAATATTTAAAGGAAGTTCCTATGAAAGAGAAAATAGAAAAACTAAAACAACTTCGAAATAACGCAAAACTTGGCGGGGGAGAAGAGAAATTAGAATCTCAACATTCCAAAGGTAAATTATCTGCAAGAGAGAGAATCGAATTACTCGTCGATCATGGTAGTTTCAACGAAGTTGATATGTTCGTTAAACATAGAGGGAGCCATTTTGATATTGATAAATCAAGAATTCCTGGTGATGGAGTAGTTGCTGGGTTTGCCCGAATTGAAGGGAGACAAATCGCAGTTTATAGTCAAGATTTTACAGTCTTCGGCGGCTCACTTTCAGAAATGCATGCACAAAAAATTCTAAAGATAATGGACGAAGCATTAAAGTTGGGGATTCCAATTATTGGCCTAAATGATTCGGGCGGTGCAAGAATCCAAGAGGGGGTTATTTCATTGGCTGGCTATGCAGAGATATTCTTGAGAAACACAATGGCTTCTGGAGTAGTTCCTCAGATAAGCGCTGTACTGGGTCCTTGTGCTGGGGGAGCGGTCTATTCACCAGCAATCACAGATTTCATTTTCATGGTAAAAGGTACTAGCCAGATGTTTGTAACTGGTCCAAATGTGGTGAAGACAGTGACTCACGAAGAGGTAACTTTCGAAGAACTTGGCGGGGCAGATGCTCATGCAACAAAAAGCGGTGTTGCACAATTTGCTTGCGATTCTGAAATGGAAGTTTTTTCCAACATGCGAAAATTGGTTTCTTACCTTCCCTTAAACTGGAAAGACAGACCATTAGAGAAGGAATTCGATTTTGATCAAGATTTAATTGTGCCTCAATTAGACAAAATAATTCCAGAAGATTCAAATAAACCCTATGATATGCATGAGGTTATAAAACTCGTTCTAGATGATTCTGATTTCTTTGAAGTACATAAGGATTATGCTAGAAACATTATTACCGGGTTTGGTAGAATAAGCGGACTTACAGTTGGTTTGATAGCAAATCAGCCTGCAGTGCTTGCCGGAGTGCTCGATATAAACGCATCCATTAAAGGAGCTCGTTTTATACGATTCTGTGATGCTTTCAATATTCCATTACTTGTGTTTGAAGATGTTCCCGGTTTTTTGCCTGGAACAGAGCAGGAGTGGAATGGAATAATTAGAAATGGAGCAAAACTTCTTTTTGCATTTGCTGAAGCTACAGTTCCCAAAGTAACAGTAATAACTCGTAAAGCTTATGGCGGTGCATACGATGTAATGAACTCAAAACATATACGCGGCGATTTCAACTTTGCGTGGCCTTCAGCAGAGATTGCAGTAATGGGTCCAAAAGGTGCTGTGGAGATTATTTTTAAGAAAGAATTAAATGGTTCTGAAGATGAACTGAAAAGTAGAGTAGAAGAATATAAAGAAAAATTCGCTAACCCATATATCGCTGCAGAAATGGGATATATTGATGATGTGATAATTCCAAGTGAAACGCGTAAAAAGCTTATCAATGCTTTCCAGTTGTTGAAGACTAAGGTTGATAAGAACCCGAACAAAAAACATTCAAACATTCCATTATAGCTAACTTGCGAACTAGAGACTATTATATTTCAACCATCCTACTCATTGTCTTTGTTTTTCAGATTGGAACATCAGGTCGTTATGTGCGCAGATGAGATGAGAGAATAATGTTTTGTTAAAAGATTGCATAACCATATAAAATGAGTATATTAAATTTTAATAAGGTTTCTTAAAAAGAGGAAAGCTAAATGAATAACTTAAAATTTGGAGTCGTTGGTACTTCAAGAAAAGAGGATGAGAGACGTATTCCTATCCATCCAGAACATATGATACGCCTGCCTGAACAAATTCGTCGTCAACTGATATTTGAGGAGGGTTATGGAACACCTTTTGGTATTTCTGATTCAGAAATGTCTGATCAGTCAGGTGGCGTTGCCACACGCCACGAACTACTAGCCAATATTGGTAATGTCATCCTTGCCAAACCAATGTTAGCAGATTTTGAAGAACTATGTGAGGGTGGAATCCTTTGGGGCTATCCACATTGTGTTCAGCAAAGGTCACATACTCAGGCTGCGATCGATCGCAAGCAGACACTAATCGCCTTTGAGGATATGTTTGTTTGGGGACCAAACGGACAGATTGGCCGCCACACTTTTTACAAAAACAACGAAATGGCCGGCTACTGCGCGGTATTACATGCACTTCAACTGAAAGGAATCGACGGACACTACGGAAATCAACGGAAAGTGATCATTTTTAGTTTTGGTGCCGTCAGCCGTGGCGCAATATACGCCTTGAAAGCACGTGGCTTTAGAGATATCACAATTTGTATTCAACGTCCCGACCACGAAGTACGTGAGGAAGTACTTGATTGTCACTATGTCCGCATTCGGGAAGGCAATGAAGGTGAAGCGCGTATGTTGGTGTCAGAGCACGATGGAACTGAACAACCATTGGCTGATCTGATAAACCAATCTGAAATCATCGTGAATGGAACGCTTCAAGAACCAGATCATCCAATGCTTTTTGTGACAGAAGATGAAATGTCTTGTCTCAAACCAGGCTGTCTTATTATTGACGTCAGTTGCGACGAGGGTATGGGATTCTTCTTTGCCAAACCAACCACATTTAAAAATCCCATGTTTAAAATTGGAATGGTAGATTACTACGCGGTGGATCATACACCAAGCTATCTATGGGAAAGTGCATCACGGTCTATCTCTGCTGCCCTCGTTGTTCATTTGCCGACCGTGTTAGCCGGGTATGAGAGTTGGCAACAAAGTGAGACCATTCGACAAGCTGTTAATATTGATGTCGGTGTTATTAAAAAACCAGATATTATATCATTTCAGAATCGTGAAGCGTTATATCCCCATGCCCTCATTAACACTAACGGGTGAATTAGCGAATATTCGGCAAATCAATCAAACCGCTTAGCTCAATTAGACAAAAGTGGTTAAAGTAAGTTTTGTTGTTAATGTAAATTGGAATTTGAATCTGTACTATTAATAAGAGCTAGTTGCAGCTGTTGTAGATAAAATTAATCACTGCTTCGTAAAAATTAAAATAACGTTGTTTTGTTTAGTCTTTCGATTTGAGCGGACGGCTTATCGGCAAAGCTTTCAGCGGTTTTTTTTCTGAAATATATTTAATTTATATAATTCTAAATTACGGAGTGCAATTTTTATGAGACTAGTCTTATTTATAATTATCATTTCTTTATTATTCGCCTCGCAATCTTTTTTTGCTCAAGAGAATCAAAAACAAAGAGTAATTATTTTAACGGATATTGAAGCAGATCCAGATGACACTCAGTCTCTAGTTCGTTTACTGCTTTACTCAAATGAAATAGATATAAAGGCATTAATTGCCACAACATCTTGTTGGAAAAAAACAAGTATCGCACCCGAATCGATTCGAAATGTGATTAATGCTTATAACAAAGTGCATTCCAATCTTATCAAACATGAATCCGGTTTCCCAGAAGCTGCAGAACTATTAAAACTTGTAAAGCAAGGTTTACCGACTTACGGAATGCTAGGAGTTGGTGAAAATAAAGATTCAGAAGGATCGGACTGGATAATAAAAGTACTAGAAGAAAATGATGAGCGCCCATTATGGATATCTGTTTGGGGCGGAGTCAATACACTTGCTCAGGCATTATACAAAATTAAAAACACCAAAACAGAAACCGAAGCTGATAAATTAATTGCAAAACTAAGAGTATATACGATATCCGACCAGGACGATAGCGGTATTTGGATAAGAAATAATTTCCCAAGCTTATTTTATATCGTTAGTCCGGGTGATGATTATGCTAGCGCAACGTGGACTGGAATAAATAGCTATGTACAAGACATTGACAATACCAGCATCAGCAATAGCTGGATAGCACAAAACATTCAACAAAATCATGGCCCTCTAGGCGCAGTATATCCTGATGTTGCATGGGGTGTAGAAGGTGATACGCCAGCATTTCTATCATTAATCCCAAATGGAATAAACGAATCGGAGCATCCTGAATGGGGTGGCTGGGGTGGTCGTTATGAATTATACAAACCTGATTTTTCGAAGACAAAGGAAGGTGGTTCAATTGTAACCATAGCACCTGAAACAAGGGCCATCTGGACAAATGCAATTGATAATTATACGCCATACATATCTAATGAATACGGCCGTTCGGTTAAACAAGACACTGTTTCATTTAATAATGATAAAGTTACTTTATGGCGTTGGAGAGATGATTTTCAAAATGATTTTGCAGCGCGTATGGACTGGTGTACAAAACCTTACAAGGCAGCCAATCACCCTCCCATTCCAGCATTAGCGCATGATGAGAAAATAACAGTTAAATCCGGAGAAGGTTTTGGTTTAGATGCGAGCGGAACTACTGATCCTGATGGAGATAACTTAAGTTACCTTTGGTTCAATTATCCTGAAGCTGGTTCATATAAAAAATTGATAAAAATAGACTCCGCTGAGAACACACGAGGGATTTGGGTAAAAGCTCCGATAGTTGAAAAGAATGAAACAGCTCATTTTATATTGAAAGTTACCGACAAAGGGCAGCCTCAACTATCAAGATATAAAAGAGTAATAGTTAGTATAATTCCTAATTAAATATAATACAGCCGCGAACAAGTTATAAACGCGGAAGCCATTTTCAAAGATGAATTTGTGCGGGTTTTGGCTTTACTATTAAACGTAAAGCTGCTGTTTATCAGTAACATTCTAAAATATATTGTTGCCATACAATTATTATGTTAAATTATAATTTTCATAAAAACATACCATTAGTTCTTATATAAAGATGATCGAAAAAATGGATAAATCGGTATTCGAAATAACTAAAATGGATTGTCCTTCAGAAGAAAACCTGATAAATATGAAGCTAAATCCTATTTCTCAAATTCAAAAACTCACATTCGATATTCCAAATAGAAAACTTACAATTATTCATAACGGTAAGTTAGAACTTATTGAGAAATCAATAAGTGAATTAAATCTTGGTGATAAATTATTATCAACTGAATTGACCGAATACGTTGAAAAAGATGAGGAAAGAAATCAGCGTAAGTTGCTTTGGGCAGTTTTAGCAATAAATTTCTCTTTTTTCATAATAGAAATGTTAACTGGTATCATATCTGCATCAATGGGATTGGTTGCAGACAGCTTAGATATGCTTGCTGATTCCTTTGTTTATGGATTAAGTCTTTTTGCTGTTGGTGGCTCAATTCTTCTAAAAAAAAGAATCGCAAAGCTAGCTGGGTATTTCCAAATTACACTTGCAGTAATAGGCTTTATTGAAGTTCTGAGAAGGTTTCTCGGAGTTGAACAAATGCCAGAATTTACAACTATGATAGTTGTTTCAATTTTGGCGCTCTTTGCAAATGGAATTTGCCTTTATCTATTGCAAAAATCAAAGAGTAAAGAAGCTCATATGGAAGCGAGTATGATATTTACTTCGAACGATGTTATTATAAACTTAGGTGTTATAGTGGCTGGTATTCTGGTTAATGTACTTAATTCCAATAAACCGGATCTAATAATAGGAACTATAGTATTTGTACTAGTTGTAAGAGGAGCACTAAGAATTCTTAAACTTGGTAAATAAAAGAGCTCTCTTATATTCATTATCTTAAAATTGCTTATATTCAATTCAACCTGAATGATTTAAATTTTAATAAAATAATTCCTATGCTAATATGTGTATGAATCTAGTTAACAATCCTCAACTTCTAAGAAAGGAAAATTAATGCCAAAATATATAATTACTTATCTAGGTGGCAGTCAGCCTTCGACACCAGAAGAAGGAAAAAAGCATTTTAGTAAATATCAAAAATGGTTGTTTTCGCTTGGAGATAAAGTCGTTAGCCCGGCCAATCCATTTAAAAATACGAAGAGAATAAATCCTGATGGAACCGTAACCGATGGAAGTACTACTAAAATGTCTGGTTACACTTTAATCGAAGTGGATTCAATTGAAACAGCACTTGAGGTAGGTAAAGCGTGTCCATTTCTTGATATTGGAGGTTCACTTGAGGTATCGGAATTAATTCAGATGCCAAGTCAGTAGAATAATGATCATGAAATGGAGGAGAGGAAATAATGACAACACTTGTAGTCGGTTCGACTGGTGCAACGGGAAAACTTGTTGTTGAGAGACTATTACATAGCGGGATAAAAGTTAGAGCCATTGCACGATCAAGTGAAAAACTGCAAGATTTGATTAGTCAGTTTGAAGCTTTAACAGTGATCAATGCAAGTATATCTGAAATGAGTGATGATGAACTTAAAAGTCAAATAAATGGATGTGATGCGGTTGTATCCTGTCTAGGCCACAATTTAACTTTTAAGGGCATGTACGGCAAACCACGGAAACTAGTAACTGACGGTGTGCGAAGACTTACCAATGCTATTGTTAAGTGTAATTCCAAGAACTTGACTAAATTTGTGCTGATGAACACAACAGGCAATAGAAACCAAGATCAAAATGAAAAGATTTCATTAGTAGAACATTTCGTTATTGGAATAATCAGAATACTCGTTCCTCCGCATTCAGATAATGAACAAGCTGCAGAGTATCTGCGGACTCAAATTGGTCAAGATCATGAAAAGATTGAATGGTCAGTCGTTCGTCCAGACAGCCTTATTAACGAGGAAATAGTAACCGACTATTCTATTCATCCTTCGCCAATTAGAAGTGCGATTTTTGATTCAGGTATAACTAGCCGAATCAATGTAGCTAATTTCATTTCAGAGTTAATTATTAATGAAACAGTTTGGAATGAATGGAAAGGCAAAATGCCGGTTGTATACAATAGTGAAACAAAGGATAACACATTTTAGGATTCATGATTGATTGATAAAATATATCCTAATTGTATGCTCGCTAAATTTTAATTCAACCCTCTATGTTGAATCGAGAATTTTGACCAGTAAAAAAAATAAATTGGTAGTCTACTTGGTCAATCCTACAATAGAATAATAAACTTTTTTTCTATTTCCGTTCCTGTCGAATAAAAGGGGATAATCGGTTCTACCTCTAACGGGCCAATTATTTTTCCAAGAAACACCATCATGCACACCCCAAAATGTTACTCTATCTATAATTTCATGATAATCAACAAAAATCTTAAAAATATCTGCATACTTTTTAGCTTGTTTAGTAGAGACAGAATCTGGCAAACCATCTGTATATGGATTTGATTCGGGAAGTAGTTCGAAACTAGTACTAACTTCTGCTCCCTCATAATCCCATGGATTTGGAAGTACATTGATATCAAGTTCAGTTATCATTGTCTTTACTCCAGCAGCTTTAAAATCTTCCATACTACCGATTATCTCATCATTACTAGGTCCTTTCAAACCCCAATGACCTTGCATTCCAATTCCATCAACTTTTACCCCGGACGCAATTAATTCTTTGACAATTTTTATTGCAGCCTGTCGTTTAGCCGGTTTAAACATGTTGAAATCATTATAATAAAGTTCAGTTTCGGGATCAGCTTGGTATGCAAATTCGAAAGCGAGTTTTAAATAATCATCCCCAATTATCTGCCTCCACTTCGTATCCCTCATCGTGCCATCGTCATTCAGAGCTTCATTTACTACATCCCAAGCATTAATTTTTCCTCTATATCTTCCAACAACGGTCAAGATATGATTTTTTAATAGTGATACAAGTTCATCACGAGAACGAATAGTCCCATCCTTTTTTTCAAATACCCAATCAGGTGTTTGATTATGCCAAACCAGAGTGTGTCCAACTATAAACATATTATTTTTCTGTCCAAGTTCGACAAATTTATCAGAGAGAGAAAAACTAAATGAATCTGGATAGGGATGAACGATTTCCCATTTCAATAAATTTTCAGGTGTTATACTGTTGAACTCTTTTTCAATTAACATCAGAGATAATGCATCTTTCTCTAACAACGGTAGATGGCTTGGGGCAGCACCAATGTAAAACATGCTTTGATACTTGTCTTTTAGCAGCACTTCCTCATTATTTTGATTACATGATGTGAATAAAATTAATAAAGCAATTAAAATCAAAGTAATAGATAGTTTCATTTTCTCTCTCTATAGTTATATTTTTCAATCTTTTTATAAAACCTCATGAAAATAATTATGAAACATCAGAAAATAATTATGTCGTCTGAAAACAACAAGCGAATAACAATAAAATTTAAAAAAAGTTTTTTTCAAAGCTGAGTTTCTGCAATTTTTACTTCATTCATGGCATAAAATGTGCACAATACTTAAAATTTCTTTGTAGTGTAAGTTTTGATGTGGAAATTTTATAATTGTTAATGACTTGTAAAACAATAAGATACATCAATTATCTAATAATTAACTTGACAAAAAACTAATAAGAAATTAAATTAAAACAATGTTTTTACGAATTTTTGAGGTTATGTTGAAGAATCTTATTCCACTTTCTATCAGTATAGTTTTATTATTTATTTTCAGTTCTTGTTCAGTGTTTGAATCATCAACTAAGCAAGAGGAAGAACCCACAGTTAAGAGCGATTCCAGTGGACTTGATCCATCATTATTAGTAAACGAAATGATGGAAGAAGCTAGATTAAAATACATAGATGCTTTAGCTAGTCAGAACATTGGTTTTACTGAAGGTGCAGTAAAGCACTATGAAGCTTCATTATCAATAATTAATAAACTTAGCTATTACCCTTATATTGAAGAGAACGATGCATTTAGCGAATTGGAAAACTCTATAGTTGAAGATTATCAAGCTTTTATAAATTCGCTAGATGAAATTCCCGAAGGAGTATCCATTGCAGCTTATGAAGAATGGTTGAACAACGCCGCTCCAGAACTAGCTGTTGCAGATTCTGTTAGTGAATCTGAAGACAGTTCCAATTCAAAAATTTCGGATGTTATTGTTGTTGGGGACTTTGAGCTGGAAGTTAATCGTTACGTTGAAAAATATATTGAATACTTTACTGGAAAGGGTAGACCAGTGATGGAAAGATGGCTAGAGCGATCAGGAAAATATTTTCCAATGATGGCAAGGGTTTTCGGGGAAGAAAGCGTACCACAGCAGTTGATCTTTCTCAGCATGCCTGAGAGTGGATTGAATCCAAATGCGCGTTCCTGGGCTAAGGCTGTGGGATTGTGGCAGTTTATTCAGTATACAGGAAAAACTTATGATCTTAAAATAGATTTTTATATTGACGAGCGGAGAGATCCTGAAAAAGCTACTCGAGCTGCATCAAAATTTTTAAGAGATCTATACTATTCACTTGATGACTGGTATGCTGCTATTGCCTCTTACAATTGTGGAGAAGGAAGAGTAAGGAGATCAATGCGCAGAGCAGGATCAACAGACTTTTGGAAATACAGAAGATTTCTTCCCAGGGAAACAAGAAATTATGTACCTCAATATATTGCGGTAACTCTTATTGGAAGTAATCCTTCTCATTATGGTTTTAATAATATTCGCTATCAGCGTTCAATAGAGACTAAATCATACGAACTTCATGAACCGATTGATCTAAACGTAATTGCAAAGTGTGCTGGAGTTGAGCTTAGTATGATTAAGGAGTTGAATCCAGAAATCCTTCAGCACCATACACCTCCTGATTATTACGGTGGTTATGATATAAAAGTACCAGCAATTACTTACGACTTCTTCGTTAAAAATCTCCAGTCGGTACCTGATGAAGCAAAATTGCAGTATGTCATTCACACTGTTAAGGGTGGTGAAACCCTTTCTGGTATTGCTTATAAATACAAAGTCAAGTTAAGCCATATGGCAAAAGTAAATAACATGACAACAAAATCACGAATATATCCAAAACAAAAATTGAAGATTCCAGTTTCTGATTTTAGGGAAACTGATATTGTCGTTAATACTGATGAAATGCCTGCAATTGATGAATTAACCTACTATCAAGAAAATGCACCCTATGAACTACAGATAAGCACAAATGCAGATGTCGATAAATACAAAAAACTTTATGCAGAATTGAAAACTGATTCAGTAGATGTTATCATACCAGAAGACAGAGAATTAGTAACATACAATGTGAAGCGTGGTGACAATTTAATCAACATTGCTGATCTTTTTAATCTAAGAGTCTCAGATGTTAGAAACTGGAATAACCTTCCTTATACATCCTCGATTTTTGTTGGACAAAAACTAAATATCTATGTGCCAAAGGATAAAAAGAAATTCTATGCTTCAATTGATAATATGAACAGATCGGAAAAGCTTTCAGTAATTTATGGAAACTCTGGTGAAGAATGGATTACGCATAAGATTAGAAATGGTGAAACATTATCACATATTTCAATTAAGTATGGTGTTAGTGTTAGAAATCTAAAAAAATGGAATAACCTCAGCACCAGTAGAATTAGAGCAGGGAAAAAACTTCATATTTATACCGGATCAGCTAAAAATGTTGCTTACAGTGGAAATACTGGAAGTCAATCAACCTCAACTGTGCCAACTGGGCAATATGTTTCCTATAAGATACGTAAAGGAGATACAATCAGTCAGATAGCTGAAAAACATGGTGTGTCTTCATCACAACTTCGCAAATGGAATAATATCAGAGGAAACAAAATTGTTGCTGGAAAAACGCTAAAGATCTATGGTAAAAATGTTGCTGCAACTGATGTTTCAAATAAGGAGGTTATCGAGTATAAGATAAAAAGGGGAGATACGGTTGGCGGAATAGCTCTTAAGTATAGAGTATCAATTAGTGAGCTTAAAGCTTGGAATAATTTGAAAGGTAATAATATAATCGCTGGTGAAACTTTGAAGATTTATCGAGGTAGAAAAGCTTCAACAAAAGTTGCTAGCAATTCGAAGCCGGAGAAAAAAGTTTCTTATGTCGTTAAGAAAGGTGACACAATTGGTCAGATAGCTGAAAAACATAAAGTAAGAACTTCAGATATTAGAAGTTGGAACAACATTCAAGGGAATAAGATTGTTGTTGGCCAGTCATTAGTGATTTATTCTAAAGCAAGTACTTCTAATAAATCAAAAAAAATCAAGGTCGCGTCAACAAGTTCTGGAAATGGTGGAATTCATACTGTTCAAGAAGGCGAGTCTTTGTGGGTAATTGCAAAGCAGTATGACGTTAGAGTCGCCGATTTAATGCAATGGAATAACCTTAATGACGATAAGATAAAAGCTGGTATTAATCTGAGAATTTTGAATTAGCTTTTCAATTATATATTTTAACATAACAAAAAACTGTTAGGGGTGTTCTACTACTGTGGGACTGAGAATATACCCTTAAACCTGATCCGGGTAATGCCGGCGTAGGGAAACGGCACGAATTATTAAGCTTTGACCGTTTTCCAAAAACGGTTTTATTCTTTTTAAACATATTCATGCGAAAGGAGTTTAAATTGAAACGCTTAGTTATTCTATCCCTTTTTATCACTTTCATCGTTTCTGCTCAGATAAAAGAGTTTAGTGGGAGTATTGTTGATGAATATGGAAATCCAATTTACCTAGCTAATATTGGTATTCAAAAAACAAACATCGGAACTACTACAGATAACGAGGGAAAATTTATATTAAAAGCTGAATTTGATGATGGTGACAAAATAATTATAAGCCACATTGGTTTCAGATCTATTGTAAAACAAGTAGCTGATTTAGATCTTAAGAAAGAAAATAGTTTTATTTTAGCTACACTTAGCTTTACCGGTCAAACCGTTCTTGTAAAGGGAGCTATTGGACGAGAGGGTGTTTCTCCGATTACCTTTTCAAAAGCAACACAGAAAGAGATTGAGGAAAGTTATGTGCATCAAGACTTTCCTGAATATTTAAGTTACATGCCTTCAACAACATTTTATTCAGAATCCGGAAATGGTATTGGTTACAACTATGTTAGTATTAGGGGTTTTGACCAAAGAAGATTATCAATTTCTGTGAATGGGATACCTCAGAACGACCCTGAAGATCATAATGTTTATTGGCATGATTTTCCAGACTTACTTTCAAGTGTAGGAATGATCCAAGTTCAGCGGGGTGCTGGATCCGGTATAATTGGATATCCAGCAATTGGAGGGTCAATTAATATATTAACATCAAATTTTTCAGATAATCCGCACTTTGACCTTGGCGTAAATTATGGAAGTTACAATACTAGAAAATTCTCCTCATCCTTTGCAAGCGGATTGATTGACGATAAATATTCAATATATGTAAAGCTTTCAAAAACTTTGAGTGATGGATATCGAAATCTAAGTTGGGTCGATCTTAATTCTTATTATGTTTCTGCAGTAAGATACGATGAAACAGTAACCACTCAACTCAACTTTTACGGTGGGCCAGTTTCAGATGGTTTGGTTTATAATGGTCTAGCAAAGTTTGCAATAAATGATAAAGATTTGAGAAAAGAAAACTTATCATATTTTGAAGCTACTGATACGGAGTATACTTATAAAGTTGACCGTAGAGAAACTGAGATCGAAAACTTCTCCCAACCACATTTCGAACTTCTAAATGATATCAAGCTTAGTAATAATGTAACATTAAACTCAGCCCTATTTCTCGTGCTTGGGAATGGATTTTTTGATTATGACGGGTCTTGGTCAATCTTCTATGATGACTACTTCAGGCTAGTTGAAAATGGATATGATTCGTCTCAAACTCCAATGAATGCATTAATTCGAGCAACTGTTGATAATAAACAGTGGGGTTGGATACCACGAATTAATATTGATCATACGAATGGTAATTTGATAGTTGGAGGTGAACTTAGATTTCATAGATCAGATCACTATGGCAATATTAATTATGCAGAAAATATTCCCCCTGATGTGCCAGCAGATTATCAATACTATTTTTATAATGGACGAAAAGATATTATTAATTTTTATGTACACGAAAATTATAAATTATCAAGTAAAATTAACGTGTTGGCTGAGTTGCAACTGGCATATCACAAATATAGACTTTACAATGAAAAATATGTAGAAACGGATTTTACTGTTGATGGACTTTTCCTTAATCCAAGAATTGGTTTAAACTATTTATTCAATAGTGATCTGAATCTATTCTTCACATTTGCTCAAGTTACTCGTGAACCAAGATTAAAAAATTATTATGATGCAGCTGAATCAAGTGCAGGGGAAGTTCCTCAATTCGAGGTTGATGAAAATGGATACTATGACTATACAAAACCACTAGTTAGTCCAGAAACTATGAACAGTTTTGAGCTTGGTTCAAGTTTTAATACTAGAACTATAAATCTTTCCGCAAACTTGTTCTACATGTTATTCTCAGATGAAATAGTAAAAAATGGACAAGTAGATAGATTTGGACAGCCTGTTACCGGAAATATGGATAAAACTGTTCATGCTGGGGTAGAACTTAGTGGTACTGTTAGAATATCAGATCATTTCGATTTTACGCTTAATGGGGCTTATAGCAAAAATACAATAGAAAATGGTTCCTATTATTTGGATGATGATAATTCAATTGATCTAAAAGGTAATAGAATTAGTGGTTTCCCAGATGTTACTCTCAACGGAATTATAAGATTTAATTATAGCGGTTTCTTTACTCAGCTATGGATTAAATATGTTGGAGAGTTTTATACTGATAACTATGACAATAATTTAGAAGCTTACCAAACCCAGTACCTAGATCTCACCGATTACAGTGATAACAAAGTTGATAATTACTTTATCTCAAACATCCTTTTAAGCTATCAGTTTAATATGCAACCAACATTAAGTAATGTTAAACTATTTTTGCAAGTGAACAATATTTTTGATAATCTTTATGCATCTTATGGAATAGGGAAGGAATTCTTCCCCGGTGCTGAAAAAAATTTTACTGTTGGTGCAAAACTAGAATTATGATGAATAGTACAATCATCATTGCAAACGGAGACATTCCGTCAAAACGCGACATAAACTATTTGATAAGTACCGGTACATCAACAATTATAGCTGCAGATGGAGGTGCAAATTCTTGTTTTAAACTGGGCTTATCACCTGATTATATAATTGGAGATTTTGATTCTATTAAATCAAAAGTCATTAGTCACTTCGAAAAAAAATCTAAGTTCATAAAGATTACCCGGCAGAATGATACTGATGTCGAGAAAGCTCTCAAATATGCAATCAAGAAAAAATTTAAAAAGGCCTATCTCTTCGGAGGGACTGGCGACAGATTAGATCATACAATTTGTAATCTCGGAATTATTCTGAAATATTTTAGTAAAATCCAAATTATTCTAATTCATCGAAAGAGTATTCTGGTTCCCTATAATTCTTCTATAAAATTGAAAACCGTTCCAGGAGAAACGATATCATTATATGCTTTTAATCCTCAAACAACAATTACTTCTTCTGGATTAAAATATGAATTAAGAAAATCAAAGCTTACTTTCGGTCTCAAAGATAGTACAAGCAACGAAGCAATATCTAATAAGGTTAATATTCAGATTAACGGTGGTCAAATATTTATTATTAGAGATTTTAATTTATTGAAAAAGAATGATCTCATTTTCCAATCTTGATATTGCGATACTCATTGGATTTTTCTTAATAATTGCCATCATTGGATTAATTCCTAAGACAAATAAGAAAGACGCTGAAGGATTTTTGCTTTCTGGAAGGAAAGTGGGATTATTCTTGTTTATTTTAACCAACGTTGCTACCTGGTATGGAGGAATTCTTGGAGTAGGTGAGTTTACGTATCGATATGGATTATTAAGCTGGTTTACACAAGGATTACCATATTATATTTTCGCATTTCTATTTGCATTGCTTTTTGCTGGGAAAATCAGATCAGCATCCTTATTTACAATCCCGGATAAATTGGCAGAAGTATATGGAAGAAGGGTTGGAATGATAGCCTCTCTAATAATTTTCATCTTAGTTTCTCCTGCTCCATATCTGCTAATGATTGGTCTTTTACTTCAACTGATTTTCGAAATAGATATTTTCCCCTCACTAATTATCGGGATTATATTTTCTGTGCTCTATCTATATAAAGGAGGATACAAAGCAAACATCTATACAGATGCAGTTCAATTTTTTGTTATGTTCATTGGATTTTTCTTAATTGTGCTTGTGGCTGCGAATAACTGGGGTGGTTATGAATTTCTTAAATTAAATTTGCCTGAAGATCATTTAGCAGTCACTGGTGGAGCCTCACCAACTTTTATTGTTGTCTGGTTCTTAATTGCTCTATGGACATTTGCCGATCCTGGATTTCATCAACGTTGTTATTCAGCAAAGTCAGAATCGGTAGCTAAATATGGTATAATAATCTCCATCGGATTGTGGGCACTTTTTGATTTTCTTACAACGACAACTGGATTATATTCACGAGCACTTATTCCAAACATGGTTAATCCAGTATTATCTTTCCCAATGCTTGCCGAAGAGATTTTGGGCCACGGATTAAAAGGAATATTTTATGCAGCATTAATTGCAACTATACTTTCAACTCTAAATAGTTTTCTATTTTTAAGTGGAACCACTTTGGGACGTGATTTCATAATGCGGTTTAGGTCAGAAGAGAATGATGAGAATTTAACAAAATATACTCGTATTGGAATTTTAGTTTCAGCGATTATATCAATTTTAGTCGCATATTCTTTTACTTCAGTTGTTGAGATTTGGTATATGATTGGTAGTATATTAATTCCTGGCATTCTATTATTAGTTTTTGGAGCATATTTTTTGAAATTTCGAATTAGTAATAGATTTGCTATAATTGAATCTATTAGTGCTATCTCTGCAAGTCTGGTTTGGATGGTGATCAAACCTCAATTAGAGGAAATTAAGGTTTTTTCAGAGATTGAACCGATGATAGTGGGATTAATAGTTGCTCTAATAATACATCTCTACGGAGTCAATAATAACCAGATAGTTAGGGAAGAAGAATAGCTGCGGCAATTACAGTTGTCCACAGTCCATCTTTGTGCCCCAAAGCAGATTGTGTAATATTCGAAGTACGAACAATCTTTCCAGAAAGTTTAAAAATTTGCTGTTTCTCATTCCAAGCAGCTTCTGGGTCAAAATTTTCTATTCCCAATGTAGTTGCTAGCATTTCAGCAGCAAGATCCTCTGCGTATTCTCCAGATTTCTCAGCTGTTTCACCATATGGGTGGTGTTCAGAAAGATATCCATACATATCTTTATCTGCTGGTAATGCAACTCCAATGGATGCGGCAATTTTTCTTCCAGCTTCGTTTGTAGCATTTCTTGCCATCACGGCATGAACTATTTGCCCAGGCAATAACTCCTTTAATCCTTGCTCAATGGAAATTTTTTTACACCTAATAGGAAAGATGCTGCTTACACTTACAATATTATATTTTTCAATATTTGCATGACGAAGGGCTAATTCGAATGAAGATAAGTATTCTTTATGTCTACCGACTCCTTTTGTAAAAAAGATTTTTTTTGGTAAGTACACTACAATCCCCTCAATTAATTATTATAAGGTACTAATTTGATAAATTTCCTTTTTCCAACTTTTAATATTTTTTCAGAATCAAAAATGATATTTTGGTAAAAGTCAGATATCTTCTCCCCATCTA
The DNA here is from genome assembly GCA_963751695.1 of uncultured Ignavibacteria bacterium. Lineage (GTDB taxonomy): Bacteria > Bacteroidota > Ignavibacteria > Ignavibacteriales > Melioribacteraceae > SZUA-22. The sequence goes on along the minus strand of CAVVVP010000010.1, from coordinate 514,522 downwards.
TAGAGACCCCACCCTGTTGAACTAATCTTCGTGCTTCTCCTTTGGATGGTGCAAAGTTTATTTCTACTATTAGATCTAGTATTGTCAATGAGTCTGAGCTTGGTTCATATTCTGGTAGTTCTTCCGGTAATCCTTTATTAATAAAAATATTGTCAAATTCTTGCTCAGCTTGTAATGCATCTTCTTTTGAGTGATACATCTCAACTAATTTTCTAGCTAAGCTTCTTTTAATATTACGGGGGTTATTATTGATATTTTCCAACTGTGCTTTAATATTTAAAAGATCATCTCTGTTAGTGTCGGTTGCCAACTCAAAGTAAGTATAAATAATATCATCTGGGATGGATAAAGTTCTTCCATAAATATCTTTTGGTGAATCGCTAATACCAATGTAATTATCGTAAGACTTGCTCATTTTTTCGACACCATCGGTTCCAACTAAAATTGGCATTGTTAGAATGACTTGCGGAGCCATGTTATGTTCTCTCTGAATGTCACGTCCAACAAGGAGATTGAACTTCTGATCAGTACCACCAAGTTCAACATCGCTTTCTATCGCCACAGAATCCATAGCTTGAGCAAGTGGATAAAGTATTTCATGCATACTTATCGGAACTCCACTTTTGAATCGGTTAGTAAAATCATCTCTTTCGAGCATTCTAGCCACGGTATATTTGGAAGATAATTTTATAACTTCTGCAAAGTCCATTTTCCCAAGCCATTCAGAGTTGTAGACTATCTTGGTTTTATCTTTGTCCAAAATTTTATATGCTTGCTCAAAGTATGATTTTGCATTATTCTCAATCTCTTCTTGAGTTAGGGGAGGACGAGTTGAATTTCTACCAGAAGGATCCCCGATTAGAGCGGTGAAATCACCAATTATTAAAATCGCTTGATGACCAAGTTCTTGGAATTGAGCTAATTTCCTAAGAACAACTCCATGACCCAGATGCAGATCGGGTCTTGTTGGGTCACATCCAAGTTTAATATTAAGCGGTTTACCAGTTTCAATTGATTTTTCTAATTTATTTTTTAGTTCCTCTTCAGGAATGATCTCAGATACACCTCGTTTAATAAAATCCATCTGTTCAGCGACGGATAGGAAGTCTATTTTCTCACTCAATTTAAAATCCTCAATCTCAATTTTATAAAAATTTATTAACGAGCATCACTTATCAAAATTCCCAAAATTACATTTTAACTCTTCTATCCAAATCGCGCTGTATATCCCTTTTCGCAATTGCCTCTCGCTTGTCATACATCTTTTTACCCTGTGCTAATCCAAGTTCGACTTTTACTTTACCTCTTGAAAAATATAGCCTTAGTGGTATTAGAGTAAATCCTTTCTCGTTAAGCTTGGATGTAAGCTTTTTTATCTCACTTTTTTTAAGTAATAGCTTACGCTGTCTCATTGGTTCATGATTATTAATGTTTCCATGCTCATAAAAACCTATATGTGCATTCATTAACCAGACTTCATTATTCTTAATGACTGCATAACCATCAACTAAATTAGCTTTTCCATTTCTGAGTGCCTTTACTTCTGTCCCGATTAAAGAAATTCCAGCCTCAATTTTATTTGAGATGAAATAATCGTGAAAAGCTTTTCGATTTGTGGTAATATATTTTTCTTCAGTCTTAGACATAATTACAAAAATTCAATCAACAAAGTTATTTTGAACCGCTTTTAATTGCAACAAATATAATTCAAATAATTATCAATGAAATTAAAAACCAGAATAGCTATCTTGCATCATTATTCACAAAGTAAGTTAAAATTGCGGAGTAATTATGATCGACATCCAGAAAAAATTATCCAATGTATTTTACGTCATTTTGAGTTTACCAGCAACCGCAATGGGATTTGCACTATCAGTTCAAATTTCTGCGCTAAGTTGGATATTAGTCACACAATTTGGTTTAGATCTACATGAAATGGGATTTGTCTGGGCTGCCGGACCAATAGCAGGACTTATTGCTCAGCCTATTGTTGGCTTTATTAGTGACAATGTATGGTTCTTGAATGGAAGAAGACGTCCATTTATCATTATTGGCGGTACCCTTGCTGCTCTGATGCTGCTTGCACTTCCAAGCATTGGAGTAATCAATGATACTCTCCCATTCGATAATTTAATCGCAATTGCAATGGTTGTTGCTCTCACTCTTGATCTTTCGATCAATGTAAGCTTTAATCCTACAAGATCCATTATTGCTGACGTAACTCCCAATGGAAATCCTCGTACAAAAGGGTATACTTGGATGCAGACGATATCGGGCAGTTTTGGTGTTCTAGCTTACGCAATTGGAGCAATCTGGGGAAACTTCTTTTTAATATATTTTGGTGTCGGGCTTGTACTACTTTTTACAATAATTCCATCTCTTTTTATTGAGGAACCAAAAACACTTGAAAAAGAAGAGAAATCTGAAGAAAATGATAAATCTTCTAAAACTGATATTTCTGCATTCCTGAAAATTAGTTTTGCGAACGCTTTCTCTTGGATTGGTGTTCAAACAATGTTTGTATTTATTATAGCATTTATAACACAGAAGATAAATCTAACCCCAGATGGAGCCACAGAAGAAATGATAAAGGCAATTGACCTTAAGACTGGACAAATCATTTCAGTTTCTTTTTTAATTCTTAATGCCGTCGGTGCAATCCTTCCAGCATTTGTTCTTGAACCGATAGCAGAGAAAATTGGAAGAGTAAAAACTCAGATGATCTGCGTGGCAATTATGTCCCTTGGTTATTTTAGCATAGCGTTTTTTGGCTTTACAGAATACTCACTATATTTTTTAATGGGTGTCGCCGGAATTGGTTGGGCTGCCATAGTATCACTTCCATTTGCGATAATGTCAGAAGTTGTGGACAAGGCGAGAATGGGCTTTTTTATGGGAATGTTTAATCTCTCAATTGTGATTCCTCAACTATTTGTGAGTCTTGTAATTGGATTAGTAGTTGAAGATGCAGTAAATAAAAATATAGTATTTTTAATCAGCGGAGTTTCTTTAGCAATTTCATCAATCGTGTGGTTGATAGTTAAAGAAAAAAAAGTAGAAACAAATTAGGAATTGAGATAAATATAATTTAGAATATTTCACTATAGATTTTATCCCACCATTTGTCTACCATCACTTGGTTGAGAATTAGTATTTCGTTTTTTGCAACTCCATAGGGGAGGGGAACGAGTTGTTCAAGCTTAGTAATTATTAATTCCCTATCAGCTGGTTTTACTTGGGATAGTAAAAAGTGAAGCGATAGAGCATCTACTTTTTCAGCTTGAGAAATGATCTTTTTCAGTAGTTTTGGTTCTTTATTATAATCAAAATCTTGCAGCAGCTTAATAAAGCTGGAACTTGTATTAATAAAATAGGGAGTTCTAATAGCCTGATCTGCAACAATTTTAACTCTATGATCGTGAGCAAATCTGTATTGTTTTTCTCTGAATTCGATTACTACAAAATTATTTAATACTTCTGCTGTGTAATCTCCTAACTTATCGGTTGAGATTCTAAACTTAGCGTTATTACTTTTTACTTTAAAATCGTTAATCACGGTTTCAAGTTCAATACTGTTTGGTTTTGGAATATATTCAAGAAATCCATAATTAAATCTAATTGTGTTAATAACTCTACTAGCGCTAAGAATTTCAAACTCTGATTTCCCAATGAATTTCAGAACTCCCTTATCACCTAAGTAGATATCTGACTCACCCTCATCACTTAATTGAAATATTTGATTTTCGGAAATTTGATTCCCTGATTGCCCAGAACTACCAATTTTTACTTCACCACTAAGAGTTACAATTCTCCAAGGAGTCGTACTCTTATTCATATTGTAAAAATAATAACCACCTGCACCGCCGAGAACTACAATAATAAGAATTAAAATAACACTTACTAAAACTTTACTTCCCGATTTTTTCTTAGCAGGTTTTAGTTTCGGTTTAATGCTCTGAGGTTCTTTTCTTCTAAGTTTTTGTGAATTATTACTCTCAAGTGTAAGCAACTTTTCTGTTATGTTATCAATTATTCTGCCTGGAGGTTCAAAACTGAGAGGCATGTTTTTGAGTCGGCGTTTAAGATCTTTAAGTTTTCCTAACTCAATTGCCAGTGATCTATTATCCATAAGAAGTGTTTGAAAATCGCCTTCTTCTTCAGGAGAAAGTAGACCATCAAAATAGTCGTGAAGCTTTATATGAATATCATCATCATGCATATTTTATAGCTTCAATTAAACTTTCTCTTGTCTTTTTAACAATTGATTGAATTTGCGCAACTGATAGTCCATCTATAAAATCGCTGATCTCTTTATATGAATATTCTTCTAGGTCTTTGAGGATGTAAACGATTCTTTCCATTTTAGGTTGCGACATAATAAGTAGTTCAACAATATTCTTTGTCCCAATATTATCAAGGTTTGGTATCTCCTTATCCCCAGATTTCGAAAAGAATTTGCTCCCTTTATTGAGCTTTGCTTTATCAAGGATTTTATAAATGGCTATGCTTTTTATCCAGACATCAAATTTCTGATCACTTCGCAAGTGTTTAAGATTATCCCAGGCTTCAATGAAGGTTTCAGACGTTACTTTTACAGCATCCTCATGAGTTAATAACATTCGAAAGGCTAGGTTGTAGATCTTTTTGACATTGACTTCGCAGAGATCTTTGAATGCGTGTTTCTTGCCAAGTTTAGCTTCTTCTACGATTTCGTCAGTGAACTTATCTTCCATATTTGCAGAGAATAATAGTTAATCTGTATTAGTGAAAATTAGCAAGAAAAATTACAAAATTAAAGAGATTCAAGTATCTAATTAAAAATATTATTTCTATCCCTCAAGAAAAAATAATGTTATAAGTTGATTTGTGCAATAATATTCTCAGCTAAATCGTACGGAGACAGCTTCTTATTCAAAACATCCAAAATTAGTTTATCAATAAGATCGGTTTTCGTTTTATTCCATATTTTTTTTGAAACTGAATCAATAATGATCTCTTTTACTCTTAGTTTTGTGTTTTCAGCTCTTTTTTTTCTAATTAACTCAGCTGAATTACTTGATGAAGCATAGTTTTTTATAGTTTCAAAAAGCTCTTCAATTCCTACATTTTGTGTTGCAATAGTCTGATGTATTGGGGTCATCAAATCATGATCGTAATTCTTCTGCATACTTAAGATAGACTGAATAGATGAAATTACTTTTTCTCCTTCAGGACGGTCAAATTTATTAACTACGTATATATCAGCAATTTCCATTAATCCAGCTTTCATTGCTTGCACTGAATCTCCAGATTCTGGAACAAGAGTAACAATAGTGGTATCCGCTGCCTTTGCAATGTCCAACTCAGATTGACCCACACCGACGGTTTCAAAAATAATAATATCAAATCCAGCAGCATCGAGAACATCTGCACAATCCATAGCTTTTGAACTGAGACCACCCAAACTACCTCTAGTAGCCATACTTCTAATGTATACAGCATCACTCATCCCAATGTCACTCATTCTTACTCTGTCACCTAATACAGCTCCACCCGTAAATGGACTTGTTGGATCGACTGCAATTATTGCCACAGAATTCGATTGACTTAAATATAATTTTGTCAGCTGATTTGTTATTGTAGATTTACCAGCCCCAGGTGGTCCAGTTATCCCTAGTCTAAAGGCATTTCCAGTTTTTGAATAAATTTTTTTTAAGTATTCAAACGATGATGGACGCTCAGATTCAATGATAGAGATAAGCCTAGCAATTGACTTTTTGTCTTTGCTTAGAACTCGATCTACTAATTGCTGATCCATCATCTGTCACCAGTATAAAGATTATTGTGGCTAATGTATTCACTTACGAGTGGGGGGAGTAAAAATTCGATATTCTTCCTGTTACGAATTCTTTCGCGGATCTCAGTTGAATTTAAATCAATCGTAGGATTGTCAACAAAGATAAATCTATCATCAGTCTTCCTTTGAGTATAATCATCGACTCTTCTTTTTAATACAACAATTTTAGCCAATTCAAGAATTTCATTGGCTTGCTTCCATTTATCAAATACTAAAAAATTATCATAACCAATAATTAGTTCTATAACAGCATATTTTTGTTTTAAGTATTTAAGTGTATCAATTGTGAAAGAGATCCGAGCTTTATCTATCTCATATTTATCCAACTCAAAATTTGGGTTATCTTTTATTGCTAGTTCAACCATTTTTGTCCTATCTTCAGAAGATGCTGAGATGTAGTCTAACTTCAGAGGAGAAACAAATGCAGGCATAAATAGTATTTTTGATAAATTTCTAATTTCTAAAACTGATTGAGCTGTAATTAAATGTCCGATATGTATTGGATCAAATGTTCCTCCAAATAAACCGATTGCTCTCATATAGTGTTTTCCGTTTCTTTATTCAATCTTAGTAATTCTGTTACTCTTTTTTCAAGAGTGGTTATCTCTGATTTGTAAAATTCACTCTTTTCTTGGTCGATATCAAGTTCATGTTTTCTGAAAGCAAGGTTGATTGAAGCAAATATGAATTCTCTTCTAAGGGACTCCTCAAACCAACCTTTTCTGTTTCTGAACGTTGACATAAGAATCTGAAGCAGTTCTTTTGGTACAATTTCCTCTAGTTTTTCTTTTATAATTCTTTTCTCAAAATTTAATGAGTAGTTAAATACAAATATAAAAAGCACAAAAATTATAGCCATAAAGAATAATCCAAATAGAAAAGTATTAGAGAAACTCATACTGAAATTCCAAATAAAATGAATTGAGATCGCACTTATAAATCCAACTACGATTAGGAGTTTTCTGTTATTATTTCTGGCATATTTACTCATACTTAGCAATGCTCCAAAAGAGGCTGTTGCCATTGCGTGCATTACCGCAGAGAATGCTGACCTGATTAAAATTAGAAATACTAGGTTTGTAATTGAGTCTCCAAATGTGATGAAATAGAGAAAATTTTCTGTCATACCAAATCCCAGACCGATTGCACCTCCGTATACTAACCCATCTGTGAGATTATTAAACCGTTTATCTTTGACAGTTCTGAAAAGTAAAATTCCTTTTGAGATCTCTTCCACAACTGGAGCAACTAAAATAATCTGAAAAATGCTGGCATTTCCGAAGTTTTCTAAAAGTATGTTTAGGGGAATTGAGACCAATTTGCTCCAGGTAAATCCAATTATTACTGCAAGTGTTGCACCCCAAAGAAAATGGAACAAGACAAATTTGATTGGTTCCGGTTCATATTTGTCGAATTTCCAAAGCAAAAGCAGGTATATTAACATCGGAATAACTGCTGCAGTAAGGGATGTAAATATCATATCAGTAAATATGAGTTGAATTTTTCATATAAATGTAATTTAAGAAAAAGATATTACTTTTTAATTTCAAATTATTCAGATAAGAAATTAAATTACATAAATCATTGTAACTAATTGTTTTTCTTGATTATAAATCGCTTAATAATTAAATTTGTAAGCTAAATTAATTAGTGCTTGACGTGATGAAAATTAAATTCACAAATTTTAATGATGGTATTCATCATTTTGATTTTATTGAAAAAATTGGTGATCTTGATTTAGATGAGAAATTCCAGAGGGAATTGAGGCTTAGTTGTAAGATGGATAAATCTCATCATCAGATTATTATTAATTGCGATGTAGATTTTGAAACAAGTTTGGTTTGTGATAGATGTACATCAAAATTTAATAGACCTTTTTCAAAGCAATTCCAGAGTATTTATTTTACTATCTATGAAAGTGGAAAAGAGGTCACCGAAGATCCCGGAGTATATTATTTGTCTCCAACAGAAGACAAAATTGATTTATTAAACGATGTTAAAGAAATTATGAATTTAGCAATACCAATGAAGGTATTATGTAGCGAAGATTGTAAAGGACTGTGCCCAAACTGCGGAAATAATTTAAACCACGTTGAGTGTAACTGTGAAAATGATGTAGAAAATCCAGTTTGGGAACCGTTGAAGAAATTAAAAGGGAATCTTAATTAAATAAAGGTAAATTAAAATGGCTCATCCGAAAAGGAAAATATCTAAAAGCAGAAGAGATAAAAGAAGAACTCATTATAAAGCTTCTGCTCCAACATTGAGTGCATGTTCAAATTGTGGTGAATTAAAGTTAAACCACAGAGCTTGTCCAAGTTGTGGCTACTATGCTGGACGATCTATGTTTGTTCCAGAATCATAACAAATCCTCCAAATGGATAATAACCAAAATTCAAAATGTGTGATTGCTATTGATGCGATGGGTGGAGATTTCGCCCCTCGCAATACAGTATTAGGTTCTATCGACGCACTTAAAGAATCTCCAGATTTTGAATTACTTCTTGTAGGAAAGTCTGAGGTAGTAAAAAAGGAGATTGAAACCAACAATCTGAAATTTGATTACAAGAATATTATTAACGCCAACGAAGTTATAGAGATGACTGATCATCCGGCAGAGTCTATGAAAACCAAACCGGATTCCTCAATGGCTGTTGGGGCTAAACTTGTTAGATCTGGAAATGCGCATGCATTTGTAAGTGCTGGAAATACTGGAGCGATGGTAATAAATTCTATTTTTGGTATGGGTAGAATAAGTGGTGTATCGAGACCAACATTAACTGCTCCATTACCCAATGAAAAAGGTGGTTATTCGTTTGTTGCAGATGTAGGTGCATTCGTAGACTCCAAACCACAACATTTGTTCGAGTTTGCGTTGTTAAGTAAAATTATGATTGAAAATATTTACGGTATTGAAAATCCACGAGTAGGAATTTTAAATGTAGGTGAAGAAGAAAGTAAAGGCTACAAGTTAACTGCAGATACAATTGAATTATTAAAAAAATCAGATCTTAATTTTATCGGTAATGTAGAAGGTAACGATATATTTAAAGGAACTGCTGACTTAGTAGTGTGTGACGGATTTATTGGAAATGTGATTCTAAAATTTGCTGAAAGTATTATCCCATTTTTACGATCTACTTTTAAGAATTATGCAGATCTAAGCTTATCAAACAAGTTAAAAATTGGAATTGTCCGTAATTCTATGAAAGAAGCCCTCCAAGGTGCTAATCCAGATAATGTTGCTGGTCTTCCTCTTCTTGGTGTTAACGGAATTAGCATAGTTGGCCATGGATCAAGTTCACCGCTTGCGATTAAAAACATGGTATTGAGAGCAAAGGAGATGCACGAAAAGGATATAGTAAATAAAATTAAAAGGACGTTATCGAATTATGCAGAATAAAGGTCAAAAAAGTACGTTAATAACTGGTGTTGGAATGTATGTGCCGGACAAAATTTTAGATAATAAATATTTTGAATCAATAGTTGATACGAATGATGAATGGATCAGAACACGAACAGGTATTAAAGAGCGAAGGATACTAGAAAAGGGTGGAACAAGTACACTAGCAACTAACGCAGTCAAGGATCTTTTGGAATCAACTAATACAGATCCTCTCGATATTGATCTAATAATCATAGCAACAGTTACACCAGATATGCTATTCCCATCAACAGCTGCCTTAGTCCAAGATAATATTGGTGCAAAAAATGCTTGGGGTTATGATCTATCAGCTGCTTGCTCAGGATTTTTGTTCGCTCTCGAAAGTGGTGCGAACTTTATTCAAAGTGAAAAATATAAAAAAGTAATTGTTGTCGGTGCAGATAAAATGAGTTCAATAGTTGACTACACTGACAGAAATACTTGTATTCTATTTGGGGATGGTGCATCGGCTGTGCTGCTCGAACCATCTGAAGATCAATCGATCGGGATCAAACAATCTATTCTTCATTTAGACGGGTCGGGTCGTAATGATCTTTTCATGAAAGCTGGAGGCAGTTTAAATCCAGCTACAATCGAAACTGTGCAAAATCGCGAACATTATGTTTATCAAGATGGAAAAGCTGTTTTCAAAGTTGCCGTAAAAGGTATGGCAGATGTATCTGTTGAAGTTATGGAGAAAAGTAACTTGAACTCAAAAGATATTGCTTATCTTGTGCCTCACCAAGCAAATCTAAGAATTTTAGATGCGACTGCCAGAAGAATGGGTTTATCCTCCGACAAGGTGACAGTCAATATACAGAAGTATGGTAACACAACTGCAGCAACAATTCCTCTTTGTCTAACGGAGTATTATAGAGATGGTAAATTCAAAAAAGGAGATAATCTTATCCTCGCAGCTTTTGGCGGAGGCTATACTTGGGGCGCAATGCATATAGTATGGGGAATCGCTTAGTGGGTAAAATTGCATTTGTATTTCCTGGTCAAGGTTCACAATTTGTCGGTATGGCAAAAGACCTTTATGATAGTTCCAAAGACCTTTTTGATTCGGCTAACGAAGCATTAGGATTTTCATTGACAGATGTAATGTTTGAAGGTCCTGAGGAATCTCTAAAACAAACTGATGTTACTCAACCAGCTATATTTTTACACAGCGTGGTACTATTAAGTAAGATCAATTCAATTAAACCAGATTTTGTAGCTGGTCATTCATTAGGAGAATATTCTGCTTTAGTAGCATCAGGTGCTATCAAAATGATAGATGCACTCAAATTAGTAAGGACAAGAGGTAAGGCAATGTTACAGGCGGGTATTGAACAGCCTGGTACAATGGCTGCGATAATAGGATTAGAACCTTCAATTGTTGAAACTCTCTGTGAGAGAGCTCTAGATAAAGGAATAGTACAGTGTGCCAATTTTAATTCTCCAGGTCAGATAGTAATCTCTGGTTCTGTTGAGGGAGTTAGAGAGGTGATGTTATTATCCAAAGATAAGGGAGCAAAACTCGTTAAGGAATTAGTTGTTAGTGGAGCCTTTCATTCTCCATTAATGAGTTCAGCAAAAGAAAAACTTCAAAAAAAGCTTGAAGAAACTCAATTTGTTGATACTTCTCTACCTGTTTATGCAAATGTAACAGCCAGGCCAATTCAAAATTCTGAAGAAATCAAGAAACTATTGTTCGATCAATTGTCGGCTCCGGTTAGATGGGAAGAGACGATCAGCAACATGATTCAAGATGGTGTTACAAAGTTTGTCGAGGTAGGACCTGGAAAAGTTCTTCAAGGTTTGATAAAACGCATTAACAAGGATGTTTCAATAATTGGTATTGATAAACTTTATGATCTAAATAAACTGTAGGAATTCAAAAAAAATTCTAAGTCTATTCAAGTGGAAATATAAAATGATATATCGTATATTATTTACAATAAATAAAACTGCATCTTAAAACTGAACAGAAAGAGTAAAATGGAAGAAAAAAAATTAAGAGCATTGGTCACTGGTGGTTCAAGAGGGATTGGGAAAGCTATTCTAGTTGAACTAGCAAAAAGAAATTGTGACCAGGTTATGTTTTCAGATATAATGGTTCCAGACGATGATTTTGATAAACACGCAGAAACTATTCAAAAAGAAATTGGGATAGACGGAGTAAAAGTTTATGGAGTTAAAGCTGATGCCTCAAAGTTTGAAGATGCAGATGCTACTGTGCAAGCTGCAATTGAAAAAATGGGTGGTGTAGACATTTTAGTAAATAATGCTGGAATCACTCGTGATAATCTTCTCCTAAGAATGAGTGAAATTGACTTTGATTCAGTTATAAACGTAAACTTAAAAAGTGTGTTCAATTATACAAAAGCAGCTATGAAGCCGATGATTAAACAACGTTTTGGTAGAATAGTTAATATTGCATCAGTTGTCGGTCTTATAGGTAATCCTGGACAGACTAACTATGCAGCCTCAAAAGCTGGAGTTTTAGGCTTCACAAAATCGTCCGCGCGCGAATTAGCATCAAGAAATGTTAATGTTAATGCAATAGCTCCAGGTTTTATTGAAACAGATATGACAGCAAAATTAAATGATCAACAAAGAGAAGCGCTTCTTACAAATGTTCCACTTAAAAGAATGGGAAAACCTGGAGATATAGCTCGCGTAGTTGCGTTTCTTTGCAGTTCAGACGCCGACTATATGACTGGTCAAGTATTATCAGTCGATGGCGGAATGGTAATGTAAATCATATTTTAACAAATCAATCCATAAATAAAAGGAGTAAAAATGGATATCGAAGCAAAAGTTAAAGAAATAATCATGGACAAATTGGGTGTTGAAGATTCTCAAATTACACCAGAAGCATCATTCACAAATGATCTTGGTGCAGATTCTCTAGACATTGTAGAATTAGTTATGGGATTTGAATCAGAATTCGATGTGTCAATTCCAGACGAAGAAGCAGAGAAAATTGGTACAGTAGGGGATGCTGTTAAATATTTAACTGAATTAAAAGGTTAATTCTTTTAATCGGGCAGCTTAAAAAGAACATTAAGATTTTAGATTATCATTGATTTAAGTTTATCTTTCTTTTTAAGCCGCCTTATTTTTTATTCACAAGGAGATTTAGCATGAGTATGAGACGTGTGGTTATTACTGGAATTGGTGCGCTCACACCAATAGGAAATTCAGTAGATGATATGTGGAGAAGTATGCTTGAAGGTAAAAGTGGTGCAAATTTAATAACTCGATTTGATACTGAGCCTTTCACTACCAAATTTGCTTGTGAAATAAAAGATTTTAACATAGAAGATTATCTGGAAAGAAAAGAAGCGAATAGAATGGACCGCTATACACAGTATGCTCTAGTTACAGCTGAAACTGCAATTAAAGATTCGAAGATCAATCTTGAATCTATTGATAGAGAAAGATTTGGAGTTATCTTTGGAAGTGGTATTGGTGGGATGGAAACATTCGAAAACCAAACGATTAATTTTGTGAATGGTGGTCCGAGAAAAATATCGCCCTTCTTCGTCCCTATGATGATTTCAGATATTGCAGCCGGCCAAATTTCAATTAAGCATGGACTTAAAGGACCAAATTATGCAACCACTTCAGCTTGCGCGACATCTACCCATGCAATAGCGGATGCATTCTTTATTATACAGCGAGGCTCTGCCGACTTAATGGTTTCTGGTGGGTCGGAGGCAGCCATAACTAGAATGTCAGTCGGTGGTTTTAATGCAGCAAGAGCACTATCTACTTGGAATGATCGTTATTTAGAAGCTTCTCGACCATTTGATAAAGATCGTAACGGATTTGTAATGGGAGAGGGTTCAGGTACATTAATTCTTGAAGAATTGGAGCATGCCAAGGCTAGAGGTGCTAATATTTATGGAGAAATTATTGGTGCTGGACTCACTGGTGATGCATTTCATGTTACTGCGCCAGCACCTGAAGGAGAAGGAGCATTTCGCTCGATGAGAGAAGCGCTGCGAGACGGCGGTATCAAACCAGAAGATGTTGATTATATAAATGCTCATGGAACATCAACTCAATTGAATGATCTCAATGAGACGAAAGCAATTAAAAAGCTTTTCGGAGAGCATGCATATAAAGTAGCTATTAGTTCAACAAAATCAATGACTGGTCACTTGCTTGGTGCAGCTGGAGCAATCGAATCAATCGCTTGTGTATTGGCAATAAATAATTCAATTGTCCCACCTACAATTAATCTTTATGAACCAGATCCAGAATGTGATTTGAATTATACTCCAAAAGTTCCCATTGAGCGTGAAATCAAATATGCGTTAAGTAATACTTTTGGATTTGGAGGTCACAATTCAACATTATTGTTCAAAAAGTATGAGGATTAAGAATTGTAATGAATAATGTTTTAACTCTTTTCAAGAAATTAAAACGTAATTCTAAAGACAGTTCAATACCAACTAATTATTCAGAAAGCTTGGATAAATTAGCTGAGTTGTTAGATATCAGAATAAGAGATAAACAACTATTTGTAAAAGCCCTCACTCATAGATCTTATCTTGAGAGTTCTCCAGAATTAGAAAAATCCAACGAGAGACTAGAATTTCTTGGTGACGCTGCTTTAGGATTAGCAGTTGCCGAGATATTGTTTAAAAAATTCCCAGAGGAAGATGAAGGATTTCTTACTAAAACTCGCTCCCACCTTGTTTATAAAAATGAACTATATAATGCCGCTAAAAGGATGGGATTGATAGACTTCATTCTCTATGATAAAAGATTTATTAAAAATTCTGAAGAAGGTATCAAAACCATTTCGGCCGATTGTGTTGAAGCTCTGATCGGAGCTATATATTTGGACAGTGGAATTAAAGAAGTAAAAAGAATAATACTTAAGTGGATTATTGAACCGAATGTTAAATCTGGGAATTATCAAATTGATAAGAATTATAAAGGCCAGCTTTTGGAGTATACACATCAAATGAAATGGTCTTCACCAGAATATGTTCTAATTGATTCCGCTGGTCCAGATCATGATAAAATCTTCAAAATTAAAGTAATGATCAATGGTAATAATTTCGGTGAGGGTGAAGGCAGAAATAAAAAAACGGCTGAGCAAAATGCTGCGAAGAATGCACTTTCAAACCTAGAAGATTAAACCTAATTTTCATCTCCATTAGCTTCCGATCCAATATTTATCACTTATATGTTTCAATAAAATTTTGTAAATACTGTATTAAATAAAATTAAACTATTTAGGAAAATTTATGAATTTTGATATCACAGATAGTTTCATTGATCGGCATATTGGTCCGAATTCAAAAGAAATAAGTGAAATGGTTAAAGAAACTGGATTCAAGAGTGTCGATGAATTACTAGAAAAGATTATCCATAAATCAATTAGAGTGAAAAATGAGCTGGACATCGGAGAAGGTTTAAGTGAATATGAGTTACTGAACGAACTAAATCTAATTGCATCGAAGAATAAAGTATTTAAAAATTATATTGGAATGGGTTATTACCCCACAATCACTCCATCTGTAATTAGAAGAAATATCTTTGAAAATCCCGGTTGGTATACACAATACACTCCATACCAAGCAGAAATATCACAAGGTAGATTAGAAGCGTTAATTAATTTTCAGACAATGGTTAGTGACCTAACTGCATTACCTCTTGCTAATGCATCACTTCTTGATGAAGCTACAGCAGCAGCTGAAGCAATGTTAATGTTTTATAACTCTCGGAAGGGAAGTAAGAAACAATCTAATGTTTTTCTAGTTGCCGATGATGTATTTCCTCAGACAATTGATGTTCTTAAAACAAGATCAGCTCCTTTAGATATCGATCTTAAGATTAAATCTCTTGCTGATTTTGATTTAAGTGAGAATGTATTCGGATTATTAGTTCAGTATCCTAATTCATTTGGAGAAATCAAAGATTTCAAGGATTTATTTAGTGATGCAAATATAAACAATGTCTATACGGTAGTAGCTGCAGACCTATTAAGTCTGACAATGATTATTCCACCCGGAGAATTTGGAGCAGATTGCTCGGTTGGATCGACACAGAGATTTGGAGTACCGATTGGATTTGGTGGACCACATGCTGCATATTTTGCAACAAAGGAAGAATTCAAAAGACAAATTCCTGGTAGAATTATAGGAGTCTCTAAGGACAAACATGGAAATTCGGCCTATAGAATGGCTCTACAAACTAGGGAGCAGCACATAAAACGCGAAAAAGCTACAAGCAATATTTGTACTGCTCAAGTATTGTTGGCAATTATGGCTGGCATATATGCTGTTTATCATGGACCTAATGGATTAAAGAAAATAGCAAAACGGATAAATAATTTGACACAATTATTAGTTAATCTGTTATCTGACTTAGATCTGGAGCAAGAAAATATGGCCTATTTTGATACAGTTTTAATAAATGTACGTGCTCCAAAGAAATTAGTCGTAATTAAGGAGAGGGCACTTAAATCTGAAATTAACTTTAGATATATTGATGACGTTCATATGGGTATCTCATTAGATGAGACCACTCAATTAGAAGATATATTAGAAATCGTTAATATATTTCGAGAAATCTATAGCAAAGAAAAATGTTATAGTAAAAGCTCTAAAGATAATATAAACAATGTGTTAAATGATTTATTTAAAAATAAATTGAGTAGAAAAAGTGAGTACTTATCACATCCGGTCTTTAATAAATATCATTCAGAAACTGAATTAATGAGATATTTAAAGAGATTAGAGAATAAGGATCTTTCACTTACTTCTTCTATGATTCCTCTGGGATCATGCACAATGAAATTAAATGCAGCAACAGAACTGCTCCCAGTTTCATGGCCCCGGTTTTCGCAAATACATCCTTATGCTCCTGATGAGCAAACAAATGGGTATAGTCAGTTATTTGATATTCTAGAGAAACAGTTATGTGAAATTACCGGTTTTGCAGGAGTTTCCTTACAACCTAATTCGGGAGCACAAGGAGAATACACTGGATTGATGGTTATAAGAGAATATCATCGATTTAAGGGTCAAGGTCATAGGAATATAGTATTAATTCCTTCTTCTGCACACGGAACTAATCCAGCGAGTTCGATAATGGCAGGTAATAAGGTTGTTATTATTGGATGCGACAAATATGGAAATGTGAATTTTGATGAACTTAAAGAAAAAGCTGAATTGCACAAAGAAAATCTTGCTGCAATGATGCTAACATATCCTTCAACCCATGGTGTGTTTGAAGATAAAGTAGTTGAAATGTGTAAAGTTATTCATGAAAATGGAGGACAAGTATATTTAGATGGTGCTAATATGAATGCACAAGTCGGATATACCAATCCAGCAGTTATTGGAGCGGATGTTTGCCATCTGAATCTTCATAAAACATTTGCAATACCTCACGGTGGTGGAGGTCCTGGAGTAGGCCCCATTGCTGTAGCTAAGCATCTTGTTCAGTTTTTGCCAGGTCATGTTGTTAAAGATATTAATAAAGCGAATTCAATTAATGCAGTTTCTGCTGCTCCTTGGGGAAGCGCAAGCATATTGCCTATATCGTACGCATATATAAGAATGATGGGCAGCAGAGGATTGAAAAAGGCTACGGAAATAGCGATACTGAATGCAAATTACATTAAATCAAAATTATCTCCATTTTATAAAGTCCTTTATACTGGTATAAATGGGAATGTTGGACACGAACTGATCTTTGATATGAGAGATTTTAAACTATCAGCTAACATTACAGAAATTGATATTGCAAAACGCCTAATGGATTATGGTTTTCATGCACCAACCGTTTCTTTTCCTGTTGCAGGAACATTAATGGTGGAACCTACAGAAAGTGAATCGAAATCGGAACTAGATAGATTCTGTGAAGCGATGATCTCAATTAGAAATGAGATATCAGAAATTGAAAATGGTGATTTCGATCTTGAGGATAATCCACTAAAAACTGCACCTCATACGGTTGCAGAATGTACATCGAATGAGTGGAGACATAGTTATAGTAGAGAGGTTGCAGCATTTCCAGTAGATTATCTGAGAGGTAATAAATATTGGCCTTCAGTTGGCAGAATTAATGATGCTTATGGCGATAGAAACCTTTTCTGCAGTTGTATCCCAGTTGGTCAATTTTTCGAAGAGGAATAAAGAATGAACATTTGTGATATTCTGAAAAATTCAAAAAATATTGCAGTAGTAGGAATTTCGAATAATCCAACTAGAACTAGCAGAAAGATTGCTGAATACTTAATGATGAACGGATTCAATGTTGTGGGTGTAAATCCCGGTAAACCTGAGATTCAAGGAATGGAGGTTTACAGTAATTTAAAAGAAATTCCCTTTGCAATAGATATTGTAAATGTTTTCCGTAAATCAGAAAGCATTCCAGAATTAATACCAGATGTGTTGGAGATTAATCCTAAAGCACTTTGGCTCCAACTAGGTGTACAAAATGATGCAGCTGTAGCTGCGGTTATTGAGAAGGGTATTACTACAATTCAAAATAGATGCATCAAAGTTGATCATGGAATGTGTTTCTAGAGTGTAATTCTAATCATTCCTCTGTATTATTATAACAAGTATCTTTAAATTTTTCAATTTCTACTTTTAATGAGAAAAATTATTTTCATAACATATCTAATCTGCTTTATTTCAATTATCAACGGGCAAGAATCAAAAAATATATCTTTACTTTTGAACGAAGAGATAAGGATTGATTCAATCAAGATTTTTGGGAATGATAAAACAGAAGAATTTGTAATTCTTAGAGAACTTACAATTGAACCCGGTGATACTGTTAATTCCGAAATAATAAGGTTCAACAAAGAGAGAATTTTTAGCCTTGGTATTTTTACTCGCGTTGAGCTATCAGTAAAAGAGCTTGAGAATTATAACAATCTTGTTGTAAAGGTGGAAGAAAGTTGGTATATCTTTCCCGTTCCATTTATTAATATTCCTGAAAAAACATTTGAAAGGGTTTCATATGGTATTGCATTCGAATACCGAAATTTTAGAGGAAGAAACGAAACTTTGAGGGCAACAATGTCTTTTGGATATGATCCATTTTTTGCTCTGAGTTATCAAAATCCTCTCCTGATTCCATCAGCTGACATAAGCTTTATGATCAGTGGTCTGTATTCAACACCAATTAATAAGAGTCCTACAGCAGAAGAAATATATGGTTCTCCTTTCGAATTTATTACCAGTTCTGGATCAATTGCATTTGGAAAGAGATTAAATCTAACTAATAATATTTATCTTGTTGGTGGATACAGTTATATTGAAGCTCCTTCAGAAGTATTAAATTCTGCTATGGCAAGTGGGACAAAAATAGATCGTAGTTTCTCAACTGGTTTATCATATGAATTTGATACAAGAAATTTGCGGCAATTTGCTGATAGAGGTTACTATTTTATTACAAATTATTCATACAAAGGTATTGGTAGTCAAGAGATAAGTTACCACTCATTTGATGCAGAAGTAAGAAACTATAGAAAAATAGTGGATGATCTACTATTCAAATATAGAATTGGCGGCCGTACTACATTTGGTAAATTTGTTCCACTTTATGATTATTCGATCTTAGGATTCGAGTACTATACTAGAGGAAATAGATATTTGGTTAGAGAAGGAAATAATGCTTTAATTGGATCTATTGAATTGGGGTACCCTATATTGAAAGAGTGGAATTTTGGAATCAAACTGCCAATAATTCCCAAAAGTCTAAGTAGAGCAAGGATAAAGATAATTTTCAATATCTTTGCAGATGCAGCTACGGTTTTTAATAATGGTGATAAAGTTACCTTAAATGATTTCAACTCAGGTTATGGACTTGGATTCACATTTCTAATTATGCCATACTTGAGTTTCAGAACTGAATATGCGTGGAACGAAATGGGCAGAGGAGAATTTCTATTTGAATCAGGAATATCTTTCTAATATAGAACTTTATTATTCTTCAGATATCTCAGATGGTTATATTCAAATTGCTGAGGAGGAATCAAAACATCTCGTTAAAGTAATGAGACACGGAGTTGGTGATAAACTAAACATAACTGACGGCTTAGGGAGAATATTCAAAAGTGAAATTGTAGAGACTTGTTCAACTTCTGTAACTGCAAGAATTTTGAATGTGATAAATTATCAGAATCAGTTTGCAGAGATTACATTTTGTATACCAAGACTAAAAAGCAGTGATCGATTTGACTTTTCTCTCGAGAAATGTGTTGAACTCGGAATAACTAATTTCGTTGTCTTTAACTCAGAAAGGTCAATAGCAAAAGGAGAAAAATTGGAGCGGTGGAATAAAATTGCCCTCTCTGCTATGAAGCAATCACTGAGAAGTTATATACCTAGTATCTGTTATATTCAATCAATAAAGCATCTTAATGAAATTGAGGGGGAGAAAATTATTTTTGATCAGAATGCCCCTATTTCTTTATCTGAATTTGTTAAGTCTGATCGACTAATTTCAGAGAAACATTCAATATTCATTTTCGGTCCTGAAGGGGGACTTACAGAGAAAGAAATATCTCAACTTGAAAATGCAGTATTAGTTAAGTTGACACCAAATCGATTGAGAAGTGAAACTGCGATCATCGCAACAGCTTCAGAGATAGCTTTAAGAATCTGAAATACGTTTTAATTCTTCTTCTTCTTTTCCAGATGAAGAATCTTCACTCTCTTTTATTTTTACATCCATTTGAGGATATGGGACTTTAATACTAGCTTCTTGTAGGAGTGAACTAATATGTACAAAAACTTCACTCTTGATGAATATCCAATCTCCAGTATTTGGTATCCAGAAGCGAAATGTGAAATCCATTGTTCTGTCACTAAAACCTTCAAAAAGCACATAGGCTGAAGGTTCTTTTAAAACATCACCTCTACTACTGATAGAGTATCTTAATAATTCCATCACCTGCTCAGGATCGGACCCATATTCAACTCCAATTTTAATCTCAATTCTTCTGTTTTTATTTGACAAAGTCCAGTTTGTGACTCTAGTTGAAACGAGATCAGCATTGGGTACAATCTCCTCAGAACCATCCCAACCGGCTATAATACTTGATCTAATACCGATTCTTTTTACTGTACCACTAAGGTTTTGGATACTAATGACATCCCCAACTTGAATTGGTCTTTCAAAAAGCAATATTAATCCTGAGATAAAATTATTTACAATATTCTGTAATCCAAATCCAATACCTACTCCAAGAGCGCCGAAAACTATTGCAAATTTGGACAAATCAAATCCTATGGCAACAAATGCAAACAGTAAACCAAGAGTAAGAATTACATAATTTGCCATTAATGAAATTGCTCCTGGCACTCCTCTTGGGAGATTAATCCTAGGTAATAATTCTCCATCAAGTATGAATCTGATAAACGTTGACAGCTTAATTGAAACCCAGATGGAAATAAAGAAGAGGAATATATCAGCAACGGCTATTGTTGATTCTCCAACTTTCCATGAGGTCTCTAGAAAATCTGTAATAATTTCTAGGAAGAATTGATACAATCCAAATCCTTCAAGAATCAAAATGGTCGCAACAATAAAAGCAGCGATTTTTAGCAACTTTAAGAGGGTTTTCTTAATTACAAATTTTCTATTTTGGACTACTAAGAATAGATTTGCAAATTTGGTTTCTAAAAATATACTGAGAAGTACGTTAAAGACCTGATAACCGGTTATTAATAATAATCCGGAGTATATACTTGTCATTACCCCGCTTAAAACTAATCTTGATAGTTTTGTGCTCCCAATAAAATTTGCGATCAATGATAAACTCAATACTACTATCAAGATTTTTGATAATGTAGTAATAAAGGAAATAAAATTCTTTCTATTAGTGGGTAAACTAGAAATAGGAATCTTTATTATGTAGATAAACGCAATTATAGAAAGCATTATCAATACTATTATAAATATTCTTTGGTTAAGGGTGTTTGTTGAGCCCAGATCAAGAACCTGCTGAAGTAAGTAGATCGAAGTTATGAAATATAACGGTCCTCTTGCTTCTTTTGAAATATAAGTGGGGAAAAGTGAAAGAAGTGGAAATATGAACAAAATAGAAAATATTTGACTCACTATTCCTGGAACAGATGGAAAAAAAAGTTCTTCTGCAAATAATGCAATTAGAATTGCAATAGAGAATGGTTTACTTAAAATTTTAAATGTGGTTACATCCTCAGTAGAATCAATAGGATTTTCAGTGTTATTTTTAGCAAATCTTTTTAAATAGAGAATGAAAGTAAAAACAATTACAAAAAAAATAGCGTAATAAACTATCCTACTACCATATAATTTGTAAAAATCAATAAATGAAGTTCGAATATTTCCCTTGTTCTTTTCCCATCTGTTAGCAAAAGTAGTGGTATCAGAATATTCGGAAATTGCAATCCATATTGGAGGGGAGTCAATCGAAAATAACATAGACTTATGAGCTTTAATAGTTTCAGCTATAAGAGTTATTACTTCATTTGTCACAAATTCTTCGGTTGAAACCTTATCTCGGAGCAACAGAATTTGATTAAGAATCTTTACTAAACGTTTATCAAGTTTCTTCGTATCCCTATTAAGTTCATTAAGCCTTGTAATGATAGCACGAGGGGCTTTCTCTTTTTTTGCGTTGTCATACGTAAGATCCCACCTAGCATCAAAGTTCTGATAACTTTCTTTGATCTCAGTAATCTTCGCTGCATCATCTTCGAGAATTTTCTTGTAAGAAAGAATTGAATTGAGATATGCATCCCATTTGGCATTATAGTCTTCGAGCTTTCTAGAAGGCAGGTTCTGGATAAACTCTTTAGTCGATTCCACTTTCAGGAGAGAATCTTTTCTTAGAATTTCAGTGAAATCTTCTTTAAGTTCCTCAATTGGCTTTGACGGAATTTGTTGAGATTCAATCTCTTTAATAAATACGTATGCTTCTTCGATTTTTTGAGGTATCTCTATTACTGGAACTGCAGTAATTACTTTCTCTGTTGATTCTGTAGACTCTTCCTTTTGTCCCTTCTCTTGAGAGAAAAGATCAGATTGATATATAGAAAAGAGAAGTAGAAAAAATATTATTGTTTTTAGTCTTAGCCTGATTATATTTATCATATACTATAATGGGTTATTATTAGTACTTTGTGAATAATAGACAATATATTACATCAATTCAATTATTTTTTTCATTAGACTTTCAAACTTATCCTTTACAATTTTTGCGGTTTCAATCACTTCTTGATGATCAAGTTTGTTTGATGAAATGCCCGATGCGAAATTTGTTATGCAAGAAATAGCTGCTACCTCTATTCCTAATGTTGATGCGTAAACAGCTTCATGAACGGTGGACATTCCTACTGCATCTCCACCTAATACACTGACCATTTTAATTTCTGAAGGTGTTTCATAACTTGGACCTGTTCCAAACCAATAAACTCCTTCTTTTAAAAATACATCAACTTTTAATGAAGCTTTTCTAATAATATCATTAAGATTTTCAGAGGGGAAGTCCAAGAAATTTGATTTCATTTCTTGTGATGCTAATCCAATTACAGAAGTAAGTTCCTTCTTAATGTTAAATGAATTCATCGATGTAATTAGCATGAGGTCAGCTGGTTTGAAATTTGGATTAAGCCCACCAGCAGCATTTGTTAAAATCATTTGTTTACAGCCGAGATGCTTGGATATTAGAATGGGTAAGATACATTCATCAATCTTATATCCTTCATATGGGTGAATTCTCCCTTGAAATATTAACAACTTCTTATCATGAAGATTGCAAAAATGGATAAATCCTTTATGCCCCTCGACTGTAGACTTTGGATAATCCTTAAGGGATTCTGTAGCAATTGATTTTACTATTTCAGTTTGATTTGCAAACTCACCCAATCCACTTCCCAGAATTAATACAATTTCAGTATCAAAAGGTTTAACTAAATCTATCTCTTCTAGTAGCTTTTTATATTTAAATTCTAGATCAATCATTAGAAAAGAATACCTGCTAATGTGGCGGTCATCAAAGTGGCTAAAGCTCCACCGGCCACCGCTTTCATTCCTAATTTAGCAAGATCTGATTTACGATTTGGAGCAAGTGGAGAAATTCCACCAATTTGAATCGCAATTGAACTGAAGTTGGCGAATCCACAAAGTGCGTACGTTGCCATCAGTACTGTTTTTTCGTTAATTAATTCTTTTGTAGAAATTAAAGTACTCATATCAAAGTATGCAACAAATTCATTTAACACGATTTTAGTGCCAAATAGTGATCCAAATTGTAGCGCCCCTTCCCATGGCACACCAATTCCAAATGCTAAGAATTGAAGAACCAGCCCAAGTAATAATTGAAGATTCAATGGTTTACCGAATTCTTCAATGAACATAGCATTTAATCCGAAAATTGAACCAACTCCCTCTAGCATGTAATTAGTTAAAGCAATCAACGCTATGAAGGCAATTAACATTGCCCCAACATTAAGTGCTAGTTTGAGTCCATCTGATGCTCCGGTTGCCGCAGCTTCAATTACATTTGAAGATGTTTTTTCAACATTTACTTTGACAGTCCCTTTGGTTTCAGCTTCCTCAGTTTCAGGGTAAAGTATTTTTGAAATTACCAATCCAGCTGGGGCAGCCATAACACTAGCACCTAAGAGGTGAGTTGCAAACATAAGTTGAGCATCTATTATAGAAAGCCCCATCACTTCAGCAAAGGACTGACTTAAAATTTGTATATACGCTGCCATTACACCACCGGCAACAGTAGCCATTCCGCCAACCATTACTGTAAGAAGTTCGCTGTTTGTCATCCCCTTAAGAAATGGCCTGATCATCAGAGGGGCCTCAGTTTGCCCTACAAAAATATTAGCTGTTGCGGACAAAGATTCAGCTCCGCTAGTGCCAAGAATTTTAGCCATTATCCAAGCCATTGCTTGCACAATTCTTTGCATTACACCAAGGTGATATAAAATAGCCATAAGAGAAGCAAAGAAAATAATCGTAGGTAGAACTTGGAAAGCAAAAAATACTCCAAGACTACCTTCAGATTCGGGAGAAAGAGCGAGTACCCCAAATACGAACTTTGCACCTTCAGTTGTAAACCTAAGAACAACTACAAAAAAGCTGCTTACCCAAGAAAAAAATGTTTTAACCCATCCGAGCGGTGAAAAAAAATCACCAAGTTGTTCACCCTTAATGATCAGAATTGCAAATATGAACTGTATTCCTAAACCATAAGTGACAAGTTTCCAATTTATCTTTTTCTTATTATTCGAAAATAGAAATGCAATTCCTATAAGAAGAAGAATACCAAATATGCCACGGAGTATTGATAGAAAGTCCATAAGGCGCTACTAATTAGGTTTGTAGTGATGTTTTCTACATCTTGCTTCATAGCTGTCTAATGCTCCAACAACAACTCTTTCAGCTGAGGAAATCTTTCTCTGAGTCATGCTGGCTGGATTTCCGCACACAACACATATTGCTAAAGCTTTTGTAATATATTCCGCCGTAGCTAATAGTTGTGGTATAGGTTCAAATGGTTCACCTCTATAGTCCATATCCAAACCGGCAACGATAACTCGTTTACCTTGATTAGCCATCTCTTGACAAACTCCAACGAGTGAGTCATCAAAGAACTGTGCTTCATCAATTCCAATCACTTGAGCTGCTTTACCAAGTCTAAGAATATCCCTTGGGAATTCCACAATTGATGAAGGGAGTGATTGTTCGCTATGAGACACTATCTTTTCAGTTGAGTATCTGTCGTCAATTTTTGGTTTAAATATCTGAACTGATAATTTTGCAATTTCCGCGCGTCGTAAGCGGCGGATCAACTCTTCAGTTTTGCCACTGAACATACAACCAGAGATTACTTCGATCCATCCACTATTTGTTGGAACGGAATGAGGAACAAAATCTACCATACATTAAGGTCCCGAATTTATTTGTTATTAAGTTGTTCATCACCAAACGAAAAAGGGATTAGTTCCCTAAGCTTAAATATTTTCTTTTCATTTTTACCATTCGTTACAATCACATCAATATCTTGACCACAAAGTTCCAGAAGAACTTGTCTGCATGCTCCGCATGGTGGAATAAAATCCTCACTGTCCGAAACAATTGCAATGGCTGAAAAATTGATTTCACTTGCCAACTTTGCAGTAAATGCTGCAGTACGTTCAGCACAGATGGTTAATCCATATGAGGCATTTTCAACGTTAGCTCCTTTGTAAACTTTGCCTTCTTTTGTAAGAAGAGCAGCCCCAACTCTGAAATTTGAGTAGGGGGAATAGGAAGTAGCTTTCGCTTCGTTTGCTTGACTAATTAATTGTTCGACATTCATATGATTGATTAGAAATTAGGGTTTAAAATACTTTTTTATAAAATAAATGCAAATTGTTTTCTCTCAATCCCATCTAATCGAATACTTTTTAGCATTTAGAAAAAAATAGATTATCTGAGCTTCATAAATCAACTGAAATATTAAGATTTCAATGAAATTAAATTTATAACTGAAATTTCTTTGAAATGAATTTAAAAGAAAAACGTCAAGAACGATTTTTAAGAAAAAAGGTAAGATGAATACTGTATCGATTATGGCGAAAGTTATGGAAAATAAAAGTATCAAATTTGTAATATGCCACAATCCAAGGATTGATTTATTTACAATTGAGTAATGAAAAGAAGTGGATGTGTGTCTAAACTTTTGTTTTTGATATTCAGAATATGTTGGTTTAGAATCAGTAAATACGAGGGCATCTTCGCTAGTAACCATTCCAATTTTTAGATCATTATTAATGGCTTCTCTTAATAAAAGATCATCATCACCGCTTAGAGTTTCAATGGTATTTCGATAACCTCCAATTTTCTCAAATGCTTTCCGTGTAAATCCAAAACTCCTTGAAGCTGCTGAATAGGGAAAACCCAATTTTGCAAATGAGAACATTAAGATCTGTGCACGTAAATTTTCAAATCTTGTTATTTTATTTACATATGACTTTTTTGAAAAGTATGGAGCAATCCCAAAAACAAAATCATGCTTATCCTCAAAAGAATTTGCAAAACGAAGCAGCCAGTTTTTATTTGAGGTACAGTCAGCATCAGTAATTACAATATAGGGATTAATCGAATTTTGAATACCTACTTCCAAGACCCCTCGTTTTGCTTGATAAATTTTTTCTCTCGCTCGAATAATTCTAAAATTTTCTAATCCCTCAATCTCAGTTTTTACAACAGAGAAGGTATTGTCAGAGGAATCATCGTCAATTATCACTACTTCGTATAGCTCATTTGAATAGTTTTGTTCCTTAAGGCTTGTAATTAGTTTCGAAATGTTTTTCTCTTCATTTTTCGCTGCTACTAAAATTGATATTTTTAAACTGCTCGATTTAAGTTTTTGAAATTTGAAGAGTCGATTAAGCGATGAGTAGAACAATAAATTAAGAACCAAAAATATTATGAGAAGAAAAAATACAAAGATAAATAGGATACTCATGGTTATTCTTTAAATTTCTTCATCAATTGTCCATTCTTCGGCCAGTTGGTCACTTATACCACTAATAAAACGAGATGGTTTTGCTAAGGTAAAACCAGTGTATCTATCAAATACATTCATCGGATACGAAATAAACAAATTTTGTTTTGCCCGAGTTATTGCCACGTACATCAGTCTTCTTTCTTCTTCCAGCGAGTCGATTGAATCATAAGATTGAGCACTTGGAAAAAATCCTTCCATGGCATGCATGACAAAAACCGAATGCCATTCAAGTCCTTTTGCTGAATGGATTGTTGAAAGTGTAAGGAATTCATCTTCTTTATCCTCTGCATCAACATCTAATATGCTGTCTTGAGGTGGTTCCAGAGCCATATCAGCAAGAAAATCTTCTGATGTTTCATAGTTGCTGGATATATTAATTAAAGCATCTAAATCCTTCTTTCTTTTATTAAAATCATCATACCTATTTTTAAATAGCGGATTATAGTAGCTTAGAATTAGTTCAAGCTTATCCGCGGGAAGTTTGTAATTCTTTCTTATATTTTCAACAATTTCTAAAAGATTAAGAATTTTAGAATTCGACTTGGCAATTGCAACATTATCCCTCAAATTTACACTCTTGAGATCGGTTGAGGCAATTTCATCCATAATTTGTTGGGCACGTTTGGGACCAATTCCCTCGTGAAGAAGAAGAACTCTGTACCAACTTACAAAATCTTTAGGATTCATTGATATTCTTAGAAATGCAAGCACGTCCTTAACATGAGCAGTTTCAACAAATTTCATCCCCCCATATTTTATAAAAGGAATATTAGCTTTGTTTAACTCAATTTCAAGATCGAATGTATGATGTGATGACCGAAATAAAACAGAAATCTCACCTAAGGGAATTCCTTCTTCTCTTAGTTCAAGAACTCGATCAACAATAAAACGCGATTGCATATTATCAGTATCCGCGGAAATTATAGCCGGAAGTTCACCGTCTTTGATTCTAGTATAAAGTTCTTTGGGATATTTTTCGATTGCGTATTCAATTATATGATTTGCGAAATCCAAAATCTCCTGTGTACTTCTGTAATTTTCCTCAAGCTTAATCAATTTGGAGTTAGGGAAAAGTGTAGGGAAGTTTATGATATTTTTAAAATTTGCACCACGAAACGCATAAATCGATTGTGAATCATCACCAACTACCATCACATTATTATTAAAAACTGAAAGAGCTTTTACAATATTCGCTTGGAGTTTATTTGTATCCTGGTATTCATCAACCATTACAAACTGGATATTCGATAATAGTGCTTTAGCTGCTCCACTTTTATGTGTGAGAAACTCAAGCAGATAGATGAGTAGATCATCATAGTCAAGTAGGCTGTTATTGCGTTTATACTGAGTATATAATTTTTGAATTTGTTTAATCTTCTCAACATACTGAGAGAAATGAGGATAATCGCTGTCCAAAATATCTTCAATTGTCCGCGAAGTATTTGTGCTTAAGCTTAATACACGAAGAATAGTCTTTTTATTTGGAAATCTCTTTTTCAGTTTTGCAAGATCCAATTGCCCTCTGATCAAATTGATTACATCTTCACTATCTCCTTGATCTAGAATAGTAAATGCTGAATTTAACCCCATAGCTTTAGCATATCTTCTCAATGTTACGTTCGCAAAAGAATGAAATGTTCCACCATTGATCTTTGAGCATCTGCTGTCCAATAGTTGAGCTGCTCTATTCAACATTTCTCTTGAAGCTTTTCTAGTGAATGTTAGAAGGAGAATTGATTTTGGATCGTAGCCCAATTCAATGAGTCTTGCAACTCGATAGACTAAAGTTCTCGTTTTCCCAGTTCCCGCACCGGCGATAACCAAATAATTGCCTTTCACAGCAGATGCTGCTTCAAATTGTGTGCTATTAAGCTCAAGCTGGTAATTAATAGAAAAACGGGCTTCATCAATTATCGGTCTTTGAATGCCCGTTTTGTGTATTCTCTTAAGTGTATATTTTTTGGCCATTAATCTCTTAGTGCAATTGGTTTGCCCAAAACTTCATTGATAATGATATACTCTTTAATAGTGGTATTATTTTTTAATCTCTCTTTAATCTTGTTAGCTTTTCTACTACTGTGCTGATCCTTGATGTCTTTAATAGCATCGGTATAAGTATTTGCTTTTCTCTCCAAAGGATGAACTTTTTTAAGTTCA
Source organism: uncultured Ignavibacteria bacterium (assembly GCA_963751695.1). Taxonomy (GTDB): domain Bacteria; phylum Bacteroidota; class Ignavibacteria; order Ignavibacteriales; family Melioribacteraceae; genus SZUA-22. The sequence continues at coordinate 485,578 of CAVVVP010000010.1, read as the reverse complement.
GGGGCATCTTGGTTAATTCCAGCCTCAATCATTTCAGAATTTTTTATTGCCTCTTCAAAGTATGCATCTACTTCTGATTTAGGATTTTCAACCGGTTGAGGAACTTCTAAAATTGCTTTAAATATTTCCTCAAAAGCAGATTTTTTAGAAGTAGTAGTCTTTTGTTCAATAACCTTTTTACTATTCTCTCTTCGTACAATCGGTTTATTTTGAACAACAACATCTTTTTGTGCTTGCTTCTTCTTTTTCTTAAATACCGAAGATAAAAAGCTAATTATAAAAAAGAGAACTATGAGATAATCAACTACGTTGTCCATCATCCGTCTCTTTATCTTTATCGGTATCAGCTATTGATGATCTCATATCTGTATCAGATTGAATATTTTTCATTTTATAATAATCCATGATCCCTAAATTTCCACTTCGAAAAGCTTCTGCCATCGCACGAGGAACTTCTGATTCTGCTTCAACGACTTTGGCTTTCATTCGAGCAACTTCAGCAACCATCTCTTGCTCCAGAGCGACAGCTGCTGCTCTTCTTTCTTCAGCTTTTGCTCTAGCTACTTTTAAGTCAGCTTCTGCCTGATCCGTCTGCAGGATAGCACCAATGTTTGTTCCAACATCAACATCTGCAATATCAATTGAGAGAATTTCAAATGCAGTCCCAGAGTCAAGACCTTTTGCAAGAACAACTTTTGAAATATTATCAGGATTTTCCAAAACATCTTTGTGTGAACCGCTTGAGCCAATTGTAGAAACAATTCCTTCGCCTACTCGGGCAAGAATTGTCGACTCGTTTGCACCACCTACTAATCTTTCAAGATTTGCTCTTACTGTGATTCTTGCAATTGCTTTAAGTTGGATACCATCTTTTGCAACTGCAGCAACCATCGGGGTCTCTATTACTTTTGGAAGCACAGACATCTGAACAGCTTCAAGTACATTCCTTCCAGCAAGATCGATTGCAGCTGCCTTGTCAAATGATAGTTCAAGATTTGCTTTACTTGCTGAGATTAATGCATTAACAACATTAACAACATTTCCACCAGCAAGGTAATGAGCTTCTAGAAGGGAAGTGTTTAACTCAACACCAGCTTTTGCTCCAGAAATCTGACTTCTAACAATTACGTAGGGTGAAACTTTTCGGAGTCTCATTCCTACAAGATCTTTAAATATTTTAAGTTTTACTCCAGAAAAATATGCTGTGATGTATAAACCAATTGGTACGAAGTATGTAAATAATATTATAAATGCGATAACTGCAATTATAATTACGATTGAAATTCCTGTAAAAGCTTCCATTATTTCTCCAAATAATTAAATGATTTTTCTAATCTCAATATATTAAAATGATCAGAGAAAAATAGTTATATTTAATTGTAAATGAATTCTTAATAGTAAACCTCCTAATGTTTTTAACGAAATTGTGAAAAAAATTAAAATTCCTCCAAATCCAAAGTATATCTTGGTTTTTCTTATATTAATCACAGTTGTAGTATCTGTTCACACAGTATTACTTGGACCAAAAGACTATGGGGATGGGCACGAATACACATACTACAATAATTATCTAATTTTTAAGTATTCGAACTTTCATTTACTTGAAGGTAAGGATCTCTATGAATTATCTCCTGTTGAACATGCAGATTCTTACAAATATAGCCCCGCTTTTGCATTATTTATGGGAGTATTCGCGTATTTACCTGATCCTTTAGGTCTGTTTTTGTGGAATTTACTAAACGTGTTAATTCTTTCCTGGGCTATTTGGTTTCTAAAATTAAAACCCGATAAGAAACTTTGGATCTTACTATTTATAGTTTTAGAATTGATAACTTCAATTCAAAATGCACAGAGTAATGCATTAATAGCAGGATTGATTGTTATGGCATTTGCATTGCTAGAGGACAATAAACCTCAAATTGCTTCTTTTTTAATAGTTTGCTCAATGTTCATTAAATTATTTGGTGGAGTTGCTTTCATCTTATTCCTATTCTATCCAAATAAGCTTAGGAATGCTTTTTTTACATTGGGATGGATTCTACTATTTGCTATGATACCTTTGTTAGTCGTTTCTCCTTCACATTTGATCTCACTCTATAAAAGCTGGATCGGGTTACTAATGTGGGATAAAGCTTCTTCAGTTGGACTCTCTGTTGACGGCTGGCTCCAGACTTGGTTTCATTTCAAGTTATCTACGGGTATAATTGTAGGTCTTGGATCTATATTTTTACTTTTACCACTTTTAAAAAGAAATTTGTTGAGAAACTATGAATTCAAGTTGTTTTATTTGGCATCTATTCTTATTTGGGTTGTAATATTTAACCATAAAGCTGAATCACCAACATTTGTAATAGCAGCTACTGGAGCGGCAATTTGGTATTTTTCTCAAGAAAAGAAAACTGAAAATTTTATCCTTTTAAGCTTTGCCCTTGTTTTCACCGTACTTTCACCAACTGAAGTTTTCCCCAAATCATTGAGAAATGATTACGTGATTCCATATGTTCTAAAGGCAGTGCCATGCATTTTCATCTGGATGAAAATCACTTACGATCTGTTAACGTTTGACAAAGTTAGAATTCTAAAGGAATAATCTAAATCAAGGGATGGAATTTATTTTTGAGCAAATTCCTCAACCAGTCCAAAAACTCGCATGAAATTCCCACCCCAGATTTTTTTAATATCTTCCTCTGAGTATCCACGTCGCAATAACTCTAAAGTAATATTTCCCATTTCACTTATGTCATGAACACCATCAACTCCACCACCTCCATCAAAGTCAGAGCCAATTCCAACATGGTCAATTCCTACCAAATTTACAATGTGGTCAATATGATCAACCGCATCTTTTAAAGTTGCTCTAGGTTGAGGAAATTTCTTTCTGATTTCGTTATACTTTTCATGCACTGCTTCACGTTCTTTTTTATCAAGATCAGAATAATTGCCATAACCTTTTCTCAATTCGACAATAGCAGAGTCTCGCTGTGGATTTGGAGGGGGAGTTTTCACATACTCGTCGACTAAATTCACTTGAATTACACCACCATTTGCAGCAAGATGTCTTATCATATCATCAGTCATATTTCGAGGATGATCACACAGTGATCTTGCATTGCTGTGAGAAGCGAAAATTGGAACTTGAGTAGTTTTAATTACATCGTAGAAAGAATGGTCTGAAATGTGTGATACGTCAACTAATATTCCAAGTCTGTTCATTTGTTTTACAACTTCAATCCCAAAATCTGACAATCCCTCATCTTTACTCTTATCGGTCGAAGCATCACAAATATCGTTATCCGCATAGTGACAAAGGGTTATATATCGAATTCCCAAATTATAAAATTCTTCGACTAGAGAAATATCTTTCCCGATTGGATAACCGTTTTCCATTCCAATTAGAATCGCATGCTTTCCATCTTCGACAATTCCTTCTATATCCTTTGAAGAATAAGCAAGTTCAGCAGAATTAGGATATTTTTCAACATTACTTTTTATAACTTCCAGAATTGTTAGAGCTTCTTCCTTAACATTTTTGTAAGCTTCAGCATTTCGCCCACCTTGAGATGTCCAAACTATGAAGAAGCCAGCATCAATCCCACCAACAGCCATTCTGGGAAAATCAACTTTGCCATTTTTCCGCTCCCGTCCATCGTGCAATTCATCGAGCGCAAATGAACTGTCTCTCTGCAAGTGAATTGGGGTATCGAGATGAGTATCTATTGTAAGAGCTTCTTCATGAATTCTAGCAGCATGTTCAATTAACTTTTCCTCAGCTGTTCTGTTATCACATCCTAATAAGAATGCCGTAACGATAAGGAATGAAAAAATGATTCTAAGGTTTCTCTGTTTATTCAAAATAGCTCCTATTTCGTCTCGTTCAAATTATTAATATAATTTATAATATTTGTTCCCATCTGATTTTCGGGAAATTGTCTTTTGATCTTTTCACCAATTAGAAGTGCTTTATTCAATTGATTTGTTTTTATATAGTGATCAGCAAGCGCATAAAGATAATCAAAATTATTCGGCTCTTTTTGGGAAGCTTCTTTCAATTGATTCTCTGCGTCTTGATTCCTTCCTAAATATTGAAGCATTAAACCAGCATTATAATTTATTCGGGACCTCTCCGGAAATAGTTCTGAAGCTTTCATCATATACGAAACAGCTTCAGAGTAATTCTGCTTTTCAGCAAGCAACAGTCCTAAATAATAATAGGAGTCGGGCAATTCTGGATGATGTTCTACAAGATCTCTAAGAAGGACTTCAGCTTCATCATTTCTACCTAACTGACTATAGATAATCGATAAGTTCATTTTTGCTGGGTAGAAAAGCGAATCAATAATAATTGCTTCTTCGTATTGCTTTGCAGCTTCTTCTGGTTTGTTAAGATTAGCATACATCACTCCTAAATTCATTCTGCCGGAAGGGAAGTCAGCCATATAAAGATTCATATCCCTGAATTCACCTATAGCTTTCTCAAATGGCTTTTTATGTTTCTCTGGAATCTCATTCGGGCCAAGTTCTGAAAGTCTTATTGCAGCTTCAGCTCGGACTGCTTTTACGGGATCAATAAGAAGCCTCAGAAGATCTTTTTTCCATTCTTCGAGGTCAGCATTATGATAGATTCTAATTGCAGTTTCTCTCATTAGCGGTTCAGGATCATCAAGAGCTGCTTTTACCAAATCAAATGATTTATCCGAATGGTATCTGTCCATAAAAGACATTGCTGTTGCTCTAACACTCAATGGGAATAACTCATCATTTATAATTTCCTGCAGTTTTTCCTCAGCATAGGATTCTGATTCTCTGGCTTCTGCAAATGTTTCTCCAAAGTGAGCCTTGCGTTTTACACCATACCATTTTGTTATGTAGTCATCAGCCCATTTGGAAGATTTATCCTCATGGCATTGATTACAAGCATTAGGAGTATTAATAGTGATTGATAAATCTGGTCTTGGAACACGAATACTGTGATCACTTCGCAGATCTATACCCATATAGTACTGACCTGGCATATGGCAATTTATACAAAGTGCACCTTCTCCAATTTCGACCGTTCTATTCGATAACTTAATCGGATCACCCTTTTCTCCTTTGTACTTATGGAAATGATGGTCCTTACTGTCGTAAACATCAGCACGATGACACTGAGCACAGAGTGCGTTTCCTTCAAATAGTAGTTTGCCTGAATGAACATTATGACAATCATTACATTGGACATCATTTTCGAACATCTTACTTTGAACAAATGAACCGTAAACATAATCCTCCTCGAGTATTTGACCATCAGGATGATAGTTTTCTGTGATTAGTTCTGGAAGCATAGAATCGAGAAGATCATCTCTGTCGTGCTCATAATTATCGAATTGAGAGCGTCGGGCATGGCACCGAGTACAAAGTTCGACATATTCACGATTTGTGATACCGCTTGTTTTTAATATAAGTCCAAAGTTATTGTCCAGAGGGCGGGACATTTCTGGGAGATTTGCCCAATCTTCATGTTGTGAACCGGGTCCGTGACATGCCTCACAGCTAACATTTATTTCTGAGTATGTTGTGTTAAATGTTTTTGCAAAAGGATCAAAGTTCTTTTTAACATTGGTTGAGTGGCATTCGGCACACATTCCATTCCAATTCTGGCTGGCATTTGTCCAATACAACCAATTCCCTGGGGAAAGATCTTCATCTGGATAAACCATTTCTGGTAAGCTGTACCATCGATCTTTATCAGAATCCCAAGCTATCGGCAAGCATTGATATTTACCACCATCAAAGGGAATCAGATATTGTTGCAGAGGTTCATATCCAAATGTATGAGTTATTTCTAATTCTTGTATCTTTCCTCCAATACCCTCAGTTTTAACAAAAAACTTCTTATCTTTTTTATAGAAATAAGTTTCTACTCCTTTGGATGATACAAATTTTGCGTTGTTAAAGTTACCCAGGACCGTGCTATCTGTGGCAACTGCCATTGCCTTCTTATGATGGGAATCTTTCCAGAGATCATATTCAATTTTATGGCAGTCTATACATCTCTCTTTACCAATGAATTCAGCCTTATGGTTATCCGCTGTTGAATCTTTAACATAGAGCTGAAGAACGATATAGATAGGGATTGTTAAGACAATAATAAGTGCTGCTGACAATCCAGCTGTTTTCCAATTTTTACTCATTTAGGACTCAGCATAAGTTACTTGAGAATTTGCGAATCGTCTTCTTTTAATTGGCGTGCTGGGATTCACTTTCACCTGCCCATTTTCAATCACTATTGGAAGAAGATCCAACGCGCTTGGTGCAGGAGGCGATATTACATTTCCATTAATATCAAATGATGAGGAATGGCATGGACAAATAAAACGACTATCATTTTCATTCCAGCCAATAGAACATCCAAGATGAGTACACTTAAGAGACATTGCTAAAAATCCACCATCAGTTAGTCGCGCGATATAATATTTACCGCTTCTAAATGGTGTAACACTTCCGACTTGAAAATCTTTTACATTTCCAGCAACTACAAATTTTTCTCTGTCTATGTTTTTGTCTCTAGTAGAATGGAGAAGAAAATTTAAAGAGATTCCAAAAATCTCAATTCCAGCAATTGCACCTAAAACTATCCACAAGTTTTTTATAAAACTTCTTCTAGTTTGTGGTACATCAACTTTTACTGTCGGTGCTATTTTTCTTTTTTTATTTTTCTTCATTTATTAAAAGGGAAGAGCTAACGCCATCCCTTCTCCACGGAATATGACACTTGTGAGAGTTAAAATGATAAAAATCGTTAGAAGTAAAACAAAAAGCGACTGAATAGTTTCCGTTTTATCAGATAAAAATCTTTTTTGTATAAATCTATAATAGAGTACTAAAATTCCAAGAATTATTAGGAATGGAACTAATCCATTTAAAATGACTGGAGGAATAGATTCTAACTGTGTACTCACATCCATATAATATTCGTCAATTAAAATTAATGATGGAGTTATTATTAGACCTATAGTCGCTGAGAATTTACTTGTCAATTTGCCTTTCTCAGTAAGAAACCACTTTCCTGTAGGTTTTGAGTCATATTTAAAATATGGAATCAGTATCAATACAGTAATGACCATTAATGGAATAATAATAGCAGCAAACAAAGGATGAAAATGGAGCATTAATTCTTGAATACCCTCAAAGTACCAAGGTGCTTTAGCAGGATTTGGACTGAAAGATGGATTTGCTTTCTCTAGTAATGGCGCACTTATAAATATTGAAAGCAGTAAGATAACTGCTATTAGAATTAATGCAACAACAAACTCTCTAAAAAGCAGATTTGGCAAAGTCGTTACAAGTTTGTTTTCTGTTTCATCCTCATTTAATTGAAATACAACTCCACCAGCCTTCCGTACTCTCCAAAAATGAAATCCCATGACTACTACGATGAGTAGTGGAAGAATGCCAGTATGAAAATTATAGAATATAAGTAATGTTGATTCACCAACCTCAGCTCCTCCTCGCACCATCTCAACTAAACTATCTCCAATTAATGGAATGTATGAAAGCATGCTTGTGCTAACAGTTATAGCCCAATAAGCAAGCTGATCCCACGGTAATAAGTAGCCTGTGAAATTCGAAAAAACAACAAAGAGTAATAAAAATATACCAAGTACCCAGTTGAATTGTCTACGGTCGTGATATCCGCCGGTAAAATAGACTCTGAGTAAATGAAGAAAAACAATCAACACAAGAATGGTTCCACTCCAGTGATGAATGTTCCTAACTAAATCTCCAAAGAGAATGTTTTCTTTAAGATAAATTATAGATTCGTACGCCTTGCCAGGAACCGGCTGATAGACAAAACGTAGTAAAATTCCAGTTAATGCTTGAATGACAAATAGAAGTGCCACCATTCCACCCAGGCCCCAAGTAACTGAAAGTTTTAAAGCCTTTTCTGGCACCAATGTTGGATGAAGGTGAAGAATCAAACTTTGAAATACAACTTGAATTCTATCTCTGTTGTTATCAGGATTTAGTGGACGTTTAAAAACAGATTCTTTGATCCGGTTAAAAATATTTTTCTCTTTTATCTCTGTAGTCAATATTACACTGAATAATTTTGAAAGGAAATTTAACCAAATGAACAATGATTTGCTAAAAGTCAGTGGGGACTAATCAAATTAAAATATGATTTATTTACTATTATTAAACTATTTTCTTATATTATTTTAGTTTTTCCTCTTATTGGGCTATCATCCAACAAATCTGGTTGATTATGATTTTAGGAAATAAGTCTCTTCTGCTTATTCTTTTTGCCGATTTACTCATTCTTATCATATGCATATTTGGGTTTATCCAGATAAGTGAAAAATCTGCTCTTCCAATTTCTTTTAACAGAATCGAGGATCACCTGGAAGTTGATTCAATTTCATCTAAAAATTTTAAGGATTATGAACTCCAATCCATAAACAACATCCATGTGCGAAGTTTGGAAGAACTTGAGTGCATACTAGATGGTGTAACAATTCAAAAAAGAGTAGAGTTAGAATTTAAAACTTCTACTGGATTGGTTTTTGAAAATATGACAACAATTCAATTTTATTCAGTTCGTTATATTATCATTGCTTCCTTTGTTTGTCTGGTATTCTTTGTTATTGGAGTTTTCGTATTACTTAAAAGACCTAAAGAAATTACTGCAAAATTGTTACATGCCGGAAGTATATCAACTGCAATTATAATTGCAACAACTTGGGGTAATTACAACGTAGAACCAACTGGGATAGGTTATCTTGTCAGAATTGCTTTCTCGGCTGGATATTCGTTTGCTCCGATGTTTTTTATTGATTTTGTATTTAGCCTTAGAGATAGAAAGAGGAAAAGTTATAAAATAGTCAGACCTTTTTTGTACACAATCAGTTCAGCACTATTTCTACTGCAATCAATGGCTTTCCTTAGATTTGTAAATGATCAGTCAATAGATTCTATTCGAAACTATCTTGATGTGTTTTCACTTTTCAGAATATACTTAATGATTTACTTAATAATCGGATTGGTTGTTTTTATCTACACATACAGGACAACTACTGAAGAGTATGAAAAGAAAAAACTCAGATGGATTGTATTCGGATTCTTAAGTGGTGTGCTCTCTTTAATAGTTTTATGGATACTTCCATATTTAATCTTCGGGCAGGGACTTGTCCCAGAAGAAGTTATTCTTATTTTAGTTCTTTCAATTCCCATTACGTTTGCAATCTCAATAGTAAGATACCGATTATTTAATATTGATCTGTTAATCGAAAGAAGTCTTGTTTATGGACTTGGATTACTTTTACTGTTGTCAACATATTCACTCGTTATTATTATCATAACTGCAAAGCTAAATTTTGATGATAGTACAATCCCCGCTATTATTACAGCTGCTCTTGTTGCAATATTCTTTCAACCAGTAAATACGAAGATGAAAACCTTCGTAAATAAAAAATTTTTCAAGATCCAATATAATTTTCGAGAAGAAATTAAAAGCTTCCTTAATGATATAAATCAAATTAATGATATAGCTTCGCTTGCGAAAATTACAGTGGAAAGAACAGACAAACTTATTCCAAATCAGAAAATTGGATTTTTCTTACTCCTAACTCCCGAAAATCGTTTAAGTCTTTCAGCACACAAAGGATTTAGTTTTCTTGAAGGAAGAAGTGTTAGATTTGACGAGCAAAATTTAATGACAACTTTGTTAATTCCTGTTGGGGTGGATGAAAGTATAGAAAGCGGTGCAGAATTTGAAATCGCAGATAGTAGAGTATTTAAACGATGGGGAATAATGGTTGCCTTTCCCATAAAGTCTGAGATTGGCAAAATATTTGGATTTTTAGTTTTGGGAGAAAAAAAGTCTCGAACAAAATTTACAATAGAAGACTTAGACCTTTTGACAACTATTTCAACAAGTGTTGCTTCCATTATTGAAAGAATAAAACTTCAAGAAGATTTAATTCGGGAACATCTAGAATCTGAAAGATTAAAAGAATTGAATGAATTAAAGTCTTTATTCGTATCAACAGTATCTCATGATTTAAAAACTCCTATTACATCTATTAGAATGTTTGCAGAAATACTCAAATCCAATAAGGAAATTGATAGAGAAAAATCAAATAATTACTTGACTATCATAGAAGGTGAGAGTGATAGATTAGCGAGGTTGATAAATAATGTCCTAGATTATGCGAAAATAGAAAAGGGAATAAAAGAGTATAATTTTGAATTTGTTGATTTGAATGAAATTGTGAGGGAAGTTATGTTACTCCTCGATTATCAAATCCGTATGAAGAATTTTATTATTACGGCGAATATTACTAATAGTAAAAATAAAATTTTGGGAGATCGAGACGCAATATCTGGAGCCATAATTAATCTTTTGTCAAACTCTTTGAAATATTCTGACAAAAAGAAAGAAATTGAAGTTATAACTGAGGTGGATAAAAACTATTACAAAATTATTATAAAAGATTATGGTATTGGAATAGACAAATCAGAAGTAGATAAAATTCTAATCCCTTATTTTAGATCTGAAGATAAAACTAAAAATAAAAAAGTCGGAACGGGATTAGGGTTAGCGATTATAAAGCATACGATGAATGCACATAAGGGAAAAATAAAAATTGAAAGCAAATTAGGTGAGGGTAGTAAGTTCACATTATTATTTCCAAAAGGAGGGAATGATGAACAAGATCTTAATAATTGAAGATGATCCAGCAATTTCTTTAGGATTAGAAGAAGCTCTTAAAAATGAACATTATGATGTTACCACCGAAGCAGACGGTGCACTTGGATACGAAAGAGCTTTGGGAGGAGAGTATGATTTGATTCTGTTGGATTTAATGCTTCCCTCTAAAGACGGTATGGATATTTGTAAAGATCTTAGATCTAACAGTATCACTATACCTATTCTAATGTTAACGAGCAAGAAAGAAGAGATCGATAAAATCCTCGGATTGGAAATCGGTGCAGATGATTATGTAACTAAACCATTTAGCGTACGTGAACTTTTAGCAAGAATTAAAGCTATACTGCGTAGAAGTACTGAAATAGCTATCAGCATTGAAAAATATTCATTTGCTAATATTTCAATTGATTTCAAGAAACAAGAAGCATCTAAAAATAATGAGAATTTAGAATTATCGTCAACTGAATATAAGATCTTAAAATATTTAATCGAACATGAGGGTGAAGTAATTTCCCGGAATAAATTCCTTGATAAAGTGTGGGGTTATGAATCCTTTCCCTCGACCAGAACTGTTGATAACTTTATCTTGTCAATTCGAAAACAAATTGAAGATGATCCATCAAATCCCAAACATTTGATTACTGTCCACAAAGCCGGTTACAAGTTTGTAAAGTAACAACTCAAAAATAACTCGCCTACATTTATTTACTTTTTTATGACATTTCTGTGACAACTCCAGTTACAACTTGAGATATATTTTAATAGAAAATACGGAGTTGAAATGGCGATACAAAAAAACCAAGTCATTCTTAATCCTACTTCTGGAGGAGGAAAAACTTCGAATCAAATAAAAAAGATTTTGGGAAATCTTGAAAAACATTTCGGAAATAATCTCCCCTTTCATATAACGACAAAGAAAGCGGATGCAGAAAACATTTCTCGCAATTCCATAAAAAATGGTGCGGATCTAATTATCGGAGTTGGCGGAGATGGAACTTTAAATGAAATCTTAAATGGTTTCTTTGAGAACGGAAGAATGATAAACAAAAATTGCCGTCTTGGAATTATCAGTTCCGGAAGTGGTGAAGGATTTAGTAGAAGTTTGGGGCTTCCTAAAAACTTATCTGAACAAGTTGAAATAATTAAAAATGGATCAACGAATTTAATTGATATAGGAAAGGTAATCTTTTCCCGCCCTGATAAAGAGAGGGTAGAAAGATACTTTCTAAATGAATTTCAAATTGGCATCGGTGGTGAAGTTGTTAAGAATGTTAATTCGTCACTTAAAAAACTGGGAGGTTCAATTTCTTTTGCCCTAGGTACTATTAAATCAGCAATTAGTCATCCAAATCAGTTTATCAGCATAAAAATGGATTCCGAAAAAGAAGTGGTAAGTCAATTTGTAGGATTGGTAGTAGCAAATGGACATTTAACTGGTGGGGGAATGAATCTAGTTCCAGGAGCTAAAATTGATGATGGAAAATTTGATATTCTTTTTATCCACAAGCAAACACCGTTAATGAGATTATGGAATTTCCCCAAAATATATTTAGGAAGACATATTAGATCGGACAAGTTTGAAATAAAAAAAGCTTACCATCTTGAAATTAATTCAAATGATAAAGTATACATCGAGGCAGATGGAGAACTCTTAGAAAATTTACCATGTTCTGTAGACATCCTTCCATCACAATTAAATGTTTGTTCTTAATCTAAAGGAGTAATAAGATGAATTTTAAAAATATTAGTCGGCTTGAATTTGAATACCGGATATTTATTTCACTTTCAATTGTGATTACTACTTGTCTATTGTCGTTTATCTTATTCCCAAATTCTGATTCTGTTGTAGTCAGATTTGGTGAAGTTTTTAACATTGAAAAATTAATCTCATCGAAAATATACTTTCTTCTACTTTCTCTAATAATAACTGTTGTTAGTTTATTGAGGATGTGGGGAGGGAGTGTTCTCTCATCTAGAGTTGTAATGTCGTTTAAAGTACAAAACCAATCACTTTTACTCAATGGACCGTACCTTTTAGCCAGAAATCCAATCTATTTAGCTGACTTTATAGCAATATCTTCATGTGCTTTATGTTTACCTCCAATCGGATTATTTATGCCGATTCTTTTCTATTTCCATTACACTCAATTGATAAGGTATGAAGAAACATCTTTTTCCAAGAAATTCCCAAATGAGGTTGATACTTACTATAAGACTGTCCCACGATTATTTCCTTCAATACAAAGCACAGAACTATTTTTAAGAAAAAACAAAAAATTTAGCATTAATTATGATGGATTTCGGCATAATGCTTTGTATCTATTATTTATTCCTGGTTTCATTGTTGCAGCAATTACAAATAGTTTCATGCTTGCAATTATTATCGGTCTTCCAGGAATATTAGACTGGGCAATAATTCATACAAAAATTGGATATAAAAAAGAGACAGGCAGCAATAAGAAAAAAGTTAAAAAAGTATTTAACGATATATTGTATTCACAATGCTGGGAAGATCCTCAGATAGATAGAAAAGCATTCAATATTTCTGAGGAGGATACTATCTTCTCGATAACTTCTGGGGGATGCAACGTTTTGGCCTTCTTGATCGATAATCCTCAAAAGATACTGTCTTTAGATATAAGTCCGTATCAAAATTATTTGCTAGAATTGAAAATAAAACTCTTTCAGAATTTGCCCTATGAAAAAATATTAGAGTTTGTAGGCGCAAGAAATTCAAATGAAAGAATAGAAATTTACAAGAAATATCTTCGTGAGGGACTATCTACAAATTGCTGTAAATATTGGAACCAGAATTTAGATAAAATCAAAATGGGAATAATCCATTGTGGTAGATATGAAAAATATATGAGATTAATCCGAATCTTAGTTAGAGCTGCCATTGGGAATAAGTTGATATGGAATTTATTTCATGAGAAAGATCAATCGAGAAGAGTCGAACTTTTTGATAAGAAAGTAAAAAATATGAGATGGAAAATTGTAACGAAATTTATACTTAGTAGAAGAATAATGTCTCTTCTTTTCGACAAAGATTTTTTTAAATATTTAGATGAATCTTTCTCATTTGGCAAACATTTTTCTGAAAAAGCAAAGCATGCTTTCACTGAACTGCCCATGAGAAGTGAATTACTTCCTTTCATACATTCTGCTAGGCCGATATTACAATGAGGATTGCTTACCTGTATTTCTTCAACGGTCAAATTATGAACAAATTAAGTCTCGTGTTGACAGAATTGAGATTATCACTGATAGCTGTGAGAGCTATTTTGCCACACTCCATGAGGATGCCATTGATAACTTTAATATGTCCAATGTATTTGAATGGATGAGTGAAAGTGAGTTTCACAATTTACTTAAGGAAATCAGAAGGATTGCCAAGAATTCTGCGACTTTAACATATAGAAATCTATTAGTTAAGAGGGAAAGCCCAGAGATGATGAGAGGTTTCATCTTACCAAAGATCGAATTATCCAAAATGCTACATAAGAAGGATCTCTCATTTATTTACAATAAATATGTTGTCGAGAAGATAATAAAGAAGGAGCAAAAATGTGCTACAGCGTTCGCAATGTTAGAAGTAGAAAAGAATTGAATGATTTTTTATCTCTGCCTCAAATCATTTACAAAGGCAATCAAAATTGGATTGCCCCATTTAAATCTGAAGTTAAACGAATTCTGAATTCAACGCGATAAATCCTTATTTCAGGCATGCTGATATTAAGTTATTTAATTGTTATAGGGAACAAGAAATTGTCTCAAGAATCGCAATCATTATCAATAAAGAATATGAAGTACAACTCGGTTTAAAAAAGGCACTCTTCGGATTTTTTGAATCTATAAATGATGCTGTTGCTATTAAATATTTAATTGATGAGGTCGAAAAATATTGTTCACAAAACAGTATTGAGTATTTAGAAGGTCCCTTTAATCCAAGTCACTACTCTGAATTAGGGATATTGATAGATTCTTTTGATGACTCCCCGACCTTCTTTGAAACTTATAATCTGGAATATTATAACTCTCTTTTAGAGTGCTCCGGATTTACTAAGTCAAAGCTTCTCCATACTAGAATAAACAAAAATATTAGAGAATATATTTCAAAAAGATATGGAGAGGATCCCATTGTTGAATATGGAGAATACCAGTACACGTTCTTTCAACATGCAAAATTATAAAATAGATCTTGAAAATCTTAGAAATGTATTTAACGATGCGTTTAAGGATAATTGGAGTTTTCTGACTGTTAGTGAAGAGGAGTATCTATTTTCCTCAAAATATTTGAAATTGGTCACTCCACCTGATCTCATCAAATTTGTTGAGTATCAAAACGAGGTGGTTGCAGCAGTTCATTTTGCATTAAATATAAATCCGCTCCTAAAACAGTTCAATGGGAAATTTAATCCGATTAAATATTTTCATTTATTAAATGAAAGAAAGAATATTCTAGAGGCTGTGCTCTTTGCTGTTGGAATAAAAAATTGTTTCAAAAGAACGAAAGTGTATCCAATAATTCTTAATGAAACACTTAAAATTGCTAAAAAATTTGAAGTTTTAGAAACTACCTGGATAGATGAAAATAATGCAATGAGTGTTAATTCTGCTAAAAAATTAGGATTAATTAAAAAAAAGAATTTCGCCATTTATAGAAAGAAAATTTCATGAATCAATAACAATGACAAAGATTTTACAAGGTTATGACACAATCGTGACAACTAGTAACATCAGAAAAGTTAAAATTACTGTGTAAGCAGAGGAGAAAATGAAAAGAAAATTAACACCGGAAAATTGGGGATTGAGAGCTGGGAATAATGGAGAAGCAATCATTCAAAACTCAAGTATTATTGATTTGGCTGATATTTATGGTACACCTCTACATGTTATTAATGAGGAAAGATTGAGAAACTCAGCTTCGAACTTTAAAGAAAGCATGCAAAGCTCCTATGAGGGTAAAGTCTCTATTCACTATGCATTCAAATGTAATTCAGTTCCCTACATTGTTGATATTATTAGGCAATCTGGATTGAACGCAGAAGTTGCCACTGAGTATGAATTGTATTTAGCTATTAGGACTGGTTTTTCACCAGATCAAATTATCGTAAATGGTCCAAATAAAACGAAGCAATTTATTCAGCGATGCTTTGAAACCAACGTAAGGTTTATAATAGTTGATTCCCTTGAGGAGATAATCACTCTGGAAAAGGTAGGTATAAACCTAGATATAAAAGCAAATATCCTTCTGAGAATAAACCCTAACTATATCCCTTCTGGAATGAACAGTGGCTCGGCAACTGGAAGTAGAAAAGCATCACTATTTGGTCTTGATTTAGAGGGTCATGAAGTTCATGAAGCATTGAAATATATAAAAGAATCCAAATCTTTAAACTTTTATGGATATCACTTTCACATCGGTACAGGAATCAATTACCCGAAAGAATATGACAATGTAATTAATTTACTCTCCCCCCTTTTTAAATATACTCTTTCAGAAGGTTTCAAAATAAATGTTATTGATGTTGGCGGGGGAATATCGGCTTCTACATCAAGAGAACTAACCAGCTTCGAAATGATTCTATATCAAGCATTTAATCACTTACCAGTAAAAATTGGAAAATTAAGGAAGGCAAGTTTTATTGAATTCGGAAAAGCAATTTCTTCTGCAGTCAAAAAATATTTCTCTCCAGACGATTTGCCAGAATTGATCTATGAACCTGGAAGAGCTATCACAAGTCAAAATCAGTTTTTGTTACTAAAAGTACATAAAGTAAAAAGAAGAAAAGGGATTCGAACATGGTTGATAACAGATGGAGGATTGGGGACAACAACCTTACCAACTTATTATGAGTACCACGAAATATTTTTATGCAACGACCTTCATAGACCAAAAACTAAAAGAGTTTCAATAAATGGGTCATGTTGCTTTTCATCAGATATCGTCTATAAAAACAAGTTAATGCCAAGTATTTTCCCGGATGAGGTAATTGCAATTATGGATACAGGAGCTTACTTCACATCTTTAGAATCTCAATTCGGATTTCAAAGACCAGCAATTATCACTGTTAATAAAGACGGTCATGAATTGGTAAGAAATAGAGAATCATTCAGCCAAATGATTGAGAGGGATAATTTATTTATAAATAAATCAGTTGAAGGAGTATTATCATGAAATTTGCAATAATTAAAGATAGAGATGATTTGCTGAGAGATAGCTTTACAGATAAATTAGCAGAGACTTTTATTGATTACGGACACGAACTTTGTGAAGCCCCAGAGAATGTTCAATTTATACTAAATCTAACATCAGTTGAAAATCCAAAGTATTTTAGAAGGAAATCAAAATATATTTCTGTGATTTCGATAGCAGTCGAGAAGAATGAAACTGATGATATTCGCGCAAAATCTTATACAACATTAATTAAATCTTTATCAAATCTTCTTGTATATGTGAAGCCAGATAAGACAGCTGGTCGCCCTAATCTCGGTGCTGGAAGTCAAGTTTATTTCACGACTCCAGAAGCTGGGTTTTACAACATAGAATATAACCTTAATAAAATCATGAACGCGATTCTTCCAATTGCGAGTGCGCAATTCGCGACCGACAACAAATTTGAAACAGACCTTCCCGTTGAATGTTGGAAAACAACGCTTATCGTTGAGGAGATGAAGCATTATGGTAATGTACTTAACAATTTAGGAGTTCTTCCAACGCCTTTTGCACTTAAAGAAGTATTAATTGAAGAGGAGTTACATCATCTTTATAAAATATTTGGGATTACTGGAGCTAGCTATGGGAATTTAAGCGCCCGCGAAAACTATCCCCGATTGGGTGAAGCAACATTTTGGATGACGGGAAGGGGAGTTGATAAATCAAATATTTCAGAAGTTGGAAGGGATGTACTTTTGGTAAAAGGATTTAACTTTGAGAGAGGAGAAGCAATATTGAGTATGCCTCTTCTCTTTAATCCAAAAGTCAGAGTTTCCGTTGATGCCGTTGAACATGCATTAATTTATAAAACATTTCCTGAAGTTGGAGCTATCGTTCATGTTCATGCTTGGTTGGATGATATTATTTGCACAACCCAAAACTATCCATGCGGAACTACAGAGTTGGCAAATGAAGTGATAGAAATGATCAAGATTTCAGAAAATCCCAATCAAGCTGTTGTTGGATTAAAAAACCACGGTCTAACAATTACTGGTTATTCATTAGATGATATCTTTGAGAGAGTAGTCCCTCATCTTAAAACAGAAGTTGAAATGTTCGCATAATAAAAAGGTGAATACAATAATGTACTCATTAAGAATTTTAGTCAGTCAAAAATCTAGGATACTCTTAACTATATTAGGAATGTCTCTTTGTATTAGCTTAATGCTGTTCTTAGCCGGGATCTATAAAGGTGTAGCGGATGGTTCAGTAGAATATATTAGGCATAACAATGGTGATATTTGGATTTTGCAAAAAAGTTCAAATAATATCTTAAGAGGAACATCGATACTCCCATACCACCTCAAGAGTAAAATCAATGAACTTCCAGATGTTGAAAGTGCTTCCCCAGTATTACTTTTATTAACAACAGTTACGAAAAAGGAAAACTTTGCTACCTTGTTTATTGCCGGCTATTCCAAAGAAAGTCAGTATGGAGGTCCACCCAAAGTAATCAATGGTCGAACTATTATTGACGATACAGATATTGTTCTTGATAAAGCATTCGCGGCGAAAATGAATTATCAACTTGGTGATACTGTTGTCGTACAAGATACAAAACTAAAATTAGTTGGATTAAGTACCGGAACAAATGCTTTTGTTATTCAGTACGGTTTTACTTCGTTAAAAACCGCTTCAAAACTGTTAGGTTTCCCCGGTATCGTAACATGTTTTATTGTAAAAATAAATAATTCCAATGTATATGATGTTTCTGAAAAAATTAATTTAGCAATTCCCAACGTTGTGGCATATGATCATGCAACATTCTTGAATAATAATATTTTTGAAACTAAATCTGGGATACTTCCAATTTTCTTTTCAATTGCTGGACTTGGTGGAATTGTTTTGACAGTAATTTTAAGTTTAATTCTTTCTATAAACATCCTCGAAAAGAGAAAAGACATGGCTGTAATGAAAGCTATTGGCGCTCCGAAATTTTTTCTTCCAACATTAATACTCAATCAAGCTTTGATAATGTCTTGTTTATCAATCGTATTATCAGTTTTTCTTTACTTCCCAATGGTTAAGTTAATTGAAATCATTTCTCCTGAAGTGAGCGCAAAAATAACAATAAATCAAATTTTACTAGTGTCTATATCAATCATTGCTATGAGTCTTATTAGTTCGATAATCTCCATAAATAGGTTGAGAAAAATATATCCTCTTGAGGTATTCAAATGAGTGAATTTAGTCAAAATAAGGTTATCCAATTGAATAAAGCAACAAAAATCTACATAGATAATTATCAAGAATCTATAGGTGTTAAGGATATTTCGCTAACAGCAAATCTCGGTGAACTTTTACTGATTTTGGGACCGAGCGGAAGTGGTAAAACAACTTTGCTACTGCTGATGGCAGGATTAATCGAACTGAGTTCTGGGGATATTAAAATTCTTGGAAAAGATATAAGTGAATACTCTTCAAAAGAATTGCAGAGACTAAGAGTTAATCACTTGGGATTTATTTTTCAAAATTTTCTACTAATTGACAGTCTAACGGTTCTTGAGAACATTTGCCTAAATTTAAAATTTGCTGGAAGATCCCGAAAAACATCCAAAGAAATAGCTCATGGATTCTTAGATAAATTCAATATAAATTATCTTGCTAATAAATTTCCCAATTCGCTAAGCCATGGAGAAAAACAAAGAGTCGCAATAATAAGAGCTTTATGTAATTCTGCAGATATTATCCTTGCAGATGAACCAACTGCAAGCTTAGAGTCTAAACAAGGATTTCAGATAATCGCACTTCTTCATGACTTGGCAAAAAATGAAAACAAATGTGTAATTGTGGTCAGTCATGATCTTCGTATTCAACAATATGCTGATAGAGTAGTTAAAATCGAAGATAGTATTATTGTTTAAATTTACTTTTGAATTTCTGATCCCAACCTCACACTTTTTCAATTAAATACTGCCCAAAATGAGCTTTATAGTTTCGATAACCTATTGACTCTTTACCCCCAAAATGAATATTACAAAAATGAGGTGCAAATACGGTTTTTTGTCTATGTGTTGTTCAATTTGATTTATTTTTAATAATTTAACACAAGGAAGACTAAAATTTCTTGGAATGAATATGAAAGTTGGAATTGTCGGGTGGGGTGTTATTTCGGATATACATGCACAAGCGCTACTGGATGCGACAAATTGTGAACTAAGTGCTGTATTTACGTTAAATGAAAGCAAAAACTCGAAGATTTTAGAAAAGTATAATTTAAATGTTTTCAATGATTATTCTGATATGCTTAAAAGTGGATTGATTGACACTGTTTCAATCTGTACTCCAAGCGGTGCGCATCTTGATTATGCTCTTAAAGCTGCAAAAGAAAAACTCAATGTTATAGTTGAAAAACCAATTGAAGTTAATATTCATAGGGCAAAGAAAATAATCCAATCGTGCAAGAAAAGTAACGTGAGCCTTGCAATTATTTATCAAAGTAGGTTCCTTGAATCAGTCCAGAAGGTCAAGAAAATAATCGATGAAGAAAGTCTTGGTAAAATATTTCACGCATCTGCTTATATTAAATGGTATAGAAGTCAAGATTATTATGACAGCGGTGCGTGGCGTGGTACAAAAGAACTTGACGGGGGAGGAGTATTAATTAACCAAGCAATTCACACTATCGATCTGCTTCAATATTTCGTTGGTCCAGTTGATAGTCTGTTTGCGAATATCGGAACATTTACTCATGAGAATATTGAAGTTGAAGATTCAGCAACCGCAACTCTTAGATTTGAAAATGGAGCAATTGGAAGTATAGAAGCTTCCACAAGTATTCAACCTACCCAGGCAAGGCGAATTGAGCTACATGGTGAGAAAGGGACAGTAATTCTTGATGGGGATAATTCCATTATTCAAATTGACGGATTTGATACCGTTAAAAACCGTAGAAATGAAAATTCTGGAACAGACTCCCCATTAGCTGGATTTTCGGTCGAACCTCATAAACTACAATTCGAAAGTATTTCAAGATCAATACAAAGTGGAAATGAATGCATTGTTTCCGGTGATGAGTCACTTAAATCACTTGGAATTGTTGAAGCAATATATAAATCAAATGAAATTAGAAAAGAAGTAAATTTAAAAGATATCAGTGGAGAATAACATGAAGAAGATAGTCATCACATCATTATTTCTCATCCTCCTACAATTGGGATGTCAACAAAACACAAAACAAACTATAACTCTAAAAAATAGTTTGGATAAGAATAGGGAAGATGAATTAGTTAGTATATCACTAAACAAAATCAAATCTGTGAGCGTAGAGAAACTTGCTGCCTATAGCGGAGAAATTGAATTGCCATCCCAATTAGTAGATTCTGACGGAGATGGGAAAAAAGATAGATTTGCCTTTCTCATAACTATAAATCCAAATGAAACTAAACAGATAACTTTAATTGAAACTGAACAAAAGCAAGAATTTACACAAAGAGCTCATGCTGAAATTTCTGAGAAGGTAGACTACGAACTTGTTGATGGAGTCTATGAAGGTGGACATTTTGAATCAGTACATAAATCAACTACTCCTATTGGACACATTGACCACAACTATTTTTATAAATGTGAAGGACCAGCATGGGAATCTGATAAGGTTGGGTATCGCTTGTATCTGGATTGGAGAAATTCAACTGATATTTTTGGCAAGAAAGTATCTGATATAATACTGCCTAATGTTGGTCACACAAAAGATGCTAGTGGTCAAGATAACTATCATAATATGGCCGATTGGGGGATGGATGTTCTAAAAGTTGGCACTTCCCTTGGAATTGGTACATTTGGCGCATGGATTGATGAGAAAGTTGAAAAAGTATCTAAAACTGAAAGTACTACTTGTACAGTCTTAGAAGATGGTCCAATTTCAGCTTTGCTTAACATTAAATATTCTAATTGGGAATTTGGGAAGGGAAAAGCAGATCTTAACTCAAATGTTCAAATTGATGCTGGAAGTAGATTAACTCATTATTCTTTTAAAGTTGGGAATAATCATGATGAGTATTGCACAGGTTTGGCGAAGCATGCAAACACAGAATATCTAGCTTCTGATCCTCAAATCAATGATGAATGGAATTACATTGCTATTTGGGGTAAACAATCACTTGCCGGTGAGGATGATGACTTAGGGATTGCTTTATTTTATAATAAATCAAGTTTGGTTAAAATTACAGATGACGAATTCAGCGAAATTGTTGTTTTGAAAGCTCAACAAAATAAATTGGATTACTATTTTGCTGCTTGTTGGAGTCAAGAGAGTGATGGAATTAAAAACAAAGAGGAATTCATTACCTATTTGAATGAGGTTATTGGATTGCTCGACAATCCTCTACAAGTTGTAATTCAATAAGAAGTATTTGACACATAATAGATTTGACGGGATAGAATTGAAACTAAAACTCAGCAGTATATTAGGCGGAATATTAAGTATTATAATACTTTCAGGATGTGATAGCAAAATGAAGAATATTTTAATATTCACTAAAGCAAATGGATATGTTCATGAGTCTGCAGAAGTTGGAGCAAAGGTTATAAAAGAACTTGAAAAAACTCAACCATACCTTGTTCAGATTTCAGATGATTCATTAATGTTTCGAGAATCTAATCTCAAAAAATTTGATATTATTATTTTCCTCAGTACAAGTGGTGATATTATTGATGATAAGGGAAAATCTGCATTCAAATCATTTATTAATTCTGGCGGTGGATTTGTTGGAATACATGGTGCAACAACGACTGAAAAGAACTGGCCATGGTACGGTAAACTGATTGGGACATATTTTACTGATCATCCACAAATTCAAGAGGCCACACTAAAGACTTTAGTGAATGACGTTCCTTCAACAAAACATCTTCCCGAAGATTGGTTGTGGTCTGATGAGTGGTATAACTGGAGCCATCCTTTAAATGAAAATATTGAAGTCTTAATTACCGTTGATGAATCCACATACGAAGGTGGTAATCATCCAGAGTTTCATCCTATAAGCTGGAGGCAAGAATTTGAAGGGGGCAGAATATGGTACACTGCGCTTGGTCATAGATCTGAAAGTTATAAAGATGAAAATTTCTGGAAGCATATTGTTGGTGGTATCGAATGGACTTTGGGTAAATAAATGAATTTACAATCCGAATCAAAATATTTCGATCTTCAAGTTAATGGTTATGCTGGTATTGATTTCAATAAGCTGGATATAACAGAAAAAGAACTAGAGTTTGCTTCTAATAAACTTCTCCAAGACGGAGTTGAAGGAATCTTAGCAACTCTCATAACTGATGATTTTGAAAGAATGATTCTGAAAGTGAAAAATCTTTCAAGCCTTATTACAAGTAATGATATAGTTAATTCGATTATAAAGGGGATACACGTTGAAGGTCCATTCCTTAATCCAATTGAAGGATTCAGAGGAGCTCATCCTAAAGAGTATATTCTTAAAGCTGATCTAGATAAAGTTAAAAAAATTCTTAATACTGGCAATGGATTGATCAGACTATTCACACTATCCCCAGAAGTCGATTCTGATTTTAAACTTATCCGTTATCTCACAAAGAATAATGTTGTCGTTTCTGCGGGTCATTCAGATGCATCTTTGGATCAACTTCAAGGTGCAATAGATTCTGGATTAAAAATGTTCACTCATCTTGGGAACGGAGCTCCTAACATTTTACCAAGGCATGACAACATTATAAATCGAGTATTGGCACTAAGTGATCAACTCTATGTTTGTTTTATAGCTGATGGTATTCACATTCCAGATTTTGCTCTTAGAAATTATTTAAAGATTATGAATAAAAATCGTTGTATTATTACAACAGATTGTATGTCAGCTGCCTCAGCACCTCCAGGTAAATATTCTATATCCCACATTAGGGTAGAAGTAGGAAAAGATAAGATTGTCCGTGAATTGGGAAAAGATAATCTAGCTGGATCAGCTATTACAATGCATGATTCGGGAAAATTCCTTGCTGAAAGGCTTGCTATTGAAGGAACTAAAATTGATAAAATGTTATATCAAAATGCCAAGAATTTATTGAAATTATAAAGTTTCAGGAAACTCAATGAAATATAGAAAGTTAGGAAACTCAGAAATAGAAGCCCCTGTTGTTGCTTTTGGTTCATGGGCAATTGGAGGCTGGATGTGGGGCGGCAGTGATGAAGATGAATCAAGCAGAGCAATCGATGCTGCAATTGATAACGGAATGACTTTCATAGATACCGCTCCAATTTATGGTTATGGTTTGTCAGAATCGATTATTGGAAAGACTATAAAAGATAAGAGAGATAAGGTTATAATTGCTACGAAGTGCGGTCTCAGATGGGATTTAGATGAACCAAAAGGAGAGCTAAATTTTTACTCGACAGAATCTGGGGTTTCAAAAGAAGAAACTGAAAGACCAGTTTATAAATATCTAAATCCAAACTCGATTAGTGAGGAGATTGAACAGAGTCTTAGAAGGTTGCAGACGGACTATATCGATCTTTATCAAACGCACTGGCAAGATCCGACAACATTGATCGAAGATACAATGTCAAAACTTCTTAAACTGAAAGATGAAGGGAAAATCAGAGTTATTGGTGTTTCAAATGCGTCTCCAGATCAAATGAAAGAGTATGGAGATATTCAAACTGATCAGGAGAAGTTTAATATGTTTCAAAAGGATGGCGAATCATCTGGAAAGCTTAATTATTGTAAGGGAAATGGAATTGCGTTTCTTGCATACTCACCACTTGCTTATGGTCTATTAACCGGTAAAATGAAACCTGGACAAAAATTTGGAGAAGGTGATGTAAGAAACAGTAATCCATTGTTCAAACCAGAAAACATTGAAAAAGTTAACTTAATGCTGCAAGAATGGCAGCCGATCTGTGATAAATACAATGCAGATTTTGGACAAATTGCTGCTGCTTGGACTTTTGAATATCCCGGGATTACACATGTGCTACTTGGTACACGAACTGGGGAACAGGCAATTAAAAATGCAAAAGCCGGCTCAATCGAACTCGATTCTGAGGACTTGTTATTAATCAACGAGCTATTTACAAAGTACTTCAAATAAAAAGAACAATCAACAATATATTTTGCAACATGAACAATAATTAATAGGAAAAATATCCATGAGTTATATAAAACATTACAACATATTAATTCTCACTTTTCTTTCATTTACTTTATTTGCACAGACTACGCAGAAATACGAAGACTATCCAGAAACTAAAATATTTTATAAAGACAAACATGCTATTGTAATGTCTAATTACCTTGATAACGATGGACTACCTTCCAAAGACGAATTTTTGATAAAACATGGACTTTACCCAACGAATAAGGTATCCAAAATAATCCCATATTTCTCTTTCAGTGTTTCCAAAAAATTCATCAAGAATGAAGGGAAGCCAAGTTTGGATCCAAATGCGAAACTTTTTAATCTTGATTTTTTCGTCGAAAAAAACGCAACCCACGAATCAAAAAATAGAGCAGATATAGTATGGGATGGAAGAGTTTACTCAGAAGAAAACGATCTAATTGTAGGCGGATATTCTTCAAAATACAATGAACAACCTGTTGGTAAAATCAATGAGATTGGAGAGTTTATCCAATTACTGAATGGGGAGAAGGCAAAAGAATTTCTGATTTTACAATTAACAAATCAACAAGTTATTTTTGATCCATTTGATTGGACTTTGGTTAAGATCACGCCTACAGAAGGAAAGAAAGTTCAAAAGACTCAAAGGGAATTTCTTCCAATCGATTTAAAACTTAAAAATGGAAGTATGCTAAATGATGTTGAATATTTTTTTGAACAAGTTATAGAAACATCGGAACTAAAATTATTCGCTTCATTAAATGGCGATAAAATCGAAATAGCAAGTTGTAATCTGGTGAACTATAGTGAAGTTAAATCAAAGGAAGCATTTCGACCTGAATTGATTGAAGGATGTACTCAATTGGGGGAAGAAGATGTTATTACTTTATTTTTCAAAGCAAAATTTTCGAAAAATGTAGCCATTATAAATAGTGAATTATATTTGGATGAAAAAGAGTCTAAAAAAGATAGTGGACCGGTTGGTAAGGCTGTTCTTGTAGATGGAGACTTTAACGAATGGCGAAATATTAAAGGCTTATCAGATTACGAAGGAGATTATGTTTCTTATCTATTTGAAAATCCAGATTCAGATCTTCTAGAATTTAAAATAACGAATGATGATAAATATTTATATCTATACTCCAGAGTTGCTGGCGCACATGGCAGAACCGGGGAAAATGGTAGATACTATTGGTATGCGTATATTGATGTAGATGCAGATCCTTATACTGGTTACCCTCCAACAAGAGATGATAATTGCTACTTTGGAATCGCAATTGGAGATGACTCAGAAGCTCAATTTGAGTTCATCGATAATAAATTCGTGAAAACATTTTTTGGTTTTACTGGTATCGGAGCTGAGCAGGAAGTATTAAGCGGAAAACTAGAATTAGGCCCATCGTATTATTCTTCCACTGACAAAAGTGGCAATAAAAGAGACAAGTATAAGATAGAGTACGTAAATCGTGAAGGATCAAGATTTATTACTCACGATTATACTGAAGGAACAAGTGAGGATATTATAATTGCGCTTTCACCAGATGGTTCTGAAGTCGAAATGAAAGTTGAATTAGATGGTTTTCTTCAAGACAAAAATGGTTATAAATTATTAGAGCAAGGAAGTAAAATTGATATAGCTATTGGAGCAGAAAGTTCAAGTAACCACTACGGAGCTGATGAATGGGGAGCAGATTCAAGTCCGGTTATTTTTGGGTATGTCATTAAATAATTATTATTTTCATTTGAACTAGAGAACCAAAATCGAATTAAATTATATTTATTTTTTCCCAATATCTTCTGAATTATAATATATCTTATATTTCAATAGTGGTCATATTTGCATCAGTTCATTCTGTGAAGTCAAATTATATTATCGAATTAATTCCTCTACTCACTGTTAGTTGACAGTAATTACTTTTTCTTGGCCTATAGTTTTGGTATTCAATTAAGCGGAACAATAAATATTAGAGAATTTTAAAATCTAATATAATTAATAAAGTTATATTAAGAGCAATTCACTGAGTATCTTCATTTTTTACAAAGTTTCAGTAGTCGTCAGGAGGAATAAATGAACTTTGACCAATTACTTAAGGATATAACACAATTACTTTCTGATTTAAAAGATTCATTTTTTCATTTTTTTCCAAAGGTTATTTTTGCGTTAATAATAGTTTTTTTCGGATATATTATTGCCAAGATAGTTCAAAAATTAGTTAGCAGATTATTCAAGCAAACTAGTTCTTTAGTTACAAATAAGAAAATAGCAAGTCATCTATCATCCCAGTACATCGAGAATGCATCTCTAGTTTTAAGTAAAGTGCTATTCTGGTTAATTATAATTTTCTTTATTGCCATCGCAAGTGAATCAGTTGGCTTACCTGTATTAACAGCTTGGTTAAGTGGAGTTATTAAATATATCCCAAATATTTTCGCTGCAATAATAATTTTGGTTGTTGGTATTATCAGCGGAAAAGTAATAGCTGATTTGATTACATCTACTATGGTAAATGCAGGATTATTTTATAGTTCTGCTTTGAGCAAAATAATTCAATATTCAATATTTCTGATTTCTTTACTTATTGCAGTTAATCAAATCGGAATTGATATAGCCATTTTTACAACAATCCTCAGCATTCTCTTATTAGGATTATTGTTTGCTGCGGCTCTATCATTTGGATTGGGAGCAAAAACTTCTGTGAGTAATATTATTGCTTCCTATTATGTAAGTAGTATGTACAAGGTTGATGACTATATCCAGATTAATAATGTTAAAGGAAAAATAATAAGAATTACTTCAACCGCCGTTATTATAGATTCTGAGGAAAAAACAGTTATGATTCCAGCGAAAGAATTTAATGAATCTAAGTCTTTATTAATTAAGAGGGGAAAAAATGAATAGTGAGGAAATACTAATTGATAAATTTATAAGTAGTCACGATATTGATGCACTTCGAGTTTTAGAACAAACTGAGGTTGCACAGGTCGCAACATTTATTGATGAAATTCAAATTGATATTGCAGCATCATTATTAAGTAAAATGGAATTACCACTAGCGACCTTATGTATTAAGGAATTGGAACCAGTGAAAGCTGCGCAAATATTAGAATCGTTTCCCACAACTATTTCGTCTTCTATTCTGAGGAACATTGGTGCTGAAGAAAGAGAACTCATTTTATCTGACATGGATAAAACCATTGTATCGAAAATTGAATACAAATTAG
Source organism: uncultured Ignavibacteria bacterium (assembly GCA_963751695.1). Taxonomy (GTDB): domain Bacteria; phylum Bacteroidota; class Ignavibacteria; order Ignavibacteriales; family Melioribacteraceae; genus SZUA-22. Next base: position 457,370 of record CAVVVP010000010.1, on the reverse strand, counting down.
ATTTTCTTGAAAATACAGTTGGTTCACAAATGACAACAACTTTCCCAACAGTAAACGAAGAATTGAGTATAAAGGAAACATTAGAAAAAATTAGAAAGAATCCAAATCACACATATAATTATCTCTATATAGTAAATCGGAATCATAAATTACTTGGAATTGGACATTTAGATAATTTAATATCTGCTAACCTAACAGAAAAAGTATCATCAATTATGAGGATTAGTTATCCATTTCTTACGGTTGATCTTAATCTTAGCAAAGTTAACAACCATCCGGGATGGTTAGAGTATACTATATTACCAGTCTTAGATGGTTCTGGTATCCTTGTTGGGATACTCTATAAAAAGGATATTTATAATTTTGGCAAAGCAATCAGTAATAAAATTCCTGAGAATGTATTAAATGCTAGTAGTGCGCTTGGTGAGTTATTTAAAATTGGACTTACTTCAATGTTATACGGTGCTGCTAACATTCAAAATGATAATAAAGATTATTCTTAATAAAATATAGTTTAGGAGTAGAGATGCCAGATAGAATCTCCGATATTCAAAAGAAGCTGATCAAAAAATATTTTCATCTTTTTCCCCAAGAGGTGGCTATATTATTGTCCAATTTTAAAGAAGATGAAATACTCACTTTCCTAGAACTACAACCAATTGAAGTTGCTGCAAAAGTTTACAGTCACATTAATCCTGATATTTCCACATTAATCCTTGAGAAGATGAGTGATGATTATTTTACTAAAATTATTAATTTTTTAGATCCATATCTTTTAGCTAGACTATTGTCAAGATTAGAAAAAGAAAAACTTCAAAGTAAATTATCACTACTACCTCAAAAATTAGAACAAGAAATAAATGCTATAATCTCATTCCCTCCAAATACAGCTGGGTATATCGTTGATACTAAAGCAATTACATTTTATCCTGAAAACACAGTTGCAGATGTTCTTAAAAGAGTTAGGAGACTAAAGGAAAGAAGGATCGTTAACATTTATGTTATAAACACTGATGGGGAATTAATAGGAGTTATCCCATTGCAAGAGATTGCTGTCTCTGATCCAAAAGATTTATTAAGTACACTCATTTCTGATCCACCATTAGCAATCAATTGTATGGCACCACTGGAAGATGTAGTAAAAATAATGGAAGATAAAAAGATTATTAATCTTCCTGTTGTTGACTCGCAGAACATATTGGTCGGAATAATTCGATACAATACATTGCTACAAACTGCAAAAGAAGATGTTGCTGAAGATGCTCAGGCAATGTTCGGTGCAGGTAGAGATGAGAGAGCTCTTTCAAAAATATCATTTGCAATTCAGAAACGCTTACCATGGTTAGAAATAAATTTAGTAACAGCTTTTTTGGCTGCGTCTGTAGTTGGATTTTTTGAGGATACTATAGCTAAGATTACAATACTTGCAGTTTTCCTACCAGTTGTTGCCGGACAGTCTGGAAATACTGGATCACAGGCTTTGGCAGTTACTATCCGAGGATTAGCTCTAAGAGAAATTAGACCACGCCAATGGTTCAAAATTGCTAGAAAAGAAGTCATCGTTGGATTATTTAATGGGTTAATTGTTGGAATTACAACATCATTAATTGTTTATATATGGACAGGTTCGGTTGGTTTACCTATTGTAATTGGCGTCTCAATGATTTTATCGATGAGTATGGCTGGATTATCCGGGGCAGTAATACCAATGATTCTGCAATCTATAGGTCAAGATCCTGCTCAATCTTCTTCAATAATATTAACAACGGTTACCGATGTTGTTGGATTTTTAAGCTTCCTTGGATTGGCAACGATGATGTCCGCCTTTCTCGGCATTGCATAACTTATTTTTTAAAAAAAGGTTATAAAAGTGGAAAATTTCTTTGTTTGGTTTGGAATAGCATTTTGTTTGAGTCAATCGGCAATGTTCTCAGGACTTAATCTAGCCTTTTTCAGTTTAACTCGCCTCAGGCTGGAAATTGAAGCCGAAACTTCAATGAAAAGCGGCGCAAAGAAAGTACTAGACATGCGCAAAGATTCTAATTTTTTATTAACTACTATTCTTTGGGGTAATGTGGGAATAAATGTTTTATTAACATTACTTTCGGATTCCATTATGACTGGAATACTCTCATTCACCTTTTCAACTTTTGCAATTACTTTATTTGGTGAAATTATACCTCAAGCATATTTTTCAAGACACGCTTTACGAATGGCTTCTTTATTAGCACCCGTTTTAAGGTTTTACCAGTTTGTTTTATTCCCGGTCGCAAAATCAAGTGCTCTTTTATTGGATTACTGGCTTGGAAAAGAATCGGTTCAATTTTTCGCAGAGAGTAATATCAAATTATTTATTAAAAAACACATGGAAGAAGATGATAGCGAGATTGATCACATTGAAGGAACAGGTGCAATCAATTTCTTTTCTCTTGATGATCTAAAAGTCTCTCAGGAAGGTGAAGAAATTAATCCGGATAGTATCATCCGTTTAGCAAGTTTTGAAGGTAAGATAATTTTCCCTGAATATACCGCAAACCTTAATGATGACTTTATAAAAAAAATAAATAAATCCGATGAAAAATGGATAATTTTCACTGACGAAAAAAATGAGCCTAAATTAGTATTAGATGCAGATGGATTTACTCGTTCAGAATTATTCAGTAAGCGTAGCGAGGGAATAGAAAAATACTGTCATGTTCCGCTAGTAATAAGAGATGAAAAAACAAATTTAGGTATTTTAATTAAAAACTTAAGAGATAAATCTCATATAGATTCAGACAGCCCTATTAAAAAAGATATGGTATTAATTTGGGGAATAGAAAGTAAACGAATCGTTACTGGAGCCGATATTCTTGGTAGATTATTAAAAGGGATTTAATTGCTAAAAAAAAATCTCGAGAAAAGGCGATTATCAAATATTTATTCGAGAAAGCACACCACCAAGTTATCAACTCAATCAGTTTCAATCTATTCGCCAACATATGGTATTTGTTGTTACTGAGCATGGTAATACAATTGCTACCGTTACTCTCGAGGATGTTATTGAGCAGCTAGTTGGAGAAGTGCAAGATGAATTTGATTCGGAACTACCGAGCATTTTACCTGGTGGTGAGAACCAATTCATTGTTTTTGGTGGGAAATTAATTGAACGGCTGAATGAACAATTAGGTTTGAGTCCTCACTCAGAAAATATGGATTCTCTTTCGGGGTTACTAATTGAACATATTGGTAAAATGCTAACTCCAGGAATTACGGTTGAGCTAAGCAGCAGTGTTTCTGCAAAAGTCCAAGAGGTAAATGGAAACAAGGCAACCCGAATACGACTTATAATTCGGAATCCTTGAACTGAAAGTTCTGCCAATCAAATAGGTGAGGAGGATATACAGTAATAACCTTTTCTCATTAGTCATGGCATAATCTGATATATATTTTCGATTAAGTGTTTTACCTAAGCAAAAAGATATTGTAACTCAAATAGATAATTAGAAATACCAATGCTTCCCATCTGTCTATTAATCTTTTCTTGCCAGTAAACATTGTAAAAAATAAAAGAAGTGATGCTATTATCATAACAATCATATCAAAATTCATTGAAGCATCAATTTGAATCGGCGATATTATTGAACTAACTGACAATATAAAAAAAACATTAAATATATTTGAACCAACTACATTTCCTACAGCAATATCTACATCTCCTTTATAAGCCGCAACCACGCTTGTGAATAGTTCAGGAAGTGAAGTTCCGATAGCTACAATCGTTAAGCCTATAATTCTATCACTAATATTAAATAATTTGGCAATACTCGTCGCTTCTTCAACAACTAGTTCACTCCCGAGTACTAAGCCTGCCAATCCAACAATACTATATATTATGATTTTTAAATTTGATAAGTTCTTTATCTCAACATTACTAGTTCCTTCTACAGTAGCTAATGAAAATACATAGACAATAAAAATAATGAAGAAGAACAACAGAACTATCCCGTCACTGGTACCGAGAATGTTGGGAACATCAAAAAATATATTATCATTACACATTATAAATAATGTTAGCCCTGCAAGTAGTGTAAAAGGAATTTCTTTCCATACTGTATTTTTTTTAGATTGAAGAGGTCTTACTAAAGCTGCAATACCGAGTATTAAAAGTATATTTACAATATTACTACCGACAACATTTCCAAAGCTGACATCAGTGTGTCCGCTTATTGCAGCAAAAACATTTACGGAGAGTTCTGGGGTTGATGTGCCAAAAGATACAACTGTAAGTCCGATGACAAGTTGCGATACATTCCATTTTGTAGCGAGTGAAGAAGCTCCCTTGATAAGTAGGTCAGCACCTTTCACTAAAAAAACAAATCCAATTAAAATTAGAATGATTGTAATTAATAAATTCATTTACGCTAATTTGAATAACTATGAAACAATTATGTTAGTTAAGTTGCATCTAGCTCTTTAAGCGATTTAATCTAGTCGATTTATAGTTCTTAGTATTAAATTTATATATCTTTTAATAGGAAGCCGAATAAAATAGTTAGCCATTTTTGGGCTTTATGGATCGCATTAAATCAACGGAACCTGCACCAAGACTGAAGATTGTTTTCATGGCTTTTTCAACTGGATAGTCCACAATTTGGACATTCACTTTTTTAACGTGATAAATGAATCCGGCAGTAGGAGCTGGCCCGGATGGTACAAAAACAGTATATGAACCATCGTCGTGGATGTCGGTTACAAAGGCTGTAATCATTGTATCATTTCCAAAAATATTCACTAGAGCTACATTTTTAAATAATGTTTTACCATTTCCCATCAACTGAATTGTTGTTTCTTTAATTATCTTATAAAGAGGTATGCGTGCTAAAATAGTTTTTTCCATAAATTCGAAAATGAATCGTCCAACTTTGGTTCGTATCACTAATCCAACAAGGAAGAAAGAAATAAGAATTATTAAAAGCGCTAATACAGCAGCCGTAAACTCTTGCATTCGTGAAGTTTCGACAATGATATATGTAAGCGGTTTTAATTTATCGGCCATAAATTCATACAACCAATTAAAAACTAAAATCAGTATTACAATCGGGAGAACAACTAATGTCCCTCCCAAAAGTGTTGTCTTTATAAATGTTTTAATCGTATCCAATCTATATCCTCTTAATGAAAAGTTAATCAAACTAGTAAAATGTTAATAAAGGACTATTGAGAATTCAATCCCCAGGTTGGTCTGTTACCAAAGATATTTTTAAGAATTATGTCTATTATAAGATCTTTATAAAATGCCAAACCTAAGGTGATCTCGTGGGTTTAAAACCAAATACAATCGTTTAAACTTCTGCAAAAAAATCGCACAATTTTTTCGGTTTATCGTATTTAACTCATATTCAAACTGTTTTTATTATATACTTGAAGTATCTCTGGATCATTTACATAAGAAATATTTTTAATATTCTTGTCACTATATTTTATTTGTGAAAGTACATATTTCATAGATTCGATTCTGGCGGTTTGTTTATTATTTCCTTTTATGATAATCCATGGACAATAATTAGTGTGGGTCCTTTCAAACATTCTTTCCTTGTACTTTGTAAATTCATCCCATTTTTTTTGAGCTTCCATATCAATAGTACTTAATTTCCATTGTTTAAGAGGATTGTGATTTCTCTCTGCTAATCTTTTATTTTGTTCATCAATATTAATTGAAAACCACAATTTAAATATCATAAAACCATCATCAACAAGCATTTTTTCGACTTGAATTACCTGAGTTAAAAAAAGTTCATATTCCTTTTTTGTGCAAAAATTCATCACCGGTTCAACAACGGCACGGTTATACCAACTTCTATCAAAAAAAACTATTTCGCCGGCGGTAGGAAGTTCTGCAATATACCTTTGAAAAAACCATTGACCTTTTTCATAATCAGTTGGTTTTGGCATTGCAACAACCCTTACTGCTCTAGGATTTAAATATCTGGAAAATCGTCTTATTGCTCCACCTTTACCAGCCGAATCTCTTCCTTCAAAAATGATAAGTAATCTTTTATTTTTAAATTGCACCCACTTTTGAAGTTTTACCAATTCTATTTGTAAATCTCTTAATTCGCGTTTATAACTTTCCATCTTCCTTTAATAGATTAGTGATACAACAGTATAAGGAACTCTAGAGAGTTGCCATTTCATCATTATCAAAATTTCTACGGTAATAACTCATATACTGAACCTTTCTTTCAAGTGCATCGAGAACCACATTGCTGAAATTAATCTTTGTAAATTTCTGAGCACTTCCTAATCCGCCAGGACTAAAAACATTAATCTCCATTAATTTATTTCCGACAATGTCTAATCCGACCAAGAACATACCATCTTGTACTAATTTTGGTCTTACTATTTCTGCTAATTGAAGATGTTCATCGGTAATTTCTGCCTCTCTAAGCTTTCCACCAGCGTGAATATTGCTTCTTATATCATCACCATGTCTAACTCTTCGAAAAGCCGCATACTTACCCTTGTGGCGCAAAGGTTGGCCATTCATCATAAAGAGTCGTATATCTCCTTCCTCAGCTGCTGTAAGATACTCTTGGGCAATAATGTAGCCATCCTTAGATAATGATTCAACTATTTGGTTTAAATTTGAACGATCCTCTTTACGAAGTAAAAACACTCCTGATCCACCAGATCCCTGCAGAGGTTTAAGAATTATCTTATCACCCATATCTTTTGCAAACTCTCTAATTTCCGACACATCTCTAGTAATAAGTGCTTTTGGTCTAACTTCTTCAGGAAATAATTGGAAGTATGTTTTGTTTAATGCTTTAGACAATCCACCAGGATCATTTACCACAATTACTCCGTGTCGCATTGCGATTCTACCAAAATTTACCCCTGCTGTAGCTGCCCATCCACGATTTCCTGTTTCATTTGCCGGATCACTTCGCAACATTAAAATATCAAGTTCATCCACCGTTATACGTTCTTTAATAGCAGTCTTACCCTGTAGTGTTTTCAAATATAGGTCATTTGATTTATATTGTTTTTGGGGAACGGTACGTGCTCGGGCTTTTATATTTTCGTCAGGATCATAAGCAAGATCTCCTAAACCCATGGTCCATGCTTCATGTCCTCTATTAATAGCCCCCATAGCTAATCTTGTGGTAGTATACCCAGATTGTTCAGTCATTATATCATTTACTACAAATCCAATTTTCATTTTATCTCCTTTTTATTAAATCTAAAACTGAAATTCCTGTTTGCAAGTTTTGAAGCTTACGAATTGATTCATGATTTTCCAAATAACGAGGCTTTAAGGATATTGGTTTTAATATCTTTCTGGCAGTCAGTTCATTTATCATCGGAATATGCTCTGAAGATATTTTACCAACAAGTAACGATTCTAATTTCCCTCCGTTCTGAAAATATGCTAAGGTTTTTAATAATCCTCGCAAATAAACGGCATCCTTGGTAATGCCTCCACCTCGATAAATCCTAGCTGTTACTATATACGATATTCTCTGAGGAAAATCAAATGTTTTATATAATTGGTGGAACGTTTCAGTGAATGATGCACCACTTTCTAAACTATGTGCTGCTATTACTCGACCTGCAAGTAGCCTCAGTCTCGTAGGAGTTAGACCTCCTACTAAGTATTCAGATAATACAGCAATTCCTTCTTGAAGTTCATCATACCCAGCAAGACCTGTATATAGTTGTTGGAATGGTTGAACTTTCCCATTGAAGTAAGTCAATATATGTGTCCCGACTTCATGTTGGAGTAGGGCTTCAACTCTCGATTCTGGAATCCTTAATTTGCTGCCTACCAATAAGTTTCCCTTGGAGACCATAAGACCGGTTATATCGTCCCTAATTATAACTTGAGAATCAACGTTTTTATTAAAGTTTCTATAGTATAAAATCTCTTGTTCAGCTTTCTTTGAGAACATTTCTGCATTAAAATAGTTTTGATTAGCTGGTTCATGTTTGTGAGCAGAAACTTTTTCAAGAATATCTTTCGCGGTGTTCAACAATTCTGAATCGATCTCTCCATACAACTGTAGACTTCCGAAATAAAAATTTCGAGTACCACGATCTCTTAACATTGATAATGTCCTTTCAAGTTCAATTTGTTTTTCAACAAATAGGGAAGAAATTGTCGGATCTTCAATTCTTTCAATCGGAATAGTCAGCAATTTAGATTTGAGTAGAGTTGGATTTACTGGTATAGGACGATAATAAAATATTGGTGGTGACTGAAATTTATTCGTCTGAAATTTATTCCATGCTTGTTCAATATTTATGGGAGTAACAAGAAGGAGAAAGTCAAAGGAATTACTAATCTCAGCCAATTTTTGATCAACTTCCCAGACCGCATTTACCATAGCTCTTCGTCCAAGTGCATGATAATTTGTTGGTCGGAGTGTCGTCTGCCTGTGTGAAAATTGAAATGCACCCATCTTAATAGCTCTTGCTAACCCTTGATGGACTTTTCGCAGGACTAAGGGATAGATTTCATTTGTTGTCGGGTTTTTAAAAAATTCATCTATCTCTATGCCAATAAAAAAAACGTTGCGTTGTTTTGAAAGAGTTGAAGAAACAATTGGTGGCATTTTCTCAGGCCATTGTGTTTTTGTATACTCGATTTGGACCTTAACTTTCTGTCTAAGGATAGTGATTTTTTGAAGAGCTTTCTCCATAGCTTCAACAGTTTGAGTAGGGAAGTGATTCTTGGATATTTTTAGCCGTAACGAGGGATCAAGAAGATGTAGCTCATTATTATTCATTACCTTATTATTTCTTCTTGTCCAGATCTCAATTACTAAAAATGCACCAAATTCTTCAGAGATTTGCGAAATGATATTTCCCAATAATGAAGTTATATCATTCTTTATCTTTGAACTAGATGAAGTAATTAAATATGATGCTTCTCCCTTTACCAATTTTTCGGTACCAGAGTCATCAATCTTGGAAGGCCGTCGATAGATGCATATGAAAGGTAATGGTCTATCAATGTGAAGTCTACCTCCCAAAGGAAGTGTTCGACGGACAGGTTTATTGTCATCAATTCGTTTACATATCCTGTCTATAAATTGATTAGTGATAAGAGGTTTATTTTGATTCGTTCTGGTCAAATTTATTCCAAATAATGATAAAAATTATAATTCTTTTAATCTAGCCGACACTCCCTCAAGTGAAAACTCAAGAACTTTGTAAATCTCTGATATTTGATTGTCATCTGGAATTCCACTCCATTCATCCATAAAGAACTTTCGAAATTCTATTGACAAGCAACAAACTTTATCTGGATAATTTTGATGTATCCAAGTTGGAAAATATCCACCCTTAAATTTGATGTTCTCTCTAATATCTAGATTCCTCCCTAAAAAGTCGAAACTTCTGATATCATGTATAAATTGATCTACAATAATTTCCCATTTCGCTCTATTCATAGTTCCTGTCCCCAAGTTTACTTCTGGGTTTTGAATATCGCCCTCTGGAGGGTTGTCTGGTCCATTTCGCTTATAATTATACGAATGAATATCATAGACAATAACATGGCCATGAATCTTTGTAAGTTCGTCTAATGTTCGTTTCAATTTGGTATAAAATGCATCATATATTTCTAACGAATTCTTAATAATATTTTCATCCAATTCCTTCTTCCAAACTTGCAGACCCCAGCAATCTTCTGGCTTCTTATAAATCGCCTTCTCTCGAGCTCGATTCAGATCGACCTCAAAGCGAGAAATATCAGTCGTTATAGAATTTGGAGAAATATTCAACCAATTTGCTGTGTATGGATCTTCCTCTCTTAATCTTTCTTTTTCGCCGAGAATTAGCAGTTCTTGTAATTCTGGACGTATCATATGTCCATCATGTATGGCTGCAATAATTATAGGTATTTGCGGATTATTTATTTTAAATTTCATTTTATATCCTCCATATGTTAAAAAACCGGGTCAAATCCAAGACCTGGATTATCAGTTGGGTATAATATACCCTTTTTTAGAATCACAGCACCTTTTGTTGGATCATCAATCAGATCAAAATGTCCATCTAAATCCGCATAAAATACATTAGGTTTCCCTAACGCAAAATGTAACCCAGCAGCTATTCCTAGTGCAGATTCGTCCATGCATCCAACCATTGCTTCAAGGCCTGCTGCTTTAGCTACGGAGTTAATGTGAAGTGCCTCATTTATACCACCAACTTTCATAAGTTTAATATTCACCATATCGGCTAAATTTCTTTTAGCCAATTTAAAGGCATCTCTTAGATTCATTAGACTCTCATCGGCCATAACAGGAATAGATACATTATCAAGAACTCTACCCATGAGGTCAGGTTGATTTTTACTTGTGGGCTGTTCAATTAATTCAATTTTTGCCTTTTTGGTTTGCTCAACAAATCTCAATGATTCTGGAACAGAATAACCTTGATTTGCATCGAAGCGTAGCTCAATTTTATTCCCAAAAATTTCTCTGATTCGGTTGATCCTTTCAATATCTTCCTCTACGTTTTTCCCACCTTTAATTTTTAGAACTTGAAATCCCTCAGCAATAAATTCTGAAGCTTGAGCTATAGTTTCTTGGATTGATAAAATACCTATAGTAATGCTAGTTTTTATACTCGTTCTAAATCCACCAAGAAGTTTATATACCGGAAGTTTTGAATATTTTCCCAATATATCATAGAGAGCAGAATCAACCATTGCGAGTGCAGAGGGCAGTTTTATTAACTTCTCTTTAAGTATTTGTAGGTGTAATGAATATCTAATTGGATCAACACCGATTAAATATGGTTGAATTAAATCATTAAAAGCAGCTATTGTTGTCTCAAGTGTCTCTCCCGTAACTCCTTTATCTGGAGCACTACAACCGTAAGCATTGATTCCTGAAGTGGTTTCAATTCGTAGAAATACATTTGGGGCAGTAGTTATTGTTTCATAAGAGATAGTATAAGGTTCTTTTAATTTTAAGTTAAACGGATATATTTCTAAGTTTTTAATTTTCATCTTAGTATTTTTTTTGGTGGATTTCATCAAGCGACATTCTTTTCACATCTTCAACAAGAGCTACAAGATGTGCAATCATAATTTCCCACATTTTTTTACCTTTTTTTGCATCTGCTTTTGTAGGATCACCCATCACTCCGCTATTCGATATTTTATGGGTATGAGCATACCAAGGTAGTCCTCGTGAAGATGAAAAATTTAAATATTTGCTTGAAAACTTCATAACTTCCTTTTTGGCAAGATTCATATCTACTAACTCCGGCCTGGTTGCAAGAGTAGTGCTGGTTTCAATATCTCCAGCATGGACGTCATTTGGAACGTCTGTTAATTCATCCAAATCCACATCACTCGTTTCTCCAGTATCAACTGCAACAAATATTTTTGCATCTCTATTGATCATCTGAGCAGCATAACTTAACGTTGGAGCATTATCTCCATGTCCGTTAATAATAATTAATTTCTTGATTCCCTGACGGGCAATATCAATACCGATTTCATATACAATTCTTGCTAACGTTTCGTTAGTAATACTTATTGTTCCTTTAAAATCCTCATGATGATATGAAACACCGTAAGAAATAAGAGGAAGAACTAAAGGTTTTGGATCGCTACATGCTTTTGCAACACTGGTTGCAAGATATTCTGCGTCTGAAGCATCAACATCTAATGGAAGATGCGGTCCATGTTGTTCAATTGCTCCAACCGGAAGTAAAGCTGTATCTATAATTCTTAGGGCATCCTCTGCTTCAGGCCATGACATTTGTGCCCAAAGGTACTTTCGTTTATTCGTAACTCTAGTTTTAGTTGATTGACCTTTTGTACTCATTTTACTTAATTCAAAAGGGTATTCATATTTAATATCTGGTTCAGTGAACGGATCGATATTTTCCCATTTCCTTGACACTCTTCTGAGAGCACCAAGTGAATATTCTAGAAAAATATTATAAAGACTTTTCCTTAATTCTTTTGGAATTGCAATCATCTGAGATTTTTCAGAATCAAACCTTAAATGTAAAACTTCAGGGTGTTCCTTTAGTTTACTTGCTTTTTTCTTTTCTAAAGTAATCAATCCTTTTTCTGATAGCATGATAAGCAGTTGATCAGCACCAGCCTTTTCTTGATGGATTGATTTCTCTTCTAAAATTTTCAAACTGTTTTTTATCTGTAGCTGAGAGTAACCGCATTTTTCTGGGTTTATATCAATCGCTGAAAGCATACCAATTATGCGTCTGCATTTTTCACATTTGCCGCATGGTTTTATTTTCTCACCGACCTTATGAGCTGCATGACAAGAAACTTGATTAGCCTGAAGTTCAGGATATCGTTTAGCAAGTATCGTTTCAATTAAAAGTTCACTTAATGGTCTTAAAATTGAAAATTGTGAAATGGCCCAACCTTTGCGCATAAAATATCTTGACATATATTCATCAAAATATTTGCTTTGGTCGTAGAGTCCATCATAATGAGATATACCTCGGTAAGAAGATCTTACAGTTGTATCATATTCATCTCCAATTATCAATCTTCCAATTTTCTTCCTGCGTAATAAGGGGAGAACTGCCATCGAAAATATAGCAACTGTCCACAAACGAATTGGGTACTCATCAGACCTAATATCTGCATGGTCTTTACGTATGAATGGAAGTTGTTTAAGCATGAAAGAGAATACTCTATCTGAATTAACCCAGACCCTTCCAGTATTAGGAACATTCTCCTTGAAATATCTATATGCATTTATTGCAGTAAACCAATGCCTACCAGATTCATTGACAAAAATAGGGTAACTTTCAAATCCTATCTCATCAATTAAACCATGACTAAGTAAACTATCTTTTCCACCACTAGAAAGTATACAATGCTTATTTTTATCAATTTCCCAATATTCCCAGTTTGATTTTGAATGATTGTGATCTGATTCAACAAATTCCAATTTTGCAGCTGAATAGTTCTTATTTTTAACAACTGGTAGATTTGAACAAGGTCCGACTAGAAATAGATTAGATTCAAGGAACTTCTTAACATAAATTTCGCGTGCTGTGTTTTCCATCCAATCTTTTATGGCTGTCTTATCAATGTCATCAAACAAACCTTGAAATACGATCTCCTTGCAGAACAAGCCATAATTTATTGCTACTTGTGAAGCAAGCATGCTAGCAAGATTATAATGAGCACTATTGAGAGGTTCGAAAACCTCTTCTTCATAGGTATATATAAAATCATAAGTTGCGATCTCTTTTCCCTTATAAACGGTATAAGGTGCAACTACTCTCTTCTTTTCTAGTTTTATCGGCCCAATAGTTAGTTTGTCGATAACTACTAAATCTTTAAGGGTTGCAGAAGAAATATTATTTTTTTTCATTTTAATACTCAAAATTAGAATTTGATTTTAGATTTTTTGATAATGTGCTTAGCCAGTTTTTCGCCACCGAATGATAAAACATCATATGCTGAAATCTCGTGTTTATTCTTGATCTTGTTACATTCCTCAATAACTTCTTTGGTGCTTAATTTTTCATGATTAATCGTAATAGCCGATACTTTTTTCCCTGATATTAAATTAACAGCTTCAATTTGTTTTTTTAGTGGATGAAGTTTATAACCAGGGAAGCCATCATACTCTTTTCTAGCTGGAGCATGCTGTAAAATTATAGATTTAGGTCGCCCAGCAGCAATAATTTCAAATCCACCTGGATAAGCAGGATTTAGTAAACTGCCTTGACCTTCAATTATTATAAAGTGAGGTTTTTCATTTTTCCATGCCGAGTAAACAGCATGCTCGATTTCTCCAGAGACAAAATCATTGATCAGTGAGTCCATGATTAGAGAATATTTTGCACCTTGCAGCCATGCTGTCTGTCCGGTTCCAACCAGCTCAGTTTTATAGCCGAGTTCTTGAAGGGAATTTAATAAAATCCAGGCAGTGGTTCTTTTACCAATAGCAGAATCAGTTCCTAATACTGCAATTACGTGAGAATCAACCTCTTCAATTTTACCACTAAAGAAATTTAATTTTTCTCGTGGGGGAGTTTTTCTTATATCTCTAACCTTAACATTAAATTTTTTTGCTAAAGATATAATTGATTTATTATCAGTAAGAAAATCGTGAAGACCACAATCAACATTTAGCCCCTTTTTAATTGCATTTTTAACTTCAGTTAAACCTTCAGTACTTAATCTGCCACCATCTGGGGCTAGACCAACAACAAAAAAACTTGCTGGATGTCCAGATATTTTTGCTTCTTTTATTGCTTCATCTAAAGTTGAAACTATCGGTATATTACCATTTTTCCCATCAATTACCTTCAGTGCATCTTCACCAGAGTATTTAGAATCAATTACAATTACAACATTATATCTCTTTGTAAACCTTACCAAACCATGTGCAGTTTTACCATTCGTCGTATTATATGAACCTTCACAATATACAATAGCATTGCCTTCTAGCGAATTTTTCATTTATTGTCTCCCTGTTAAAATCATCACAAATCTGTCATTTGGTATAGGTTCTGAGATGTGCCTATTTACGAATGCAATCAAACCTGCCGTTGAAGCGGGTAGTGCAGACATACCTTCTTTATCCTTTAACATCTTTGAAAATCGCAGCATTTCTTTGTCTGTAGTAAATGAAGCCCACCCACCTGATTTTCTAATTGCGTCAAGAGCTAAATCACCGTCAATTGAGTGCCAATTAATTAATGGTTCATTGATAGGTGATTCTTTTATTTTCTCAGGGACAAGATCTTCACATTTTTCTGAATTAGTTAAGTATGCTTGAATTATTGGATTTTTCTTGAAAGATGAGCCCGCAACTACGATAGGTATTCTGGATGTTTTTCCTCTGCGGTACAAACTTAAAAATCCTCTATAAATACCTGCCAATGTAGTCCCATTTGAGACGGGAGCAGCAATATATTTTGGAGCATCTCGTAATTCATCGTAAATTTCATAGGCTATTTCGCCATAAGCTTTCAACTGAATTGTTTCGTTTTTACCCCCAGGATTTGCATCATAATCTTCTGTCTTCAATGCCTCTTCTGAAGAAATTTTTACAGCTTCTTCATAGTCACCCTTAACTCTGATAATTTCAGAACCTAATTCTATAATTTCTTGAAGTCGTTTGGTATGATATGATTCTGGAATATAAATTCTACATTTTATTCCCGCAGTAGAGGCCGCTAAGGAGCAAGCAACTCCATAATTGCCACAAGTAGCAAGGGTAATTGTATCATAACCTCTTCTCATTGCATCCATTACTTGAGCAAATGCAATTCTATCCTTTTGAGTTCCTGATGGATTTCCACCTTCAAATTTCAAATAGATCTGTCTTAATCCGAGTTCTCTCTCAATATTCCGAGCTCGGTATAAGGAAGTATCCCCAACTTCCGAATCTATTACATCCTCCAAAGCTTCTAATCTTTCCTCTAAGGAATAATCAAGATTTTGGATGATACTTTTTCTTTCTTTTACATTTTGACTTAATTCGAATCCAGAACCTTCAGCTCCATCAATAAGGTCATAAGGAGTTCCTTGTGGATTCAAAATATGATTTTTATCTTCAGTAGTGGTTTGCATTTTTAACTTATCTCTTTTTAGTGTTTTGAATATAGAAATAGAATATCACCAATATTATCAAATCCTTCAAAATGCAGTTCTTTATTAATCTAACTATAAATATCATTTCCGAATAAATCAGAAATCGAATAACCTAATATTATACTATAAAGAATTAGACAATACAAGTGAAATAATTAATTCCATTTGAAGAAATAATTATCAGAATAGGAACAGAAAAATATTTATTATATAGCTTGTCAAGTATTTTTTTATAATATACTTTTACAAACTCAAACATTCTTAGGACGATAGATTGTTTAAATATTTTATCAAAAAAAAAGGATTGAAGAAGAGTGAATGCATTTCTAATATTTGAAGATATCCTAATTATCTTAATAGTTTCGCTGCCAATAATTTACCTATTTAAGAAAATAAATCTTCCAAGTATTGTAGGATTTTTAATTGCCGGAATTATTATTGGACCCTATGGATTTAAGTTAATTAAAAGCAATCATGAAATAGAAGCAATGGCTGAGATCGGTGTCGCTCTTCTTTTATTTACGATTGGACTTGAGGTATCTTATTCGCGCTTAATGAAGATAAAAAAATATTTAATAACAACTGGTGGTTTTCAAGTTGGATTGACCCTTCTAATATCATGGCTTTTATTTTACACTTTAGGATTATCTGCAAAGCAATCTATTTTTTCTTCAATGCTTATTACATTATCAAGTACAGCAGTTGTTCTTAAATTACTCTCTGATCGTAAAGAACTTGAAACACCGCAAGGTAGACTTTCAGTAGGGATTCTTGTGTTCCAAGATCTTATGATAGTACCGATGTTTCTAGTACTTCCAATTATTAGTGCTGATAGTAATATTGGATTACAAAGTCTATTTATGCAAATCTTTTTTTCATTTGGTGCTTTAGCACTACTTATTTTCCTTGCCAGATTTTTGATGCCAAAAATACTTTTTCAGATCGCTGCATTACGGCTGAATGAAGCATTTACTATTGGAATTATTTTATTACTCTTAGGGTCAGCCTACATTACACATTCTCTCGGTTTATCATTTGCTTTAGGAGCTTTCATTGCAGGATTGATTTTAGCAGAGTCTGATTACAATATGCATATACTATCTGATATAACTCCTCTTAAGGATGCCTTTAACACTATCTTTTTTGTTTCAATAGGTCTTCTCCTAGACCTTCAATTTATATTCGAAAATCCAATTATGGTTTTTTCAACAGCTATTAGTATTGTTTTATTAAAATGCTTCATTATTGTAATTATTTTATTATTGGTCAAATATCCTTTAAGAATTGCATTACTTACTGGAGTTGGTCTTTCGCAAATTGGTGAGTTTTCTTTTATATTGGCTAAAGCCGGACTAAACTTCAATTTAATAGAAAATGATTTATATAAAGTATTTCTTGCTTCGACGATATTCACTATGATTCTAACTCCATTTCTAATTCGAATGACGCATTACTTCATTTCACTGAATGATGATATTATTGTAAAAGAAAATAAGGGTAGTCAAGATTCTATTAGCTTAGAGGATCACGTTATAATCGCTGGATATGGATTGAATGGTAAGAGTGTTTCAAAAGTTCTTCGTGAGACAGGGATTAAGTATGTGGTTGTGGAATTAAATCCGTATACCGTGAAATCTGAAAAAATCAATAAAGAAAATATCATTTTTGGAGATATCAGTAAACAAGAAATACTAAAAAAGGCACATATTGACAAAGCTCAAGTATTGGTATTTGCGATCTCTGATCCAAATACAACTAAAAGGGGATTAAAGATTGCTAAAAAATTAAAAAAGGATTTATTTACTGTCGTTAGAACAAGATACATTAATGAAATAGATGACCTAAAAAGAATTGGAGCTGATGTTGTTGTACCGGAAGAATTCGAAACATCCTTAGAGATTTTTAAAAGAGTACTCCAGCATTATCATATTCCGATGAATATCATAATGAAGCAAACCGGATTATTAAGAGGTGAGACATACAAATTGTTACGAGAAGAAAATAAAAACAATATTGATGATTTTGTCCATTTAGATGAGATTTTGGCTCAAGGTCTTACAGAAATTTATTATATAAATGAAGACAATGAATTTATAGGAAAAGAAATTCGCGAAATTGATTTACGAAAAAAAACAAATGCTACAATTATCGCAATTGTTAGGGAGGGAAGAACAATTGCTAATCCTTCAGGTATTGAAAAGTTGAATTCTAAAGATACACTTGTGATTACTGGTGATCACGCCTCTGTAGATAGAGCAATATCATTTTTAGATAACAACACGACTGAAAATTAGAAAATTTAAGGTTGACAAGAGTTAATTCAATATTATATTATAAATAGTTTATTCAAAAATATCTGGTAAATTCATGTTTTGGCAAAGTGAGGAGTTAAAGTATATAGCAATTTCAATTTTTATTTTATTAATTGCTTTTTTATTATCCAAATTATTCAGAAGAATATTTCAGAGCGCACTATTAAAGTCTTCAAATGTCCTAAAAGTCAATGCCACAAATTATAGTTTTCTAAAAAATGCTGTCACTTTTATAATTTATTTAGTTGCAATAATAGTTGTCTTTTATACTATACCTTCGTTAAGGGAGATCGGTATTACGCTACTTGCAAGTGCTGGAATTTTCGCGGCGATATTAGGTTTGGCTTCCCAGCAAGCTTTTTCCAATATTGTCAGTGGTATATTTATAGTAATCTTTAAACCATTTAGAGTAGATGATATTATTGTTGTTCAACAAAATAGTGGAATTGTTGAAGACATCACTTTACGACACACCATAATTAGAAATTTTGAAAACCGAAGAGTCATAATTCCGAATTCAATAATAAGTAACGAAACCTTGTTGAACTCTACGATAACTGATTCTAAGATATGCAACCATTTTGAGTGTGGAATTAGCTATGACTCTGATGTTGATAAAGCTATTCTAATTATTAGAGAAGAAGTTAAAAGTCATCCAAACTTTATTGACAATAGATCTGATGAGCAAATTCAGAATAGTGAAGATCCTGTTGTAATTAGATTAATAAATTGGGGAGATTCTTCAGTTAATCTCAGAGCTTATATCTGGACCGAGGATTCTTATAATGGATTTATCCTTAAGTGCGATTTATATTATTCTATTAAGAAAAGATTTGATAATGAGGGAATTGAAATTCCATTTCCTCATAGAAAAATTGTCTTGAAAGAGAAACAATAATCAAAAGTACTAAAATTATATTTTCAAACTTATTCCCAAAAAATGAGATCATTTTAGTATGAAAAAATAAAAGAATATCATTAGAATTATATATAGTAAGGCAATTAAATGGTTGAAAGAGTTCTGAGTGATTCAGTTGAAGGGATTAAAGATTTTATTCGAAATCAGATTATCCCAGATTATAAATTATTCCACAATAAGAATGTCCAATTCATTGAGAGTTACACTAAATCTTATGAAAATTGGCAAAAATTAATTACAGAGAAGAAGGAAAAACTAGAATTATTCAGTATTACAGCAGAATTACATAGAAAATTAGAAGAAAATCTACATATCGAAAAAGAAATTCTTTCTAATACGATTCTATTCGAACAATATCAAAATCTTAAAAAGAAGTTGGAAGAATCTTTAGAAAAAATTGATCCAAATATAGTATTGAATCAAGAAAAATCTCATTTTAATTCTTTAGAACAAGATTCCAAGAAAATCCATTTTTTAAAAACTATTAAAAGAAGCACCTATTCAATCTCAGCCTTTTTTTTTCATATTATAGAGGGCAAAGAAAAAGAATATATATGGACTAGGAAAATTCCACTTAAAAATCTTGCTACGCATTATCTTCTAAATAGGTATTTGAATAAAACATTATCTAAGTCCGAAGTATATACGGAATCTATTGGTAAATTGATTGTTAGCCTAACTGCTGCGCAAAAAGAATTGGATCGAGTTTTTATTAATGAGCATATCCCATTTCTCGAAGAAAATAACGAGAGAAATTGGGAGGATTCTTTCCTTTCTCTGAATTCAAAAATTGAATTAATAAAAACTGAATTAGAAGAAGCATATAAAATTTTCACCAAATCTTTATTAGACGATCTTACCTTTGAATTTGAAGCGTTCAAAAAAGACTATAGAATTGTTGGCACATTTGAATTATCGAAGAATAAGTTTTCAACAAATAAAGTAAAGCAAGAAATTAAAGCTCAAGATAAGTTATTTGTTAGATCTAAAGAGTTTAGGGAAAACTTTATTTCTGCGGTTTTTGATCGAAAGGAATATTATGAGGACTTACTCTGGTTCACATTCCTGATCCTTGCTGAATCTTATAAAATTAGCAGTTTTGGAAAAACATTTCTGGAAGAAAAAATTAATCCTCTTGTGAGTTCAATAGTATTAGAACTTAATGATTCTGTAAATAGTCTTAGCAATAATGATGGCAATTTTAAGAATCTTATAAACCAATTAAAAGACAACTTAAGCAAGTCACTTGATCAAAATTTAATACAAAAACTTATTAACCAAATTGTATCAAATAATTTTTCTGCAGCATTTACTGAATATCAAAAAAGTATAGAGCAAAATCTTAATGAATTTGAAAAAGAATATACATTTGTTAAACCCAAAGAGCTTAATTATAAGTTAGAACAAGATGAGTTAAAAACGTTTAGTCCTAAGGAGATTATCTCTCCAATTGTTGTGAACAAGATCAATGTTAATATTCTTAAAATACTTAGTGAATTTGAGGGTAAAGTAGCAAAATTGAATTCGTCAATTATTGGTCTGGGTAGAATTATAGAGTACAATTTAGATTCTGCTCAAATAAAATTCAGTCAAGAGCAATCATCAGCAAGCGAATCAATTACAATTGCTGCCGATGGTCTATTGCGAGCAGCTAACAAAACTGAGGAATTTAAGAAAGAGTTAGAAGAGTATATAAAAGAAGTTTCGGTAAAGCTGGAACAGGTTATTAAAGGATTGATTGAAGACATTATCTTACTGTCGGATATCGATCGACTTATTACGATTAGAATTCAAGTATCGAAAGAGAAAGCACTGCATGAAGCAAAAGATAATTTTTACAAATCATATAGAAAACTTACTGTTTGGTACAGGTGGTTAAAGAACAAGAGTACAGGACTATTCTTTTCTTCAAAAGATAAAATTGTTGGTATTAGCTCAAAAGTTGGTTTGAGTGATGCTGAAACTGATCTCTCAGAGGCAATGGCAGACTATTTGGTTAGAGTAACTGAGTCATCGGAGAAACTTCCTTATGTTTATCAACGCCTTTTTAGTAATGAACAATTAACTGATGAAAGAATGTTTGAGGGCAGAAAAGATGAAGTTGAGAAGTTAGAAAAGGCAATCTCGTATTGGCAAAACAACCAGATTTCTTCTGTCATGATCATTGGTGAGAAGGGGAGCGGTACCTCTTCTTTAATAAACATAGCTCTGAAACCTCATTTAAAAGGTTTGAAGGTTTTTAGAAAAGAGTTTGGTGATACACTTTACACTGAAGCAGAGCTACTTAAATTACTTACTAATGTGATGGAATTTGAGGAAGTTGATAGTGTTGAACAATTGATTAGTACGATAAATAATTTAAAAGAGAAAAGAGTTGTCGTCATTGAAAATATTGAAGATTTCTTCCTAAGATTTGTTGAAGGATTCGATGCAATTACTAAATTGATAGAAATTATTACTGCAACTAATCGAAAAGTATTTTGGATTACTACTTGTAATTTATATGCTTGGGCATATTTGAATAAGGTTTTAAATATTAAAGATTATTTTATTTTTAATATTAAGTTGAAAGAACTAGATGAAAATTTACTAGAACGTATCATTCTTAGTAGACATAATATTAGTGGTTACAATCTCCATTTTCTTCCTTCACCTGAAATAGAAACTCAAAAATCTTACTTAAAAATGTCGGCTCCGGAACAACATGAATATTTACAACATTTTTATTTCGAAAACTTAAATGATTTAACATCAAATAATATAGCTGTTGCATTATTCTATTGGCTCAGATCAATTCTAAAAATAGACGATGAGCAAATAGAAGTCTCTGTAGAGCTAGATTTTGATTTTATGTTTCTAAAAGCCTTATCAGATCAAAAGCTATTCACTCTGATGGCAATAACATTGCATGATGGCCTATCTTGTGAACAACATTCAAAAATATTCAACATGGAACTAAAAAGTAGTCAATTACTATTTGCATCTCTATCAGATGATGGAATTATTTTTCAAAGAGGCAGCAACTATAAAATTAATTTTCAGTTGTATACAGCAATAATCAAATTACTTAAAGATAAAAATATACTTCATTAAGGAAATATAATGGCTCGAAAGATTTTAATATTGTTTTTTATTGCACTAAGTTATTCTTTTAGTCAAACGGTAGTCGATTCAAACTCTTCTATTGAAATAAAAGATGGCTCACAGATTAGCAAAAGCGATGAAGTCGTTTCCACAAAAGAAGATTCTGCAACTGGCGTCGCTAGGCAAATACCTCAAATAATTCCAGATGGAGAGATTAAGGAAAAACTTTCTGATATTTTTTCGGCTGGTAAAATTATCTGGGCAATCATTTTTGTTATAATCAGTTTTTATGTTATAAAGTTTACTACAAAAATTTTTGATAAACTCTCTGAAAAAAGTACTAGGTATAGAATTGGTTTCAAGGGTATAATTCCAATATTTAGAATATTATCGTGGACGTTTGTAATATTTATTGTGGTGGGAGTAATTTTTGCGCCACCTATCGAGTCATTGGTTGTAGTTACGGGATCTCTTGGTATCGCTATTGGATTAGCATCACAAGATATTATTAAAAATATTTTTGGAGGTATCATTACTCTATTTGATAGACCATTTCAGGTAGGCGATAAAGTTGAAATTGGAGAATACTACGGTGAAGTTAAAAGCATAGGACTTCGTTCCACGAGAGTAGTGACACCAGATGACTCAATTGTTAGTATTCCTAATGGGGATATAATGACAAAATCAGTTTCAAATGCCAACTCTGGAGAGGCAAATTGTCAAGTGGTTGCTGAAATATATTTACCGCCATATATCAACCTGCAGAAGGTGAGGGAAATTGGAATTAAAGCAGCACAAGTTTCAAAATATGTTTATCTGAACAAACCCATTTCGGTTATCTTCAAAAATGAAATTCACCATAGTAGATCAGTCATCAAAATGAGGTTAAAGGCATATGTGCTCGATATCAGATATGAATTTCCGTTTATGAGTGAAATGACAGAGATAACAATCAGATCACTGATTGAGCAAAAAGTAGTTTCACAATCAGAATTGACTGGTGTAGCTGGGTAAATATATTCTGCTAATTATTGTCTAAAGGACTTTGAAGACGGTGATACAATTAATGTTAGTATCATTCTTGATGACATAAATTAAAAAGGGAGTAGCATTACACTACTCCCTGGGTAAAGTCAGAAAGGTAGAGGGCAAAACCTTTCCAACTTGATTGGATGCCCGAAGGCACACAATAAAATTATGAAAAGAATCCACCCAAGTCAATACAAATAATTATCAAAATAGTATCAATTATAGTATCACTTGTTTATTATTCTCTATTATTGGAACAATATCCAAGAATACCTTCTGACTAATTGTCAAAAGTCCTTAGCCACTAGCAAACGTAATTAATTTGACACGACCATCCTTTTTCCTTAAGTTATCTTTATAATCGTAAGATAATTATTCCACCTTGAGGGAAACATTCTGACATATTGTCTTAACATAACACGACGTTACTCTCAATAACATGATGAATACAATTTTCAATCATTCAAAGAGAGACAATTGAATTGTATTTAGTCTGTGTATAGAAGTACTTTTAATAATCGACTATTATGAAATAATAGTGAGGTCAGACGAAAATGTACTTTAATAGAAGACTTTTCATTGGACTTGTTACCGCCAGTCTTATAGTATTATACGGCTGTTGGAAAACCGAGTTTGACAGCGGTGAGATGCAAGAGTATGCAGAACAATTGAAAGAAACAAGTTCGTTCCGGTATCCGCTTGATGACTATTTCCCGGAAATACCGGTGACTGATACAGATCCACCCAAAGGAGAGAAGCATCATACCGCTGAAGACAGTTTTGCACCACCGGGAACACCCGTGTATGCCATAGGGGATGGAATAATTAGTTATTCCGCGAAAGCGCGTGGGTATGGCGGGTTGATCATCATTGACCATCCGGTCGAGAATGTTTATTCGCTGTACGGTCATCTTAGCCCCAGCAGATTGAAAAAGAGTTTAGGCGAAGTGAAAAAAGGGGAACTGATTGCCTACATCGGTGAAGCGGAGGAGTGTTATACCATGGTTTCGCATATTCATTTTGGGATGCGAATAGGTCAAAAGGCAGACTATCCGCGCTGGGGGGATGGCCGATGGATGGCGGGATACACAAATTGTCGCCCAGATCTGGTCGGTTGGTTTCATCCTTCTGAAATCATTGGAGAAACAGACTCTATGAGGGAGTGGCACAGCTATATCAAAAAGCAAGAGGATATTGTGACCGGACGAACCTTACATGCCAGCGATTTCAAAATCACTTCAGAAAAGTATAACGAAAAAGAAGATTTGGATCAGATGATAAGAAAGGAGTTCGGCGATAAATATAGATTAGCAGACTGGAACGAGATATTGAAACTCAGTACGAACATTGAAGAATGGGCAGATAGTATTGGACTTTTAGAAGGGGAAGAGAACTCTCTGCTCATCTCCAACGATGGATATAAGATCTGGCTTGGGAGACAGTATTACATTTCGAGATTCAATCATAACAAACAAAAGAATTATCTAGCACACGATTCTATAGAAGACGATCTTGTTTGCTTGGGCTCATGGTTTGGGCTTAAGAAACATGTATTAGCTGTAAGAAAGTAGATTCCACATCTTCCTAAATGAAAGGATTTACCGTCCAATTATTTCTTTGTGCCGAGTTTAAATAATGTAAGCTGACTGATCAATTATCAGTTGACGGATTACAGTTAAGTTGATTTTGTGTAACGAACAAAAGTGTGTGATATATGTGTGAAGTATAACATAAGGGGCTAATTAGAATGTAATTGTACCGTCCTCAGCGACATTCACGGTAAAATTCCAAGTGATCGTAGAATCACCAGTGTAGCAATCTTTAAAGCTTACATGTTTTCCACCATTAGACTTCAGTACTACTTCTTTAGCCTTATTGATATGACTTGGTTTATTGGGATCTAATGCGTTTCCAGCATCAGCTTTGAGAATACTAAAATCAACTAGATGGTAATCATCATTCTTGGAACAAATTACTGGTTTATTGATTCCGTCTAGAAATCGCTTATAATACAGCTTAAAAGTCATGACAACCTCCTCTTAAATTATGATTGAATGGTTAGCATACTATGCAGTATGCTAGGAGGTAGGGGCACAAGACCATCCACGATCTTAACATGTTTGAAAGTCTAGAACAAAACTCAACGAGTTTTCTCAACCGAATCCCTTTTGGGGGTGGATGGGATTGGGTAATAGGTCGCACAAACACTGCAAAATAATTTTTAATTTTTTTTACTTGCCAGTAGCAATCGAATTAATTTGACACGACCATCCTTTTCCCTTATGTTATTGTATTCTTCCTTGAGGGAAACATTCAGAATATAGTACTGAATTTTTCTCTTCTCCTCAATTATTGAGCTTCTCTCAAGGTGTCTAATAATCAAGATTAGAAATGGAGGATATTATGAAAATATCTATTCTACTCTTGTTGATTATATTTTGCTCTCCAACATTTTCTCAACCTTCAAGTCAGAATAAACTGATAAATTCAGAGCATTGGCTATCGAAACAAGAGGATAACTTTACAGAGACATTGAACAAGTCCTATACAGAAACTGAATATCCTTTGTGTGATATTTCACTACCTCATGGACAAAAGACTTATTTTTTGAGTAAAGAACTTAACATCTCATAAGGTGTCTTCCCATCAAAAGCAGCATGTGGTCGACTAAAATTATAAAAATTTTCCCATTCATTCAATTTCTTATTAAGATTTACATCATCTGTATAGGTTAAAAGCTGATAGAACTCATCCTTGTCGGTTCTATGTGATCTTTCCACCTTACCATTCAATTGAGGAGATCTGGGTTTAATATAGTTATGTTGTATGCCCTTATCCTCAACATGCCAATGAAATTGTGCTTGAAATTCATGGCCTCTATCAGTACGGATTGTATGAATGCGAAAGGGAAACTTTTCTACTACATAATCAACAAAGTTTATCGCGTTCTTCTGTGTATGCTTATCATAAATCCTCAAAGCTCTTATTCTTGTAGCATCATCTATAGCAGTATACTGAAATCGACGTACTCTTCTTCCTGATTGATCTATTAACCAAAGAAACTTAACATCTACTTGTATATGGTGCCCTGGAACCTTTTTCTGGTAACGTTTTGTATGGACAGTTCTCTTTGAAACACTCTTAGCTAGCTTACTCTCTCCATTCTTTACCAGTGTTCTATAAACCGTAGAAGCAGAAGTTTTCATCCCATGGTAACGTTCTAGATACCAGGATATTCTTTGAGGTCCAAGATTGTATGTCTTTCTTAGATCTAAAATTTTATCTACTACTTCTCTAGGTGTTTGATTAGGATGGGTTTTAGGAATCGGCTTTTTCCTCTTTAACTCAGCTTCTCCTCCAGTTTCATATTTCTTTTTCCAGACATAATATGATGATCTAGGTATTCCAAATTCCTTACATTCTCTCGATACATTCCCAAACGTTTCTATGAACTTCAATATCTTAATTTTTCTCCTAAGATCGAGTTCATCTTTAACTTCTTGGTTCATTCTTAGTTCTCCTAAATTATCTATAAGAATTTACTAAAAACTGTCCAAGAGGTTCTGACATATCAAAAATTGAAAATTATTCACTTGAAGAACTAACAAGTCTAAAAACTCTTCTAGAAAATGTAGAGAAGAAAAAGAAGGAGGATCTTGAAAGTGCAATTACTATCTACAAATTCTCAAATGAGTATTCTAACTATATAAGAATTACATTCTCAAAAAAATATCTTGAATCAGTTGGTCTTGCAATGAAACATCTTTCTAATTTCTTTGGTGAAGAAAGGTTGCTTGTTCAAATAACTAAGAAAAATGTAGAAGAATTTAAAGCTTATATAATGCAACTTGCTCCAAAAGGATTTCCAGTTTATCTCAGAACTTTGAAAGCAGCATTTAACATTGCATTAGAATGGGGGCATATTTCTTCAAATCCATTTCAGAAAGTTAAATTTAAAAAGTCTCAACAAACAAAACTAGTCTTTATAGATCAAATAGAATTTCAAAGTATATTAAAGAATACTGAATCTGAAAAAATGAAATCAATTTTTATCTTTGCATTCAATACTGGTTGTAGACTTGGAGAGATTGTGAACATAAGGTGGCAGAACATAGACCTAGATGAGAAGATAATAACAATTGGGGATGACAAGTTTAAGACGAAATCAAATAAACAAAGAATCATCCCAATAAGCAAAGATCTTCTAGAGAGTCTGAAAAATGATAGGGTAATATACAATGCTGAAGATGTATATGTATTTTCTAAAGAAAATGGGTTTCCATATGATGGGAACTATGTTTCGAGATATTTTAAAAAATCTTGTAGAAAGGCTCAATTAAATGAAGATATACACTTTCACACCCTCCGACATAGTTTTGCATCTCACCTCGCTATAAAGGGAGTTCCAATTATAACGATCAAGGAATTACTTGGTCATTCAAGTATAGTCACTACCGAAATTTATAGCCATGTTAATCTTAAGTCTCTTCAAGATGCAATCGATCATTTAAAAGTTGCATAAATATTTTGATTCACTTGAGTTTTTCCCCCTCTAAAATCTCAATATTATTCGAAATCGAACGAATAATTTTGTAGATTTCTGTACAATTAATTTTTAATTTAATCTGAAGTATTCAGATATACTTGTCGTTTATTGTACAGTAGGTGTACAGTGAAATTTTGGTGGAACAAAAAAAACGCCTGAAGTCAGGCGCTTTCTTTTGTTTTTAGCTTATTTTCGTGGGCCGACAGGGACTCGAACCCCGGACCCTCTGATTATGAGTCTTATGCTTTTTTACGTTTTTGGCCCAAATAATAGCTAATAATTGGTCGAATTTGTTAATCTGTATTGTAATTCTACGTAGTATTACGGAGATACAATCGCCATGATAGATCAATATTATTCAATATTTAGACAAAAAAGTGGTGAATACTTTAAATTTTAAGCATTTGTAAAATTAACTCATAACTATACGTAGTACTACCGATTCATTTTCCAACATCCTCAGCTATATTTCCAATAAAAGATAAACTTGAATATGGAAAACTCATGAAAAAGAGAGAAAATGCAGAGGAAGAAAAGTATTTCAGAATACTATTGGGATATCAATATGCTCTAATTAGAACTGGGTTAGAAAAGCTGCTGAATGAAAATTCTAAGTTCACAATAATTTCTTATGCAGAGGATGGAAATGAACCTATACGAAAACATGAACAAAGCATGCCGGACCTAATAATAACTGATCCTTCATTACCAAAAAAAGGAGGTATATCGGCGGTAAAGGAGATAAGAAAGAGCGATAGGGAAGTTAGGATAATATTTCTTTCAGAAGATACTACTGAAAAAATGATTTATACTTGCTTCAAAGCTGGTGGACAAGGATTAATAAGTAAAAATGGGGATGTAGAAGATTTATTTCATGCAATAGAAGAAGTAATGAATGGAAAAGAATATTTTCTAGGTAAAACGTATAATCATTTCTATGAAGCAACAAATAGATTTCAAAAGCCAATCATTCAAAGTCCCAAAGGTGAAAGTAAAATTTTAACAAGAAGGGAAGAGGAGATACTGCTGTTGGTTGCTAAAGATTATTCAACAAGTGAAATTGCAGCATTATTAAAAATATCTCCCAGAACTGTTGATACCCATAGACATAAAATAATAAAGAAATTCCATCTGAATTCATTGGCGGGATTATTGAATTTTGCTGCTGAATATTCAGCACTTCACAGAAAGGATTAGAGCATCAAATCCGTTGCTTATCCTTATGATCTTTTATCTCTGAATAAATCAAGATATTCGGTAAACTCAAACTCTCTATTCCTTTTGTAGCCAGTTAACTCTTTTAGAATACCAAGATCTTCAAAATCTGTCAGTAGGGAATGGATAGTTGGTAAGGATACACCTAACTCTCTCTGGATCTCCTTAGAAGTAATCAGCGGTTTTTTATATAATAACTTTAGAAATGATTCATCGATATTCTTTCTTCGCTTAAGCTTTGGCAGTCTTGCCTCACGGATATTCTTATCAAGAGATAATATGGCATCAAATGTCTCGATTCCTTTGTTGCTGGTTTCAATAATTCCAACAAGGAAGAACTTGATCCACTGGATCATATCATTGTTCAATCTTACATTGTTTAGATTATCATAATAAAGCTGTCTATGTTTCTCAAAATATTCAGAAATGTAGAGTGATGGTTTTGACAGCATCCCAGAGTGAACCAGATAAAGAGTGATAAGCAGCCTTCCAATTCTGCCATTGCCATCTAAGAATGGGTGAATAGCCTCAAATTGATAGTGAGCAACAGCAATCTTAATTAGTACCGGAATATCAGTTGTCTCATTATGAAGAAACTTTTCAAGATCACTCATCAGATCATTTATTTCTGAATGAACTGGTGGAACATAAACGGCATCATTTATTGTTGAACCGCCTATCCAGTTTTGACTCTCTCTAAATTTTCCGGGTGCTCTGTGTTGACCTCTTGCCCCACTCATCAGAATCTTGTGCGCTTGTCTTAATAATCTTGATGATAAGGGAAGTGTGGTTAGTTTATCGATGGAAAAGTTCATCGCTTTAATATAGTTTTGGACTTCTTGCCAATCATCTCTTCTCTCCGGCCGGATATTATCACTGCTTTTCATCACCTCATCGATCTCAGTTCTTGTTCCTTCAATCTTACTGGATGTTGTTGCCTCTTTTGCGACATTCATTTCAATAAATGTATCAATCTCTGGAATCCTTAATGAGAATGCTTCAAGAGTGCCAATTTTTATATTGGCTTCAGACAGAAGGGAGTTTATCTTGTTATCCTCCCAAGTCCATACTACATCAATTTTTGAAGGAGAAAAACTCATGGAATGAGATTGTCTTAAAAACTTGCCGCTTTGATAATTTTCTAATTTCATGATCACTTGCTCATTTTTCCTATTTAAATATAAATATTTATAATTAAATAAAACAGATATTATTTAATTATAAAATTCTATAATTAAATTACTTAACGTTGCAAAATGGATTATTAAAAAATCTATGAATAAATAAACAATCATGTAGAAAAGATTAACTCACCTCGTTTACAAAATAGTTACTATATCTATAATACTAAGCAGAGAATGGTACTCATAACCTAGTATTTATACGTAATAATACGTACGTTTTTTAGTAGCCATTCAAATTATTTTCAACAAAATAGTTCTAATACAGACTATAATCACAACATTTACAACTATTTTTACTTCCTACGTATTATTACTGATTTAATTCTGCTGTTTCTTCTTTAGGTTTCTCTCCAACGATTTTTCTTTTATTATTATGGAGTCAGAAAATGAAGAAACTTCTCTTTTTTATTATTGTCTTTGTTATTATCATGCAACATTCTATTTGGTAGTTATGACGATACCGATTACAAAAAATGGAAACAACCAGATAGGACTGAATTTACAGCACGGTATTGGGGTGATGAATACTTTCACAAAATGCAGACAAAAGATGGATATACAATTTACCCTTCACCAGATGGGTGGTATTATTATGCAACTCTTGATAAAAGAGGAGAATACACGTCATCAGGAAAGAAAGTAGGTATCGATAAAGGCCCTAGTAGTTCATTAAACTTAGAGAGATCAAGCAGTAGAATAGCAGAATTAAAAAATTTACAATCGCTAGTGAGCGAACTCAAAAATTTAATCAAGTTAAGAGTCTAAAATCTGCTTCGACTACTGTTAAACTCGGAGTTGTGCTAATTGACTTTCCAACTAGTAGAAGAAACACAAGTGCACATAGTGGTGTGGGATATTATAAAAGTGATTTTGATGACATGGTTTTTTCAGATGGTAGCTACCTTAGCACGAAAGATAAAAGTGGCAACATAACATATACTCCTCATCCTGATGGTGATGAAGTCTTTGGTTCCTTAAGAGATTATTACGATGAAATGTCTGTAGGTGATTATGAAATTACAGGTAAAAACTCGCAAGCTATAATCGTTAATCCAGCTGATACAAATAATACAAATCTTCCTGAATGGTTAATTATGAGGGAAGAAGTTTCCTATTACAATAATATGACAAGCTATAGATTTATGGACACATTATATAAGGGAGCAGTATCGGAATATGGATCTACTGAAATGTCCTCCTATGATGTTGTGTGCTTTGTGGTAGCCGGAGAGCAAATAACAAGTGGAAATCTTAGTCCAAAAGCCAGACTCAATTTATATACGGTAGGAGAAATGAAATCGAGTGAGTTCAATCACATCGGTGTTCACGCTCATGAATTCGCGCATGCTGGACTAGGAGCTCATGATGAATATGAAGGTGATACTGATATCGATCCACTTCGTTATTCTCTAATGAGTGTAGGGACACATAATGGACCGTCATTCAAAGGCTCTTGTCCTGCACCGTTTGCACCAATTTATAGAATTGAATATGATTGGATTACACCCACCACAATTACTCCCAATGTAACATCTCAATCAATCACCTATAGTTCCCCTACTCCGAATTTCTATAAAGTGGCAATACCTGCTTACGATGAATATTTTATTCTTGAAGTAAGAAGAGGTGCAGGATTTGATCAATATACTCCAGAACAAAATGGCTCCAATAAAGTTGCCGGTGTTTTATTATGGCATTTCGATCCAGATGATCAATATGACTGGGTTGAACTTGAATGGGCAAATAATAATTCTGGGACTCAAGATGAAAACAACAGATTCCCATATCCGATGACCGGGACACAGGATTTTGATGACTCTTCAACCCCATCTTCAAAATTGCGTAATGGCACTTCTTCGAGTATCGCTATAGAGGATATAGATTGGATAGGGATACTATATACTGGATATGCTACAGTGGATGTTACAGATTTACCTCCCGCTACTCCTTCAAATTTTTCATTAACGGAAAGCACTGATGAACACCCTTATTTGGAGTGGGATGCAAATACAGAACTTGATTTTGATGAATACAAAGTTTATAGAAAAATTGACTACCCAGTTACACCATGGACTCACATAGCAACAACTGAAGATGAATTTTATAAAGATTCTTTGGTAACTACTTCTTACAGTCATGGAGAGGATTTTTATTACAAAATTACAGCAGTAGATATTAATGACAATGAATCAGCATATAGTGATGAAGAAATGATTGAGGCAAGACTTATAAACAAAAAGGGCGAAAAAATATTAGAAAATATCCCGAATGAGTATGCTCTTGAAGCGAATTACCCTAACCCATTTAATCCTACGACAGTGATCAATTACGATCTACCCAATAATGATTATGTTGAGTTATTCATATACAATTCGCTAGGTCAGAAGGTTCATGAACTTGTAAAAGGGAGTCAATCTGCTGGAAGTTACTCCATTCAGTTTGATGCCAGTCATTTGCCAAGTGGAATATATATTTATAAGTTGCATTCAAATAACTATCAATCATCAAGAAAAATGGTTTTGGCAAAATAATTGTTTGGAGTTTTCCCTATTAGGGAAAACTCCAAAATTATTAACTAGGTTTTAATTATGAAAATAACATTAATATTAATTTTATCAATCCTTCTTACGGCTAATGATATTGCTCAATGGGGAACTCATTTCAAGGATGATTTACAACTTACAGACTGGAGCAGATTACCACTCGCCGCAGCTTCAGACGGTGATGGTGGAGTCTACTTCGCGATAGACTATCCACAAGCACCTATCGATACAATATTGGGATTTTATTCATACCTATTCAAACTTGATAAATATGGTTATACAGAATGGAATAATCCTATCAAATTAGGTATAGGAGATTGGCAAAATCAATTAGAATTAATTGAAGATGGTGAGGGGGGTGTAATTGCTGTAATTGGTGATCTAGATTATATTGATAGAGAGGGAATTACTTTCCGATATAACTATAATATTAGATTACAACGAGTAGATAAAAATGGCTATCAAATGTGGGAGGACGGAATCTTAGTTGCAGACGACTCTACCGATCAGTTCCACTTTGAGGTATGTAAAGATGATAGTGGTGGAGTGTTTGTTTCATGGTTAGCAGACTATAATTGGGATGATGTATTTAATGATGGGTATAGAGCAATCCAGCATATCAACTCAAAGGGTGAAAGATCATGGCCAGATACGGGCTTAGTCCTTTATAGAGGTGATATTCATAACTATGACCATAAGTGGTGGCACCAGATAGTTACTAATGGGAATGGTGGTTTATATACAATATCCACCTCAGACCTATTCAATTTTCAATACATAAACATTGATAGAAGTGCCAATATAATTTGGGAACAATCATCTAGATTTCCCCAAAAGCCTAAAGAGATTTTCAGTAGTCCATTGGGTGATTTGGCTGCATTTACTTGGGATAGTAGTTATTACATGGAAAGGTTTGATGACGAGGGCAACTATAATTGGGAAGAGTATATTTCAATAGGAGATTCGTTGGGTGAACGATCTAGCATAATTGATGTGTATTTCAACTCTGATTCCTCAACCTCAATTTATTGGAGAAACCACAGACAAAGACCCTACTTTGAGTATAGTAGTTACTACCAAGTTATTAATTCAAGTGGAGAAAAGCTTTTACCATATAGAGGGATTGAACCAATCGACAGCACATTCGGTAGCAGAATGTTTCCCAGTGAGGACGATTATCTATGCATTACTGGTAATTATGTTCAGAAAATGACAAAAGAAGGTAATCGTCTTTGGGATAGTGCTGGAGTTACCCTTACTTTGAGACAAGCTGACTATGACTCTTTCGTGATGGATACTAGAGGGGGATTTATAAAGGTTTGGATAGAAGGATTATATGGTTCTTGGGCTAAACAAGTAAGCAGCAACGGCAATATTGGAGAGGTTATCACAAAGATTGATCGATCAAAAAATTGGTTACCCAAGGGATATGAATTATATCAAAATTATCCTAATCCATTTAATCCAACTACAACCATTAAATATGGATTACCTACTGAGAGTCAAATAAGGATTGATATCTACAATCTTCTTGGTGAGGAGTTTAAGGTACTGCATAATGGGATACAAAGTGCTGGATATCATAATCTACAATTTGATGCTAGTAATTTGTCAAGTGGAATTTATCTTTATAGAATAAGTGCTACATCATTGGAGACTAGAAAGGAATTTCAATCAGTTAAGAAAATGGTTTTGATTAAATAAGCGGTTTGCATAAAAATGAAATGTCCAAAATGTGATTCACAAAATATTAGTAGCTATCAATACGGTTATCCAGATTATAATGAAAAACTACACAAGGAAATGGATGAAGGTAAAGTAATTTTAGGTGGTTGTTGTATCAGTGGTGGGGAACCAACATGTCATTGTAATGATTGTGGTAATGATTGGGGTGAACTTGAAATAAAAATATCTCCTGATGAAGGAGAAACATTTGAAGATTGGATTGATTCTGTTAAGTCTAAAGAATAAATCACTGATAAAAACTAAACTGGATTAGAATAGGAGAACTAAAAAAGAATTTCAGAGTGTTAAGAAGATGGTTCTGATTAAATAGATAAACAATTAAGAATGAATTTTAATGAAAAATTGGTTTATCTTGCTTACAAGGACATAGCTAAAAAATGGACTATGCCACTTAGAAATTGGGCATTTATTTTTTCTCAACTATCTATTATATTTGAAGAAAGGTTAAAGCCTTTTATTGAGTAACTAAAATCCCATTTACACAAAATATCTTACAGTCTCTTTTGATTAAATCATAGACTATTCATTGCCACTAGCAAACGAAATAATTTGACACGATCACCTTTTTTCCTTAAGTTACCTTTATAATCCTCCTTGAGGGAAACGTTTTGATTCTTGTATCGAACATTTTCTTCCTCTATTATTGAGCTTTTCCCAAGGGCTTTAGTTGTTAAGAAATAGAATCCGATTTAATAGATCATAAGAATTACGTTCTTTGTTGGGGTTCTCTTCAAAGTCTATAAAATCTAATTTTTATTAATAATAGTTGTTCGAGGAGGAATTATGAAAACTCTTCAAATAGTTTTTACCTTTCTGTTTTTCACAACTCAAATTATACTTGCCCAAGTACCACAAACAACAAGTTTCCAAGGAGTGTTAACAGATTCTGAAGGAGCAGTTGTAGCTGATGGTGATTATTCACTAAACTTCAAGTTGTATAATTCAGCAACAGAAGGAACAATGCTCTGGGAAGAAACACAAGCTGTTTCAACTTCTGGAGGAGTCTTTAATTTAATACTTGGGAGTGTAACACCACTTGATCTAGATTTTGAGAGTGGTTATTGGATTGAGATGAGTATTGATGGAGGTGAACCATTATCACCAAGAGTAGAGTTAACATCATCGTTCTACAGTTTGATGAGTAAATCTGTAGAGGATTCTACAATAAGTACAGTAAAACTACAAGATAACTCAGTAACAACAGAAAAGCTTGCAGACGGAGTAATAACACAAGAAAAGTTAAGTCCATCAGTAAGTATACCACCGGGAGGAGAAGCTGGAGGAGATTTGGTAGGTAGTTACCCTAATCCAAGTATAGTAGATAATGCAATAACTAGTACAAAAGTAGCAGATAACACATTAACATCAGATGATATTGCAACCAATGTAATATCTAGCATAGATGGAGTAGATAATGATGGTGGTAATGTGGACTTAGTAGGTGGAAGTAACATCACAATAACCCCAGATAATGAAGCAAATACGATTACCATTTCTGCGGATGGAGTAGGAGGTGGAGATGTCACATCAGTAGAGGCTGGAGATGGATTGACTGGAGGAGGGAGTGGTGGTGATGTAGCATTAAATGTAGTAGGTGGAAATGGAATATCAGTAACAGCTGATGAAGTTGCCCTTAATACAACTTACACAGATGGAAGGTATGTAAATATTGGAGAAGCTAACTCTGTCACAAGTGCAATGATAATTGATAAACAGATAAACACCGCTGATCTGGCGAGCAATTCAGTTAACAGCTCAATAATTGCAGATAATACTATCACATCAGCAGATATAGCAGCCAATATATTATCAAGTATAGATGGAGTAAGTAATGATGGTGGGAATGTGGATTTGGTGGCTGGGAGTAATGTAACCATTACCCCTAATGATGAAGCTAATACAATAACTATTTCTGCAGCAACAGCAGCTGGTGATAATTTGGGTAATCATACTGCAACACAAAATATAAAGTTAAACGGGAATTATCTTTCTGGAGATGGAGGCAATGAAGGTGTGTTTGTTGCTAGTAACGGTAATGTTGGGCTAAAGACAACTTCACCAGCAACCCATTTACATATTAATGGATCACCGGTTTCTGCAAGAGGTCAGTTATCCATTTCAGCGCCAGCTGGAGAAGATGCTTTCTTATCGTTTTATGAAGGCAATAATTTTAAGAGTTATTTATGGTACGATGATAGTGAAGATGATTTAAGTTTACAAAATTATAATGAGACAACTGGTGGAGACTTAAATCTTAATCCTTATGGCGGAAATGTGGGTATTGGAACTAATTCCCCAAATGCGAATTTGGAAGTATCGGGAATTAATGGGGCATTATTTACAGGATCTTTTGAAAGTGGTAGTATTCCTGCGCAGGGTAATGGAACGAGAATGATGTGGTATCCAAAGAAAGCTGCATTCAGAGTTGGATATGCTTATGGTGTGCAATGGGATGACGGGAATATTGGCAATTATTCCGTTGCGATGGGTCAAAATACAATCGCATTTGGAACCAATTCTATGGCTACCGGACTATACTCAGTGGCATATGGCGATTATGCCGTTGCTTTAGGTTATAATAATAATGCACAAGATTACGCTACAGCTTTTGGTACTGCAACAGTTGCAGGTGGAACTTCTTCGACATCAATGGGATATCTTACTAGGGCAGATTCATATATTTCGACTGCTATAGGCAGATTTAACATTGGTGGAGGCTCGGCAACATCATGGATAGGGACTGATCCATTATTAGAAGTTGGCATAGGAACTTCTAGTTCAGATAGGAAAAATGCGTTGACGATACTCAAAAATGGAAATGTAGGCATTGGTATAGCGTCTCCAATTGCTTTATTGCATGTGGTTGGAACAAATGTAGTAGCGACTATGGGTAGCAATATTGATGGAGTTTATGGGGCAAGCAATGCAAGCGGTGGTTCTGGAGTAGCGGGAATTAATACAGGAAGTGGAAATGGTATCTATGGTAGAAGTACAAGCGGAAAAGCTGGTAAATTTGATGGAGATGTCGAGATTACAGGAACGTTAAGTAAAGGAAGTGGTACATTCAAGATCGACCATCCATTGGACCCGGCAAACAAATACCTATATCATTCTTTTGTTGAAAGCCCAGATATGATGAATATCTACAACGGAAATGTTGTTACAGACGGAGATGGAAATGCAAATGTGATTTTACCAGACTGGTTTGAAGCTTTAAATATAGATTTTCGTTATCAGTTAACCGTAATTGGAAGTTTTGCTCAAGCCATAATATCTGAGGAAGTAAATAGTAACCAATTTTCAATTAGAACAGATAAACCTAATGTTAAAGTCAGCTGGCAAGTAACTGGCGTTCGTAACGATCCATATGCAAGAGCAAACCGTATACAAGTAGAAGAGAACAAACCAGAAAAGGAAAGAGGAAGGTATTTACACCCAATATCACTAGGCTTACCAGAATCAAAGGGAATGGGATATTGAGGTTGCTGTCAATGAATGGAGTATTCAGATTATTAAGAACTATATGGGAAACTAAGATGAAAAGAATAAATAAAATATTATTATTGATTATATGTGTCCTTTGGTGCTCTTCTCATAGTGCTCAAGTTCAACTCAAAAATTATGTCTTTGGAAATGGTGCGGTAATTATATCTAATGGTACACATACTATATCGTCAACCGTTGGTCAATCAATTATTGGAGGTATGAATAATTCTTTACACTCAAGTAACATTGGTTTTTGGCAACAATATTCACAAACAATAACAGATGTTGATGATATGTGGATGTTGGAAATCCCAAATCAGTTTGAATTGTTTCAGAACTATCCAAATCCATTTAATCCTACCACGACGGTTAGATATACACTACCGAAAGAGAGTAAAGTCAAAATTGTAGTATACAATATGCTCGGTGAAGTGGTTACTGTGCTGGTTGATGATTTACAAGAAGCTGGAAACTATGAAGTAAATTTTGAAGCATCAAGAATGGCAAGTGGAGTATATATATACAGAATACAAGCTGGGGATTTTGTAGAGACAAAGAAGATGGTATTGATGAAATAATGAGATTAGCAGATTAATTCATAAAAACATAAGTGTGAAAGAATAAATTTTGGACGCAAGGACGGAAATATTATTATTTTTGAACGGTGATTAAAAATTGGATAAATTACGTCCATGTGTCCAATGAAGAATCGCAAACTTTAATCTATAATCGGAGAATGTAAAGGGGGAGGTTTAAAGTCCATACAAAGTCCATACATTTTGTATCAAGAATCAGCATGACTATCAAAATACCAGAAAATAAAAAAGCTCAATTTCGCTAAGAAATCAAGCTTTTAAAGTGGGCCGACAGGGACTCGAACCCCGGACCCTCTGATTATGAGTCAGATGCTCTAACCAACTGAGCTATCGGCCCTAAAAACGGATTCCAAATCTAAATCATTTTCAATTAGGAATCAAATACTTTTAATGTTACGTGATCAAAACTTATAATAATTACATATTATCTTCAACTTTTATCAAAACTTACTTTTATTGCTCCTCCTATTTTCTTTTCTCATCATAAATTAGGGTTATATTAGTATCATAAAAATTATTGCAAAAAGATTAGGAAACTTATATATTTGTAGTTCGTTTTACATAAAAAACGAACTTTTAAAGGTTCTGGAAAAATTGAATATACCTTTTGTTGCCGGGGTGGCGGAATTGGTAGACGCACTGGACTTAAAATCCAGTGGGAGGTTTCTCCCGTGCCGGTTCGAGTCCGGCCCTCGGTACAAATTATTGCTGATTTTCTTCTTTCAAGGAGAATTACAAATTGGGTTCTTAGCTCAGTTGGTTAGAGTGTCTGCTTGACGTGCAGAAGGTCGGCAGTTCGAATCCGCCAGAACCCACCATTTTCGGAGATGGCTCCGTTTTTTTTTAAATAGATAGCAAGTATGGAACAAGTTAAAGTCACACTACCAGATGGATCATTCAAAGAGTACGAGAGTGGTGTACTCTGTTAGAGAAGTTGCTAAATCAATTTCAGGAAGATTAGCTAAGGAAGCTCTTGTGGCCCAGATTGATGATCGAATTAGAGAGATTGATTTTGCAATAAATTCAGATTCAGATTTGAAGATTTTTACTTTCAATGATGAGAAAGGTAAAGAGACTTACTGGCATTCTACTTCCCACTTAATGGCCCATGCGATAAAATAGTTATATCCGGAAGCAAAATTTGGTGTTGGTCCAGCAATTGAAGACGGATTCTATTACGATTTCGATATAGATACAAAATTGACAGAAGATGATCTTGAGAAGATAGAAGATAAGATGATGAGAAATCATCGCAAGAAACGATTCTTTTACAGAGACAAGAATTATCTAAGAAACAAGCACTAGACTTTTTTAATGATCAGATAAGATGAGTATAAATTAGAACTAATCGATGATCTTGATGAAAATACAGAAGACATAAGCATTTATGGAGAGGGAAGTTTTACAGATCTTATGCACAGGACCTCATCTTCCTTGCACTGGATATATTAAATATTTCAAACTTCTTAACTGTTTCTGGTTCTTACTGGAGAGGGGATGAACACAAAGCAAGAATGCAGAGAATATACGGAATCTCATTCCCTAAACAAAAAATGCTTGATGATTATCTCGAGTTCTTGGAAGAAGCAAAAAAACGCGATCATAGAAAATTAGGTAAGCAGCTAGATTTATTCAGTATTCACGAAGAAGCTGGTGCTGGATTGATATATTGGCATCCTAAAGGTGCGAGAGTCAGAAATGAGATGAAAATTTTTGGAAGAAAGAACATTTGAAAAATGGTTACGATCTTCGTTTACTCTCCGCATATCGGTAAGAGTCGGCTTTGGGAAACAAGCGGGCATCTTTCTCATTTTACTGAAAATATGTATTGCTCCAATGGAAATTGATGAACAGGATTATTATGTAAAACCAATGAATTGTCCGTTCCATATTCTGATCTATAAATCAGATCTTCGTTCCTATCGTGATCTACCATTGCGTTGGGCAGAATTAGGTACAGTTTACCGTTATGAAAAAAGCGGTGTTTTACATGGATTGCTTCGAGTAAGAGGTTTCACTCAAGATGATGCTCATATATTCTGTTCAAATGAGCAAGTCGAAGATGAGATTATTGAAGTTATTCGATTCTCTATGTTTATGTGGAATTCTTTTGGGTTCGATTCACTTAAGTTTTATGTCTCAACAAAACCAGAGAAAGCTGTGGGTGATGATGCACTTTGGGATACAGCTACTAAGTCTCTGGAAAATGCGTTGGACAAAGAAGGTCTTGAATATGAAGTTGATGAAGGAGGCGGAGCATTTTACGGTCCTAAGATCGATATAAAGATCAAGGATGCCTTGAATCGTGAATGGCAGATGAGTACAATACAATTTGACTTTAATTTGCCAGAACGTTTCGACATGTCATATATCGGTGAAGATGGAAAAGAACATCGCCCGTTT
Source organism: uncultured Ignavibacteria bacterium (assembly GCA_963751695.1). Taxonomy (GTDB): domain Bacteria; phylum Bacteroidota; class Ignavibacteria; order Ignavibacteriales; family Melioribacteraceae; genus SZUA-22. The sequence goes on along the minus strand of CAVVVP010000010.1, from coordinate 416,712 downwards.
ATGGTTCATAGAGCTTTGTTGGGATCTATAGAAAGATTTATGGGAGTACTGATTGAACACTATGGAGGGGCATTCCCAGATTGGCTCGCACCTGTACAAGTTGCAGTAATTCCAGTTTCACAGAATTATTTTGAGTATGGACAAAAAATAGTTTCAGCATTGATTGATCAGAATATTAGAGTTAAATTTGATAAACGAAATGAAAAGATTGGTTACAAAATAAGAGATTGGGAAACTCAGAAAGTTCCTAACATGCTGATTGTTGGGGAAAAGGAAGAGAATAACAATACAATCTCAATTCGTAAACATAAACATGGTGATTTAGGTGAGAGTAATCTGGAAGATTTTATCGCTCAGCTCACTTCATCAATTAAAAATAGATCCACAAACAATTAACGGAGGTTATTCATCGCAAGCGGACCAAGGAATAAACAGGAAAAACAAGAATTAATGAAGATTTATTAGTTCACAGGGAAGTAAGATTATTAGATAGTGACGGGTCAGCATTAGGAGTATTTACTTCTAGAATGGCTTTAAATAAAGCTGAGGAAAAGGATCTTGATTTAGTTGAGATTGCTCCGAACGCAAATCCTCCTGTTTGCAAAATAATTGATTATGGTAAATTCGTTTATGAAAAACAGAAGCGAGATAAAATTCAGAAGAAAAAACAGCATGTAACAATTCTGAAGGAGATTAGATTACATCCAAATACTGATACACATGATTTTGAATTCAAAGCTAGACATGCTATTAGTTTTATTGAAGATGGAAATAAAGTTAAAGTCTCAGTTATTTTTAAAGGTAGAGAACTAGCATATAAAGAGCATGGTGCAGCATTGTTAGAAAGATTTATTGAAAAATTATCTGAGGTATCAAAACCTGAATATCAGTACAAGTTTGAAGGCAGAGCAATGCATGTAATACTAGCCCCGATAAAAGGAAAAAAGAAATAAATAAATAAGGTAGAACTATGCCCAAAATGAAGAGCAACAGAGGAGCAGCAAAGACTTTTAAGAAAACTGCTTCAGGTAAGGTAAAGAGATATAAAGCTTACAAATCTCATATTCTTACAAAAAAATCAACAAAAAGAAAAAGACATCTTCGACAAGCAACATTAGTTTCAAAGTCTGAAGAGAAACGTGTAAAAACAATGATCCAATAATCAAAAGGTAAATGTATGCCAAGAGCAAATAGCAAAGTCGCTTCACACAAGCGAAGAAAAAAAGTCCTTAAGATGGCCAAAGGCTCAATGAGGCGCTCGGAGCAACGTTTATACTGTAGCTAAACATCATGTTGAAAAAGGACTACAGTACGCCTATAGAGATAGAAAAGCTAAGAAAAGAACTTTTCGTCGTCTATGGATAGTAAGAATAAACGCAGCAGCACGAGAGAATGGAATTTCTTATTCCAAACTTATTAACGCCATGAAAGTTAAAGGTGTTGATATCAATAGAAAGATCTTAGCAGATTTAGCTGTTGAAAATCCAAAAGCATTTTCTGAAGTAGTTAAATTTGTTACGGCCTAAATATCTGCGCAGCTATCTGTAGATAGATTTAGTGGTTAATTTTTGATGCCCTCTCTAATTCTGTTCAAGATAGAGAGGGTATTTTGTTTTAATAACATTGGTTAAATAAATGCTTGAAAAAATTGAATCTGCAAAAGAAAAATTTATAAATGCAATTGCTGAAGTTAAAGATGAAGACACTCTAGAAAAGGTTAGGATAGAGTACTTAGGTCGCAAGGGTTTATTCACAGAATTGTTTGAAGAATTTAAACAATTACCAAAAGATGAAAAACCCAAGTTTGGGAAAATTCTGAATCAAGTTAAAAGCGGAGTGCATGAAAAATTTGATGAAGCTAAGGAGAGAATTGAGTCTCAATCAGCAGAGACAACTGAATATATTGATCTCTCTCTTCCTGGTAGAAAACAAGAACTCGGTTCTACTCACATTCTTACTCAAACTTTGAATGAAATTAAACAGATTTTTAAGACTCTTGGATTTTCTGTTTACGAGGGTCCTGAATTAGAATCTGATCATAATAATTTTGAGATGCTCAATTTTCCACCAGACCATCCAGCAAGAGATATGCAGGATACATTTTTTATAAATGAAAAGTTTTTGCTAAGAACTCATACTTCACCAGTTCAAGTGAGATTGATGGAAACAACCAAACCACCAATTAGAGCTTTAATGCCTGGTAAGGTATATCGTAATGAAGCATTGAGTGCTAAGAGTTATTGTTTGTTTCATCAAGTTGAGGGACTTTATGTTGATGAGGATGTGACTTTTGCAGAACTAAAAGGAACAATAGTAGCATTTGCGAAACAGTACTTTGGGGATGATGTTAAATATAGATTTCGCCCAAGTTTCTTTCCATTCACTGAACCAAGTGCAGAGGTGGACATTTGGTGGGAACAGAAGAGCAAACCAGGCAAGTGGTTAGAGATAATGGGATGTGGAATGGTTGATCCTAATGTATTTGATAATGTTGGGATTGATAATGAAAAATATGTTGGGTACGCTTTTGGGATGGGTGTTGAAAGAATAGCAATGTTGAAGTATGGTGTTGATGACATCAGGATATTTTTTGATAATGATAAACGATTTTTAAAGCAATTTTAGTTGAGGAAGTAAGTGAAGATATCTCTTAAATGGTTGAAAAATTATGTAGATTTAGGTGGAATCAGTTCAGATGAAATAGTCGAGAAGCTTACAACCACTGGACTTGAGGTTGATGAAGTTATTGATCAAGCAAAAATGTTTGAGAATTTTGTAATTGGTTATGTCGCTGAAAGAGAAAAACATCCTAACGCTGATAAACTTTCACTTTGCAAAGTGCAGGTTGGTGATGAAGAATTTCCAATAGTTTGTGGAGCTCCAAATGTTGATGCTGGGCAGAAGATAGTCCTAGCAAAAGTTGGTGCAAAAATTCCAAATGAAGATTTTACAATTTCAAAAACAAAAATTCGCGGTGAAGTTTCACTTGGTATGATCTGCTCTGAGAGAGAACTTGGGATCAGTGAAAATCATGACGGTATTTTAGTTCTTGAAAATGTTGAAGCTGGAATCCCTTTCAGTGAAGCTATGGGATTAGATGACGTTATAATTGACATTGAAATAACCCCAAATAGAGCTGATGCATTTAGTCATGTGGGAGTAGCCCGCGATCTTGCTGCAGCATTTGGAAGAAAATTGTTGATTCCGGAAATTAAGACTCATGAGTCTAATGTAAGTGTTCATGAACTTGCTGAAGTCGTTATCGAAAATCAAGTTGATTGTCCAAGATATGTTGCTAAGGTTGTCGAGAATGTAACGATTAAAGAATCACCCATCTGGCTAAAAGAGAAGCTTACTGCTATTGGTTTAAGACCAATTAACAATGTTGTTGATGTTACAAACTTTATTCTCTATGAATTAGGACAACCACTTCATGCTTTTGATCTTGATAATCTTGCAGGTCAAAAGATCATTGTTCGAAGTGCTGGGGATGATAGTAAATTTGTTACTTTAGACTCTAAAGAAAGAAATCTGAAAGAATCTGATCTTTTAATCTGCGATGCAGAAAAACCAGTTGCAATTGCTGGTGTTATGGGTGGTGAAAATTCAGAAGTAACTGAGAGCACAAAAAATATTCTAATTGAATCAGCCTATTTCCGACCTTCGGCAGTAAGAAAAACTTCAAAAACACTTGGTCTGCAGACAGACGCTTCGACTCGATTTGAAAGGGGATGTGATCCTGAGATAACCGTTTTTGCTGCAAATAGAGCAGCGCAACTTATTGCAGAATTATCCGATGGCGAAATAGCATCTGAAACAATTGATGCCTATCCAAATGTAATTCAAAAACAAGAAGTGAAACTGAGATATGAGAGAATAAAGAGAATTCTTGGTTTTGATATTCCAAAAGAAAAAGTGGTAGAGATTCTTAATAATCTCGAACTTGAAGTAATATCAAGCACTGATTCAGAATTAACTTGCTCAATTCCTTTATTCCGCCATGACATTGAAAGAGAAATCGATCTGATTGAAGAAGTTATCAGAATTTATGGTTACGACAATACTCCTACGATTTCTAAGATTGGTGTTGGAATCGAGAGCAAAGAAGATCAAACAGAATTTAACATGTTAGTTCGCGAAACTCTCTCAAGTCTGGGATTTTTTGAGATAATATCAAACTCTCTTCTTAATGAGGAGATTTCGAAAAAATATGGAAATCCTGTTAGAGTTGTTAATCCGCAGAGTTTTGAGATGTCACACATTCGCCCGTCTTTACTTCCTGGAGTACTTTCAACAGTTAGTAGAAACATTAAAGTTAAAGAGAAAGATCTCAAAATATATGAGATTGGTCACATCATTCAGCAAACTGGAGATGAAATAAATGATTTTTCAGATTTTAATGAAAGCGACCATCTTCTCTTAGCTATAACTGGAAATTCTGAAGCTAATCAGTGGTATTCGAAAGAAAGAAAATTTGATATTTATGACATGAAAGGAATCATTGGATCATTTCTAAGTCAAATTTCAAATATTGATAAAATTAAAATTACATATAGCAATCAACCCAATAGTCAGTATAAGTATTCGATTTCTTGTTTAGTTAAAAAATCAAAAATTGCTGAAGGGGGAATTGTTTCTCAAGAGGTTTTAGATGATTTTGATATTTCTCAAGATGTTTTTGTTTTTGATTTTAACCTTGATGAATTAAAAAAACTTACAAAAGAGAAGCTAAGTTTTACTGAATTATTAAAATATCCAAAAGTCAAAAAGGATTGTGCTTTCATCGTTGACAGTAAAATTGACTTTAATACCATTGAAAAAATAATTTATGAAAATAGTTCTAAGTTGTTGAAAAATGTTGAGTTATTCGATATCTTTGAAAGTGAAAGTTTAGGACGAGATAAAAAAAGCCTTGCTTTTGAACTTACTTATTATGAAAACTCTCGCACTTTAACTGAAGAAGAAGTGGAAGTCGAATTCTGGAAAGCTATTGAAAGCGTGAAGCAAAAAGTAAATGCAGAACTTAGAGGATAATAGATTTGGCAGAACAATCAATATATGATTTCTTTTTAGACGAATTATTTTCGTTGGAAAAGTATATCTACATGTTTGTAGAAAAATCAGACGAAATTTCTGAAGAAAAGCTAGCTCTTGAAAAAACTATTAAGAGCTTGAAAGATGAGAATGAAATACTTAAATTAAAGCTCGAACAATTAGAGAAAGAAGCAAGTAAACAAAGTTTTAATAATGATCTTTTCGGAGAATTAGATGCAGAGGATACCGGAGAGAGAGAAGCTATTAAAGTAAAAATAGCAGATTTAATAAGCAAGATAGATGATCATTTACGTTCTTAAATAAATTGTAAATGATGGTGAAACATTAAAATGACGGAAAAAAAGAAGCTTAAAGTAACAATATTTGATAAAGAATACTCATTGTTGGTAGAAAATGAAGAGACTGGCTGCTGATTTAGCAAAGTATGTTAATAATGTAATGGAAGAAACGAAAGACGAATTACCTAATCAAGCTACTGAGACAATCGCAATTATTGCGGCATTAAATATCGCTTACGATCTTTTTCTTGAAAAGAATAAATTTAGAGAATTTAGCATTCAAGCCACTGACAAAGTAAAGAAAATCAAGCTTCTATTGAACGAATCCAAAATTATGTCCACACCATCATAATTTTACCGTACTGCCCGTTCTAAAAAAAGAACTATACTAACTAAATAGGGTTTTTGACTCACGGCGTGTATTACAGGCCTCAACCTATTTCGGTAGGTGTTGCATTGCAACCTTGTGGACGTTAAAAAGCGTCTGGCAATTACCCACTGTGAAATTAAAGGTTCTTACATTAGAGGGTAGTACGGCTTAATATGTATTCTGGAGGAATTATGGCAATGATGGATCCTGTAATTATAGTACCTGTTCTTATAGTATTGTTAGCAGTTGTATTCTATTTAGGTTGGTTTTTAAACTCAAAAGCTGGTCAGAATACACTTAGTAACGCACATGAAAAAGCAAAATCAATTATTTCAGATGCAGAAAAAGAATCAAAAAACATTAAAAGAGAAAAGATTCTTGAAGTAAAAGATGAGTGGTACAAGAAAAAACAAGAATTTGATAATGAAGTAAATACCCAACGTCAAAAACTTCAAACCTTCAAAGAAAACTTGAAAGTCGAGAAGAAAACCTAGAAAGAAAATATGAACTAATTACAACAAAAGAAAAAGAAAATAAAAAACTCACCGATTCTATTCAATCTAAACAAGAAACATTTCTCGCAAAGAGGAAATGCTTGAGAAATTAATTATCGAGCAGAACATTAAACTAGAAAAAGCTGCATCTCTAACTGCGGAAGAAGCTAAAAAAATGTTGATGGACAATATGATCAACAAAGCAAAATCTGATGCTTCACAGTAAATCCAGCAAATAAGAGATGAGATGAAAGTTGAAGCAAAAAAAGAATCTCAAAAAATAGTTGTTCAGGCTATCCAAAAAACTGCGGTCGATCATTCTGTCGAAACGACAGTTTCCGTAGTGCAAATCCAAAATGATGAGATGAAAGGAAGAATTATTGGGCGTGAAGGTAGAAACATTCGTGCATTTGAAGCAGCAACTGGAGTTGATGTTATCGTTGATGATACTCCAGAGGCAGTAATACTTTCTGCATTCGATCAATTTAGAAGAGAGGTTGCAAGGATTTCTCTTGAAAAACTTATCTCTGATGGAAGAATTCATCCGGCGAGAATTGAAGAAGTTGTTAAGAAAGTTGAAAGTGAATTGGAAGAAGAAATTCTAAAAGAAGGTGAAAATACACTTATTCAACTTGGAATTCATGGAGTGAGTAAAGAGCTTACGAAACTCCTTGGAAGAATGAAATACCGTTCTAGCTATGGACAAAATTTACTTCAGCACTCAGTATTGAAGTTGCTTACCTTACTGGTTTTATGGCAGCAGAACTTGGGTTTGACCAAAATATTGCTAAACGAGCCGGATTGATTCATGACATCGGTAAGACTGTCGATAAGAGTATCGAAGGTCCTCATGCGCTTGTCGGGTATGATGTTGCGAAAAAACATAAAGAAAATCCAATAGTTGTAAATGCTATTGGAAGTCACCATGAAGATATTGAAATGGAACATCCAATTTCTGCATTAGTTCAAGCTGCTGATGCCATAAGCGGAGCTCGTCCTGGGGCAAGAAGAGAACCGCTTGAAAGTTATGTAAAAAGACTTGAAAATTTAGAAGAATTAGCAAATACTTTTGATGGTGTTGCAAAGACATATGCAATTCAAGCCGGTAGGGAAGTAAGAGTTGTTGTTGAACCAGAAAAAGCCGATGATGATTTTTCAGATAAATTAGCATATGATATTGCCTCTAAGATTCAAGAGGAAATGGAATATCCTGGTCAAATTAAAGTTACGGTAATTCGAGAAGTGAGAAAAATTGCTTACGCAAAATAAATTATATAAAATGCCATCTAATGAGATGGCATTTTTATTTTTAAACAAACCTCAACTATTATGAAACTGAAAATTGGAATTACTGGTGGAATTGGCTCGGGTAAATCAAGTGTTTCGAAGATAATTAAATCTGCTGGATATGCAGTCCTAGATGCTGATTCTATTGCAAAAGAAATTATGAATTCTGATGTCAGTGTGCAAAAAATGATTAAAAAAGAATTTGGTGATGAATCATATTTAGATGGGAAACTGAATACTTCATTTTTGTCTTCAATAATTTTTAGCTTTGCAGATAATGTTCGGAAAATAAATTCAATCGTACATCCATCTGTTTTTTCCAAATGCCAACAATTGATGGATGAAGAACTCTGCAATAACGATCTGACATTTGTAGAAGCCGCATTGATCTTCGAGTCAGAAATGGATGATATTCTAGATCATGTACTTCTTGTAACTGCTAAAGAGGATTTTCGAATTAAAAGGATTATGGAGCGAGATTCATTGACAGCAGATGAAATTAGAAAACGCATGCAATTCCAAATGCCTGAAGATGAAAAAGAAAATCTTTCGGACTTTACTATTCACAATGATCTAACTTTAGAAGAATTAGAGAAGAAAACTAAATTCTTTCTCAAAATTTTTGAATTTATGTCAAATAGTGATAACAAATAATCTTGACTTACATTGCCGCTAAATATAAATTTCATTATGAAAAATTTAATGGCTAAGAATTGAATCCTCTTCATAACCTAATTGTACAATCTGTAAAGGTCTTACCAAAATCAATAATCTATTTATTTGCGAAAAAGTATATTGCAGGTAAAACACTTAAAGCTGGCGTCGAAGCTACAAAAAAATTAAACTCACTCGGAATCTCTGCTACAATGGACTTGTTGGGCGAATCAGTAACCGAGAAAGAAGATGCAATACAATTCAAAAATCAATTTATTGAATTACTGGATGTTATTGAGAAAGAGAAGCTTGATTCAAATATTTCTACCAAACCAACACAATTTGGCCTAAAAATTGGGTTGGAATTTTGTTATATGCAATATGTTGATATCATAGAAAGAGCAAAACTTTATAACAACTTTGTTCGAATTGATATGGAAGACTCCTCTACAACTTCTGACATAATTGAACTTTTTAAGAGGTTACATGCTATTTATCCTAACAATGTTGGGATAGTTCTCCAAGCATATCTAAGAAGAACAATGAATGATGTTTTGGAGCTAAACCAACTTAGATCAAATTATAGATTGTGTAAAGGAATTTATGTAGAGCAAAAGGATATTGCATACAAAGGAAGGGAAGAGATCAGAGATAATTTTATTTCTTGTCTGTCTAAAATGTTTGATGATGGATGTTATGTGGGAATTGCAACCCATGATGATCCAATAGTCGAACGTGCATACAATTGTATCTCAGAACGGAGTTTGAAAAAGGATCAATATGAATTTCAGATGCTCTTTGGTGTTAAAGAAGGATTAAGAAAAAAAATAAACTCAGATGGTCACAAAATGAGGATCTACGTTCCTTTCGGAGAACATTGGTATTATTATGCCATTAGAAGATTACAAGAGAATCCTCAGTTAGCCTGGTATATTTTTAAGAGCCTCTTCAGTTTTTCTAAATGATAGCACTAGGAATTGAAACATCTTGTGATGAGACATCCATTGCAATTATTGACAATGGAAACCTTAAATCAAATTTAATTTCATCTCAAGATTTTCATGTAAAATATGGAGGGGTTGTTCCAGAACTTTCTAGCAGAGCCCACTTGCAGATGATAGAGCCTCTAGTAAAGCAAGCTCTAGAAGAAGCAGAAATCAAAAAGGATGAAGTGGATCTTATCACTGCCACAGCTGGACCTGGTTTGATCGGGGCTCTTCTTGTCGGATTGAATTTCGGTAAAGGACTATCATACTCATTAAACATTCCATTTGTTTCAGTAAACCATATTGAGGGGCATATATTTTCTGGATTTTTGATGGAAGACAAACCTGAGTTCCCATATCTCTGTCTTGTTGTATCGGGGGGTCATACACTGCTTTTATTGGTTGAATCTGATTTGAAAATTACTAAACTGGGATCTACCGTGGACGATGCAGCTGGAGAGGCATTCGATAAAGTTGCTAAAATGATTGGACTCGGTTATCCGGGAGGTCCAAAAATTCAAGAAAGTGCGAATTTAGGTGATCCAAACATAATAAGGTTCCCTGTAGCTCAACTAAAAGGTCCTTATGATTTTTCATTTAGCGGACTGAAAACAGCCGTATTGAGGTTTATTCAAAATGAGTACAAGGAAAGTGAAACAATGTCGCAACAACAAAAATCTGATCTTTCTGCTTCATTTCAAGATGCAATTGTTAGAGCTCTTCTAAATAATATCAAAAAAGCGATTGATAATTTTAATGTAGACACAATCTCAGTTGTTGGCGGAGTTGCTGCAAATCAAACAATTAGGGACTCTGTCACAAAGTTGGCTAAAGAATATAGTAAAAAAATTTTGATACCGGATTTGCAATTCTGTGGCGATAATGCCGCTATGATCGCTTATCGAGGTCAGAAACTTTTCGAATATGGAATTGTTTCAGATCTTTCTGCAAACGCCTTCCCAGCATTACCAAAAGATGCATTTATTCCAATTGATCTAGAATAAGCTATACTCATCAAATTTATAAATTTCCTATATTTATTTAATTAATAATTTTTTACTGAACTTCTAATTGAGTATAAAAGACAAAATAAATTCACTTAACTTAACTCGAAATGAGAGAAATCTTATAGTAGCTTTTTTTAGTTTTGTTTTAGGTGTTCTTATGTTCACCTTTCTTGCTCCTAACTACTATGAAGATGATGGATCGAAAAAATTTATTGTGCATCAAGGTCAGGGACTGAATACAGTCATTGATTCACTATACGAAAACGATCTGATACCAAGTAAAACGAATATGCATATTGTTGCATTTCTCTACAGTGCTGAAACTAAGATAAAGGCTGGTCAATATTACATACCAAACGGACTTAATTATTTCCAACTTATCGATCTTTTGATCGAAGGTGCTGGAGGACCACAAACACTGGTCACTATCCCAGAAGGTATTTGGCAGCATAATCTTGCTGAGCTTTTAAGCGAAAAAATGGGAATAGATGAAAAAGAATTCATGTCATTAAGTTCTGATAACAAGTATTTAGAGTCCATTGGGATAATGAAAAAAAATCTTGAAGGGTATTTACTCCCGAATACATATTATTTTTTTGATGGGAGTACAAATGATGAAATTATTCTTAAACTGAAGTCTGAGATGGATAAACTCTTTGAAAGAGAAGATGTAATGACTTCTATGAAAAAATTGAAGATGGATAAACATAAAATATTAACTATGGCATCAATTATTGATGGAGAGTCAAATCTCAGTTCTGAATATAGAAGAATCTCGGGAGTTTATTACAATAGATTAAAAAAAGGGATGAGACTTCAAGCTGATCCAACAGTGCAATATTTGAAAAGAAATAGAAGAAGCAGAAATAAAGTTTACTATAAAGATTTAGAAATTGATTCACCTTATAACACTTATAAATATAGAGGATTGCCTCCGGGACCGATTAATAATCCTGGTAAGGATGCTGTATTGGCTGCTATATTTCCAGAAGAGCATGAGTATTACTATTTTGTTGCAGATGGAACTGGAGGACATAAATTTGCTAAATCTTCTTCGGAACACCAGAGAAATGTGGCTGCATATAGGAAATGGCGAAGTTCACAATGAAAGTATTTCTAAGAAATATTAAGTTTGCAATATTACTTCTCGTTTCATTAAAATGTGCTAATCAACTCCCCCCTCCTGGAGGACCAGTTGACAATGAACCTCCACAGATTCTTGATATCTATCCTCAAGATGGAGCATTAAATTTCGATGATGATCACTTTGAGGTTACTTTTTCGGAATATATTGAAAAACTCTCATTGTTAGATGCGTTTTTCATTTCCCCTGAAGTTAAAAATATAAGTTACGATTGGAGTGGGACGAGCGTAGAGATCACATTTGATGATACGCTAAAGGAGAATACAACATACACCGTTTCGATTGGTTCAAGTATTCAAGATTTGAATAATAAAAATAATATGCTTGAAGCAGTTAATTTTGCATTTTCAACTGGATCAAAACTTGATGTTGGCATTATTAGTGGTAAAATAAATGATAAAAATCCAAGCGGAGTTATGATTTTCGCCTATGTGCAGACAGATACATTCGCAAATCCATTAGTTCAGAAACCAAAAAATACTTCTCAAGTTGGAGATAATGGAGAGTACGAATCTCTTGGATTAGCTAATGGCAACTATAGAGTATTTGCTGTTAAGGAAGAGAATAAGAATAGAATCTACAATATTGGAGAGGATATGTTTGGTGCTCCTCATCGTGAAGTTTTTATTTCTGATTCTAATACAAGCGTTACCGATCTAAGCTTCCGATTGGCAAAAGAGGATACCACAGCACCGTTTATTTCTGCTGTGACTATGACAGATCAAAATCACATCTTACTTGAATATTCTGAATTCATTGATTCTAGTCGAGTGGGAGTAGAAAATTTTTATTTAATAGATTCACTAACAAACAATATTACTAAAGCAATTCATTTCTTCAGACCGAATCTGAGTAAAACTGAATATTTTATTACTATATCTGACTCATTAAATGGTGACGGTAAATACTTTGTAGTTGCCGAGAAAATCTTTGATAGATCTGAAAATATAAAATTTGTTGACCAATATGAATTTGTAGTAAGTACTGAACCCGACACCATTGCACCATCATTAAAAAATGTTGAAACTGGATTTGAAAAAAATCAAATTGATTATACTCGCCCTAGCTTTAAACTCAATTTTTCGGATGGTATAACTTCGCTAGATTTTGCTAATTCGATTTCGTTAAGATCAGGAAAACAATCGTATAATTTTGATATTACTAAGTTTGATGATGCTTCGTATGAAGTTACAATTCTGAAAAAACTTCAACCCAACAAAGAGATACAATTAACAATAAACAATTCGGGTATTGTTGATGCTGCAAATAATGAATTGGACAGTGTTAGTGCTAAATCTCTAACGACATTAAGTGGTAGAGAATTTTCAGGTGTTTCTGGTTTAGTACAGGTTGAAAATTCAGATCATAAAATTATTGTAGTTCTGGAGTCAACCGAAAGAAATGGAAATGATTATCAGGCAACAGTGCAAGATGATAAGACTTACAAAATTGAGAGAGTCTTACCCGGAAAGTATTTGATTTGGTGCTATCTTGATTTGGATGATAATAATGAGTTTAATTATGGTTCCGTTGAGCCATTCGAATTCTCAGAAAAATTTTATTCTTATCCGGACACACTAAATCTCAGAGCACGCTGGCCAATTGGAGATGTACTAATCTCAGATTGATTTTTCAATCGTATAAATAATATTTTTTTGAGAGCTCTTTAAATTCTTCAATATCTTTATTTAAGTATTCTTCTACATCTGAAACCTTAAAATTCTCAGAGAATATCATTCGTACTTCATCGGTTCCCATTGCTTTATCAAAAGCATTTAAGTGTCTCTGATTTGTTGCTTGAAAAATGTTATAATCCGGATAAAGATTCTTAAGCTCTTGAAGCACATATAACTGGGTTTTCATAAGGGTGGCTGTCTCATGATCTGTTATGAAAACTTCTACACCAGAAATAGTTTTACCTTTGCTAAAGGCATAATAAGGGGTATAAGAAATCGGCATAAAACGTAGGCCCTCAATCTCAAGAGCATTAAGATTTTCTGCAAGATCAATTCCATTAACATTTTCGTATGCAAAAGTTTGGAACGGAAGTGTATATCCCACACCAATTGAAATTACATCTCTGAGTTCGCCTACTATTCCAGACATAACATAGAAAAAAGGTGAATCCTTATGAGGAATGTGAGGGGAAGTTGGTACCCACATTAACTCAGTATCCTCAAATGTATATTCTCGTTTCCAACCTTTCATAGCAACAATTTCAAGATCGCATTTTACTCCATCTTTTAACATTCCTTCTTCATTTACCAGAACTGCAAGTTCACCTACAGTTAATCCGTAAACATATGGTATTGGATATTGACTTATAAATGAGAAGAATCCTTCTTCTACAATACTTCCTTCTATTCTATTTCCTCCCAGGGGATTTGGTCTATCTAAAACAATAACCTTTTTATTAAATTCAGCCGCACTCTCCATTATCTTTCCAAGTGTGCTTATATAAGTATATGATCTACATCCAATATCTTGAATGTCATAAACAAAAAGATCGAATTTTCCCATTGTTTCAGAATCTGGTTTATAGCTCGAGCCATACAAGGAATATACCGGTAGACCAGTTTTGGAGTCAGTGGAGTTATCGATCTTATCTCCACCTTCCACATCTCCCCTAATTCCATGCTCTGGACCGAATAGGGCGACTAAGTCAAAACCAACTCCTTTGTGAAGAATATCAATTGTTGAATTCAATTTACTATCAACTCCAGAGGGGTTTGTAACGAGAGCAACTTTTTTGCCATTTAATATCTCAAAATTGTCTTTTCTTAGAACATCGATACCGAGTTCTACTCTTGGGCTTTGACATAAGCTAGAGGAAGATAGTATAAGGCTGAAGACTGCTGAATAAATAAACAATGAACTAATTGAGGGATGTTTCATAATTATTCCTTAGAATATAATATTTCGCCGTTCTTTATAGTTATTGAATTTAAATTATTTCCAATATTGTAAACAATTTCAGAGAAGTCTTCAGCATCAAAAATTGAAAAATCAGCAGATTTACCAATCTCTATACTTCCAACTGTTTTTGAAATATCAAGTGCATTGGCGGCATTGAGAGTGACTGCTGTAATTATTTCTTCAATTGTCATTTTCATCTTGATGGCAGCAAGACTCATGATCAAGTGTAGATTAGAAATATTTGATGATCCAGGATTAAAGTCAGTGGCTATTGCTACTATTGCACCTTTGTCAATCAGTGTTCTTGCGGGTGCATAGCTATAATTTAAGAAGAAGGAAACACCAGGAAGTAAAACTGCAGTAGTTTCTGAGGCACATAATCTGTCGATCTGCTCATATTTTAAAACTTCCAGATGATCAACGCTGGTGGCGTTATAATCAAGTGCAAGTTCAAGTCCACCTATTGTGTTAAATTGTTCTGTGTGCAGTTTTAAATTCAATCCAAGTTTTATGGAAGCATCAAATATTCGGGAGATATGTTTAGAAGAAAAAGCAGATGTCTCACAAAAACCATCGCAAAATAATGCTAGTTCATGTTCTGAAATATAAGGTAGCATCTCCTTAACTATTAGCTCAATATACTTTTCGTTGTCATTTTTATATTCTGGAGGAAAAGTATGGGCCCCTAAAAAAGTTGGAATTATATCAATTTTATAAATTTTCCCTAATTGCTTAATTACCTGAAGCATTTTAATTTCATCATAAAAACTTAAACCGTATCCACTTTTTATTTCAAGAGTTGTGATTCCCTGAGAAATAAAATTTTCAATTCTCGGTTTACTAATTTCAATTAAATCTTCGAAAGAGGACTTTCGAACAGTTTCAACTGTACTGACAATACCACCGCCTTGTTTTGCAATTTCTTCGTAATTGGAACCTTGCAAACGCATTATGAATTCATTGGATCTTGAACCTGAAAAAACAGAATGTGTATGACACTCTATTAGACCAGGCAGCACAACTTTATTTGAAACGTCGATAATTTTATCATACGAATTTACATTGATTGATTCTGTCTCGATAAAAGTTTCAATTTTTGAATCAATAATAACTATTGAATGGTCAGTCATGATTTCAATGGAATTCATTTCTAATCCACGCTTGTATCCAGCTCCGTTCGAATTTACTGTTACTATTTGATTAGGATTCTTTAGAAGTGTCTTCATTTCTATTAATGAAAAGTTATAAAATCTTTAATATGCAAAAATTTTTGATAAATAGTCAATATTTTAGTACCTTTACAGACTAAATTTTTATAATTATTGGACATTTTTAGCATGCCTTTACCTAAAAAGCTTAAAATCTTTTTGTCACTTCAGAAGTTGTTCCATTTGTAAAAACCGGTGGTTTAGCTGATGTTTCTTCCGCGCTACCTCAGAAATTGCAAGAACTCGGTCACCAAGTTAGAATCGTTGTACCAAAATATGGCGCAATTGATGAAAGAAAATTTAAAATTCATGAAGTTGTAAGATTAAAAGATCTAAAAACAAAAATTGGAGACAAAGAAGTTATCTTCTCCCTTAGATCTTCATTTTTAGTTGGAAGTAAAGCTAGAGTTCAAATCTATTTTCTAGATAATGAAGAGTATTTTGGAAATCGCAATAGTTTATATGCTGACCAAATTACCGGAAAGGAATTTAAAGATAATGATGAAAGATTTATTCTACTTGCGAAATCAGTTTTTGAGTTAATATAAAAGCTTGGTTGGGTACCTGATATTATTCACTGTAATGATTGGCAGGGAGGTTTAATTCCTGTTTACCTTAAAACTCTGTTCAAAGATGAAGAAGAGTTTAAAAATATTAAAACACTTTTTACAATTCATAATATCAATTCGCAAGGTGAATTTGCAAAATCCTCATTTAAAAAACAGGACTACCAGAAAATCTTAATAATGAGAAAGGTGTTATTTAAAGGTAAACTCAATTTGTTAAATGGTGGATTGAAGTATGCGGATGCTATTACCACTGTAAGTGAAACATATGCAAAAGAATTATGTAAAGTGAAAGATGCTAGTGGTGGTTTGAAGGATCATCTTTGTAAGAGGAAAAAAGATATTTATGGTATCGTTAATGGTATTGATGCGCTTATTTGGAATCCAGAAAAAGACAAGCAGATTGCTAAAAAATATTCAATTAAAAATATTAGAGAAAAAAGCTAACAAAAAAGAGTACATTGAAGAGAAGTTTGGATTTGAATACGAGCCTGATATTCCAGTTAATCGGTATGATTTCCAGAATTGAAGATAATAAAGGATTTGATCTATTAAAAAATCTTTTAAGAGATTAATGAAGATGGACATAAAGTTAGTTGTACTTGGAACCGGGGAAAAGAAATATCACAATTTCTTCGAAGATGCTGCCTTGAAATTTCCGGAAAAGTTTGCATTCTATTTTGGCTTTGATGATGACATTGCTCATCTAATTGAAGCAGGAGCAGATATGTTTTTAATGCCATCTAAATTTGAACCTTGCGGATTAAATCAAATGTATAGTATGGTATACGGAACAGTACCTATTGTAAGGGAAACGGGCGGACTTGCAGACACTGTTATAAATCATGGAGAAAATGGAAAAGTCGGTACTGGTTTTGTATTCAAAAAGTATGATTCTAAAGAGCTCCTTGCTGCTGTTAATAAAGCGCAAAAAGTTTACCAAGATAAAAAAGTTTGGGAAAAATTGATGAAAGCAGGAATGAAGTCGAATTTTACTTGGCTTAATTCAGCTAAAAACTATGTAAGCGTTTATAAGAAAATTCTATCCTCATAAAAATTTAATGTTAACTCCCGCAGTTTTTTTTGATCGTGATAACACTTTGAATGAAGACACTGGATATTTAGGAAATCCAGAAGAAGTTAAGCTATTTGAAGGTGTTGGTGTTGGAATAAAAAAGTTGAAAGATGAGTATGGATTTAGGATCATCGTGATCTCAAATCAATCTGGAATAGCAAGAGGTATAATTACTGAGAATCAAGTTAATATGGTGAACAATAAAATCAATCAACTCTTGAGTGAGTTTAGCACATCGATTGATGCTTTCTATTTTTGCCCTTTTCACCCAGATTTTGATCCTCCTGAGAAAACATTATGTAGGAAACCTTCCCCTTTGTTAGTTTTCAAAGCTGCCGAGGAGTTGGAACTCGATTTAGAGAGATCATATTTTGCAGGAGATATGGTAACTGATATAGAATGTGGTATAAACGCAAAACTCAAAACAATTCTAATCGATTATAAAAATGATGAGGATAAAATTATTTCATTGAAAATGAAAAATAAAACTCCCAATTTTAATACTAATAATTTTTTAAATGCGTGTGATTTTATAATAAATGATTTTATTAGTTAGGAAACCAATTCTGAACAAAATTATCAAAATATTACTTCCATCAGTTTTACTATCCTTTGCGTTTTTTTCATGCAGTGACGATCCTAGTTCTGTTGGGATAAACGTTTTACCGAAGAAAGATTTCATCGAAACACTGATGATTACTAGTGAGGATAGTTCGTTTACTCAGAAATCAAAAACTTATACAGATAGTTTGAGACTCAACAATTCCGATTTAATTTTGTTAGGTAAACATGATAATGTTGAATCCACAGCTTTAATGAGATTCTTATTCTTTCTTCCTGATTCAATAAAAGGAGATATTCTTGAGGGCTCACTTGAAATTCTTGAATCTTCTATGGTGATGAGATTAAGCTACACTTATGGTGACAAAGCAAACTCTTTTGATTTCACAGTGCATAAAATAAATTCTTCTTGGAATTCTTTGACATTTGATAAAGACTCACTTCAATATTTAGCTTACGAAGCATTAGACCGGAGTTCTAATAGAATAGTTGGAGACACTTCTGTTACATTCGACTTTGACAAAATATTAGTTGATGAATGGTTAACTGCATTTGCTAATGATGAGCAAGTTGAGATTAATAATGGACTATATTTTAACTATACACCTGGCTCAGACAAAGTGATTGGATTTCCAGCAATTTCATCTTCTACGATTGACTATATTGCAAGACTTAATCTAATAGTATCTGTTCCAGGAAGCTATACTGATACACTTGTTATCGAAACAACTTCTGATGTTCATGTAATTTTAGGAGATTTGCCTCAAGGCAATCCAGAAAACGTCTATGCTCAGGGTGGAATAGCAATTCGTTCAAACTTAATGATTGATGTTTCAAAAATTCCAGATAATACAATTATCAATAAAGCCACACTAAGAGTTTATTATGATGAGACGGACTCCAAGATTGGAAGTAGAACTTCAGACTCGCTCGGAGTAATTAGTCTACTCGATTATGATTTGAATGAATATAATCAAGAACTATTTCCTGCCCTCATGAAAAGAGAGGAATCCTATTACACTGGGGATATAACAAGGTTTGTTCAGAACTGGGTCTCTACCGGAGAGAACAATGGAATACAATTATATCTTACAAACGAGATTAATACAATAAATAAAATCGCCCTAAAAGGATCTACTGCAGCTGATCCAGGTAAAAGACCGTACTTAGAAGTTTATTATACTTCGAAAAATTAGAGCTAATGTTTAGAAAATTTAAAATAATTCTATTTGTTATTGTTATTTGTAACCAATTTATGTTTGGGCAAGGTGGGTCGGTCTATTCTCGATATGGAATTGGCGATCAAATACATTCTCATACAGCTAGAAGACTTGGGTTTGGTGATTTAGGAAGCGCTGTTATTGACAAAGACTATATAGATGGTTATAATCCTGCAGCTTGGACTGATCTAAAATTGACTCGTTTTGGAATCAGTGGAAAATTTTTAGGTGCAAATTATACAGATAATAACGTTAGTTCTACCTATAATAATGCTATCTTTTCAGGTTTAACCCTTGGATTTCCTATCGATCGTGATTTAGGTATTTCTGCTGCAATAGGATTGATCCCCATTGCGGCACTAAAATATAGTATAGTTGAAGATTCCAAAGATCCATTGCTTGGAACACAAAATAATAAATATGAGGGATCTGGGTCAGTTTCAAAACTATTTCTTGGTGGCTCCGTTCTACTTCCATTTAAGTTTTCTCTTGGTGCTATGTTTGAATATATAGCTGGGACAAATAATTATTCCACAACTCAGTCGTATTCAAGTTCTTCACAAATTGATGAAATTTATTACGAAACTAGATATAAGTATACTGGTATCGGATCAACTATTGCTTTGATAACTGGGAATATTTTTGAGTATTTCAAAGAGGAAACTAATCTAGAACTTAGATTTTCTGGACTAGTAAACATAACTTCAGATATGATTACCGATACATCACTTGTAACTGGAACTTCAATTGGCGAATTAACACCTCGTGAAGGTGAAGTTACAACAGTATTACCTAATAAACTAACAATAGGAGCTGTTTTTGGATGGAGTAAGGAATATTTAATCCTTTTCGATTATGTTTATCAACCTTGGGTAAATTATACGTTTAATACTATAAATGAGCCAAATTTCAAAGATTTGAACAAAATAAGTTTAGGATTCCAGTATAAACCGATTGTACGAAGTATTCATGCATCCTCTTGGGAACAGATGAGTCTTAGGTGTGGTTTAAGTTTTGAAGAGACTCAGTATAAATTTAATGGAATTGGAATTCAAGCATATTCATTACACGCTGGCGTTACTTTTCCATTTAGCGAAGTTAATTTAATTGATCTAAGTGTCGCTGTCGGAAGAAGAGGAAAAAACGAAAACGGCCTAGTAAAAGAAGATTTTATAAAAGCTGCCATAACATTAAGTTTGGGTGAGCTTTGGTTTCAACGAGAAGAAAGATAAAAACAAATTGGAGTTTGAATTGAAAACGTTAAAAACATTAATAATAGCCTTATTTTTATTCGGTTTTTATTCATCTGTAGTTGCTAAATTGAATGTTTATTTTGTTCAAGCAGATAGTGTTAATCTCTTAGCAGAGTTTAGCCTTTTCTATGAATACTATAAGAATAAAGAATTCGAAAGTGCCGAACCACACGGATGGAAAGTTATTGATACTGATCCTAGCAAATTTCTTCAGTATAAACCATTCAAAAAAATGGAAGAGATTCTGTTTTTTATGCACGATAGCGTTGTTACAACAGACGAAGAAAAAGATCAATATGCAGATAAAGTTATTCGATTGTATGATATTGCTGTTGCAGTTGGTGCAAAGGATCCTGAATATTTTGTATTGAAAAAAGCCTATGTAATTGAACAATGGTCGGATGCTACTCCAGACTCAATTGTGCAAGCATATATTTATGCTTTGGAACAAAATCCTGATGCAGATCCATTTTACAAAGATAGATTAGGACTCCTATACATTAAAAACGCAAATGATGAGAACGGTTATAAAATGAAGGCTCTTGAACTCTATTCTGCTCTTTCTGAACAAGATCCTGAAAATGATGTTTGGATATCAAGAATAGATGGACTTGCAGAGAATATTGATGAATTAGTAGATATTAGGAAAAAGGCATGGGATCTTGATAAAGACAACATGGAAAAAGCTTGGAAATATGCTGAAACTTGTGGAAGAGCTGAATATTATGACCAGGCAATTATACCAATGGAATTCTTGGTAGAAAGATCGCCTGATGTCATCACATATTGGAAAAAAATTGCAAGCTTATATCAAAAGGTTGACCGCACCGACGATGCAATAAATTCTTATAAAACTTTAATTAAATTAGAGCCGAACAATAGAGATAATTACTTCAATATTGCAATAATTTATCAGAAATTAGATCAACTATCAGTAGCTCGCTCTTATTTGCAAAAAGCTTCTAAAGCTAGTGCCGAACCTTGGGATATGCCGCTATTTGTAGAAGGTCAATTATATGAACAAGCTGCAAGAAATTGTGGAAGTTTCGATTGGATTGACAAGTGTGTCTATAAATTGGCTTCAGATACTTATGTTAAAGCTGCTAGAATTGGCGGTGCCATTTCTTCTGCAGCTGTTGACAGGGTAAAAGCGCTTGAAAATTCAGTTCCTCAGCAAGAAGACTATTTCTTTAGAAGTCTAAAGTCTGGTGATGAAATAAAGATAGAAGGTGCTTGCTACGACTGGATAAATAAATCTATTTATGTTAAATAATTTTGAAATCGGGTTGATATGTTAAAATCATTAAGAGATGATAAAGAGATATTCGATGTTCTTCAATTAGAAACAAGAAGACTGCAAGATAACTTAGAGTTAATAGCATCAGAAAATTTTGTTAGTCTTGCAGTTCTCGAAGCTGCGGGTTCTGTACTAACAAATAAGTATGCAGAAGGATATCCTGGCAAAAGATACTATGGTGGTTGTGAGTATGTTGATATGGCTGAGGAAATTGCAAAACATAGACTGAAACAAATTTTTGGTGCTGAATATGTTAATGTCCAACCACACAGTGGCTCTCAAGCGAACATGGGCGTCTTCATGGCATTACTTCAACCTGGAGATAAGATTCTTGGCTTAAGTTTAGACCATGGCGGGCATCTTACACATGGTTCTCCAGTAAATTTCTCAGGTAAAATTTATAATGCAGTTGGTTATCCACTTAATAAAGAAACAAAACAACTTGATTACAACATTATTGAAGATCTTACCATCAAAGAGAAACCAAAATTAATTATCGCCGGTGCCAGTGCGTACTCCAGAGAGTGGGACTATAAAAAGTTCAGAGAAATTGCTGATAAAGTTGGTGCATTTTTATTATGCGATATGTCACACCCAGCAGGTTTAATCGCCAAAGGATTATTAAACAATCCGCTTCCATTCTGTGATGTTGTTACGTCAACAACGCACAAAACGTTACGTGGACCGCGTGGTGGTGTTATAATGATGGGGAAAGATAGAGAGAACCCGATTGGAATAAAAACTCTAAAAGGGGATCGACTAAAACTAATGTCAGAACTTTTTGATGGAACAATTATGCCCGGTATTCAAGGAGGACCGCTTATGCACATAATTATGTCCAAAGCAGTTGCCTTCGGTGAAGTTATGGACAAATCATTTGAAACCTACGCAAAACAAGTTATGAAAAATGCCTCTAGATTATCTGATGAATTGATCAAGAGGGGATTTGATGTAATTTCTGGTGGAACTGATAATCATCTAATGCTTTTAGATCTCACAAATAAAAGCATCAGTGGTAAAAAAGCTGAGTTAACCTTAGGTGCTGCTGGAATTACAGTAAATAAAAATATGATTCCATTTGATACTAAAAGTCCATTCGTAACAAGTGGTGTTAGAATTGGCACTCCGGCTATTACAACGAGGGGAATGAAGGAAGAGCAGATGGTTCAGATCGCTGACTTTATTGATAATGCAATTGAAAATGTTGAAGACGAAGCTCTGCTAAGATCTGTAAAGAGGGATGTTAAGTATCTTTGTGAGGAATTTCCACTTTATTCAGAATTAAATTAGAAAATTTTAATTGAGTACAGAAGAAGATAAATTAATTGGAGAAGGTGAGGAACAAGTATCTGAAATGACCTTCCTCGAACATCTTGAGGAACTTAGATGGAGGGTGCTCTATGCTCTTATAGGAATCCTTATTGGAACAATAGTTACCTGGATCTTCATTGACTTTCTAGTTGAAAATATACTTCTTATCCCAGCAAAAAAAGCTACTATAAATCTTCAGAATCTTAAACCCTTTGGTCAACTTTTTCTTTTTATGCAAATTGCCATTATCGGCGGATTTGTTTTAAGTATACCCAATATTTTTTATCAAATGTGGAAATTTATAGCTCCAGCTTTAAAAGAAAAGTGAACGAAAGTATATCACATTAATAGTTATTTTTTCTACAATTTGTTTCCTATCAGGAGTTGCGTTTGCATATTTTATAATGCTTCCGCTGACTCTTAAGTTTGCTGGACAATTTGGTACCACAGAAATTGAAAATAATTTTGCAATAGCAGAATACTTTAGTATAATAATTTCTGTTATGATCGGTGCCGCAGTTGTATTTGAACTTCCGATGCTTTCTTTCCTGTTATCTAAATTGGGAATATTAACTCCAGAGATCATGAGAAAATTTAGAAAACATTCAATTATAACCATCTTAGTATTTGCAGCAATTCTTACTCCAGGTACTGATCCGGTCGCGCAAGTTTTATTAGCAATTCCTTTAACATTGCTTTATGAAATTAGTATAATTGTTTCAAAGGTCTTTCAAAAGAAAAAAGAAGACATTGAATAATCTGAAACTTTCAAATATTCAGCATCCTATCCAATCCGAACTAAAGCAATTCGATCAAGTTTTTAAGGACATTTTAAAATCAGATGTTAAACTTGTTGATTTTGCAATCAAGTTCATTTTGAGACAAAAAGGGAAGAAAATTAGGCCATTACTTGTACTTCTATCAGCATCTCTTTGCGGTGAAGTTAATATGAGATCCTACAGAGGAGCTACTTTAGTCGAGCTACTCCATACCGCAACCCTTGTTCATGATGATGTTGTTGATGAAGCAGAGAAAAGAAGAGGGCTACCTTCTCTCAATAATATTTGGGGGAATAAAATTTCTGTTTTGATCGGCGATTATTTACTCTCAAAAGGTTTGATGATAGCAGTCGATGGGGGAGATTTTGATTTTCTAAAAACGGTTACTGACACAGTCCGAAGAATGGCGGAGGGTGAACTTCTTCAAATTTATAAGACAAAAAAATTAAATTTGGACGAAAATACTTACTATAAGATTATATCAGACAAAACTGCTTCATTATTATCGACTTGCTGCAAAATCGGTGCCCAAAGTACTACACTTTCTGAAGAGAAAATAGAGGCGTTAAAGAATTATGGGGAAAATCTTGGTATTGCGTTTCAAATAAAAGACGATGTACTAGACTACACCGGTACCAGTATTACTGGCAAACCACTTGGTGGGGATATTAAGGAAAAGAAATTAACACTTCCTCTAATCCATTCACTTACTAATGTTGATAAATCAAGGGCATCTGAAATTATATATAAGATCAGAAAAAATAAAAACAAAGATAATATTAAAGAGATAATTGAGTTCGTTAAATCAAATGGAAGTATAGAATATAGCCTCAATGCTGCCAAGAATTACTCTGATAGAGCAAAGCAAAATTTAGAAGTTTTTGAAGATTCACTCTATAAAGATTCATTACTAAATTTAGTAGACTTTGTAGTAGACAGAGAAAAATAAACTAACAAATCTCTAAGAATAAAAATTCTTAATTATCCTCAAAAATCATTTTCCTTTTGAAAAGAAATTTAATATCTTGAGCAGTCCTTTTGGAAAATGATATACGATATCTTTAATACACAAATTTTGCCATAAAAAATGTATTTCAATCGGGTACATACCAAATATTTAATTGCTTAGAAAGGATTTTTATCTACTAGGATACAAATGAAAAAAACTATACTAGACTATACTCTTAAAGTTCGAGTCCCTCTAATAATTTTCGTAGTAGCAATTTCATTTGTAATTACCTTTTATGTTTCTAGACAAGAACGTGATGGAGTTGGTTATCAACCTGAGCAACCAATAGATTATTCCCATAAACTTCATGCTGGTGAGATGGGAATTGACTGTCAATATTGCCACACTGGTGTATCAAAAGGACGACATGCTTTGATCCCTTCAGTTAATATTTGTATGAATTGCCATTCAGTTGCAAGGAAAGATCAACCTGAAATTATTAAATTAAGAAAATACTACGAAAGTGGAAAACCACTTCCATGGAAACGAGTACATAAAGTTCCTGAATATGCCTACTTTAATCATAGTGTACACGTTAATACTGGAATTGATTGTGAATCGTGTCATGGAAATATAAGAGAAATGGAAGTAGTTCAACAAATAAAGTCATTTACAATGAATTCATGTCTCGATTGTCATAGAAACCCAGAGAAGAAACTACCCTATTTGTCAGAAGTCAAAAAGGGTCCTGAGCATTGTGCAGCTTGTCATCGGTAATTTAGAGAGAATTATAGAAATGAATAACAATACAACTAGTAGACGTAATTTTTTCTCCAAGGTAGGAAAAGGTTCGATGGGAGCAATTATTCTTTCAACGATTCCAATAAAAATGTTTGGTAGTAAAAAGCAATTTCTAAAATTGAAAAATGTAACTCCTCATCCTGGAGCTGTAAAAAGAGAAGTGTAAAAGAAGATAGAAAAGAAAAATATGCCATCGGAAAATAAAAAATATTGGAAAAGCTTGAACGAATTTAACGAGAAAGAACTGGAAGTCCCGAAATTTGATGAGTTCAAAGAGGGGATTACAGATGACTTTGATCCCATCACAGTTATCTGGTCTGTCTCGAAGAAAATTTCTTGCTCTGCTCTCAGCTTCTACTGCTTTTGCAGTCACAGCCTGCAGTGACTATCATGATCAAAAAGAACTTGTGCCTTATACTAAAAGACCTGATGGTGTACTTCCTGGGAAACCAAATTATTATGCTTCGACATGTAATGGATGTTCACAAGCTTGTGGTATTTTGATTAAGACGAGAGAGGCAAGACCGATCAAAGTGGATGGGAATGATCTTCATCCAATTAATCAAGGGAAAACATGTTCTGTTGGGCAAGCATCTATATATAATTTATACGATCCCTCTCGATTGCAGCATCCGTTAAAAGCAAATCGAAAAGCAAACTGGGAAACAATTGATTCAGAAATAATTAAGAAGCTAGATGAGACTGTAGCATCAGGTAAGAAAATAGCTGTAATTGCGCATCCAACTAGTTCTCCGACAGAGAAAAAACTTTTAAAAGAATTCAAAGAACGATTTTCAACAGTTGAAGTCTTTAGTTATGACCTTTTCAACAACTGTAATAAAAAATTCGCATGGTACCAAAGTTACGGTACTTCTGATTTGCCAGCTATCAAATGGGATGAAGCTGATATAATTGTATCACTTGAGAGCGACTTTTTAGCAAAGGAAGGAAACCATTTGGAATCTACTCGACTCTTTACGAAGAGGCGAGATATAATGAAAAGCGATAATTTTAATCGTTTATATGTTGCTGAGGGGGGATTGAGTTTAACCGGGGCAAATTCTGATTATCGATTACAAGTTAGACCAGACGCTCAATACGATTTTGTTCTTTCTCTTATGAGTTCAGTTGTTTCAAGAGGTGAATCCATTATAAACATTCATCCAGCAGTGAAAAGCAAACTCTCAAATTATTCGATGGAAAAATTTGTCGAAAAATGGAATATGGATTCTTTAAAAGTGAATTATTTGATCGAAGACTTGATAAAGAATAAAGGCAAGGCTATTATTACCGCCGGTGATGTCCTTCAATCTGAAGTTCATGTTGCTGTAAATCTGCTAAACGAAATACTTGGAAATACGGTCCTTTATGATTTTCAAAAAGCATATACGGATAGTGGGAAACAGACACATTTAGATGGATTTAAAAAATTAGTTAGTGAAATGAATGTCGGTGAATATGGAATAGTAATACATTATGATGTGAATCCAGTATTTCATTTACCATCTTCGTTAAATTATTCTAATGCTTTAAGTAAAGTCGATACTGTAATTTCACTTGTTGATAGTCAAAATGAATCATCAACTTCTGATAGTTATACTATACCAATTAATCATTCATTCGAATCTTGGGGCGATGCTCACGCACGAGCAAATGTTTATAGTTTACGTCAGCCTGTTATTGCTCCCTTATACAATTCAAGGCAGAAAGAAGCAATCCTTTTAACTTGGATATATAGTAGTGCAAAATCATATACTGAGGATATGTATCACCAATATTTGATGGAGAGTTGCAGAGAGAATATTTACAGCAAAATGAACTTAGCGATCAACTTCAAATCATTCTGGAATACAGCTTTGCATGATGGATTTGTAGAGTTGAAGAATTCATCAGTTGATAAATCTGCTTTTAATCTTTCCGCATTTGACTTGAAGTATAAATCAGATGAATCTATAGGTTTCGGGCTTCTATTAAATGACAGCTATTTTATCCGAGATGGAAGATTTGCAAATAATGGATGGCTTCAAGAAATACCTCATCCAATATCTAAAGTTGCTTGGGATAACTACGCAGCAATATCTCCTTCGACTGCAAAGGAATATAATCTTGAAATTGGAGATATGATAAAGGTATCCTCAAATGACTCTTCTATTGAAATACCAGTAATGGTTCAACCAGGTGTTATAAAAGATTTCATCTCAATTGAACTTGGCTATGGTAGAACAGTTATTGGAGATGCTGGCAAAGATGTTGGAATCGATGCAACAGATATTCTAAATACAAATGGAAGTGGTTCGCGATGGATAACTTCTAATGTTTCGATCGAAAAAACTGGCGCACAATATGAATTATTTTCAACTCAAGAGCATCATCCACTTGATGAAGATTTCGTTAAAGACTTTCATTTAACAAGAGGAATTGTTAAGAGAAGCTTCACTAGCTGAATATAAAAAGAATCCACATTTCTGCATAAGGACAAGGATGCGGAAGTATTTAGTATTACCGCTGAACACATGAATTCAAAGATGAAAAATGGGCAATGAGCAATTGATATGAATAAATGTATCAGTTGCTCCGACTGTGTTAGCTTCTTGTGATGTTGAGAATAACATACCAGTTGTTGGCAAAGATCAAGTTGCTGTCGGTAGAGAAATGCATTGGATGAGAATTGATAGATATTACTAGCTGGAACTCCTGAAGAACCAATTGTCAGCAACTCAGCCGATGCTATGCCAGCATTGTGATAATGCACCATGTGAAAATGTTTGTCCAGTTAATGCCACTAATCATAGTCCAGATGGACTAAACCAAATGGCTTATAATAGTTGTGTTGGAACAAGATATTGTGCAAATAACTGTCCTTATAAAGTTAGAAGATTTAATTTTTATAATTTCCGAGATCATTTTGAAGATGCATATTATGATAATGAATTAACTCACTTTGGTTAATAATCCTGAAGTAACTGTTCGATCCAGAGGTGTGATGGAGAAATGTTCCTTCTGTGTTCAGAAAATTTTGGAAGTGAGAGAAAATGCAATTAAAGAAGGAAGTGAAATTAACGGCAGATGAAGTTGAAACTGCTTGTCAATCTGCTTGCCCGACAGAAGCAATTGTGTTTGGTGATTCTAATAATGATAATTCTACTGTATCTCAAAACATAGAAAACATGACTTAAGATATCATGTGTTAGAAGAATTAAATGTTAGACCAAATGTTACTTATTTGGCAAAACTTAGAAATACTCGTACGGAGGATTTATAGTGAGTAGCTATTGATTACACTAAGAGAGATTCAGTAGTTGAAGGTAAACCTCCGCTTCGGTCACTTGATGAATTAATCTCTAAACCACTTGATACTAAACCTGATAAAAAATTCTATATCGCTTTAACTGGTTACTCTCACAATGCTTACCATTGGTGGACTTGGATTAGCTGCATCTTTTTATTAGGGAACCGGATTTATGGGGTAATAATAATCCAGTTGGTTGGGGATTGCCAATTGTTAATTTTGTTTTTTGGGTTGGTATTGGTCATGCCGGGACATTGATTTCTGCTATTCTATTTTTATTCAGACAAAAATGGAGAACTGGTATTGCAAGATTTGCGGAAGGTATGACGATCTTTGCTGTAATGACAGCAATGATTTTCCCAATTATGCACACCGGTAGACCATGGATTGCAGCATGTTTATTTATTGCCTTATCCAAATCAGCATTCTTTGTGGGTTAACTTTATTTCTCCTTTGCTTTGGGATGTGTTTGCTGTTTCAACATATTTTACAGTTTCATTTGTATTCTGGTATATTGGTTTAATTCCAGATTTTGCAACTCTTAGAGATAGAACCAAAAATAAAATTAAAAAAATTATTTATTCAATTACAAGTTTGGATGGAGACATTCAAATAGACACTGGCAAAATTATGAATTGATTTATTTAATATTAGCTGGTTTTGCAACACCATCTGGTTCTTTCTGTTCATACAATTGTAAGTTTTGACTTTGCTGTTTCCATTTTACCTGGATGGCATACAACGATATTTCCGCCATATTTTGTTGCCGGTGCTGTTTTTTCAGGTTTTGCAATGGTGCAAAATGTACTGATATTCATAAGAAAGATTTTCAATTTTGAACATATCATTACACTTGATACTCTTGAGAAAATGAATAAAATTATTCTACTAACCGGTATGCTGGTTGGTTATGCTTATTCAATGGAGTTTTTTATTGCATGGTACAGTGGTGTTCAAGTAGAAGTTTTTGCATTTATGAATAGAGCATTTGGCGATTATTGCTTGGGCATATTGGATAATGTTTTCATGTAACGTATTTTTCCCGCAGTTATTCTGGTTCAAAAAATTAGAAGATCAATATCCCTTTTATGTTTGTAATTGCTGTATTTGTAAATGTGGGTATGTGGTTTGAAAGATTTGTTATTACAGTCACTTCATTATCAAGAGATTATTTACCCTCTAGCTGGGCATATTTTACACCTACTATTAACAGACTGCTTCATTACTGATTGGAAGTTTTGGATTATTCTTTACACTGTGTATTATTATTTACAAAATCATTACCTGTTGATTTCTATTGCAGAAGTTAAAGCTGTTGTTGATGGTGCACAACCAACTCATAAGGATCATTAAGAATGAGTGAAAAAATTCTATACGGATATACTGCATTATTTGATACTCCTGACGATATTATTCATGCAGCCGAAAAGGTAAGTCTGAGGGATTATACAAAATTTGATGTAAATACTCCGTACCCTGTGCATGGAATGGATTCAGCAATGAAATTAAATCCTTCTCGACTGCCATACATTGCGTTAGTTATTGGATTGTCTGCAATGATGCGGAATGTCTTAGCATTGTTTATGATGGATTGGATGATCACAATTGATTATCCCGTAATTGTTGGTGGTAAACCATTTCTTTCCATTCCCAGCATTGATTCCAATTCATTTTTGAAATTACAGTTTTATCTAGCTTCAGTTGGTACTGTTGTGTCGCATGATATTCGATTTTTTTTAAGTTTCCAAATACTAAATCACCCTTTCATGATACTGATTTATATGAAAAATGTCTCTTCTGATAAATATGGAATTTGTATCGAAGCTGATGATTCAAAATTTAATGAGCAGAAATGTAAATCATTATTTTACTGTCAATTGGAGCAAAGTATATTGAACCAATTATTTTGATGAATGATGAAGTTAATTTTAAGACATACAGTTGCTACAACCAAAATTTTTAGGTTTCTTAATAGTTACTGGATTGGCAGTTTCAGGCCAACTTATTTTACACTGAATAAATTAATGTTTATGGTTCCATTTTCGATTGGATGTCGTGAACAAGAAAAATCCATTGCTCAAGAAGTTAATCAACATTTTTTGAAGACGGGTTTTCAATGCAGAGAATCCAGTTCTGGAACAGTTGCTAGGGGATTTGTACCTTATCCGATTTGCTGGATAATCCAGAGGATGCGGGAAATGTTATTAGTAAATCCACTTTCAATGACGAAGGAAAATCTTGAGCTAGGCAAGAAAAAATATAATATTTACTGCAGTCCATGTCATGGGTATTTTGGTGAAGGGGATAGCAGACTTCAGCGGACAATTTCCAAATCCTCCAAGTATTCATTCGGAAAAAATAAGAAATTGGAGTGATGGAAGAATTTATGCATGTTCTGATGGATGGACAAAATGTTATGCCATCTTATGCTTCCCAGTTAAGTTATAAGAAAGATGGGCAGTAGTTTTATATAAGAGTTTTACAGCGATCTTAAATGCTAAGGAGACTGATTTATAATGAGTTCAACCGAACATGTAATTGAATATAGCAAAAAAGGATTACCTCCAATTACTTGGTAAATTGGGCATAGTATTATCTCGTAATTGGAATTGCACTTTGTTGTTCTCGCATATGTATCAGATCCTATTCGAAGTGCATTTAATAATGTTGTGTTATTGGAATGTTTTAACAAGTATTGGGTTGGTTCTCTCTTTTTAGTAGCACTTGAATATTTGGCTGGTGCTGTTTGGAGTACACCTTTTAGAAGAGTTGCTGAAATTGTTTCTTCAGTTCTGCTAATTCTTCCAATCGTTGCAATCCCAATATATTTTCATTGTCATGATATTTTCCACTGGACTCATGTAGAAGTTGTTGCCACAGATGAAATACTAAGTCATAAATCCCCTTATTTAAATGATGACTTTTTTTACAATTAGAATCATTGCATATTTTCTGATTTGGATTCTATTTTATTTCCTTCTTACAAAAATTCAAAAAAACAAGATACTACAAAAGATCAAAAAATCACAAAACGAAATATCAGAGATTAGTGCTTTGTTCATGCCAATTTTTGCTATAACTCTAACATTCTGCGTCAATAGATTGGATGATGAGTCTTGGAGCCTCATTGGTTTTCAACGATTTTTGGAGTTTATTATTTTTCTGGAACTGTGATTGTAGCCTTAGCTGTTGGAACTCTCTTAGTGATATGGTTAAACGAGAAAGGTCTCCTCGTCAAAGGGATAATGAATGATCATTATTATAGTTTGGGGGCACTGTTATTTGCGTTCGTTAATTTCTGGGCTTACATTGCTTTCAGTCAATATCTTTTATTTGGTATGCAAATATGCCGGAAGAAACTTTTTGGTTTCTTCAAAGGTGGGAAGGTTCATGGATGATATTCACGATTATGTTTATATTCGTTCATTTTGTTGTCCCTTATTTCGGTCTTTTATCACAGCCCTCCAAGATGGATGCAAAGAGTTGAAATTTATGGCTGGTTGGTTAATATTTGCTCATTTTATGGACCTTCTTTGGATTGTAATGCCAACATTTAGTCCTGAAGGAGTTACATTTGGATGGATCGAACTTGGATTTATATCATTAGGATTGGGAATTTTGATGACAGTATTTAATGTGAAGGCAAAAAATACGAATCTTGTGCCTATAGGTGATCCAAAATTACAAAGAGGAATTGATTTTAGATTATAGTTTTTCAACTAGGATAGTTAATGGAAGAGAAGAAGAAAATTGATAGTGAAATAAACTTTTTATCGGTTTTGAAGAATCCGTTAAGATTATTTGGATTGGTATATATCTACTTCTTTACTATTGCTCTGGCAATAGGTATTTATTATGTCCATAATTTGGATAGCATTACTTTTAATCAAGTTCCTGGGTCAGCTATTGATACATTGAATATTGAAAGAGAAATTGAGACCAAGATTGGAGGAATTAAACCAGCAATGGATCTTAGTTTGATCACTCATCCAACTCCAGAACTAGTTGAAGAAGGGAAACAATTATATAAAACAAATTGTGCTTCATGTCATGGTGATAATGGATTAGGAGATGGTCTAGCAAGTGCTGCATTGAATCCGAAACCAAGAAATTTTACTGATATTGATGGTTGGAAAAATGGCTCAACTTTTTATGGAATGTATAAAACCCTTAATGAAGGAATAACCGGTTCTGGAATGGTGGCCTACGAATTTATTTCACCTCAAGATCGAGTTGCGATGATTCACTATATTCGTACTTTTGCGGACTATCCAGAAATTACTCAGCTAGAAGTGGACGAAAAGTTAGAACCAGAATATCAGTTATCAGCTTGGGTTATTGATCCTAATAATATCCCCATTAAAAAAGCAATTTCGATTTACAGTAATGAATATTCAAAAAAAGAGGAATTAGTAATAAGTATTGTAGCGGTTATTCAAAATGATATCAGTGATTCTGCCGAATTGCTGAAAAATAATTCCATAGATCTTAATAAAACAGTCTCAAAATTTATTAGTTCAGAGATGAAGAAGAGTTTCGAAGTATTTTTGGATGGAATTTCTTTGGACCCATATTCAGTTGGACTTAAAAATTCAATGCTATTACTTGATGAGTACGAATTAAGAAGTGTTTATAATTATTTGAATAGTATTTGTTGATAATTTATAATGAAAAAATTTACGATTATATCGATTTTATCATTTTTGTATGTTACATCATCTTTTTGTAGTGAAGTTGAAAACAACGGTATTAAGATTGGTTATGATGAGAAGTTAGGTTCATACATTCCACTTGATGCAGAGTTTGTTACTTCTGACGGAGATACAGTTGCTCTAAGTGAAATTATTGACAAACCATTTATTCTAGACGTTGTATATTATAACTGCCCAGGTGTTTGTCACCCTCTTTTAACTGAATTAATTTGGGCTGTTGATCGCATTGAAATGGAACCTGGAGAGGACTTCAGAGTAATTACGCTGAGTTTTGATGCTTCAGAGACCCCAGAACTCGCTGCAAAATGGAAATCCAACTATTTTGAAAGTATGAAAAGAAAGATACCACAAGATTCTTGGTATTTTCTTACTGGGGATGAAACGAACATAAAGAAAATAACAAATGCTGTAGGATTCAATTTTGAGGAGAAGGAAGGAACTTATCTTCATGCTGGTGCTGTAATTGCTGTTTCGCCCGAAGGAAAAATTTCAAGGTATATTTATGGATCATCTTTTAACCCATTTGATTTGAAAATGGCCTTGATTGATGCACAGAATGAAGAAGTAAGACCTACTTCAGCTAGAATTTTGCAATATTGTTTTACATATGATCCAGAAGGCAGATCTTACAAACTGAATTTTACGCGAATCACTGGTGCAATTATGATGGTGGGATTTGTAACATTTTTAGCAGTATTAATTTTTAAGAAACAAAAAGTTAAACAGGTATAAGGACTTTAGATGATAGATCAAACTGTTGCTGTTGAGAGCAAGAGTTTTTACGAAGAAGGAACTACGAAGAAAGCAAAGGGATTGTTTTCTTGGATTTTCAGTACAGATCATAAGAGAATTGGACTTCTTTACTTTATTGCAATTATTATATTTTTTTCTGTTGGAGTTATTCTTGGCGAATTAATGCGTCTGGAGTTGATGGCTCCTGGTCAAACAATTGTAGATGCAGATACTTATAATAAGATCTTTACTCTCCATGGAGTGATAATGATCTTCTTATTTATAATTCCTGGATTGCCAGCAATTTTTGGTAATTTCATGCTTCCACTCCAAATTGGTGCCAAAGATGTCTTTTTCCCAAGATTGAATTTGCTATCATGGTGGTTGTATATAGCTGGTGCAAGTTTAGCACTTACATCACTTTTCTTGACAGGTGGTCCTGCTGATACTGGGTGGACTTTTTATATCCCATACAGTGTTAGAAGTGGAACTAATGTCATTTTTGCCCTTCTTGCAGCGTTTGTGCTTGGATTCTCATCGATTTTAACCGGTTTGAACTTCGTAACAACCATCCATAGATTACGGGCTCGAGGAATGGGCTGGTTCAATATGCCTCTTAATGTTTGGGCATTATATGCAACATCTTGGGTTCAAGTAATTGCAACTCCGATAGTCGGTATAACGCTTCTTATGGTGATTATGGAAAGAATGTTTGGAGTTGGCGTTTTTGATCCAAATCTAGGCGGAGATCCGATTCTTTATCAGCATATGTTTTGGATATATTCTCATCCCGCAGTTTATATAATGATTCTGCCAGCAATGGGTGTTGTTTCAGAGATCATAGCTACTTTTGCTAGACGAACAATATTTGGATATAAAGCTATTGCAATTTCATCACTTGCCATAGCATTTTTAGGATATCTTGTTTGGGCCCATCATATGTTCACAAGTGGTATGAGTGAAGTCGCTGCAGTGGTATTCTCATTTTTAACTTTTATAGTTGCTATTCCAAGTGCAATAAAAGTTTTTAATTGGGTAGCTACAATGTATAAGGGTTCAATTGATCCTCGGGCACCATTTCTTTGGGTGATGGCATTTATTTTTCTTTTTTCAATTGGCGGATTGACTGGATTGGTCTTGGGTTCACTTGCAACAGATGTTCATCTTCATGATACTTATTTTGTTGTTGCTCATTTCCATTTTGTCATGTTTGGCGGAACTGGAACAATATTCTTTGCAGCGATGCATTATTGGTTCCCGAAAATGTTTGGCAAAATGTATAATGAAAAAGTTGCGAATATTTGTGTTTTAGGATTCTTTATTTCATTCATGGTACTTTATTTCCCAATGTTCATTCTTGGTTATAATGGAATGCCAAGAAGATATTTTGACTATCTAGAAGAATTTCATACACTTCATTTCATCTCGACTGTTGGTGCATGGATGATGTTGATTACTTTAATACTTATAATAGCAAATCTTATTGTAGCGTTAATTAAAGGCAAGAAATCTGAAGCAAATCCTTGGGGTGGGGCAACTTTGGAGTGGCAGACAACTTCTCCTCCTCCATTAGAAAATTTTGAAGTTATTCCTGAAGTACCACATGATCCGTATGATTTTAGTAAGATAAAGGAGAAGGATAATGTCAGTGGATAATCAAGCGATCCATGCAGAAGGCCACACTCATCGAGATGATGAGGGCTCCAAAATTGGAATGTGGTTGTTTTTGTTTACCGAACTTCTCTTATTTGGTGGATTGTTCTTGGCTTATGCCGTTTACCGTTTTCAAAACCCTGATCATTTTCATCTTGCTGCGCTAGACATGAATGTTGGTCTTGGAACTTTGAATACAATTATCCTACTAAACAGTAGTTTAACAGTTGTTTTAGCTATAAGCGCTATTCAGAAGAAGAATAAATTTTTATCAATACTCTATTTAGTGATGACTCTAGTATTTGCCATGTTCTTTTTGGTTAATAAGTATTTCGAATGGAGTCATGAATTTGAAATTGGAAATTATCCTGGAAGCGAGACTCTATTAAATAAAAGTAATGGAGAGATTCTCTTCTTCGGTCTTTATTATATGATGACAGGTTTGCATGGTCTCCATGTAATAATTGGAATGATAGTACTTGCATTCATATTAGTATTTGTTATAAAGGATAAAATAACATTCGACAACTATGTTAAACTGGAAAATGCTGGATTATATTGGCATCTCGTTGATGCAATTTGGATTTTCCTTTTCCCATTATTTTATTTAATCAAGTAGGACTAGGTTTTGGAAGATAAAAATCATCAAGAACATCATATAGGAAATACAACATACATATTAGTATGGTTGGCATTGATTGGATTAACGTCTCTGACTGTCACTGTTGCTGGTATAAGTTTAGGTGCTTATACACTTTTTGTT
Source organism: uncultured Ignavibacteria bacterium (assembly GCA_963751695.1). GTDB lineage: Bacteria > Bacteroidota > Ignavibacteria > Ignavibacteriales > Melioribacteraceae > SZUA-22. The sequence goes on along the minus strand of CAVVVP010000010.1, from coordinate 380,352 downwards.
GCATTAGCAATTGCTTCTGTAAAAGTTGTACTGGTTTCTACATTCTTTATGCATTTGAAATTTAGTAATGCAATGTTCAAGATATTTGTTGGAATAGTTGTGCTGACACTTTTTGTAATTTTTCTATTAACATATTTAGATTATTTGTATAGGTAAGATCATAATGCTTTATTCGCAAGTTAGCTCACATGCAGATAACGTTGATAATATAATGTTATACATTACTGGAATCTCGGTAGTATTTCTTATTGGGATTACAGTTACAATGATTTACTTCGTTTTTAAGTACAATAGAAAACGGAATGCAAATCCAAGTGATATTCATGGTAATGCAGCACTTGAAGCAATTTGGATAATAATTCCTACTTTATTGGTACTCACAATGTTTTATTTTGGATACATGGGGTATAAGGGTATTAAAATTGTTCCTGATGGTGCAATGACAATTAAAACAATTGCAAAAATGTGGTCTTGGGAATTCGAATATGAGAATGGATTGAAGACAGATACACTTTTCGTACCTTCAGGTGTACCAATTGCGCTTGAACTTGAATCGATTGATGTTAACCACTCTTTGTATATTCCAGCCTACAGAGTGAAGCAAGATGTAATTAGAGGGAAGACTAATATTTTGGTAATCGATCCCGAAAAGCCAGGGTCATATGATATTGCTTGTGCAGAGTTTTGTGGATTAGAGCACTCAATGATGTACACAAAATTAGTTGTTATGGAAATGGATAGCTTTAATAGATGGTACGGTAAAAAATCAATTTCGAAAGAGGAAACTGATTCAGAATGAATTCATTTGTAAAAAATATTAATATCTTATCTGAATTAGGAAAATTTAGAATAACATCTTTTGTGGCTTTCTCAACTTCAATTGGATATATCTTAGCATCTGGAAGAATCGATTTTGGAATGATATTACCCACAATTGGTGTTTTACTTCTTGCTATGTCGTCATCAGCGTTAAATCATTTTCAAGAAAGTGACGTTGACGCAAAGATGAAAAGAACTCAAAACAGACCTATTCCTTCTGGTAGAATAAAAGAACTTAATGTTCTTTCAATAACATTTTTGTTTTTCATTTTAGGATCAACAATTCTCGTTTTAAGTTCCAATATTACTGCAATGCTTATCGGATGGTTAGCGTTTATTTGGTACAATATTGTTTATACACCTTTGAAGAGAAAATATGCATTTGCAGTATTCCCTGGGTCACTGATCGGAGCACTGCCGCCAATTATTGGTTGGGTAGCTGCTGGAGGAAATCCATTTGATTCGCAAGTTCTGGCATTAGCTATGTTTTTCTTTATTTGGCAAGTTCCTCATTTCTGGCTCTTATTATTATTATACGGAAAAGATTATGAAGAAGCAGGACTGCCATCATTAACTCAAATTTTCAACAATTCTCAACTCTCGAGAATTACTTTTGTCTGGATAACTGGATTAACAGTTAGCTGTTTTTTAATCCCACTTTTTGGAGTTTCCAAAAGTATTTTTACTTCAATAATACTGATATCACTAGCCGTTTGGTTAATTTATTCATCAGGAAAAATCCTTTTATTCTTTTATGATAAATCAAGTTATCGAAAAGCATTTATGCAAATAAATATTTATGTACTGGCTGTCGTTTTTACATTATCGATCGACAAACTGTTATTAAATGACTTTTAGGGATTTTATAGTATGGAAAATTTAGAAAATATAGCTCTTCCTCAATCTGCTCTCAATCTTGAGGTATTGTCATATCTGGCTATACTTACATTAGTAATACTACTTCCATATTTGAGCGTTCTTTTGGGTTCTACTCTTCTTTCAATTATGTTCAATAGAAAGGGAAGAGCATACAATAACAGTAAATATATAAAATTCTCAAAGAAGCTGATTGACCTTGTAACTTTTAGTAAAAGTGCTGCATTTGGTCTGGCGATTGTACCAACACTAAGTTTAGCATTTATTTATACTCAATTTCTACAGAATAGTGGTGCTGATGTTTATTACAACATGATATTTGCAATTGCTTTACTCTTTTCAGCTTTAATTTTAGTTTTTACATATAAGTATAGCTTTCAATTAAGCTATATACTTAATTTAGCTGATTCTAGAGAATCTCATAATTCAGAGGAATTTAAAGTATATCAAGATAAAACAAATTCACTCTTGTTAAAATCTGGTCCATTGGGATTCTTCCTTTTACTCATTGCAATTTATCTAATTATTGGGGCCATGAAGTATGCTGGAGATTCTTCTTCATGGAATGTCGATAACTCGCTTTTCAGTTTGATATTTTCTTCTCAAGCGATTATATCATTTTTATATTTTGTATCAATATCTATTTTTGTTACCTGTATTGCGGTACTTTATTTATTCTTCAAACCAGGATCAGAATATTCCAAGCACAAATCAGATGAGTCAGAATATATTCGAAATTTTGTTCTAAAAACAGCAATGATATTTATTCTTGTTCAACCCACTCTATTTTTGCTGGAAATTTTTACAATCCCACGAGTTGCCCTAAGTACTACACCATTTCTTCTTACGATATTTATACTTGCAATTCTTCTGTTACTCTCAATACAACTATATTATATGCTCAAAGAGAGTAACGTTAGGTATCGAAAAGGTGCTTTTGTACTTACCTTGTTGCTCTTCTTTATCATTAGTATTAAGGAGCAGTCAGTCTTCGATACCTCAGCACAATTTCAAGTTAAAAACTTAGTTGCAAGTTATGAGGTATACGAGAACGAGTTTAAGTCTTCATTAGGTGTCGATGTTGCAAAAGTAAGTGGAAAAGATATTTTTAACGGTGTATGCAGTGCATGCCATAATTTCGAGACAAAGATAGTTGGACCTCCGTACAAAGAATCATTGGTTAAGTATGATGGAAAGCGAGATGAGCTTATAGAATTTATCCTCAATCCAACTAAGGTAAACCCAGAATACCCAGCTATGCCTAATCAAGGACTTAAACCGAATCAAGCTGAAGCTGTTGCTGATTATATAATCAGTGTCTATGAAGAGAAATACAAGTAAACTAATTAGAATTTAATTATTAGGGGATATTTAATATCCCCTTTTTTATTATATGCTCACTGTACTTGAATCCATAAACCTCTCAACCGACTTTTTAGAAAAAAAAGGTATTGAATCAGCGAGAACTAATGCTGAATTACTTTTATCTTCTATTCTCAAATGTAAACGACTAGATCTTTATCTTTCATACAACAGACCTCTTTCTGGAGAAGAAACCTCAAAATACAGAGAATTCATTTCTAGACGGGGAAAATATGAGCCTCTTCAATATATCATAGGTAATGTTGAATTTTATGGGTTGAACATCACGGTTAATGAATCAGTTCTAATTCCAAGACCCGAAACTGAAATATTGGTTGACGAAATTGTGAAATTTGCTAATTCTCATAATTACTTAAATATTTTGGATATTGGAAGTGGAAGTGGCAACATCACCTTAGCTTTAGCAAAGTTTATTACAAATAGTAAATTAACTGGGATTGATATCTCAAAAGATGCAATAAAAGTTTCATCATTGAATGCAAAAGTTCTTGAATTATCCGAGCAAGTTAACTTTTTGCAAGAGGATATATTTAACCTCAGTTCAGATTTTGGAAAGAATAAATTTGATATAATTGTATCTAATCCTCCATATGTTTCTCGAGAAGAGTATCACTCACTTCAGAAAGAGATAGTTGGTTTTGAACCTTCAATTGCAGTGACTGATGAAGACAGTGGATATACTTTCTTTAAAAAAATAGTCAAGGAAAGTAATGATTTACTGGTATCAAATGGAAGACTATACTTTGAACTGGGTTTGGGGCAAGCAGAAAAAGTAAAAAAAATGATGATTGAATATGGATTAAAGAGTATTGAAATCAAAAAGGATTATGAAAATATTGATAGAATAATTTTTGGGACAAAAGAATGAGAGCATTGGTCCAAAGAGTTTCTTTTGGAGGAGTAGATATACCCTCTAATAACTATTCTAAAAAAATTGGGCCCGGAATGGTAGTCTTACTTGGAATGAGCCAATCTGATGGCATTAAAGAGTTGAATTTTGTTGCTGATAAATGCTGTAATCTGAGAATATTTGATGATAACAATGAAAAGATGAACTTATCAATCAAAGATATATCCGGTGAGATGCTAGTAATTTCTCAATTTACGCTTTATGGTGATGCAAGAAAGGGAAATAGACCAAGTTTTACTGAAGCTGCGCCACCGGAAATAGCAAATGATCTTTATGAAAAGTTCATTTCTAGAGTCAAAGAAAATATTGGAGAAGAAAAAGTTAAATCTGGAATATTTGGTGCAATGATGGATGTCGAAATAAATAATGACGGTCCAGTAACAATTCTTATAGAATCAAAATGATAACTGAAAGAAAAAATAGATGCAGTCAACACTAGTAATATTTTTAGATGGTGTAGGGATTGGGAAGAAAGACAATAAGAATAATCCATTCTTTACAAAACCATTTGATTTCTTTATTGATAATTTTGGTGAAACACCTTATTTAGGTAATCAAAAATTGGAAAGAAATCAGAAATATGTTTTTTCGATTGATGCTTGCATGGAAGTTGAGGGCCTTCCACAGAGCGGAACTGGCCAAACTTCCATCTATTGCGGAATGAATGCATCGCAAATTATTGATAGACATTTTGGACCATATGCTCACTCAAGACTAAAACCAATTCTTGAGGATTCTAACATTTTTACCGCCTTAAAATCCAAAGGAAAGAAAGTATTTTTTGCAAATGCATTTCCCCAAGTATTTTTTGACTATATAAACTCTGGTAAGACGCGACTAAATGTAACATCCGTAATGATGCTATATGCAAAAATGAGATTTAATAATGTTGATGATTTAATGCAAGGTAAAGCGTTAACTGCAGAAATAACAAATCAAAGATGGGTTGATAAGTTAGATTATAATGTCCCAATTGTTGAACCAGAAATTGCTGCAGAAAGGTTGATAAGAATATCATCGGAGAATCATTTTACTCTCTTTGAATATTTCCATACAGACCACCTTGGTCATGGAAGGGTTGCTGCTGAAAAGGAACAATTGCTAAGTGATTTAGACAGATTCTTGAACTATCTACTCCAAAATATTGGTTCAGATATATCGCTCTTAATTTGCTCTGACCATGGTAATATAGAAGATTTATCAACAAGAGGACACACCTTAAATCCTGCACTTGGAATAACTGCCGGGAAAAATGCAAAGCAATTAAGAAACCGCATTAAATATCTATATGATATAAAACCGGCAATTATGGAACTATATCAATGAAGCAGTATCCAATGATAAAATTTGTTATTCTATTTGTTATCGGAATAGTAATTCAAAATTATTTAATTATTCCGTTCGTTCCTCTACTGATAATTGTATTACTCGGTATCATACTTTTAATATTCAATAAATTTTTCAATTTAAAGTTTACTACACCAATTATTCTCATTTTGGTTTTATCAACTGGGGCACTTTACTATTCATCAAGGAATATCCATACTATAGAATATCCTTTTGCAAAAACAAAGCTTACAAAATCTATTGCCTATGGAACGGTTGAAGAGATAAGTTTAAAATATGATGGGAAATTTAATCTAATTATTTTAACAGATTCATTATCACTTAAGGGTCAAAAATCTGAGTTAAATATTTTGTTACGCTGTAACATTAAAGAAAAAGAAAGATCAAAACTAGAAAAAAAATATAACGAACTAGGAATTGGTCAAAAGGTCAGCATAAAGGGAACTATTAATAAAGCAAGGGGAGAGCGAAATCCCGGTGAATTTGATTACTATAAATATCTAACTACAAAAGGAATATCGGCAACACTTTATGCTGGTTCAGTCGGATATATGAAGATTGAAGATGGCAGTACTAATCCAATTTTAAATTCAATATTCTTAGCTAGAAAAAATATTTCTGACCAAATTGAAAAAATTTATAATAAAACTTCAGGCTCACTTTTAAAAGGTTTAATTCTAGCAGACAGAAGCGAGATCGATTACAGAGTAAAAGAAAGCTTCATTAACTCTGGTGTTATTCATGTATTAGCGGTCTCTGGTTTGCATGTAGGATTTATTGTGTTAATATTTTTATTCCTTTTTAATCGAACAAATATATATGTAAGAGTAATTTTGACGATTACTGGATTAGTTCTTTTCCTACTTATAACAAATCATCCTCCGTCGGTTTTTAGAGCAACTATTATGGCTTCTGTGATGTTATTAACATTCCTATCAAATAGAAACTATAATGCAGTTAATTCGTTGTCAATCGCCGCACTTATACTTCTTATAATTGATCCAAGTGAACTTTTTAATCCCGGGTTCCAATTGTCGTTTTCCGCAGTACTCTCAATCTTGCTGTTCTATCCTTTGCTAGGTAAATGGATTAAAGAGTTAGATTTAAAAAGCAATTTTACTAAATATCTGCTACTGTTTTCAGCTGTTTCGTTTGCAGCTCAACTAGGTACGCTCCCTTTTACTTTAATTTACTTTCATAAGCTTTCGGTAATCTCTTTGCTCGCAAATATATTAGTTATCCCTATGATTGGTGTCATTGTAAGTTTAGGGATTTTATCATTGATCGTGAGCACATTTTGGACATGGGGAGCACTCATTTTCAGTTCTGCAAATATGCTGATTACAGATTTTCTATTCTTTTTGGTATCTACGCTGGGAGAACTAAAATTATCTCATTTCTTTATTGGTAGTTTTTCATTTGTGGACTCAGTTTTGTACTATCTTTTTTTCATAGGATTTCTTTACGCATTAAAGCACTTTTCAAATCGTATCGCTTTATCATTACTTTTTATTCTGGCTGTTTTAAATTCCTTGATCTATCTACATATTGATGACGAAGAATTACTCCCAGAAGGTAAGTTTTCAGTGTTAATGATAGATATTGGCCAGGGGGATGGGATCTTACTCAAATTTCCCAATGAGGAGTATGGACTGATAGATGCAGGAAATTCAACTCCTACATTTGATAATGGTGAAAGAGTAATTGCACCATTAATGAAACAACTGGGAATTGAAAAGATTGATTATGCATTTGTGTCACATATGGATAGCGATCACTATAAAGGTTTTAACTACTTGGTTAAAAATGGTTTGGTTGCAAAGATCTATAAATCAAAACTGGATACTAATTTATCGAAAGATATTGAATTTGAGAATCTTCTTTATGAGAATAAGATTGAAGTAGAATACTATTCAAGACGAACTATTGATTTTGGGAACGCTAGGATGTACATATTAAATGACACGACTAATTCAGAATATAATCGCTTTGACACGAATAATAAAAGCGGTGTTTATAAAATTATTCATGGAAAAAACACTTTCCTCTTTGTGGGGGATGCTGAAAAAAGAGCTGAAAGATTATTAACTAAAACATATGGTGAATTTCTTCAAGTAGATGTTCTAAAAGCTGGTCATCATGGGAGCAAAACTAGTTCATCACCGGGATTTATGTCATTTGTGGATCCTGAAATTGCTCTAATTAGTGCTGGGATTGATAATAATTTTAATCATCCTTCTCCCGAAATCATCAGAAGATTCCAACAGGCACAAATCAGTATTGATAGAACCGATGAAGAGGGAGCAATAATTTATAATTCAGATGGTTCGAATCTTATAAAAATAGACTGGAGAGATAATTAGCTTTTAATTATTTAAGGATACTTATAACTTTAGAGAGTTAATAATAGAAATTAATATATGAATATACTCGAGAACCAATCACTCTTACATTTCAATACTTTCAACATTGATATTTCAGCTAAATACTTTTGTGAAACTCAAAGCTTAGAGGATATTCAGAACCTTATTCAATCAAAAAAATTCAAGGATGAAAAATATCTAATTTTGGGTGGGGGAAGCAACATTCTATTTACTCAAGATTTTGATGGAATCGTCATGAAAGTTTCACAAAAAGAGATTAAATATTCTTTCTGAGAGTGATGATGAAATAATTATTGAAGTTAATGCTGGTTATGATTGGGATTCATTTGTAGAATATACAATCTTAAATAATTGGTTTGGACTTGAAAATTTGTCATTGATTCCTGGAACTGTTGGTGCTTCTCCAATTCAGAATATTGGAGCTTATGGAGTCGAAGTTTCTGATTTCATTGTTTCTGTAAATGGCCTCGAAATAAACTCTTCAGAGACTTTGATAATTGAAAAATCAGATTGTAATTTCAATTACAGAGATAGTATATTTAAAAATCAACTTAATCATGATTTTGTTGTAACATCTGTTGTCTTTAAACTTTCAAAGAAAGAAAAACCCAATTTGCAATACTCAGCTCTTAGTGAGTTCTTCACCGATGTAAATATCAGCGATATTAATGCAGAAACTGTTAGAAATGCTGTAATTCAGATACGTCAAAGCAAGTTACCTGATCCAGAAAAATTAGGAAATGCGGGTAGTTTCTTTAAAAATCCAATAATCGCAAAGCAAGTTTTTGATGAAATCAAAACTAATTTTGAAGAATTGCAAGGATTTACAGTTGGAAAGGATCTTGTTAAGATTTCTGCTGGATGGTTAATAGAGACATGCGGTATAAAAGGCCTAAGAGTTGGAGATGTTGGTGTATATGATAAACAAGCCTTAGTTATAGTTAATTACGGAAAGGCAAATGGATCTGATATTAAGAACTTTACCGAATATGTTATAGAAAAAGTAAAAAATAATTTTGGGATCAACCTTACTCCCGAAGTAAATATAATTTAATTTATGGTGATATATGACTGAACAATCAAAAAAAGGATATAAAAAGAAATCATTTGTTAAGGATATTTCTAAGGAATTGACACAACCCTTCATTGATCTTGCTCATACTTCAAGAGCTCTTTTGGGCTTAAATTTATCTTATGTTCTTGAAGGATTAACTTATTTCGGAGTTGTTGGGCTACTAGCAATCTTTTTTAATGATTTTATCGGATTAGATGATATTGATGCTGGAAGAATGGTTGGAGTTCTGACTGCCGGGATTACAATAGCCATGCTATTTCTCGGTGCAACGGTTGACTGGATTGGCTTGAGAAAGGCCCTCCTAATTTCTTTGTCTTTAATGTTAGTTGGAAGAATTTTACTTACGATCTCCCCAGATGTCGGTGTCTCGGGATTGTGGAATTCAGCCCATATAATTTCAATGCTGGGTATTCTTGGAATAATTTTAGGTTATGGAATTTATCAACCAGCTTGCTATGTCGGAGTAAAACAACTGACCAATGAAAAAACAGCTGCAATGGGTTATGCAATGTTATATGCATTGATGAACTTGGGAGGGTTCTTACCTGGACTAATTTCACCACCTCTAAGAAAAACATTTGGAATTACAGGAGTATTTTGGGTATATGCTGTCTTAACGGTTGTTGGAATTGGATTAGTCTATTTCATAATCACAAAAAAAGCAATGGCTAAGGCACTAGCCGATGCTGAGCCTGAGGAAGTAAAGGAAACAGAAGAGAAAGATGAATTAGAGCAAATGTCTGCAAAAGAGAAATTACTATTTTATATGAAGAATTTTCCTCTAAAAGATTTAAGATTTCTTTATTTTATTTTTATTCTAATTTTCGTCCAGACATTATTTGCTCACAATTGGTTAACACTTCCACTATATACAAAAAGAGCATTTGAAGGATTTGTGAGTGATAATTTTGAATTATTTGTTAATCTTAATCCATTATTGATTTTTATTTTAGCTCCGGTTGTTGCTGCTTTAACATCAAAGAAAAATACTTACAATATGATGGTGCTTGGTACACTTATCATGGCTTTACCAACTTTTATATTAGTCTTAGGTCCAAATCTTTATACTTTAATGGCATTTTTAATTATTATGACTTTCGGTGAAGCAATGTGGCAGCCAAGATTCCTACAATGGGTTGCGGAAATTGCTCCAAAAGGAATGACGGGAATTTACATGGGAATTGGACAGTTCCCTTGGTTTTTAACAAAAGTTATTACAAGCTTATATTCAGGATGGTTTTTGATGCAGTATTGTCCAGATGACACGCTACCAATTGATATGAATACGGAGACAATGTGGCTAATTTATGGATGTATTGCAATGGTGTCCCCAATTGGACTAATACTAGCAAAAGGATGGATGCAAAAAGGTTTTAAAACAAAACATGATGATACTAAATAAAAGTATCAAGAAAGGTGTTTTCAAATGAAAACTAAAAGAGAGTTCAGAGTTGCTGTAATATTAGGCAGTATCAGAGGTGAAAGTAATACACGAAAAGCGGCTAAAATTGCTATTGAAGAATTTGAGAAACACCCCGAATTCATTGTTGATGTGATAGACCCCTCTGATCTAGATTTACCATTCCCAGCAGCTAAATCTTCATCAACAGATCCGAAAAAAATACAAGCAATTGTTGAGAAAGCAACTGGAGTTGTTTTAGCTACTCCAGAGTATCACGGAACATATAGCTCAATCCTGAAACTTATAATTGAAAATCTTGGTTATCCCTCTAAGTTATCAGGCAAACCGATAGTACTTTTAGGTGTTGCATCTGGGGATATTGGAGCGATCAAATCAATAGAAAGTTTGAGAGGTGTTTGTGCGCATGTTGGAGGTTTTATTCTTCCCGGTAGTGTATCGATACCGAAAGTTGAAAGTCATTTCAATGAAAAAGGGGAATGTATTACCCCAAAAATCGAAAAAAGAATTCAATCAGTATCCCAAAATCTGATGAATTATATTAAAGAAAAAATATGTCCAAAACTAGCGCTGGAAGAGATAGTCAGAGAGCAAAAGTGCTAATAGTACTCAAATTTTACATATGTTTTTACTAATAAATTCTTTATATAGCACTAACTATTGTTGGAGATTTTGATGTCAGGTGCGTTTTCTGTTACTAATAAAATATTCTTAGCTTTATTTTTCGTTACTTTTACTTTTATCAATGGACAAACAGTCGAAGATGCTATTCGTTTGTCAAAACCGCCAATGTACTCCAATGCTCGTTCTATGGGTATTGGAAATACGTATTCGACTATCGGTAATGATTACTCTGGTGTGCTTTTTAATCCTGCCACTTTGGCTTTAATTGAGGGAACTGAGTTTACTGCTTCTGTTAATTATAATTTGTATGATAATAAATCAAGTTTTCAAAATACAATAACACCTTTTTCAAATAGTACTACAACTTTTAGTCAGTTTGGTTTAGTTTTTCAACTGAATTCTGACACAACAAACGCATTTTCTCTGGCTCTTGGTTATACTCATACTACTGATTTTAATAGGGCTCGGCAGTTTACAGGATATAGTAATAATACTACTATGATAGAAGATCTTACTTCAAATAATTTTGATGTTTCAAGAGATCTGAGGCTAAGTTATCCAATCTACGATCCCGTTTCAGAGGAATATTTAAGGGATGAAACTGTATTTGATGGAAAACTTCAGCAGAGTGGTTACGATTTAGAAAGTGGAGGACTGAATGCGTGGTCTTTAGGAACTGCATATGAGTTTGCTCCTAACATTTTTCTCGGTGGAAGTGTTAACTATCACGTCGGTAGTTATTTGGGTGATAGTGAGTATAGTGAAACTGATATTTATTCAAATTACAGTGCTTTACAAACTGATCCAAATGATCCGAATACCGTTGGATTTTCGATAATGACTAAGAGAGAAACACGTGAATGGTCTATAAATGGATATGATTTTAGATTAGGTCTTCTTATAAAATTATGGAATTTTATTGGAGTAGCAGTTTCCTTTAAAACACCGACTCATTTTACAATCATTGAAAATTATACATATCAGGCAGTATCGCGATTCGCAAAAGGGTATACTCAAGATTATTTAATGGAAGAAAAGGATAAAAGATATAAAATTTCTACACCATTTGAGTTTACAGCTGGGGCAATGGTAAATCTGTGGATTGTCACAGGGGCTTTACAAGCAACTTATATCGATTATAGTCAAATTCAGTATGAAGGTGGATTGGATTATACAGATCAAGCAAGTGTAAATAAATATCTAAAAGCTAATCATGAAGGTGCATTAAGATTAAATGGGGGTTTGGAATTCAGACTTCCACTTACTGGTTTATCTGCAAGAGCCGGCGCTATGCTCCAAATTACACCAAGCCATATTGATCAAAAAAGAGAAACTGGCAAAGTTGATTTCAGCTATGACCAGAAATTCGTTACAGCGGGTCTTGGTTTTAGATTCGGTGATGATTTAGAGTTTGATATTGGGTATACTTACGGATGGTGGACAGTAATAAACGAAAATTATGGAACTGGATTATCTACGGTGACTAATGATATTCAGTCCCATAATGCAATTTTTACAACCTCTTTTCGATTATAATTTAAGCATCTTCAATAAGCACAGCTGTTCCTGTTGCTGTAACCATAAGCATGCTACCTTGTCCTAGACTCTCATAGTCAAGATCAACAGCAATAATTGCGTTGCCACCAAGTGCCTTGGCTTGATCTTTCATCTCTTCAAGTGCAATATCCTTCGCATGTCTTAATTCTTTTTCATATGCTGATGAACGACCACCAACAATATCTCTTATTCCAGCAAAAAAATCTTTGAAAATATTTGCTCCAAGGATGGCCTCACCTGTTACAAGTCCAAAATATTTTGTGATCTTTTTTCCTTCGACAGAATTTGTTGTTGTTACAAGCATTTTCATTCCACTTTTTTTTATTAATAATCTAAATATAGTAATATCGGAAATAATATTAAGGATAGGAGAATAAAAAGTCCGACATTAAAGAGTCGGACTTTATGTTAAACAAAAATTTTACTTAAATTTCGAAAACTACACCACCTTCAATAGAGAAGAAATTACCACTTCCAATAGTATTGAATTGAATGTTACCATCAATCACAACACTCTCACCAACTTGGAAATAAGCTCCACCACCGATACCGAAACCGAATTCTGTGCTAGAGGCAGAAACAGAATTTCCACCATAAGTTACACCTCCGAAAGAATAACTTGGAATTTCAACAGAAGTGCTTGCAAAATGGAATCCTAATTCTGCGGCAGCATAAGGAGTAATTGTTCCTTCAACATGAAATGAATATCTTCCACCGAATAATAATGGTACAGAAGAAAATGAAGCATCAATTCCACTGTAACCCCAGCTAATATATCCAATAGTACCGGTTAAATCAATATTCTCATTGATACCGTACATAAACATACCATTAATACCAAAGCCTGTATTAGTACCTTCTTGTGGAAAAGCTACAACAATTGATGGTGCAATTTTCATTACCCCTTTTTGAGCATGAACTGTTCCTAGAACTAATACAGATGCTAGAAGAAAGAATTTTAAAAATTTCATTTTTACTCCTTTTTTAATGAATAATTTGAGAATTTAATAATAAACCAATAAATAATATTTAAGGTGTTATTTTAATTGATAAAATATACAAATTTTAATTATTAAATATAAAATAGTTTTTTACTTAATCTAAAATTATAAAAGTGAATAGATATTTTATTATTTTTCATAGTGTGATCTCAAGAATAACTATTTCATAAATGCGACCTACTCACGCCGAAATAAATCTCAGAAATCTTCTTTTCAACTATAAGAATATTCGTAGAAAGGTTGATAATGCCAAAGTTATGACCGTGGTTAAAGCGGACGCATATGGTCATGGTATGGTTAAATGTGTGGAAGCTTTAGAATCACTCAAGGATATAAAACCGGCTTTCTATGGAGTTGCATTACTCGAAGAGGCAATTGAACTTAGAAAATCTAAATTAACAAAACAACCAATTCTTTATTTTGCCCCAGTTGAAAAAGATGATATTCAGTATTGTCTTAAATATAAAATTATTCCGACAGTTACTGACTTATCTCAATTAAAGTTTCTGCAGAAAGTTTCTAAAAAAACAAAAATACATCTAAATATTGATACTGGAATGGGGAGGGTAGGAGTTCATTATTTAAAAGCTGTTAATTTAGTCCAGCAATTGACGAAAAATCCTAATATTGATATTGACGGAGTCTATACACATTTTGCAACAAGTGAGGAAAAAGATAAAACTTTTGCGAATTTACAATTTCAAAGATTCAATAATGTAATTGAGGACTTAGATAGGATAAAAATAAAGTATGGGATTAAACACGCTGCTAATAGTGGAGCTATTCTTGATATGGAGAAAAGTTATTTAGATATGGTTAGAGTTGGGATTTCTTTATATGGATACTACCCGTCAAATGAAACTACGGAGTCAATAAAACTCAAACCTGTAATGTCAGTCATCTCAAAAGTCTCAACTATTTCTAAAATTAAGAAGGGTGATTCTGTAAGTTACGGTAGAAAGTTTATTGCTAAGAGAGATAGAATAATTGCTTCCGTACCCATAGGATACGCTGATGGAATTAGACGCAATTTGACTAATAATATGAAAGGCATAATTAATAACAAACTTTACAACCAAGTTGGTACAGTAACAATGGATAGAATTATGTTTGATGTTTCAAATGATAATGTTAAAATTAATGATAAGATTATTCTGATTGGGAAAACCAAAGAACATCAAATAAGTGCCATAGATTGGTGTAATGTTTTAAATACGATCCCATATGAAATAATTTGCGGAATTGGGAAAAGAGTACCAAGGGTTTATAAAATTTAAAAATGGATTTTACGAAACACTACATACTGCAAGCAATTGGACTAGCAACGAATAATTTAAGGTTAAGTCCGGATAGAATTGAAACAGTAACTTTGCTAAAAGATTACCTTCAAAATAGTGAATCGCTAAAAGATGAAATTTCCCTCTTAAAAACTAAAACTGAGCTTTCTAAGTTTGGAATAAAACTTGGGGAAGCATATAGGTATATCGATGATATCAATGTGGATTTTTTGAAATTAAGTGATAAATTTAAAGAACACAGTAATAATCTTATAATTGAACTAAGTAATGTCTTGGATCAAGTAAATATCGAACAATTAAGATCCATTTTATTTCCTCCAAAAGAAGAAGAAATTTCGATTGATCTTGGTGCTGCTACCGCTGTTAAAAAATTTCCCGAAGAAACAATTGAAAGAATCTTTGAAGATGAGGATAAACAGCCAAAGGAGCTGGAAGAGCGAGATTCATTAAAGGAAGAGATAATTCTGGAGGAAGTAAAAGAACAAAACAAGTTCGATTTTGATGATTTTGAACAAACAATCCTAAAACCGGTGTCTAAACTTGAACAGCTTCTTAGAGATCTCCATAATAAAAAAGTTTCAGATGAAGAGATATCCAAGTTTATTACAATAATGAAGAAGAACTGTAAACTTTCTGAAAAGATCGGATTTAATATACTCTCAGATATGCATAAGATATTTTATACTGCTTTAGAAAATATTCAAAGCAGAGAAATAAAAACTGATACTAAACTCATAGAATCAATGAGAGCATGTTTAATAGTTATTGTAGCTATTGTTAGAAGCAAAGATGTAGAAATAACAGCCTATATTAATAGAGCTGAAAAATTGGGCAACTTTTAAATCTAAATTAAAAGGAAATAAATGGAAGTTGTTGCAGTAATAATGGCTGGTGGTGTTGGTTCCCGTTTCTGGCCCCGCAGTAGACAGAAAGAACCAAAACAATTATTGAATCTTTTTACAGACCAATCAATGATGCAGAACACAGTTGAAAGATTGAATTCTTTAGTAAAAAAAGAAAATATTTATGTTGTAACAAATAAGCTACAGAAACAAAAAATATCAGATCAATTAAGTGATGTTCCAGCAGAAAATATTTTAGTTGAACCTTTTGGTAAAAATACTGCTGCATGTATTGGGCTAGCTTCAATAATTATTGAGGATAAACATGAAGATGCGGTTATGGTAATTCTACCTGCGGATCATCTAATAAACGATAAAGAAGAATTTAGTAGAACATTAGAAAAGGCAATTAAATATGCTGAAAATTCAGATGCATTGGTAACTATAGGAATTCAGCCTACGCGACCTGATACAGGGTATGGATATATTCAAATTGATGAGAATAGCGATGGCAAAGAACTTCATAAGGTTATGCGATTTGCCGAAAAACCGAATCTTGAAACTGCTGAAAGGTTTTTAGAATCTGGTGATTTCTTCTGGAATTCTGGAATGTTTATTTGGAAAGCCAGTATGATACTAAGCGAAATATCAAATTATATGTTAGATCTGAGAGATGGACTTGAGACCATTCGGGACACGATCGGTCAATCAAATTTTGAGGAAACTCTTACAAATGTGTATGGTCAATTAAAATCAATCTCAATTGATTATGGAATAATGGAGAAATCTCAACAAGTATATTTAATTAAAGGGAAGTTTGATTGGAGTGATGTGGGTAGCTGGGATGCTGTCTATCATATCCTTGAAAAGGATATTGATGAAAATGTTGAGAAAGGTGCTGTCTATCTAGAAAATTCTGAAAGAACATATGTCCACTCAGATAAAAAGTTTACTGCAGTTATCGGTGTTCAAGATTTGGTTGTAATTAATACTGATGATGCAACACTAGTTTGTCATAGAGACTATGCTCAAGACGTAAAGCTAGTAGTAGATTACTTAAAAATGCATAAAAGAGATGAACTCTTATAAAAAATTACACCAACTGTGAAAAAGATTATAACTGAAATTGATATCGTAAACTTATATAAAAGCGGAAGCAGAATTTTAAGTTTATCTGGATTGGAATTAATTACTCCGGCTGCAAAAGATAAGATACATGACTATAAAATTAAACTTCAGTATTTTGATCAAAAATTAGAAACTCCTGTTTCTTCTGGAAACTCATGGTTAACGAAAAAGAAAATTACTATTGGATCGGATCACACTGGATATAAAATAAAAGAATTATTGAAGAATTTTCTTGCAAGCAAAAATTTTATTTTGATTGATGTTGGAACTAGCTCTGAAGATTCATGCGACTATCCAGATTATGCTCGAGGAGTAGCTTCAAATGTAAAAAATGAATCTGTAGATTTCGGAATTATCATAGATGCAACTGGTATCCCGTCATCAATCACTGCAAATAAAGTTCAAGGTATAAGGGCAGCAACTTGCTATAACGAGTTTTCAGCATGGAGTGCTAGAGCTCACAATGATGCAAACGTTCTAGTTGTCGGTGCAAAAACATTGGGTGAGGAAATTATTAAGTCGATTTTAATAAAATTTATGGAAACAAATTTTGAAGGTGGGCGACACCAGAAAAGATTAGATAAGATTACAAAAATTGAGAAAGAGAATAATTAATTTCAAATCAGCGTTTAGTTTAATTCAACAAATCTGCATTAATAATAATACCAAGGCTTAAATTGCTTCAAGCAAAATCATTTACTGAATCAGTTGAAGAAATACAAACAGGGATATTTCTATTAAAAGTAAACTCTCCAGAAATAGCAACGCATTGTACTCCGGGACAGTTTTGCAATCTACTCGTCAATGAAACCGGATTCCCACTTCTTAGAAGACCATTCAGTATTTGTGATGTTCAAAATGATTCAGTCTTTTTTATGTTCAATATTGTTGGGCAAGGAACTGAAATCCTTTCAAATAAGAAAGAAGGAGATTTAATTGATATTATTGGACCTCTAGGTAAGGGTTTTGATATTCATGGTAATTTTGAAGAAGCGATTATTATAGCAGGTGGAATTGGATCCGCACCATTTCCTTTTCTCATAAAAGCATTGGATGTCAAGAAAGCAACATGTTTCGTCGGTGGAAGATCTAAAAAAGATGTAATCACTTATGGAATGAACGAAGTGGTTATTTCAACAGATGATGGATCTCTAGGATTCAAAGGAAATGTTGTCCAGTTGCTTGAATCAAAGCTGGAAAACTATGAAAATGATAGAATCAAAGTATTTGGTTGTGGTCCAAATCCTATGTTGAGAGCACTAAGTAATTTTACGAGTGCACACTCTATTCACTGTCAGATATCAATTGAGAGTGTTATGGCTTGCGGTTTTGGTATCTGTCAAGGATGTCCGGTGGAGAAGAAGGAAGATGGAGCATTTGTCTTAGTTTGTAAAGATGGCCCGGTTTTTAATGCGGAAAATGTAATATTATGAGTATCGTTGATCTAACCGTAAAAATTGGGAAGATGGAATTTAAAAATCCAGTTATGCTTGCATCTGGCACGGTTGGTTATGGGAATGAAATCTCAGAGTTTACTGACATAAGTAGAATTGGAGGGATAGTTACTAAGTCAGTTTCATTACTGCCTCGTAAGGGAAATCCGCCTCCTAGAATTTTTGAAACTGCATCTGGTATGCTGAATGCAATTGGACTTGCAAATGTTGGACTGGAAGAATTCATTAAATGCAAAATTCCATTTTTAAAAGAAATTGGATCAACACTGATCTGTAATATCGCGGCTAGTTCTATTGAAGAATATGTAGAGTGTACTAAAACACTAGACTCTGAAGACACTGTAAAAGCTTTCGAAATAAATGTTTCATGCCCGAATGTAAAAGATGGCGGACTTATTTTTGGAAATGATGTAAACAACGTTAGAAAAATAACAGAGAAAGTCAGAGCTGTTACATCCAAACCAATAATAATAAAACTATCTCCAAATACTGCGTCTATTAAAGATTTTGCTCAAGCTGCGAAAGATGAAGGTGCAGACGCTGTGTCTGCTATCAACACATTAGTTGGGACGGCATTTGATATCTACTCAAAAAAACCACGAATAAAAAACATCACTGGTGGTCTATCTGGACCAGCAATAAAACCAGTAGCTCTTGCAAAAATTCTTGAGATCAGTCGAAATGTTGATATCCCAATTATTGGAATTGGCGGTATATCTAATTGGAAAGATGCTGTTGAGTTTATGATCTGCGGTGCTACAGCAATTCAAGTTGGAACAATAAATTTTGTCAATCCCAATGCTTCAAATGAAATTTTGGATGGTTTGGAAAAATATTGTATAGAAACTTCAATAAATAAAATAGAAGACCTCATTGGATCTTATTCAATCTAAAATGAATTTAGAAGAAGCACTTCAAAAACTATTTTCTCTCCACCAGTTTGGAATAAAACTAGGCCTAGAAAACATTAAAAAACTTCTTGAGTATCTTAAGAATCCAGAAAAGAATTTGAAAGCTATTCATATTGCTGGCTCAAATGGCAAGGGGAGTACTGCATCTTTCATATCAAGCATATTACAAGAAAGTGGATTTAGGATTGGACTCTATACATCACCTCACCTTATTAGATTCAATGAGCGAATTAGAATTAATGGAGAGATGATCTCTGATGACTATATTCTAGATTTTATGAATGAAGTAGATTCTTACATTGATAGTCATTCACCAACATTCTTTGAACTCACAACTGCTTTAGCATTTAAATATTTTTCAGAACAAGAAGTTGACTATACAGTTATTGAGACTGGTCTTGGAGGAAGATTGGATGCAACAAATGTGCTCAATCCTCTTGTCTCTTTAATAACAACTATTAGTGAAGAACATACAAATATACTCGGAACTGATCTGACCTCAATTGCCATTGAAAAAGGTGGGATAATTAAACGAGGTAAAAACGTTGTCCTTGGAATACTAGAGAAAGACCCCAAGTTAGCACTTATAAATAAAGCAAAGGAATTGAACTCAAGATATTTCCTTCTTGAAGATTTTATAGAATATTTCGATGATTCGATATTGTTTAAAAATTCTAGTGATCAAATAATGATAACCGACCTAAGTCTAAAAGGACAGCATCAATTAGAAAATGCTGCACTATCTATCTTAACTATTTCAGTTTTAGGACTCTGTATTACAAATACACAAATACTTAAAGGGTTGAAAAAAGTAGTTGAAAATACTGGAATTCAAGGAAGGTATGAAATTGCAAACCAATTCCCAAAGTTAATCTTTGATGCAGCCCATAATATTGAAGGAGTCGAGGAATTTATTAGAGAATTTAGAAGAGACTCTAAAAAGTATAGTGAAAGAATTGTTATTTACGGTTCAATGAAGGATAAGAGCTATTCAAAAATCTTAAAATCCTTAGATTCTAATTTTGACAAAATATTCGTAACCACAATTAATTATGAGAGGGCGGCTACCATTGAAGAAATTGTAATGGAAGCAAGTCTTTTAGGCATCACAGCAATTCCATTGAGAGAACCTGAAAAATACATCAGTGAGTTTTTAAAAGGAGATAAATCGAAATGTCTTGTAGTACTAGGTTCGATTTATATCATGGGTGAAATAAAAAAGAAACTTCAGAATAAATAACTTGACATTAAAAAAGAATAACAGTAATTTTTCAGTATACCTCTTGCTCCTTTCATCAAGATCAAGAATCAAAATCAAAGAATGGAATCATCAACAGTTTTTCCAAATGCAAATTAAACAAAATTCAAATTATTTAAGGTAGCCTCATGCCGATGGATATTTCCGAACTAAAAAAACTTAAGATTGTAGATCTTCACAATATTGCCACAGAATTAAAACTATCTGACTATAGTGATCTAAGAAAACAAGATTTAATCTTTAAAATTTTAGAAGCACAAACTGTTAAAGATGGATTAACCTTCTCTAAAGGTGTTCTTGAAGTTTTAAATGATGGATATGGTTTTCTCAGATCCTCTTCTTATAATTATCTCCCATCACCAGATGATATTTACGTTTCTCCTTCGCAGATAAAGAGGTTCAGTATGCGAACTGGTGACGATGTTAGTGGTCAAATCAGACCACCCAAGGAGGGAGAACGATTTTTTGCTCTACTCCGTGTTGAAGCAATAAACGGGAAAGATCCAGAGGAGATCAGAGGAAGAACTCTTTTTGATAATCTTACTCCACTATATCCAAACAAGAAGATGGATCTTGAATCAGCACCTGGAGAATATTCTATGAGAGTCATGAATATGTTAGCTCCAATAGGTAAGGGTCAAAGAGGTTTGATTGTATCTCCGCCAAAAACTGGCAAAACAGTTCTGCTTCAAAAAATTGCTAATTCTATCACTCGTAATAGTCCAGATGTAAAATTAATAATGCTTCTTATTGATGAACGTCCTGAAGAAGTAACCGACATGCAGAGATCGGTACAAGCAGAAGTTATTAGCTCTACTTTCGACGAACCTGCCGAACGCCACGTTCAAGTTGCGAATATGGTAATTGAAAAAGCAAAAAGAATGGTCGAAGCAAAAGAAGATGTAATAATTCTACTTGATAGTATTACACGCCTAGCACGAGCGCACAATACTGTTGCACCACATAGTGGAAGAATTTTATCGGGTGGTGTCGATTCCAATGCACTACAAAGACCTAAAAGATTTTTTGGAGCAGCAAGAAATATTGAAGAGGGTGGTTCCTTGACAATAATAGCTACTGCACTCATCGATACAGGCAGTAGAATGGATGATGTCATCTTTGAAGAATTTAAGGGTACTGGAAATATGGAGTTAGTACTAGATCGTGCATTATCTGATAGAAGAATATTCCCAGCTATCGATGTAAACAGATCTGGAACAAGGAAAGAAGAATTATTGCTAAGCGAAGAAGAACTTAATAAAATTTATATCTTAAGAAAATTTCTAAGTGAATATGACTCAATTGAAGCAATGGAATTCTTACTCGATAAGATGCGAGGTACTAAAAATAATAAAGAATTTATGCAAAGTATGAGTAGCTAAATTTCTGACTATTTTTTTATCCCTATACTAGATATCTTTCCAATTAAATTTTCTCATTAGGTAAAATGAAGAATTTCGTTTATACGAAAATTATATTTCTCCTTGTTTTTACATTTTCATTATCTGCTCAGCCAAAGGGTAGAAGAGGAGATCATAAGGTTTCTCATACGCCCATAAATATAGAAACCCATATCATCCAAGCAGATTCTATCTTCACTTGTTTTGTAAGTTACAAAGTTGCCTTCAATAATTTACTATTTGTGAGGGAAAATGGAAATTATGTGTCGGGATTTACAATTGCAATAGTTATAGTTGACGGTGAAGAACAAATCGAACGACTTATAAAAACAAGTACAGCTGTCGTTAGTGATTATGATGAAACGCTAAGAAATGACATATTTATTGAAGATATAATGAACGTTGAGTTACAGAATGGGAAATATACATTTCGGCCTATTTTCTCAATTTTGAATACAGATATTGAACTGCCTTTGCCTCCAATTCAAGTAGTTGTGGATACGACTCAGGTTTTCCATCCTATTGTAGTTTATAACGAAAAAATAGAATCAGATGATAGTTCATATTATCGTTTAGCTAATCAAAAGAATTCAATTCCATATTCTATAAAAGATTATGATATTCTAATACCAGTTTATGGAAGTCCTACAAATTCAATAGAATTAATGATTGATCAAGATGGTGAAAGGATTATTGAGACAACTCTCAATGAATTTGAGGAAGCACGTATAAACTTTGCAGAATTAAATAATAAAATTGTATTGAGAAATAATACGAATATGAAGTCAGTAAAACTGTTTAAGTATTCTGCTGTTAATGAAAAACTAAATGAGGGACACTCAAAAATTAAAATCTTGATTGAAAATAAGGATTATGAATTTACTGTCCCCGTTTTTTGGAACGATAAACCGAGATCACTCAGAAATCCAGAGATTGCAATTGAACTTCTTAAGATAATAGGGAAGAATGACCAAGCTGATAGTCTTTTAGATTTTGATGAGGAAGAGTATTACGATGTTTTATATGACTATTGGAAAAAATATGATAATGATTCAGAAACTGGATTCAATGAAGTTTTCGCAGAATTCTATTCACGGGTTGATCATACAAATGAAAACTTTAAATCTTTAAGCGGAGATGCTGGAGCAAAATCTGATAGGGGATTGATTTATATAAAGTTCGGTAAACCAGATTCGATTGAACGAACTTATAATGAGCAATACAATACTATTGAGATTTGGAAATACAATTCGATAAATAAAAAAATGATTTTCGCAGATCATACTGGAACTGGTAATTTTGTTAGGATTAAATAAAATGAACAGTTTTGTATTTACTTGTGGAGACACTAACGGTATTGGCCCCGAAATAGCACTCAAAGCACTTAATCAATTATCTCACAATGGTAGAAACAAGTTCATTCTTCCAATTCCGTTGAATGTGTTTCAATACTATTCAAAATTGATCAAGATTGATTTTGAATTTGAAATAGTAAATACTTCCAGGAAAATCAATTATAATAACGAATCAGTAGCAATTTTAGATTTAGGAAAAGTAAAACTTGAACTTGGAAAACCTACAAGATTTTCTGGAAGAGCAAGTTATAGATCAATAATTGAGGCACACAAATTTGTATTCAAAAACTTATCTCAAGCGATGATCACAACTCCAATATCAAAACTTGCTTGGCAAAAAGCTGGTATCAAGTTTCCAGGGCACACTGAATTATTGGCAGATCTTTCTGGATCAAAATCATTTTCAATGATGTTTTTATCAAGCAGATTTAAATGCGCTCTAGCAACAATTCATGAACCTTTATCTAGGGTTCCAAACCTTATAACTGAAAAAAAACTCTTTGCTTTGATTCAGTTAGTGAGTATGACTTTGAAGAATGATCTGAATATTGCTAATCCAAAAATTGGAATTCTTGGATTAAATCCCCACTCAGGGGAGGGAGGTAATATTGGAAAGGAAGAGATAACAAAAATTATTCCTGCAATTCAAAGAGGAATCAGTTCTAATATTAACATTGATGGTCCGCATGTACCTGATGCGTTTTTTGCAAATAAGAAATATCATAACTATGATGCAATAATTGGAATGTATCACGATCAACTTCTTATTCCTTTTAAAATGCTACATTTTCGCAAAGGTGTTAATTATACAGCAGGTTTAAATTTTGTACGTACATCTCCTGATCATGGAACTGCCTTTGACATTGCGGGACAATTAAAATCTGATATTTCGAGCACGATTGAATCATATAGATGGGCAAAAAAAATAGCAAAAAATAGATTTACAGATGCATTCCGATCCTTATAAGATAGTCTCAAATATCTATGACCATCTCATGAAGAGATTGAGCTACCAAGATTGGGCAAACTATATTTCTGAAGTCAAAACTGTATTTAATAATGACTCTGAATCTTATTTAGAACTGGCTTGTGGAACCGGAAAGTTAAGGTCATTTTTAAACCATATTTTTAATGACATAGTGATGTTAGATATTTCAGAAAGTATGCTTCGAAAAGTATCCTCCGATTGTAGACGAGTCTGTGCTAGTATGACAAGAATGCCTTTTAAAAATGAATTTGATTTTATCTATTCAACATTTGATAGTATTAATTACATTACAGACGAAGAGGAGATTTTGAAATATTTCTTTGAAGTCAGAAATGTATTGTCAGATGACGGAATATTTACATTTGATGCTAGTCTAGAGAAAAATAGCATTAAAAATGCGAAGCGTCTCAATAGAAGCGGGAGTTACAAGGGTATCACCTACAATCAGACGAGCGAGTACAACAAATCAAGTAAACTTCATATAAACCGATTCAGATTAGAGCTTGATAATGGTGAAATAATTAATGAAGTTCATACACAAAAAATATATGACTTCGAGTTCTACTTCGATGTATTACAAATTGCTGGTTTAAACGTCATTGAGTGCTATGAATCATTCACATTTGAGGATGCATCGCCAGTAAACGAAAGAGTACAATTTATTATGAAGAAAAAATAATGCTTACATTTAACGACGTAGAGTTTAACTATAAAAATCAACCCGTATTTATTGATCTTAATCTACATATTGATGAAGGAGAGTTTGTCTTTCTAATAGGAAAGAGTGGGGCTGGTAAAACTACACTTCTTCAGATGATATATATGAACATAGTACCTCATTCTGGATATGTTCAATTTGATAGATTTAGCAGCGATACAATTAAAACGAAGTCACTACCTGAGCTTAGACGAAATATTGGAATTATTTTTCAAGACTTCAAATTACTTGAAGACAGATCTGTTTATGATAATTTAGCTTTCATTCTTCAAATTACCGGAGCAAAAAGGAAGCAGATAAAAAGAAAGGTTTTTCAAGTTCTGTCCGAGGTTGGACTCGCACATAAGCAGAAAAATAAGATCAACCAACTTTCTGGTGGTGAAAGACAAAGAGTAGCAATTGCAAGAGCAATTATTAATAATCCAAAATTAATAATTGCCGATGAACCAACCGGTAATTTAGATCCCACAACATCTGCTGAAATCTTGGAGATACTTACAACAATAAACAAGCGAGGTACATCAGTATTATTTGCCTCACATGATTATGATCTTGTAAAGAAACACAAGGCAAGATTGCTCAGATTAAGGGGAGGGATTGCAGAAGAGATCAGACATGATCAACTAGGAACTAGGTGAGAATTAAATCTAATTATTAAGTTCCAGTTCTTTTACAATATTTTTTGTCACTAGATCAACAGGATCCGTTCCGTTAACCAAAATAATTTTGAACTTATCACTACTATAATCCAACACCGGTTTTGTCTGTTCTCGGTAAATACGCAGACGATTTTTAATTACTTCTTCGTCGTCATCTTTTCTTTTTACTAGGGAATTTTCACTTCCGCATTTCGGACAAATATTTTCGTCTTCAATATCATGAAGGTTAGCAATTGCACCACATTTTGAACAAGCTCGTCTGGAGGTCAATCGAGAAATTATAATATCATCTTCAGCTTCGAGAATAAGGAAATAGGGATTTGTGATATTCAGTTTTATAAATAT
Organism: uncultured Ignavibacteria bacterium; assembly: GCA_963751695.1. Lineage (GTDB taxonomy): Bacteria > Bacteroidota > Ignavibacteria > Ignavibacteriales > Melioribacteraceae > SZUA-22. The sequence continues at coordinate 354,600 of CAVVVP010000010.1, read as the reverse complement.
ATCCATTAATAAATGAGCTTGATTAACGGTTCTTGGAAAACCATCTAAAATAAATCCTTTCATGTAATCAAGGTTCTCAAGTGTTTCCTCAACAAGTGCACACATTATATTGTCGGAAACCAATTCGCCTTTTTCGATAATTTCTTTAGCAGCAAAACCCATCTTGGTTTCTTTCCTAATTGATTCCCTCAGAATGTCTCCTGTAGATATATGAGGAATGTTAAATCTAGTTGATAATACTTTTGCTTGAGTTCCTTTCCCGGCACCTGGAGCGCCAAATATTACGATTTGCATATCATGTTTAATTAATGAGTAAATATTTTCAGTGCAAATATACTATAGTTGAAATTACTAACAAAAACTTATATTTAATTGAGGTTATTTGAGGATAATCTTTTCTTTTTAAAATAGTTTTGAATCAAATTTTTAGATTCATTCTCATAAATTCCAGAAAAGATGTTAACCTTGTGATTGAATTTGTTTTCATCCGGAATGTTATAAACGGATCCACAAGAACCGGTTTTTGGTTCATAAACTGCAAAGTAAAGATTTCTGATCTTAGACAATGTGATTGCACCAATACACATAATACATGGTTCAATAGTTACATAAATATCACATTCTGATAGGACCTTATTCTTTAAGTGATTTGATGCAGCAGTAATTGCAATGATTTCTGCATGTGCAGTTGCATCACTAAGATTCTCAACTTGATTGTGACCTTTGCCGATTATTCTATTATTGTAGACCACAACAGCTCCAATTGGCACTTCATCTTCTTCAAGTGAATATTCGGCCTCTTTTAATGCTGCAAACATAAACTTATAATTATCTTCATTAAATAACATTATCAAAATATCTAGTGAAATTATGCATATATACTACTCAAAGGTGAGGAGTTAAAACCTTGTACGCCCGGAAGGACTTGAACCCTCAACCCCCAGAGCCGAAATCTGGTGCTCTATCCAATTGAGCTACGGACGCATAAATATATTTATAAGACACTTTGTGAAAATAATAGAATCATTTTTCAATTACAATCTGCAAAAGGGTAATACAAAGAAAAGACATTGATTTTTGAGAATAATTGGATATTTTTGTTCTTTATTATTATTAAATTGTGCTTGTACTGTTGACCAACCTCAAATTCATAATACTGCTTCTAATAATTTCTATCATTTCAGAAAACACAAAATTAAATGCGCAAAACGGTGGGATGAAAATTGCTGGAGTTGTAAAGGATGCAAAAACTTTCGAACCAATCGTAGGGGCCAATATTATAGTTGAAAGAAAACAATCTGAAGGTGAAATCCCGTTTATAACTGGTGCAGCAACTGATGTTAATGGTGAATATACTTCCCCTTTATTACAACAGGGCGACTATTTTATTAAATTCAGAAGTATTGGATATGAAGAAAAAGTCGAGAATATAACGATTGAAAGAACTAGCGGTACTTTGTTGTTAAACATTGAATTAATGTCTGAGTCTGTTGAGTTAGAGGAAGTATTAGTTCAAGATAAGAAACAAAATAAGGAGATAATTAGTGTTATTGATATTTCTCCAAGACAACTTTCTATGCTTCCATCAATGAGTGGAGAGATTGATATATTCAGATCTTTGCAGCTTTTACCAGGGGTAAAAATTGCTTCGGAAATGTCAAATGGTATCTATGTAAGAGGAGGCTCACCGGATCAAAACTTGACATTAGTTGACGGAACAATCCTATACAATCCCTCTCACTTGGGCAATATTGCAAGTACTTTTAACACATATGCGTTGTATGATGTCAAATTGATAAAAGGTGCATTTCCTGCAGAGTACGGTGGTAGACTTTCAAGTGTTTTAGATGTAAAGTTAAGAGAAGGAACAAATGAAAGAGAAAAAGGTATTTTGGGGATAGGTACAATTATGTCACACGCAACTCTCGAAGGTCCTATCACTGATAAGTTGACATATATAGTTTCAGGACGAATTATGTATTATGATCAGCTTCAAAAAGTATTCCAAGAAGAGAGTGTTACTCCACGATACAACTTTCATGATGTAAATGGAAAGCTGAACTACATGCTTAGTAAAGATCAATACGTCGCGGTCAATGTAATGTATAGTAAAGACAATATTTATAGCCCTCCGGTAAATTTAGGTTTCGTCTACAATACCTCATGGTCAAACTTAAATGCGAGTCTAAACTGGATGACTATGAAGAAAAACTCATTTGTCCTCACAACAAATGTCTCATATATTAACTATGAATTTATCTCTTCACTTGATGATATTTCTTCAGATACTCTAGCTAATGATTATTTCTCATCTTCAAAATTGAATGATCTTTCCGTGAAGCAAAACTATGAAACGATTTTTTCAAAATCTTATCGGTTGAAAACTGGATATGAATTTGTTTTGCATAATTATAATCTTGTTAACTGGATTCTCTATGATCCAGTTTTAGAATACGCACCCGATCACTCAGAAAATCATGATTCTTATGAGTTCGCAGTGTTTTTACAAAATGAATGGAAACCTTTTACATTTTTAAATACAAATCTAGGCGTTAGATTTTACAAATTTTCGAATGACAGAGAAATAAAAATCGAACCAAGATTCTCAGCAGCCATTCTATTTAGCGAGGATTTTCAATTAAAGGCAGCATATGCTGAAGCACATCAATTTTTACATTTAATTCTTAGAAATGATATTAGACTCCCCACTGATTTATGGTATCCCTCTACTAAAAATATCTTGCCGGCAAAATCAAGACAAGCGGTTGCTGGATTTGATATTTATTTCTCACAAAAAGAATATTTGTTTTCTGTTGAAGGATATTATAAGGATTTCCAAAATATCTATGAGTTTCAGGATATGCCTCATTACTCTGTTTCGATACCGATTGAAAAGAATTTTACAAGAGGAGAAGGGGAGGCATATGGAGTTGAGTTCTTTTTTAATAAACGTGTTGGAGCTTTGTCAGGATGGGTAGGTTATACATTGTCTTGGACCAAAAGGTTATTTTCTGAACTGAATGCTGGTAGAATATTTCCTCCAAGATATGACAGGTTACATGATATTTCTTTTGTTTTGACTTACGAAGTATTTCAAAATTTTGATTTTGGACTTACATGGACTTACTCGACTGGTTCCGGACTTACAATGCCAATAGGAAAATACTATTACACTAATACTGAATTAGATGGTGAAGAAAATCTAAATATTAATTACTCGACTAGAAATGAATACCAACTCCCAGATTATCATAAATTGGATATAAACCTAAAATACAAAACATTGATCAGTTCATTAGAAACTGAATTTTATATAAATATCTACAATGTTTATAATAGGCTGAATGCTTTTGCTCAGTACGTATCTTACGATTATAATCCAGACTCTAATGAGTTTGATTATTCAAGTTCTCCGAAACTTCATCAAATTTCCTTAATGCCGTTTTTCCCAACATTTGGATTTTCAGTAAGGTTTTAATGAGAAAATACTTCAAAATATTAACCCTACTATCATTGATGATTCTATTTTATCAATGCGAACAAATTGGTGTTATAGAAAGTGATATCCCATACAATGAAGTTTTTATTGTGAATGGTAGATTGATTGGGGACTCATCAGAAGTTCAAGTATCATTTACTAGGAGCTTTCCAATCGAAAAAGACCTTACAATAGATCAAGTTGCTCTGAAAGATATAACTGCTTACATCTGGACTAAAAACCAGGGGATATTTTCTTTAAAGCATGATAAAGATGGTATTTATAAACCAGTAGAGACTTTGAAAGTTAGGCAAGGTGCTATGTATGAGCTATACGCAAAAATTGATGATGAAAGAGTTTTTGCAGAAACATTGGTGCCTTACACCCCCGCTGTTGAGGAAGTAAAACTTCAGGGTGATTATATTACTTGTAAAATCCTACCAAATCCTAGTACAGTGTATGCAGCGAAATACAAAGTCATGTCTATAGAAGGATTTGATGATAACTTTGAAGAAACTGTTTTCTTTGAAGTATCAAACAAAGTTACTGATACTACTAAAGCTGTAGAATTCAGAACATCTCCACTTCCTCCAGAATTTTATCAGGAATCAGAGAAATATCGAGTTTCGCTAGTAGTCTATGCTTTGGATGAAAACTATAAAGATTATTTTGACACTCGTCAAAATAATAAACCAATTGAAAATATTTTTAGTGAAGGAGGAGGTTCAGTTTATTGGAATGTGCAAGGTGAAAAATCCATTGGACTTTTTATTGCTTATACTAAATTGGAACTATCGAATATAGAATGATTAAATATTCGAATAATATATTATCATTTTTAATTCTTGTTATGATTCAGATACTCTTCGTTAGTTGCATGGAGGATATTAATGAATCAACTGATCCTACATTTAATAATAGTGCTGACCTGTTAACGTATTTAGAAACACATGGGGATTTTATTAACTCCTACGAAAATCCGGCATTGGTTTCATCGGAGAATATTTATAATACAATTGATGAATCGTTAATACTGGATATTCGTGCCTCTTCTGAGTTTTTGTCGGGTCATATCGATGGAGCTATCAATGTAGAACTAGAAAACATTTTAGACACACTAGAAAGTAAAGAACTCTCAAATGATTTTAAGATAATATTGGTGAGCACTACAGGACAAAAAGCTGCTTATGCAACTTCATTACTTAGGCTATATGGAATTAAAAATATTTATTCACTTGATTTCGGTATGGGTCAGTGGAATTCGCAATTTGCTCAACCTTGGATTGATGCAAGAGATGATGCAGAAAATTGGTGGTCATTTACTACTCAGTACTATAGTAAACCAAAATTATCAAAGGATTTTCCCTCTCTGAGTTTCGATGATCCCACACTCCCTACCGATGAACTATTACGCAGCAGAATAAAGAAACTGCTAACAGAAGAGGAATATCGGGATTCTTTTGGAACAATTGAAGAACTTGACCAAGATTTCCAAATAAGGTACAGTAAATTTGCCTCACTATTTTTAATATGTTACAGTAAATCAGATTTGTATGATATTAAAAGATATTTTAAAGATGCAGCACCACCCGTTACTTGGGGAGGTCACTACCGAAGCGTCCCTTGGTACGATCCTACATACGATTTTAGAGCTTCAACTAATCTTTTAACTCTTCCAGTTGATAGAGCGATTTATATATACAGTTATAACGGACAAAGGAGTCAATATTTAACAGCATATTTACGGTTATTGGGTTATAATGCAAAATCCGTTAAGTTCGGAGCAATAGGAATGTTTTATAATAAACTAGAGTATTGGAAATTTGATAATAGCTTTAGAGAAGAAAATATTAAAAATTATCCAATAACAAACTAGGATACGTCAATATTACAGATGAAAAAAAGATTATTTATATTATTTTTTATCCTACTGCTTATTAACACTATAGCATCAGATAAAAAGAATAATCGCTATGTGAACAAACTGATGCCAAATGATGTGGGAATGTTAGTTAATTTTAATCGAATTACTCTTCCAATTTTTGATACAGGCATGATAGGAAATAGAATCTCAGGAGGATCAAATTTTGCTGGTACTCTGGATACTAACAAATTTTTATATTCTTCTGGATTTTTCATTAGCGGTATAAACGAAAATAAAGAAATTTGGGCAAGTGGTGTTTATCCATCTGCAAGAATAAATGCATATGTTCCGGGAACAGTAGAAAGTGGTGCAGATGTACAAAGCTTGTTCTATGTAACACAAAAATCTGAACATTTCGGACATGAATGGCAGAATTGGAGAGAAGCAGTAAAACTTGGTGCGGAATTTTATGATGGCGATAATGACGGTAATTATAATCCTATTGACAAAAATGGCAATGGTGTTTGGGATTATGATGAAGATAAACCAGCAATTTATGGAGATGTGATGTCATGGTCCGCATATAATGATGGTAGAATTTATGCAACTCAAGGAATAAACATAAGACAGACAATTTGGTCGCAACAGGGCAATCCAGATCTAGATAAAGTCGTATTTATTAAATATTCTCTTGAAAATGCTGGAGAAATATCATTAACGCAGGATAGCGTTATATTCACCTTAGTAGCTGACCCAGATCTTGGATTTTATGGTAACGATCTCATGGGGTCAAATATTAATATAAATGAAGCCTTTACATACTATCCATGGCGAGATCCTGCGCACAATCAAGAATCAGTATCCTTTTTGACAACCTTAGTTCAAGGCCCATTAGCTGAAGATTTAAATAGCGTTGGTTACACACTAGAAACTGAAGAGTTAAGGGAGTACAGGACAATTGAATATACTAACAATCCAATTATTGCCACACATAGAATTAATAGTTTTATAAATTCTTCAGATCCAGAAGGTGTAAGATCAAAAATGCTAGGATTTGATAACTCTGATCCATGTTATGATTATAGTAGCACAGTTTACAATGCAGATTGCGATTCTATAAATCAAATGTTTGAATATTCTGGTAATCCAGTCAAAAAAGATGGGTGGGTAAACACACGGGCTGGTGATCAACAATTTCTTCTAACAACAGGCCAGTTTTCTCTTAATGCAGGAGAAACTCAAGATATAATCTTTGCTTTCGTTGTTGGTACTGGAGAAGATGGAACAGAAGCTTTGCTTGATGGCCAAAGAATTAGTAAGAAGGTCAGGTACACTTATTTTGATCAACCATATGTGATCCCGACGGTTGAAGCAAAAACAATCACTTACGATAATACTATTGAAATTGTATGGGAAACTCCCCAACAATTGTTTTATAGCTCTTCTGGATATGGGTATGCAATTCATTTCGAAGGATATGAAGTCGCGATGTATAATTCTCCTGTGATTCAGAATCAAATAGGTGATACAGAGAATAAAAAAATATTAGCTAGATATGATCTTCTTAATAAAGTAAATAGAATACTTATTGAAGATGAAATTGATTACAACAACGAGTTGATTTATAAGGATGGAGTTCAGCTTAAAACTGAAATATACAGTGATCAAGAAAATGGTAGAATCATTTTAAAAGTAAATTGGGATCCCTTTAATAATGAACCACTTCGAAAGGGAAAACCTTATTACATTTCAATAACTCCATTTGGGTTAAATAGAGAGACGCTTATAGAATATGATTCCAGAGGTTCATACCTTGTCCCATCAAACACTTATTTTGGATATCACACGAATGACCCGATTATAATAAATGATAACAAAGGAAATTCTGGAATTGTAATTGGAGAGAATTTGAACGATTCGTATTTCAGAGAGGTTCCGGTTGAACATGTTGCTGGAGAATCTGAAGCAGAAATTACATATTCCATTTACGATCAAGATGAACTAACAAATGACACGTATGAATTATCATTCAACAAATTAGAAGAAACGGACATCTATCGATTATTATTCAGTATTCAGAACATATCAACTGGCCAGTTTCTTGTTGAGAACCAATTCTTTCGTAACGATTTAGGTAGTATACAAGATCTTAGAGACGGATTCATAGTAAATTTGGACTGGGTTGAACCAGGTTCAACTATTTGGTCTTTCAAGGGTGAAGATAAATGGTTTAAAAACTTTGACGAACTTAATACTGGAATATTCTACGTCGGAAGAGATATTGTTGAAACTCAAAAAGTTTTTCCGGTTTCGTTAAGACAATCAAATGCGATAACAGTAGATAAACTTAGAAATGTTGAACTTCATTTTGCTGATACAAGTAAAGCATATAGGTATGTTAGAAAAGCTGTCCGTTACCTCTGGCAAGGAGAGGATATAGTCGATTCGGGATATGTGAACGTACCTGTATCTGCATATTATACTAATCGAGCTGGTAACACAAAACAGTTGTCAATTGCCTTCTTAGAAAATGCATTCCCAAATGATTCGCTTGGAAATCCAGATGGACTCTGGAATCCCGGATCGAGTGTTTCTGGCTCAAAGGAATATCTAATTGTTCTAAATTCTGAGTATAGCGATGATCCATTTATTCATCCAGTCTACACGGGGAAAGGTAATAGGGGAGCTGATATTGTTCATGGCTACACAGACAATACTTTCTCAGATTCATTAAGAGTTGTTGCAAAAAGTCCTTGGTTTGATGCAATGTATGTAATCGGTTTTGAATCTCACAATGATATTGAGCAATTCGAACCAACCGGTATTTTTACAATTGAACCATCTTTAATTTTAACTCCTCAAGACCGATATATGTGGAAGGTCAAGAAAGAAAAAACTTACGATGAGAGAAAAGAGCAATTTGAAAAAATAAACGTTTATCCAAATCCTTTGTTTGGGTACAATTCTAATAGTAATGCATTCGGATATTCACAAGACCAACCATTTGTGACATTTTCAAATTTGCCAAACACAGTGGATATAAAAATATATTCTCTGAGTGGAACATTAATTAAAGAAATGCAAAAGAATGACGAGTCGGCAAGTATAAGATGGGATCTCAAAAACGATTATGGAAATAGAATTGCCTCTGGAATGTATATAGCAATTATAGATGTTCCAGAATTTGGTCAAAAAATTCTAAAATTGGCTATCATTCAACCGCAGAAGCAAGTTCATTTCGAATAGAAACCATTCCTAAATATCAAAATTTGGAAATTTTCAGTACATAATTCTTAGTTTTGATAATATGTCTTTTGATGGAAAGAAAAACCTTTCAATATAATGATTAGAATAAGTTTATAATTATAAAATGGCGGCATAGATATTGTATTATCCGTCTCGAGATACTCCACATATTTATTTTCTTTCTCATAGACTGTGTTCATTTTAATTACATTGGAGATAAAAATGAGTTTAATTGCAGTTATTGATGATGATCATGACATTCTTGAAACCACAGAATTAAATTCTTACCTCAAACAATTACACAGTAATTACGGCAGACAACCCAGATGATGGTTATAATATCGTTAAGGAGAAATCACCAGACCTAATAATTCTGGATGTAATGATGGACGAGCCTGATGATGGTTTTTTTCTTGCTCAGAAATTTAGAAGAGAAGAAATCAAAACTCCTATTTTAATGTACACATCCATTTCAAAAGCAGTTGGAATGGAATTCGGTTCAGGTGAAATGGTGCCTGTTGATGAATTTGTTGAAAAACCGATTTCATCTGACGACTTACTTACCAAGGTAAAAAATCTATTAAAATAAATAGGAGTGATCAAATGCTAGTATTTGAAAAAACCTCTCTTTCTGATGAAATTAATGTTCTAGTTAAACAATATGGAAGAGAAAAGTCTTCTTTGCTGAAAATACTTCAAGACATTCAGAGAAAACATAGGTACATCTCTGAGTATGCTCAGCAAGAAGTTGCTCGTCAATTAAGTATCCATCCAGTTGAAGTTTTTAGTGTAGTTTCATTTTATGCATTTCTCAATTCCAAGCCTAAAGGTAGAAATATTATCAGAATATGCAGAACAATAACTTGCGACATGAAGAAGAAAGAAGCAATTGTAAAAGCAATAGAACGTGAGCTTGGTATTGAAATGGGCGGAACTACTAAAGACAGAAAGTTTACTATTGAGTATGCAAATTGTCTAGGTCTTTGTGATGAAGGACCCGCAATGGCAATAAACGAAAGAGTCTATACAAATTTGACTCCGGAAAAAGCTGTTCAACATCTTAATTCAGTTAAGTAGGAGCAATAATGGAAACTAAAAGGAAAGAAAGAAAAGGCGATATTATTTTTTCGAAATATTCTCCTGGTGATGGAATTAAGAAAGCTTTAACTCTATCTAGAGAAGATATTTTGTTTGAAGTTAAAGACTCAAAATTAAAAGGTAGAGGAGGTGCTGGATTTCCCGTTTCTACGAAGTGGATGTTGGCTGCAGCTGCATTGAGCAATGACAAATATATAATCTGCAATGCTGATGAAGGAGAACCTGGAACATATAAAGACAGAGTGCTTCTTTATGAGTATCCAGAGTTAATCTTTGATGGGATGGTGATTGCAGGTTATACAATCGGATCGAGTAAAGGTATTATATATTTAAGAGGGGAATACGAATATCTTCTGAAACCTCTCCAGGATTATCTTGAATCTATGAGAAACGATAATCTCTTGGGGGAAAGAATTTTAGGATATAGAAATTTCAATTTTGATATTGAAATATTCCTTGGATCTTCAGCGTATATTTGTGGAGAAGAAACCGCGCTTATCGAATCTCTTGAAGGTAATAGAGGTGAAGCTCGTAACCGCCCACCATACCCAGTAAATACTGGTTTTAAAGGTAGACCAACTTCTGTGAATAATGTTGAAACTCTATGTTGCATTCCACATATAGTTCTTAATGGAGGGAATTGGTATAAGAAATACGGTACTGAAGTTTCAACAGGCACAAAACTTTTTTCAGTATCGGGTGACTGTGAAAAACCTGATGTTTATGAACTACCTTGGGGAGTAACAATAAATGATCTTCTCGAAAAATCTGGGGCCAAGAATACTAAAGCAGTACAAGTTGGTGGTGCCTCTGGGCAATGTATTCCCAAATCACAATTTGATAGAACACTAGGATATGAAGACCTAGCAACAGGTGGTTCAATAATTATTTTCGATGAAAGTCGAAATATGCTTAAGGTATTGAAAAACTTTATGGAATTCTTTGTAGAGGAATCTTGTGGTCAATGCACTCCTTGTCGGATTGGAAATAGAAAACTTCTGGAAGGTGTAAATATGATTGAGAAAGGAGAATACACATTTTCTTATCTTAATAAACTAAAAGAGCTTGGAAGGACCATGCAAGTGGCATCTAAATGCGGTTTGGGTCAATCCAGCCCAAATTCATTTATATCTATACTTGATAATTTTAAGGATGAGATTTTTAGCTATAGCAACGGAGGAGAAAATGCGTAAATCGAATGGAGGACGAGCACCGGAAAGCCAAAAACCTCATGTTATAGAAAAACCAAAAAATCCAGAATACATTGGTGGTTCAATCTCAATTCAAATAAATGAGAAAAAATTATCAGTACCAATGGGTACAACCATATTGGAAGCGTGCAAAGACAATAGTGTTCATATTCCAACACTTTGTCATCACGAAGATCTTTGTATAGCTGGTGTTTGCCGGGTTTGTGTTGTGGAAGTTGAGGGGATGAAAAATCTTCAAGCATCTTGCGCATTTCCAATAACTGCGCCGATAAAAATCACAACCGGCTCACCTAAAGTTAGAAAAGCAAGAAAACACATTATTGATCTTTTACTTAGTGAACACTATGGTGAATGCTATTCATGTTTTAGAAATAATAATTGTGAGCTGCAGACTTTAGCAAAAGAATATGGTATTGATCATTATAATTTCGGGCACGTTGAAAAACCAAGATTTGAAATTGATAATTCTTCGTATTCTGTTGTTAGAGATATGGATAAATGTATTCTCTGTCGTCGCTGTGTACGGACCTGTATTGATTTACAAGAAGTTGGTGTTCTTGAAGCAATTGAAAGAGGCGATAAAACACATATTGGAACATTCTTTGAGAAACAATTATCAGATGTTATCTGCATCAATTGTGGTCAATGTATAAATAGATGTCCAACTGGAGCTTTAAGAGCAAATGATCCAAGAGATGATATTTGGGCAGCGATCGATGATCCAACAAAACATGTTGTCATTCAAACAGCTCCATCTCCAAGAGCTGCAATAGGAGAGGAATTTGGACTAGAACCTGGCATTTCTATGACAAAGGAACTAAACACAGCATTAAGAAGAATTGGTTTTGATCGTGTATTTGATACAAACTTTACTGCTGATCTAACAATCTTAGAGGAGGGTACGGAATTAATTCTTCGCTTACACAAAGCACTTGTCGGAGGAGATACTTCGGTGAAAGTACCTCAATTTACTTCATGTTCTCCAGGATGGGTAAAATATCTTGAGCATTTTTATCCAGATTATATTGATAATCTTAGTACGGCAAAATCTCCTCAGCAAATGTTTGGTGCAGTGATAAAAACATTCTATGCTCAAGAGGAAAAAATTGATCCAAAAGATATTGTAACAGTTGCTGTAATGCCGTGTTCCGCAAAAAAATTCGAATGTAATAGACCAGAAATGGTAGATTCTGGTTTCAAAGATGTTGATTACGGACTTACCACTCGAGAACTCGCACAGATGATCAAAGAATCTGGACTATTTTTACCAGAACTACCAAAATCAGATTTTGATGATCCATTTGGAGAAGCTTCTGGTGCGGGACTCATTTTTGGAGCTTCAGGTGGTGTAATGGAAGCTGCATTAAGAAGTGTTTACGAATTGGTAAGTGGAGAGAAAATAGAGTCAATTTTTGAAAATGCAAACATCTTGCCAGTCCGTGGATTCGACGGTGTGCGATATGTTGAACTAACATTAGATAAAGTAGGGCCAGTTCCAGATTTATTAAAAAGATATTTAGATAATTGGGATTGGTTAAAAGGAGTTACACTTAAGGTTGCAGTTGCCCATGGAACAGCAAATGCTAAAAGAGTAATGGAAGATATCCATGCTGGTGGTAAATTCAGCGAATGCCACTTTATAGAGTTCATGGGATGCCCTGGAGGTTGTCTTGGTGGTGGAGGTCAACCAATTCCTACTAATGCAGAAATTAGAGCAAAACGGGCTGAAGCAATATATGCTGAGGATGAAGGTCTTCCAATAAGGAAATCTCATGAAAATCCCCATGTTGCCTATATCTACGAGAAATTCTTAACAGATGGACCATGCGGCTATAAGTCTCATGAGTTGCTTCATACTTCATATGTAAAACGCGGTGAGTATATTGCATAGTACAAACTTTTCTATGCTGTCCTCGGGACGGCATAGAAATATTTATAAATAACTTAAATATTTGTAAATTAGTTTGATTACAGCCGGTAACTTAGAGATAGTAAAATGATTAGACTTGTTCCTGCGTGGATTGAGAACTACGACGAATTTTGGGATGCTATAAAGCGAAGAAATCTCTTTTTTATAAAGTTGAGATATATAGCCGTATTTATGCTGCTAATTTTCAACTTTTTTATTGTTGAGGTCCTTAAATTACAGCTTGAATTTGAGCAAATTCTTATTATTACCTTGCTCGCATTTTTCCTACTCTTATATAATCTCCTTATTCACTTTGCAAGAAAGTTTCTTAAAAATATTCCTCAGACTTTTAATCCTTTACAGCTATCTCTACTTCAGATAATGATTGATTTAGTATCATTACTCTTGTTAGTTTATGTGACCGGAGGGATTGAAAGTCCCCTTAAATTGTTCTTTATTTTCCATATAATCATTGGTAGCCTTATTTTGCCTGGATATGTAATTTATTTTATAACGTCTTTAACATTCTCTGCATTAACATTAGTTTCTGTTCTAGAGTTTTATTCAATTATTCCTCACTTTCCAATTGGTGAATTATACGAAGTTTCTCTATATGATAATCCAGCTTATATTATAATGAGGCTCATTGTTTTAGGATTGATGATGTTCATAAGTGCGTTTCTTACTAACCGAATAGCTCATCAACTGTACACCCAAGAAAAACAATTGATGGAAGCACTCGAAGAGATAAATAAATCAGAAATTCAGAAGCAGAAATATATCATGGGAGTCGTTCATGAGATTAAATCACCTATTGCTGCGACAAAATCGATATTAACACTGATTGTTGATGGATTTGTAGGTGAGATATCACAAGCTGTAAAGGATAAATTGAATAGGGCAATTATTAGATCAACAGAATCACTTGGGATGATTAATAATATCTTAAGAATTTCAAGATTACGCCTCCTTAGTGATAAAACAAGTGAAGAAGTTGATATTCAGGTTATTGTTAATGAACTGCTAGAAGAGAATCAAGACCGCCTGAATGAAAAATCAATAAAAGTATTTAAAGAATCAATTGGAATTAAGAGAAGCAAAATCATGGGGGATAAATTTTTGCTTCAACTGGCAATTTCGAATATTATCTCAAATGCAGTTAAGTACACAGAGAAGAATGGTCAGATTTGGATCAGATTTGAATACACAGATAGTTTTTTAGAGCTCTCTGTTTGCGATAATGGAATTGGAGTAGACAATGCAGATCTAGAAAAAATATTTGAAAACTATTTCCGTGCAAAAAATATAAAAGCAGAATATCATGAAGGTGCTGGTGTTGGACTTTCACTGGTTAGAGAAATCGTGGTTCAGCATAGGGGAGAGATTTCTGCAAGCAGTCCTTCTCCCACGGGTGATAAAGAGAGGCCTGGTACATGTTTTAAAATCATCCTGCCATACTCATTTGAAGAAATTGATAGACAGAGAAAAGAACCTTCCCCAGTGAAGGGTGGTGTTTGATTTAGTTTAAAACAGTTTATTAATTTTATTATCAAAATTAAGATCAACTTAAATGAATAAATTTAGATATATAGTTACACTATTTTTAATGTCTTCAGTAAGCTTTGGACAAAATAATACTATTAAAGGGACTGTCAGAGATTATGATTCAAAATTCCCAATTAGTTATGTAAATATTTTAATACAAGAACATCAGCTTAGTACATCCAGTGATATATCTGGAAAGTTTAGTTTTTCAAATCTTTCTAGTGGCGAATACTCTATTACCTTTTCACATTTAGGCTACAAATCTGTGGTGCGAAAAATATTTCTTAGGAGTGATGAAAAAATCAAATTCGAAATTTATCTGGAAAAATCAGAACTAATGCTTGGTGATGCTGTAGTAACAAGCACTAGGGGATATAGAATTGTAAAGGATGTTCCTCTCCCAATCGAACTTATCGATGAAAAAACAATTGAGCAGTCAATTAAGATTTCTACTTCTGATTTAATCGAAAAAGCTCCAGGAGTAAGCTTAGTAAGTGATGGTAGTTGGGCTACAGGGGTCAACATAAGAGGGCTCTCTGGACAGAACATAGTATATCTAATTGATGGAAATAGAATAGAGACTTCAACCAATATTTCTGCTGGATTATCGTTGATAGATTTATACAACGTTAAAGACATAGAAATTATCAAAGGTGGATTGTCCTCCCTTTACGGAACTGGTGCAACTGGAGGGGTAGTTAATATTAGAACAAATCCGGGAACATCTAATAATAATTTGATTTTTACTGGGTCAATAAACTCAAGTTATACAAGCGTGAATGAAGGAAAGACCGGATCCATGAATTTGAATATTTCAGATCGGCATTGGTATGCAGCAATTACTGGGACGCTAAGAGAAGCAGAGGATACTAAAATACCTGGCGGTACATTGACCAATAGTGGATTTAATGACAATAGTATTTCAGCTTTAGTTGGGATTGTTCCAAATGACAATATTGAATTAATATTAAATTATCAAAAATTTAAAGCAAATAATGTCGGAATACCTGGGGGATCACCATTCCCACAAACAGCAACAGCAACATACAAATATGCTGGAAGGGAAATGTTCAGCGGAGAAATAGTATTTAAGCAATTGATCCCTTCTCTTTCAAATCTAAAATTTAAATACTATACACAATTAATTGGAAGGGAAGTGGAGATAATTCCCAATCCCAATGCAGTAATAGAACCAGAGGCTGACCATAATACAGATGGATTGCTTCTGCAAACTGATTGGACACTGGATAATAATCATTTCTTGATTACAGGTATCGAGGCATGGCAAAGAAGCTACAAAGGTGAACGAAGTATATATATCATTCCTCAGAATAGTATAGTCATTGATAAACCTGTACCAAATTCCAAGTTTAAAACATTGGGAATTTTTGCTCAAGATGAATTACATCTTCTGAATAATATTTTGAAGTTGAAAATCGGAGCTAGGTACGATTTTATTAACGTTACGAACGAGCAAACCAATAATCCAGTCTTAATTATTACAGATGGTAATGAAATAGTACCACCACCAAATTCAGATGCATCTTATGACGCTTATGATGTTAAAAATAACTCATGGAGTGGAAATGTTGGAATACTATATTCAGTTTTGGAAAATACCAATCTGACATTTAATGCAGCGTATAATTTCCGAGCATCATCTCTTGAAGAGAGGTATCAGTATATTGATCTTGGTGGGACACAGTATTATGGTAATCCTAATCTTGAACCTGAAAAAGGATTATTCTATGATTTCGGATTTAGGATCTGGAAAGAGAAGTACACATTTACAGCTGATGGATTTCTAAATCTTTTTACGGATCTTGTTATTGATCAGCTACAACCTAATGGATCATACAAGAAAGAAAATGTTGGTAAATCAACTCTAATAGGATTTGACGCAAGATTAGATTATAATTTCTATGAAAGAAATGTGTTTTATACTTCGATTGCATATGTAAATGGAAAGGATATCGAAACTGAGGAATACCTTCCCCAAATTCCACCCTTAAACGGAATTATTGGTTTTAGAATGCCTGTAGCAAAAATTTTCGAAATAGATTTTTCATGTACAATATACAACGAGCAAAATAAGATTTCTTCTGATGAAAGTACCACACCAGGTTATGTTTATTTTGATATTGCATTTGATTCTTATCCAATTGATATGGGAATAATTAATATTCAGATATTTGCTGGTGTTCAAAATATTTTTAACAAATCTTATAAAAGTCATCTATCAACTTATAGAGGGGTAAACCTAACAGAACCTGGAAGAAATATTTACGCAAAGTTAAAACTAAACTGGTAATTAAAGAATTTATAGAGAAGTGAGACAAAAATGGAGTGGTATTTAATAGCTTTTATATCGGCAGTGTTATCCGCGTTCGCAGCGATCTCACAGAAAAAAGTTCTGTTTGAAATGGATGCTATTGATTTTTCGGTACTGCTCTCCATATTTAATTCGTTGTTTGCATTAACATTAATTCCAATAATTAATTTTAGTGAAATATCTGCGATAAGTTTAGTTATTCTGTATCCTAAAACGATTTTTGGTGCATTTGCATTTTTATTAGTTATGCTAGCGATCAAGAACCTTGAGATCAGTGGGGCGTTGCCACTCATGATTCTTACTCCAGCACTTGTTGCATTCGCAGCATTTTTTATTTTAGGAGAAAGCTTATCAATTACGGATATTTTTGGAATGGGAACATTGTTATTTGGGATATATCTACTAGAGACAAGTAATTCTAACAGTTTGGTCGAATCTATAAAAGTTTTTTCACGTTCAAAGTATAAGCATTATTTGCTGGGTGCAATTGCACTTTTTACAATTTCTTCCGTTGTCGATAAATATTTATTGAGAGATTATAATCTCGAACCAATCACTTTCCTATTTTTTCAGCAATTATTCTTAGCATTTAATTTTGTTATATTTTATTTAATAATTAGAAGAAATCTATCTCAGTTATTAAAAAAGATAGATTATAAACTATTCTCATGGATTGTGATAATTGCTCTATTTACAATTGGATATCGTTATTCATTACTCGCAGCAATGAAATTAGCACCTGTCTCCCTTGTTCTTACAATTAAAAGAACCTCAATATTCTTTGCAACAATAATAGGTGGAAAATTGTTTTCTGAACATACATTACTTCGCCGAAGCATAGCCACAGTGTTAATGCTTACAGGTGTTTACCTAATTCTAAATTATTGAACTTTCTTTATATGCTAAACTAACATTCAAAAATTTGGTTTAATTATAATTAGAATTATCGTAATATTCTACCAATTACTTTTGATCGTTTAAACTAAAAGATAGGAGGAGCGATGAAAGTACTGACACCAATCGAAAAAGTTAGATTATATATAGAGAAGCATACTGACCTCTCTGAATCTGAAAAAATTCAACTTCGAAAAGAAAATCCCGGACCAGCAATAACCATCTCTCGTGAAACCGGTATAGGTGCTGGGATTATTTGTGAAAAATTAATAGAATATTTTAAGGCTCATAATAAAAAAAGCAAATCAGATTGGGTCTACTTTGATAAGAATCTTATTACTAAAGTTTTAGAGGATCATAATCTGCCCGACCGTTTAAATAAATTCATGACAGAAGTAGAGAGTTCTACAATGAATTCAATGATGAATGAATTGTTGGGAATACATCCTTCGCGGTTAAAGCTTTATCATAAAATAACAAAGACCATATACCAGTTAGCAGAACTAGGCAATGTAATAATTGTTGGAAGGGGTGCTAATATTATCACAGCAGAACTTAAGAACGCTTATCATATAAGATTGGTCGCGCCATTAAATTCAAGAGTTGAAAATGCACAAAAGCTATATGGTTTTGATAAACGAAAAACTTACAATTTTATCAAACGTGAGGATAAATCAAGAAAAGAGCACATTAAAAAGTACTTTCATAAAAACATAGATGATCCTCATCTTTATCATTTAACAGTTAATACTGATCTTTTAACCTCAGATATGATTGCGAATTTAATTGGAGATTTGATTATAAGGAGATTCCCAAATCTTTAAAGTAAAGGTGAGAAGACCCAGCCGTGTTCTTCCCACCTTTTTTGCTTCTCTGTTATTTATTGGGTATTAAGCAAATCTGCATGATTCCAGGAAATTTATGTTTAAGCAACTACTAATTTTTCATTTTCAGTAAAATACTTTTCTAACTCAACAGCCTCTATATCTAGTTTATCCTCTCGATATTCTTTCAAGATATCATTGTATAGTTTAAAATTCTTTAGCATTCCTTCTTCAGCAATTTTATGAAGTTCATCAATATTAACTTCTTCACTGTGCTCTGGATTATACTTTTGGGACAATAATTTTGCTAGATTCATTTGCTCTTCAGCCGCAGCCTGAAACCTTTTTTCGGAAAATGAAATACTAGAGTAATAATGATCACTGATCACTTCTTCCTTGTTATCAACCAATTCACCGTGAAGTGCAGCACTGTAATTCTGCAACAAGTATGCTCTTTTCATATAAATATCATGGGCATCAGATGATGAAACTTCTAATCTCCGGGTCAGAAATAGGAATGAGAGTTTTATTAATTTTTTAATTATTTGATCGACATTTTCTTGATCTGGGCTTACAGATTCTAATTCATAATTTAATCGATTCATTAAAAGATCAGCGATCGCAATACCTAGTATCCCAACGTTTGTACTATCCCAATGAGGAAATTTATGTTTTATCCCAATTTCAACAGCTCTAAGAAATATTTTTGATTTCATTTCACAATTCCAAATTTTTATTATAGTAGTATTATCCAATCCTTGTGCCAATAAAAAAGTTCTAAAATGGGCTAAAAATAAAATAAAATATTATAGATATGTATCAATATGAGAAATAATAAAAAAAAATTTAAGTTTGAATTATTTTACGGTTAAAGTCTAAATAAGAAAGATAATAGGATCTAAGAATTCATATATTAACCAACTAAAAATTACATTTATAGAGCAAAATGAAAATTAGTAAGAAAAATTTTGGTGAAATAGACAATAATGCTACAGTTGATCTTTTAAATTAGAGAATGATTCTCAGATGAAGGTTTCAATCATTAATTTTGGTGGAATTATAACAAAAATAATAGTTCCAGATAAAAATGGTATATCCGGTGATGTTGTGCTTGGTTATGATAATATTGATGGTTATTTGAATAAATCTCCTTACTTTGGTGCAATCATTGGTAGGTGTGGAAACAGGATAGGAAATAGCAGTTTTGAATTAGATGGACAAGTTTATAATGTTACTAAAAATGAAGATTTAAATCATCTTCATGGAGGACTGAAAGGATTCGACAAGGTTATTTGGGATGCTAATACCTTCGAAACAAATTATGAAGTTGGAGTAGAACTTAGATATACTTCAAAGGATGGAGAAGAAGGATATCCTGGCAATCTAAGTGCAAAAGTTATATACACTTTGAACAATGAGAATAGTTTGAAAATCAATTACTTTGCTGAAACTGATAAAAAGACTATTTGCAATCTTACTAATCACACTTATTTTAATCTTAAAGATGCCGGTACTAGTTCAATTCTGGATCATGAATTAAGAATCTTTGCAGATAAATACATACCTATAGATAGTAGAGCAATTCCGATAGGTACAGAGGATTCAGTTAATGAAACACCTTTCGATTTTAATACCCCGAAAAAAATTGGTGAGCGAATAAATCAGAAGAATAAGCAGCTTTTAAATGGAATTGGATATGATCATACATATGTAATTAAAGGGGAAAAGGGTAAATTAAGAAAAGCTGCAATCGTATTTGAAAACTCGACAGGAAGAGTATTGGAAGTATTTACAACAGAACCAGGAATGCAGTTCTATTCTGGTAACCATCTTGATGGATCAATAGCAGGAAAGGATGGAAAATATTATAAATATAGAAACGGATTTTGTTTGGAAACCCAGCATTTCCCAGATTCACCTAACAATCCAAATTTCCCTTCAACCGTCTTGATTCCCGGGGAAATCTACAAAACCTTAACTGTATATAAGTTCTCGGTTCGCTAGACTTTAAATATCCATTATGCCATACCAATTGCATGAGTTTTTCAGATGAAAAAACATGCACCTTTTGTATTGAAATTGATTATTTTTAGTAAAACTTCATTAAAACTCAATTTGAAGAATAGATCTCTCATTTGTGTTTGATTGGTAAAAATATGTATCGTTTAATTCTACTCATACCATACATTTTTGCACACCAACTTTTTGGTCAAATTCAAAATAACGAGCCTTCACCATATCTATTTATCCCAACACCACATGAAACAGAATTGGCCCAAATAAGTGAGAAATCATTTTATCAAAAAAAGGATGAATGGCAGAATATTATTGACACTACATGGGGTGAAGGTTTATCACTTACTGGAAAGCAAAATATTTTTAATACATATGTAAAAGCGCTTGATGAAGAATTTCCTTTATTCTCGAACTTATCTTTTAATTGGGATTCGTTGAAGACAAATTACTACAACCAAATTAACGAACTTACCAGTAGAGGTAGGTTTGCCGCAATCATGAGTCATCTTGCATATAAGTTGCGAGATGTTCACACATATTCACGAGATACTGGAGTATTATACAATCCTCTTAATCCTGGAACTCCAATTCTGATTGTTGGCTCAAATGATGGAAGACATTTTGGAGCAGTTCTAACGGTCGGACAGGATAGTTCTATAATAGTATTGAAAGTCGTTAACAATCATCCTTTGAATCTTGAACCTGGAGATATTATTTTGGGATATGAAGGTGTTCCATGGACCGATCTTGTTGAAGAATTCCTTGATGCAGAATTACCTATCGCTGGTTTTTGGGGAGGATGTAAAAGCGCGTATTATTCAATTTGTTGGAGTGGAAGATCATTAGTAAATCTAATTAAAAGTCTAAAGGATAATTCAACGGAGCTTAAATATTTTTTTGAAAATGTTTTTTTAATGTATTCAATATATTCATCTCGAAAATTTCTAAGAGATATATACTGAGGTCTTCCATTAATTTTGTTTTGTGCTCTAAACTCGGAAATAAATATTAACGCATTTTTCTTTAGTTTCTCACCAGTAGAAATTCTTCTAACACGGTTATTCTTTTCGTCAAAATATTGCACATAATAAATACCATTTTTCCTTTTTGCTAAATTCATAAGACACCTCATTTAGTTTTGTATTAAAGAAGTGTTCCCTAGTAATTTAGCTTAAATCCGAAAAGTGTAAATAAGTCAGTTGAGAAAGTGCGTTTATGGAGCAAAATCGTACACCCGGGAGGATTCGAACCCCCAACCTTCTGATCCGTAGTCAGACGCTCTATCCAATTGAGCTACGGGTGCATTCAAAATAGTCTAAAAACAAAACATTTTAATTGTAAATTAAAAAATTCGTACAATTCTTGTTGATTTTCGTACATAAACTTATTAGGTTAATATTAACAACAAAGAAATTGATATGAAACGTGGCAAATATACTAAAAAGCCGAAGATTTACAAAAGAGGCAAACTTCTTTGGATAGATTATACTTTTGAGGGACAAAGAGTTCAAATGTCTACGAAATTGGAAGACACACCGAGTAATTACCAAGATGTCAAAGAGATGCTAACAGATATTCAATATGTAAAAGAAAAATTGGAGAGATATCATAAAGAAAAAAAGAGAAAAGTTAAATTGGATGATTCTAAAGAGGTTCATAAATATTTAATTAATAGAATTCCTCAGTTTATGTATAGAATTGAAAAAGCAAAAGAATTACTTTTCGCAGAAAGAGATATTAAAGGTAAAAATCGAAACATGTATGAAAATTCTATAAAACATTTCATTGCAGTAAATGGTTCTCGTTCCATTCATTTCATTGGGAATAACGAGTATGAAAAATATAAAACTTACTTATTGAATAAATTTTCTTACAATACTGCAAAGACATATATTAACTATTTTCACATTTTTTTGAATTTCTTGATAGAAAAGAAAATGTACAATAAGAAGAATCCAATTATTAAACTTAAAAAGAAGGAAAACAAGTTTATTAGAACGATACCTGAAGATGAGTTTATAAAAATTTTGTCTCATCTAAAAAAGACAAACGTTGAACTTTATAATTTTATTTTTTTTCTAAAATTAACTGGTTTCCGAAGAGATGAAGCTCTAAAAATGACTTGGGATAAAATTAAGTTTGATGAGAATTTGATTGTCGTTACAACATTTAAAGATAATGATAGAGAAGATTTATTTCCGATGAACTTAAATAATAATGAATTGAAAAAATTTCTTTTAGAAATGTATAAAAGCAAAAAAGGTAGAAATCTGTTTTCGCTTTCACCCGATTATACTTTAAGGTTATTTCAAAAAAAATTGAAAGAATTAGATTTACCCAAGTACACACTTCATGATATTAGAAGAACATTTGGGAGTTATTATGCTACAAAATTAAATCAGATTGAACTGATGAAGTTAATGAGACACAAAGATATTACAACCACACTAAACTATTATATTCATCTAGATATTCTGAAAATTGCGGATAAAGTTTAAAGTATCTCATAATTCAGTCAGAAAATAAATCACTTAAAAAGTTTTCTAGGGTGGTTGACACCTCAAATCCATTTCCATTCCTTCCAGTTGTATTTTTTCATCAATAAACAGGAATCTAAAATGACTAAGAACAACTGGCATGAAACATTAACATCAACTACTACAATTGAGGATTATAAGAATCTTCAATCATTTCTCAAAGAAAACAAGAAGATCAAAGACAGATTGAAAAGTAGGGAAATAGCAGTCAATGAATTGTCCAAGATTAAATATAATATTCAGCTATTTCATGGTGTTAGCAGAGATATCATTAAAGAAACTTACAATCTTACAATGAAAGATAATAGCAAAAAAGTATTACATTTTTCATACACCAATACAAATGGTCTCTTTGACTGATAGAGTAGCACCTGGAGTGGTCTGGCGCTTAGGTAAGCGAAAAAAAAGAGTCATTTGGCTCTTTTTTTTTATGCAAAATTGTTATATTAAATCATCATCAAAAAAGAGGAGTTAGTCTTATGTCAGCTATTACGTACAAAGTAAAATCTATTAAATTTGATCCCATAGATTTGGATCGACTAATATTTGATAATTATTATGATGTAATATTTAAGGATAATCAAAGTGAAATGGATGTATCTGATGAAAATGGTGATCTGCAACGAATCTTAGTAATTATGCTCAATAATACTATATAGCTTTTTATATTTCTCAATACTTTTACAACAATACAAATTCAATACCCATATACAGAGTGAATAGAAAAAATGTATATATAGTATCTCAATAATAATAAAATCAATCAACGTTAATAACCATCTCCGAAATATAAATCACTTAGGATGAGAAAATAAAAAAATCAATTGCTTCGCTTCACTACAGAATTAGCCCCACTGATAAAAAATAATTTTTTTACATATTTATAAGTGAGGAAAATTATATGAATTTTTATTCAAAAAATAAATATCTAATGAATGGTCTTTCAAAACTGTTTGGGATACCACTTGCTGATGACATGAGAATCAATTATTCAGTGAGTTATTCCCAAAAAAGAAGAATTTCTATTGTACTTGTTGAACTCGCGTATACGCCTATAGTTCATTCTCTAATTTTCTTTTATAACAGAGGAATATCATTATACGATGTTATACTCTATGATAGAAGAAAAATAGTTAGGAAAGGAAGTACGGGATTCATCAAACACATTCACAAAATAAATAAACAAATATTGAGAAACATTCCAAGAATTAATAGAATTCTTAGTTACAAACTTAGAGAAGATAAAGAGGGGAGTCGGGAAGATAAATTTGACAAACTTGAAATTGAAAAGCTAAAAAACGAATTAAGATTATCTCGGGATACTATCAGCAGCTTACAAAGACAGATAAAATTACTGAAAAAGAAAAATTATCTCGATAGAGATTCTAAGAAAGACAGTGACGATTAAATAATCTTCTTACTTGATTCACTGACCAATCAGTTCCATTCTTTTTAGAATTTCTTTTTAATCTTGACAACTCGTCAGCAACACACTGAAATGTATAACCTTTTCTTTTTAGGCTTTTCATTATTGATAAAGTTTCTTGTTCATCTTCACAAATGACAACTTTACCATCTTCAACAAGTTTATAACCAAAAGAAATTTGTCCTATTCTTTCACCTTTCTCTTTTTTCATTTGTAGAACCGATTTTGTTCTTTCACCGATTTGTTCTCTTTCCAATTGAGACAGACTTGCTAAGGTTGAAATAAAAAATCTGCCTATGGCTGTAGATGTATCCAAGCTTTCAGTTATTGAATGAAATGAAACATCAAGCTTATTAAATAAATTCATGGTCTTAATAGTATCAATAGTATTTCTAGCGAACCTTGAGAGGCTGTAGACTATTACATTATCGATTTGATGCTTCTTTGCTAATTCTATCATCTTCTGAAAACCAGGACGATTAGTAGACTTCCCAGATATACCTTCATCAGAGATTTCAATAATATTTTGGAAACCATGATACTTACAGTATTCTCTAAGTCTATTTAATTGATTCTCTAGTGACAGACCGTTTTCAGCTTGTTGAGATGTTGAAACTCTGATATAAATAATTGTTGTTTTCATTTTTCCATCCTTAATTATATTGTTGGTTGGAATGGATGGAAAATCGCAATTAAAATCGACCGGAAAACAAAAGAAATTGACCAGTCCGTTCGGTGTGGTAAATTGGAACTCTATGAAAAACATCAAAACTTTTGGATAAGAATTTATTTGAACACAAGAGATGGTTCTGATGAAGCATAAGAATATTACAGAAATAAAAAAGGTGAGAAGTCCCAGCCAAGTTCATCTCACCTAATAAGATAGTCCTCTAATAAAGATTATCCTTTCAACCACTCACCATCCTTTAGACTTCTGAGAAACTTATCTACTTCAACCATATTTCCATTTTTAAAACCAAATTCAAGCTGTTCATAAAAACGTGCTCTTTTCTCTGAGACTGAAGATGTATCCCATTTATCTTGAAGATAGGGGACTTCTAGGTTTAATTCCTTATTGTGAACAGGGGCAACTTGAAGTAAATGAAAAAGTTCAAGCCATTTATTAGTATTAGGACAAATGTAATTGTTATCCTCAATAAATTTCTTTAGTTCAAGATACAGACCGATATTGAGAAACATTTTATACCAAATAGATTTATAATTCTTATTAAGTTAATATCTAATAGTTTAAGTTTCAAGGAATAGAATAAAGATGAAGAATACAAAGATTTTCAAAACGGTCCCAACAACATTTTAGCTTTTTGGTGATTCAACTTAGCAGCTCTGCTTAAATATCTATTGGCGGAGTACTCATTTCCTTTTTTTGTGTATTGAACTCCCAAATTATAGGTAGCCTCTGCAAATCTTGGGCTTAACTCTAAAGTTTTTGTATAATATTTTATAGCATTATCATCCTCACCCAAGGCAGTATAGTTTTGTGCGATGAAGTAATAACCTAGATCGTTTTCGGGATTTAATTCGATCATTTTTCTAAAATAGCTAATAGAGGTATCGTGCTCCATGCTTAAGTAAGCCAAATATCCATTATGAAAAAGTTGTTCTTCTTTTAAAACATTAATATTCTTCGTGTATTCTATTAAAAATTGAAATTCGGCCTGATGAAAAGCATCCGATAGTGTAGCTCTTATTAAACTTTTCTCAGTAGCTTCAATAATATATTTTTTTGTATATGTTTGTTTAATAGCGCCATAACCCTCGTCGTCTTTATCAGTGGCATAATAAAAATCATTTCCAACTTTTGTAGCAATAACAATATTTTCTCTTCCATGGTCTTTAATTATTTGTGAAAGCAATTCTTCTGAATGCCCAAAACCATATACATCAGCAGTATCAAATAAAGTAACACCTTGTTCTACTGCGTTATGTAAAGCATTCAATGATACGGTGTCATCAGTATCCCCCCAATTCATTCCACCTATTGCCCAAGCCCCAAATCCAATAGTAGAAACAATCGGTCCTCGATGTCCTAAGCGTTTATAAAGCATAATGATCGCTCAAAGATTGTTCAGAAGTAATTTTCTCGAGAATGAAATTAAATAATTATTTTGATTTACCGAAGACGAAAAAGTAATACTAGGTTATTTTAATAATATTAAAAGTCCACATAATTTAAATTATAATCTTTATACACATGATAATTTAAGTATTACGAAGACTCAAAGAAATTAGTTTGAATTTAAATTTCATAAAAAAAAACAAGCTTTATATGAAATAAAATATTACTTTTGCTCTATATTTTGAAGAGGCACCAAGTGGAATTGAGAAAGGAAATCTTCGATTTTAGTAATGAAAAAATATTAACCTATACTCAAAGTCTGAGAAATGTTAATGATAGATTAGAATACCTGTTATTTGTTTTCAAAGAAATTAAAATAACTCAAAGTATCCTAACTAAAAAAATCTTCTACAATTACTCCTTAAAATTGCTTTACGATAGTAACAAGAATTTTGATTTATCCACACCTCATGTAATCGACTATATTTCAAAAGATATTATTACTAATTCAGATAAAGAAATATTTCTAAAATGGATTAGTGAAATAGGGAGCTCTTTTTTACAAAGCACTTTCTCAGATTTGTTTAGTGGCACACCTCATCTTAGCTACAAAGATCTGGTTGTATATGAAGAAGGATTATTAGAAAAAATTGATGAATTGAGAACAATTATAACTTCTGAGATACAGTATCAAAGAGATTTGATGCGCTTGCAGGTTGGAGAAGATCAAGTTAATAAATCAACACAACATGCAAATTACAAAGAGGACAAAATCAAATGGAATGGTACTGAGTCGCAATTAGTGTATCTCTTTGATTTGCTCTTTAAATATGATTTACTATCTGCTTCAGAGTATTATGATGAGAACTATTCACTAATTTCTAAATATTTTATAAACAAGAGAGGGCAAAATATTGAAAGCACGAAATTGCAAGAATCCAAAAATAAAATTGAAAAGGACATAATTAATAAGAAGCAAGCTAAGCAGATTGAAAATATCATTGAAAAACTAAAACCTTAGAGCAATAGCAACAAACTAATATTGATTTATTATAATTAATTAATCAATATTGTTCAATCAAATTATTTTATTGTAATAATCTTATCCACTTTAATTCTCTTTAAAATCGTTAGTACCCGTTCATTAACCCCCGTAAGGTAAAAATCTACATTTTTATTAGAGCAAGTTGAAAAAGCATAAATTAGGATTCCAATTCCCCAGCTAGTAATGTAATTAAGCTTTGATAGGTCTACTACTATAGTTTTGCTTCCTTCCTCAAGTAAATCAATTATAGTGTTTTGGATTTTTGCTGCGTCCAATCCAACACTTATATTTTTATCCAATGTAATAATTGACTTACCGTCTAACTTCTCCAATGAAAATTCCATTAAATTCTCCTACTTTAATATTAATTGTCGTTTTTCAATTGAATATTTTTTATTGAAACTATTTTGTTAAATTTTTATAAACTTGCGCCATTTTTAACATTTTTAACATTTTCAAAATTTGATTCACATAACAACTTAAATCTATTCATTATATTGGCTGTAAATCTATTGTGAATTCCTTGCCATAGAAAATGAATCAAACTACTTTTCGAGCTAGTTTCTTTTCCATAAAAATTGAAACCGACCATTAAAAACAATTGTGATTGTTCAGTCTCTTTATTTTCGGAAATGGGGGATCGCACGTACATAGAAAAAATTCCAATTGGGTATCCACCACTGCATTTAAATAGTAGATACCTAGGATTATCGTAGCTGAGTGGATCGGGAATCTGCTGAAATTTGATTTTATTTAATTTAAATAAAGGAATATATTTAAGGCCTAAAAAACTATTTTTTAATCCACCTGGATAATTCGACCACCCAAACAACAAAATTTGAATGTCTTCTAGCTGGTTATTATTTCGGTCAACTTTTGCGAGAGAGTTAGGCCAATAAACTGAATTTCCATCCCATTTTAGTAATTCTTCAAAAACGTAATTCACTGGGGCATTTATTCCAATCTTATGTATATTCAAAACAGAATAATTTTCAACATCTATACCAATTCTCTGCTCAATTCTGCGAGAAAATTCCTCTCTTTGATTTTGGTTTTTGTACTTAATTGCTGTATTAATTTTTGGTTTATTAAAAAAATATTTTAGAATATCTGAGAATATTCCTGAACTTAATTTAGAATTTGTATTTAATGCTTGAGACTTAATAATATTTTCCAAAACTGTGCCTAAAATAATTTAATAATCTATGAATAATAAAATTTAAAGGATTAGTTGCATTCCATTTATGACCATTGCCTAAATATCTGATCATCAAATAGTATGCCTAACGTTTTAATGAGCTGAGTGTGTTCCATAACAATCCAATTAAAAAGGAAGGTTTTATACTTCTAAAAAAGATTTCTTTATATGGTGCGCTTCCAGTGAATGTATCCCAAAGAACTATACTCATATTTCTTTTTTCTCCTCCTTTGTGCTGTTCTTTGCTTACCATTTTAACAACACCTTTTTTCAAAAGAGAAGAGATTTTTATCATCTTTGTAACCAAGAAAACTATTTTCCCAACCGAATTATCAAAATGTAACGATTTGCAAGCAGGCATAAAATTCTTCTTGAAATCTTTAGCTGATATTCCATTGAGCATTACAGTGGTAGCTGCGGCCTTTGCGGTAATATAAGCTGCTCCAATTCCATTTTTATAAAGTTTGGAAGTTCCAGAATCACCAATTGTTACAAATCGGTCTGCATAAATATATTTTGCTGTGCTAGTGTTTATCTTTGGATAACATTGGCATCTGAACATACTTGATAAAGAAACATCCTTTGGAAAACAGTTTATTACCTCAGATGAGTTTAAGAATGTCTCAACAAGTTTTTTATCTATTTCTGATCCTAATAAAACAAGTGTTACATAATGACCTTTGGGGATTAGTGCACCGAATTCAAGATTCGGTATATTCAAGAGAAATACATGCATCGAGTTCCCAAAATGTTTTGAGACTAATTCCTCCCCTAAATAATATTCACTTATGTAGGTTTTTGTAGTACTTGGAGATTCATAATTTGAATTGGCCTCTTTAAGCATTTTCAGTGATTTGTTATCAAGCCCAACAGCGCCAACAACAAGATCATACGATTTTTCAAATTCATTTTTAGTTGTTACGCGGGGAAGTTCATTCGAAAAATCTACTGAAGTAACTTTATCATTTATAAAATTTGCTCCACTATCAATACATAATTGCTGAAGATATTTATCAAAGCTTTTAAACCCCGTGCTATCCCCACCTAAAGGACCACTGCCTCTAAAAACAGAACCAATCCTTTTTTCTTCAAGCGGGGTCATTATCATTACATTCTCAATATCAGTGTGCATAACATATGAGTCTATTCCTCTTCTGACTACATCTGAAGGTAACACTATCCCTTCAGTTGCTAAAGATTGAACTAATGATTCTGAAATAATTCCACCACAATGATTGCATCCAGAGGGTCCCAAATTGAAAAAATTCTTTGCATCAATAATATCTATGTTAATATCGACACCCATTCGATCTGCAAGATCTAAAAGAAAATAGCTAAAAAAGCTACCAGCAGGGCCTCCACCAATCACACAAACATTTGAGCCAGAGGTCAGTTCAAGATTATGATTATTTGGATTTGAATTATCAACCAAGGTTACCTCTTTTTATTTGAATTCTTAATTCTAAAAAGTAATAAAATAGGTCCTGTATATTTTCATATGCAAATAAGAAACATTAATTATTTACAACTAATTTCTGATTGAAAAAATTTTATCAAGATTTGATATCTTAAAAACATTACTGATATGGGTATTAAGATTTGACAAGTGCATTTCCTTTCCAAGAGCCTTTAGACGTGAAAATGTCATCACTAACATACCAATTCCGGCGCTGCAAATAAATTCCAATCCACTCATGTCAATTGTAATCGAATCTTTAATTTTATCAAAATGCTCTTTAGCTTCTACAACCTTTGAATGGTCAAATTGCCCTG
Source organism: uncultured Ignavibacteria bacterium (assembly GCA_963751695.1). Classification (GTDB taxonomy): domain Bacteria; phylum Bacteroidota; class Ignavibacteria; order Ignavibacteriales; family Melioribacteraceae; genus SZUA-22. The sequence continues at coordinate 324,127 of CAVVVP010000010.1, read as the reverse complement.
ATATGAACAACGTTTTTGCTTCTTCTTGAATTTTAATACCGAACATGAACAAACTTAAATATTTAAGGAATTATGAAAAGTAAATAATTTATAGTAAAATATCTATTATTATATAATAGCTTGAATTAATTTTATCTTCAATATATGTAAAAACCAATTTTCTTAGAAAGTACAAAAAGCATATAATTTGTATTGACTAGATTAAAAATATTATTTTACGTTAAATAAATTAACCAGAGTTAAAAATCTTTACTAAAATTACTTTCAAATTTAGAATTAGAACAATTGAGTGATTACTATAAGTTATTTTTTCATAATAAAATAGATGGAAAATTTCCTCAATTGATTATTGGAATAATTATTGTTTACAATGGTAAAGTATTGTAAGTCTCTAATTACTGGGGATTGGTCATTTCTATTAGTATTCTACCTTGTCATAAGCCAATAACCAATTTAATACGAAAATTATTACTTCTATTTAAAATAGAAATATTTATCTGTATTATTTAATACCGAAAATAATACACGACTAAAACATTGACAATTGTGATCATTAAGCTTATATTCGACATGTTCTCTTATTTATAATAATAAACTATTATTTATAAATATTTGAAAAAATAAAAGATTAGTAAGGGTAAGATGATATATTTTTCATTTAACAGAAAAACATTTCTCGAGGGTTCCTTTCAGATTTTCTGCACTCAGACTCAAAAATATTTGAATAGTTTAATTTTCTATAAATGTATATCCGTTTATAAGAATTTGTAACGATATAATTTTCCAACTGGAGGAATTAATGAATAATAAAATTAAAAAGCTTCTTTTCATATTACTTGCTATGCTGTTGGGGTTATTAATAACTGCAAATGCACAAACGATTTCGACTGACCTTAAAACGCTAACAAAGAACTCAGAAGCGATACTTGTAGGGAAGGTTAAAGAGCAAAAATCAAGTTGGAATGAAGATAAGACTAGGATTTATACTGATGTTACAGTTGAGGTTGAGGAATATTTTAAAGGAACCGTTAGCGACAAATCTATAGTAGTTAGGCACCTCGGTGGTGAAGTTGGTGAAGTTGGTGAACTATATACACATATTCCAACTTTTAAGGAACAGGAAGAGATGGTACTCTTTGTTAAGATGGATAAAAATGATGGAAAGTACAGAGTGTACGATGGTGAAAATGGCAAAATTGAGATAATGAAAGATAAAGATTCAGAAGCCAAATTAACGACTTCAAATAAAAAAGTAGCTGACTTAAAAAAGCAGATAAAAAGTTATTTAGCTGAATAATAATAGTAAGTACTTAAAGAGAATTTAAAATTCTAGGATTAAAAATGAAACATTTGATAAGATTTTTACTTGGCTTTTTATTGATTCTACTAGCATCAAGTTCAGTAATTGCGCAAAAGAACTGGGCTTACCAATTCGATGGTGAAGATGACAACGGATATGCTTTACAGACCTATAACGTTAATTCGGAATTCTCTGTGGAGACTTGGGTTTATTTGATAGGTGAACAGAAAACACCAATAATATATCAGATTGACGAAGACACGAACGAAGACTTCGCTGTTTTTGTTGAAAATGGTTTGGCATACTTTAGAATTGATGGTAATGAAGTTAACTCAGGTGTTAAAATTCCAATATTTCAATGGGTTCATATAGCTGGTACTTATGATGGAACAACGCCTAAATTTTATCTAAATGGTAAAGAGGTTACTGAACCGGGAGACCCTTCATTAGTACCAGAGTTAGATGGTCCTAATGCTGGGGTATATGTTGCAAATTCGGATGAAGGAGCACTAAGAGGGCTGATTGATGAAATTAGATTCTGGAATATCGCAATTGAATCTAAACATATGAATGCTTCGGGTGGGAATGGAAGTCCTTCTGAAAACTTCCCAAGTTCGATTGCAGAATATCTAATAGGAAGGTGGTCATTCTCTGACGATGATCCATCTAACAATGATCAAGACAACACTGTTGAAGATATTTCAAATTATGACACAACAACACCTAACCACCTTACTGTTACCTATACTAATATTGTTGATAGCAAAAATATCCCATTTTTAATTGTTAATACAACCGGCGATGAGGCTGACCCTATCCCTGGTGACGGTAGTGCTGTTACTTCAAACGGTGGTGTTACACTGCGATCTGCTATTATGGAGGCAAATGCACAAACTATCAATAATTTAATCTATTTCTATATACCTGGTACCGGTCCATTTTTGATAAATGTTGCAGAACTTCCTGCTATTACTAGAACAGTTTACATGGATGCAAGTTTTCAGAAAAACGAAGACGGTCCGCTAATCACTGTTAGCGGTGGAAATTATGTGGGATTAAATTTTACTGCCTCAGGTAACACTTTAACCGGGCTAGCATTAACTAATTTTGAGACCGCAGTTTTACTTTCTGGCGATGAGAATACAATTGAAAACAATTCATTTAGTTCAAATGGGACTGCAATAAGTATTACTTCATCAGATAATACAGTGACTAATAATGAAATTAATGGAAGCATTTCAAAAGGTATAGATGTTTTTGGTACAGAGCCACTCGCTGGAAACAATATCACTAACAACACTTTTAATAGTAATTCTGGGTTTAGTATATCCTCTGTTAACTCTTCAGGATTGATTAGCTCAAACACATTTGCAGATAATGGAGTTGCAATTTCAGTTTCTGGAGGATCAGGAAATGTGATAGGCAATACTGGAAGTATTGGATCGGGTATTAGTCTGACTGATAGAACTGGAGAAGTATCAGGAAATACATTTACGATAAATGGTGGTTTTGGAATAGAGGTTCTTGGAACTAGCGATGGTTTAGTAAAGAATAACGAACTTACTGCATCCCTCACTGATCCTCAAACTATTGAAAATGGAATCACTATTGTAGGGGGAACTCAAGAAGTGACATTAAATACTGTAACAGGTTTTGGTGGTTCGGGATTGTTGATATCCGGAGGCAGCGGAGCTGTCACAAATAATAATATCCAGACTAACAATATCGGGATTTCCCTTAGTGCTAATGGAAGAACACTTTCAGGAAATAATGTACATTCAAACTTAAGTCATGGTTTCCTAGTACAAGGGAATAACAACGTTCTTACTTCAAATATAATTGGTAGTGATGAAAGCGTCGAGGGTTCTGCTGGAAATGGTGGTGATGGTATTCTTGTCCAAGGTTTATCAACAAGTAATGTAATTGGTGGAGTAGATTTAGTAGATGGGGTTGAAGTTTCTTTAGGTAATACCGTTTCAGGAAATACAGGCAACGGTATTTCTATAAATAATGGTGAAACTCTTTCTGGAAATACTCTTTCTAATAATATTATTTCCGAAAATACAGGCCATGGTGTTGAAATTTCGGGTGATTACAACGACCTGGAAGGAAATCACATATTTGGTAATGATCTTAATGGAGTTTTTGTTTTAGAAGGAAATTACAATACTATTTTCAATAAGAATTTAATTTATAATAATACTGATGTTAATTCTGGTATAATTTTAAATGAGAATGCCAATGGCGACATAAAAGCTCCTGTACTAAAGATTTTTTATAACTCCACCGCGAATGATAATTCGATAGTTATTGGTGGTTTAGGCAATACACCTAATGCAGAGTATTCTATTGAATTTTTTAAAGTGCCAAGTTCAGGTGAGATTCAAGAGTATCTTGGTTACGCTAGCTTTATTTCAGATGGTGGGAATAGTGATCTTGTACTAGAATGGCCAATAGTTGATCAGGCTGATAATGAATTATTCCCAAATTTAGTTGCAGCAAAAGATGAAGTAATAGCCACTCTGACTGATGCAGCAGGTAATACTTCAGAATTTTCTGAAGTGAGGACAGTCTATGCGGATGCAGGTTTACATTTTAAGGTTAACACTACATCTAGTGCTAGCGGTAGTATCCCTCTTCACTGGCCGGACGGCAATGCAACCTTTACAATATCGCGATCAGTGCTTAATATGAACACTGAAGTAAATGATTATGAGAATTCTATTGTTGAAGGATTTAAAAATTGGAGTGACTTCGACTTTGGTACTGCAGAGCCGCTTTTGAGTTATAATAGAAATGTTGATAATGTGAATAATATTATTATAGATGAAACAAATAAATGGGGAGGTGATCCAGATGGCATCAATAATGTTGTTTGGATTGATGAAGCTGACTGGGGAAATGCAAATAAACCTGATTATAAGGATCTGCCTCCACAAGCCGCTGCTGTAACAAGGGTGAGGTATAATTCAATTACTGGCGAATTTTTTGATGTAGATATTGCTTTTAATGCTGTCCCAATTTCTTCAAAGGGAACTCGGTTTAGCTGGAAGATCTCAAGTACTACTGACGAATTACCCCTTGATGATGATTATGATCTTGATGTTGAGAATGTAGCTACACATGAAATTGGTCATTTTTCTGGTTTGGCAGATCTGTATGAGCCAGGTGATCCAGGATATATTGCTGAAATTATGGGTGTAGGGAATGCAGATCAGACTATGTATGGTAGAGTAGGAAATGAAACAACAAAACGCAGTCTATTTGATTATCGCGCTACAGAGAAACATAATCATAATGCCGATTGGGAGAATACCGAAATTAATCGATCCTGATTGGGATGTTACTAAGCATGGAGATGTCGCTGGTATTGAATATATATATGGCAATCTAGATGGTGTTTATTATGATATTGTACTTGTTTTTGATGGTACTTCAAATTACACATCACCCGATGTATTTAATGGTTTTGAATTTGCAAAAAGTAGTGCTATAAGTTTATTCTCTAGACTAAGGACAGAAGATCAATTAGCAATTGTTAATACATCTGATGAATCAAATGAAAGCAGTCAGTGGATTTCATTTAATGAGTCAAAAGCGGATTTCATTAATAATGTAAGGGCATTGAATCCAAATAGTACTGGAACTATCGCAGATAGAATTTATGCATCCTATAACTTATTTAATGCGGGATCTACAAATAAAAAATTAATAATATTATTTAGTGCCGGAGAGATTTACCCAGTTGAATTGATTACAGATCCGGCCAATTTAAACCTTGATAAAAGTATTAAGATTTACACAATGGGTTACAAAGAATACCCACAAGGGCAAGATCTACTAGGTTGGTTGGCAAATGAAACAATTGGAGAATATTATGAAATTGAAGAATCGTCAGAAATACCTACTGCCGTTGGAACTATTTGGCTGAATTTACTTGGATTACAAGTCTCATATATTTCTGAAGAAATAAATAGTGATATTCTCTCTGGTGCACTTAATTGGGAGAATGCACTTAATTGGGAGAATGCACTTCAATGGGAAAATGCATTGTCATGGGAGAACGCCATAAACTGGGAGAATGCACTTAACTGGGAGAATGCACTTAACTGGGAGAATGCACTTAATTGGGAGAATGCACTTAACTGGGAGAATGCACTTAATTGGGAAATGGGTCTTGTTTCTCAAAGCGGACCAGTTGAAATGGCATTGTCTTGGGAAGGAAGTGCATTTACAATAATACCAATTCCACCGGTCTATGATGCTCAGGGAAATCCAGTAAGAATAAACGCTCAAAACTTAGGAACTTATGGAATAACAGAGGGTAATACGCAAGGATTTGATGTAAATTTTGTCGATTTATACACTGATAACGGAACTCCATATAGAAGTGTTAAAATAAACAATCCCACCAATGGACCTTGGAAGTATGTAATATACCAGAACGAAGCGCCTTCTGAACCTGAAGCAATTAGGGTTCACATATCAAATCAATCTGATATGATTTTAGAAGTTGACTCTGATAAAGAACGTTATTACTTGGAGGATGAAAATGGTAATCCATTAAGTGTATCTGTAAAATTAAAAGCAAAATTATATCAAGGTGGAGATAATGCGGAAAAAATTGAAGGTGAAGATAATAAAGCTGTCACTGATCCAGTTACTGACGCACTTGTATTCGTAAAAGTAATTACACCTGGTGAAAATAGCGCTACTGTGAGAAGATTAGTTGAGGAAGGTCTACCTGGAGAATACGTTGCAAGTTTTTCCCCTTATAAACAGGGGACATACTATTTTGAATTTATAGCTTCTGATGATGCAACAGCGGGTGGAACAATAGATATTGTCCCAGTAAACTCAAAATTTGCAGCTACTGCGAAACATTCAATTTATGTTTCTACTGATAAGGAAGTAAAGAACTGGACAGCTAAGACTCACTTAGAGGCTGTTGAGCAAGAACTTAATGAAATTCTGTCAATTTACTGTCCTCCATCCGGTGAGTGTGAACTGGATAGAAAATCCAAAAGTGCAATTACTAAATCCTTATCGTTTTTTGAACTTGTGAAGGGAAAAAATATTTATTCCTATTTTGATCCAACAGATGAGAATAAATTAATTTATAGTGATAAAAATGGTTCATCTTTTTATGATGAGGTTACCTCTATTTCTAATTATCTGGCAGATCTTATAGGTAATCCGGTTATAGAAAAAGATATAAAAGAAGATATTATATTTCATCTCAAAGAAGCATCGCGATTGCTTGCGAGTTTCGCAATAACTGAAGCAATTAGTTTTGTTGATGAGAATGGATGTCCCGTTTCAAATTGCGATGAATTATTAAAGAATGCTCAAGAGGAATTAGGGAAGGGTCTTCGGGGTTACGAAGATGAACTATTTGTAAATTCAATAAATCATTTTACAAATGCATGGAAGTTTGCACAAAATATGATGGGTGCAAAACTAAGAAAAGAAGTAGCACAAGTTGATGCAAATATTCCAGATGAATATGGTATAGAACAGAATTACCCAAACCCATTCAATCCTAGCACGCAGATAAAATTCGGTTTACCTGAAAATAATAATGTTAAGCTGCAGGTATATGATATACTTGGTAATTTAGTTGCGACGCTTATTGATAAACCATTGGAAGCAGGTTATCATACTGTAGAATGGAATGCTAACAACTTAGCAAGTGGTGTATATTTTTATAGGATTAATAGCGGAACATTCATTAAAACAATGAAGCTTATGCTCCTCAAATAAGAAATTAAAAAACCCGGCTTTAGCCGGGTTTTTTATTTGCATTAAAATATTTTTTGTTATTTTAAACGAATTACTATCTAGGAAATTCAAGAAATTTAATCGCGCTTATTTATGAAATATTTTAAGTCTCAATTTCTTATTCTAATTTGTTCTGTACTTTTTCACTCCATAATATTTCCTCAAAATCATATCAGTTTTAACCATTTAAATGTAGAAGATGGACTCTCTCAGAGTGTGGTTACATGTATTCTTCAAGATGATAAAGGATTTATGTGGTTCGGCACACAAGATGGGCTGAATAGATTTGATGGATATGATTTTAAAGTATTCAGAAACGATCCTACTGATTCCACAACTTTGAAAGACAATTTTATTTTTTCTATTTATCAAAGTAATGATGGGCCGTTGTACATTGAGACCCAGCAAGGAAATTTTCATCTTTACAATCCACTAACTGAATCCTTTCAGCTTGTTAACAAAGATAGTGTGGATTTATTCAATACAAGATATAACTCTATCAGCGCACTCTACATAGATCCGAAAGGAGTTATCTGGAAAGGGGGAGGAAGTCGAGGGATAGGTTTAACTCGAGAGGATAGTAAAACGGGGGAAATAATTACATACAATCATAATCCAGATGACAAAAATAGTCTTAGCAGCGATAGGGTATATTCAATTTATCGGGTTCGCTCTGGGCAATTATGGATCGGTACTCGGGAAGGATTAGATATTCTCGATGAAGCCACTGGGAGGATAACACATTTCAATGATTTAGTAGATTCTCAAAATCAATTATCTGGTGATTGGGTATGGCCAATCTTTGAGGATAGTAAGGGAATAATGTGGATAAGTGTTATTAACGGGGGTCTTAATAAATTTGATCCCAAGACAAAAAAAGTATCAACTTATAAAAATATTGAAACCAACCATAGTAGTCTTAGTCATAATTCAATTTATTCCATTCATGAAGATAAAAGCGGGATGATATGGTTAGGGACCAATGCAGGTGGGATTAATCATTTTCATCCTTCACAGTTAGTTTTTGAACATTTTATAAATGATCCTAATAATTCTAATAGTCTTACTAGTGACGAAATATTATCCGCACTTGTCGATAATGAAGGAACATACTGGATCGGTACAAGAAACGGGGGATTGAATAAATTAAATTTTGAAAAAAAGAAATTTGAAGTACTATCCCATGATCCTAAAAATGAAAACAGCTTAATAGACAATTCAATACAGACTCTATTTCAAGACAGTCGAGGCATCATCTGGATAGGTACACCCGGTAGTGGTCTTGATGCATATAATCCAAGGACTAAAAGATTTACACATTACAAGTCAAATCCATCTGATGATAATTCTCTTTCAGATGATAGGATATATGCTCTGCTAGAAGATCAAGATGAATTTATTTGGATTGGAACTTACAGAGGAGGATTAAATAGATTAAATCCTAGAACTGGAGAGATTAAGAGGTATCAATTTGATGAAAATAATTCCACGACAATTAGTTCAAATGCAACTTGGTCAATGAGCCTTGATGGACAAGGTAAACTCTGGATTGGTACATTCGGTGAGGGGATAAATATTTTAGATCCAAATATAGAAAGTTTCAGTAGAATCAGTAATAAGCCTAATAATGTTAATAGTCTGCCTGATAATAATATTATAAGAGTATTTAGAGATAGCAAGGATAATATTTGGATTGGAAGTCTTAAAGGCTTAAGCAAATATAGAAAGGAATCAAAAAACTTTAAAAATTATAATACTTCGAATGGCTTGCCCAATGATGTTATTTACGGCATCGTAGAAGATGATAAAGGATTTTTATGGATTAGTACTAACAATGGCATTTCAAAATTTGATCCTGTAAATGAAACTTTTAAAAACTACTATGCGCAAGATGGATTGCAGGGGAATGAATTTAATCAAAGTGCATTTGCAAAGGATCACAAAACTGGTCGCGTACTTTTTGGTGGTTTAAATGGATTTAATATATTTCATCCAGATAGCATAAAAGGAAATGATTTTATACCTCCCATTGTCCTAACTAATTACATAAGGTATAACACAGACGATGATGAAGGAAAACCGATTGTTGAAAAGGGTATCTCTGAAATTGATAGTATTTACTTAACATATAAAGATAATATTGTCAATTTTCAATTTTCTGCTTTAAGTTATTTAAATAATAAAATGAATCAATATCGTTATAAACTTGAGGGATTTAACGAAAATTGGATACAGCTGGGAAACAATCATTCTATCACTTTCACAAATCTTACAGCAGATCATTATATTCTTAATATTGTGGGTTCCAATAATGATGGGATTTGGAATGAAGAAGGTACAAATTTATTTATTGAGGTTTCACCTCCTTGGTGGAGAAGCACAGTCGCCTATATTATATATGGGCTTATGGTTATTGGTATATTGTTAGGGATTAGAAAAGTTGAAAGAAATATTCATGAGCAAAAAGCAGAAACAAGAGAATTTGAATTGCTAGCAATTGCGGCTGAATCTGAAAAAAGAGCTTTGCAAGTAGAGAATGATAGAAAAAGCAAGGAATTAGAAGAGGCGAGGGAAATGCAGCTTTCCATGCTGCCAAAAGAAATTCCAGAATTTGATAATGTTGAAGTTGCTGCGTTTATGCGCACCGCGACAGAGGTCGGTGGAGATTATTATGATTTTCTTCTCAATGATGAAGGAACACTCAATATTGCTTTCGGTGATGCTACTGGGCACGGATTAAAAGCTGGTACCATGGTAACTTTAATTAAAGGTTTTTTCACATCATATGGATCGCATGGTGATATTAAAACCTTTTTTGAAAGAAGTACTAAAACAATAAAAGAGATTAAGCTTGGAAGAATTTTGATGGCCTTTAGTTTCTTAAAAATAAACGGGTTGGCATTGAAATATTCTAGCGTTGGGATGCCCCCAATGTATTTTTATAAAAAATCATCAGGAGCGGTTGAAGAGATAGTAGTGAAAGGGATGCCTCTTGGTGCCATGGCAACTATGCCATTTTATAGTGAAATAGATAAAGATCTATCGTCAGGAGATGTTTTATTATTGTTTTCCGATGGTATCCCTGAACAGATGAATACAGAAGAACAGATGTATGATTATCCCAGATTTTTAGAAAAATTTAAAGAATTGGTAAATGAAAATAAAAGTCCGCAAGAAATGATAGATATAATTATTGAATCTGTTGATGAGTGGAGAAAAACACAAACGCAGGATGACGATATCACATTAATGGTAATAAGAGTTAAATAATTATTAGGAGAACAAAATGAGTTTTGGAGAGTTAGGAAAAACTTTTTCTGATGGAGAAATTATTATTAAACAAGGAGAGTCTGGCGATTGTATGTTCGTCATTCAATCTGGAGAAGTTGAAGTTGTGAATGAGAAAGAAGGCAAAGAAGTCAGTCTTGCAGTTAGAGGTAAAGGTGAATTCATTGGCGAAATGTCATTATTTGAACGTGAGGTTCGTAGTGCAACTATTCGTTCATTAGGAGAGTCACGAATACTCACAGTGGATCGAAAAAATCTATTAGGAAACATAAAAAAAGACCCTACTCTTGCCTTTAGAATTATCGAAACAATGTCTCATAGACTTCGTGAATTATCTGAAGAAATTACCAAGTATAAGTAATATGGTCATTAAATGACTCTTTGTCCTTCGTGTGATACTGAATGTTTAAAAGATGCTAAATTCTGCCACAACTGTGGACAGTCTCTTTTATCTAAATTTGGTGATAATCTCAGCGAACAAAAAAGTAGTTCCCTCACAAACTCAAGAAACAACCTTGAGAGATTAATGCCAAAAGAATATGTTGACAGATTACTCAGATCAAAGGGTAAAATGGAGGGTGAGCGAAGAGTAGTAACAATTTTATTTTCGGATGTAAAAGGGTCAACATCGTTAGCTGAGGATCTTGATCCTGAAGAGGTGCTTGAAATAATGAATGGTGCCTTTGAGATGTTGATTAAACCTATTACTCGATATGGCGGAACTCTGGCTCGCTTAATGGGTGATGCAATTCTAGCTTTTTTCGGTGCACCAATTGCTCATGATGACGACCCTTACCTTGCATGCAGGGCCGCTTTAGATATACTTGATGGCGCAAAAACATACAGTGAAAAATTACAAAAGGATAGAGGTATTGAGGGATTTGCTGTACGTGTCGGTATCAATACTGGGTTGGTTGTTGTAGCCGAGGTCGGTGCAGATCTAAGGGTTGAGTATACTGCTATGGGTGATGCAGTAAATATAGCTGCGCGAATGGAATCTACCGCTGAACCTCATACAATTCTAATAACAGAGGCTACAAAGAGACTCGTTCAAGATAAATTTAACTTAAAATCAATGGGACCAATTTCGGTTAAAGGCAAAGCAAAACCTTTAAATGTATTTCGACTTATGAATTTAAAAGAGGGAACAAATTTCTCTAAAAAATGATACTAGTCGAGAATCTAAACTTATCGGAAGAAATAAAGAGTTAAATGAAATTAAGAAAATTTTAAGTAATGGTACAGGGAAGGTTATTTCCATTATAGGGGAGCAGGGGGTAGGAAAAAGTAGAATTGTGAGAGAAACAAGAAAATTATCTCCACAGCATTATAAGTGGGTAGAAGGGAGGGCATTTGCTTATACCCAGAAAGACAGTTATTGGTTAGCAAGGGAAGTGTTGAATAGTGTAATTGAAATTAAAGAGGAATCAACCTTAGCTCCAGAACAAAAGATTAAAACCTTTATGGAAATGCTCAATAAAGAAAAATTTGATGATATATATCCGTTTTTAACTCATTTTCTAAATATTAATGTTAATGATAATATAATTGAACCAGTTAAACATCAAGATGCTGAAACATTAAAAGGTCAAATTCATTTTGCTTACAAAGAGTTCATTAAGAATAATTCTTTGACACAACCGCTTGTTATAGTATTAGAAGATCTGCATTGGGGTGATTCCACTTCATTAGAATTATTTGAAGAAATGTATACACTAGTTGAGGACTATCCAATATTATTTATTTTGGTATTTCGAAATAACCAAGGAGAAGTTTGGAATACATTCAATAATAACCTTCAGACACAAAAAAAATCATACATCCCTTTGACAATTCCCCCTTTAAGTAGAAAAGAAAGCTCTCTGATGATTAAATCACTTATTGGCAAAAAAAGTATTCCTTCAGAATTTGAAACTAAAATTATTGAGAAAACGGAAGGAAATCCTTTTTTTATAGAAGAACTTGTTCATTCCTTATTTGATAAGAAAATAATTGATTCGGATAATACTAATTTTGATATGGGTCTAATAAGTAGGGATTTTGAAATTCCAAACTTATTGCACAGCGTGATCCTTTCGCGAGTAGACCACTTAACTCCATTGGATAAATCGATTCTTCAAACTGCCTCAGTTATTGGGAAGAAAATACCCAAACAACTTTTAGGTGAAATATTGAATGAATATGTTGACCATGATGAATTTGAAAATGAACTAAAGGAGCTATCGAGGAAGAATTTCATATCTAGACTTTTTCCATTGGATGAAAATACCGATCTATTTTCCGAAGAAAGCGATTATATTTTCAAAAGTAGTCTAACGCAAGACGTAGTATATGATACTTTATTACAATCGCATCGGCGAAAATTGCATAATAAAATAGGAGTCGCGATTGAAAAACTTTATCCAATTTCAAAAAACGAACATGGGCCGATTCTTGCATACCATTATGAGAAAGGTGAAAATTGGGAGAAGGCAGTATATTATTATACTATTGCAGGTAACAGATCAAAAGATATTTTTGCAAATGATGAGGCGATATACTCATACCTGAATGTTATTGAATTATTGAAAAAGTATGAGTTAAATGATTCTAAAATATTTGATGTACATGAAGCTTTGGGTGATATATATACTTTAACATCAGATTATAAGTCAGCTATCGATCAATATCTCATAATATTAGAAGCAGATATTGATAATTATACTTTTTCAAATATTCTTTATAAATGTGCAAAGGTTTATGAGAGATGGGGAATGTATAACGATGCGCTAAAATATTTTGAAAAAAGTTTTGAAAAAATTAACGAAATATCAGAAATAAAACTGGCTGCACTTATTTATTCCGGTATTGGAATGGTACATTATCGTCAAGAGAATTTGGAAAAAGCGAATGAATATAATATTAAGGCATTGAAATTATTAGAAGAAAACGGTGAGATTACACATGTAGCAGATGTATATAATAATCTTGGAATTATATGTTGTAGAGAAAACAAGCTAGAAGAGGCCTTAAAATATCATTTGAAGTGTTACCAAATCAAAAAGAAATTAGGTAATATTGCGGGATTAGCTGCTTCAAATAACAATCTGGGTTATTTATACCAGCAAACTGGTGATTTTAATAGAGCTATAGAATATTATCAACAGAGCTTAATCCTCTCTGAAAAAACAGGAAACTTGCATGGATTGGCAAAAGTATACGATAATATTAGTCATGTGTACCTCTATCAAAACAAGAATGAAAAAGCACAAGAATATAATGTCAAGGCTATTGTCACTCTAGGTAAGGTTGCATTAAAAGGAAATGAAGTCAGTCATGATATATGGCTGCAAAGTGGTGTCTGGTAACTAATCGGTCAGAAGTGGGAATGAAAAACAGTAAAAATTTAATAAAAATTATTGAAAAAGATATTGCAAATCTTTTTAGGGATCACTTACCTTATTGGGCGTTATACCATAATTTGAATCATACTATTGAGACCGTTGAAGGGTGTAAAGAGATAGGGATGGGATCAGAATTAAACGAGGATGATCTTAACACTCTGGTTATTGCTGCCTGGTTTCATGATGTTGGTTATTTGGAATCTGATAAGAATCATGAAGAATTAAGTGCAAAAAGGGCGCGGGAATATCTACTTGCGAAGAAAATTAATGAAGATAGTATCAAGTCAGTTACAGATTTAATATTGTCAACAAAATTAAAAAATAAACCTAATAATTTATTAGAACAAATTATTTGTGATGCTGATTTAATATCCTTGGGGCAGAAACAGTATTTTGAATTAAACGAAAAGTTAAAACAGGAAATTGAACTAAGAGAAAATAAGCAGATAAAAAATATTTCTTGGTTGAAAAGATCATTAAAATTTTAAAATCTCATCAATTTAATTCAAACTATGCAAAAAGGAAATTTAGTAAACAGCTTGAGAGAAATAAATTACTGATAACAAAGAAAATTGTATTGAGTTCTACTAATTAGATTTCTTACCAACTTTATTAGGACGTTTAATTACTTAGGATTTCAATTTTGACAAAATGGTCTTTTATTTTTGAAATTGAATTAGTAATTTAAATTTAAGGTAGGTTAAGTCTTAAATTGTTTTTTATCAGCAGTGCTCTTTAGTTAATATTTAATTTTATGTAGAAAAAGAACCAATATAAAATAAACTGTGGGGCAAAGATGCACATGCATTCAAAGCTATTAGTCGCTTTCTATTTCCTATTTGCTTCTTATCTATATTCTCAAACTGAACAATCTTTAGTAAATCAATTATTCTCCTCATCCAATGAGCTAACCGAGCTTTCAACGGAACTTATTTCCATTGGGGTTGATGCTGTTTGGTTTTGCAGTGAAGTCAACGGTGCCGTGACCGTTACTGGAACTATTACTCAGTCTACGCTGAATTTTGATCAGTGGAGTTATTCAGCATCACCTAATAATAAATTGGTCGTAAGATGGGCTAATGGTGATGTTGTAGAATACATATTCAATAACATTGATGGCTATGTTGATGGTGATGCAGAAGATTTTAAGAATTCACATTATATGGATTTTACTGCATCAAAAACAGGTGAAATGAATTTGCATATAGTAAGTTCAACAGGGCCAGATGAGGGTATAATAAAGTGGCAGCGTAATATTCAGGGTGAAGTTCTATTTGAAACCGAAACTATGACGGTTAACATTAGCCATAACGGTCAATATGAATCTGAAATTGGAGGGGGAATCGGCATCTATCGATATTGGGATGAAGCGTTAGGTCAGGCAACCTCCAATTCAACTTCTCTTACAATCAGTGAAGGTTATTGGAGAACAATGACACATAATAGTAATCAAGCCCTTTTTGTTCTCAATACAGAGATTCGTAATAATAGTAGCGCAACACTAAATAGTGATACATACAAATTTCAAAACGGCCATGTATTCTGGGCGGGATATACTCAGTTTGCTGATTCTGCTAATGCTGGTGCCTACAATAAAGTAATTGACGCTAATCAATGGATCGCTGAGGGATCCTTGCTCAAGAACAATCAAGTCTATGGGACTGTACAATTCAGTTCACTACCAATCGGTGACAGTTATGGTCCTGTCTTGATATGCAAGTTGGGTGATGGAAGTGATATTCTTCTTCACAATTTAATTAGTCCTTTTATCACGGATGTTCAAGAAGATGATTTGAAGATACCACAAGAATATAGCCTTGAACAAAATTATCCAAACCCATTCAATCCTACAACTACAATCAACTACTCAATTCCAGATCAAACACATGTATCACTCAAAGTATTTGATGTATTGGGAAGAGAGTTAGAGGTGCTTGTAAATAAAGAACAACCTCAAGGTAATTACGAAGTAGAATTTAATGCCTCAAGTTTAACAAGTGGAGTATATTTCTATAAAATTGAAGCTGGGGATTTTGTAGATACGAAGAAAATGGTGCTGCTTCGATAGAAATAGTAGTCGGTTTGGTAAGTGGTTGACTGCTTAATTAGATACCAATAAAGCCAGTCAATATGGCGGACTTTTTTCTCGTAATTATTAAATCGGTTTTTATATTAGGAATCTAGAAAAACTTGAAATAGCAAGTTAATAATTTGTGGAATAGATGTTTATTATTTTTGAATTGTTCATAACACATTAAAAAACAATAAGTTACAGAAAGTATGGCGGAGAGAGTGGGAATCGAACCCACGGTACGCTCACACGTACCGGTTTTCAAGACCGTTGAATTCATATAATATAAAATACATCAAATTAATAAAAGTAAGAATAAAAGTTAGAAAATCGTATTCATAAGAGGGTATAGTAGATAGATATATAGTTATATTTTTTAGGAATTTTATTTTCCTGGATTTTTTTGCTATAATTTTTGAAAAATAGAGATTTTAGTTAGATGGAAATCACGATAGTGATTTCCACTTTTTATATAATATTTATTAATTATTTTTTGCCAAAAATGTATTAATTATTGAAATTTTTATATTTACCACTATGGAAAATTATATGATGCAAGTAGCAAAAGGTTTCAATACGTCATAGAGTTATATTTGATTTGTATCATAATATTTTCCATCTCTATGGCGTATCAATATTAATATGGAAAAAGATATGATACAGAACAGATTTTTAATACCAGATAATTTATATTTAACTGAAATATTAGAGAAGAAATACCAATCCTTCCATAAGCACCTTGATAAATTCTACTTTGTAATTGACTACTTATACGAGAGAAGATTTCTTGATAAACGTTATGATAATCTTAATAGTAGAGTAAAATACGCCAAGAAGAAATTATTTATCCCAATCAATTATTCATTGCTAAGAAAATTTATACCAGCAGCTTCACTAAAGAAAATAATGGATATTCTTATAACTGAAGATATTATTGAAGGTGATAACCATTACTGTGTAGGAAAGAAGAGTAGGGGATTCAGACTTAAAGAAAAGTATGCATTCACTTCATATACGAAAATTGATATTCAAGATTGGAGACTGAAAATGAAGATAAAAGAAAACAAAGATTATTCATTGTATTCACTTTCAGAGAACCATCAAAATATTAAGAATATGATACTGAATAGTTTTAACATTGATTATCAGAATGTAACCCAATACATTGATGGACTTAAATCTGCAGATTTGATTGATGAGGATGTACGTAATTCTTATATGCTTCAAATCGAAAAGATTCAGAATAATGAATTCTATTTCTCGACTGATAATAAAACTGGTCGAATTTTTAATAATTATACAAATCTTAAAAAGGAACTAAGACAATTCATAAAGCATAAGTCTGAAGAACAACTAGTAGAAATTGATATTGCGAATTCACAGCCATTCTTTTTATCATTATTAGCTATTCAAATCTCAGATGAAGAAGACGTTAAATTATTCTCAAAGCTTTGCAGAGAAGGGAGTTTGTATAGTTACATAAATGATCTTTCTGAAGCAGAAATTGCTAAAGAAAAAATTCTTACGATGTTTTATTCACCAAGTCATTGGCAAGGAAAAGAGAAGCAAGTCTTTGAAAAGCATTTTCCGACTATTCTTGATGTCATTAGAATCATTAAAGAAGATAACTTTAAGATACTACCAATTGAATTACAGAAACTTGAAGCAGAAATGATGATTAATACAGTTGCAAAAATTCTAATAGAGAAGGGGATTGACTTCATTCCGATTCATGATAGTTTTTTAATTACCGAATCCAATATTGAAAAAGTAAGAGAAATCATATTATGTGAATTTTGCAAAGAATATGGAGTTGAACCATTATTGAGGGAAAAATTAATTACTCATAAAGCATTATCAGCAGCTTGAGAAGTACTATTTAAATACCGTTTGTAACTTCGCTCCTAAGCAAAATGCAGACGCTCTGAGAGGCTTTCTACTAGTCAGTAATATGAAAACTATGGAATTGATAAAAAGCTGCTGGGATTATACTGATATGGTTTTAGAATTTAAATATTCGTACAAAAAGCTGCTGATTTCGTACAATAATATGCCTAAATGCTTCAAAATAGATTAAAAAACGCCATGACATCTTTTCCGTAGTCAGACGCTCTATCCAATTGAGCTACGGGTGCATTCAAGATGTTTTAAAAACAAACCGAAATATAAACTATCTCCTAACGATATTCAATTTCGATTCCATTACTTTAGAGATTCTCTGTTTTCTTCTTGAGTTCTGTTGAATGTTTGTAAAATTCTTCCAGGGTTAGTTCTTTTAGGAAAATCATTCCTTTCGCAGCACGGACACGCTTAAAGTCATGTTCAAGGAAGTATTCTTTACCAAGACAAGAGCGAATTATATTGTATTGGTCAACTTGAACTTTTTGAGCTAATCTTGAAAACGGTCCATCATATTCCCAACTTGGAAAACTCGCATTAGACTGTGACCCAAAGCTCTTCATAAAAGTATTGTCAGTTATAGCGAATGAATTTAGACTAACTGGTATATAAATGTTTGCCTCGGCTGGATGGAATCGATACCAAACGTTTCTATACCCCCAAACCTTAATGTCAGAATTGCCAGTCTCTTTTTCATAAAGCCTTAGTCCTTCAGACACTGCTTGTAGAACTTTGTAATGAGTATCAGGACCGCTTCCTTCTGGATCAAGTGCAACAGTTACAATATTTGGGTTCAGCTTTTTCATCAAGTCTAGAACTGGCAATACATCTCTTGTCATTTCTGGATTCTCGGTGAAGATGTCTCCTTGATAAAAGCCTAACCTAAGATGTGAAACATCCTCAACGGAAAATCCATAGTATCCCCAAAGAATCTCGACTTCCCATTCTCTCTGCATCCCTTTTAACTTCTGAACATATTGTATATCTTTCTTGCCGGGGTATTGTGTTTCAAAATAATTAATCAGTTCATCTACTCGATCTTCAAGATATACTGGATTATCTTCTTCGTAGATTTCAATCATATTTCTAACTGTCCTTCTTGCAACTGCTTCATTTCTTAGTGTGATTGAGTGTGCTGCAATTCCATCGAGGTATAGAGCTACATCTCTATCCTTTCCCTCAACAAATGTTGGATCAAAGTAACCTTGTGAGAATCTCTTCTTAAAAGAATCTTGCATAATCCAATACTCTACATTCTTCATCAGATCGAGCATAAAAATATTCGTTACCGCTGTAAATCCACTTGTAAGATATGTAAAATGATGGGTGTTTGTTGGAGTTCGAACAAGATGATTGATATAAGGTAGATATCCAAGCATAATATCATCATGGTGTGGAGCAGTATGTAGTATAGTCTTATTCTCAACTGGTTCTAAACCTTTTTCAAATCTTTCTAGAATTTGTTTTCTGATCTCGCTTCCAATATCGAAAGGAGTCTTTTTTGTTTTAATCGGAACTAATGAAGCAATTTTATCAGTACTATAATCTTCCTTAGTAAGTTCAGTCAAAGTTATTTCTTTTTCCATAACTAAATTGATAACTGCTCTCTGAACTGCTATTGTTGAAAGAGGCTCTTCCTTTGACATATCTGCATAACGTCTCTCTATTAGTCTTAGGGCTGCACCATGAGTTAAATAAAATCTACCGTTAGGTAATTTCTGCAAAACGGTTGCTGGATATTTATTTGTTGGAGCATTCTGTATTGAATCTCTAAGAATGTTTGCTTTGGCTTCTCCTGCTGCAATAATAATAGCAACTGTATTCGGATTGTATGTAATTGTATCTAATCCTATTGTTATTACCAGTCTATTCTTAGCTATTTCAATACCGCCCAGATCAGATGCGGCAGCAGCTTGAGTTTCATAATTAGTTTGGATCAAACGTGTTGTTGAATAATGATCACTACCTTTAACGTTAAATCCGATGTGCCCATCAGGTCCTATGCCACCAAGGAAAAAACCTATCCCGCCAAGTTCTCTTATCTTCTTTTCATAATTGGTACAGAACTCATCAATAATTTCAATAGTCTGTTTCTGCAGTCTTTCTGATCTGTTTCCAGCATATCTAGTTCGCAAGGAAAGATCAACTTTATTTTCCTTAAAGATCTCATCAAGAGGCAGATTTTCAGGTGTCTCAATTTCATTGATATTCATGAGAAGAGCTTTCTTTTTATCAAATCCTAAATTCTTGAAATAGAATTTATTTATGTAATAATAAAAACTATTATGCTGTTTTGTATCAATCGGATAGAATTCATCGATCTGAATAAATGTAACTTTGGCAAGATCTGGTTTATTAGTTGTGTCAATCCCAACTTCTGTAAGTATATTCTGAACAAATTCAGAATCCCACTCATTCATTATTCTAGATACCCATTTAATAAAATGCTCTGGAGTTTTTCCCGTAGGAAGTGAAACAACACCTTTTGGATTATCCTGAAGCCACTCAACAAAGCGAAGAGCAGTCAGTTTTCCAAGTTCTGGGAAGTTATCAACTTGAATTATAGGAATAAACTCAGTTGGTTTGTATTGAAGTTCTTTCTTCGATTTACTTAAAAAGTATTGTTCTACTTTGGATTTTAATCCCTTCGAACTACTCGATATCTTTGACGAATTTGTCATTTCGTTATCCTACAATTTGAGTTATTTTTAAAATATAAAGTTAAGGAAAACTTAAATTAGTTTGCCAAAACTATTTATTCCAAATTAAAGCTTTATTCATTTATACCATTATTGTATATTTGCATTCACTCTTACAAAACCGGTTAATAATAATGAATAGCAAAATCCAAAAAATAATATTTTCAGGGCTAGTGGTCGTCTTATCCTCAATTAGTTTGCATGCTCAGAGAGTTGAGATTACACCTTATTACGGTTATATGTTCGCTGGTAAGATGACTTTTTACGAGGGTGATCTTAATATTCGAAATAATCCCAACTATGGTATTACATTAGATTTTGAGGTAGACAGAAAAAAAGGGATATATGTTGAGCTACTTTATGACCGAGTTGATACTAGAGCAGATTTTATTACTTATCCAGGGAATGTAACAAGTAAACTTTTTGATTTAAGTGAAGAGTATTTCCATGTCGGTGGACTTTATAACAAAGAATTAAATAAGAAACTTTCTACTTTTGGAGTATTTACACTTGGAGCAACAAGAATTCATCCCAAGGATGTAAACTTTGGTGATGATTGGAGATTTTCTCTTACATTTGGAGGAGGTGTTAAGTACTATTTTTCTGAGTCTATTGGTATAAGATTACAGGGTAGAATTAAAATGCCATTCTATTTTAGCGGTGGTGGGGTATGGGTTGGACCAGGAGGAGTTTATACTCAAGGTGGAGGCAGTGCTCTGCTTCAAGCTGATATAAATGCTGGTCTTATTATAAGAATAGGTAAGTGATAATAACATTCAAGTTTTGAATCTAAATCCTTTTATTGGTTCTCTTATTGTAAGGACGGGACATGGAGCTTTTCTTACCACCTTTTCAGCGGTACTTCCAAATAATAAATGCTCTACACCAGTATGTCCATGAGTAGAAATAATAATTAAGTCAGCGTCTTGTTCAGATGCTGTCTCTATTATTTCCATAAAAGGTTTCCCCATTTTAATTAGTATCTGATACTTTAATAAATCACCAATCTCACTTTTAGCAAGTTCCTCCAGTTCACTTTTAGCTTTTTGGTCTAGATTCAATTCGTTTTGAGGAATAACCATTTGACCCATGCTTAGATCTGCTGGATAAATCATTGGTTCAATCACATAGACTAAAATTATCTCAGCTTCCATTGATTTACAAAATTGGACTGTATACTGTAATGCTTTTTTTGAATAATCTGAGAAGTCAATTGGAACTAATATTTTCTTAATCATTTTAACTTTTATCCTCCAAAAATTTATTGTACTCTGTTAGTAGAATAGAATATTCTGAGTTAAGACTTTTAATACGCGTCGAAAGAATGTGACTCATATTTTTCATAATCTCAACTCCAGCAATCGGATATTTTTTCATAAACGAATCTAAGTCTGACTTGAAAATAACAGCAATTTTTGTGCTTAATAAAGCAACCGCAGATGCAGATCGAATATCATCATCTATCAAAGCCAACTCGCCAAGAAAATCTCCAGTATTCAACTCCACTAATGGAATTTCAATTTGATCCTCAGTAGTTTGAATAATCTTGATCGAACCCTCAACAATAATGTAAAGAGCGTTTCCAGGATCGCCCTGATAAAATATATACTCATTAGCTTGGTATGAGCGATGATGAAGAAGTTCGTATAAATGTTTAAAGTTGGATCTGCTTAAATTTTTGAAGAGTGGAGTATTTTTTATAATGTCATAAAGATCATTAATGTTTGCAGTAGTTTTAAATAAGTTTGCCCAGAAACTACTTTTTTGAATATTTTGTATCTCTTTCATAGTACTCTCAAATTAATCAAATAAACCTGCTTCTGCAACTCGCCATAATCTTTGACAAGGAAATTTATTTTCATACAATGCTCTTCCAATTATAACTGAATCAATTTTATTTTCATCACATTGATCGAGTTCTTTCAGTTCAGTAAAATTTGTAATTCCGCCTGAGTGGGTTACCTTAAGATTAGTGTTCTTTGCGATGTTTTTAGAAAGATCAATATTTGCTCCTTGAAGCATCCCATTTCTTGAAACATCTGTTACAATAACTCTCACAACTCCCATGTTTTCAAGTAGTTGGGCATACTCAATAGGTTTATGGTGTGTATCTTTTTTTCTCGCCTTAATTAGTACATGATCATTCATAACGTCTATTGCTGCAGAAATTCTTGAGGCACCAAAAGTAGATATTATTTTTTCAAACTCTTTCTGATTAGTATATGCTAGAGATCCTATTACCATTCTAGTTATACCAAGATCCATTGCTCGGGATGCATCATCATATGAACTGATACCACCTCCAAATTCTACTGGAATAATTACAGATTGGCAGATTTCTCTAACTACCTCTAAATTATTATATTCATGCTTTTGGGAAAGATCGAAGTCAACAATGTGTAGAAATTTAGCATTTTCGGTTCGCCAAATCATAGCCATTTCAACTGGATCATTTCCATATTGATGACAGTTTAATTCCGGAATACCTTGAACAACTCTTACAGTTTTACCGTGTTTAATATCAATGGAAGGTATGATCAGGAGTTGAGACATTTTAATCTATAAATTTGAATCAATACAATACTAAAATTAAAAACATAGTAGCAAAAAAAAAAGCTTAATTGAAATTAATATTTTTTTAATGCTAGTTTTATTTTATAAATTCTTGACAATCTGAATCATTATCTACATATTAAAAACCATGAGTGAAGATTTTATCTACACCACATCCCAAAATAACCAGATATCGGTTACTACATACGGTGATCAGAATTTAAAAGATCGCCCAGCAATTATTATTTCCCATGGATTCAAAGGTTTTAAAGACTGGGGCTTTTTCCCATTCACAGCAAACTATTTTGCTGAAAAAGGATTTTTTGTAATTACATTTAATTTTTCGCATAACGGAATTGGAATCATTAAAAATGAATTCACTGAATTGGAAAAATTCTCTAAGAATACATTTTCCTTGGAGATAGAAGAACTTTCGGATATTATTTCAGCTTATCAAAAAGATTTTTTTGGAAAAACTTCAAATAGTAAAATTGGTCTTTTAGGACACAGTCGCGGAGGGGCAATTTCACTTTTAACTGCATATAAAATAAAATCTATTTCTTCAGTCGCAACTTGGGCAAGTGTTTCAACTTTAGATTGGTATTCGGAAAGACAGAAAGAAGCTTGGAGAAAGAAAAGATACTTTTCAGTTCTTAATACTCGTACCAATCAAGAGATGAAATTAAACGTATCACTATTGGAGGATTTGGAAAATAATATTAACAGTATTCTTAATATTCGAAATGCGGTTACTGAATTAAAAAAACCATTACTAATAAATCACGGAAGTGAAGATCTCGCAGTTAGAGCTGAGGAAGCAAAAGAACTCTATAGCTTTTCAGATAAATCAATTACTGAATTAAATCTTATAGAAAATACAGGTCATACATTTGGTTGTGTTCATCCATTCGAGGGTTCAAATGATAAGTTTGACAGTCTTTTAGAAAAATCTGCATCATTTTTCAAATCTACATTACTCATAAAGTAACTATATGTCACTAATATTTGATATAAACTTTCAATGCTGACACCAATAGAGAAAATACTATTTCTACTTCTACTACTCACATCAATCTCCCTTTCATATAAATCATTCAAAAGGATGTTCAGAATAATTAGTAAAGGCACAGATCCAATTGACTGGAAAAAGACTTTGATGAATATTCCGCAAGGAATAATAATTTTGATAGGGCAGAGGACTCTTTTTAATTCAAGATCGTTAGTAGGATTTATACATGCAATTGTAGCTTGGGGATTTACACTCTATCTTATGGTTAATATAGTAGATGCTTTAGAAGGTATAATTTCAAATTTTAGACTATTTGGAGATAATTTTGTTGGACTAACATATAATTTTTTTGTGGATATTTTTAGTGCATTAGTATTACTTGGAGTTCTTTATTTTATAATCAGAAGGTTCATTTTTGATGATAAGAAGTTGGAGATTTCAGATTCAGTATATTTATCATCAGAAGCCAAGATCGGAATAAAAAGAGATTCACTCATTGTTGGTTTGTTCATCATAATTCATGTTAGTGCTAGGTTTATTGGGGAATCTTTTAAAATTGTATTAGAACCTCATTATTTTCAACCATTTGCCAGTTCTTTGTCAATTCTATGGAGTGACCTTGATCCAACACAACTTTCTCTTGGATTACACATTTCTTGGTGGATCGCATTAGGAAGCATTCTAGCTTTTATGCCATATTTCCCATACTCCAAACACGCTCATTTATTTATGGGCCCGCTTAATTATATGGTACCAAATAGTCAACGGGTGAAAGGATTGCCTAATCCAATCAATTTTGAAGATGAATCAATTGAACAGTTTGGAGTTGGAGATTTTAGACATTTATCTCAAAAGTCATTATTAGATTCATATGCTTGCATTATGTGCAACAGATGTCAAGATAACTGTCCGGCTTATAATACCTCAAAGGAATTATCGCCATCGGCAATTGAGATAAATAAAAGATATTTTTTCAACCAAAATGGCAATAATATAATCGATGGTACCGAAACTCCAATCAAGAGCGAATTGTTGACTGATAACGCTCTCTGGGCATGCACGAGCTGTAATTATTGTGTATATGCATGTCCTGTTGGAAATGAACCACTGAAAGACATATTGATGATACGACAAGATAAAGTGATGATGGAAAGTAAATTTCCTGAAGAATTAGTCATAACATTTAAAAGCTTGGAAACAAACTTTAATCCATGGTCGTTTAGTTCACAGGATAGGGAAGTATGGGCAGAAGGGCTGGATATTAAGACATTAGCTAAAGATCAAAATTGCGATATTCTTTATTGGGTTGGATGTGCTGGCTCATTTGACAAGCGATACCAAAATGTATCAAGATCATTTGCCGAAATAATGAAAAAAGCTGAAATTAATTTTAGAATTTTAGGAAACGAAGAAAAGTGTACGGGAGACACTGCTAGAAGGCTTGGAAATGAATATCTTGCTCAAAATTTAATGATGGAGAACATCGAAACCTTAAATAATTATAGTGTCAAAGAAATAGTGACCACATGTCCACACTGTTACAACTCGCTGAAAAATGAATATCCTCAATTTGGCGGTGAATATAAAGTATTGCATCATTCAGAATTTATTGATAAACTAAGAGAAGAAAATAAAATTACTCTTAAAAACAACAAGAATTCGAAGAAAATGACCTATCACGATTCTTGTTATCTTGGAAGATATAATTCTGTTTTCGATCAACCAAGAAGATCACTGAAGTCACTTGATAGTATAGAATTGGTTGAAATGAAACGTTCTTATAATAATGGTTTTTGCTGTGGTGCTGGAGGTGGTCGAATGTTTCTAGAAGAGACAGAAGGTACAAAAATAAATGTAAATAGAACTGAAGAGGCAATGATGACTGGTGCAGAAACTATTGCTTCAGGATGTCCGTTTTGTATGACAATGCTTACTGATGGAGTAAAATCACTAGAAAATGAAGAAAAAGTTCAAGTAAAAGATATCGCGGAAGTTATTCTTGAAAATATACAATAACCATCTATTTAACTAACTATACATTAACCCTAAGGAGGTTGCAATGAGTCAATCATACGAACAGCTACTAAATCAACTAAAAGAGCTAGAAGCAGATGTAGTAAAATTCTACGAAAAAGGTCAAGCAGCTGCTGGTACACGTATTCGTAAAGGTTTGAGTGATTTGAAGAAAAAATCTCAAGATATGAGAAATGAAATTCAATCAATTAAAGCAGAAAGAAAAGGTAGTTGATAGTCAATAGACTATTTATCCTAAATTTTAGCCGTCAATATCGAAAAATGGTATTGACGGCTTTCTTTTTATAATGATGAATTTCAATATCTTATATATTTATACTGCAATAGTAATAATGCCATTTTTACAATTATCAGCTCAATATAACCATACAACTGAAAGTGACTCAGACTCCAGTATTTCAATCGAATTTAGTTTTGTTGGTGATATTATGTGTCACTCTACTCAATATAATTATGCAATGCTGCCAGATTCTACATTTGATTTTAAACCTGTATACAGAGAGATCAAACAATATTTTGAAAATTCTGATATAGTTGTTGGAAATTTAGAAACCGTTATTGCTGGAGAGCAAATCGACTATGCAGGATATCCAATTTTTAATACTCCAGATGCATTTCTTGAAGGACTAAATCATGCTGGATTTGACATATTGGTTACAGGAAATAATCATGCATATGACCAAAAAGAGACGGGAGTTCTAAACACAATCGATTTTATTCATAAACATAATATGGTTAATTCTGGAACTTATAAGTCAAAACTTGATCGAGATTCGATAAAAATATTTGAGAAAAGTGGAATTTCTTTCACAATACTTTCATATACATATGATGTCAATTTTTTTAAGATACCTGATAACAAAAACTACTTGGTTAACAGAATTAAACCTGATCTTATAAAAAAAGATATCCAAAAAGCGAGATCAAAAAATGTTGACATTGTAATGGTTTATTTTCATTTCGGAACTGAGTATGCTCTAAAAGAAAACTCTTATCAGACAGATATAGTGAGAAAGACTGTAGATTATGGAGCTGATCTAATAATTGGGGCTCATCCTCATTCCCTGCAGCCTGTTGAAATATACAAGACTAAAAATGCAAATATTGATTCTGGATTTGTTGCATATTCTCTCGGTAATTTTGTTTCAAATCAGAGATGGAGATATTCCGATGGGGGAGCAATATTGAACTTTACAATCAGTAAGAACAAACTAACTAATGAAGTAGCTTTAGAGGAAGTCAGATACTTACCAATCTGGGTGTTTAAAGGTGTTACAGATTGGGGTTGGGAATATGTAATTCTACCTTCTGAAATGGGAGTGCATAATTCTTATCCATTTTATGTAACTGAAAATGACAAAAATTTAATGCTGGAATGTTACAATGATTCAAATGAAATATTACAAAGTAGAACAAACCGAATAATTATAGATACTATGGAAAAAAGTAGCTTAAGAGCTTGGCTGAATACTCAAAAGAAATTCAGAAAATTCATTTCTAGTCTACCTATTATAGATTATAATATGCTTTCACAATCCGTTGTTAATGATACGTTAAATTATAGTACAATCGAGTTTTCTCAGTCATATCTGGAGATTATCGATTAAATTCCTAAAACCTAATCTTTCCAAAATTAGTATATTTATTATCCTAAAATACTGATCAAATCTAAATGAAAAATAAAGCGTCATTAACTGTAATCTTTTTAACTGTTTTTATTGATTTGCTAGGATTTGGAATTCTTATTCCAATTCTCCCAACATTTGCCAGCAATTCAATAGGGATCAGTGATTTTGGAATTGGGATTGTTGTTGCAAGTTATTCCTTTATGCAATTCGCTTTTAATCCATTAATTGGAAAAATTTCAGACAGAATTGGGCGCAGACCCGTCATTTTAATCTCACTTTCAACAACTGTAATCTCTTATATCGTATTTAGCTATTCCACAACTTTTGGATTACTTCTATTTTCTAGAATCTTGGCTGGTTTCGGTGGAAGTAATATTGGAGTAGCTCAAGCTTATATAGCTGATATAACTGAATCGAATGATAGAGCAAAGGGAATGGGATTAATTGGAGCAGCATTTAGTCTAGGATTTGTTTTTGGTCCAGTTCTTGGAGGTTTAATTGCAGATTTTGGATATCAATATGTTGGTTTTGCAAGTGCTGGTTTTTCATTTCTTGCATTAATATTTGCAGTATTTTTCCTTCCTGAATCATTGAAGGAGAAAAAAACACTTCAGAATTTCGATTATACGCTATTGAAAAAAGATGACCTTTTAGAAGTACTTAGAATTCCTAAAATAGCTTTCATAATTGGATTATTCTTTATAATTGTGTTTGCAGTTGCCAATATATATGGGACCTTTGCTTTATTGGGTCAAGAGCATTATGGTTTTTCAGATAGAGAAAATGGATATCTATTTGGTATCTTGGGTGTAGTTGGTGCATTTGTTCAAGCATTTTTATTAAAAAGACTTAGTGGAAGAATATCTGAAAATAATCTAATCCTTATTGGTCTAGTTTTTATGGTTTTCAGTTTAGGACTAATGCCATATGGAATTAATTTTACCGGTGTAGCAATTATCTCTGGTCTGCTGGCAGTTGGAACAGGAATACTTCAACCAACATTATTAAGCTTAATCTCGAAAAAATCTTCATCTGATATGCAAGGAAAGGTACTAGGTATCAATCAATCAATAGCCTCTTTAGCTAGAGTGTTGGGTCCACTGTGGGGTGGATTTGCCTTTCAATATCTAGGATATACTTCACCATTCATAACTGGAGCATTATTCACCTTTGTGACTTTGATTGTCACAGTCTATTTATTTAATTTCAAGACGAGAGGAATAAACCTTAATGTTTGAAATAAACGATATAAAGATTCAAAATGCTTTACTTTTAGCCCCAATGGAAGATGTAACAGGATTAGCTTTTCGAAAATTGTGTAAAGAGATGGGTGCTGATATTGTATACACCGAATTTGTAAACTCTGATGGTCTTATAAGAAACAATAAAAAAACAGCAAAAAAAATGATCATCAGTGATGAAGAAAGACCTGTCGGTATTCAGATATATGGTGCAGATATCGAGTCAATGGTTGAAGCAGCAAAAATGGTGGAAGAACTTGAACCGGATGTTATTGATATAAATGCGGGATGCTGGGTTAAAAAAGTTGTTAAAAGAGGTGCGGGTTCTGGTTTGTTAAAAGATCCAGATTATATGGAAGAAATGGTTGATGCAATTGTTAAAACAGTTAAAACCCCGGTGACTGTAAAAACCCGTCTTGGATGGGATTCTGATTCCATAATTATCTGTGAGGTTGCGAAAAGATTGGAAAATGTTGGAGCAAGAGCACTCACTATTCATTGCAGAACAAGAACTCAAGGTCATTCTGGAGAAGCAGATTGGTCTTTTATACCGAAAATTAAGGATGTAGTTAATATTCCCGTAGTTGTTAATGGTGGAGTTTTTACAGCATATGACGCAAAACGTGCTTTTAATGAAACTGGAGCAGACGGGGTTATGATTGCGAGGGGAGCAATTCAACATCCGTGGATATTTCAAGAATCAAAATTACTTATTGAAAAGGGAATTGAACCAGCCGAAATTCTACCAAAAGAAAGAATTGAAACTGCTTTAAAGCATCTACGATACGAGATTGAGTTTAGAGAAATCGAAAGACAAGCAGTAATACCCTTTAGAAAATATTATACTGGTTATTTGAAGGGTCTACATCATTCATCTAGTGTCAGACAAAAACTGATGGAGTTCTCTGAGTATTCTCCCATTGAAGAATTACTTCTTAACTACCTAAATGAGTTGGAGTTAATGTCTATTGATGAATAGTTTAGCTAAGATGATCTCTTATCTCTTTATCCCACAAATAAATCTAATTTTATCATTTTACATATTATCATATCACATATATGGTTGTTCTCCAGATTTAACTTTTTCAATGTTTGTAGCTGCATTATTTGGATTTATTCTCCCAGTTATATTCTTTATAATAATGAGGTTTCGGGGGAAAATAGTTGATGATGATGCTTCAAATAAAAAAGAGAGAACCATACCATACTTTTTCGGAACAGTAATAATAATCTTCGCATTATTTGTTTCATTATTCTTAAAATTTCATCCTTTAATAATAGCCCTATGGGTTTCTTATTTGTTAATATCAATCATGCTTTTATTCATTAACCTTCTCTGGAAAATAAGTGCTCATTCAATTGGAGTTGCTATTCCGCTATCTCTTTTCATTTTTCTTTTTCCTTGGGAATATATTTTATTCATCCCAATTGTTATTGCAGTATCTTGGTCAAGGTTATACCAAAGCTTGCATTCACCTCTACAAGTGATTCTTGGATTGCTTTTAGGATATTGGATAACATCAATTCTACTACATAACGCATACATGTGGTTTTAAATGGAATTTAAAGATAAAGCTGAAATTTACCTCAAGAATTTTGTTAATATGATGGAATTTACTGAACAGAATAAATTTAAGATTAGTGCATTTCGAAATGCGATCAACATATTAAAAAAAGTGGATACAGACATAGAAGAAAGTATTAAGGATGGATCTATTACTAAAATAAAGGGAATAGGAAAGGGTATCGAAAGCTTTCTTAATGAGTTACTAGTTAATGGTATTCCATCCGAATATGAGAAGTTAGTTAGGAGCATGCCAATTGGAATTCCTGAATTATTCAATATTCGAGGACTAGGAGTTAAGAAAGTAAAATTGCTAAATAATTCACTTAAAATTGAAAGCATAGATGATTTGAAAATTGCATGTGCTAATGATACAATACTTAGTGTTAAGGGATTTACGGAGCATACTAAAGAAAATATTCTAAAAGAAATTGACAATATAAGAAAAAACTCTAAATTCGTATTATTTCACATGGCTGAGCATAAAGCTAAGCAACTTATTGATGATATTGTTCAATTCCCAACGGTAGTAAGAGCTGAAATTAGTGGTGAGCTAAGAAGAGGGCGAGAGGTTATATCAGATATTATCATTGTAGTTGTAGTAAGCAATATAGATAACTTTAATAAAGAGTTATTAAGTTACAGTAAATACAGTATAGTAAATAACTTTAATTCAAGTATAATATATAATTTAGAATTAGGTTTTGCTGTTAAAACTAGTTTGTGCATTTGCTTTGAAGGAGATTTTTATTCGAATTTATATAAAACTACTGGTTCTGATGAATTTATTAAGTATTTAAATTTCAGTAATATAGTGGGAGCATATAATAGTGAGGAAGAACTTTTTATAGGAAATCAAGCAAAATTTTTGATTCCGGAAATGAGAGAAAAAGAATACATCAATGCTCCGGATCATCTAAAAAACAATTCTAATCTAGATGTTTCAATAATGAAAGGTCTACTCCATTTTCATACAACTTTCTCAGATGGAACAAGCTCACTTACCGAAATGTCACAAGAAGCAAGTAAATTGGGATTTGAATATATCTGTGTATGTGACCATAGTAAATCTGCCTTTTACGCGAATGGATTAAGTGAGGAACAGATCTTGCTCCAAAAAGAAGAAATTTATAATATAAAAGGTACCTCGAATGTTGAAATATTTCATGGTATTGAAGCAGATATATCGAACGATGGTTCATTAGACTACGATAATGATATACTTTCAACGTTTGATATGGTAGTTGCTTCGGTACATTCTAACTTTAATCTATCTGAAAAAGAAATGACAGCAAGAATAATTAAAGCAATTGAAAATCAATACACAGATATTTTAGCTCATCCAACTGGGAGATTACTTCTTTCAAGAGAACCTTACAAAGTTAATATGAAGAAGGTATTAGAAGCATGTTTAAAAAATAACGTTGTAATTGAGATAAATGCTTCTCCTCATAGGTTAGATCTTGATTGGAGAAATATATATTTTGCAAGAGAATTAGGTTGTAAGTTTGCAATTAACCCAGATGCTCATTCAGTAAAAGGCATAAACGATATTAAATATGGTGTAAAAATTGGAAGGAAAGGTGGTCTTCAGACAAAGGAAGTAATTAACTATCTATCTACTAAAGAATTCAAAATCTTTCTGAATAGAAAAGTAAAACGAAATTTTAATTGAGGTTAGCATGAAATTACTAGAACTAATTAGAGACATACCAGATTTTCCAATTGAAGGAATTGTATTTAAAGATATCACAACTTTATTGAAAGATAATGTTGGTTTTCAGGAAGCTCTTGATCAACTTTTTGGTTTTTGCAAGGATATGGGAATTACTAAGGTAGTTGGAATCGAATCAAGAGGATTTATCTTTGGAGGTGCACTAGCTAGTAAACTTGGTGCTGGATTTGTTCCAATTAGAAAACCGGGCAAATTACCTTCTGAAACATTGAGCCAAACATACCAGCTTGAATATGGTGAAGATAAAATTGAAATCCATAAAGATGCCCTATATCCCTCTGATAAAATTTTACTTCATGACGATCTTCTTGCAACGGGCGGCACGATGGAGGCTGCATGTAAACTTGTCGAAAAACTGGGAGCTGAAATTGTCCAAATTTCGTTTCTAATAGACTTAACTTTTTTAAATGGAAGTGAAAAGTTAAAGAGTTATGACGTTAGATCGTTGATACAATATTAGAATTCTATCTGATTATTAGAAGGTTATTTTACTTCCCACCCGATTGGTGAAATTATTACTACAAATTCACCTTTAATTTTTTTTTCTTTGAGAGTAGAAAGTAGCTCATTTGGATATCCCCGCCAGAGTTCTTCAAATATCTTAGTTAATTCACGACCAACAGTAAGAAATCTATTTGGCATGTACTCATCCAATTCTCGCAGTAGTTTTTCTATTCTATACATAGATTCATATAGAACTATAGTGCGCTTTTCTTCCGCAAGCTCTTTAAGTTTTTTCTGACGACCTTTTTTTTGTGGAAGAAAACCTTCAAAAAGAAATGAGTCTGTAGGTAATCCAGAAATACTCAATGCTAAGATAGCGGCATTGGCTCCCGGAATTCCAAATACTTCCAGTTTTTCTTTGTGTGCTTGATTTATGAATCTCACACCTGGGTCGGAAATAGTAGGGGTGCCGGCATCTGAAAGCAATCCGCACGTTTCGCCATCATTAACCCTTTTCAGTATTGAATCAATTTTTCGATCTTCACTCCTAGCATTAAAAGAAATAAGTTCTTTTTTAATATCATAATTTTTAAGTAAAATATTAGTAACACGAGTGTCCTCACAAATTATAAAGTCAACTGTACTCAAAACTTCTACAGCTCTAAAAGTTAAATCTTTTAGGTTTCCAATAGGGCTCGCAATGACAAAAATCTTCCCAGTATTCATTCAACTACTTTTGATGTATTTGTTATTCTAGCATTTCCTTTTTAAATTACAAATTATTTGCCTTTAAATTAAAAATATGTTACTCTTACTATAACAAATAGGTTGTTTAATGTCTGCTTCAACTAAACTATCTTCATCGGTAAAAGCCTTATGTTTCCTTGCAGAAACATATCCCATTCCTAGAAGCAGTAAAGAAATTGCTGATCATACTGGGATTAATGCTTCCAAATTGAGGCAATTGCTTTCGATGTTATCCAAATCTAATATAGTCCAAAGTGAGCAGGGAACTAAGGGTGGGTTCTTACTTTTTAAAGATCCGAAAAAGATAAACTTGCAGGAAATATATTGTTCAATTGAAGATAGAAAGGCCTTTCATTTAGATGTAGTGGATCATAATGGAAATGATAAGAAGCTACATGATTATACGACTTATTTCTTAAACCTATTTGCTGAAGTCCAGATTGATATTGAAACGAAGATGATGAATATTTCTGTAGATAGTATTATGAATTCTCTAGGAATAAAATCAAATTTTAAATAAACTATTCAAGACAATGAGGTAACAATGCAGTTTCTAAAGGATTTAGGAATTAAAGAAAAAAATTTTGGATCTTCCACCGGAATGAAGTGGAATGGCCTTTGAAAAATGATGAGTTAAAAGTTTATTCGCCAGTTGATGGAAAATATATTGCTTCAGTTTATCAAGCATCCGAAAAAGATTATGAAAAAGTTGTAAAAAAAGCTCATGAAGCTTTCTTAATATTGGAGAAATGTACCTGCTCCTAAACGAGGCGAGATTGTGAGACAAATTGGTGACAAACTAAGAAAATATAAAGAACCACTTGGAAAACTTGTTATCCTACGAAATGGGTAAATCCCTTCAAGAAGGTTGGGGTGAAGTTCAGGAAATGATTGATATTTGTGATTTTGCAGTTGGTCAATCAAGAATGCTGTACGGATTTACAATGCAATCAGAAAGACCGATAACCATAGCATGTATGATCAATATCATCCTCTTGGGTGTTGTCGGTACTATTTCCGCCTTTAATTTTCCTGTTGCAGTTTGGTCATGGAACGCAATGATTGCCACTGTTTGTGGTGATGTCAATCTTTGGAAACCATCTTCAAAAGTTCCTTTAACCGCAATTGCTGTTCAAAATATTCTTGCTGATGTAATTAAAGAAAATAAATTCCCGGAAGGTTTTTTCTCTTTAGTCGGTTGGGAAAGTTCAACAATCGGCGAAAAAATGCTAAATGATAAACGAATTCCACTTATTTCAATTACCGGATCAACGGAGTTGGTACGACAGGCAGCACAAGTTATCGCTGCAAAGATTTGGTAAATCAATTCTGGAGTTAGGTGGAAATAATGCAATTATTCTAACTCCCAGATGCCGAATCTTAAAATGGCTATTCCGGCAATAGTTTTTGGGGCAGTCGGAACTGCTGGACAAAGATGTACAAGTACAAGAAGATTAATCATTCATGAAGTCAATCTATGATAAAGTTATAGCAATCGATTATCAAAGCATATAAAGTGATTAAAAATTGGTAATCCTCTGGATGAAAAAAATCATGTTGGACCATTGATTGATAAAGCTGCTGTAGAAGATTTTACAAATGCACTGATTAAATTAAAAGAAGAAGGTGGAAAAATTCTATATGGTGGGGAAGTATTAGAAGGTAAAGGTTATGAATCTGGCTGTTATGTAAAACCAGCAATTGTTGAAGCTGAAAATCATTATGAAATTGTTCAGGAAGAAACTTTTGCTCCAATTCTTTATTTAATTAAATATAAAGGAGATGTATCAGAAGCGATTGAACTTCATAATGGTGTTGTTCAAGGTTTATCTTCTGCTATATTTACAAACAATATGCAAGAAGCGGAAGAATTCCTATCTTGCGGGATCTGATTGCGGAATTGCAAATGTCAATATTGGTACTTCAGGTGCGGAAATTGGTGGAGCTTTTGGTGGTGAAAAAGAAACCGGCGGTGGTCGAGAATCCGGATCAGATGCATGGAAAGCATATATGAGACGACAAACAAATACTATTAATTATGGTAATGATCTTCCTCTGGCTCAGGGAATTAAATTCGATATATAAGAAACGTAAAAATTAAAAGCTCTCCATATTATTTGGAGGGCTTTTTTTTTGATTATTATTGGAGTAAAAATGAAAAAGATAATTGGAATTCGACGTGAAGACAAAAATATTTGGGAGAGGAGAGTTCCTCTTATTCCGGATCATGTGAGAATATTGAAAGAAGAAAATGGAATCGAAACCATAATTCAACCTTTTGAAAGAAGAGCTTTCAGTAATACAGAATTTGAAAATGCTGGAGTAACATTGCAAGAAGACTTATCCGAATGCCCAACAGTTTTTGCCGTAAAAGAAATTCCAATAAAGCTACTTCAGAAAGAAAAGACTTATATTTTTTTCTCTCATACAATTAAAGGGCAAGATTATAATATGCCTCTTCTTCAAAAACTTACGGACTTGAGATGTACCTTAATTGACTATGAGTTAATAGCAAACGAACAAGGGAAAAGATTGGTGTTTTTTGGTAAATATGCTGGATTAGCTGGAATGATTGATGCCTTACATGGATATGGTAAAAGATTGAAATCGCTTGGATACGAGTCACCATTTCTAAAAATCAAACCAGCTTATGAATACACAACAGTTGAAAAAGCAAAAGAACAAATATTTGCTGTTGGAGAAGAGATTAAAGATATCGGTTTACCTATAAGCAAACTACCCATAGTATTCGGATTCTTAGGATATGGGAATGTATCCCAAGGTGCTCAAGAAATCTTTGACCTTTTACCTCATAAAACGGTTTCTCCGGAAGAACTGCCAATTCAAAATGCAAATAGCAAAGTTATATATAAAGTAGTTTTTAAGGAAGACCATATGGTTGAACCAAAAGATCCAACTGAAGATTTTAATCTTCAAGATTATTTTGATAATCCTAAAAACTATACATCAATTTTTGAAAAATATATTCCAAATCTTAGTTTGATTGTTAACGCTATATATTGGACTGAAGATTCTCCAAGATTCCTTACAAAGGAGTTCTTTAAATCTAATGCAGATAGAAAACTAGATGTAGTTTGCGATATTACTTGCGACATTGATGGTGCCGTCGAATTTACAGTTAAATCAACTGAGTCAGATAATCCAGCGTATGTTTATAATCCTAAGGATGACTCAATTAAAGATGGATATGATGGTGAAGGAATTGTGAATATTGCAGTTGACAATCTGCCAACAGAATTACCACGAAACTCTTCAATTGAATTTAGTTCAGCTTTGTATAAATTTGTACCAGGTATAGTAAATGCAAATCTAGAAAAACCTTTTGAAGAAGCTGACTTTCCTGAAGAAATTAAACGTGCGATCATTCTCTACAAAGGTGAATTATCTGAAAAATTTAAATATCTAGAAGAATTTCTAAGTTAAAATGAGAAAGATTTTAATAAGCATTTTCATTTTTATAATTTCTTTTACAATTTTTACTGGATTGGTTTTAATTCTATTTAAGTGGATTGACCCTCCAACAACATCCTTCATACAACAGATAAGACCACCGGATATTAATTCCATCCTATTTAAAAATGATGTAAAACAAGTATGGATGCCAATTGAAAAAATATCAGATGAAGTACTGATTGCGATTTTAACTTCTGAAGATCAAAGATTTGTAGACCATTGGGGATTTGATGTCAAGCAGATCCAGAAAGCAATAGATGATTTTGAAGAAGGAAAGAAGCTTAGAGGGGCAAGCACAATTACTCAACAAGTTGCAAAAAACCTCTTCTTATTTACTGACAAATCTTTCTTCCGAAAGGTTTTAGAAGCTTATTTTACAGTTATGATAGAATTAACATGGAGTAAAAAAAGAATATTCGAAGTCTACCTAAATATTGCAGAATTTGGTGATGGAATTTATGGTGTTGAGGCAGCTTCGAGCCATCATTTCAACAAATCTTCAGCTTATTTGAATTCTAGAGAAGGCGCAATGCTTGCAGCAATTTTACCAAATCCAAAGAAATATAGATTAGATACTCCATCAAAATATTTGCTTTACAGAATTAATAGAATAATAAACGAGGAGAAAAACTTAGATAAAAACAAAATTAGAAATGAATTCCAATAATGGAATTTTTATTTTGTCCCAGCATTGGACAATGCGATTAATTCTAGACATTTTTCTAATATCAAAGCCTCGTCTGAGTTCTTCCAGATTGGATAGTTATACTGGTAAGCTTCAATATCACTTTTTCGACTATAATCATAACTTGCAAGCACATTATTGTTTTCATCATAATAAATAATAAATAGAATACTGTATTTCAGCAGAGATTTATTAAATAAGTAATAAGATTTGGTTTTGGCTATTTTATCCTCAATTGATTCAATAACAATTGGATTCGAATGCTCAAAAGATACCCACACGAAAATATCATCTCCGGTAAAATTATCTATACCTTTTGCATCAATATAAATCCTATCTGAGCCCTCAGTTGTAACCGGTACAAGATCTTCTTGAATCTTCTGGCCTAAAACTTGAGTGAATATAAAAAAAAACAACAAGAAGTGTTTTTTCATTAGTTTTACAATTTATTGATAATGAACAATTAAATTACTACAATTATCGGTAGTTTCAAATACTCTGTTAAAAACTAACTTTAATTAGACTGCAGCAAATTATTTAATATTTATAAGTAACAAAACGAAAGTTTAAAATGAAAATTGGAATACATTCTCGCAAAAATTCATTTAGTGATAGGTGGATAGAATACTGTATTGAAAACCATATTGAATATAAAATAGTAAACTGCTATTCAAATGATATAATTGATCAACTTAAAGATTGTGAGGGTCTTATGTGGCATTGGCAACATCATGACCCTAAGGCGGTTTTATTTGCAAGACAGTTAATTTATTCGTTGGAAAATTCAGATAAAAAAGTATTTCCTAATTCTCAGTCTTGCTGGCATTTTGATGATAAACTAGGACAAAAATACTTATTTGAATCATTAAACATACCTTCCATCAAATCGTATAGCTTTTACAATAAGCAAGATGCATATAAATGGATTGATTCTGTCAATTTTCCTAAAGTTTTTAAACTGAGAAATGGAGCATCTTCACTTAACGTTAAATTAGCTAAAAATAAAAAAGAGGCTAAAAGTTTCATTAGAAAATCCTTTGGAAGAGGCTTTAAAAATTATAATAAATTTGCTAGTATAAAGGATAAATATGACATTTATAATCGAGACAGAAATGTTGGAAATTTAATAAGTGTTATTAAAGCTGGGATGAGATTTACTATCCCCAGAGAAAGTGAAAAATTCTTTTCGAATGAGAAAGGGTATGTTTATTTTCAAGATTTTGTTGAAGGTTCTGAATATGATCTAAGAGTTATTGTTGTTGGTGCAAGATGCTGGGCAGCAGCTAGATTTAATAGGGATAATGATTTTAGAGCCTCAGGAAGTGGAAAAGTTTCCTTTGATAAAGAATATTTTTCAGATGAGCTAATTAAACTTGCATTTGAGATTTCGAGGAAACTTGGTACTCAATCCCTCGCATTTGATTTTTTATATCAGAATGGTAAACCAAAGTTAGTTGAGATAAGCTATGCATATCCAGCTTACAAGTCTGATTATCATCCCGGTTACTGGGACGAAGATTTGAATTGGCATGATGAACCTGTTAATGCGCAATATTTTATTATGGAAGACTTTATAAGTTCTATAGAAAATGACAAAAGTTATTGAATTAGACTCTCTGAAAATAATTTAAAAAGAATTATATTTCATTGTAAAAGATTCAGCATAAACAGTCTGCTAGAGCATTAGTTTTTTCAGATGATTCGAGTTAATACAATATTAAATCCAATTAATTATGATTAGATCGATCAAACAATCCTTTCTATTTTTAATCTTAATTGCTATTTTTTGATTTATTAAAATAATACTAATGACTTAAATGAAATGAAATTTAAAATCGCTGTTCTTTCGCTTATATTATTAAGTACAATTAACTTCCCACAAGTAAACTCACTTGAAAAGATAAATTCGATTATAGATGATGTTTCTCTCAAATTTGCTCCTGATAAACGAGTTGCATTGATTAATGTTCAAGTAAGTAAAAATGGGGAAGGTTTTATACTTCAAGGCGAAACAAATATGCCAGATGCTAAGGAAGAGTTAATGGAAAAAATTAGGTTAGAAAAAATAAAGGTTGTTGATGAAATTCAGATACTACCTGAAAAGAAATTGAAAGATAAGATTTATGGGATTGTTAATCTATCAGTTGCTAATTTAAGATCAAATCCAAAACATCCAGCGGAGCTATCCACACAGGCACTATTAGGTACCATTGTCCGTATATATAAATCAAGAGGGGGATTTTATTTGATTCAAACTCCAGACGATTATTTAGCTTGGGTTGATGACGATGGCATTTTCCCGGTAAATATTGAACAACTTAATGATTGGAATAGTATGTCCAAAATCATTTTCTGGAAAGATTTTGGATTTGCATATTCTGAAAGGGATGAAAATTCCCAAAGAGTATCTGACCTAGTAATTGGAGATATTTTGATTAAACTGGGGGAAACTGAAGAATTTGTTAAGGTACAATTTCCTGATAAAAGAATCGCTTTTATAAAAAAGGATGAAATCTTTGAATATGATAAGTGGTTAAATAATTCAAAACCAACTCAGAAAAATATTGTTGAAACAGCACATAAATTTATGGGCATCCCATATCTTTGGGGTGGAACATCGGCAAAAGGAATGGACTGTAGCGGGTTTACTAAAACAGTATATTTCCTCAATGGAGTTGTGCTTGATAGAGATGCCTCTCAACAAGTTCATAAAGGTATTCTTGTTGATACACAAAACGGATTTGATAATCTTAAGAAAGGTGACTTACTATTTTTTGGATTTAAAGGAACTGAAAAGAAAAAAGAAAGAATTACTCATGTTGGGATTTACATTGGAAATCTGGAATTTATTCATGAAGCAGGAAGAGTAAAGATAAACAGTTTTGACGAATCAAAACCAAATTTTAGTAAATTTCGACTTGATCATTTCATACGTGCTCGAAGAATAATAGGATCTTTAAACGAGAATGGTATAACAACTGTGAAAAGAAGTAAATTCTATAATGGAGATTTTTAATGGGTCAGAGCCGAAGAACATTCTTAAAATCAAGTGGGCTAGTTGCGGGGGCTCTAATTACCTCAACTTCCGTAATTTCATCAAAAATTATAAATAATAAGGCGACTAATAGTAAAATGAAATTATCATTTAACCCATATACGCTAGAATTGAAACATGTTTTTACAATTGCAACAAGTTCACGATCAACTACTCCAGTAATGTTAACTCAGATTGAATATGATGACGTCATTGGATATGGTGAAGCTTCAATGCCACCATATCTTGGAGAATCCCACGAGACCGCTGCTAGATTTTTAAAGAAAGTTGATCTTTTACAATTTAGTGACCCTTTCAAAGTTGAAGAGATATTAGAATATGTTGATGGAATTGAAGAGGGTAATCCAGCGGCTAAAGCTTCTGTCGACATCGCTCTTCATGATCTAGTGGGGAAATTAATTAATAAACCTTGGTTCAAGATCTGGGGATATGATAAGTCTATGACACCTAACACTTCTTTTACTATTGGAATTGATACAAAGGAAGTTGTTATTCAAAAAGTTAAAGAAGCCGAACTTTATAAAGTACTCAAAGTTAAACTTGGTAGAGACAATGATAAGGAAATGATAAATACAATTCGATCAGTCACAGATAAACCACTGGTTGTTGATGTTAACCAAGGATGGAAGGATAGAGAATTTGCGCTAGATATGATTCATTGGTTGGAAGAAAAAGGAATCACTTTAGTTGAACAACCTATGCCAAAAACACAGTTAGATGATATGGCTTGGCTAACAGAGAATTCTCCACTACCTACATTTGCAGACGAAGCACTTCAAAGAATTCCTGATGTTATAAAAGCTTACGGCGTTTATTCTGGGATAAATATAAAACTTATGAAATGTACTGGTTTACGAGAAGCCCATAAGATGGTAAATTTAGCAAAATCTTTAGGCATGCAAGTCATGATAGGCTGTATGACAGAGACATCTTGTGCAATTTCAGCAGCATCCCAATTAGCACCTGTTGCAGAATGGACTGATCTTGATGGTAATTTACTTATAGATAATGATCCATTTGAGGGAACATTGATTGTAGATGGGAAAGTTACTTTAACAGAATCACCAGGTATTGGACTTACGAATGTATTAGATTACTAAAATTTTTTAATTTAGGAAGAATAAAATGTCAAAACTTTACGTATCAAACAAAGATGAATCTGTAAGAATGTTTCAAAGTGATTTTTTGGAATTCTTCTCAAAAGTCCATTGGACAGTTCCGCTATATGTTTATATTCCCATTATTGTCTATCTATTTTATCAGGCGGCAGCTGCTCAATTTTCAATTGGATATATATTTGTGCTGTTTCTTGTTGGAATATTTATCTGGACGTTAATTGAATATTCACTCCATCGATGGTTATTCCATTTCCATCCAAAAACAGAGAAAATGCAAAAATTTTTCTGGACTTTTCATGGAGTTCATCATGATTACCCTCAAGATTCAAAAAGACTAGTTATGCCGCCATCAGTGGGTATCCCTCTTGCACTTTTATTTTTCTTCATATTCAGAGCGATAGTTGGTCCACTTTCAATCTATCCGTTTTTTGCAGGATTTTTAGTTGGGTACCTTTTTTATGATATCACACATTATGCTATCCATCATTTTAATTTTAAGGGAAATATCTGGAAAAAGTTGAAAGATTGGCATTCAATTCATCACTACAAACACGATGATCTTGGTTTCGGTGTAAGTTCTCCAATGTGGGATTATATTTTCAAGACAACATACTCGGAAAAAGATGAAAAGGTTAATGTGCCTTCAGAATAAATTATTATTTAACCTAGTATTTCAAAAAATATTCTGAACTCTTTTTATACAGTCATCTCAAATTGAGAAGCATTTCCCAGCAAAATCTTCGAAAATAGATTGAATATTCAGCTTTATACGGCACATTATTTGATTTTATGATCTATTACTGAAATTAGATATAGCTATATTATGACAAGTGGAATACAGTTAATTAAGTCCGGATTCTCCTTTATTGACAAGAAGTGGGGTGGAATATATCGAGGAGGAGGTTATCTTATTGTCGGACCGAGAAAATCAGGACGAACTTTATTAAGTCTGAAGTTTGCTATTGAATCAATTAAGCAATCTGAAAGATGTCTTTTCTTTACCACAATGCGCCCAAAAGATCTGATGATACAAGCTGCTACTTTAGACTTTGATCTTCAGAAGTATATGAATAGTAATTCAATTATAGTAATTAGGGTTTCACCACCAAGTGAAGTTCATGATGCTTATGATCCTGATCATTATATGAAAGAATATATTAATGATATTATATCTGTTTCAGACCAATATAAACCTGATAGAATTATTTTTGATGAGCTTACACCTTATATTGGTTTTAAAAACCTGGATATTCTTGAGGATATATTCACAAATATGTTAGAAACAATTGAAAATAAAAATATCACTAGTTTTTTTATCATCGGCGAACCGGCAACAGAAAAATCTAATGAAATAGTTTCAATGCTTTCAGATAACGTTACAGGCACCATTTATCTCGAGAAATCATCGTTTAAGACAGAGGGAAGATTTTATTCCGGAACTGCTATTTTAAGTCCTAATGTTGGTCACACTGAAGGTCAATTTGATACTCAATATTGGATAGAACCAAAAAAAGGAATTGTAGTAGAATCTACACAAAACTCTGAAGTTGATTTGGTAAAACAAGAGGAGATTCAATCAGATCAATTTAGTTCAATCTCTGGTTTATTTAATATATATAATAGTGATGATTTTTCGTTGATTTTGAATAATCAGATAGCCCTTTATCAAACTACGGGAAATAAATTTAATTTCCTCTCTTTCAGACTAAATGAAATGGGATTGCTAGACAGTAAATTTGCAGTTCATCAATTGAGAAATTTGATAAGTATTTCGGTAAAAAAGCGTGATAAACTCTGTATAATAGATGATAAAATCGTCATGCTGCTTATTCGAACTTCTGATGAAGGTTTAAATAAAATTTTAGATAGAATGAAGGAAA
The DNA here is from genome assembly GCA_963751695.1 of uncultured Ignavibacteria bacterium. Lineage (GTDB taxonomy): Bacteria > Bacteroidota > Ignavibacteria > Ignavibacteriales > Melioribacteraceae > SZUA-22. The sequence goes on along the minus strand of CAVVVP010000010.1, from coordinate 280,539 downwards.
AGATATCATCTCTTAAAAATGAGAATATGAAAAGCTTGCTTGAATCAATCTATGTTGCCAATATTGCTATAAACAAATCAATAAGTGATTCCGATATGCTACTAAATTCAATAAAAAACGATGATCCTAGTATTGTATATCTTTCACTAAAAGATTACAAGTTATAATACATTCAATTCAAAAGTATTAAAGCTTCATTTCAAAGTACATCGATTTTTGTCTCATAGTGAGCCAGAAACTCACTTTTTCAGATATTGATCAAATTCGTTTCTAAAAAACATTAAAACCTATCTATAAAGCAACTTTTGGTTGGCATTATTGTTGGCTTTCTACTTTGATAATGAAACCAAAGCAAGAAAAATATCGATACCAAATTGAACTAGATAACAGGGAAGTTTTACTCCCAAAGAGGAAAGAACTCAGAGAAAAGCGAAAAGTAATAGTTATTTCCGGATTTATTTCATTAGTTCTACTGGCAATTATCTTTTATACACTTCCTCTTACTATTCTAACGTGGAAAGGTTTATTTGTTTATGCTTCGATCGTAAGTTTAGTGATGTTTTTATTTGTTTTACTATTTAGATACTTCTCAATTCTTTTCATGGCATACTTTTACATAACTCGTTATACAGTTAAGAAATATCAAAATTTCACTCCATTTGTCTCGATAATTGTTCCAGTTTATAATGAAGGAGTAACATTACGAGACTCAATTACATCACTCTTGAATTTAGATTATGATAATTATGAAATCATTATAGTAAATGATGGCTCAACAGACGATTCAATAAAAGTTGCAGAATCATTTGTAGGTTTTCAAAAAGGCACTAAAACCGAAGTAAAAGTCTCATTAATAAATAAATTTAATGATGGAAAAGCAAAAGCACTAAATGCTGGAATCCAATATTCAGATGCAGATTTTGTGCTTTGTATGGACGGAGATTCAATTTTATCACCAGACACATTGAAAAAGTCAATGAGACATTTTGCAAATAAAGAAGTAGGTGCCGTAGCGGGTAATGTAAAAATTCAAAATAGAAGGAAATGGATAACTGATCTTCAAGCACTTGAGTATATTCAAGGATTGAATTTAGCAAGAAGTGCTCAAGGACATATTAGAATGGTAAATATTATTCCCGGTCCAATCGGAGTATTCCGTAAAGAAGCCCTTGCAGAAACCGGATTTTATTCAAGTGATACATTTGCTGAAGATGCTGATATAACCTTAAAGATATTATCACTTGGGTGGAAAATTGAGTATGAACCAATGGCTTGGGCATTAACTGAAGCACCTGTAACCGTCCATCAACTATTGAAACAAAGATATCGTTGGACAAGAGGAATTCTTCAAGCAATAAGAAAACATAAGAAGTACTTATACAATCCCACTCAGAATTTTTATAATACCCTAGTTCTCTGGGGAATGTTCTACGAATCTCTGATTTGGCCTGCAATGAATATTTTCGCCAATTTATTTTTTATCACAGTGGCAATTTTCAATGATATGTCAAGTTTAATATTTTATTGGTGGTTAGGGATTGCTTTACTTGATTTCATGTCTTCGATTTACTGTGTGGCAGTTGAAAAAGAAGAAATTAGACTTGTTCCATGGGCGATTGTTTATCGTATGCTGTTCGTCCTCCTTATTGATATAACAAAAACGATGGCGCTTGTAGAAGAATTTCTTGGGATCAAAATGGAATGGGGTAAATTAGAACGAGTTGGTATTCAGTATAAATAATTTGAATTAAATGTTATAAGGGACTATTAAATGGAACTAATTCCGATATTATCTTTAATTATGCTGGTTGCAACAATTGCGACGTTTATATTAGCGATTGGTGCATATATACTCTATAAGATTCGAGAACGTAATGGAAGAACTGAGGCAACTAGAGAACCCGAGACTGTTTCTGCAGAACTTATTACACCCTCATATTTAGCTTCTGGAACAGAAGAAAAGAGAGAAACATATACTGGTGATTTGGGAATTCAGAGTAAAAGATACTCAGAATATAGTGAAGGAATCCGAGGTCCTAGAATGCGTCAAACTATAGTTAGACCAATGTATTCAAATATTGAATATAGAAAAGAAAAAGAACCCTATTCAACTAAAACAACTATTTTAGATAGTGACCAAAAGAAATATCTTAGATATACTCAAGACGGGTATATAGAACCTAAAAAAGATAAAAACAAAGAAAATGTTCTAAAATGGCGATAGCTGAAGTACATAGCACAGAACAAAATCAAAAGAATGAATTTGCTGGGATAAAAGGATTAAAAGCAAATTCACTGATGATATTTTTCAGTGGATTGGTTATTCTCGTTTCTGCAATTCTTGTTTTTCTAATGATTGTTCAAAATGTATTTGGAAACTTTACATTGACAGAGATACTTCCAACAAAAGCTAATATTCAATATCAACCAGAAGAACAAAAAATTGCACTCCTATACTCCACCTATACTGAGAATATGATGGATGATGGGAACACATGGGTGCAAGACAATCTTGATACATGGATGAACTTCCTAAGAAAATTTAATATTTCATATGATGTTATAACTGATATTGAGGTGGAAGATGGTAAACATTTTGAGTACGATCTGCTAGTCCTAGCAGGGGCTAAGTCTTTGAGTGATAAAGAAATCTCTCAGATAAAAAAATTTTCTGACAATGGAGGAAGTATTTTTGCATCTAGTGGTATTGGGACTTACTCAGATGAAGGCAAATGGAAAGGATGGAAGTTTTATACTGAATTATTTGGAATGATATTCACGAAAGAACTCATTCCAGAACATGCAGAAACAAAAGTACATACATTAAGAGGAAACTTACCTATTACTGCTGGAATTCCAACCGGATATTCTTTGCAGATTGCAACTTGGGATAGACCGATCTATTCTCAAATTATTGAACCAAGAACTAATCAAGTTAGTTACTGGTTTGATTATAGAAATGAGAAAGGATTAGTTATAGAGGAAATTAAGAAAAGTGCTGGAATTACATATGGGACCTATGGTAAGGGACGTTTTGTGTGGTTTGGATTTGAGATTAATTCAATAATTGGTTCGCAAAGAGACCATATCTATTTTGGGAGAATATTTCAAAACTGTATCAACTGGTTAAGTTACAGACCTACAGCAATGATAAAAGATTGGCCTGAACCATATAATGCTGCAGCTGTATTTATTCCAACATTTGAAAACAATTTTAATAATCTAGAATCAATTAACTCGCTCATTGCAAAGTATAAATACCCAGTCTCATTTTTAGTCAATTCAGAATTAATTTTAAATAGTAATTTTAAAACTAAAAAATTGCTCAAAAATATAAATGTTGATCCAATTATTAATTATAAGTATGACACTTCATCAAGAAATATTCTAAGAGATTCATTATCCAATATAACGGGAAAGACTAGTAATGGTATGCAAGTAAAGAATTACATTACCCCGAATTTGATAAAAAAAATTACAGAAGAAAACTATACTTATATAATTACCGATTCCTTAATTGATAGATCAGTGCCTAAAAAAATAGTGATGGATGAAAAACCAGTATACTTAATATCAAAAACTGTAAGGGATGACAAAAAAGTAATCGGGGAGTATGGTTTAACAAATTTAGAATTTCAGAATTTTACATACAAAGAAGATATCGATAGAATCTTGTTTGAAGGTGGATTGTATGTAATGAAATTTAATAACGAATATCAATTAAGCAATCACTATATACCAGTACTAAAAGAAACCATAGACTATATAAGATCTGAAAATATTTGGTTTACATCATTGCCAAACCTAGTCAAATGGTGGCAGAAACAGAGTGGCATTGAACTTCGATATGATATTAGAAGTAAGAGAAGGATTTCTGTGGAAGTCTCGAATCATGAAGAGATCAAAACTGATGATTTCATGGTCCAGATATTTCTAAACAAAGGGATATATAATATTCAAATCAGTGCTGATATGATTCACACACCAATTCCAGAATTTGAATTTGATTCTGGACAAAATATTCTTTATTTGAATATAGGTGATTTGGAAGCGGATGAAACTAGAACATTTTTAATTGATTTTGAAAATAAAACTGACATTAACGGTTAATAAACGGATGGATACAATGGGACATAAAAACTTCTTATTGATGATAATTGCACTGGTGCTTTCGATGGGTATGATAGGTTGTGTAGATTCATTGAATGATCCGTATCCAGGATTCATTACAACAGAAAAACCTGACGTAAGTCCTGAAGACTACATCGAATCACCAACAAATTTAAATATCTCTATTTTCAATCAAAATAATATATTCGGCCTATGGTGGCAAGATAATTCTGACAATGAAGATGGTTTTGAAATTTGGAGAAAAAATCATGGTTCTAATGAATTTGAATTACTAGTATTATTGCCAAAAAATTCAATTGCATATAACGATACTATCGATAACCCAAATGAGATCTATTTCTACAAAGTTAGAGCAATAAATTCATTGACAAATTCGGAATTCTCTAATGAAGTAAATAGTGCTCAAAGTATTGGTTTATCTGCTCCATCAGACCTAATAGGTGCAGTAATAGAATCTACGCATAATATCAAATTAGAATGGCAAGATAATTCGGTAAATGAGCTTGGATTTACAATAGATAGAAAATTGATCTCAGAAATTGAGTTTAGTGAAGTTTCGAGGGTAGGTCCAAACACTGAAAATTGGGTAGATACTTTGCAAAAACTTCAGCAAGGAATAGCTGTTTCGTATAGAGTAAGGGCATATAGTTCAGTTGAACATTCTAATTATTCAAATATATTTACCATAACACTTTAAATTGAAATTACTATGGAAAACTTTGAGAACATAATTAAAAAAAATTCTGGGAGCAAAAACTCTCTGATTAAATCTTCGAATTAATATCGATAAAATCGAGGAATTTATTGATGATAATAAGATTTTGGAGATTGTTGAGATCGTGAAACAGTCCTTCCCATTTACATTTATTGGAAGACAAAAGATCAGGAGAATAATCGATCAGCTGGATTTTGCATTTTGGATTAAAGATCCATATAAAAAGTATATTATCGTCAATAAATTATTTGCCGAATCTATTGGATTGAATTTAAATAAAATTGAAGGACAACATCTTTCTGATGTGCTGATAGAAAGTGAAGCAAAACTTGCGATAAATATTGACGATTATATAGTAAGTTCTGCTAATGCTGTAATTTATGAAACTTATTCTAAAACATTTTCAGAGGAGATGACTCAGAATATAGAATTTCCAATACGGGATCTCGAACAAAAAGTAATTGCAATAATTGGTTATAATCAAAAGATTACAAAATTGGGAGTAGAACCAGTAAATAATTCTCAACAAGAATTTGATTCTTTTGAGAATCTTCCAAATAGTCATTATTGAAGTAACGAAAGATGATTTAATTATAAATGCTACAAATAAATTTTTATTCGAGCTAAATTTTTCAAAAGAGGAAGTGATTGGTAAAACTCTTCAAGAACCACTGGGGAATGATATTAACCTAGAACTATCGAATAAAATTGTTATTGGAAAAAATCAATTCCATTTAGAAAAATCTCAATAAATCAAGCTGGTGAAGATGCAAATTATTACATCTCATTCAATAAAATAAAAGATGTTAACTCAAATGTGAGTTCAAAAATGTACGATCTAATAATGCAGTATAGCGATGAACCAATGTTTATTTATAGTGTTGAAGATTTGAAATTCCTTAAAGTAAATGAATCCGCGCTTCAACTTTATGGTTACTCAGAGAATGAATTTCTGGGAATGGATCTAACAGATCTTTATGCCCCTGAAGATATTCAAACATTGGTAGAAACCTCCTCACGAGAAACACTCGAACATGGATTTACAGGACCATGGCGACATAAGAAAAGAGATGGCTCCACAGTTCAAGTTGAAATTAATAAATTAGGGGTCGATTTCGAAGGGAGGCAAGCTCATTATAATATTGTTAAAGATATTTCGAAAAATATTGAAGCTAAAAAGGAAATGCAGAAGTACAAAATTGCATTTGAAAATACTGGGGATATAATAGTCTTTACTGACAAAGAAGGATTTATAACATTTTCTAATAATAAACTTCAAGAGATTCTTTTATTTGATCCTGAATCGTTGAAAGAAAAACCATTCCTAAGTCTGGTAAGTGATAATGATCGTGGTAAAATAAATACCAATATCTTTCATGCAAATGAGATACAAAGAGTTACGCTCGACACAAAGTTGAAGAGAGCGGACGGGGATTCTGTACCAGTTACGATTCATTCAACACCAATCTATAATGAAGATGATGAGGTTGAATCATTCGGACTGGTGATAATATCTAAAGTATCGGAATCGCTCGCACCTTCTGTCCCTCAACCAATAAAAATCGTGAAGGAGGGTACTAGCCAAATCAATGGAGATTTCCTTAGAAATCTCTTCCATGAACTTCTTACTCCAATAAATGTCATTATAGGATTTGCTCAGGAATTGGCCGAAAGTATCGAAAATCCAAATGAAGAACAAAGTGAGTCAATAGAAATAATAAGAGATAACCAGAAGACTGTTCTCGAATTAATGGATAATGCAATTCAATATGCCCAGTTAATACAGCATCAAATCGAGATTACTCCAACCATGGTTAAATTCGTAGATTTGATAGATTCTATAGAAAAAAATGTTAAGAAAATTTCAGAAACAGAAGAAGTTGCATTTGCATATGGGAAAATATCATCCTCACTTAAACTTCTTGCAGATAAACAGAAGCTGGTAACGATTACATCTTTCCTCGTAGAATTTGCGATGAAGATCACAAATAATAACAAGGTTTATCTATCTGCATATCAAGAAGATAATGGGCATTGCACAGTTTCAATTAAAGATGAGCGAACTGGAATATCTTCCAAATTACTAACTTCATTAGAAGAAATCTTTAATGGTGACGAAGAAGAAGTAAGACAAAAATATGGAATATCCAGATTTATGCTTCGACACGCACGAAAATTATCTCAGCTTCTAGCTGATAAAGTTGAACCAATTACTAAATTCAATAAGCCTATTGAATATGGGTATATTTTACCAGTCAAATATGTTGATAAAGAAGGTGTGACTATCAATGAACCTAAAGAAGTAACTCCTCTAGAAGATATTGAAAAACCAACTAGCGAAGTTATTAACGAGGTAATCGAATCTAATTTTGATTCTGAAATTGTTAATGAAAAAGTTAAAGTGGTTAAGCAAGAAGAGGCCGAAGTTGTTGAAGAAATTGAAGAGTCAGAAGCGGATATCCAAAAAATATTAGGTAACATTTCTTGTTTATATATCGAAGACCAGATCGATTCTCAGATTTTATTCAAAGTTCAGATGAGAGACATAAAAGAACTCGAATTTGCAACAAGTTTTGAAAAAGCGATTCCAATTCTTAAAGTAAAGCAATTTGATCTAATTGTTGTCGATATCAATCTCCAAGGCGAGTATAATGGTTTGGATGCAATGAGAGCAATTAAAAGAATGCCTGGTTATGATAATACTCCAATTATTGCTGTAACTGCTTATATACTTCCTGGTGATAGAGAAAGATTTATTAAAGCCGGTTTTAATGATTTTATTTCAAAACCAGTACTTAGAGACAAATTAGAATCAGTGATCCAGAAAGTGTTTTAACTAAATATGTGTGGGATCTATTGAAAGATTCCACACATACCAAACATTCCTTCCAAAATTTAAATTCATTCAAATTTCTTCTTGACTGATAAAAATATACTTTGTAAATTATACCATACATTTGTATGGTATAATTTATTAGTATGTAACCAACCAGCCGAAGGTGTAATTATGAAATCAGATTTAACAATAATTCAGCAAAAAATACTCGATTTTCTGATTGAATCAAGAGTAAAAAGTATTGTGCCGACTTTGGCAGAAATTGCAAAACATTTTGGATATAAAAATCGTTCGACAGTTCAGCAGCATTTACAAGCAATTGAGAGGAAAGGATTTATTAAGCGAAATCCAAAGATATCAAGAGGCATTGAGCTATTGATAGATGACAAATTCTTCGTTCCTCGACCAGTAATAGGAGAAGTTGCTGCGGGTCATCCACTTACGATTTATCCAGATGCAATTGATACGATCGAACTTCCGACAGTAGTTCACATGCCGAATGATTCGTTTCTGTTAAAAGTAAAGGGGGACAGTTTAAAGGATGCTTATATCTTTACCGGTGATATTGTTATTGTCAATCCGAATTTGGATCCGGATAATGGGAAAATTGTAGTTGCAATATTGGATGATTCAGCAGTTGTTAAGAGATTTTTCATGAAATCTGATTTAATAGAACTCCACTCAGAGAATCCAGAATTTGAACCAATTGTAATTAAAAAATCGTATGAGAATTTTAAGCTAGTCGGAATTGTAGTAGGTATTTATCGAACTATGGATAAAAAGGTTGTATAGGAGCAACAATGTCAAATAAATTTATTGGATATTTAAAATCTCCGATAGGGCAAATTAAGATTACAGCTGATGAAAATTCTATTGATTCAATACTATTCGTATTCCCAGATACTGAATTGGAAGAAGAAAATCTGAATGCAGTAATAGTTCAATGTAAAAGGGAACTCTCTGAATATTTCATTGGAAAAAGAAAAGAGTTCGAAGTTTCTATTGCTCAAGAGGGAACAGAGTTCCGGAAAAGAGTATGGGATGAATTGATTAAAATTCCATATGGTGAAACAACTTCTTACAATTTTGTCGCAGAATGTCTAGGAGATAAAAAATCAATTAGAGCAGTTGGTGCAGCAAATGGAAAGAATAAAATTTCAATTATTGTCCCATGCCATAGAGTAATAGGAAGTGATGGAAGTTTAACAGGTTATGCTGGAGGAATGTGGAGAAAGAAATGGCTCTTAGATCACGAAAAAGAATTTTTTGATGGTGAAAAGCAGATGGAGATGTTTTAATAAAGAGAGTAGTCATATTGATCTGTTAGCATAGTATGGTTTCAGAAGAAATGATATATTAAGATGTCAAATATTATTATTAAAAATAATCGTAAATTGAAACATGTATTATCAAAAAGAATTTAGCTTAAAACCGAAAAATCGAGGTTTTCATATAATTACACGGGAAATCGAAGCTGCAATTCATGAACTAAAAGATATCAAAACTGGGATAGCTAATATTTTCATCAAACATACATCTGCTTCTTTAACAATAAACGAAAATGTTTCTTCGGATGTGCTTCGCGACATGGAAAGACATTTCAACAAAATGGTTCCAGAAGATGCACCTTATTATGAACATATCTATGAGGGTTCAGATGATATGCCTGCACATATTAAATCATCTTTACTTGGACCATCACTTACAATTCCAATCAAAAATGGCCAATTAAATTTAGGTACTTGGCAAGGTGTTTATCTTTGTGAACACAGAAACCATGGTGGTTCCAGAAGAATTGTAGTAACATTAATTGGCGAATAAGAAAGATGAAGATTATTATGAAAAAGTTATTTGTTCTAACTCTATTATTTGTTCTTGGTATAGTAAGCGTATCTAATATAAAAGCTCAATGCTCTGATGCTGGAATTTGTCAAATGGGATCATTTTTTGAGGAAGAATCAATACTTAAAAATAATTTAGGCCTAAGATATTCTTATGGTTACAGCGGCAAAGATGATGATATCCAATATTCTTCAGCTATATTAAGTGGAAATTCTTTTCTGCTGGATAATACAAGTATTTCATTTTTACTCCCATACAACTCACAATCTGGTCCTTTAGGAAAAGTAAAAGGGATTGGTGATTTAATTGTAAGCGCAACCCAAAATTTCCAACTTAATGAAACTTCCAACATTGCTCTTTCAGTAGGTGGGAGATTTGCAACCGGAGATGCAAATAAAGATCCAGATTTACCTCAACAATATCAAAGCAGTCTTGGCTCAAATGATTTGCTATTGGGTGTTCAATATAATCTAAATGCGATACAGCTAGGCATGGGCTATCAAGTGGCTGGGTCAAGAAATAATAATGCTATAACTCAATTGGAAAGAGGGGACGACTTCTTATTAAGAGGTGGTTATTATTTTAAAATTGATAATCTAAGTATTACACCTCAACTTTTGGTAATTAAAAGATTAAGTGAATCTAGCGTGCTGGATACAACAAGCGCAGAAGAAAAGTTCGTTTATGTGGAAGACAGTGACCAGCTACAAATTAACTTTTTATTAAATGCAGAATATAAATTCACAAAAAGTACTGGAGTTGTATTTGAATTTGCATTTCCATTCCTTAAGAGAGAAGTTAATGTAGATGGTCTGACAAGAGCGCTTACTCTTTCCCTAGGATTGCTTTGGCATTTTTAGAGTAATCCAATTTGTTTTTTTAAAAACAACATAGAATATTTATTTGTATGTCGACAAAATATGATATTATAGTAATTGGAAGCGGACCTGGCGGTGAAGGTGCAGCAATGAAGGCTGTTAAGGCTGGAAAGAGAGTAGCAGTTTGTGATCTCTTTTCAAATATAGGCGGAAGTTGTACACATAGAGGAACAATTCCAAGCAAAGCACTTAGACATGCGACTCAAATTATTGAGAGCAAAGATGAATTTCAGAGTGTTAACTATCAAGACCTGCTCTCTGGTGCTGAATCGGTGATCCGCAGTCAATTGAAATTACGTCGCGGTTTTTATAAAAGAAACTGGGTCGATATCATTGATGGTTATGCAAAATTCATTGATGCAAACACAATTGAAGTAGAATTAAAAAGCGGAGTTAAGAAAAAATATTTTGCCGATTATTTTGTAATTGCAACTGGATCAAGACCTTACCGACCGGAAGATGTTGATTTTAGTCATCCGAGAATATTAGATAGCGATACAATACTTGATCTAAAAGATCATCCAAGAACAATTACTATTTATGGTGCTGGTGTAATTGGATGTGAATATGCATCCATATTTAGAGGTCTGAGGACGAAAGTTAATCTGGTCAATAATCGTTCGCAATTACTTTCTTTTTTGGATGATGAAATTATAGATGCTCTCAGTTATCACTTGCGGGAAAATGGAGTACTAATTCGTCATAACGAAGAGTACGAAAAAGTTGAAGTAGACGATTCTGGGGTTACAGTATATCTGAAATCAAACAAAAAGATTAGAACAGATTATTTGCTGTGGGCACAGGGCAGAACTGGTAATTCCAATAATATGGGCTTAGAAGAACTAGGTATTGATATCGATTACAAAGGTTCGATTCAAGTAAATGAGAATCATCAATCCAATGTGCAAAATATATACGCAGTTGGAGATATTGTTGGATTCCCAAGCCTGGCAAGTGCTTCGTATGACCAAGGTCGTTTTGCATCTTCACATATAATTACAGGAAAATCGGAATATCATCTTGTTGAAAATATTCCCACTGGTATTTATACGCTGCCTGAAATTAGTTCGATTGGCAAGACTGAAAAAGAATTAACTCAAGAAAAAGCACCATACGAAATTGGAAGATCATTTTTTAAACATTTGGCTCGTGCTCAAATCACTGGTCACACGACTGGAATTCTTAAAATATTATTTCATCGAGAAACATTGGAAATTTTGGGAATCCATTGTTTCGGAACTGGCTCTGCTGAGATCATACATATTGGCCAAGCAATTATGTCTCAGAAGAATGGCGGCAATAATTTAATGTATTTTGTTAATACGACATTCAACTATCCTACAATGGCAGAAGCTTATCGAGTTGCCGCATTAAATGGATTAAATAGAGTTTCTTAAAACTCGAATTTTCTCATCAAGGTATATCAAAAACAAAACAATAAAACTTTTCAACACAAGGGAGGAATAAGTAGATGAAAGAAGGTCTAATTGAACAATTAAAAACTCAAGAAAAATTTTTCCTCAATACAATCAGTTGCTTAAATGAGGATGACTCAGATTTCAAACCAAATGAAGAAATGTACACAGTTGCTCAGCATGTTGGACATACTGCTGAAACAGTAGATTGGTTTTTGCAAGGTGCATTTGGTGATAGAGGCTTTGATATGGATTTTGACAATTATGATGAGAGAATGAAAAAATATACTTCATTCAATGATTGTGTTCAGCAATTTAAGGATGCTGTTGCAAATGGGATTGAAAAACTAAAAGATGTCCCAGATTCTGAGTTGCTAGCACCAATTGAAGGTGAGATTATGAAAGGAGCTCCAAAAATGGCTGTTGTTGGAGGTATTGCAGATCATACTGCCCACCATAGGGGTGCGTTAGCGGTCTATACTAGGCTGTTAGGCAAAAAACCTCAAATGCCTTATAGTTAGAGGTAACTTTGTTGTAATCAATTTGTGTCCCACCTCAAAATTCTTTGTAACTTTTCTAAAACTATTTTGTCTATTTGTTAAAACCGATGAATGCTGAAATACTGAAACCGACGAAAGAAAAAATATCATTACCGGAACTTTATGAAAGGTACTCAAAAGATATCTTCAAATATTCATTCAGCATTTTGAAGGGAGAAGATGATGCTAAGGATGCAGTTCAAGAAGTATTTGTTAAATATGTTGAAAATGAAAGTGCATTTAAAAGGGATTGTAGTTATAAGACTTGGTTGCTAGTATTAGCGAGAAATTACTGTTACAATAAAATAAAGAGTAAGGGATTTAATAATGCAAGTCTTGAAACTCAAACCTTCAATAAAGCTTATGAAACAGATTATGATACTGATATTTCAATTAGAGAAGCACTAATGAAGTTAGAGGCAGAAGATAATGAACTGATTTATTTACGAGAGTATGAAGGTTACTCTTATAAAGAAATTGCAGAGATTACTGAACAATCAATTGGGAATGTAAAAATTAAAATATTCCGTGCAAGAAGGAAACTTAGAGAGATATTAAAATGAAAGACTATGAAATTAAAATAAGCCAATTTGTTGACAATGAACTTTCAGTTAATGAACAACAAGAACTTTTCCATTTCTTATCTAAGGACGAAGAAGCACGACAAACATTGGTTGATTTTATGGAGATGAAGAAGGAAACAAAATCTTTTTATGCCGGAATGAATATAGAAATGGATAATTGCAAAATAATGGCTGCTAATATGTCAGTGCAGAATAAGAAAGCGAAAAGACATAAAACTATGTTTTATTTCTCTGCTGCCGCTGCAATTTTATTAGCATTTATGTTTCTGACAAATCAGTTTAAAGAAGATCCAATTTTAATGAAATATCAAAATCTTCAAACTGAAATGGTAACACTGCAAGAAAAATACACTGAGACACTAAACAAAGAAGTGAAGTTACTGGAGCTTAATAACCAACTTTATTTAGAAACTCAAAAACTGAAAACAACTCAGAAAGTAATGAATAAAAAATCTATTAAAAAACCTTCTCAAATAGAATCTTTAAGAACTAGTAAGCAACAAAAAATTCCGAAACATAAAAACTATAACACTTATTTAGCAACTATTCCAACTTATACAATTACAAAAGATGATTTTCTTGGTCAGCAGATTATTGGTAATTAAAATGAAAATAATCACTCTGCTATTGATATTGTCATTCCATATTTGTGGATCAACTTTTGCGCAAAATAGCGATTACCAATTAAATATGAGGTTAGTAATAACTTCTCCCGACACCCAGAAGGTAATTTTAAATCACAACGGTACAACGGATGAACTGATAGAGGGATACTATCGAGTTTCACGCTACGATGATCCTTTATACGGAAAGAGTGCAGGGTTACAGCCGGGTGGATTTAACTTTTTAGATTCAGAAGTATTTGGTGGAATGGTAGAAGACTTGAGTGAAAAATGGATTAAGAATAAATTCCCACTGGAAGATGTTGCTGGTATGACAAATGGAATGGATGTCCAAAAGGCTATTTCGTTTCAAATTAAACCGGTTGTTATCGACAATAAGTCTGACACTCTCAGTCTGCTAATAAAATATGCTGTTTATGATTTTATGAAACAAAAAGATTATGACTTTGATTACGATTACAACGTAAAACTATTTTATAAGCTGCTTCATATTCAATTTGAAAAGGAAATCTCTTTTGATTTTTTTAGTGAGCTATTTAAAAATCATAAAATTACTTTCTGCTTTAACAAGAAGAAAATAGGGGAAGATTATTATGCAATTAAAGATGATAGTTCTCTATTCGATGAAATTCAAAAATCAGTAAGTGAATCTAAGCTAGCTAATGCAAATTTCAATTTTGATATTGAATTTATACGTTTTGATGAAGCGGTAATGAATATGATTACCCCAATAGCAAAGTACAAAGAACAAAATTTGCCATTTACAAAAGAGATAACAAATATTGGAACAAGTCAAAATACTGAGTTATCCACTAAAATTTATTACAGTAAATTAAACTTCCCATTCATTCTTTATAATAAGCAAAAAGAAGAATTATATAAGAACTACAAGTCGAAAGAAAGTATATTCCAATCCACATGCAATGTTATTATTGTCCCAATTGAGCAAGTTAACGATTCCCTTACAATCGATCTCTTTGTAGACTATTCCAAACTAAATCTGAATGACGATATACCACGCTGGACACCAATCAAAAAAAGGCTTACAATAGATAACAAATGGAAAATGAGTTCAATAACCTTACCGAAAGAAAATTGGAGTGCAAACTTTACTCGGAATAATGAACAGTATGATATTTATGGTTATTCAGATTTTGAAAGATTTGTTAAAGAACAGCTTTATATAAAATATGAATTATTAAATGAGAAGGGGGAATAATGAAGAAGATTATTTGTGGATTAGTTTTATTGGGATTTTGTTTCTCTATGTTCGCACAAGAAAATTACAAAGGGAAGGTGTCGTTTACATTTAATGAAGAAAAAATTGAATTACCAATCAATGTAGTCTCCTTGAGGAAAGAAAATAAAGTTCTTATAACTATTAGGGCTGAACAAAACGATGAAAAAGGACAGCAATTATTTAGCCTTGAATGGGAATTCAAAAAACTTTCTAATGATGATAAGGATTTAAGCATGTTTGATGCTTTCTTGCTGAATGTAGTGAATAATAAGGGAGATGAAAAAGACGAATTATTGTGTAGGTTTACAAATAATGCAAAAGATGGTGGAACAGTAGTTAAAAAAGGCATACGAACTTTATATATATTATCATTTGGAATGAAATTTAACATTGAAAGTGTTTCGTTTGAAAATTCTTCCATTAACATAAAGGGAAATTTAGGCTTCCAAGCCCGCGATAGCAAAAGCGAAACCCCCATGGAGCCGATAAGCGAGATTAAAGATTGTAAGTTTGAAATAATTATTTAATCTGTATAAATATATTCGTAGAATCTGTACTTCTGTTTATGAAATCTCCACAAATATATGTTGGTACTGCGGGCTGGTCTTATAAAGACTGGGTGCCCAGTTTTTATCCTAAGCAGCAAACAAATAATTTTGACTGGCTTGAGTTTTACTCTCAATATTTCAATACTGTTGAGGTAAATGCAAGTTATTATACATTTCTAAATCCAAGAGTGGTTGAAAGCTGGCTTAGAAAAACTGAAGATGTTGAAAATTTTCTTTTTTCCATTAAGCTTCACCAGAATTTTACCCATAAACATAACTTTACCAAAGAGAATATTAAATCAGTCCAGAATAATCTCGATGTACTCAAGCAATCAGAAAGATTAGCCGGATTGTTGATACAATTCCCTTACTCGTTCCGCTACTCAGACAGCAATGTGGAGTATATTAGAAAACTCATCGAAATCTTTGATGGGTATAATAAATTCATAGAAGTCAGACATGCTTCTTGGAATAATAAAAAGGCAAGGTCAGTTACATTTTGCACGATCGATCAACCTCAGATTGGAGAAGCAATTGAGTTCAATCCAATTGTTGGAAATGAAACTGCATATATTCGGTTCCACGGCAGAAATGAAGATGCATGGTCCAATTCACTTAAGGATTATGGGAAAGAACAAAGCTACCAAGAACAGAGTGCGCGATATGAATATTTATATTCTCCAGGAGAATTAGTGCAGTTCGGCCAGAAAATAAAAGAACTTTATGATAAAGTAAAAAAGGTTTTTGTCATTATGAATAATCATCCAAAAGGGAATGCAGTGGCAAACGCATTTGAACTGCTCCACATGTTAAAAGATCGATCGAAAATTCAGATGCCGGAAACAATAGTAAATGCTTATCCAAGATTAAAAGAGTTTAATCAAAATTGATTTGTGGTTATTTATCTTTTAAATAAAATTTATTATTTTTTCTTATAGAAGGGCAATTTCAAATTTTTCCTCAATGCTCAATTGAATTATTATAGATTCATAATATTATATTTATGAGTTTTATGGACGTAAGTCCTAATAAATATAAACTTAAAACAAATAAAAGGAGAGCAAAATGAAAATTTCAAGAATGAACAAGTATGATGCTGAGAGCAAAACAAAAGCATTTTTCGATCTCGAAACAGAAGAGGGAATAATCCTAAAAGGATTTTCTTTAGTTGAAGGGAGCAATGGACTTTTTGTTAGTGTTCCAAGCCATAAAGGAAAAGATGACAAATATTATGATAATGTTATAATGTCAAAAGAAAGGAAACAAGAATTGAGTGATCTAGCTCTTTCTAAGTTTAGCGAATTATAAAATTCTTTACAAATCTTTATGCTCTGACTTTGCCTAGGGTGAATAGGTCCATATTCACCCTAAGTGGAGTCAAGTTACTATGTAAATTTTCACAAAAGAATTGCAGTTTAACAACCATACATTGACTTTGCCCAGCAGAGTTCTCCTATTTGCATTTTCAACCTTTTAGAATTCCTATCCCCATGAAGACAATATTCCATCTTGATCTTGATACATTTTTTGTCTCGGTTGAGAGGATCTTAGATCCATCTCTGATCGGTAAACCAGTAATCGTCGGTGCAAATCCATCAGCAGGCAGAGGAGTGGTTGCAGCATGCTCATACGAAGCACGTGAGTACGGATTACATTCTGCAATGCCGATAAAACAAGCTTATAAACTTTGTCCAAATGGAATTTATGTAAGCGGTACAATAGGTGAGTATTCTAGATTTTCAGAAGCTGTGAATAATATCCTGGAAAGATATGCTCCTCAAATTGAGCAAGCCTCAATTGACGAATTCTACATGGATTTCACGGGAACAGAAAATGTTTATGGCTCATTATTTTTATTTGCAAAAAAACTTCAGAAAGAAATTAAATCAGAGTTGAATTTACCTTCATCAATTGGTATTGGAACAAATAAAACTATTGCAAAGATCTGCTCTGATTACGGTAAGCCTTTCGGAGTCACTTATATAATCCCAGGTATGGAGAAAGAATTCTTAGCACCATTACCAGTTGAAACCATTCCTGGAGTTGGTAAAGTAACACTAAAATCATTACATGCAAAAGGGTTTTTTAGAATCAGTGATTTAGCAAATATGTCAAAAGATTATCTGGCCTTAGCATATGGTAAAGCAGGTACAGATCTTTGGAAAAAAGCCAATGGAGAAGGAAGAAGCTTTTTATCTATCCAGCAAAAAAGGAAAAGTATTTCTAAGGAAAGGACATTCGGCAAAGATGAAATGAATAAAGAAAAGGTTGAAGCAACTCTATTCAATCTTGCCGGGAAAGTATGCCAAATACTGAGAGATAAAGACTGGCAAACTTCGATAATTAGCATAAAGTTAAGATATTCTGATTTTGTTACAATAACTCGGGCAAAAACTGTAAAACCTACTGATGATGATAAAGTAGTCTTTGATACAGCAGTGAAACTTTTTAGAGCAAATTTTAATCGCCGTGTCAGTGTACGTTTAATTGGTATTCATTTAACCAAATTTAATGAGTTTTATGAACAAGAATATCTCTTTGATGATGGAGATATTAAGAGAAAGAAAATGTTTCGCTCTGTCACTAAGATGCGGGGAAAATACGGTTACTCAATTCTTCAGTTTGGCAATACTGGCAAGACCTCTAATCGAAACTTCAGCTCATTTCATCCCTAATAAACTTCTAATAATAATACCTAATGATAAATCTTCATAATCATTCAAACTATTCAATTCTTCATGGAACAATTCCTATCGAAGAATTAATTGATGCTGCAAAATCAGATGGAATGCCGTGCGTTTCTCTAGTGGATACAAACGGGATGTATGGCAGCATTAAGTTTGCAAAAAAAGCGAAAGAAGAAAAGTTAAAGGCAATTTTAGGAGTATTGATTGATGATCCTGAAAACAAGGAACTTTATGCAATATTTTTAGCCAAGAATAATGAGGGGTATTCATCTCTATGCCAAATAGTAACAAGCAGAAAACTTAAAGAAGAGTTCTCGTTAATAAAGCTATTTGATGAAGATCTTCAAAACTTAATAATATTTACAGCATCAATTGAGTTATTGAAAATAATAAGCCATATAGATAGGCTTAGAAAAAATTTATACGTTGAACTTATTTCCACAAAGAAACATAAAAAAAAGACACGGGAACTTTACAATTTTGCAAGGACCAATAATTTACAAATTGTTGCTTCTAATCCAACTTATTTTTTGAACGCAGAAGATCACTTGTTGCATAAAGTAGTTACCGCAATAAAACAAAATACTACTTTGGAAAATCTTTCAAGAGAGGAAATAGTTGATGAGGAATATTATTTCAAATCGAATATAGGACTAGAAAAAACATGGCACAGTTTA
The DNA here is from genome assembly GCA_963751695.1 of uncultured Ignavibacteria bacterium. Taxonomy (GTDB): domain Bacteria; phylum Bacteroidota; class Ignavibacteria; order Ignavibacteriales; family Melioribacteraceae; genus SZUA-22. The sequence continues at coordinate 261,824 of CAVVVP010000010.1, read as the reverse complement.
TCCGAAGCAATACTGAACGCAGAAAAAATTGCGAACTTGTGTAATGTTGACTTGGAGTTTGGCAAGAATAAATTCCCAATATTCCCGTTGCCTAAAGGAGAAAATGCTTCATCTTATCTTAAAAAAATCTGTGTAAAAGGATTAGTGAAAAGGTACAATCAGACAACTGAACAAGCTTTCCAACGATTGGATAAGGAGTTAGACGTTATTGATGAACTAGGCTATTCACACTATTTTCTCGTAGTGCATGATATTGTAAGAGAGGCAAAATTGAGGCAAATGAGAATTCTTGGACGCGGTTCAGCTGCAAATAGTCTGGTATCATATTGCTTGGGTTTTGCAGAGATAGACCCTATCAAGCATAATTTATATTTCGAGAGATTTTTGAACAGGGCGAGAACAAGTCCACCAGATGTTGATCTGGATTTTTCTTGGCGGGAAAGAGATGAAATAGTAAAATATGTCTACAATAAATATGGTTATGATAGAGTTGCCATGATATCGACAACTGTAACATTCCGCGCACGATCTGCTTTTAGAGAAACTGCCAAAGTGTTTGGAGTATCGGAAAGTGAGATATCTAAATTCAGCAAATTTATACCTTGGACGAGTGCGGAAAATCTTCCTCTACTAGCAGAAAAATTCCCGGAATCCAAAAATCTGAATTTTAATTCTGAGCCCTGGAATACGATAGTACAAATCGCTAGTCGGCTTGCTTCTTTTCCACGTCATTTGAGTATACATCCAAGCGGTATTGTAGTAACTGAAAAACCAATAACGAATTATGTCCCACTTGAGTATGCTAAGAATAAGGGGTTAGGTTTAATAATAACTCAACCTGATATGTATGGAATAGAAGATCTTGGGCTAGTAAAGATTGATCTTTTAAGTCAACGCTCATTAGAAGTTTTGACTAATACTATGAAAGATCTGGAATCGAAATACAAATTTAACAAACCTAAGCACACTCCTACTATACTGCCCATTGACTTGAATATTAAAAATTGATCAGGCTGAATTTTGTATGTAAGCCTTTCTTAACTTTTCTTTGTCGAGCAATTTTACAACTTCTAATTCTTCTTCAGTTACTTTTTCAGTGTCACCGTAGTATCTGTTCTGCGCACTATCTTTCTGAGTAAATTCCAATGCTTTTTTGTTGGAAAGCACCTCTAATTTGTCGACAATTATATTATTGCCATTTTCAGGATCAGCCTTGCCTTCAAGTAAATATGGACCCATTGAAATAGTTAGCTCAGCATACTTGTTATAAGCATTCGGAAAGATTACAGCTTCGAAAGTTCCACTTAGATCCTCCAGAGAAAGAAACTTCATAATATCACCATTTTTGGTTTTAATCCTTTTAGACGTCATAAACCAGCCTACCATCTTAATCCTTCTATTTCGGTTTTTTGCTAGATCTTTAGCTTTTACAATTTCTGGCGAATCATAAATATCTCTAATAAATTCTATGGGATGATGAGTGACTGTAAAACCGAAGTATTCGTGCTCCAAGGCACAAATTTCGGCAGCTTTGTATTGTCGTTTTGTTCTTACATCTCTTTCCATTAATAAAATCTCTCGGCTAAAAAGATTTCCAACGAAATCATCATTAAGAATTGTTTTGGAATTATAATATATATCGGCCAGGCGCATTAGTGTTGGTCTTGTTTCTTTTAAACAATCCATTGCTCCGCATTTAATAAGAATTTTACTTCTCTCATGGGTTGTTCTTGTCCGACTGATAAAATCAACAAGAGATGTATATTTTCCCTTTGCCTTTCTATCTTCCACTATCTTTATCAATGTTTCTTTTTCTATATTTTTGATGGCCATTAAGCCAATTCTGACTTCCAGAAATTTTCCTTCATACCTATAATTGCTTTCGTTTACGGATGGAAGCAATACTTTTAACCCCATCCTTTTACATTCGTTTATGTAAACACCAGCCGAATAGAATCCGCCGCCATTGTTTAGTACGTTGGCCATAAATTCAGCGGGGTGGTGTGCCTTAAGATACGCAACTTGAAAAGAGAGCAGGGCAAACGAAGCACTATGTGCTTTGCAAAATGAATACCCGGCAAAAGATGCTATTTGATGCCACAACTGTTTCGCTGTTTTATTTGAAAATTTTTGATTTTTACATGAAACGAAAAAACGTTCGTACAATTTTTTCATTGCATCACGGGACCTCATTTTACCACTCATAGCACGACGCAGATAATCTGCTTCCTCCAAACTTAGGCCCACAACATGATGTGCTATTTTGATAACGTCTTCTTGGTATATCATTACACCGTATGTCTCACCAAGGTATTTTTCCATTTCTGGAACGAGATATTGCCTAAGTTTTGGATTTTTATGCCTGGTAATAAATTCTTGCATCATTCCGCTTTCTGCAACACCCGGACGTATAATAGAACTTGCAGCAGTAAGCATATCGAAGTTGTCGCAATCCAATCTTTGTAATAGTGACCTCATTCCGGGGGACTCAATGTAAAAACAGCCAATGGTTCTTCCTTCGCGTATTAAATCTTTGGTCTTCTCATCTTTAAAAAGCATTTCATAGTCATAAATGTCGAATCCAGGCCCTGGGTATAGAGGGGTAAATAGTTGCAGCAATTTTGGCAGTATGTTTGTTTTTCGGCAAACTATACTGTTTTAGGTTAATAAGCGTCGACTCATTTATCATTGACATAACTAAATTCTGATAGTAAACAGATGTACACTATATAAAATATTTTTAGCAAAAAAGCAAGGTATTGGGGGATTATTAGAAATAATTATTTTATTGGCACAATTGTGGAGGTGATGGAATAAAAACATTACTTGGGTAAAGAAGTCTAGTTAAATAAATAACCTAAATTTAATTGGATTTTCTCAGCAAATTTCATAAAATTAAATGAATAATTAAAAATGATATGAAAGAATTAGATTAAAATGAGAGTAATAACTTTTTACTATCAAATACTTAATCCACTACTTTTGCGACCCTGCCCAGACCACTGACGTAAGAAAAATAATCAAGTATAAATTATATAAAAAGGAGTTTTTATGTGCGGTATTGTTGGATATATCGGTGCTAAAAATTCAATCCCAATTTTAATCGAGGGACTAAAAAGATTAGAATATCGCGGTTACGATTCTGCTGGGATTGGAGTAATAACAAAAGATGAATTAAAACCTATTAGCATTAGAAGTTTAGGTAAAGTTTCAAAATTAGAAGATAAGGTCGAAAAACATAGTTTTGGATCAAACTTGGGTATTGCTCATACTAGATGGGCAACTCATGGTAAACCAAGCGAGATAAATGCTCATCCTCATACAAATGAAGATGGAGATTTATTTGTGGTCCATAATGGAATTATTGAAAATTATGTTGAAATTAAAACTAAACTTCGAAAAGATGGGTATAAATTTCTATCTGAAACTGATACAGAAATTCTTCCACACTTAATAGACAGTTTTCTCAAAAAAGGTCACAATCTAATGAATGCGGTTCGCGCAACATTAAATGAAGTTAAAGGCACTTATGGGATAGCGGTAATTTATCAGAAAGAAGATGATAAGATTATTGCAGCAAAGAAAGGTTCACCTTTAGTTATTGGCATCGGTGATAATGAACACTACGTTGCTTCAGATGTTAATGCTCTTATTGGCCATACTAGCCAAGTTGTATATCTTGAAGATGGTGAAGTTGTTGAAATCACTCGCGATAAATTTGATGCTAGAACTATTGATGACGAAGAAATCCAAAAGGAAGTCGAGGAAATCCGAGTCGAGTTGAACGAAATCAGCAAACAAGACTATCCCCACTACATGCTTAAAGAGATCTTCGAACAAACCAAATCTGTGCATGATTCTTTCCGTGGAAGAATTTTAATGGACGAGGGAACAGCGAAACTTGGAGGAATTGAAAGAATTGCCGAAAGAATTGCTAATTCTAAGAGGATTGTAATTTCAGCTTGTGGAACATCATGGCACGCTGCTTTAGTTGCAGAGTATATGCTTGAACAATTCACTGGAATTCCTGTTGAAGTTGATTATGCGTCTGAATTTCGTTACAGAAATCCAATCGTAGATAGAAATGATGCGATGTTCTTTATTTCACAAAGCGGGGAAACCGCAGATACTTTAGCAGCTATGAAAGAAGCTAAGAGAAGAGATGCGCTTATCCTTGGTGTTTGTAATGTTGTGGGAAGTTCAATTGCCCGTGAAAGCGTAGCTGGAGTTTACATTCATGCAGGACCTGAGATAGGAGTTGCTTCTACAAAGGCATTTACTTCCCAACTTGTTGTATTTGCTCTGATCTCCGTTCTAATTGGTAGAAAGCGTCACCTTAGTATGATTGATGGTCAACGCATTCTTGAAGAATTAGAGAAAATTCCTGATAAGATTGCAGAAATTCTCAAACTCAATGATGAAATTGAAAAGATAGCAGATAAATTTGTTGATGCAAAAAATTTCCTATATCTTGGTCGTGGCTACAATTTCCCCGTAGCACTTGAGGGTGCTCTTAAAATGAAGGAAATTTCTTATATCCATGCTGAGGGATATCCTGCTGCTGAAATGAAACATGGACCGATTGCACTTATTGACGAAAATATGCCAGTTATATTTATCGCACCGAAAGACTCCGTGTATGACAAAGTTGTTAATAATATAGAAGAAGTAAAAGCTCGTAAAGGCAGAATTATAGCTATTGCGAGCCATGATGATAATGAAATAGACAATCTTATTGATTATGCAATAAAAATCCCAGATACAATTCGTATGCTAATGCCGATTTTAACTTCCATACCTCTGCAATTGTTGGCATATCATGTTGCTGTTAAAAAAGGATTAAATGTTGATCAACCAAGAAATTTAGCTAAAAGTGTTACAGTAGAATAAAAATTTGGAGTTAAAAATGTCAGTTAAAAAAGTATTAATTATGGGCGCCGCTGGGCGCGATTTTCACAATTTTAATGTGTATTTCAGAGATAATGAAGATTATAATGTAGTTGCATTCACTGCGACTCAAATCCCTAATATTGACGGTAGAGTTTATCCAGCAGAATTAGCAGGAAAACTATACCCAAATGGAATTAAAATTCATGAAGAAAGCGAATTAGAAAATTTAATAAAAGAATTAGAAGTTGATGAAGTCGTTTTTTCATATTCTGATGTTCCTTTTAATTATGTAATGACTAAAGCATCAATTGTAAATGCAGCAGGAATATCATTTCGATTATTAGGTGGAGAAGAAACAATGATTAAATCATCGAAGCCTGTAGTTTCAGTTCTGGCAGTCAGGACCGGTTGTGGCAAATCTCAAACATCTCGAAAGATAGTAAAGCTCTTAAGGGAAGCAGGAAAGAAAGTAGTCGCAATCAGACATCCAATGCCTTACGGTGATCTTGTAAAGCAAAAAGTTCAAAGATTTGCTACTCTAGAAGATCTAAAAACTCATGATTGTACAATTGAAGAGATTGAAGAATATGAACCTCATATTGCTCTTGGTGGTATAATCTATGCTGGGGTAGATTATGAAGCTATCGTTAGAGAAGCAGAAAAAGAAGCTGATGTAATTCTTTGGGATGGAGGAAATAATGATATGTCTTTCTACCATGCAGATGTTACATTTACCGTTGTTGACCCACATAGGGCTGGTCATGAACTATCTTATTATCCTGGCAATACATGTTTAAGAATGGCAGACGCTGTTGTTGTGAATAAGATTGAATCTGCTGACGGTGACGATATTTTCAAGTTATTGCAAATACTAAAAGCGTAAATCCTCTAGCAACAATAATTGAAGGTGCTTCACCTCTTACTGTTGATAAACCAGAATTGATAAGTGGTAAAAAAGTCCTTGTGGTTGAAGATGGGCCAACACTTACTCATGGAGAAATGAAATATGGCGCAGGTACCGTCGCTTCGCAAAAGCTTGGAGCTTCAGAAATTATCGATCCAAGACCTTATACTGTAAATTCGATTACCGACACTTATAAGAAGTATCCCAATATTGGAGTTCTTTTACCAGCAATGGGATACGGGGAAGAGCAAATGAAGGATCTTGAAGAAACAATCAATAAAGTTGAGTGTGATAGTGTTGTAATCGGTACTCCAATTGATCTCGGTAGAATTTTAAATATCAATAAACCTTCGACAAGAGTAATATACGAACTCCAGGAAATAGGAGACAATACTCTGGAAAGTGTTCTTAAGGCTAAAGGTATTCTATGAAAAAGATAGCGGTGGTTGCTTTGGGGGGCAATGCACTGTTACGAGGGAATCAGATAGGAACAATTGACCAACAGGAAAAGAACACATATAAAACGTGTGAAAAACTCCTTGGATTAATTAAAAATCACTATAGCCTTGTTATTACTCACGGAAATGGTCCTCAAGTTGGTAATATTTTGTTGAGGAATGAAGCCGGATATGATAAGTATAAAATTCCCAAAATGCCTTTAGATATATGTGTAGCTGATTCTCAAGGTGGAATTGGCTATATGATAGAACGTCAGATGAGAAATGTTCTAAATGATCATAACATGAAAAAGAATGTTGTCTCACTTATTACTCAAGTACTGGTAGATATCAAAGACCCAGCTTTTAAAAATCCTACGAAACCAATTGGTCCATTTTATATCAGAGAGGAGGCTGCATTACTTACCAAATCAAATGACTGGGTATTTCACGAGGATGCTAGAAAACGTGGTTGGCGAAGGGTTGTTGCATCTCCTAAACCTCTCAAGGTTATGAATAATAGAATAGTGAAAGAACTTGTTACAAATGGTCATATTGTAATTGCTGTCGGAGGCGGTGGTATACCTATTTATAAGCATAAGAATAAGTATCTTGAGGCGATTGAAGCGGTAATTGATAAAGATCGTGCTTCTTCCTTACTTGCTCGAGAGATTAAAGCAGATGTTCTATTTATAGTTACTGATGTTCCAAAAGTTTATATAAACTATAATAAGAAGGGTCAGAAAGCACTTGATATTATGACCCTTACTGAAGCCCGAAAATATTTAAAGGAGGAACAATTTGGAACCGGTAGTATGAGACCGAAAGTTTTAGCAGCTATAGATTTCATCAAAAATGGTGGTAAAGAAGCCATTATTACTTCAGAAAAAGAAATAGAAAAAGAAAACGGAGGGACGAAAGTAGTTAAAGATTAACTTAATAATTTCTTTTGGAAATAATAAAAAATTCTCTATTTTTGGATTCAAAATTTTTGGGCAGATAGCTCAGTCGGTAGAGCAAAGGACTGAAAATCCTTGTGTCGGCGGTTCGATTCCGTCTCTGCCCACACTAGGGATGTTACCGAGCATCCCTTTTTTATTTTAAGCTCATTTTATTATATTTATACAATGTAAAAAGAGATTTAAGAGCATTTTTATGTTAAGTATTCTACTCCAAATAATTACAGCCTCAATAGTTATAATTACATTAACTGTTATTATTTTAGCTATAGTACAAAGAGCAAAGCAATCGATAAATCATCGAGCTTATTTGAGAAAAAAGAAAAGCTTTGTATCAAAGGCTAGGGAACAGGATAAACAAATAAGGAAAGCTGCTCCCGCATCACTGCAAATTCTCCTTCAAGTAGAGAACAAGCTACACTTTGAAAATTTTGTATTACTATTGGACAGAATCGAATGGCCAGAATATCCCAAAAGTGAAATCGATAAGGACGGAGAAAAGATTTCTCCATCAATTGAAGCAATTGAAGATTACGAAGATGACTTTGATGAAGCTTTAGATGAAGAAGATAGAATGTACGATATTTATGTTCATTATCTAAAATCAAAGGATATTCAAATTTCTGAATCTGAGCTTACACATGTTGTAAAGTTATATAAAAATGATTTTAATGTATTAAGCAAGAAGAAGAGATTGGATCTGAATTATACCTCAATTGCTAAAAATATTTTCCCTAAAAAATATAATGCATGGCATCCACTTTCCGAGAAAAAACAAAAATATAGTAAGGCGCTAGAAAAAGAGTAAATTAGTATATATTATTTTGTATTTGAGAACACAATAATATGTCCATCGTGATTTATACTGCTCCCAGAATAATCATCAAAAATAGATTTTCCGAATTTCTTCAATTCTAGTGATCCAAGCTGTAGAGACTTTTTATGCATAGACTCAGGATCAGGGACTTCGAAGCATAGCTCAATATTTTTTGTAGCATTTAAATTATCAGAATTTAGAAAATCGAGATCATATATTTCACTTATCAGCTTTTTATCTATTATACGCAGAAAAATTTCATTTTGTAATTCCAATTCACAATACTCAAGTTTATTCAGATTTGGTACTGACTCAAATAGAATTTCAAAAAACATTTGGGTTTTATCTTTATCATCAACGTACAAACTGATTTTTGTTTTATTCATATTTAGATTTTAGAACGATAGTGATAATGAAATTAGCGGTGTAGTTTCAATTTGGCCATTTAATTCTTTCTCTTTATGAAGATCTGTTATGAATTTGCCTGTAATATATCCAATCATTCCACCGAGAAAAACATCTGATGTCCAATGATGATTTTGATAGACCCTTGAAATGGCGGTTAAAAATGCTGGAATAAATGTAGCTATTTTCCATCCCGTATTATCAGTATTGGCAGCAATGACCGTTGAAAGAGAAAAAGCAACTGTAGTGTGTCCGGAAGGATGTGACCATTTAGAATTCGTAAATGAAATTGGATCAAATGTGAATGGATCACGTCCAGTACTAGGCCTACTTCTTCCAAAAACTATTTTAAGAGCGCTCGTAACAGAAACTGAATATAGAAATGATTGACCAACTTCAAAGCCGATTTTTTTAGTTGTGTTGTTATCGTAGACATATCCATGGAGTAGAAGTAATCCACTAAGTGCAATTGAAGGTATGGGCTCACCCCAATATCTACCAGCCTCCATCAACCAATTCTTCTTGTTAGAATTTATTTTTAAAAATTCATTTTTGATAGGTTCATCTAGATACATCAAACCATATGTTGAGACCGCAATAATTCCAAATGTTAAAAAATCATTGGTATCCCAATTTAAGGGAGCAGTATAATAGTCACCAGCTTCATTGATAAATTGCTTGAAGTTATATTCATTCTGTGCGAGGATGGTCGTTGAAAGAAAAATAAGAATTATTAGAGCTCTTAAATATTGAATTTTTGAGGTCAAAAGTTAATCCAAAATTTTTGATGTGTAGTGAATAATATCCGCATGCTCAACTGTTATCAAACCTCCACTGTCAGCTTTTTCAAAAATCTCTTTTACGGTAGGAATAAACTTGTCAATTTTAGATTCTTCATCGACAATTTCGATTACTAACGGTAAATCATCAGACATTCTGAGAATTTTGGAAGTATGAATTCTACTACTCTTCCCGAAACCCATAATCCCACGATACACGGTAGCGCCAGCTAGATTTTCCTTGCGCGCAGATATTACAATTTCTTCATAGACGGTGTTATATCCAGCTTTATCAGATTCACCAACGAATATCCTTAATAACTTAGCTTTTCCATTTATGCCCACAATTTACCTCGCAATTAAATATCCAATAAAAATACCTAAAATAGTTATTACAACATTTAGCAAAATATTCAATCCGGCAAAAAAGAATTCAGTATCTCTAAGAAGGTTAAAAGTTTCGAACGAAAAAGTTGAAAAAGTGGTTAGACCACCGCAAAAACCAACTCCTATAAGCAGTTTGATAGAAGGATTCGATAAGCCTTTCTCATCAAAAGCAAATATTAAGATACCTAACAAGATACTTCCTAGAATGTTGACAGTCAGAGTACCATAAGGAAAAAATGATGGAGCAAACTTTTGGACAATTCCTGAAAGTAGATACCTAGCACCTCCACCAAAGCCAGCACCTAAAAAGACTAATAAAAAATTCATCTTGTTCCGATTTAATTAAGTCAAATTTACGAAAAACTAAAAAATGTAATTAGGAATTAATAACAAAGTTACAAAACTCATAGTACATTGGATTTACTCAGTTTTATAGCTAGTTTTGGAACGTTAAATGAATAGCAACTAAACAAATTTGGTGAAAAATGAATATTGATTGGAAAGAATATCTTGGTAAATCTGTAAATGTAACCATGAAAGAATACTATGGCGTTGTTTATAATGCAAACAGTAAGGACCAACCTGCATTTTACGAAATTGTGTTTAAAACCGGGAAATTAGAGAGTGTTTTTAATGATGGACTATTTCTAGATGCAAAACAAGATGGACAAGAATATAAAATATTTATCCCTTATGAATCAATTAAGTGCGTGGAGATCTTTTAATTGTTGATCCTACTAACTGCATGCTTATTTTTATTTCTACATCTTGAGATATTTGCAGAAGATTTTGAGATTAAAAGTCTGCGTGTCTATCAATCACATGATGAAACCTCTTTCCCGATAGTTTTTCCAAATTCTAAAATTGCAATTGAGTTTGATATTAAGTCTGATTTTACTCCAAATTGGGAAATACATTTTGAATTTTGTAACCAGGATTGGGAGCCTTACGAGGACTATTTTTTTGCAAATGAATTTTACAGTAAAGAAAGAAATCTTTGGTATGATGTGCTTCCATTCAGAAGTGATAAAGCGCGATATCATTATAAAGATACTTTCCCGAACGATAATGTTAACTTCCCATTTTCAGGCAAGTGGCAATTTTATATTGTAGAGTCTACTAATCCAGAATTTATTTATGGGAGTGGCAAATTCTATGTAATTTCTGATGAAGTTAATTTGTTAACCACACTGAGAAAGCAGAGACTTGAAGGTATTAACCCTGAACCCGCAACATTTGGACAGATAAACAGTATCAGTGTTTCCTTTCAGCTTCCTGATACGTTGTTCACACAAAATGTAATAAATGTTGAAATAGTTGAAAACCGAAAAATTGAATTTCCGAACATAATTCCAAAATCCTATGAAGACCAATGGCGATATTATGAAATAGAAGGGCATAAGTCCTTATCCTTTCATGCAAAGGATATTCAACCTGGTGGAGAATATCGGCAGGCAAATTTAATGAGTCAGACAAAATATAATCCTCCAAAGACTTATGCGAATTTCGAAGGAGTAGATGTATCGAATAAATTCAAACCAAGCGGGAACGATTTCAATGGTGGTTCCAAACTTATGAATTATAAAAGGGAATATGCAGAATACATGGATGTTGAGTTCAGACTAAGGTTACCTGATGGATATTATGAAAATGTTTTTCTTGTTGGCGCATTTAACAATTGGGAAATACTACCTGATTATCTTATGGATGAAGAAAATGGATTGTTCACAAAAACCATAGAATTGAAACGTGGGATTTACGATTACCAATACGTTACTGCAGAAATAGATGATGATTTCCTAGAAAATGAAAGCTGGATTGAACTGGAAGGAAATGATTGGAATACTAAAAATGAATATTATATATTTTTGTACTACAATACTCCTGAACTTGGTGGGTATGAAAAAATTGTTGGCTATGCACAAATAAATAGAGGATCAAGATGAAAGAGATAAAAATTGGAGTTATTGGTACGGGACATTTAGGTAAACTTCATACTAAACTACTGAAGCAAGTTAATAACTGTCAGCTTATTGGCGTTTATGACATTAATCATGAAGCAGCGAACAATGCTGCCAAAGAATTTAAGACAAAAGCATTTGAGAGTTTAAACGACCTTTTTGATCAAGTTGATGCACTTTCAATTGTTTCTACTACTAGTTCACACTACGAATTGGCAAAGTCAGCGCTAGAAAATGGGATTGATGTTTTTGTTGAGAAACCAATTACTACTGAAATATGGGAAGCCGAGGAATTGGTAAAACTTGCAGAACAGAAATCTTTAAAGCTGCAAGTTGGTCATATCGAAAGGTTTAATCCAGCTCTAGTATCACTTGAAAAATATAATTTGAATCCAATGTTTATACAAACCGATAGACTAGCTCAGTTCAATACTCGTGGTACTGACGTAACAGTTGTTCTTGATTTAATGATCCATGACATTGACATAATTCTAAGTCTTGTAAAAAGCGATGTAAAGCATATTAGTGCAAGTGGAATAAATGTTGTTTCAGAAAATCTTGATATTGCAAATGCTAGACTTGAGTTTGAAAATGGGGCTGTTGCTAATGTTACAGCGAGCAGAATATCTCAAAAGAAAATGAGAAAGATGCGAATATTTCAGAAAGATGCTTACATAGCCGTTGACTTCAATTCTGGAATCTCAGAAATCTATCGGCTTGTTTCGCCACAAGACAAGAGCCTCGAACATTTCATTACATTTGGTGAAATGGGAGTTGGAGATAATAAAAAAGCAGTTATATACGAGCAGCCTGAACAAAAAGAGATAAATGCGCTTAAATACGAATTACAACTTTTTATTGATGCAATAATAAAAAATGAAGAACCAATTGTATCTGGAATCGATGGTTTAAGAGCATTAAAAGTAGCAGATCTGATCATTCAAAAGATAGAAGAATCAAAAATTAAGTAGTTATTTTTCACTAAAACTTTGCAAAATTATCCTTCCGAATGAATGTAACAATTCTTTTATCAAATCAGTCTTTATAGTATATTTAGAATTAAAATATTCTGAGCACAAACCTCAATAAATGAGAAAAACTTTAATTTTCATATTCATATTAACTCTGAATATATTTTCACAAAATATGTCAGTCAATACTGAGTTTAATTCGGCTGATTCACTCCTTTCAGAATTTACCGATTCTTCCCAAATTGCTGATTCGCTAACTTCTTCAGCTCAAAGTGATTTAAATGCAATCGTATATGCAACAGCTGCAGATTCTCTCTCTTTTGATGTTAAAAATAAAACTATGCATCTGTATGGGGATGGAAATATAAAATATAAAAATACCGAACTGAAAAGTGCTGATATTGCAATAAATTTTGAAACAAGTGATATGAAAGCTAGAGGTGGAATTGATACCGCAAATGTACTTGGTAATTTGATTGGAACCCCAGTTTTATCTGAAGCTGGTGAAACTTATGAAGGGACTCAAATCGATTATAATTTCAAGACTCAAAAAGGATTTATCTCTATGGCAAAAAATGTTTCCGGGGATAAAACTTATACTGGCGAAAGAGTAAAAAAAGTTGATCAGAACATATTTTTTATTGATAATGGAAAATTTACAACATGCGATGCTGATACTCCTCACTATTATTTTAGTGCTGACGAAATGAAAGTTATACAAGGTGATAAAATAATTGCTACATGGATATTCGTACATATAGGTGGTGTCCCCATACCAATACCGCTACCTTGGGGAGTTTTTCCAAATAGATCTGGCAGAGTTTCTGGTATTGTTACACCAACATATGGTTACGAGGGAACTCTAGGATATTATCTTAGAAATCTCGGTTACTTTTGGGCAACAAACGAATATATGGATATAACTTTAGCTGGTGACTATTATTTTAAGGGAGGTTATGGAATAAGGAGTAGGGCAAGATACAGGGATAGATATCTTTATAATGGAAATGTGAACGGTGGATTTTCTAAAAGGGTTAATGGCGAATCTGGGGATCCCGATTATTCTGAACAACTTGAATGGAATATAAATGTTAATCATCATCAGAAAATAACACCTACAATGCAGTTAGATGCAAAACTCCAATTTCTTTCGAATGACTACTTAATTTTAAATAGTCCGAATCTTAAAGATCGTGTACAGAACGATATTACTTCAAATGCAACTTTATCAAAACGCTGGGAAGGTTCCGGAACAAACTTGACTGTAAACTATAATCGAACTCAGAATCTTGAATCCGGAGATATCAATGAAGACTTACCGAGTTTAACCTTTACAAAGAATGTGGCGTATCCATTCAGAAGTTCTAGCTCACAATCAAAATCTATGTCATGGTACGAGTATTTGGGATACTCATACACTGGAAAATTTAGATATAATAGAAAAACTACCGAGTTAGAGTCGAATAATAGAGGAGGTTTTGATCACAGAATTGCTTTGCAAGCTTCCCCCAAATTAGGTTATTTTAACCTTTCTCCAAGCTTTAACTTCAATTCAAAATGGTATAACGAAAAAGAAGTCTATGAGCTAGATACAACAGAAACTGGAGATTATTATACAAATGTATCTGATGTTAAAGATTATAATTTGGTTAACACTTATAATTTTAATTTATCTTCTTCTACTAAATTGTATGGAATTGCACAACCAGAAATGATGGGAATTGCAGCATTTCGGCATACATTCGAACCAAGATTAACATATTCTTACCGACCAGATTTTTCTGAGGAGAGATGGGGTTATTATGATTCTTATATTGATACAAATGGAAACCTAATAAAATATGACCCTTTCGGGAATGAAATATTTGGTGGTTCTGGTTCTGGAAAATCCCAAAGACTGACACTTTCGTTTGGAAATGCGTTTGAAATTAAAACAATTAAGGATCCAACAGATACAACTTCTGAAGCTCAAAAAATTAAATTGCTCGATCTTGGAATCTCCTCTGGATATAACTTTGCTGCAGACTCACTTCAATTTGATGACCTTAGTCTCAACTTCAGAACTCAGGTAGGTAGTTTACTCTCTCTCCAAGGTAGTTCTGTGTTCTCACCTTATGCTTATGTTGATGGGAGGCAGATAAATGATTACGCTTCATCTTATGGTCAAGGGATTGTAAAACTCACAAGTTTTAATCTAAACCTCTCAACAAGACTATCTGGTGATCAGTTTACTTCAGAAGATGAAGAAGAGCTGAAAGAAGGTGTTGAAAAAGAAGATCCGGAGAATATGTTTGGACAAGACGATCAGAGTGATTACATAGATCTATATGGTGAAGACCAGCCTGATTTTTCAATCCCATGGAATTTAAGTTTAACATACAACTTTAACTATTCTGATCGAGGTTCAAACTACATTTCGCGAAGACAAAATTTTGGATTTGATCTAGGATTTAGTCTCACACAAAAGTGGAAACTTACTTTTAGAGGAAGCTACGACTTAACTAACAAAAAACTAAATGCTCCACAGATAACAATCTACAGAGACCTTCATGCATGGGAAGCAAATATGGTTTGGAATCCAATTGGAACTTACAGAGGTTTCAGGTTTGAGATTAGAATAAAAGCTCCAGAATTTAGAGATGTTAAACTGACCAAATCTAAAGATATTTATGGTGGTTTCTAGAATGAGTAGAAAATATATTATAGATGGAAATAATCTAATTGGAAAACACTCTCAATTAAAAAGGGTAGATAAAAAATCTGTCAGAGAAGCATTGGCTTTTAAATTAGAGAGATATTTTCATAACAAGAAATTAGTAGTCACATTACATTTTGATGGATTTGAAAATTCTTCCATTCGGTGTAAGGGAATTAAGATTATCTATTCCAATAATCAAATTGCTGATGATAAGATTCGAGATGAAATCAGCAATTCCAAAAATCCTAAATTATTAACTCTTGTAAGTTCTGACCATGCTTTGCAAGATTTTGCAAGGAAGAACAGTAGTACAGTAATATCATCTGAAAATTTTATTAAGGAAATGAACAAAACTCCAAGATTTGATGATGAAGATGAGCTGATTAAAGGAATCGATGATGATGAGATGATGAAACTTTTTGGAGTAGAATAAAACTTGAAAAACTTTATAAATAATAAGAGGATAAAATGAATTTTTACAAAATGGAACTTGGAAAATATGAAAAGCTTGTTCAAGAAAAACTTGCTGACTTAAAAGACCAGAAAATCGTACAACGAATATGGGAAAAGGACCACACTGTTTGGCGCGATGACCCAACAGAAATTAGTAACAGATTAGGTTGGTTAGATTGTGTAGAAGTTGCCAAGAAAAACTTTAATGAGATAAATGATTTTGTGGATGCTATTAGATCAGAAGGGTTTAAAAATGTATTACTTCTTGGAATGGGTGGATCAAGTCTTGCACCAGAAGTTTTTTCGAAAATATTTGGGACAAAAGAAGGATACTTGAATCTTAGTGTTCTTGATAGCACACACCCTGATGCAGTTTCTGAAATGATGAAACAGTATGACCCATCAGAGACTATTTATATTGTCTCAACCAAATCCGGTGGAACAGTTGAAACAATATCCTTTATGAAATATTTTTATAATTTCACATCCTCCAAAGTGGGAAATGAAAATGTAGGGAAACACTTCGTCGCTATAACTGATCCAAATAGCGGATTAGAAGAAATGGCAAAAGTTTTAAATTTTAGAAAAATATTTTAAATGATCCTAACATTGGGGGTAGATATTCAGCATTATCACTCTTTGGAATCGTTCCTGCAGCACTGATAGGTGTTGATTTAGTCAAATTATTTGATGCTGCTCAGATAGTTATTGATCATTCAAAATCCGAAGATTGCTACGTCGCACATCTTGGAACAGCAATTGGGGTGCTTGCTCAAGAAGGAGTCGACAAATTAACTTTTATTCTTTCTGAAAAATTGAACCCAATAGGAGCTTGGGTTGAACAGTTGATCGCCGAAAGCACTGGTAAAGAAGGGAAAGGGATACTTCCAATTGAAGGTGAAGAAATATTATCCATCGAAAAATATAGCAGAGATCGAATTTTTGTTTATCTCCATCTAAAAGATGATAATAAATATACAGACCAAGTCGGCAGATTAATAGAAGCTGGATTCCCAGTATTAAAGATAGGTGTTGAGAATATTTATGAACTAGGAGCTGAGTTTTTTAGATGGGAAATGGCAACTGCAATAATGAGTTGGGTAATTGATATTCAACCTTTT
Source organism: uncultured Ignavibacteria bacterium (assembly GCA_963751695.1). Taxonomy (GTDB): domain Bacteria; phylum Bacteroidota; class Ignavibacteria; order Ignavibacteriales; family Melioribacteraceae; genus SZUA-22. The sequence continues at coordinate 245,042 of CAVVVP010000010.1, read as the reverse complement.
GATCAGCCCAATGTTGAATCTGCAAAAATTATTGCACGTAAAATGGTAAATGATTATTTAGAAACTGGAAAACTTGTTGGAATTCCATCAGTTATTAAAGAAGGTTCAGTTGAAGTTATCGGTAATATTAAGACAGATCAACTTTCTGAAGTACTTCCAGAATTTCTTAATTCAATAAGCCAAGGAATTGATGATATCAACGGAAGAAGTTACATTTCTATTCAAGCCTATACGAAAATGAATGAAGAGAATGGAGCAGAACTTCAGAGACTTAGGACTAAACTCCAAGATAAATACAAAGTTGCTACAACTGTGGGTTTTGGTCCCAGATTTCTTCACTCGACGGGTCAGTTGCACAAAGGAGATGCCGGTAACGGTTTATTCATTCAAATTATAACAAAATCAGATGATGATATTGCAATCCCTGATCAAGCTGGAGAAGAAAGCAGCTCAATCTCCTTTGGAGTACTTGTAGAATCGCAGGCACTTGGAGATAGGCAAGCACTTATCGATAATAATCGTAAAGTAATTAGATTCGATATTTCAAAAGATCTAGCAGGTGATTTAACTAAAATATCTAAAAATATAGCATAGATTTTACCTTGCTACATAAAATTGATTTGTACTTAAATCAAATTATTAATAGTTTAAATATTATTTGATCTTATAAGCATGGCTTCTAAAATTAATTTCATACTGAATGATGAAGAGATAACTGCCACATTACCTCTCGGAAATAATCTCCTTGATTACATTCGTGATGTTGGTAAAATCACTGGTACAAAAGAAGGTTGTCGAGAAGGGGACTGCGGTGCTTGCACAGTTCTTCTTGGAGAATTGACTGATGACGAGGTTCACTACAAATCTATTAATTCTTGTCTCTATCCAATTGGCAAAATTGATGGTAAACATATTGTTACTATTGAAGGTTTGAATCTAAATAGCCTTACTCCAATTCAAGAAAGCTATGTCAGTGAGAATGCAAGTCAATGCGGATTTTGTACTCCTGGATTTATTGTCTCTACAACAGGTTTTCTTCTTGAAAATGTTGATTATAAATTGTCAGAGATAAAAGATTCGATAGCTGGAAATATCTGTCGATGTACTGGCTATATCTCAATACTAAGGGCTCTTGAAAATATCAAGAGAATTGATCCAAACGTAAAAGATTCCGCTCGGTTAGAAAGTTTGATTAATTCTGGATATATCCCAAGTTATTTTATGACAATCCCAGACCGTTTAAAAGACTTCCAGATTCCAATTTTGAAATCTCAAGAAACTCAGCAAATATTGTTGGAGGTGGTACAGACCTATACGTTCAAAGGGAAGATGACCTTAAGGGAGAAGATCCATTCTTAGTTTTTAATAACTCCGCTGAAAATATCTGGATTGATGACAATTACGTTTTCGCAGACGGAAGCACAACATTTGAAGAGTTTGCAAAATCAGATTTGATACAATCCTTAATACCTTCATTTAATAAATTCAATAAGTTAATTGCTTCTTTACCGATTAGAAATAGTGCCACGCTTGCCGGCAACATTGTTAATGCTTCTCCAATAGGGGACCTAACCATTGTTTTGCTTGCTCTAGAAGCAATTTTGTTGCTTGAGAAGGATAACCATTTTAGGGAGCTGCCGCTTAAGAAGTTTTTCTTAGACTACAAAAAAATAGATAAATCTGAGTTTGAATTAATAAAAGCAATTAAGTTTTCTAACATAGATAGCAATTCACTCTTTAATTTTGAAAAGGTATCAAAGAGGACACATCTTGATATTGCGAGTGTTAATTCTGCAATAAAAATGGAAGTCATTCATGAAGTTATTGAAGCATGCAGTTTGTCATTTGGAGGAATTGCGCCAATTCCAAAATATATGAACGAAACAGCCCATTTTTTAACTAATCAGAAGCTAAATACTGAAATTATTAGGGAAGCAATTAAAATTATTGATAATGAAATATCACCCATAAGTGATGTTCGAGGTAGTGCTGAATATAAAAGACTATTGGCGAAGCAGATGTTAAAGACACATATAATTGAATTATTCCCAAACGAATTTTCGATGGATCAGTTAAGATGAAAAAGGATATTGAAAATCATGTAAGTGGATTGTCAAAATATGTAGATGACTTCCCAATATTGGACGGGATCTTATATGCTTATGTCATATCATCTGAGAAAGCACATGCAAAAATTATTGATATAGACTTCTCTGAGGTTTTAAAATCAGAAGGAGTGATTGATATAATATCTTCTACCTCAATTTCTGGAATAAATCAGATTGGTGGAATAATAAAAGATGAAACACTCTTTGCAGAAAATGTAGTTGAATTTATTGGAGAACCAATTGCTTTAGTTTTAGCAAAAGATAAAGAATTAGCAAAACAATCATCAAGAAAAATAAGAATTAATTATCAAGATCTTCCGATTATAATAAATCCTAGGGAAGCGTTCGAAAAAGGACTACTAATCAAACCACCTCAAACATTTTCATTTGGAGATGTAAATACAGAGTGGCAGAATTGTGATATAACTATCGAAGGCAGAGTCGACTCTGGAGGACAAGAACACCTATACCTTGAAACTCAAGCATCATATGCAGTACCCACTGAAAATGGCGTAAAAATATATTCCTCAACTCAGAGTCCAACTGTGGTGCAAAGAGCAATTAGCAAGGTTCTCAATATCCCAATGCATCAAATTGAAGTAGATGTTCTAAGACTTGGTGGAGCATTTGGAGGGAAAGAAGATCAAGCCACTTCTTGGGCTGTAATGACGGCTTTAGCATCATTCAAAACTAAGGCACCAGTGAAATTAGTACTTTCAAGATTGGATGATACAAAAATGACTGGTAAACGTCATCCATATTCCTCTGATTATAAGATGGGACTTACAAAAAATGGAAAAATATTGGCCTATGAAGTTACATTTTTCCAAAATGCCGGTGCCTTTGCTGATCTTTCACCAGCTGTTCTTGAGAGGACCTTATTTCACGCCACGAATTCATATTATATCCCAAATGTGAAAGCTACTGGAATATCTTGCAAAACAAATCTTCCACCTAACACAGCTTTTAGAGGATTTGGAGGACCACAAGGAATGTTCGTCATTGAATCAGCGATTCATAAAGCATCAGAGGTTCTCGGAGTAGATGCTGACCATATTCAAAGAATAAATTTGATTGATGATGATAAGCACTACTACTATGGACAGAAAACAAAAGATACGCAAGCAGTTAATTCCTGGACTAAAGCTGAGATGAAATATAGTTATAAATCAATTAAAGAAGATGTAACGAGATTCAACAATGAAAACGACAGATATAAACAAGGGACTGCCGTTATGCCTATCTCTTTTGGTATATCTTTCACAAGTTCGTTTTTAAACCAAGCAAGCGCTCTTGTTCATGTATATTCTGACGGAAGCGTTGGAATTAGCACAGCTGCTGTTGAAATGGGTCAAGGTGTGAACGAAAAGATGATCGATGTCTGCTCAAAAATATTTTCGATTAATAGAAGTAGAATAAAGGTTGAAACTACAAATACAACAAGAATTGCAAATTCATCTGCAACTGCGGCAAGCAGTGGGGCAGACTTAAACGGAAATGCAGTTTTAATTGCGTGTAGAAATATATTGGAAAGACTCAAATTCGTGGCATCCGAAAAACTGAAAGTTGATCCTGCTGTGATATCGATTGTAGATGAGTGTGTAAATGTAAAGAATTCACAAACTGAATTAATGTGGGATGAACTGATTCATTCTGCTTATTTCTCACGAACCAATTTAAGTTCACATGCATTCTATTCTACTCCTGATATATATTTCGATAGAGAAAAAAACATCGGAAGCCCGTTTGCTTATCACGTCTATGGTACTGCAGTAATAAAGGCTACTGTAGATTGTTTGCTTGGTCGGTACGAAATAGATTCAGTGAAAATCGTTCACGATTTTGGAAAATCTCTTAATCCTTTGATTGACCTGGGACAAATTGAAGGTGGATTGGCCCAAGGTATTGGTTGGATGACTTTGGAGGAATTGGTACAATCTGAAAGTGGTAAACTTCTTTCAAACACACTTTCCACATATAAAATACCGGATATTTACAGTGTCCCGAAAGAAGTTGTTGTTGAATATCTTGATGATTCAGAAAATCGTTTTGGCCCATTTAATTCCAAGGCAGTTGGTGAACCTCCATTGATGTATGGAATAGGTGTCTACTTTGCTCTTCTAAATGCTATTAAATCATTCAACCCAGAAGTAGAATTATTCTATAATGCTCCCATGACTCCAGAAAAGGTTTTACTCGCTCTCTATTCATGATTTGCTAATTAAATTATTATGTCACCAGTTTCTTATCCGAATTCCTTTAATTATTTTAACGCAATTGAATTTAGGGAGGTTAAATGAATAATTTTGGATTTCAATCAAGAGAAGAGGCTCTCTCACTACTCAATTCTGAAACTCCATCGGAAATTAAAAAGTTTTATAATTCCTCTTTCGCGATTACTGATTCGAAAGTGAAACATTATCAGCAAAATGGATTTATTAAACTAAAGAATGTAATATTATCGGAGCATGTAAACTATATAAAAAGAATTATTGAGGCATCTGTATTCTTACGAAAAGAAAGTGATAAAAGAACATTTGCTGAAAAATCTAATTATGAGCAATCCTTTTTACAATGCGGATACTTGTGTTTTGATTTTCCAGTTATGAAGGATTTTGTATTCAGTAAAAGATTTGCTGGAATTGCCAATAAACTAATGCAAACAGAAGGAACAAGACTTTGGCACGACCAAGCTTTATTCAAGGAAACTGGCGGAAGAGCAACTCATGTTCATCAAGATAGCAGTTACTGGCCGCTTCAGAACCCAGATAATTCTACAACAATGTGGTTGTCTTTGAATGGATCAAATCGAGAAAATGGATGCTTATTATTTTATCCCAAAACGCATAAGAGTGAAAAGGAATATGTTGATATATTTAAAAATCCTCATTCACCAGAGCATCTTAAAAAATTTGAAAAAGAATTTGTTGAACTAAATCCTGGTGATGCAACATTTCACTCTGGATTAACCTTTCATGGAACTGAAGAAAATAGAACAGAGACGATCCGGGAAGGAATGACTGTTATCTACATTGAGGATGGCAATAAGTTTGATGATTCTGATGAGAGAAATCGAACTCATAAATCTTGTATCGGTCTTAATCACGGCCAAAAAATTAATACACAATACACTCCAAAATTGATTTGAATATATGAATCCTAAACCTGACATAGAACAATTGATTAATACACTCACTTTAAATAAAGCAGATTTTATTCCAACAGCTGAACTCGGTGTTCATCCAAAAATTAAAGAAAGATTTCTTGGGAAATCGATAACAGGATTAAGAGAAGAAGTCGAGTTTTCTTATAAGTCAGGTTACGACTATGTTAAGTTGCAACCAATTGCAGATTTTAATCCAGCTAAAATTGGAGTCGTTAAAAAAAACACAAATCTTGGTGGAGATTCTGTTCAGCAATTTAATTGGGCTTCCGAGGGAAGGGGCGTTATCACAAACGAGCAAGAATACGAAAAGTATATTTTCCCAAAACAAAATGATTTTAATTACAATAGACTCGATGAGATTAAAAATCTTCTCCCAGAAGGTATGGGAGTAATTGGTCAATACGGTGATATCTTTACCATGACTTGGGAGATGATGGGTTTTGAAACATTTTCTTTCGCTCTTTTCGAAAATCCAGAACTAGTGAGAACACTTAACAACAGTTTGGGTGAATTAGTTCTTAGTATGTTCGAAGTTTTTGCACAGCACGATGTAGTTGATATTCTTTGGTATAGTGATGATATAGCATATACAAACAGCTTAATGGTTTCTCCAGAAACACTTGATGAGCTTGTTTTCCCATGGCTCAAAAAGATTGGAGACTTAGCTAAAAAATATAATAAACCATTTATCTATCATACAGATGGAATTCTCTACGATGTATTTGATAGAATAATTGATTGTGGAGTAAATGCAATTCATCCAATTGAGCCAAAAGCTATGGAATTAAGAGAAGTAAAGTCGAGATATGGAGATAAACTATGTTTAATGGGTCATGTTGATGTGGATCTTCTATGTAGAGGTACGACAGAAGATGTAAGAGTAAAAGTATTAGACAATGTTCGAAAAGCCGGATATGATGGAGGATATATTATTGGATCTGGAAATAGCATACCAGAATACGTGAATTATGAAAATTATTTAAGTATGTTAGAAGTAACGAAAGAATTACGCAATAAATAGTTTTAGTTAAATGTCCGAACAATTCAATAGCATTACAGAGTTTATAAGAGAATACTTAGGGATTCATCCCACCATCCAAGAACAATTATTCCAATCAATTTTAATAATATTAGTCTTATGGATTATTAGAATAGTCATATCCAAACTTATTATTGAAAGATTGGAAGACTATAAGGATCGATACTTTTGGACGAAAAGCCTGCGCACTACAACAGTAATTATTGGAATTCTATTATTATCAAGGGTTTGGTTCGGATTATTTGAATCAATTGGTACTTTTCTTGGGCTATTATCTGCTGGTCTGGCTATAGCTCTAAAAGACCTTTTAGTAAATATTGGCGGATGGTTCTTTATAGTTACGAGAAAACCTTTCTCTGTCGGCGATAGAATTCAAATTGGTGATGAAATCAGAGGTGATGTAATTGATATTCGTTTGTTCCAGTTTTCTGTTATGGAAATAGGGAATTGGGTAGATTCTGACCAGAGTACAGGAAGAATCGTTCACATACCAAATGGATTAGTATTTACAAGGTGGCAGGCAAATTTTACAGCTGGATTTGAATACATCTGGAATGAGATTCCTGTGTTAGTTACATTCGAAAGTGATTGGAAAACAGCTAAACAAATTCTTGCTGACATTTTAGATCAACATGCTGCAAACTTGAGTAAAGAAACCCAGCGACAAATTCGGGAAGCTTCTAAAAAATTTATGATAATATATCGCACACTTACTCCAATTGTTTATACTTCGGTTAAAGACAGTGGTGTCATGTTAACGATGAGATATCTATGTCACGTTAAGCAGCGTCGGGGAACTGAAGAAACAATATGGGAAGCTATACTTGAGAGGTTTGCTGAATATAAAAATATTGACTTTGCATATCCAACTACAAGGTTCTACAATAATAAAAATGAAGGGAAAGAGAGCTAATCTTTTTTTGCTACTTCTTCGTGGAGCACTTCTTTTAGGTTGAATTCAATTTCATCATAACCTAATATTGAAAGAATAGTCCCAACAAATCCACCACCCTCCATAACAACATTCATTTTTATTCTTCCAAGATTTGGTGCCATCCATTGTGTAACAGTACTTTTTTCACCTTCGCTAGTTTCAATATCGAAAACAATTCTGAGAGCATCGAATTCTCCAGCTGGAAAAAATAATTTTTCCTCTGCTTCAATTCTGCCAGATGTTGTAACAAAAATGGAATCTTCATCTTCGACTTTATATGTTTTCCACGACCATTTATCTCCTATCTTAAATGTTGCTGGTAATTGGAGTGGAGGAGTAGGATAAGAAGTTTCCATACTTTTTGAAATAAAAAGAAATACGTCCACATGCTGATCTGCACTTACAAGATAAATACCATCTTCTCTTCTTTCGAGTTCTTGAGTATAATGGAAATCATCTGATTCATTGATATCCATATATCTATTCTCATTTATTTCAACTCGAGATAGAGTTTCTCCAAAATCTGAATCAAGAACTAATCTTGTATCTTCTGAAAGCAAGTAATCTTCCAAATTATAAACTTTGTCACTGGCTGGGGCGGTATTAGTTGTACTTTTTAAAGTATCTTGCGAAAACGCAAGAATTGGTATGAAAAGTAAAGCAACACCTTTCGTGAATGCATATCTCATCAAACTAGAATGTCCTTTTATTTTTAATTGTCCTTTGCGAGAACCGCTTTATAATGTTTCCAACGGAATTTATTATAAATGCTAAAGCTGCTATGGTAAATGTTAACAGATCTTGATTTTCAAATAAACTCATAAAGTTGTTCTTTTGTTAAAAAATGTGATGTTTCTATTAGAAGTTTGTAATTCTAAACAGAAGTCAATGCATCATACCTTTAAACGTAAAGATTTGTTCCAAAATTAAAAGTGTAAAAACCTCCCCCTAACCAAATATTGAATATTACGACAGAATGAATTTCGAAAGTAAAACTATTTAAGTCTTAATAATTTTTCTACCCAGATAACTTCACAAGCACCATTCCCAGTATCATCTCTCGAAAGAGAACTTTTCCAGCGCCAACCATCATCAGACTTAATTGATACCAAATAACCCTCGAGAAGAATTATTTCTCCAACTCGAATATCACTCAGTACATCTTCAACTTCTTTATTTGCTGGAATAATATGCATATTAGCTGATGAATTTTCTATTTCCTTTCTTGGAATAGGAAAGTGTTCAGTTTGCCAGTAGTACCATCTATTCCTTTGTGAAATATCTAATTCATCAACAACTGATTGATCTGACATTCTACCCCAACCAAGAGCAAGATCATATGGAGAAAGATCAGATTCTCTATCATATCTATATCTCTCTTTTCCTAAAACTTTTGCTCTTAGATCAAATTTTGCAAGTGCTGAAAAATTATAGCTATTATAGTCCCATATCTTGTCATTTGTTATGCTTTTCTGAGATGGGATATCTGGGGCAAATGCTCCTGGCGGTTGCTTGACTTCACTGCATGAAATAGTCAATAGTAGTGCTAAAAGGGCAGTACTGAATAATATATTGTATTGATCTCTCATAATCTTTCAAATAGTTGGATTAAATTATAAAAAAATAATCAGTTTTTGTAACCATTTTAAGGGATAATGCGTCTAAGATCATGACAAAACTTAAGGAAAATAAAATAATGAAGAAGATTCCAGTTAAAAAGATACTTGTATTCATTGCGATCATTGCAGTTGGTTTTCTTGGAATGATGTTTCTAACTTCCACAGAAAAAACAAGTAATAAAAGAGCTGAGCAAATTGATATTAGAAAAGTTGAGACCCAAAGGATAGTTTATGAAGACTTTACTCTTAGTATTAAAGGAAATGGTGTTGTAAACTCAAAACAGAGCTTGGAGGTCGTATCAGAAGCTCAAGGCAAAATTTTATACGCAAAGAATAATGCTAAAAATGGCACGCATTTTAAGAAGGGTGAGGTAATTCTTAAGATCGACTCACGAGAAGTTGAAAACGATCTATTTTCATTCCGCTCAGATTTTATGAACAGTGTTGCATCAATGCTACCAGAATTAAAAAATGAAAGCGCAGAAGAATACGATAAATGGTTCAAATATTTCAATACTCTCGATATAAGTGGTGAAACTCCGGAATTGCCAAAAACAACGGACACCAGAGAAAAAATCAAAGTCAGTTCTCGAAATGTTTTTAGTAAATACTATAAAGTTAAAAATCAAGAAATTCTTCTCTCAAAATACAATATAACTGCACCATTCGATGGATATTTAAGCGATTCTGATCTAATTGAAAATAGTTTCATTGTTCGAGGACAAACCTTATTTACATTAATTGATGCTAAAAATCTTGAAATTGCTGTCCCTTTATCAGTTGATGAAATCAATATGATTAGCTTCCAGTCTCCACCATCAGTTAAAATATACTACGAAAATGATAAGGAAAATTATCTTGAAGGTAAAATCTATCGGAAGGATATTGACATAGAGCGTACAACCCAAACAACAAATGTATATGTATCATTCTCAAATAATAAACTAAAATCAAATTTCTTACCGGGAAATTACGTAACAATAGAAATTTCTGGTAAAAAGTTGGAAGATGTAGCAATCATCCCTCGTCATGCAATAAATAATGATGGTGATGTATTTGTTATAAATGAAGGCACTTTGACTGTTGAAGATATTAGTGTGCTTGTTTATCAAGATGACATTGCAATTGTTGAAAGATCAATTCCTGAAGAGAGTAAACTTGTCTCTACAATTCTTCAAAAACCTCTGGTAGGAATGAAAATAGATTCAATCAATGATCCCGAGCTTGTGGAAGAGGAAGTTGCACTAACAGATAGTGCAATCGAGGCACATTCAGAATTAAATTAACTAGGAATTTGTATGCTTAAATCATTTATAAATTATTTCATAAAACATTCGGCCATTACTAATTGGATAATGCTTGTAATCTGTATCGGTGGGATATTTGCTCTTTTCAATCTAAACAAAAGATTAGACCCAAGATTAGAAATTGAAAATATTGAAATTAATCTTCCATATCCTGGAGCATCATCAATTGAAGTTGAAGAGGGAATAGTTACTAAGATAGAAGAGAATTTACGAGGACTTGAAGGTATTGATAAGATACGTTCTACTTCACAAGATAATTGGGGTTACATTTCTGTAAGGGTAAATCCAGATTATGATATAGATAAGGTTATGCAGAATGTTAAAAATTCAGTTAACTCTGTCAATTCTTATCCAACGGATGCTGAGAAACCAATAGTTTATCAAACCACTTCGTGGAATAGAGCAATAATGCTCAGTATAAATGGCCCAGAAGATTTATTCACTCTTAAACGAATTGTTGAAGAATTTAGAGATGAGCTTTTAAGAACTGGTAAAATCTCAAACATTAATACATGGGGTCTGCCAGTTAGAGAAATTTCAATTGAAGTTTCTCCTGAAGATCTAAGAAGATATAAGCTCACGATAAATGAAATTGCACAGGCAATTAGAAATTCCAATCTTAATATTTCATCAGGATCTGTTCTAACAGATCAAGAGATGATACTTATTCGATCATACAATAAAAAATATCAAGCAAAAGAGTTGGAAAACATAGAGATAGTTTCCTCTATAAATGGTCAGAAAATTTTTCTTTCAGACATTTGCACGATTGTTGAACAATGGCCTGAGAATCGATTTTTCTCAGAGTATAACGGCCGACGTTCTGTTGGATTCAACGTTATGTACAACAATGTTGAGGATGTAATAGAGATCGACGAGATAACTATTGAGATGATCAAGAAATATGAAGCAAAGTATGCAGGTCTTGTAAACTTCAGTATTTTTATAAGAGAGACAGACGAACTGCAAGAAAGAATAGATCTTCTCTCGCAGAATGGTATTCTTGGATTGATAATGGTGGTTATTGTTTTAGGAATATTCCTAAATACCAGACTATCATTCTGGGTAGCTTTGGGTATTCCAATTTCATTGCTGGGAATGTTCTTTGTCCTTTGGGTAACGAATATCAGTATTAACCAGTTCAGCCTTTTTGGAATGATAATGGTCATAGGGATACTAGTTGATGATGGAATTATTATTGGCGAATCCATTTATTCTCAGTTTGAAAAGGAGGGCAAACCACCGTTAAAAGCAGCAGTTGACGGAACTCTTGATGTAATCAAACCAGTGACTATCTCAATTGTAACGACTATTGTGGCATTCATTCCTTATTTCTATTTCTACGGGATGCTTGGGAAATATGTTTGGCAGATTGCTGCAGTTGTGATCTTTGCTTTGTTATTTTCACTTGTAGAAGCGATGATTATTCTTCCTGCACATATTGCACATTCGAAAGCTTTGAAAATTGAAACAGAATCGAATAACCTTCTAACTAGAATTCGTATAAAAGTAAATAAAGGAATCGACTTTTTGATAAATAAAGTATATGGAAGGATATTGCGTTTTAGTCTAAATAACCGATGGTCAGTTTCAGCTGGTGTTTTTGCAGCACTTCTAATTGTAGGTGGAATGATGGCCGGATCACATGTGAAATCGCAATTCTTCCCAGAAATTGAAGCCCCATATTCAAGAATTCAAGTTCAGATGCCTGCTGGAACTTCGGCAGAAATAGCTGACCAGGTACGAGATCGATTAATTGATAAAGCTCTTGTTTTTGCAAATGATTGGGAAGATACGAGTAATGGAGTTTTGAACCCAATTCAAAATTTTACCTCTTGGATGAATTCAGGAACGATTAATATCTTCTTTGTACTTCCATCTTCTGCTGATAGAGATTATACGATTAGTAATTTTTCAGATTCTCTAAGTGAATACATCGGCGTTGTTCCAGAAGCTGAAAACGTAACAGTTGGAGGATTCAATTTTGGTGGTACACCCATATCTGTAAAATTCCAAAGTCATGATTACACACAGCTATTGAAAGCAAAAGATCTGATGAAGGATGAATTACAGAAAATCGCTGGTGTAAAGGATATTATGGATGATACGCCTCTTGGAAGCAACGAGTTTATTGTTAGTTTAAAGCCTGAAGGCCAAGCTCTTGGTTTTACTCTCAGAGACCTAACAACACAATTGCGGCAAGGATTCTATGGCCAGGAGGTTATGCGATTGCAGCGAGGAAGAGACGAAGTAAAGATATGGGTAAGATTCGATAAAGAAAACAGAGTTTCACTCTCACAAATCGAGAACTTGAAAATGCGTACTCCAACTGGAGGGTATGTTTCCTTTAGCGAAGTTGCGGAATACAATATCCAGAGAAGTTTATTAAGAATTAGACACGAAAATGGAGAAAGATCAATCACGGTTTTTGCAAATCTTGATTATTCTAAAAACGATCTTGCAGTAGTTCTTGGTGACCTCAATAAAACTGTAATTCCATCAGTTTTAGCACAAGTTGAGGGAGTATCTAGGGGAGTAGGTGGTGGACAAGCAGAAGAAGTTGAAAGAATGACTGATTCTATGGTGAGCACCATGACTATAGCATTGTTAGTTATGTTCACAATTCTCATGTTTCTATTCAAATCGTATTTACAGACACTCTTGGTAATAAGTTTAATTCCTTTGGGATTAATTGGTGCGGTGCTTGGGCATTATGCAATGGGAATCCCAATTTCAATTTTGTCTTTTCTCGGAATTGTTGCTCTTGCCGGAATAATTATTAATGATTCAGTTGTTCTCGTGGATAAGTATAATAAAATGATTGCCCAAGGAATTGATATTGATGAAGCATTATATAGTGCTGGGATTGCAAGATTTCGTCCAATAGTTCTTACAACAATCACAACAACGGTGGGATTGGCGCCAATAATATTCTTAACAAGCGAGCAAGGACAATTTTTAGTTCCTATGGCAGTTTCAATAGCTGCTGGATTGATTTTTGGGACTATTATAACATTATTGGTTCTTCCTTCTGCTTTATTCGTTATTAACGATATTAGAAGATTGACTAACAAAAAGAAGAGCAGGGTAGAGTTGGAACCAGCTTTTCAAGAGATTAAGACAGTATAAAAAATAAGCGAGTATAAATACTCGCTTTTGAAAAAAACTTATAGATTATCCAGAAAACTCAGAATCTAAAATTTCTGTAATTTGCTCCATATTTTGGATTGAAGATGTCGCTTTTACAACCTCACCATTTTTGTAATACATTGTAAATGGTAAACCAGCAAATCCAGCAGTAGCAGAATGGTTTCGAATTACTGAAGCTTCAGGATTATCGAAAAGCATATCTGCAAATTTTACATTTTTATATTCATTCTCTAATTCTTGCATGGCTCCATATACTGGAATGCACATTGGTCCCATTCTTCCACAGCAAACCATAACATTTTCATTTTCATCTAATAATTTTTGCAATTCATCTGCAGAAGCAACGTGAGTTAAATTGGTATGTAAAGTCATTTTATCCCTTCTTTTTATAGTATAAAATAAATTATAGGGGTTTGATGTGGTTATCGCAAAAAGGATTCGAAGAGTTATAAAAGTGATACAGATCACAAAAAGTATCCAATAAGGTCAAAAAAACATCTCTAATTCAAAATAGGTACTTATACCTATTAAAAAGTTCTATTTTCTTGCTATATTAATACAATAAATATTGGATGCGTATATCTGATAATACTTTAAGATTAAATTATTGGGCAGAAAGGAAGTTTTTAATAAATTTTTTATAACTAAGGATTGAGTTCTTAGACCTAAAGTCTACTGTTTTAGATGGAAGTATCATGAAAAGAATACACAAACAAAATAGTGGAAGATCCATGAATAAGTTAGTTTTGCTCGCCATCATTTTATTTTCATCCTTATGTTTTTTCGGTTGTTCAGACGATCCCACATCACCAGAAAATGAAAATTCAATTGAAGTGAATTTCCCAATAAACAAGAAAGCTGTTTACGCGATAGGTGAGTATCGCCAAGAGCCTACTGATTCTACCTACATATTCTTTCTTCTAAACATCTATTCATTGGAGATCAAAGAGGTTTCAGAAACACCAAATGGCAGGGAGTATATTGGAGAAGTTATTCAATACTGCATGCTCAAAGACAATTCTGGTGAATTTATTCATGATCCAGTTCAATGTACTGATGAGGGGGATTTTTTTATATCTGAATTTGACGATTGGATATTGTTTCAATTCACAGATTTACGAGGCTCTGAACAGATCCTACTAAAATCGAATCCAGAAAAAGTCGATACAATGCTTTTGCCCTCAAGGAACAAAGCGCAACTACCAGTTTTACCAAGGACAATTCAACCGAATTCAAATTACTCGTCATATAGGCCAGCAAATCCAGATTCGTTTGGAGCAGTTCAAAGAGATTTTGCGGTGGGTGACTATATGGATTGGAATGATACTTATGGTTCTGAAAGAGGACTGTACTGTAAAACGAATCATATATTAGTTATCGATACTCCACCCCTTGTTTCTTTTTCGAGTATTATTGATAAAAGAGGAATAATTACCTCATCGATGAGTGGAGAATATTATTCATATCAAAACGATCTGTTGATTGATAGTCTTACAATAAAGTTTAAAATATTAATAGAAGAATCGAAAATTTCACAGATCCAGAAAATGTAAAAGAGCTCTCCTGGTATGCTGATCTAGTATTACAAAACGGATTGGAATTTTTAGAATGACAAAATTATAATTAAGGAATTTTATAATGTCTAGGCTATTTTATTTACTAATTGCCGTGTTATTTTATTCTCCATTATTTGGACAGAGCAGAACTCCAATAATTATAAATGACAATCTTGTGCATAATAATTACAGACAAGAAAACATTGCTCTTTTTCCGGATTCATCAAATGGATTTATCGTTAGATGGAGCGATCTTCGTTTTGGCTCAGCATTAACATACACTCAAGAATACACAGAAACTTTAGAAAAGATTGGAGAAAAAAAATCTACAAAGTTTTATGATCTTATTAATTATTCTCATCATAATAATTCATTTGGTATTTATAGTGAAACCTATCAAGCATGGATCGACATGGGAAGTATCAGTTTTCTAGGGAATCTATTTAGCGATAAATTTACGTCTGAAGATCCAATTTACCTTGGTGGGGGTCTTATGCCATGGTGTGGGACAGGATGGCCAGGGGAAGGGACTAACATAGATCGGTATATGGATGAATTTGTGGTTGCAAATGATTATGGAGGAGAGATACAATTAACGAAAATTTATTCTGATGGTACTGATAGTATAGTAAATAGAATAAATGGGCACGACCCAGAATATGGAAGCAGTGCCAATATAGCTGCCAATTCCATTGGAGAGTACTGTCTGACTTTTTTGAATATGACTAATTATGATTCTATTGGAATCTCAATTCAGACCTATTCAAATACTGATTCATTAATTAATTCAAAACTAATAAAGGTATTACACGGTGATCATTACGAATGGGGTTTAAGACTTCAATCAGAGCTTTTATCTGTTAGCGACACACTTTTCCAATATTTTTATATAGATTCACTTAAACTTAATACATTCACTTTTGATACTAAGGGAAATATAAAAAGAGAAAATAAATATTCAATTTTCTATAGGAATGATTATCCTGATTATTATTTTTATGAGGAGATGATCACTTGTTCAAATTTTAATGAGGAAAACTATGCGCTAATTGTTCAGATTGAAGAAGGCAGGAATGATTATTCAAATTCGCTTTTCTACTTTGATAAAAATGGTGAGCTTTTATCTCAATACTTCGATCGTGAGTTGAACTATGATATTGGTGATGAAATATTCAAGGATGAAGATGGTCGGTTAACAATTCCAAGGATAATTGACAAAAAAGCTTACTTAATGAAATATGATAATTTCACAAAGATAGATTCTGCACTAATTAGTGACGAAGAAGCAAAAACAAATGAGAATAGACCAAGAATCGTAGAGTATACTGGTGATCAGTTATTTATTACATACAGAAATGAAATAAGAACAGCCTCTAGGGTACTTTCTTCTGAAGGAAACCCAATTTCAGAGGAAAAAGAAATTGATGCCCAAAACTATCAATTCTTCAGTGACGGGACATCAATGAGAACCTTTATTGTAAAAGTAGGTTCAGGACTTGTTTCTGCTGGATATAGGTTATATGATGAAAACTTAAATTTGACTAAAACTGATACATTAGTTAAAGGAATTGATGATGATTACGGAACTTGTTTAGGAACCATAAATCAAAATGATGAGTTCGTCTTAATCTATCAAAATTCTGAGGGCCCTTTTGTGGCAAAGTATAACAAGGAAGGGGAAGAATTACTTAACACCAAACTTGCGGAAACTCCAGTAAAGTATGGCACAAGCGGTAGGATATTTTTTGATGGTGAAAAAACTTTCACATATTATAAAAATAGGATTTATACACTGGATAATGAATTTAACATAATGAATCAATCATCAGAGGTATATTCAATTTTTGCATATTTAGGAAATGATAGGTTTGTTAACTCTCTAAGCTCATATGAAGAAAGCAAGTATTATTCACAAATATTAAATTCAAATGGGGATACACTAGTTTCAGATATAACTCTTATGGCTCCAAGAGTTGAAACACTAAGAGTAGTTGGTTATGCTAACAAAGATCAATTTATACATTTCTATTTGAGAGATAATAAACTTATCGCAACTACTTATAATAGCCTTGGGGAAGTAGTAGTAGGGAATTTTGTAGTTTATGCATTTGAAGATGAGATAGTAAAAGATATTACCTTTTTAGCTGATGCAGAAAAAATTCTATTTGCTTGGGCTGGGAAGAAGATAGGTGAGCATGATTTTGATATTTATACTGTTAGCTATAATCTTGATAAATTAACAGATTTTGAAGATGTGTATAAGGAAGTACTACCAATTGAATTTGCTTTATCTCAAAACTACCCCAATCCATTCAACCCTACAACAAAGATTAGTTACTCAATACCAAATCAAAGTTATATATCACTCAAAGTATTTGATGTCTTGGGAAGGGAAGTAACCGAATTAATTAACCAAGAACAAAGTGCTGGAAGTTATGAAGTTCAGTTTAATGCAAGCAATCTAGGTAGTGGAGTTTACTTCTATAAATTAAGTTCAAGAACATTTGTTGAAAGCAAGAAAATGATATTACTGAAGTAAAGGAGGATTATTGAAAAAGATACTACTACTAATTCTATTTCTCTTTTCCATTAAACTATCAGCTCAAGAGTTTGGTATGCGAATAGATAATGGAGCTATTGAATCAGAGGAAATTGTTGAAGCATCTGGTATTGCGGCAAGTACAAAGAATCCTGGTGTGTTTTGGACGCATAATGATTCAGGAGGAGAGAGTAGAGTATTTGCATTCGATTCTCTAGGCAGAGACCTTGGAAGT
Source organism: uncultured Ignavibacteria bacterium (assembly GCA_963751695.1). Lineage (GTDB taxonomy): Bacteria > Bacteroidota > Ignavibacteria > Ignavibacteriales > Melioribacteraceae > SZUA-22. The sequence goes on along the minus strand of CAVVVP010000010.1, from coordinate 227,389 downwards.
TTCTACTTAGCCGGTATTCAAAATCGAGATTGGGAAGATATCGCTGTTGGACCTGGACCGATAGAAGGGGAACAATATATTTACATCGGAGATATAGGTGATAACTCAATTAGATATGATAATAAATACATATATCGTGTTGTAGAGCCTTATGTTTCTATCGAAAGAACTCCAGTTGATTCCACTCTTTATGATGTTGACCGATTAGTTTATCAATATCCAGATGGTAATCGAAATGCAGAAACTCTTATGCTGGATCCTTTAACTTTAAACATTTATATCGTTTCAAAAGAATCTGACACAAAAATGTATCGTGCTGCCTGGCCCTATACATTTCATTCAGAACCGACATTTGATGTGGACACACTTGAGCTAACCAACGAATTTACATTTAGCACAGCTGTTGCGGGTGATATCTCTCCTGATGGGAGGGAAGTTCTAATTAAAAAGTATAACGTACTTTACTATTGGCCCAGAGATGAGAGTCAGACAATTGAGGACGCATTAGCAGATACCCTTACAAAAGTACCATACTTACTCGAACCTCAAGGTGAAGCAGTCTGCTGGGCATCTGACTTATCTGGATATTACACTCTTAGCGAGGGTTCTCACCCACATCTATATTTCTATCCTCGACTTTCTCCAACTAACGTTAAAAATGAGAAAATTAATCTTGATTCATATTCATTAGATCAAAACTACCCCAACCCCTTCAACCCAACAACAAAAATCAGTTACTCAATACCAAATCAATCTCATGTATCACTGAAAGTATTTGATGTGCTTGGGAGAGAAGTAGCAGAGCTAGTAAATAAAGAACAACCATCTGGCAGTTACAAGGTTAATTTCGACGCTTCACTTTTAACTAGCGGAATATACTTTTATAGGCTAGGTTCTGGCAATATCATTGAAAGTAAGAAGATGATACTGATTAAATAGATATCAAAATGAAAAAGACCATTAGGTATATACTGACTTTATTGTGTCTTTTGTCAACGGCAAATGCGCAAAACCACATTCTTCTTAAGCCTAGTGGTGAGATCACTAAACTTAAAAGCTCAAAAGATATTAGAGAAGCAATAAAAGTTTCCAAAATAAAGAACTTTAAAAGTGTTGAAGCTGAATCTGTTTTCCCAAAAATTACGAATCCACCCGGTGTAGATGATACGTTAGATTATCGAATATTTGGAGGAGATTGGAATACTGATTTTGCATTCTACGGACAAGATGTAATGTTTGTATGGTTTGAGGCAATAACGGATATGACAATTAAAGGAATTGGATTTACATGTGCTAATGATGAAGGATCAGCAAATGCTACTGTTATTCCTAGACTAATAAAACTAAACTGGACAAAAGAACAGTTGATGAACTTCGAAGCAGCTCAATATATGGGTTATTACCCATCCATTGGCGATGGTTTTAATGAAGTAGATCTATTTGGTGAAGAAGCTACTGGAAACTGGGTTTCATTTAATGAAAATAATCCTCTACCCCCGTGGACAAACCATGTTGATCCAAACCAGAATACATGGGAATACGATATTTGGCAGATGGATCATCACCGGTCAATGACTGCTGTAGCATCAGACCTTACAAATCCAATTTATAACTGGCACATATTCGATGAACTAGGTGATCAAGAAATACAAATCCAATCTGGAGAAATATTTGCAGTAGTTCTTTACCATAATGGAACAACTTTAGATGAAGATAGAATTGGATTATGGGCTGACAATACAATAGGCACCCCTTGCTGGAAATTCTATGAAAATGGCAGAACAGCTTCAGATGTAGATCCTGGATGGTGGGTAAGAATGTATACTTGGGATTTTGCCGTTATTGCTCAATTAGTAAATGGTCCTTTAGCAGAATTTCGTCTTGAAGAGCTGCCAACAACACTATCAAACAATGAAAGAACTGTTCATTGTGAAATTATTGGAAGTGCTGATGGTGGATACGGTGGAATAACCGAAGCTAGGGTGGTTTATAGAATTAATGATGGACCAGAACAATACTCGGATATGACATATATCTCAGAATTCAATTGGGAAGGCATAATCCCGGGACAACAGCCCGGAACAGAAGTGACATATACAGTTGAAGCCACAACAGTACAAGGACTAACTAGTGATGCTGGATTAGAAATTGCTTATAGCATATTTCTGCCAGTAGAAGAGAATCTTGTTGTAATCAACGGTAATATTGGTTGGCCGGATGCATACTATTTTGGTCAAGATTCAGCGTTTTATCCATTCCCACATGATTCTTGGAGCTATGGTCCACTCACAATGGAGTTATTAGATCACTATCAAGATATTTTTGAATTTACTCAAGGTGGACCGGATGTTAGAAATGATGATGTAATAAGAGAATGGATCAATTCAGATGGAGCACGTGATTATTTTTTAGCCGGAGACGAATATCTTGGTTGGAATAGAGGATATTATGATATAGGTTATTATCCTGGAGATTTTGAGTATGATATCCTAGGGCTTACACAATACTTTAACGATGTTAGCTTCAATGGAGAATCTGGTCATGAACTCCCCTCAAAATTGAATGTCCTCGATGTGTCGATAGGAACTAAGATGCACGAACTATGGGAATCACAATTAACAGACTCACTCCAATATGATCCAAATAAGGAACTAGGAGTATATAACTGGCATGATGGATTTGATGTTAGAGAGCAAACTGATGTTTTCATGACAGCAGAAACAAGAGGCATTGCCGGCATTCCAGAAGTAAGAGAAGTTTCGGTTGGAGCCACTACTGAATTACCCACTGGCAATAAAGTTGCATTTATGGCTTTAGATCCACTAGCGATAAATTCCAGTCCGGATTACTACTGGTACGGATTCAGTGAAACCTCTCCGACAGTTCAAGCAACAAGGTGGTTCTATAATTACCGACCGAGTGTCGAAGAAGAAGAGGTAAGACTGCCTAGATTCGAATTAAACCAAAACTATCCTAACCCATTCAATAATGGTTGTGTGATTAAATATTCTATTCCAGAACAATCCAATGTAGAGCTAAAAGTGTTTGACTTGCTTGGCCGAGAAGTTACAGAGCTAGTAAACAAAGAACAATCAAGTGGAAGTTACCAAGTCCAATTTGATGCATCAAATTTAGGGAGTGGGGTATATTTCTACCAAATCAGAGCTGGCAGTTTTGTGCAGATTAAAAAAATGCTCCTAATAAAGTAACTGGTTATTCTTATATTTCTACATCAACAATTTAACTTAGATAGTATTTAGAATAGAGTGATTAAAAATATCAGAAAATATCTTTCAATTCTTTTTCTCTTATCATTCCTCATATATTGCCACGATTCGCCTTCAGAGCCCGAAAATGGTGGAAGTACAGATAGCGAAAGCATTATAATTCTTTATACAAATGACGAGCATGGCTGGATGGAACCGGAGGGAGATTATGGCGGTGCGGCTGGAATGATGGGCTTATGGCGAGAGGAGGAAGGTTATTCAGAAGAGAAAGATAATTATTTAATTCTAAGTGGTGGCGATATGTGGACAGGCCCAGCGATCTCTACCTGGTTCAAAGGAGAGTCGATGGCTGCAGTTATGAACGAGATGAATTACACAGCTGCAGCTATAGGCAACCATGAATTCGACTTCAAAATAGAAGGATTAAAGAAGAGAATGGAGCAGTCCAATTTCCCGTTCTTATCATCGAATATCAGAGAAAAAAGTTCAGGAAATATTCCGGATTTTATTGACCCATATTTAATTAAAGAAGTAGCAGGTCTAAAAATTGGTATTATCGGATTAACAACAACATCATCTCCGAGAACAACTTTCCCAGATCATGTAAAGGATTATGATTTTATCGATTATCGTACCGCATTGAATGAAATAGCTCCAATAGTTAAGCAAGAAGGAGTTGATATAATAATATCTATTGGGCATATATGTTCAAATGAAATGAATGCCTTGCTGCCGACAGCTATGGAATTGGGTATATCTGTAATTACCGGGGGCCATTGTAACCAATTAGTAGCACAAAGCGTAAATGATGAAGTAGCATTGCTTCAAGGCGGGGATCGTTTAGAGTATTACGGCAAACTTGAAATAATAATTGATCCTGAGACAAATGAGGTGATTGAATTAAATCCAAGTTTCCATGAGAATAAAGGAGGAACATCGGATGCCGATGTTCAAAGCGTTGTTCAGTATTGGAGAACACAAGCAGACCTCGCTCTTTCGGAAGTGATCGGATATGCAAGTGCAGAAATTAGCCGAAACTCATACTCAATGCAGAATATGGTTATGGATTCTTGGCTTTACACATTCCCGCAAGCTGATGCATCAATGTCGAATGCTGGAGGGATCAGACAATCTATACCTACCGGAAATATTACACTCTCTACAATTGTCGGTCTGCTTCCTTTCGAGAACACGATAATACAGCTAGAACTAACTGGCAGCGAAATGATCAGCTGTATTGAGGGAGATATTATTCTTGGCGGTATGACAACAATGGGAGGATACTCATTTGCGGACGGTTCTGCGATAGAAAGCAGTACATCGTATTCTGTCTATACTATTGATTATACTTATTCAAGAGATGATTACAGATTTAGTCAGTACGATACCGAACCATATTCTACCTCTGTCCACTACAGACAGCCACTTATCGATTGGATTAGATCACTCAATACGTCCGTTTCAGATCCGCTTAATAATTATTTAGATTCTACACCAAGACGTTAGAGAGAAGTTTAATCTATTACATACTCATAGGGGAGCATATCCGCAATTCTTTCCTGACCGAATTTACCAAAAGTATGAATGCCAAATTTATCGTAATACCTTCCTTTAATATCCACCATTACAGAATCTTTTTCGAGTTGGATGAATGAACTTTGCAATCCTTTTGCACTTCTAACCGAAAAATTGAAAGTATAATCTTCTTTCTTATAATTTGGTATATAATAAACCCTTAAATACTTGGTAAATTTCAAATATCTCTCTGAACTAATTTTCCCAGGTGATAAGAGTTCTTTCATTGATATTGGTTCATCCGAAATGGGAGCAGGAGATTCCCAAGGAAGAGCAAATGTGCGATATAGGAAAAATCCTCTATCATTGAGATATTCATCAGCAATTGAGCTGAGAGAATCGATTTTGTATGAATAAGTAGCTCGTTGAGTATTTCTGGAAGTAAATGATCTTTCAATTTCAACAGAATCAATTAAATCATATTCCTCATCAAGCACGTTAAAAGAAAAGGAGTGTGCATCATTGAGTGTCACTAAGAAATGTCTAAATGATCCAGTATATATATGTTTTCTATTTTCATTCCATCTTTGCTTATCACTGATATTATTTGATGTCAAAGAAGAAAAAACCGCATTGCCTGAATATTTCGTGTAATCAGAACAACTTTCAAAGTGATCAAGGAAATAGATTATACGATAGCCGAGAGATCTATTAATTATTTCGATCGGATCAATGGAGGAAGCAAATAAGTTTCCATCCGATTCCCAAAACTCAATATTATAAGGATCAGTGATGTTAGTGCTATCGGCATTATCACTTGTTCCAATGAACTGTTCATGAAAAATTTCATATCTGTCGTGCCAAAGTTCTGCCTCTTCTGCTTCAACTACTACTGTCTCTAACTGATGAACTTTTGGACTTAATTCTATTTCTCCAATGTCATTGTATGGATGCTTTAGCACATATCTTTCAGATCTGAAATAGTAAGAGACATGTGAAAATATTACATCAAATGTACCTTGTGGTAAGTCACAAATCTCAAAATAACCTTTTGAGTCTGTCGTCGTACCAATTGAAGTGTTTGCTAAATAAATGTTAGCATTTGATATGGGATCACCAGAATTTTGATCAATAAGTCTACCATGCAGACTGGAATTCTTGGAGAAGATTGGAGAGTATAAAATAAAAAAGATTAGTAGGAAAGTAATAGTATAATTTTTCTCATTCAAACCTTACCTCTGCTTGAACTACCGGTGCGATTTCTATTTGTCTTAGGTTTACGATAAACTGTTTGGAATCATCAAGAATTATACGTTCGCCATCAATCCAGCCTTTTACCTCATCCCGAATATCTGGGTGAACGTACCAGTAAGTACTATCCTCTAATTGAATGAGATGATTTGTTGTGTCGATATAATTTATATATGAAAGATGACCAACTCGGTATTTTACAATATCCATTGTACCAGTACCTGAATCGTATGTAGTCCCGGCAAATGTAATGTTTTTTTCTATTCCATTAATATATGCTACTGCCAAGTTTGTCACTTCACTGAAAATAACTATTACATTTTCTCCGGGCATATCAATAGTAAAGTGGCCAACATCCCAAATGGTGCCATCGTTTAGAGCAAAGGATGTTCTTGTTGTCTTATTTATTTTGTCAATATTATATCTAACTTCTGCTGCTGCAAACCCAATATTTTGAGAAAGAGAGTTAATAAGAGGGAATAGCGTAATAAATAAAAAGATAATTCTAATCGCCGATCTATACAAGACTAATTGCTCCATTTATTCATATTCTAACTTATATAAAATTAAAAGGTAATTCAAGATTTTAGAATGCTGATAATTAATTGCATGGAATCTTAAAATGCTCATTACTATTTTTATACAACTAATTCTATTTTTATGTTAATATGATCGCAGTAATAGATTACGGAATAAACGATACTACTGATTTAGTCAAAGCACTTGATAAACTTAATCTCAAGTACATACTAACCAGAAACGAAAAAGATATTTTAGATTGTGACAGAGTTATAATTTGTAACTCTAGTAGTATCAAAAAAGCTATTAAAAAAATACACCTTTTCAATCTCTTTAGTATCCTAAGAATGCAGAAGAAACCGATTCTCGGTATTGCTCATGGAATGGAACTACTCTGCGAAAAAACTGAGGAAGGTATTTCTTGTCTGGGTTTAATTCCAACCGATACCAAAACGCATGCTCATCAAGAAGTGAAATGGCTAAGAGTCAATCAGACTTCTCATTCACCATTATTTAAAGACATTCCTGATGGTAGCAAATTTTATTTTGAATGCTCAGATCATATTGGAGTTGTAGAAACAACAATCGCAACTTCCGGACCTATTGATAAATATTCTGCCGCAATAGTTAAAGATCAGTTTTATGGAGTCCAATTTATACCAGAAAAATCGGGAGAGTTAGGATTTCAAATTCTAAAAAATTTTGCGAATGAATGCTGATTAGTGAACTTCAATTTATCAAACTTCTTTTTTACCTATTTTGATATTATTCAACCCCTTTTTATATTTAATTTCTACTAATTTAATAACAAACCAAAATTTACACATGGCTGATAATATTTATATTGAAGATCTCTCCCAGCATGTTGGAGAAGAAGTTACATTAAAAGGCTGGCTTTACAATAAAAGATCCAGCGGAAAAGTTAAATTTTTAATTCTTAGAGATGGGACTGGATATTTACAATGTATTGTATTTAAGGGAAACGTCACACCAGAAGTATTTGAACTAGCTGAAACTCTCACTCAAGAAGCATCATTTGAAGTAACCGGTATCGTAAAAGAAGAACCAAGAGCAGTAGGTGGATTTGAACTTGATGCAACAGATGTTAAATTAATTGGAGCTTCGGATGATTATCCAATTACACCCAAAGAACATGGTATTGAGTTTCTTATTGATCACCGGCATTTATGGTTGAGATCAAAACGTCAAGTTGCCATAATGAAAATCCGTCATAGAATAGTTAAGGCAATTAGAGACTTTTTCGATGAAAGGGGATTTACACTTTTCGATCCTCCAATAATTACTCCTAATGCTAGCGAGGGTACATCAACTTTATTTGAGATGGAATATTTTGATTTGGGAAGTGCTTACCTAACTCAATCAGGTCAGCTTTATGCTGAAGCGGGTGCACTTGCGTTGGGTAAAGTTTATACATTCGGTCCAACATTTAGAGCAGAAAAATCAAAAACAAGACGTCACTTAACTGAATTCTGGATGGTTGAACCAGAAATGGCATTCTATGATCTTGACGATGACATGGACCTTGCAGAAGAATTTCTTGAATACATAGTTCAAGCAGTTCTGAAAGATAGAAAAGCTGAGTTAGAAATTTTAGAAAGAGATATCTCAAAACTAGAGGCCATTCAAAGACCATTCCCAAGACTATCCTATGATGATGCTTTAAAAATACTACATGAAAATGGAGTCGAATTTGAGTGGGGCAATGATTTGGGAGCTGCTGATGAGACCATGATATCCAGCAAATATGATAAACCAGTTATGATACATAGATATCCATCAAAGATAAAAGCCTTTTACATGAAACGTGATCCGGAAAATAATGAGCTAGCTCTAGCAGTTGATGTACTTGCCCCAGAGGGATATGGAGAAATTATAGGTGGATCTCAGCGTGAGGATGATTACGATGTTCTTGTAAGCAGAATTAAAGAACACGATCTCCCAATGGATTTTTTCAAGTGGTATTTAGATTTAAGACAATATGGTTCTGTCCCACATTCTGGATTCGGATTGGGGCTGGAGCGAACCGTAACTTGGATTTGCGGAATAGAACATGTCAGAGAAACTATTCCTTTCCCCAGAATGATATATAGAAATACACCTTAATTATTGGAATAAAAATGAAACATATCTTTGCAATTCTATTCTTTTTATTATTGATTAGTTGTAGCTTAATATTTGCACAAGAGTCGCCTCATCAAACTACTGACCAAGAGCAAACAGTAATCCAAGCGGGTGATGTGGAGACTGAACACCCACTTCCTGAAGCTATAATGGTTCTGCCATTTGCTGTCTTACTGATTATGATAGCAACCGGGCCAATATTCTATCACCACTTTTGGGAGAAGAATTATCCAAAAATTGCAATGCTGCTAGGAACAATCACTGTTCTATATTATTGGTTTGTTCTGCATGATACTCACAGCCTACTCCATACTGCTGCTGAATACTTTTCATTTATTGCTTTGCTTGCTTCCTTATTCTTTGCAAGCGGTGGAATAATGATTAAGGTCGATAAAAAAGCGACACCTATGCTTAATGTGGCAATTCTTCTTTTCGGAGGAATTATTGCTAACATTATTGGAACGACTGGAGCTTCAATGCTTCTTATAAGACCATTTTTAAAGATCAATCAAGAAAGAGCAAAACCATATCTAATTGTATTTTTTATTTTTATTGTAAGTAACATTGGAGGTGCACTTACGCCGATAGGTGATCCTCCATTGTTCTTGGGCTTTTTAAGAGGTGTAGATTTCTTCTGGTTCATTGAGCACATTTGGTATATATGGCTCCCAACTATACTATTAATTTTAATAATATTTTATTTTATTGATTCAAGAAATAAAACTGATGAAATTGAAAGAGAATACACTGGCAAGTTAGAATTCAAGGGCGGAAAGAACTTAATTTATTTACTTGTCATTCTTTTAGCAGTATTTGTTGATCCTAATGTTATGTCTTGGGTTCCAAACTTGGCCCCATCTCCAATCGGACTTAGAGAAATTATTCAATTTTCAGTTGTAATTTTAGCTTTTAAAACGGCTGATAGAGAAATTCTAAAATATAATGAATTTGATGTTGAACCGATTAGGGAAGTAGCTTTTCTCTTTGTAGGGATTTTTGCGACAATGATCCCAGCATTGCAGCTTATTGCTCACGAAGCAAATATTCTTGGAGATAGATTAACTCCAGGATTGTTCTTCTGGAGCACTGGATTGCTTTCCGGAGTTCTTGATAATGCCCCAACATATCTTAACTTTCTTAGTGCTGCACTAGGAAAATTTGGATTGAATGTAAACGATTTCGGAGATGTAAAAGAATTTCAGAATGTTCATGCAATTTATTTGCAAGCAATTTCAGTCGCTGCAGTATTTTTTGGAGCTATGACATATATAGGTAACGGACCAAATTTCATGGTAAAATCCATAGTAGAAAGAGCTGGTATCAGGATGCCAAGTTTCTTCTCATATGTTATTAAATATTCATTACCAGTGTTAATACCAGTATTTTTCATAGTTTGGGCTGTGTTTTATTTATAAAGAGGAAAGCATGAAAACATTACAAGAAGTTTTAGAACAGAAGCTGAAAGGATTACATTATGGAAATCGTATACTTCTTCCATTCAAAGCTGAGATTCTAAAAATTGTGATAGGTCGAAGCATCATAACAGACTTCAGCAAAAAACCACATGGTGCGTCAATCAGAGTAAGTGATCATTATACAGAAATCTATTTTTGCGATTATAAAGAGCTAGAGCAAGAACTAGCGAGTTATGAAGTTGTGAAAATGGTTGTGGTTGAGCAAGGTAAAGATATATTTGATTTTGAGAACCATGTTTCCCTTGAACTTGATCCACTAGGCAAACATGAATTATCCATTGCACAGATCGGTGACGATCTTTTATTTATTGAATAATTATGATACCATTATTTACATCAGACCAAATCAGAAAAGCAGATAAATTCGCGATTGAGAAGTTAAAAATTGCGGGAACAACTTTAATGGAGAATGCTTCTCTCAGTATTTTTCATGAACTCAAAGAACATTTTCCAAGTGCTCAAAGAATTGGGATAGTGTGCGGAAAAGGAAATAACGGGGGAGATGGATTTGCTCTTGCAAGACATCTTATCAATGATGGGAAAGCTGTTTTTATAATTCTAATTGGTAAGCAATCTGATCTGAGCGGAGACGCTCAAACCAATTTTCGTATTCTTCAAAATATATTGAAACTGAGTTCCTCTTCAAAACTTAAAATATACTCGTCAAATAAAGATTTGATAGAGCTGAACAAATGTGATTTAATTGTAGATGCACTCCTTGGAACGGGAACAAAAGAAGAGTTAAAAGCACCGTATGGATCTGTTATCGAATATCTTAATAAGATTAATTCTCTCAAACTTGCGGTTGATCTTCCAAGTGGTTTGGAAATTGATACCAGTATTGGGAAAAAGGTTTTTAGAGCAGATTTAACTGTTACATTGGCTGATTATAAAACTGGATTATTTTACGGAAAGGGCTATTCTAATTCTGGAAAAATTATTAAGGGTTCTATTGGAATTGGAAACCATTACTTTGATCGACTATCCGTCTCTAATTATCTCATTGAACCGGAAGATGCTCTACTTGGATTACCAAATAAAACTAAGGATCTTCATAAATACTCTAATGGAAAAGTTTATGTAATTGCTGGCTCAGGTAAATATCCTGGTGCTGCTGCGCTTACAGCAAACAGCGTACTAAAGGCAGGTAGTGGTTCAGCTGTTTTAGCCTATCCTAAAAGTGTAAGATCGCTTATCACTCCCAAAATTGACGAAGCCGTGCTTGATGCTTATGACGACATGGGTGGTGAAGCACTTAATGAATTCTCTTTCCAAAACTTAAAAAGTCATATTGACTGGGCAGATTTATTAATTATCGGACCTGGATTAGGTCGGAATGAAGAAACAATCAATTCGGTTGGTGAGATCATAGAGTATTTATCAGGAAAAAGAGTGGTAGTTGATGCTGATGCAATTTTTGCAATTAGTAAAATTGGATCAAGGAATTTTAATCTTAATAATTTTGTTCTTACTCCGCATCATGCCGAATTTGCTAATCTCATTGGAGTTGCAATTGATAAACTGCAAAGCAATCTCCTAAAATATGGGAAAGCATTTGCAACAAAGAATGAGTGTACCTTAGTCTTAAAAGGAGCTCCAACAATTGTCTTTACAAAAGATGGTGATGCACTCATCAATTCAACAGGCAATGTTGGAATGGCAAAGTTTGGATCGGGAGATGTACTCTCAGGAATAATTGGAGGACTCTCTTCAGTTTCTGCAAATTTTGAGGAATCAACAATTTCAGCAGTTTATTTACATAGTCTTTCAGCCGATTTATTACTTGAAGAATATACTGAATTTGGAATTACACCCACATTAATAATGGAAAATCTGCATAATGCAATTAGCTTCTTACGGAACTCAATTATATAAATTTTTACAATCTCATAGAAGAAAGTTTCTCTATGTACCGCTTCTTTCTTATTGGTTATTTATCTTTATTCTAACAAGTATTCCTGGTAGGTCTTTTCCAAAAGAGTTTCTTATACTTACTGATAAGGTAAAGCATTTCGGAGCCTATTTACTTCTTAGTATTTTGCTGAATTTTGCCCTTCATTTCCAGACCAAATTTCCAATTTTAAGTAAATTTTCTGCTGCATTCACACTATTAATTGTTTCAATCTACGGTCTGTTTGATGAGATACACCAAATATTTATACCTGGGAGATATTTTGAATGGCTTGACTTTTTAGCTGATTTGATAGGTGGAATTGTAGGAATAGCAATATCACAGTGGATAATTTCCATAAGCCTAAGAAACAATGAGAATGAGTTACATACTTAATCTTTTTTTAAAAAAATATTTTAAAAGATTTGGCAACATTTTCCATATTAAGTCATCTTTTATAATGAGATAACCGAATAAATATTGCTGAAAGGTAGAATCAAAAAATGACAGAAGATAGTATTCAAAGTATAGATTTAAAATAAATCAAATTAAAAATAGCATGAGTAGGCTAAAAGTTTTGGAACTTTTGCAAGTTGATCATGTAAAAAAAAGAGAGATTTGTTGACAATTCATGAATCATTTAATAACTTACATTACTAGAATTGTGCAAATAGGAGGCTATTGTGGCATTAAATAAAAATCCAAAAGTTGATCTAAAACTTAAGTATCAAAGAGTTTGGGAGATAAGTCTGATTTTAGCATTAGCGCTTTTGGTTATTTCGTTTAAATTTTTTCCAAAATTCGATAAGGGTGTTATAGAGATCGATGCACCACAAGAATTGATAGATGTTGAAGACGTTGAAGCAACAAAACAAGAACAGGCACCTCCTCCTCCTCCAAAACCACCAATACCAATTGAAGCACCAACAGATGATGTTTTAGAAGATGTGGAAATAGAGTCTACAGAATTGGATGAAGATGCAACCATAACAGCACCACCTCCTCCGCCTCCAAAAGAGGAAGAGGAAGATGCTGAACCTGTTTTCTTTGTGGCTGTTGAGCAAATGCCAGAACCAGTTGATGGTATTGCTGGAATTCAATCAAGAATTGTCTATCCGGAAATCGCGAAAAGAGCTGGTGTACAAGGAAGAGTTTTTGTTAAAGCTTACGTAGATGAAAATGGGAAAGTTAATAAAGTTGAACTTATAAGAGGAATTGGAGCTGGTTGTGACGAAGCCGCCATGGCTGCTGTACAAGATACAAAATTCAAACCAGGAAAGCAGAGAGGAAAACCTGTTAAGGTTCAAGTAACAGTCCCAGTACTTTTCAAACTCCAATAAAATTTAAGGCGTCTTTCAGACGCCTTTTTTATTCTTACACAATATTAGTTTTATGTTAAATTTTAATTTGTGACTTGCTATTCATAAAAAATATAGCTAGTTTAGAATGTGACTAAACAGTCACATTTTTCATTTTAAACAAAAACGAAATTATGGTTACAAGAAAAGAGAGAGAAAAATTAGCCAGAAAGCAAGAGATAATGGATGCAGCTTTGAGACTCTTTGCTACAAAAGGTTACAAAGCAACAACGCTTGATGAGATAGCAGAAGAATCTGAATTCGGTAAGGGAACTTTATATAATTATTTTACGTCGAAGGAGGATATCTATGTAGAGATCATACGAAATACGTTAGAGGATCATAATAGATTCATATTGAGTACAGATAGAACAAAGCAATCTTTGTATGATTTTATTTTTGAAATAATGAAAAAACTCCTCACTTTTAGTTGTAGAAATAGAGCAGCTCATTTATTAATGATTTTTACCGAAATTCATCTCTCTCATACAAATTTGCCAAAAATAAAAAAATTGCTCGAGGATAATCAAGAAGTGATGAATAAGTTTTTTGTTGATAAAGCAAAAAAAGCAATAAAGTCGGGTGAAATTAGAAATATTGATCCTCAGAAGGCAATAAAACTTTTTCGAGGGATTTTTAGTAATTATATTTACGATTTAACCCTTAATGATCAGTTAATCGAGTCTTCAATTGATGACGAGGCACTATTTCTTACAGATATACTATTTAATGGAATTAAGAAAAATTAGTAGGATATGATGAAAGTTCTAATAAAAACATTTGCATTATTTATGGTAACACTTGGTGTTGTTAGTGCACAGGAGGATACTCCAATATCACTGGAAGAGTGTGTGAGAATTGCTATCGAAAATAACTACGTGCATAAACAAGCACTTTTAAACAAAGAAAAAGCTGATGAACAAGTCACTGAAGCATATGGGAAGTCTCTTTTTCCAAAAATTGATGGAACAGCAAATTATTCCAATGCGCTTAAGAGGGGAGTATTTCGAATCGAAGCGCCAGGATTTGAAGGTACATTTCCTATGGGTTCTAAACACACCTTTACTGCTGGAGTAAGTGTAGAACAACCACTTTTTACTGGAGCGATGTTCTTGGCGGTTCAGATTGCAGAAACTTATGCTGATGTCACACAAAGAGCCGCTGATTATTCAGAAGACGATTTGATTTTGCAAGTAAGAGAAGCTTATTTCACATACTTGCTCGCAGATGCATTTGTAAGATTGTCTGATCATCAGATTAAAAGAGCAGAGGAGAATAGGAAAAATACAGAGGTAATGTTCAAAGCTGGACTTGTACCGGAATATGATTATATCAGATCAAATGTAACATACCAAAATCTTGTACCCGAAAAAACAGGTGCAATAAATCAACAGTTACAAGCAATGAACAATTTAAAATTGGTTATGGGAATTGATTTGGATGATAAATTAATTATCTCAGATTCTTTATCCTTTTCGGAAATCGGGATGCCAAATGAAGAAGTTAAATCTGATTCAATAATAGCGAAAAATAATTTGATAAGACAGATGGAACTACAAGTTGAGTTGCAAGATCTTAATTCGTCATATGAGTGGACAAAACATCTACCTGAATTAAACGCATTTGGAAATTGGCAAGTTCAATCGTTAGAAGAAAAGTTTGTGCCCGCTGACTGGAACTATTTTAATTCAATGAACGTTGGACTAGGTCTACGTCTTCCAATCTTTCATGGTTTTGCAATTGATTCAAAAGTAGAACAAGCAAAAATTGATTATAAAATTTCAAAAGAAAATCTTACAAATACTCGTGAAACTGTAAAAAGCAATTATGAAAATGTAATTTTAGAGATTAAAAAATCAAAAGAGCAAGTTGAAGCCTATCTTATTTCGATGGATCAAGCTGAACGTGGTTATCAGATTGCATTGAAAAGATTTAACTCTGGATTGGGTACACAACTAGAAATTACAGATGCTTTAGGAGCGTTAATTTCTGCCCAAGTAAATTATTTGCAATCTGTTTACAATTACAGATTAAATCATGCTAGACTCGATCTATTGATGGGTAAAGATCTAGAAGAAATAAAATTTAATCAAAATTAAGGTATTAAAATGCTAAAAATGGAAAAGTTGGTTTATCCGATTCTCTTATTTCTATTGGTATTCCTCACAATTGGATGCTCTGATGATGAAACTACAGAATCAACTGATGTTAAAGAAAAAAGCAGAGTTTCTGTTAGAACAAAAATACTTAGTTCTCAATCCTATGATGATTACATTTCTGCCGTTGGAACTATTAAACCATATCAAAAAGCACTTCTTTCATCAAATGAGGGAGGAAAAATTGTCTCATTCTTAAAAGATAAAGGTAAATACGTTTCAAAGGGTGATACTATTTTAATAATTGATAATGAAATCTTAGAAGCAAATTTACAAGCTGCAAAAGCGCAGTACGAACTTGCTCAGATAACATTCGAAAAGCAAGAAATGGTTTATAAAGAAAATGTAAATAGCGAAATACAGTATCTGCAAGCAAAGTTCAATCTTCAGCAGTTAGAAGCGAATTACAAACTGTTTCAAACGAGATATAAAAACACTTTTATAGTCGCACCATTTGCTGGTATTATCGATCAAAAGTTTTATGATGAAGGTGAATTAGCTCCAATGGGCTCTCCAATATTATTACTTATTGATGTTTCAAGAGTTAAAGTTGAAGCTGGGATATCTGAAACTTTTATAGGCACAATGAAAAAAGGTGACGATGCATTAATTAATGTTAAAGCAATCGGAAAAGAGTTTAGCGGGAAAATAACATTTGTTGGATCTTCAGTTAATGTGAGTAACAGAACATTTCCCATTGAAATAACTCTTTCAAATAAAGGAAGATTATTAAAACCTGAACTGAATGCAGATGTTCAAGTTAAGAGTGAAATATATGATAGCATTATTATAGTTCCAACTGAAATTATATCTAGAGTGGATGAAGGGTATATAGTTTATGTTATTGAAGATGGTAAAGCTCAGAGCAGAAAAATAGATATTTTAAAAAGAACAGGAAATCAAGTTGCTGTCAAAAATGGTTTAAAGGATGGTGATGAGTTGATTGTTGTCGGTTACCAAAATCTTGTTAATGATCAAGCTGTAAGTGTGATTGAATAAAGGGATAAAAAATGAAACTTACTGATATAAGTATTGATAATAGAACTAGTGTATTTATTTTGATCTTTGTTATAATTATTGCTGGAATCTCTTCTTACAATTCTTTGCCAAGAGAAGCGGCACCCGATGTTCAGATTCCTCTCATAATTGTTGCGACACCTTATTTTGGTGTATCACCAGAAGATATTGAATCATTAGTAACTCAGCCAATTGAAAAGGAAATAAATTCTATCTCGGAAGTAAAAGAGATAACTTCTTCATCAACTGAAGGTTTTTCAAATATTAAAATCGAATTCGATGCCGGATTTGACATTGATGACGCATTACAAAAGGTTCGCGATAAGGTAAATAAGGCAGAATCTGAACTTCCAGATGATGTTGAGAAACCCCAGATCATTGAACTCAATTTTTCGGAGTTTCCAATTTTTACGTTTAATATTTCTGGACCGCAAGGATTAGTAAAGCTGAAAGATATTGCCGAAGATATGAAAGATGATATTGAAAATATTGAAGGTGTTCTTGAAGTAAAGATCAGCGGTGGATTGGAAAGAGAAGTAAAAGTCAATGTAGATATGGATAAGCTCATTCATTACAATATTCGTTTCGATGATGTAATAGCTGCTATAAGAGATGAGAATAAGACTATTCCTGGTGGGACCATTGATATCGGGAACTCAAGCTTCCTAGTTAGGATTCCTGGAGAATTTGACCGTCCATATATCATACAAGATCTAATTGTTAAAATGAAAGATGAAATGCCTGTCTATGTTAAAGATGTTGCAGATGTAAGTTACTCTTTTGCTGATAGACAGACTTATGCGAGAATGAATGGTGTTTCGTGTGTTACTTTAAGTATCTCGAAAAGTACCGGATCAAACATAATCTTTATTGCGGATGCAATTAAAGAAATAATAAAAGAATACAAGGATAAACTACCTGAATCTGTATTGCTATCAACAACTGTAGATTTTTCTATTGATATAAAACGTTCTGTAAAGAATCTAGAGAATAACATTTTCTCTGGGTTAGTTTTAGTCCTTTTAGTTCTATTCGCACTTCTTGGTTTAAGAAATGCTTCTTTTGTTGCTTTGGCAATCCCATTAAGCATGTTATTATCATTTATTATTCTCTCAGCACTAGATATTACTTTAAACTTTGTTGTCCTTTTCGCTTTAATTCTAGCTCTGGGCATGCTTGTAGATAACGCAATTGTAATAATTGAAAATTCTTATAAGTTCCTTGAAGAAGGAAATGATTTAATAACAGCTGCAAAACTTGGAGCGAAAGAAGTAGCATGGCCCATCACGACTTCAACTTTAACAACTCTGATGGCATTTGCACCTCTGATGTTTTGGCCTGGAGTTGTTGGTGATTTCATGATGTATTTACCACTTACATTAATTGTTACACTTGCATCTTCTCTATTTGTAGCTTTGGTTATCAATCCTGTGCTAGCTTCAAAATATATGAAATTGGAAACTCATGATATCGAGAGTAAATCACTTATTTCCAAAATATTTAAACCAATCAAAATTATAACTATCAAAATGAGTGATGACCTTCTACCAAAAACTATTAATTTTTATGAAAGAATGTTAAAATTTGCAATTGGTGAAGAGCGTGATCCAAATCAAAAAGTTAATAAGAGAAATTGGTTAGGTATTTTAGCTTTTTTCATTTTTATGTTCATCTTTGGATCGATAATGTCTGTGCCAATCATTCCAGTTTTTATCTCACTACTGATAAGTATAATATTAGGAATTATAGTTATTCTTATTTTTACCAACCTAAGATTGAGAATTCTAGCAAGCTCATTTCTAGCACTTGTGTTAATCATTGAGATCTATGGAATATTCGATCATGGAGTTGAATTCTTTCCTACTACTGATCCTGAAAGGGTATTCGTAAATGTTGAAAGTCCGATTGGAACAAACCTAGAAATGTCAAATAGAGTCGCAAAAAACCTTGAATCACAGCTTTCAAAATTTGCTGAAGTGGATGTTAGGGAGTATGTGGCAAATGTTGGTAGATCTAATAATCCTTTTGATGCAGCGGCTACAACGCCAAATAAAAGTACAATTACAGTACAGTTCGTGAATTATGGTGATAGAACTGAAAGTTCAACTCTTACTGTAGATGAAATAAGGAAGGCTTTAGTAAATCTGCCCGGTGCTGAAATAGAAGTCAAAAAAGAAGAAATGGGCCCTCCGGTTGGGGCGCCTGTCAATATTGAAATCATAGGAGATAATTTTGACAGATTAGGAGAATTAGCCGAATCAGTTAGAAATGAAATAAAAGAGATACCAGGACTTGTAGACCTAAAAGATGATTATGATTCTGGTAGACCAGAAATACAAATTCATGTTAATCGTGAAAAAGCTGCATTATATCAAATGAATACATCAATCATCGCAAATAGTATCAGAACGGCTATCAATGGCTTCACTGCATCTAAGTATCGTATTAATGAAGAAGAATATGATATTAAAGTGAGATTAAAAGAGGAACAGAGAGAAGATGTAGAAATTCTAAATAATATGAGAGTTGTTTATAATAATAAAAAAGGAACAACATTCAGCGTTCCTCTTATAAGTGTAGCTGATATTGAATACGCGAAAGGTCCGGGTGCTATTAAAAGGAAAGATCTGAAAAGAGTCGTAACAGTGACTGGAAATGTGGATGGAGGTTATAATGCTAATGCAGTACTGCAAGAAGTGCAAGCAAAATTATCTGGATATGAACTTCCACAGGACTACAGAATTGAATATACTGGCCAGAGCAAAGATCAAAAAGAAGCTGAAGAGTTCTTAGGTAAAGCATTCATGATTGCATTTTTTGGTATAACCATGATTCTTGTGGTTCAGTTTAATTCATTTAGTCAACCGTTAATGATAATGATTGCTGTAACGATTTCCCTTGTGGGAGTTTTCATCGGTTTAACAGTAATGGCAATGCCATTTGGAATTATGATGACTGGAGTCGGGGTGATAAGTCTAGCTGGAGTAGTAGTTAATAATAACATAGTATTGATAGATTATATTAATATTCTCCGCAGGCGTGGCGAAGGATCAAGCAAAGCTGCTATATTAGCTGGTATAAGAAGGTTTCGACCTGTGACTTTAACCGCGATAACAACAATTTTAGGATTAATACCGCTCACTTTTGGTTTTGGATTTGATATGTATAGTCTTTCCTTCGAAAGTGGGGGCGCTGAAGCTGGTTTCTGGAGACCAATGGGAGTAGCTGTAATCTTTGGACTTATGTTTGGGACAGTATTAACACTTTTCGTAGTACCTGTTATGTATACAGTTTTTACAGATGCTAGATTTGTTTTCGGAAATCTGTTTAAAAAGAAATAAATAATATTGTAGAGGATAGATCTATTTTGATCTATCCTTTAATCTTTCAGTTTATTTCATCATTTCTAATTATATTCGCAGAAGTATATAATAAGAATTCCAACCGAATATTTTGTCGATAATTACATTAGAAAATATCAAGTTTGCTTATAACAAAGATAGCACGAAACTTGCATTAAGAGATATAAATTTTTCTATAGAAGAAGGAGATTTCCTTTCAATTCTTGGACCAAACGGTTCAGGAAAATCAACAATAATTAAAATAATTACTGGATTTCTTAATCCTCTGCATGGTCAAATTAAACTTTGTGGGGAACCTTTAAATAAATATAAACCAATAGATCTTGCGAAAAGAATAGCATATGTGCCGCAGCTTCCAATGTCAACTTATCCGTTTTCAGTCTATGAAATTATTGCAATGGGTAGATATCCTCATCTTAATATGTCAGGATTTGAAAAGGAAGCAGACAGAGAAAAGATTTCTGAAATAATCGGACTACTAGAATTGAATGATGTAGCGAAAAAGGGAATAAATGAAATTTCAGGTGGTGAAGCACAAAGAACATTTATTGCAAGAGCATTGGCACAAGAACCAGAAATCCTTCTTCTGGATGAACCAAATGCTCATCTTGATATTAATCATCAGCTTTCGATTTTTAATCTACTTAAAAGACTCAATGATGAAAAAAGGTTGACGATAATTACAGTTATGCATGATCTAAATTTGGCTCGTTTTTATAGCCATAAGGTCTTGATGCTAAAAGAGGGAAGTGTATATCTTATTGGAGATACTCGAAGTGTAATTACCAGCCAGAATATTAAAGCAGTCTTTGATGTACAAGTAGATATTCAGCACGATGAAAAAAATGAGATCCACTCTGTACTAATCAATCCAGAATATCCACCTATTTCTTGAAAACCGTATGAAACAAATTAAAAATTCTACAGTGTTGATTTTTATGTTTTTTACGTCGTTAATTAACCTCCTCATTGTTTTTTTAGTTAAGTATGATCTCAATTCAATATCGATTAGAAGCTTTGATATTACAAATGTAGGTATTCTATTCCCAATAGCTTTACAAGCAATCTTTTTAATTATATTATTTATATCGCTGTTTATAAAAACTGAATATTCTTCGACTACAAAAGCACTATTATTTTTAATGTCAATTATTTCACTAGTGTTGCTTGTATTTGGCTATCTTCATCATAAATTCAACTTACATTTTTTAGATGAATACCTCTTTGGGTATCCTGGACAGAGAATCATCACTGGTATTTCGTTATCTGGAGGATTTTTTATTCAAGTATATTTATCAATCCTATTATTTAATCTGCTCTTTACTCAAAATTATATTAGTTATGTTCGTTCTTTGCTTATTGCGGTATTATTGTTGGTTATTATCTTTGTTTCAGTTTTTGTGTTTACAACTGTTCAGGAATTTAGGGTCGCAAATGTAAAACCAGGGAGTAATAATATTGCTGTGGTTTTGGGAGCAGCAGTATGGCAGTATGATCAACCGAGCCCCATATTTAAGGGGCGAATTGAAAAAGCAAATCAACTCTTTAGATCAAAAAGAATTTATAAAATACAGCTTTGTGGTGGGAGTGCCCCAGGTGAAGTTAGTGAGGCTAGAGCAGCTTTGGAGTATGCTATAAAACTTGGCATAAGAAGACATGCTATACTTATTGAGGAAGAAACATCAACAACTGCAGAACAGATCAAGTACATAAGAACTCACCTAGCATTAAATCCGAACTTTAACGATATATTTATAATTTCTGACCAATTCCACCTTGCTCGGGTAAAAGAAATATGCAAATTCTTTGGAGTAAAAGCAATAGGGATACAGTCAGATTATAACTTAAACTGGGAAAAATTATTATATTACCGCTTTAGAGAAACAGTTGCATTAATTAATTTTTGGATATTTGCATTATGATCAAAAAATCAAATAGAAGAATTGCACGAGAAAAATGTATGCAGCTGTTATATTCCTACCAATTAGAAAGAGAAGGTTTGAGTAATCTAGCTTCCAAAATTTTTGAAGATATATCAAATAGCCATGATAAAGAATTTGGAGAAAAATTAGCTAATCTTGTAATTGCAAATGAGGAATCACTTAATAATATAATTAAAGAAAGAGTTTCTAATTGGGAATTAGATAGAATAGCTGTACTGGATCGGATCCTTATCAAAATGGGAATGGTTGAGATATTATTCTTTGAAGATATTCCTCCAAAAGTTTCGATAAATGAGGTAATTGATATTGCAAAAGAATTCAGTACGAGTAATAGCGGGAAATTCATTAATGGAATTCTAGATTCACTGCTAACCGATCTTAAGAAAGATGGGAAGTTAAATAAGGTTGGACGTGGACTTATAGATCAGAACTTATCTACGAATTAACATGTCAGATTCAACTAGCAAATTTAAAGTTTTTATTTGGACTCTCTTCGATTTTGCGAATACCTCTTACTCCATAATTGTTGTAACTTTTATTTATGCAGTCTATTTCAAGGATGTGGTTGCAAGCGGAGAGCCTATTGGGGATCTCTACTGGAGTATTGGTATAAGTCTTTCCATGCTTGTTAGTGGAATAATTGCTCCCATATTGGGGGCAATTGCAGATTATTCTGCGGGTAAAAAACGCTTTCTACTTTTCTTTACACTTGTAAGTGTTGTGGCTACCTCACTTCTGTATTTTGTAGCCGAAGGTATGATATTTTGGGGATTAGTTTTATTTATCATTGCAAACATTGGATTTGAATCCGGTCTGGTTTTTTATGATTCTTTTCTACCAGAGATAACATCATCATCAAGCTATGGGAGGGTTAGCGGATATGGCTTTGCTATGGGCTATCTAGGCTCACTTGCCACATTAGCAATAGTTTTTCCATTTATTCAAGCAGACATGATAAAAGAGACCTTTCCTATCTCTGCACTATTCTTTGCCGTATTTGCCATTCCACTATTTATTTTTCTTAAAGATTCGAGAAGGGAAGTTAAAGTAACTTCATCCTATGTGAAAATTGGTTTTCGCAGAGTTAAAAACACAATACTACATCTAAAACATTACAAAAATTTAGCATTATATATGTTGGCGTTTTTCTTCTATATTGAAGGTGTAAACACAACAATATTTTTCTCGGGAAATTTTGCAAAATCGACTTTACATTTTTCTTTTGAAGAACTTGCCCTCTTTTTCTTAATAGTGCAAACAACGGCTATCCTTGGTTCTGTCTTATTTGGTGTTTTATCTGATTCCATAGGTCAAAAAAAATCAATCACAATTTCACTCTATATATGGATTTTCACAATGGTCTTAGCCTTTCTGATCAGTGATTCAAATGGTAGTTTTGTGCTTTATTTTTCCAAGCTAACCGAAAAATCCATAAAAGAATTTCAGAGTTTAAGCTTTTATATCGTTGGACTATTTGCTGGGAGTGTCATGGGTGCTACACAATCGACAAGTAGAAGTTTTATGTCTAAATTAACTCCAAAAGAAAAGAAGACTGAGTTCTTTGGTTTTTATTCACTATTTGGAAAAAGTTCAGCAATACTTGGGCCTTTAGTATTTGGATTAGTTAGTTTTTTATCCGGAAGCCAAGCATATGCAATTTTATCAATAACTATTTTCTTTGTAATAGGATTAGCAATTCTAAAGTATGTCAATGATGATCCGCAAAAGGAAACAAGCAGTTAAACACCTTTTTTAATTCCCCATCTAATCAACAAAAATATTGTTGTAACTGAAATTAAAAACCAAAATATGCTCCAGATCATGACATGAATTCCGGTTATCTCAGAAATGAATTGAGCATCTGAGGGACGATAGATTCCAGAGAAGAGGTCCTCATTAATATCAATTATTACGTAGAACATACTTATTAATCCAAAAATCTTGAAAAAATAGACATTCACTAATTCATCAGTATAAAACGGTAAAAGAATAAATAGGACTGCGAATATGACTGAAAGAATTCTGCCAATTGCTGTTGAAATAAAATTTGCTGCGAAGAGTATGAGAATTACTGCCAGAATTACGCCTACAATTTTTCGAACTTTGGAGTTATAGCCGGAAATGAACAGAGCGGAACCAATTGCTAAGCTTCCAAGATATCCGGAAGTTGCGATTAAAAATTTATTACCTTCAATTGAATATGTTGCTCCTCCTAGTGTGGAAGTTATTAATATTGATTGTAACTTACCTCCTGTAAAAATTGTGGCTAATCCATGACTTATTTCATGTGAAAGAACAACAAAAATCTTTACGGGGTAAATGATATATGAATTCCAGAAGAAAAAAGAAATTAGTGCTATAAAAGTTAGAATGGAAAACTCTAGTGCTTGTTTTTGTTTTTTAGATAGTCTAATCTTTTTCTTTGTTGGCATAAAGTTCAATAAAATTAGAAAGTGAAATTTAATCAATCTCTCTTCAATTATAAATTATCATTTTCTTATTTTTAAATATATAGTGCGAGCGTAGCTCAGTTGGTAGAGTGCCAGCTTCCCAAGCTGATAATCGCGGGTTCGAATCCCTTCGCTTGTTCAATTATTAAATTTATCTCTTGTAACTTTTGAATAAAAGTTTTATAATTACCATCTATTTTTAAGACATTATGTAATACTCATGGGAGTATAGCTCAGTTGGTTTAGAGCGCCTGCCTTACAAGCAGGAGGTCCTTGGTTCGAATCCATGTACTCCCACAATAAGCCCATCAAATTTGATGGGCTTTTTTAGTTTTAATTCTTTTGTTATGTGGAAATAATTCCAAGTATTGTGTATTATAAATTCGATTTAGAAAAATGTTTGCAAGGAGCTTATAATGATAAGTGAATGGGAATTAAAAAAAGTTTTTGTTGAAATCGGTCACCGAATCTGGCAAAGAGGATACGTTGCTGCAAATGATGGGAATTTCTCATATCGCTTAAATGAGAATGAACTGCTAGCCACTCCTACCGGAATTAGTAAAGGTTTTATGACAACAGACATGATAATGAAGGTTGACTATGACGGGAAAGTACTCTCAGGTAGCTCGAAGTATCGGCCTTCTAGTGAAATTAAAATGCACATTGATATTTATAAGGAGAGGCCAGATATTAATGCTGTAGTTCATTCTCATCCACCATTCTGTACGAGTTTTGCTGTTGCTGGAATTCCACTTGATAAATGTGTGCTTCCAGAAGCCATTATTATAATAGGCGCGGTTCCAACGGCAAAATATGGACTTCCATCAACTGATGAACTGCCTGACAACATTAGACCACATATTAAAACATCTGATGCAGTATTGCTTGAAAACCATGGTGCACTAACTCTTGGCACTGATCTTTTATCTGCCTATTATAAAATGGAGACATTAGAACACACTGCCAAAATTGTGTGGAATGCAATTCAACTTGGTAATCTGAATGTATTGCCTGAGGATGAAAGAGATAGACTAATGACACTAAGAGATAAGTTCAATATTCCTGGTAGAATTGCGACATGTGATGCTTCCCCAATGCCATCATCGCAAAATCCATTGATTGAAACTTTAAAAATTAATAAACCAAATCATATTTCTGATGAAACAATAAGGGAGATTACAGAAGAAGTACTCGCTAAGTTGAAGTAATTGGAATTCAAAATACTATAACTGATATGAAAATACTTATATCTAATCCTGGAAGTACATCTTATAAGTGCAAGTTTTATGAATCATCTGATATGTCAGTTCTCTTCCAATCCTCTATTGAACGAATTGGTCAGAAAGATGCAATTTTCACTTACTCCTTTCCAAATAAAGATGCTCATAAAGAAGTTCTAGAAATTAAAGATTATTTTGCTGCAGTAGAAGTTGTACTTGATGCTCTCAAAAATTATTATTCTATTAAAGATATTGATGCTGTAGGATTTAAAACTGTTCATGCAAAAGATATCTCTGGATGTGTTGAACTTACAGATGATATTCTGTCAGCAATGGAAGAATACCGTTCCCTTGCTCCAGTACATACGGACGTATATATAACTGCAATCTCAGTTTTCAAGAAACTTCTTAAGACCACTCCGATGATTGGATTATTTGAAACTCATTTTCACAAAAATATTCCTCCGGAAGCATTTCTATATGGAATTCCATACGATCTTTACGAAAAACATGGTATTCGAAAATATGGATTTCATGGTGCTTCACATAGATATATTGGACAACGTGCGAAGGAACTATATAATGCTGACAAAGTGATATCATGTCATCTAGGTGGTAGTTCGTCAGTTTGTGCGATTAAAAATGGTTGGTCAGTTGATACATCGATGGGAATGTCACCACAAAGCGGACTGTTGAATTCAAATAGAGTCGGTGATCTTGATTCGTATGCATTACTTTATATGATGGAGAAAGAAAACCTTTCTATAGAAGATGCAAGAGAATTGTTGATGTCAAAAGGAGGGTTAGTAGGGATCTCAAAAGGATTTAGCGACTTTAGAGATATCGAAACTCAAATGGATAAAGGTAATGAAAATGCTGCCCTAGCTTTTAAGACATTCGCGTATTATGTAAAAAGATATGTTGGAGAATATCTGGCAATATTAAATGGAGCCGATTGTATTGTCTTGACAGCAGGCGCGGGACAAAAATCGCCTAAATTAAGATCTGAGATATTGAGCGATTTGAACAATCTTGGAATTATTTTAGATCAGGAACGGAATAAGATAAATCCTATTGAGGGAATTATTTCATCGGATGATTCAAAAGTGAAGATAGCTGTTATTCCAACAAATGAAGAATCAATAGTAGCAAAAGAAGTAGAAAGATTATTATCTGAATAAATATTAATATTTTAAGGATCTCAATACTTGCCTGAGAATTATTACATTGCTATTGACCTTGGCGCAGAAAGTGGAAGAGTTATTGTCGGTATTCTTGCAAATAGCAAACTTGAAATGATAGAGATCCATCGATTTCCCTCAAAACAGTTCACCAAAAAGAATACAGTATATTGGGATATTGAATTTATCTTCGATGAAATTAAATTAGGTATTATAAAAGCATCAGAGTTAGGTTTTAATAAACCAAAAGGTATTGGAGTTGATAGTTGGGGTGTTGATTATGGTCTGCTTGATAAGAACGATCAGTTAATTGAACCTCCAATAACGTACCGTGACAAACGATTTGATGGAATAATGGATGAAGTCTTTGAGATAATTTCAAAAGAAAACATTTATAAGATTGCTGGTATCCAATTCCTCCAATTTAATTCCATATTTCAGTTATATGCTTCCCGGAAAAATGATCCTTCAGTTTTAGCAAAGGCTGAATCATTCTTAATGATTCCGGATCTTATTAATTTTTTTCTCACTACACAAAAATATAATGAATATACAAATTCAACCACAACCTCATTAATGGAGGCAAAGTCAAAAACAATTAGTGAGGCGTTATACAATAAACTAAATATCCCAATTCAAATTAACGAGGAAATAATTTTACCGTCTGAGAAGATTGGTAGAATTAAAAGTAGTTTAATTAAAGAACTTAAGATCTATGATACTGATGTAATTGCTGTTGGAAGTCACGATACTGCAAGTGCAATTGCAGCAGTTCCAGCAGATGGGGATAATTGGGCTTACCTTAGCTCAGGGACTTGGTCATTGCTCGGTATTGAAGTTAAAACACCTATATTAACTGATAGTGCTCAAAAGTATAGTTTTACCAATGAAGGGGGAGTTGAGAATAAAATCTGTTTCTTAAAAAATATTATTGGATTGTGGGTATTACAAAGGTCTAGACTAAGCTGGTCAAAAACGCATGAGAAATTAAGTTATTCAGAAATTACAGATCTGGCAGAATCTGCCGAACCATTCCAAGGGTATTTTGATCCAGATAGTGATCGTTTCTTTAATCCTAAAGATATGATCCAAGAGCTTTTAGATTATTTTAAAGACACCGGACAAACTATATCGCATGACATTGGTTCCATTGGACGAATGATTCTGGAGAACTTAGCATTTAAGATCTCATATTATTTAAAAGAACTCCAAGAATTTAAAGAAGAGTCGATAGAGGTGTTGCATGTTGTAGGAGGGGGGTCGAAAAACCAACTACTTAATCAGTTTATTTCAAATGCATGCAACGTTAAGGTAATTGCCGGACCCGATGAAGGAACTGCTGCCGGAAATATTATGGTTCAGGCACTTTCATCAGGGGATGTAAATTCACTTAAAGAAATTCGGAGATATATTAGAAATTCATTTACAATACACGAATACGAACCTAGGGATCACGATCTCTGGACAAACTACTACAAAAAGTTCTTATTTGTAAGCAAATTATAGTAGGAGTTAGAAATGTCAAAAATTGAATCAACCTTTAACTATGCAAAAGAGTATTTTGATACTAAAGGTATTGATGTTGATGCTGCTCTTAACAGACTAGAAAAATTTTCAATCTCGGTTCATTGCTGGCAGGCTGATGATGTTGGAGGTTTTGAGGCAGCAGATTCAGTACTCTCAGGTGGTGGAATACAAGTCACAGGAAATTATCCCGGTAAAGCACGAACAATTGATGAAGTTAGAAAAGATATGGAAAAAGTCTTTTCTCTTATCCCAGGAAATCACAGATATAATCTTCATGCGAGCTACGGTGAATTTGAGGGTAAGAAAGTTGACAGAAATGAGATCGAAACCAAACATTTCGATGGATGGATTGATTGGGCTAAGAATAATAAGTTAAAGTTAGATTTCAACAGTACTTGTTTTTCCCATCCAAAAGCAGATGATGGTTATACCCTAAGTAATTATAACAAGGAGATAAGAGACTTCTGGATTGACCACGTTAAAAGAGCGAGAGATATTACTGTATATTTTGGAAAAGAATTTGATTCGCCTTCCATACATAATTTGTGGATTCCTGATGGATCGAAAGATATCCGATACGATAAATGGACTCCAAGACAATTACTAAAAGAAAGTTTGGATGAGATTTTTGGATTTGAATATCCTCCCAAATTAATTAAAGATGCTGTTGAAAGTAAGCTTTTTGGAATTGGTAGTGAATCATATGTTGTGGGCTCACATGAGTTCTACTTAGGATATTCACTCACAAGAAATTTGATGGTTTGTTTGGATATGGGACATTTTCACCTATCAGAAGATGTAGGAGATAAAATAAGTTCAATTATGCAATTTTCAGATGAAATTCTTTTCCACTTCAGCCGAGCAGTAAGATGGGATAGTGATCATATCCCAATTCTCAACGATGAACTCAAAGATGTTGCTGCTCAAATTGTAAGATATAATTTGGATAAGAAAACGAATATAGCTCTCGATTTTTTTGATGCATCTCTAAATAGAGTTGGTGCTTATGTGCTGGGAATAAGATCAGTTCTTAAAAGTTTACTGACAGCTCTTCTTGAATCCCCGAATTTGATAAAAACAGCTGAGAATAATGGAGACTACATAAGCCGACTTGCACTTATGGAAGATCAGAAGTTATACCCGGTTGGAGCTGTATGGGATTATTATTGTCAAAAGAACAATGTCCCAACAGAGTCAGAATGGTTAAAAGTTATTCATGATTACGAAAATGATGTTCTAAGTTTTAGAAATTAAATACTGGAGTATATAGATGTCACAATCCAAAATTGCTCAACAACTTGATTCTGTAGAAGAATTTGAAAGGGAACCGGTTCCTAAGAATAAATTAAAGAATTGGAAGAGTTTTCTTGGAATGTATGCTGGAGAGCATACAGCGGGGACTGAATTTGTAATTGGTCCATTATTCGTTGCGCATGGTGTAACTGCAAGTGATTTAATTATGGGATTATTATTCGGAAATCTGCTTGCAGTTTTAAGTTGGGCATTTTTAACTGGCCCAATTGCTGTTAAGGAAAGAATTACACTCTACTATTTATTGGAGAAGATCAGCGGTAAAAAAGTTACAACAGTATACAACTTAGTAAATGCTTTAATGTTCTGTTTCCTAGCTGGCTCAATGATCGCTGTTTCTGCAACTGCAGTTGGTATTCCATTTGGCCTTGCAATGCCAACGCTGAATGACTGGCTACCTAACAGTATAGGATGGATCGTTGCTGTAGTTGCCGTTGGATCAGCAACAACACTAGTTGCAATGTTTGGATATAATCTGGTATCAAAATTTGCGAACATTGCTGCTCCTTGGATGATTTTGGTATTTATTGCTTCTGCCATTGCAGTTCTTCCTGAACTTGGTGTTACTTCAATTTCTGAATTTTGGGTAATAGCAAATGATACAATTTGGACTGGTACTCCACTTGAAGGCCAAAGTCAATTTACATTTTGGCACATTATGTTCTTTGCTTGGTTCGCAAATATGGCAATGCATATAGGAATGGCAGATCTTTCAATTTTACGCTATGCTAAGAAATGGTATTATGGATTTAACTCAGCAGCTGGAATGTACGTTGGACATTATCTAGCATGGATGGCTTCTGGCATTCTCTATGCGCTATTTCTAAAAGAATCAAATTTCAGTACAGAATTCGCTCCTGGTCCTGTCGCCTACAGAGCCGCTGGGATTGCTGGGGCACTTACTGTTATAATTGCTGGATGGACAACTGCTAACCCCACAATATATCGTGCTGGACTCGCACTCCAAGCAATTCGTCCGAAATGGAAAACATGGAAAGTTACAATGGTGGTGGGTTTAATAACAACCTTTGCAGCAGTATTTCCAGCACTCGTAATGAAGCTTCTAAACTTTGTTGCACTTTATGGATTAATTTTAATGCCTATGGGTGCAGTAATAATGATGGATGCATATATAATTCCAAAATTAAAACTTAAGAGATATTATGCCGAGACATTTGGGAAATCATTTAATTTAGCTGTAGCCCTTACATGGGGCATAACACTTCTTTTTAGTGTTTGGCTGAATATCTACTTTGGAGTGGAGGTTTTCTTTTTAGGCCTCCCAGGTTGGTTTGTCGCTGCTGCACTTTATCTTTTATTTAGTTTTATAATTCAGAAAAAGAATGTTGAGGAAAAAAAATGAGAAGTATTCTAAAAGTAATTTCACTAGTTGCGTTAATTATAACGATTGTTCCATCAGTTTTAGTTTTTACGGGAACTATTTCCTTGGAGAATAATAAGTTACTTATGATTCTTGGGACGCTTTTATGGTTTGCAAGCGCCCCTTTCTGGATGAATAAAAAAATATAAATATTTCAGATGCATATGAAATTTATATTAATGATTCTAGTAAGTATATCAATATCTGCATTTTATGCTGAAGCACAAGATAATAATAAAAACCTTTTTGAACATATTCATCCAACAGCAAAAAATGGGAAAGTGTTTGTTATTGCTCATAGAGGGGCTCACAATGGAATTCCGGAAAATACGCTTGCGGCATACAAAGAAGCTATTGATCTCGGCTGTGATTTTATAGAGGTTGACATTCGAAGAACTAAGGATGGTAAATTCGTAAGTATACATAATTCCTCAGTAGACGCTTACACTGATGAGGTTAAAGGAAAAGTGGACAACTTTACGCTAGCTGAGCTTAAGGAAATCAATATTGGAAAACGTGTTGATCCAAAATGGAATGATGAACGAATTCCAACTTTTGAAGAGATACTTGAATTATGTAAAGATAAAATTGGAATATACCTAGATCTAAAAGAATCTTATATTGATGAACTTGTTGAGATAGTTAAACAATATGGAATGGAGCAAAATATAGTTTGGTATATCCCTGTTTCGAGAACAAATGCACTTAAAGCTCTCCAAGAAAAATGTGAGAAGTGTTTTCTAATGCCGGATCCAGATTTAGACGAAATTGAAGAAACGATTCTTTTACATAAACCATCCGTTATAGCACCGGTTATGTCTCAATTCAATCCCGAATATTTGAATATAGCTCATATTAATAATGTGAAAGTTTTTGTTGACGAAGCAGATGGAACGATAGAGGAATGGGCAAGAATAATTGAATTAGGGATTGATGGAATTCAAACTGATCATCCAGAAGAATTGTTAAAATATATAAATACACTTAGAAATAAATAGAGGTATAAGTGGAAGTAATTATATCGAATACTAAAGATGAACTTGGGGAAAAAGCAGCTTCGAAAGGAAGTGAACTTATTAACGAGACGATAGCTGAAAAAGGTTACGCGAACATAATTGTTGCCACGGGTACTTCTCAATTTGAAATGCTGAAATCACTTGTATTAGAAGAGGTTGAGTGGAGTCAAGTTACTGCGTTTCATTTAGATGAATATATAGGGATTCAATTATCACATCCAGCATCATTCAGAAAATATTTAAAAGAAAGGTTTACTGATAAAATAAACATTAAGAAATTTCATTATGTTAATGGTGAAAACGATCCTGAGATGGGATGCAATAGATTGGATGATTTGATTAGGAAGCATCCTATTGATATTGCCTTTGTTGGAATAGGGGAGAACAGTCACTTGGCTTTTAATGATCCACCTGCAGACTTTGATACAGAGAAACCTTATCTCATTGTTGATCTAGATGAAGATTGTAAAAAGCAACAGATGGGCGAAGGATGGTTCAAGACAATTGAGGAAGTTCCTAACCAAGCTATAAGCATGTCCATTAAACAAATACTAAAATCAAAAAATATTATTTGCAGTGTCCCAGATAAAAGAAAAGCTTGGGCGGTAAAACATTCAATTGAAGGTGAAATCAGCCCTATGATCCCAGCTTCAATCTTACAGTCCCATTCAAGTACATGGTTGTATCTAGATAGAGATTCCGCTTCACAACTTAAATAAAAGTTTATAATCTTAGGAGTTATCATGGAAGAGAAAAATAATAATGATCTGTCAAGAAGAAATTTTATAAAGGTTGGTACTGTTGCTGGAGTTGGTGCTGCCGTTGGATTAACACTTAAAGGCTGCTCTGATGAAAATTCAAAAAGCCTCATTAAAGAGTTAGCAACATCACCTAAATTAGCCAGTGTAAAACCCTTACAAAAAATTAAAATGGGTTTTGTGGGAGTTGGGCACCAAGGGACCAATCATGTAAAAAACTTTTTGCGTATCGATAATGTTGAAATAACAGCAATTTGCGATATAATCCCAGAACATGCAGAAAACGTAAAAAATATGGTTCTTGATGCAGGTTTTCCTGCACCCAAACTATATACTAATGGAAAAACTGATTACATCAAAATGTGCGAAAAAGAAGATCTTGATCTTGTGTTTACAGCTACACCATGGGAAATGCACGTTCCAGTTTGTATCGCTGCAATGGAAAATGGAAAACATGCTGCAACCGAGGTGCCTGCTGCAGTAACCGTGGACGAATGTTGGCAAATGGTGGAGATTGCTGAAAAATTCAATCGGCATTGTGTAATGATGGAAAACTGCAACTATGGCAAAAGAGAATTGACAGTTCTTAATATGGTTAGACTTGGAGTATTTGGAGAGATTATGCACACTTCTGCTGGTTATCTTCATGATCTGAGAGAGAACAAACTTGGTCCTCACTATGTTGAAGATTGGAGAGTAAAACACTCTATTGAGAGAAATGGTAATCTCTATCCAACTCATGGACTTGGACCTGTGTCAAATGTTATTGGAATTAATCGAGGAGATCAATTTGATCATCTCGTCTCAATGAGCAGTAATTCAAGGGGTCTTCAAAAATATAGTAAAGACCATCCGGATAAATTCTCAAAATATTTAAATACGAATTTTGCACTTGGTGATGTCAACATAAGTTTGATAAAGACTAAAAAGGGAGTTACCATTTCTATTTATCATGATACAAATTTACCCCGTCCTTATACAAGAATAGATCTTGTCCAAGGTACAAACGCCATATCTGTCGGATATCCAGACCAGATATACATCGATGGTGTCAGTCCTGCTCATGAGTGGGAACCTCTGCAAAAATATCTTGATCAATATGAACACCCACTATGGAAGGACATTGGAGAACGGGCAAAAGGAGCTGGACATGGTGGTATGGATTTCTTAGAGGATTATCGTCTAATTCAAGCTCTACTTACAGGTACCCCAACCGACATGGATGTTTATGATGCAGCAGCTTTAAGTTGTATTTCAGAAATATCTGAGATTTCAGTGGCCAATAATAGTAAACCTGTTGATATCCCAGACTTTACAAGGGGAATGTGGAAAAATAGGAATCCGATTGATATACCTGAAAGATAATACGTGCAGGAAGTTTTTTACACTTGACTTTCTAATTTTGATATATTATTATAAAGGAGTCTTAAATACTATTTAAGATATGAAACTAATTTATAATGTAAAAGCAGAGGACCCAGCCATGACTTTGCCTCACATATTACTCTTTGGTGCTTTAGCATCGCTACTCATAATGATCCCTATAATTCGCTTCGCAAACCGAACAGTTAAGATTCGGCATATTTGGGATAGTGCATTAGATTCGAATAGATCTGTAAGGAGTAGATAGATTGATCATTTTTATTTTTTAATGATAAAAAAGAAGCTCCCAATTGGGAGCTTTTTTCTTCGATTCAAATAAAACTTTTTTTTAGTCAATTACTTGAACTTCAATTGCTTGAGGACCTTTTTCTCCTTCACCTAGTGTGAATTCAACTTTTTGTCCTTCTTCCAAAGTTTTGAATCCTTCGGTTTGAATTTGATGATAATGTACAAATACATCATCGCCTTCTTCTTGAGAAATGAATCCATAACCTTTTGAACTGTTAAACCACTTAACAGTTCCAACTTTACGCTCTGCCATTCTACAGATACTCCTAAAAAATTAAAGAAAAGAAACTAAAACTAATTGAGCAGAGCTTGAAATTTTAATGAAGACTCACTAATATCTACACTACTGTCCAATTCAATTTTATAATGTTCTGTAAAGAACTGTATACAAGTTAAATATTATAGATTATATTAGCAACAATATTGTATAATTCTATTTTAGTCTATAAACTATGTTTTTCGGTCACTGCTTGATTATTTTCCTGTCGTATAAAAATATTAATAGTGCAGTTCCTAGTGCTATTAATGCAAAGATCATCCACATAAGATCGGGTCGTTGCATATCTCTCGCGAAAACTGCGTACAATTGCCCACTAAGAATTCCCCCAAACAAATTACCTAAGGCAACACACCAATAAAAATATCCCATATACATCGCAACTTTATCTGGTGGAGCGATCTTTCCTGTATATTCTTTCGATTTCGGACTGGCCATCATTTCGCCAAATGAAAATATTATAAGACCAGCAACAACAATCCATCCACTAGTACCCCAAACTAAAACTGAAAAACTTATTACTGTAATCAACGTACCATAAAAAATCGTTTTGAATGGTTTTAAACGAGTTACCAAATACGATACTAAAACTTGAAAGACGATAATTGCTCCAGCGTTAATATTAATAATGTACTCTGGATTTATCTGTCCAGCTGTCACCATAGAATCTTTAAACCCATTAACATAACTTCCCAATCCAATGAAATTCATTACTGAGATTGATGCATTCATTAAATCTGAGGTATCTACAAAATCTTGAATATACAGATTCAGAGTGTAAAATATCTGATTGAATGAGGTCCAAAATCCTGACATTAACAAAAGAAATAAGCCAAATTTCCAATCACCCAGCTTCATTGGTTGTAAAATCCAACTCCTCATTCCATTTTGATTTTTTTTGAGTAAAAAATCAACTCCTAGGTTTACTGCAAACCAGGATATGGTTATCAAAATTATTTCACTCCAAGTTAGTGTGTTATCCGCAGTGAATTTTGAACCCAACACTAAGATGGATAATAGGCCAAAAATAAATAAAAAGAATCTGCCATTCCCAAGTACTTCAACCATTCCAGCAAATGTCTCTTTTAATTTTATGTTGGAAGTATTTTCAACCTTTACAGGATCTTTATAGAAAATTGATAGAATAATAAAATTGAAAGAGATCCATATTGCCGAGGCTATGAATACATATTCCCAGCTAATTGCTCTAACAATTCCAGCAACTATGGGACCCACGAATCCTCCAATATTTACCATCATGTAGAAAATCCCAAAGCCCATCGAAGATGTTTTTTCGTTAGTAGTTTTTGTAATCGTTCCAATTATTATAGGTTTAAATGTACCAGCTCCGATTGCAACAAGCATATATGCTAAAAAGAAAGTAGGGAAAGTTGTAAACTGTCCTAGCAAATAATATGCTGGAGTCAGAATTAGAAAAGCGAAGAAAAGGACCTTTTTGAAGCCATATCTATCAGCAAGAGTACCAGAAACAACAGGGAACAGGTAAAGAAAAAAGGTAACAACACCTTGAAGCACACCACGATCTTCATGACTAAATCCTAGACCACCGCTTTCAACAGATCCGGAAATATAAAGCGACGAAACAGCAAAAAAACCATACCAAGCCATTCGCTCAAAAATTTCCATCGTATTGGCTGCCCAGAAGGTTACTGGAAAGTCTTTCAATTTAATTTTATTACTCATAAAACTCCAAAATTATGATTAGAAATATCACTAAATTCAACTATTAAATAATCTTAAACATAAGGACAAATTTACGAGTAAATTTGTTTTTAATTTTTATAAATTCGATGTACCAAATTTACAATGATCAAGTGCAAGTTAACTTTTAAGAGAGGAGAAAATCAATGGAAAAAGTTGTTCTAAAAACAGAATTTGAAGATATGAAATTATTCAAACGTGGAAAAGTAAGAGATATTTACGAAATAGATGATAAATATCTTTTAATTTCTAGTGATAGAATATCCGCTTTTGATGTTATAATGAATGAGGGGATTCCTAAAAAAGGTAAAGTTCTAACCAAAATCTCCGAATTCTGGTTTGATATGGTTAAGGATCAAGTTGAAAACCATGTGTTGGCTACAAAAGTTGATGAATATCCTGAAGTCTGTCAAAAATATAGAGATGAGTTAGAAGGTAGATCAATGCTCGTTAAAAAAGCAGAACTTATCGAGTTAGAATGTATTGTAAGAGGATATATTTCAGGATCTGGATGGAAGGAGTATCAAAAAGAAGGAAGTATTTGTGCGATAAAATTGCCTGAGGGATTAGAAGAATCTGAGAAACTACCTGAACCTATATTTACTCCATCTACAAAAGCTGAAATTGGTGATCATGATGAAAATATATCTGAAGAAAAAGCAATTGAGATAGTAGGCCAAGAAGCATATGATTTTCTGAAGAAAACTTCTATTGCAATTTATAAACAAGCTTCTGAATACGCCTATGTGAGAGGTATTATTTTAGCAGATACAAAAATGGAGTTTGGGTATTACAATGGAAAAATAATTTTAATTGATGAACTATTAACTCCGGATTCTTCAAGATTTTGGCCAAAAGATAATTACGAAAAGGGGAGAGCACAAGTTAGCTATGATAAACAATACGTGAGAGATTATTTATTATCAATTAATTTTAATAAACAGCCTCCAGCACCACCATTACCGGAGGATGTAATATATAATACATCAAAAAAATATGTCCAGGCATTAAATCTTCTTTCTGGTCAAGATCTAGATTAAATGCTTCCGTCAAAAATTAGATTGACTGATCAGGATGCTCTATCAATAACATGGGATGAAGGGTCAGTTACAAAATATTCACTTCTACAGTTGAGAAAGATGTGTCCTTGTGCAATCTGCTCATCAGAAGTGGAGAGACATTCTCATTCGCATACAATCTATCGAGATGATCAGATTAAAATTGATAAAATTGCAATTGTAGGTAATTATGCACTTGCAATTTCTTGGAAAGATGGTCATAATACCGGGATTTATGAGTTCCAATATTTAATAACAATCTCGGAGACTTATTAAGTAATCAATTTATTATGGTACTCCCAAATCAATTAACTGTACTTCGAATTATTTTAACACCAGTATTTTTGGTGCTGTTCCTCTCGGGTGATACATTGCTTATCCAGATATCACTAGCGGTTTATATAATTGCAGCAATAACTGACTGGTACGATGGGTGGCTTGCTAGAAAATTTAATTACATAACAGATTGGGGAAAATTCCTTGACCCATTGGCGGATAAAATATTAACTTCATCCGCTTTTTTAGCATTTGTTTATTTAGATATACTGGAACTTTGGATGGTATTAATAATAGTTTTTAGAGATCTTTTAGTAACCGGAATTAGAGCATATGCAGATTACCAACGTGTTGCATTTACTACATCCAAATCAGCCAAATGGAAAACATTTATTCAAATGGTTTTTATTTACTATTTGCTGGTAATCTACACCTTAATGCAAACTCCTTATTTTTACTATGGTAGTGAGGAGCTATTTTTAAAATTATTCGATAGTGATTTGATTTACTTTTCGATGTTACTTATTACAGTAATTACCTTTTACACTGGCGTTGAATATATATATATGAATTGGAAGACAATAGTGAGTTTATTTAGAAGTGAAACTTAATTTTATTGAAAGAACACTCGGATCGGGATTTTATTCTGGATATTTCCCGATTGC
The DNA here is from genome assembly GCA_963751695.1 of uncultured Ignavibacteria bacterium. Lineage (GTDB taxonomy): Bacteria > Bacteroidota > Ignavibacteria > Ignavibacteriales > Melioribacteraceae > SZUA-22. The sequence continues at coordinate 189,020 of CAVVVP010000010.1, read as the reverse complement.
ACCTGGTACGATAGGAAGTATCTTTGCTCTCACGATTTATCTTATCCCAGGAATGGAAAATCCTACTATTATGCTTGGGCTTATTTCATTATTTACAATTATTGGAATACACGTCGGAACCACATTCGAAAAAGTTTACGGAAAAGATCCAAAGCAATGTACAATTGATGAATTTGTGGGTATGTGGATTACACTCCTTTTTGTACCAAAATATATTTTGTATATACTCTTTGCATTTATAGTCTGGAGAATATTGGATATAGTTAAACCATTTCCGGTTAATATAATTCAAAAACTGAAAGGTGGTTGGGGAATAATGTCGGATGATATAATTGCAGGATTATATTCATTAATTTTAGTTCATATTTTTATTTATTTTATCAATTAAAATGCTGAGAATGAGATTATGAAAGCAAAAATAATCACCATTGGTGATGAAATCCTAATTGGGCAAACCTTGAATACCAACGCCGCGTTTATGGGTGAAAAGTTAACCGAAATTGGAGTTGATATTGCTGAAGCTGTTGTAATTGGTGATGATGAAGAAAGCATATTGAATGAGTTCAGAGATGCGTTCGAAAAATATAAACTAATAATTGTTACTGGTGGGCTCGGACCGACTCACGATGATCTTACACTTGGTTGTATAGTGAAATTTTTCAATACAGAGTTAGTTGAATCAGAAGAAGTTCTTCACGACATAGAGCATATTTTCAAGAAGCGTGGCAGAGAAATTACTCCTTCAAACATAGAGCAAGCAAAAGTCCCAAAAATTGCGGACATTATTAGGAATCATAATGGTACAGCACCAGGCACATGGATCGAGAAGGATGGGAAAGTTTTTGTGTCTTTGCCAGGAGTCCCTTTTGAGATGGAGGAAATGATAACAGGTTATATCGTTCCAAGATTAGCTGAAGAAGTAATAGAACCTAATCAAAACCGAATGATAAAATCTTTGCTAACAACCGGGATTCCTGAATCATTTTTATACGAAAGACTTGGGAATATTCAAGAACTTCTTAATGGTAATACAATGGCATTTCTTCCTAGTCAATTCGGGGTACGTCTAAGAATAACAGTTAAAAGTGATAACTCTGAAGATATGAACAATCAGATGACAAGTATTGAACAACAGATCAGAAGTAAAGTTGGCCAATATATTTACGGCAGTGAGACTGATACTTTAGAAGAAGTTGTGGGAAACCTATTGGTAGATAGGGGATTGACAATATCAGTAGCTGAATCATGCACAGGTGGTTTGATAAGCGCCCGACTTACCAATGTTAGTGGTAGTAGTAATTATTATGAAAGGGGATTTGTTACTTACAGTAACGGTGCTAAAGTAGAACATCTAAAAATAGATGAAGACCTCTTAGTGAAATATGGAGCAGTAAGCTTAGAAGCTGCAAGACTTATGGCTGAGGGCGTCAAAGCTGTCAGTGGTACAGATATTGGACTAGCTGTCACAGGAATAATGGGGCCAACCGGTGCTACAGTTAATAAACCAGTTGGTTTGGTTTTTATTGGGATCTGCGATTCAAAAATTTGTACTGCAAAAGAATTTGTTTTTGGTGAAGATCGTTTATTAAACAAGGATAGAACTACTCAAGCAGCTCTCGATATGGTCAGGAGAAATTTGTTGGGTATAGATTATGAAGAATAGGCTATTCGTTGCTTTAAACTTGAGCAATGAAATAGTAGACGAAATTATAAGATTGAGAAAAAGCATATATCCAGATGATGGAATAGCAAAGTGGGAGAGTAGGTCCAAAATTCACATAACATTAAAATTTTTAGGAGAGATAAATTCTGAAAGAATTCCAATATTAGTAAATAATCTTGATTCCATTTGCAGCAATAATAATATGATAAATATTGAATTTTCTCATTTTAGAATTATAAAAAATCATTCTATTCCGAGAATACTTTGGCTTGGACTAAACAAAACAGAAAATCTAGAAAAATTATATTTTGAAATTGATCAAGGATTAAGCGATATTGGATTCGAAAAAGAGAGAAGAAATTTCAATCCTCATCTAACCTTGTTAAGGATAAGAGGTACAGAAAATATCTCACAAATTAATTCATTCAAAAATATTGAAGTAAATTTAGCTGATACATTTTCAAGCAATGTAGGGCTTTTTAAGAGTGAATTATCACAAACTGGATCAATATACATGAAAATTAAAAGTTTTAGATTAAATAATGGAGGAACAAATGGCTAACGATAATGATGCAAAACTGAAATTGCTGGAAGATACGATCTTCTCAATTGAAAAGACCTACGGTAAAGGAACCATCATGAAATTGGGTGATGGCGTTATTAACAATATAGAATCGATTTCTACTGGATCAGTCTCACTTGATTATGCACTTGGAATTGGTGGAGTTCCAAGAGGAAGGATCGTTGAAATATACGGCCCAGAATCATCTGGAAAAACTACAGTTTGTCTACACATAATCGCGGAGGCACAAAAAACAGGTGGTCTAGTAGCCTTTATCGATGCTGAACATGCTTTAGATCTAAACTACGCAAAGAAACTGAATGTAGATGTTAACAATCTGCTTCTATCTCAACCAGATTATGGTGAACAAGCATTAGAAATTGTTGATACCTTGGTAAGAAGTAATGCTCTAGATGTTATTGTAATAGATTCTGTGGCAGCTCTAGTTCCGCGCTCAGAGATTGAAGGAGAAATGGGCGATGCCCAAATGGGTGTGCAAGCGCGATTAATGTCGCAAGCACTTAGGAAAATCACTGGTGCTGTCAGTCGATCAAAAACATGCGTGATTTTTACAAATCAACTAAGAAGTAAAATAGGTGTTATGTTTGGTAGTCCTGAAACCACAACCGGTGGTAATGCACTTAAGTTTTATGCTTCTCTCAGACTAGATATACGAAGAATAGCTGCCATAAAGAATGGCCAAGACATTGTTGGGAATAGGACTAAAGTTAAGGTTGTAAAAAGTAAGGTTGCACCTCCTTTCAAAACTGTTGAATTTGATATTATGTATAATGAAGGTATCAGTAAAGAAGGGGATCTTATTGATCTTGCAGTCGAGCATGGTATAGTACAGAAAGGTGGTGCATGGTTCTCTTATGGTGAAGAACGTTTTAATGGAAGAGAAAAATTTAGGATAAAACTTCGTGAGGAAAAAGAGCTTTTGGGAAGAATTGAAAAGGATGTTAAAGAGAAATTAGGAATGTTGGTTCCTGAATTAAAAGAGAAAGAATCAGATAAATCAGATAAATAATGATAATAACTGCTGTTCAAAAAAGGAGGACCAAAGTCCTCCTTTTTTTTAATAACTCTGAGAAACTTCTTATAAATTATGAAGTATTTTTATCATCAGGTCTTTACAAAGGCGATTTTGTAGATGAAGCTAAACTTAATTCTTTAGTTAAAGAAGATGAGACATTTAATGCGAAAACCTCTGCTTATAGATATCTGGGAAACAGAAATCATTCTTCATTTGAAATCAAGCAGAAGCTTCAAAAGAAAGGGTACTCAAACCAAATTATTGCTGATGTAATCTCAAGTTTAAAACAGAAGGGATACCTCAATGATCTTGAATTTACACACTCATTTATCCAAAATAGACTTGAAAGAAAACATGAAGGTCTTATCAAGATTAAGACGGAACTTTTTAAGAGAGGAGTAAGCTCCGAAATTATAACATCTGCAATTGAAAATTATTCTGGAGATACAATCCATTATGACAATGCAAAAATTCTCTTAGAAAAAAAGTATAGATCATTAAAAAATAAAAATCTTGAATATATTAAACTTAAAAGTCGACTATACAGTTATTTGAGGAGTAAAGGATTTACTAATGATGTAATTATCAAGTCCATTGATAACTTAAATCTCGATGTAGTTTCAGTAAGATTGTAGTTAATCTTTTTACTAACTTTGCCTAATAAATTTAAATGAGTTGAAGGAATTAGAAATTATGGGAAATGAAAAGATAATTTATGAAGGGATTACATTTGACGATATACTTTTACTTCCTGCCAAATCAAACGTACTCCCTAGAAATACCGATATTCAAACAAAATTAACGAAAAATATAAAACTTAACATTCCGTTTTTATCTGCTGCAATGGATACAGTTACAACTGCTAATATGGCCATTGCAATGGCAGGACAAGGAGGGATTGGAATCATACATAAAAATATGTCCATTGATCAGCAAGCGGACGAAGTAGATAGAGTTAAGAGATCAGAAAGTGGAATGATTCACAAACCAATCACTCTTACTACAGAGAAGACAATAGGATATGCTACTGAATTAATGAGTAAATACAGAATTTCGGGTATTCCAATTGTAGATCAAGCCAACAAATTAGTTGGGATATTAACAAATCGTGATCTTAGATTTGTTTCAGACCTTTCTCTCAAAATATCAGACATAATGACAAAAGAGAATTTAAGAATTGCACCTGTTGGAACATCCTTAGAAGAAGCAGAAAAAATCTTGCAAGAGTATAAAATTGAAAAACTACCTGTTGTCAATGATGAGGGTGAATTAGTTGGACTTATTACTTTTAAGGATATATCAAAAAAGAAAAAATTCCCTCTTGCATGTAAAGACGAATTGGGTAGACTGAGAGTAGGCGCAGGTGTCGGAGTTACATCAGATTTAATGGCACGTGTTGATGCACTTGTAGAAGCACTCGTTGATGTTGTTGTTGTTGACACTGCTCACGGTCACTCTGAAGGAGTAATGAAGGCTGTTCGCACAATTAGAAGTGCCTATCCAGAATTAGATATTATTGCAGGGAATATTGTGACGGGGGATGCAGCTAATGAATTGATAGATAGTGGAGTTGATGCTGTTAAGGTAGGAATTGGTGCTGGGTCGATCTGTACAACTAGAATGATCGCAGGAGTAGGTGTTCCACAGATTAGCGCTATTACTGAAGTTTACAATGCTATAAAAGATAAGGGGATTCCAATAATTGCAGATGGTGGGATTAAACAGACTGGCGATGCAGCAAAGGCAATTGCAGCTGGAGCTGACACAGTTATGATGGGCGGTATGCTTGCAGGAGTCGATGAAAGTCCCGGTGAAAAAATATTGTATGAAGGAAGAAGTTTTAAAGTATATCGAGGTATGGGATCAATTGGAGCTATGAAAGAGGGAAGTAAAGATAGGTACTTCCAAGATGCGGAGGATGATATAAAGAAACTTGTTCCCGAGGGAGTTGAAGGTAGAGTGCCTTATAAAGGACCTTTGGCTGATACAATTTATCAATTTGTTGGTGGGCTAAGAGCATCAATGGGATATTGCGGTTCACCTTCGATTGAAGAATTTAAGACAAAAACGAAATTTGTAAAGATATCTGGAGCCGGTTTGAGAGAAAGTCACCCACACGATATTATAATTACAAAAGAATCTCCAAATTATCAATCAAAATAAATATTTGAGTTGTGTTTAAAGTTCTAGTTATTGCATATTACTTTCCTCCAATGGGTTTAAGTGGAGTTCAAAGGGTACTGAAGTTTACAAAGTACATGTATCGGAATGGATGGAAACCTACCGTAATCACTACTGACAAGACTGCATATTATGCTCACGATAAGTCTTTAATGGAAGAGGCTGAGAAAGCGAATATCAATATTGTTAGAACTGGCGGTAAAGACCCTAACTCTTTACTTGCAAAACATGGAACTATAAAAATACCTCGTGAGATTTTTCGTAAGTTAATGAGTTATGTGAGTAAAACAATATTTATTCCCGATAATAAAAAATATTGGGCGAAAAAAGCATATCGTAAAGCAAAAGAAATCCTACAAAAAGAAGAGTATGATATAATTTTTATTTCTATTCCGCCATATTCCCAATTCAAGATTGGCGCAAAATTAAAAAGAGAATTTAACATTCCTCTTATAGTCGATTATCGTGATGCTTGGCTTGACAATCAGTTTTCCTTTTATCCCACACCATATCATAGGTGGAGACATAAAAGATCAGAATACCAAGCATTAAGATACACAGATAAGGTGATTGCAGTAAACCGAAAGATTAAAGAAAAACTACTTCGCACGTATAAGTTCTTATCCTTTAATGATGTAGAATTGATACCTCATGGATACGACTCAGAGGATTTTGAAAATATTATACCAATAAAATTTAAGGAGCGAAAACTAAGGATCCTTTATTCTGGTATATTCTATGAAAATATTACTCCTAAATATTTTCTAAAAGCTTTTAAGAATCTCTCGGTGGAGAGACCCGATATTTCAGAAAATATTGAGTTGCATTTTATCGGACATTTTAGAAATGAGAATAAAAGATTAGTTAAAAGGCTTAAACTGTACGAGTCAGTCTTTGACCATGGTTATTTTGACCACACAGAGACTATAAAATATCTTATGTCTATGGATGTATTATGGTTAATGCTTGGTGATAGTCGTGGAATGGAAATGGTAACAGCAGGTAAATTATTTGAGTATTTTGGAACTAGAAAACCAATAATAGCTTGTCTTCCTGATGGTGCTTCTAAGACTGCTGCTCTTAATTACGGTGCATCGTATATTACATCTCCAAAAGACATAAATGGAATAAAAGAAATATTTATAAAAATGTATCAAGATTTTCAACAGAATAATCTTCCTATTCCTAATGAAGAATTTGTTCTTAAACATGATCGGAATTTTCTAACTAAAAAATTAATAAAAGATTTTCAATTTCATCTTAAGGAAATAAAAGAATGAATGTTGCTATAATTGGATCAGGTGGGCGGGAGCATGCTCTAGCTGTTAAAATTAAAGAAAGTAGTATGCTGAATGAATTATATATAATCCCTGGGAATGCTGGAACTTCACAAGTAGGAATAAACGTAGACATGGACGTTTCGAACAAACAAGAAGTTATTTTATTTTGCGAGGAGCATGAAATTGAATTAGTTGTTATTGGTCCAGAAATTCCATTAGTAGAAGGATTAGGAAATGCATTAAGGGAAAATAAGATAAATGTATTTGGCCCAGATCAAGATGCTGCAATGATAGAGGGAGATAAGTCCTTTTCAAAACACCTTATGAGAAAATATGATATCCCGACAGCTGATTATAAAGTATTTAATAAAGAGGATTACGTAGAATGCATATCATATTTAGAAAGCATAGCTTATCCAATTGTAATTAAAGCTTCTGGATTAGCAGCCGGTAAGGGTGTACTTATATGCAAAACAAAAAATGATGCAATCGACTATGTTGATCAATGTTTTATTGAGAGTTTATTTGGTAAATCTAGTGAAGTAATAGTTGTTGAGGAATTTTTAGAAGGGCTTGAAGCTTCTATCTTTGCAATAACTGATGGACATGATTACGTGTTGCTCCCAGCTGCTCAAGACCATAAACGAAGATTTGAGAATGACAAAGGTCCAAATACTGGAGGTATGGGAGCATACGCCCCAGCTCCTCTAATATCTGATGAAGTCATGAAGCGGATTGAAGAACAAGTAATTATACCTACTATTCAAGCAATGAAAGATGAAGAAAGAATATTTAGTGGCTGCTTATATGCTGGATTGATGATTAAAGATGGTGAACCTAAAGTTGTAGAGTTTAATTGTCGTTTTGGAGATCCTGAAACACAAGTAGTTTTGCCGATTATTGACGGTGATATGTTAAAGCTATTGTATTCAGTTAGCTTGGGTAAAATCAACAAAGAATCTGTTTCTTATAGTGGGAAAACTTCTGTCGGAGTTGTTGTTGCATCTGATGGATATCCAGGTAGTTATAAAAAAGGATTTGAAATTACAGGATTAGATGAAGTTCCTTATGGAGTTGAAGTGTTTCATGCTGGAACTAAGCTGATGGACAATAAAATAATTACGACTGGTGGAAGAGTTCTAGCTGTTTCCTCAATACTAAATGGAGATGATATTAAAGAAGCCAAACAGTTAGCATATAGTGCTCTGGAAAAAATCAATTTTGAGGGAATGGTTTACCGAACTGATATTAGTGACAAGGCTTTTAATAACTAGATTTAACCAGGAGGCCACTGCATCTGCCTACCTCCCAGAAGATGAAGATGTATGTGATATACTTCTTGACCACCATTATCTCCGCAGTTAAAGACCAAGCGAAATCCATCCTTGGAAATCCCTTCGTCTTGAGCAATTTTATTTGCAGTATCAATCATTTCTCCAAGTAGAGCAGAATGTTCACGCCCACTTAATTGTCTAACTGTAGGTATTACGATTTTAGGTATAATCAGAATGTGAGTTGGTGCTTGTGGATTTATGTCGCGAAATGCAAGAATTGAATCAGATTCAAATACTATATCTGCTGGAATCTCTTTTCTAATTATCTTAGAAAATATTGTTTCTTCCATTGTTCCTCCAATATTTAATGCTAATTCTTAATTCTATTCTTTTTCAATACTATATTTTTTCATTTTGTTGTATAGGTGACTTCTCTGTATTCCCAAAATCTCAGCAGTTTTACTAATATTCCAGCTATTTAAGTCAAGTTGCTTCTCGATAAAAGCCTTCTCCGCTTTTTCTTTTAAACTCTTGGAAGGAATTTGTGATATTAAAGAAATCCTCAGTCTTTGAAGTCACATTTGGAATAAATGTCGAAATATCATTTGCAGATATTTCAGTCTTTGGTACCATAATGATAATTCTTTCCATTATATTTTTTAATTCCCGAATGTTTCCTGACCAATGCATTTCTGTTAGCACCCTTATTGCGGAGTTGTCAAATTTCACTATTGGGAAATTATTCTTTTTGCAAATAGAACTCACAAAATGGTCTATTAATAATGGAATGTCATCTCTGCGCTCCCTAAGTGGAGGAATGGTTAGTGGAATAACATTCACTCTATGATAGAGGTCTTCTCGGAAATTACCGTCATCGATTTCTTTCTGCAGATCTTTATTAGTAGCGGCGATTATCCGAACATCCACTTCAATCTTACTGTTACCGCCAACCCTCTCTATCTTACCATCTTCAATTGCTCTTAAGACTTTAGCCTGTGCTTGTAGACTCATATCTCCAATCTCATCTAGGAACAGTGTCCCATTATTAGCAGCTTCAAACTTTCCGATACGTTTATTTTGAGCACCAGTAAAAGCTCCCTTTTCATGTCCAAATAATTCAGATTCAATCAATTCGTTTGGAATTGCAGCACAATTAACTTCTACGAATGGCTGTTCATTTCTTACACCCTGTCTGTGAATCTCTCGGGCTGCCAGTTCTTTACCAGTTCCATTTTCACCTGTTATTAAAACACGTGCATCAGATTTTGAAACCCGCTCAATTGTATTCAGAATATTGCTAAATGCTTTGCTCTGACCAATCATAGTTGTTTCAGTTTCTAAGTCTTTTTTTAGTTTGAGATTTTCTGAAACAAGAGTCGTTTTTTCAGTGGCATTACGAACACTAATCAATAATTTTTCACGGTCAATTGGTTTCTCAATAAAGTCGAATGCACCTAATTTTGTAGCTTTTATAGCATTATCCAAACTGCTATGTGCAGAAATCATTATAACATTAATATTTATTTCTTTTTCATTGATCTTCTTGAGCACCTCAAATCCAGTTGTGTTTGGCATTTGGATATCCAAGAGTAAAACAGAGTAGAGATTAAATTTTATACTTTCTAGACCTTCGCTTGCTTCCGTAAAGTAATCAACTTTATAATCCTCATATTCGAGAATCATTTTAATGCTCTCGCATATTTGAACTTCATCATCAATAATTATGACTGATTTCATACTAGTAGCAGTAATTTAATTTAAAAAAATTGTATAGACTGAGTGATGTTGAGGGCAAGAAATTTTCATTATCTAATAATTGTTTTCCAAAATGATCTCCAAGATAATTTGCTATAAAATCTCGATTGTCAATAGTGCCTTCAACCTTGAATGAATCTTCAAATAACTCCACTAAAATACTTAGAAATTTTGACATATTAAAAATCGTTATTGAATATGAAAGGAAAGCGTTTCCAAAGAAGTGAGCAACTTTATCTTTATCTCCAAATTTTGTGTTTGGAGAATCAGAGAAAATTTTCTTAGGTACATTTTTTATTTTCTTTTCAAGTGTTTTGTCTGGTCCAGAAGGTAAAGACGCACTTAATCTAACATTAGTAAATGGTAAATGGAGAGGCATCTCTCTAAAAGGTAAAGTGGTGAATGTTAAAGTCAGTAGAGCTTCTTCAATATCATAGTTGTGGTAATGCAAAGCACGAAGATAGAGGGAATCGATTAAATCCAAATCATTATTGATTGACGCAAGATAAACGAACTCATTAGAAATGATGTATTCAACCATGTATGTAACACCTTGCTCTAGATCTTTCTCCACGAATATCTGTGCTGAAATACTTCCTGCATAGACTATGAATAGAGTTGTGATTAGAGTGATAATGATAAAGTTCATGAAAATTATGATGTAAAATAAGTAAGTTGTATTGTTAATTTTATAGTATAATAAAATAGTTGGAATTAGTATGAAAATCATGAGAATATTTTTCATTTTAATTTTTTATATAGGCTCTACATCAGTGATTGATTCCCAAAATTTGCAATTCGATACCCATAAAATGGAGTTGAGCGGTGAGTTAACTTCAGATGATGCATTAGAAGATAATTTTGGTAGATTTGATGCATATCAGGTTCAACTGCAGACAGGGGATTTTATTAAGATCAAGATGAGTGCTCAATTTTTTCCGTTGCTAACTATTGTTTCACCTTCGGGTTCTTACAAGCGAGCATTCCCAGCGGAAGGATCATCATATGTGATTCATGAACAGGAGATTGATGAAACTGGTCATTGGTATTTATATATATCTGGTGAGAGTACTGATATAGGATGGCACATTTTAGATATGTATTATGTCTCTGAAAGTACAAAATCTCTTTCATCAACTGGGGATCTTTGCGATGTTACTCAATTCTCTCTAGCTCATTCGAACACAAACTTTTTTTATCTTAGAAACAGAGAACTAGAAATTAATGGGAATAGTTGGAATTCTAATATTGATATTGATCTATTCCAAGATTCAGATTTAAAAAGAAGATGACCGAATTGTTTTAGAATTGAAAACCAATTCTGCTGAGAAAAATAAATTCAATGAATGGTCTTATAAATTGTCAGAATGCCTGGATTATAACTGGGAAGAGAAAAGTGATGAAACTTCTGTACAGTTTAAAGAAATTAAATGGAAATAGGAGAGTCGATTTAAAATTTAATGGAAGCAGTGTTTTACTCTCAATATCAAATCTTATTGAAAAATAGAAGGGGTTGTCTAATCTTTTAGTTAGACAACCCTTATTCAATTCTACTCTTTATCTTGGTCTCTTGCTAACGGAATTTTTTCAGTTCTTTGCTGACCAATCATAAGATCAATTCTATTTTCAATTTGCAGAAACTTTCCAACAAGTTTCGCTGGTAATACTTTTGACATTTTATCTAAATACTCTTCAGTTAAATCAATTTTGTTTTTCTTTAATTCGAGAGAGCTTTGTGTTAACTCCTTAGCTTTCTGATCATCCAATATGTAGTAATTCATTAAGTATTCTTCAATTACTCCCATTTCAGCATCTAAAATATCTTTTGATTCAGAAGCGTATTCTTCATATAATGGCCAGAAAACCTTAGATTGTTCATCTGTTAGATCAAGATTATCTTTTACTAGTCCTTTTGCCTGAGAAGCAACATCATTCTTATAAATCTCTAAATCTGATTTATTAAAAAATTGAGCGTTAATTGTTGATACCGCAAAAAGCAAAAAAAGTAAAGAGATGAATATTCTTTTCATTTTGTCCTCTCTATAATGTTATTGTTTTAGAATAAAATACAAAAATTAAGTCTGAAATTACTCAATTAATATTTTAAATACTCATTCGTTATCACTTACTTTTAACATTAGAACAGCACTTAATACTAAGGATAAACCTCCTAATAGCAACGCATATATAGCTTCTCCATTGAATATATTCTTAACAAAGAATCCTAAAATTGATGCGGCTGTTATTTGGGGAATAACTATGAAGAAATTAAATATTCCCATATATACACCTAATTTATGCTGTGGAAGTGATCCAGTCAGAATAGCATAGGGAATTGCAAGTATTGATGCCCAGGCTAAACCGATTCCAAGTTCAGAGATGAGAAGCAAATTTGGATCTTTAATAAAATAGAATGAAGCTAGTCCAATAGCACCGGCAACAAGACTAATTGAATGGACATATTTCCTCTGGATTCTTCTGGACATCCAGATTAGTAAAAATGCCATTATAGCTGCAAATCCATTGTATACTGCCATTAAAACGCCTACCCAATCTGCACCTTCGTTATATAGTTTGGAGGATGTATCAACTGCACCGTATATATGTTTGGTGACCGCAGGAGTCGTATATATCCACATTGCAAAAAGAGCAAACCACGAAAAGAATTGCACAACTGCCAATTGCTTCATTGTAGTTGGCATATTATACAGGTCACTAATTACTTCAACTAATGCCGAATTATTCTTTATAATTCCGATAAGAAATGCTGTCAGTAACTGAACAACTCCAAAACCAACAATCCCAATAAAGAACACAGCAAGACCATAATCCAAATAAATGAAATATTTAAAAATTAAGAATGCGGCAATCCCAATAATTGTCCAAATAATTCCATTAAATTTAAGTTTTCTTTGCTGAGAAAAATCAGTAGCATCTTTATTTGAATTATCTGCTTTACTTCTCATTGGGAAATCAAACTCTCTGAGTTCATCCGGTGAATATTCTTTAGTCTTTAAAACAGTCCAGAGTACTGCAAGGAAAAACACAACTCCTCCAATGTAGAAGGAATATTTAACTGAATCTGGGATGCTGCCTTGAGTAGCGATATTACTTATCCCAAACCAATTCGTCATAATGTATGGAAGTGCAGAAGCAATTACGGCACCAATACCAATAAAAAAACTCTGCATGGAAAATCCAAGAGTTCTTTGTTCTTCCGGTAACATATCTCCGACAAAAGCTCTAAATGGTTCCATAGAGATATTTATTGATGCATCCATTATCCACAACATTCCAGCGGCTATCCATAAACTTGGTGAATTTGGCATAATTAAAAGAGCAATGGAAGCTAAGATTGCTCCAATTAGAAAATAGGGACGTCGTCGGCCAAACCTATTCCAAGTCTTATCGCTCATATGTCCGATAATTGGTTGTACAATTAGGCCAGTTACTGGAGCGGCAATCCACAGTATTGGTATCTCATCAATATTAGCCCCAAGAGTTTCAAAAATTCTACTTACATTTGCATTTTGGAGAGCGAATCCGAATTGGATCCCGAGAAAACCGAAACTCATATTCCATATTTGCCAAAATGTTAACTTTGGTTTTTGCATATTTCTCTCTACTGTTTTTAGATTGCAAGATATAAAAGAAGTATAAATTAATAAACCGATAAAACATTGTTCGTTCTGAATGATTAAAATTCAAGAAATATTAAAATCTATAGAACAGATTAAGGATTCTGCTTTCTTCTACACTCCTTTCTCCAAGGGTGGGGAAGTGAGTTACGTATTTATGAAACCTACTCATAAAATAGAATGTAGGAATAAATCTGAATTTCTGGATGCCCTTGTAAAAATTGATGATCTTAAGAAATTGTATCCTTTCGCATATGGCTATATAACTTATGAAGCCAGTTATCTTCTTGAGGAAAAATTGACAAAACTTGTAGAAGATACGCAAGATGAAAAATATTTATGCTTCTATTTTTATGATTCCTCTGCGGTAAAAAAAATACTAACTAAAGATATTGATCTGGAGGATATTAAAGACATTCTTACCGACCAGAAACCTCTAATAAAGAATCTTCACTTAAATACTGACTACCAAACTTATTCACGAAATATAGAGAAAATAAAAGAGCACATAAAAGCTGGAAATTCGTATCAAGTTAATTATACTATGAAAGCTCATTTTGATTTTAATGGAGACATAACAAATCTATTTTTGCATCTTTTGTTTAATCAGTCTGCAAATTATACAGCCCTCATACATGAAAATGATCACTATATTATTTCAATTTCACCTGAACTATTTTTCAAAACAGAGGGCTTTGAGATTAATTCTAAACCCATGAAGGGAACTGAAAAACGTGGCATTAATTCTATAGATGATGAGAAACAGAAAGAGAAAGTACAAACTAGTAGAAAAAACAAAGCTGAAAATATAATGATTGTCGACTTACTTAGAAACGATCTTGGAAAAATCAGTGAGTATAACTCAGTCCATACTCATCCAATCTATGAGATTGAAAAATATGAAACTGTCTATCAGATGACATCGACTGTTAGAGCTAAATTATTAAATACTTCTTTTAGTTCGATTATTAAAAATATTTTTCCTTGCGGATCAATTACAGGTGCACCAAAAATAAGAACAATGGAAATCATAAAAGATTTGGAGAATGAGCGCCGGGGAATATACACTGGAACAATTGGGATTATAGAAAAGGGGAATTATTCATTTAATATTCCGATTAGAACAATTACGATTTAATGATATATCTAAGAAAGGTAGCTTGGGGATTGGCGGCGGAATTGTTTGGGATAGTAAAGCTTCACAAGAATTTCAAGAAGCAGAATTAAAAGCCAATTTTCTAACCAAGATGGACCCTTACTTTGAATTGATTGAAACCATGTTATTTGAAAAAGGTAAAATATTTCTTTTTGATGAACACTTGAAAAGGTTACAATCATCAGCGAATTTTTTCATTTTTACTTTCAATTTTGAAAAAATTAAAAATGACATACTGAAGGCAACCGAATCTCTCACATCAGAGAAGCAATACAAGGTTAGATTACTTCTAAATAAATGGGGGAAAACAACAATCACAATTAGTGAAATAAAACTAACTACAAATATTGGGAAAGCAATAATTTCGACTCATAGAATTAATTCTGAGAATAAATTCCAATATTTCAAAACGACTAATCGTGACTTGTACAATAAAGAATACAAAAAAATTCAGAACGGATACGATGATGTTATTTTTCTAAATGAGAATTCTCAAATTGGCGAAGGTTCTATAACAAATGTTGTAATTAGAAAAAATAAAAAATATTTAACACCTCCTATTAAGGAAGGGATACTTAATGGATGCTTTAGAGAACATTTAGTTCAGCAAGAGCAGATAGTAGAAAAAAGTATCACACAGGAGGATTTACTAAAAGCAGATGAAATGATTTTAATCAATTCTGTACAAAAGAAAATTAAAGTAAGAGAACTATACTTTGATGGATTGTTGATTAAAAAGTATTCTTAATAAAATATATTTTAACCAAAATTGGATATCTTTCATTTTTTAATTTAATTGTTAGTTTATGGATAATTTTAATAATACTTCAAAGCGAAAAGACGAGCATATTCAAATCTGTCTTAATGATGATGTTTCATATAGAAAAACTAACGGATTCGAAAAATATCAGTTTATCCATTACGCAACAACTGAAGTGAAGATTGAGGAAATTAATCTTAGCACTACTTTCTTAGGAAAAGAAATATCTTTCCCAATAATTATTTCCTCTATGACTGGTGGCACTAATCGAGCAGGTAAATTAAACGAAAAACTGGCTGAAGCTGCCCAAGAACTTAACATAGCAATTGGAGTTGGAAGTCAGCGAGCAAGTATAGAATCACAAAAGTCTATAAATACTTATAAGGTGATGAGAGAAATTGCTCATAATATTCCGATTATGAGTAACATTGGTGTTGCTCAAATTGTAAAACTGAAAAACTTTGACTTATTAAGAAATATTATCGATGATATAGCTGCAGATGGATTGATAATTCATCTGAACCCATTACAAGAATTAATACAGAACGAAGGAGAAACTAATTTTACTGGATTGTTAAATAGAATCTCGGAAATTAAAAAAGAGTTGTCTCTCCCAATCATTGTAAAGGAAGTTGGATCCGGAATTAACCAAACTTCAGCAAGGAGACTTTTAGATTCTGGTGTGGATGTAATTGATGTTGCCGGTGCTGGTGGAACAAGTTGGGCTGCTGTCGAATTATTGCGAAATCCTAATTCAGAAAATGATTATTTTAGAGAGTGGGGGTTAAGAACATCATACTGTATTAACGAAATATCAAAACTTAAATCAGAATTTCTATTTAAGCTTATTAGTTCTGGTGGAATTGAAAGCTTTTTTGATATTGCAAAATCTTTAGCATTAGGAGCTGATCTTGTAGGGTCAGCAAGAAGTATTCTAAAAACGGTTGAAACATCTGGAAGTGCCGGGGTAATTGATCTAATCAATTCTTGGGTTATTGGGATAAAAAAGATTATGTTTTTAACTGGAAGCAATACAGTGGAAGAATTAAGAAATGAAAAAATAATTAGAGTGGAGCACTTATATTGATATCAAAAAATTCCAATAATGAATTTATTAAGGCTTTTAATATTGAGGCAAAGTCAATTGACGATAAGCTAAGAAAGTTATTAGTCAATGCAAAACCAAAATCATTGTACGATCCTTGTCGCTATGTTCTAAAAAGCGGGGGAAAACACCTCAGAGGATATATTGTTTTACTATGCACTAAAGCTATTGGCGGTGAATATGCTCACTCATACAATGCAGCGCTTTCGGTAGAAATTCTTCACAGTTTCACCCTTGTACATGATGATATCATGGATAATGCGGATGTAAGGAGAGGGAAACCCTCGCTTCATAAAAAATATGACGTAAATACTGCTATTCTTGCTGGTGATAATTTGCTTGCTATTGCATTCAAAACATTAATTAAAGATTGTAAACAAAATGCATGCTGCATTATTAATACTTTTAATCAAAGTGTCATAGATGTATGTGAAGGACAAAGTTTAGATACCGAATTCGAATTAAGAAAAAACGTGACAATCCCTGAATATCTTAAAATGATAAAAATGAAAACTGGTGCACTAACAAAAATGTGTTGCTCACTCGGGGGTCTTTTAGCAAATGGTTCTCCAGAGCAAATAAATGCGCTTGAAAAATATGGTGAAAACTTAGGCTTGGCATTCCAATTAAAAGACGATTTGTTGGATATTGTTGGAGATGCAAAGGAGTTTGGTAAACAGGTCGGTGGAGATCTTTTAGAAGGTAAGAAAACCTTCCTTCTTCTAAAAGCAATTGAACTTGCAAATCAAAAAGATAAAAAAGAATTTAGAAAAGTTATAGAAAATAGCGGAATCAAGAAATCTGAAATCATGAAGTATAAAAATCTTTATGAGAAGTATAATATTTTTAATATTACTTCAAAAGAGGTTGATAAATATACTAGAAAAGCAATAAGATCTCTTACAGTTCTGTCTGAATCAAAAGAGAAAGATAAATTAATTTGGTTAGCAAATATATTGAGTGAAAGAAAAAAATAATGATCGAAAAAACTATTACTATTATAAATAGTGCTGGGCTACATACAAGACCAGCGGCAACCATTGTAAAAATCGCCTCAAAATTTCAATCAGAATTTTACATCTACAAAGATGGAATGAACATTAATGGTAAAAGTATTATTGGTGTTATGACTCTCGCTGCTGCAAAAGGGAGTGAATTAAAACTTTCTTTTGAAGGAGAGGATGAAAAAGAAATGGCAGAAAGTATTGTTGATTTCTTTAATAGGGGATTTGATGAATTATGAGAAATATTGAATCAAATGTTTACAAAGGAATTGCTGCAGCTCCGGGTATAGCAATCAAACAAGCTTACCTATATAAGAAAGCTATTGAAGTAATTAACCATGAGTCAATCACTGATGTTGATGATGCAATTTTCAGCTTTGATGAAGCACTCGAAAAATCAAAAAAAGAATTAGCAAAAGTATTTAGCCTGGCTGTAGATAAACTTGGTGAAAAACGTGCAGCATTGTTCGAAGCTCAAATTATGATCCTAGATGATCCAATACTTATAGAAAAGATTACGGACAGGATTAGAAATGAAAAAATGAATCCTGAATTTATTGTAAACGATGAATTCTCGAAATATCAAGATATTATGGTTGCTTCTCATGAACCATATATGAAAGAACGTTCTCAAGATATTGAAGATATCAAAAATAGAATAATTAGAAATATCAGAAAGAAAAAGTGGAAGTCCAGAATTACAGAGGAAGTAATTGTTGTTTCTGAAAATTTAACTCCAGCTGATACAGTTTTATTTTCTAGAGTAAAAGTTTCTGGGTACATTACCAACTTTGGCGGACTTACTTCACACGCAGCCATCGTAGCAAGGTCTTTAGATATTCCAGCAGTTGTTGGACTTCATGATGCAACCGCAAGTATCAATAATACAGATACTCTTATCATCGATGGATTCAATGGGATTGTGATTGTAAATCCAACAAACGAACAACTAGAAAAGTATAAATCTAAACTTATCAAGCTTCATCAACTTGATAAAGAATTAGCAAAGTTAAAAGATAAGGAAGCAATTACAAAAGATGGTCATAAGATCGATATCCTTGCCAATCTTGATCTCATAGAAGAGTTAGAGTTTATAATTCAGCATGGAGCTGAAGGAGTTGGATTGGTTAGAACCGAGCAGATCTTTCAAGAAAACGAGTCTTTCCCCAATGAAGATCAGCAAACGAAAGTTTATACTGAATTTGCAGAAAAGCTTTATCCACTTCCTATGACAATAAGATCATTTGATATTGGTGGTGATAAGGTTCTTCCAGTTGATGTTAAAGAACCTAATCCAATGTTGGGCTGGAGGGGAATTCGTTTTCTATTGGACAATAAAAATCCTTTAAATCCCAAATTAAAGCTGCGTTAAAAGCAAGCAAACATAAGAATTTAAAATTCATGATACCGATGGTTTCTTCTGTAAGAGAAATTAAAGAGACAAAAAAGATTTTTGCTGAATGTAAGAAGGAATTGATAGATGGGAAAATACCCTTTGACAATGATATGGAATTTGGGATTATGATAGAGGTTCCTTCTGCTGCATTAATGATTAGAGAGTTTGCGGAAGATGTTGACTTTTTTAGTATAGGCACAAACGATCTTATTCAATATATGCTTGCGGTTGATCGGGAAACGATATTGTAAATTCTCAGTATCAAGAGTTTCATCCATCAATTATTCGCACCTTATTTTACATTATAACGGAAGCCAAAAAGACAAAGACTAAAGTAACGCTTTGCGGTGAAATGGCGGCAGATTTTAAAGCAATTCCTCTTTTAGTAGGACTAGGACTTCAATCCATAAGCTTAAGCGCCGCCGCAATCCCTTATGCTAAAAGTATCATTAGAGATATGAATTACTCTGAAGTTCATGAGTTGGCAGCAAGCTGTTTGAAATGTAAGACAGAGAAGGAAATTCACCAAAAAGCAGATGAATACTACAATGACCACTTCGGTGATAAATCAAGCGCATTTTATAACGATCAGTAGCTATTTGGTAATCCTTATCAAATAGCTCTTAAACAGGGCCGTTCAAAAATAAAGTTAATGTGCTTCTAACCAGTTTTTGCCAATTCCCATATCAACGGAGATAGGGACATTTAATGGCAATGCTTCTTCCATCGATTTTTTAATTATTGGTTTAACAATTTCAACCTCGTCTTTGGGAACATCAAAAACAAGCTCGTCATGTACTTGTAAAACCATTTTTGTATTGACTTTAGCCTTATTGAATTCATTGTAAATTTTTATCATGGCCAATTTAATCATATCCGCTGCTGTGCCTTGAATAGGCATATTGATCGCAACTCGTTCTTCAAATTGTCTTGCAACTCGATTGCTGCTATTAATGTTTTTTAAGTATCTTCTTCGTCCCAATAAAGTTTCTGCGTATCCATTTTCTTTTGCCGAGTTTATTGAATCGGAAATATATTTTTCTACATTAGTGAATTTCGAAAAATATGTGTCTATTATCTCTTGTCCATGTTTTCTTGGAATTCCAAGTCTCGTTGCCAAACTAAATGCTCCAATTCCATAAAGTATTCCGAAGTTTACTTCTTTTGCTTTTCTTCTCATATCTGAGTTTACATCGTCTGGATCAACAGAAAAAACGAGTGCTGCAGTGCTGCGATGTATATCTTCACCATTTTGAAATGCTCTGATTAAATTTTGATCATCACATATACTTGCCATAATTCGAAGCTCAATTTGACTATAATCTGAACTGAGCAATATATGATCCTTGTCTCGAGGAATAAATGCAGCTCTAATTTTCTTCCCAAGATCAGTACGAATTGGAATATTCTGCAGATTCGGATTTAGGCTCGACAATCTTCCTGTAGAAGCAACGGTCTGATTAAAAGAAGTATGCAAACGATGTGTTTTGGAATTTATTAGTTTTGGTAAAGCATCAGCATAAGTAGATTTAAGTTTTGTCGCTTGACGAAAATCAAGAAGGTATTCAATAATTTCGCTTTGTCCTCTTAATAACTCGAGCGAGCCGGCGTCAGTTGAGAATCCAGTTTTAGTTTTCTTCGTGGGTGTAAGTCCAAGTTTTTCAAATAGAATCTGCTGCAACTGTTTGGGAGAATTTATATTGAAAGTTTCTCCAGAAATTTCAAAGATTTTTTTAGTATAATTTTCCATTGATTGACGTAATTCTTCACTAAACTCAGAAAGCGCATTAATATTCAGGTTTACACCTATCCTTTCCATATCTTCTAAAACCTCAACCAAAGGAAATTCAATATTATAGGCTACATTTTCTAATCCTTCTTCCTTAAGTTTCTTTTCGAAAAGAGAAAATAATCGAAATGTAATATCAGAATCTTCGCAAGCATAATCCTTTAACTTTTCGATTTCAGCATCAAAAATCAAATCAGGATTTTTATCTTTGCCGATCAAATCAGAGATCGGAATGGGTATGTGATCTAAATATGATTCAGAAAGGGCATCCATGCCATGTCTCTGATCAGGATCAATAATGTAACTTGCTAACATTGTATCAAAATAGAAATTAGTTACATTAATTCCATTTGTTCTTAAAACAGCAATGTCATATTTCCCATTCTGACAAACTTTTTTAATACTCGAGTCTTCATAGATCGGTCCTAAAATCTCTCTGAAATCATTTATGCTTATTCTATCAGAATGATCATTCCCAAATAGTCCTTCAGATTCAATGAAAGGATTAATGGGAACGAAAAAAGCTTCGCCTTTCTTTACTGTAAATGAGGCCCCAGCCATTTTTACATCAAGCACGTTTAATGAGTTTGTCTCTGTATCAAATACAAAAAGTTCTGATTTAGATAAAATCTCCTTTAATTTCATAAGATCGTTAAGATTGCTGACAAGTTTATAGTTTGCTGTAGAGAAGCTTTCTTTAGTTTCTTTTACATCCTTTTCTAGATGCATTACACTATCTGAATCAAAAAGTTTATTAATTCTTGTAATTGTACTTTTCAATTCCAATTCAGTCAAAATATTTATAACCTCGGTCAAATCTGGTTTAATATATTTTGTATCCTCAAGAACAAATTTGATTGGTACGTCTTTTCGTATAGTAGCAAGAGTTTTAGAAAGGAAAGCATTATTCTTATTATTCTCAAGCTTATTCTTAACACTCTGACTTTTTATATTATCCAAATTTTCATATATGTTATCGATTGTACCGTACTCTGAGATCAGAGGAGTAGCCGTCTTTGGACCCACCCCGGCAACACCTGGAATATCATCAGACGAATCACCAACAAGAGCAAGATAATCAACCATTAATTCTGGTTCAAATCCCATATCCTCTATAATTTTTTCTTTATCTATAACCAGAAGTTCTTCTGCTGTCTTCCCAGGTTTTATTAATTTTGAATGCTCTGTAACAAGTTGAATATAATCTTTATCTGGAGTGACCATTAGGACTTCTATTCCTAATTCTTCTGTTAACTTGCACACTGTTCCAATAATATCATCAGCTTCAAATCCAGGTAAAATGTAAAGAGGTATTTTTAGGGCTTCAACAATTTCTTTAATTCTGTGTATTTGCGGGATCATATCATCCGGCATAACCTCCCGAGAGGATTTGTAACCTTCATATATTTCATGACGAAACGTTTTTTCTTTTGAGTCTGAAGCAATAGCGAGGTAATCTGGTTTAGTATCATGAATAATTTTAATCAGTTGTGACACGAATCCGAATACAGCAGAAGTCGGTTCACCTTTAGAATTTGAGAGTGGTCTGTTGATAAATGCAAAGTAAGCTTTATAAGCAATTGCCATAGCATCTATTATTACAAATCTACTTTTTCCTTTAGCCATAAATTCCTATTTTGAGATTGTTATTACTTAATTGGTTAAACAATCTATTTAATTAATAGTATCTTTCCAACAATTGAAAGGTCTACGAATAAAATTTAAATATGGAGACAGAATTAATGAAACGCAGTAGCATCCATCTACTATTTACAATAGTTTTACTTCCAAATATACTATTCTCACAATCGCTAGTTGATACGCTCTATATTGCCTCATGGAATGTTGAAAACCTATTTGACAATATTGATGATCCAAATAAAAATGATGAAGAATATACAGAATCGGGAAGAAAAGAATGGAGTAGCAAGAGAATTGATAGAAAAATGAATAATCTCGCTGAAGTTATTGAATCGATGAATGATGGAAAAGGGCCTTCCATTTTGGGTATCACAGAAGTTGAACATAAACATCTACTGGATACGTTGATTTCTAGACACTTTGTAGACATAAATTATAAAATTGCCTACGCTGAGTCCCCAGATAAAAGGGGAATAGATAATTGCATTATTTATGATGCTGATCAGTTTTCCCTTGAGCGAATCGACACTTTAATTGTTGATTTGGCAAGCGGTTATCCAACAAGATATATTTTCCAAGCTGATCTTATGCATAATAATGGGACTAAATTAAATGTATTTGTCAATCATTGGCCATCAAGAAGGGGAGGAGAAGAAAAGTCAAGACCAAATCGTGAAAAAGCTGCATCTGTTTTGAGGGCAAGAATTGATGAACTTTTTAATGCAGTTGAAAACTCTTTCATTATAGTAATGGGAGATCTTAATGATGAACCAAATAATACTTCAGTACTCAATGTATTGAATGCAAAATTCTATAATTGTGATCTTGATATAGATCCTCAATCTCTTTTTAATCTCTCTTCATCTGTTTTTGAGGAAGGTCTTGGGACATATCTTTATCGAGGTGATTGGAATATGTTAGATCAGATTATTGTTTCTTCAGATTTAATTACATCACCAAATTTTCAATATGTTTGCAACTCATTTGAGTTATTTGCCCCAAAGTTTCTACTCACTAAAAGTGGCCAGTATAAAGGTGCAGCTACACCCACATTCGGAGGAAGTAAATATCTTGGAGGCTACAGTGATCACATTCCAATTGGAGCAAAATTTATTGTAAAGAAATGGACTGATGAATGAAAAAGATTCTATTTTTTTTAGGTGCAAGTGGGAATCTGGGTAAAACAATTTTGTCTGACTTCGAGAATTCTGATTTTGATCATATTTACCATATAGGTAGAAGAATGGATGAATATACATCAGAAAAAACAACAGTAATAAATCTTAACAATGCAACAGATGAACTTGAAGTAAAAAAACTCTTTGAAAAGATTAGTTTTGATTCAAATGATAAACTGTTTTTAATTTCGACCATTGGTGGGTTTATGGGAGGAAAAAGTATTGATGAAACAAGATATGATGAATGGCAAAAAATGATCGATTTAAATCTTAATTCTGCTTTTCTCGTGTCAAAATACTTTATAAAAATAATTAAAGCAGCTCATTCTGGATCAATTTGTTTTATAAGTGCAATGTCGAGTCTTAAACCAGAATCAAATAAAGCTGCATATAATATCTCTAAAAACGGATTGAATTTCTTGATCAAAACATTAGCAATAGAGGGAAAAGAATACAAAATGAGTGCTAATGGTATTGCACCATATATTATCGATTCAGAAGAAAATCAGAAATGGGTTAAAGATCTTGATGACCTTGTTCATCCATCAGATATCGGTAGGCTTATTATTCAAATATTTGGAAATTATTCATTCATCAATGGGAATGTTTTTGTCTTGCCAGGAACGATAAATTTAGAGGAGGTAGAAATCAAATAAAATGTTGACTTTGTCTGTTATTTGAATAATATTAACAAGTATGATTTCAATTTATTTTAGTAATCAATTTTAATTTAAACAATAAATCAGGAGGTTACCTCTCATGCTATTCTCAGAAATCTTAGGTTCTTTTACCTATCTAATAGCACAAGCACAAGACGCCGGTGTTCTAACTTACTTACAAGAAAAATTTAACGCTGGTGGCGGATTTATGTGGCCTATCTTAGCCTCATTAGTGGTTGGATTGGGATTTGCATTTGCAAAAATATGGACTCTTTCAAGAGCCAACATCAATACAAAGAAATTTATCGTAACTGTTAAAGATGCATTACAAAAAGGTGGTGTTGAAGAAGCAATGAAAGTTTGTGAAAATTCTCGTGGTTCTATTGCATCAGTTTTTCATGCTGGTCTATTAAGAGCAGATGAAGGTGTTGATGCAGCTGAAAAAGCAATAATGGCTTATGGTGCTATTGAGATGGGATTCCTCGAAAAAGGAATGATTTGGATTTCAACATTTATCTCTGTTGCTCCTATGCTTGGTTTTACTGGTACTGTGCAGGGTATGGTTGAAGCATTTGATTCTATTGCTCAAGCTGCTCAGATGTCACCATCAGTTGTTGCAGCCCCAATTTCAATTGCTTTGTTAACAACATTATTTGGACTTGTAACCGCAATAATTCTGCAGGTATTCTATAATTATTTAATTTCTAGAATCGATAAGATTGTTGGAGATATGGAAGAAAGTTCTATCGAATTAATAGACGCACTTTACGAATTAAATAAAAAATAAGTAAGACGAGAATAAAATGGTCCAATTGAAAAAGAAAAAAGAGAGAGATGCAAAGATACCTGATGCTGGTATGTCGGATATCGTTTTCCTTCTTTTACTATTCTTTCTTGTGTCAACGACAATCGATGTCGACACTGGTATTGGTTTGAGTTTGCCTGAATATATACCTCCTGAGGAACAAGAATTTGTTCCACTATCAAAAGATAGACTAGCAGCGCTTAACATAAATGAGAATGGCGATGTTCTTTTAGATGGCGATGTGATCGCAATACCTCAAATCAAAGAAACTTTACTTCCTAGAATTGAAAGTAAAATTGATTTACCAAAAAACAAGAAGTTAGTTGTTTCGATTAAAACTTCGAGAAAGACTAATTATAATCTTTATATACAAGCTCTAGATCAAGTTAAGGGCGCTTATGCCGAAGTTAGAACCGGCTACGCTCAGAGAAATTTCAATAAGAAATTATATGAACTAGATGACGAAGAAAACTTAGATCTAAGGAATAAAGTTCCGATTATTATTTCTATTGCTGAACCTGAAAAACTAAAATAAATTGATAGATAGGTAAAATTAATGAAATTCGAGAAAAAAAGATCCTCAGCTAAACAAGAGATACCTACTTCATCAATGCCAGATATTATCTTTATGCTTCTCTTATTCTTTATGGTTGCAACAACTTTAAAAGAAGTTGAAGTCTATGTCAAGTATCAACTTCCAGAGGCAGAAGCAATTGAGAAAATTGAGAATAAAAGATTGGTCTCTTATATTTGGGTTGGAAAGAGTGGAAGAATCCAGCTAAATGATAATTTTGTACAAATTGAAGATATACAAGATATTATGTATAAAAAGAGAGTTGAATTACCAAACGTTATTGTTTCAATGAGAATAGACAAGGGCTCGGACATGGGAATTGTGAACGATATTCAACAGGCTCTAAGAAAAGCTGATGCCCGTAGAATTAACTATTCGGCAATGCTGAAGTTTTAAGGTAAGTTTATATTTCAATCGGGCAGGTTATATATCTAATATGGCCTGCCTTTTTTTTTGGAGATTTTAAAATGAATTTAAAAGAAAAAATAAATTCAGATCTAAAAGATGCTATGAAGGCAGGTGATAAAGTTCGATTGACTACTGTTCGATCTTTGAGAGCTCTCGTATTGGAATTTGAAAAGAGTGGTGTTGGAAGAGAACAGACGAGTGAAGAAGAACTCTCTCTGCTAACTGGAGCAGCGAAAAAGAGAAAAGAATCAATTGATCAGTTTCGAAAAGCTGGTAGAGATGATTTAGCAGAAAAGGAAGAAGCAGAATTGAAAATTATCTCAGAGTATCTTCCCACTCAACTTACAGATGAAAAATTGACTAATGGGATTTCTTCTTTAGCAAAGGAAATTGGTGCTGAGAATAAATCTGATTTTTCTAAGTTAATGCCTGCATCAATTAAAAAGTATAAAGGTCAGGCAGATGGCAAAAAAGTAAAAGAAATTGTTGAAAAAATCTTAAGCTAAATTGAATTATCTAGATATAATAATTTTAATAATACTCTTCATTGGTTTCGCTCTTGGATTTAGAGATGGCCTAATTAGAAAAGTAATTGGATTAGTTGGATTAGTACTCGGTGTATTATTTGCGATTCAGTTTTACCAACCCCTTGGTATATTCATTTCACCAGTCTTTAGTAATGAAATTTATCTCGCTGAAATAGTTGCAGGATTTGTAATTTTTATTGGGATAATTTTTCTTGCATCAATTCTTAAAAGAATCATTCATCCGCTTGATAAAGTAAATCGTTTTGCCAATCAGCTTTTGGGTGCGATTGCCGGAACACTTCAAATACTCTTTTTCATAAGTGGATTTCTCCTATTTCTCAGTATTTTTAATTTCCCTGCTGAAGAAGACCGAAGTGAATCAATGCTTTATGGAAGAGTTTATAATATTATTCCAGCTACAATTGAGCTTATAATTGGATCAGACTCTGACGCCATGAATCTAGTCAAAGATTTTATTGAACAGAGTAGCAATGTAACTGAGTAATATGTCCTCAGAAAAAGTTATATCTATTCTTGAGTACCAGAAGATCCTAGATCATATCTCTAAGTATGCATATACAGAAAATGGTAAAAAGAAAATTTCTCATTTAAAACCATTTCAAAATAAAACTGATGCTTTAGAAGCGGGTTCATATGTTTCCGAAGCAAAAAACGCAATAATTCAAAATGATATTCCACCAATTGAGTACTTACCCGATCAGCAAAAAGCTTTGTCAAATAGTCGAATTAGTGGTGCGACTCTATCAATTAAACAGATAAAAGATATATCTCAACTAGCAAAGATTTCTAGGCAAGTAAAAAAATATCTTAGATCAGTCTGTGTAGAATCCAATTTAAATTTAAATTATGGACAAAGTTTATTCTCCGATCATAAATTTGAAGATCAAATTGATAGAATATTTACTCCTTCTGGAGATATTAAAGATAATGCTAGCCCAGAATTGAAAAAGATTAGAAATAAAATTAACGAGAAGGGTGAAGCACTAAGAAAAACTGTTAATAAAGTCTTGAGAGAATTGAGCGACTCCATGCTTGTACAGGAAGACTACATCACTCAACGTGATGGGCGGATTGTTTTGCCTGTAAAAGCTGAACACAAAAGACATGTTAAAGGTTTCATTCACTCAGAATCCTCAACTGGACAGACTATTTATATTGAACCTGAAGAATCACTAGAATTAAACAATGAAATCCTCTCGTTAAACTTCGCTGAAAAAAGGGAAATTGAAAGGATTCTGAGAAATCTGACTGGTTTGGTAGGTGAAAAAAGTTATGAACTTGAACTTTCGCACTCGACACTAGCACAGATCGATAAATATTTTGCTATTGCGCAATATTCCAACGAAATAATTGGAAATTATCCAACTCTAAACGAAAATGAACCACTTAAAATAATTGATGCAAGACACCCATTATTACTTCAAAAGATTGGGAGAAAATCAACAATCCCTTTGAATCTTGAGTTACACAATGATCGAATTATTGTAATAACTGGTCCGAATGCTGGTGGTAAAACCGTCGTCCTCAAAACTGTTGGTCTAATCTCTCTATTAATAATGTCCGGAATTCATGTGCCACTTCATGTTGATTCAAATTTATGGTTCTTTGAAAATGTTCTAGTCGACATTGGTGATATGCAATCTATAGAAGATGATCTAAGCACATTCAGTTCACATCTTTCCAATATTAATAAAATTTTACATACTAGTAATTCTAGCTCCCTTGTTCTTCTTGATGAACTTGGTACTGGGACAGATCCATCAGAAGGGAGTGCATTAGCGAAATCATTTCTCCTCGAGCTGAAGAATATTGGAGCCACCGTTCTAGCAACAACTCATCATGGAAGTTTAAAACTTCTGGCGAACCATGAATCTGGATTTGATAACGCTTCAATGATATTTGATGTTGAAAAGTTGGAGCCGACATATCAGTTTCGTTTAGGTGTTCCGGGTTCTAGCTATGCCTTTGAAGTAGCAAAGAGAATTGGGATAGATGAAGATATTATTACTATTGCAAAAGATAATATTGATGAAGATAAAAATCGGTTAGAAGATTTCTTAGTAGAACTGGAATCAAAATCGAATAAGATGAAAGAAAAACTAAATCAATATGAGAAAGAGAACTCAAGATTATCAGGACTTACAAAGCTTTATCAAACCAAGGTTTCTCAATTAGAGTTAGAAAAGAAGAAGATTATAAAAGAAACCAAGGAACAAGCTGGAGACTATTTAAGAAATGTAAATAAGGAAGTTGAACTTACGATTAAAAGGATTAAAGAGAGTAATGCTTCAAGAAATGTAATTGTTGAAGAAAAAGAGAAAATAAAAGCATTAAAAGAGGAGATTCAAGATAAATCAGAGTTACAAGTGAATGAGGGTCACAATGAATCTATTTCAATCGGTGATTATGTGCAGATTAAAGATACTACTACAAAAGGAGAGATCATTGATATTTCTGGAAAAGTGGCTCAACTGGTTTCAGGAAAAATTAAACTGAAGGCAAAACTAAATAGATTATTAAAAGTTAAAAGGGAGAAAAAGGTTTCGGAAACTTATTATTCCAATTATTCCGCTTCCTCTCCAGAGATTAGAATTGATATTCGTGGAAAAAAACCTGAAGAAATTGAATTTGAATTGCTTAAATTTATTGATAATGCTTTTACTAGTAATCTTACGCAAATTGAAATAGTACACGGAAAGGGAACTGGCGTGTTAAAAGGAACTGTTCATGAGCTTCTAAAAAAACACTATGGGGTTAGAAGTTTTGAATTTGCTAAAATTGAAATGGGTGGTGACGGAGTAACGCTCGCTAATCTTAAATAGAAAAGATCAGGATATGTTCAAAAAGATTCTTATCGCCAATCGTGGAGAAATAGCTGTCAGAATAATTAAAGCTTGTAATGAACTTGATATAGTTACAGCAGTTATATACTCTGATGCTGATTCAAGTTCACTACATGTTCAACAAGCCGACGAATCCTATAGTATTGGAGGAACACACGCTTCTGATTCCTATCTCAATCAAGATAAAATAATTCAAATAGCAATGCAGATCGGGGCAGATGCAATTCATCCTGGATACGGTTTTCTTTCAGAGAACTATATATTCATTCAAAAAGTTGAGAACGCTGGAATAGTATTTATTGGTCCATCATCAGAATCTGTAAAGTTGATGGGAAATAAAACTGCAGCGCGAGAATTAATGATTCAGAACGGTGTGCCCGTTGTTCCAGGTAGTAGTAATCCAATTAAAAGCATTGATAATGCAATTAAATATGCTGATGAAATTGACTATCCAATAATGCTGAAAGCTGCTGGAGGCGGAGGTGGAAAAGGTATGCGTATTGTCACGTCACAGTCTGAAATAGAGAGTGCATACAGTATAGCTAAGAGTGAGTCGCGAAAGGCTTTTGGTAATGATGAAATCTATATCGAAAAATTTGTAAACGATCCAAAACATATTGAAGTACAGATAATAGCTGATAACTTCGGAAATTTCAGACACTTGTTCGAAAGAGAGTGCTCAATCCAGCGAAGACATCAAAAAATAATTGAGGAAGCACCATCTCCAACTATAACCGATGAAGAACGCGTAAAAGTTACAGATATTGCATTGAGAGCAGCTCGTGCTTGCAGCTATGTTAACGCGGGTACAATTGAAATGTTGATGGATAAAGAACGCAATTTCTTCTTCCTCGAAATGAATACCAGACTCCAAGTTGAACATGCAGTTACAGAATCCGTTACTAATATAGACATTGTTAAAGAACAGATAAATATTGCTCATGGAAATCAAATATCTTTTGGACAGGATTCTGTTAAATTGCTAGGCAACTCAATAGAATGTCGGATTTATGCAGAAGATCCTCTAAATAATTTTGCTCCTTCAACTGGAAGAATTACAAACTATGTAACTCCAAAAGGAATGAGGGTTAGAATTGATAGCGGGATTAAACTTGATTCAGAAGTTAGTATCTATTACGACCCAATTCTCTCTAAAATAATTACATTCGGGAAAGATAGGGAAGAAGCTCTAAAACGAATGGTTATTTCACTTAAAAAATATTTAGTAAGTGGTGTTAAAACAAATATTGCATTTTGTAAATGGATACTTGAACATCAAGATTTTATTAAAAATGATTTTAATATCAATTTTATCGACAAAGAGCTTAGCAATTACATGAACCAGAAATCTAATCCGCAAAATCTATCTGATGATATGTTAGCCTCAATTATCACATGCGCATTGCTTTTTCGAGATTCAAGAAATCAAAAAGCACAATTAAATCAGATAACTCCAAATAATAATTGGATAAATGATGATGAATGATCTCGTAGTCAAAATAGGAGTTAAGGCATTTGAAATAATCATTAATAATGAAAATGAAGTTGAGATTGATGGAAACATGTATAATACTCAACTAAAACAGATCAATAAAAACCAGTTCAGATTGAAACTAAATGAAATGCAGTACCAATTATATGTTGATGAACAAAATATCGGTACCTATGTAACACATTCAAATGGTGAGATTAATCAAATATCTATCTTAACCAAACTTGAAGAGAAAGCTAAAGAATTGGTTAATAGTAAATCTATTAACAGTAAAGAGAATAAAATATTTTCACCCATGAATGGACTTGTGGTTAGTGTAAACAAGAACATCGGAGATAAAATTAAAGTTGGAGAATCTCTTCTAATTTTAGAGGCAATGAAAATGGAAAACGAAATAAAATCTACGCTAGAAGGGACAATTACTGATATAAAATGTAAAGAGGGAAAATCAATTGAAAGGGGAGAACTGCTTTTTATTATAGAATGATCTTATTTATATTTAGAAATCAAATTAGTTTATTAATATCAGCAATTGGAGTGTGCGTGAAATTTGGAAAAATAGGCCTAATATCCTTAATATCCGTTCTCTTTTTTAGTTGTTCTTCAACCAAAGAAAGTACATCAGAGAATTCTACTGATCAGGAAGTTTATGTTTTTGATGATGTAGAAAATGTTGACGAAAATTCACATGAAGCTGTTGAAGTAACCGTTACTCAAAAAGTAAACGAAGAGACAAAGACCGAACCAGAACCAATCGATCAAGTAAAACCTGAAATTGAATATATTGTTCAAGTGGGTGCATTTTCAACGAAGGAAAAAGCAGATATTTTTATATCTCAAGTTAAAAATAAGACTAGCTACACACTCATTTCTAAATTTCGTGAAACGGTTAAACTTTTTGTTGTCCAATTACCTCCTTTTAATACTAGAGCAGAGGCAGAAAAAGTTAGAAACGAACTTTGGAAAACTGATGAATTTAGTGATGCTTTTATTGTTACGAACTAAGTAATCGATTTAATTAAAAGTTTTTGCGGTTGTATGATTAAAGATTTATTTTATTTTTGTTTTTATTAAATTATTAAGATAGGAGGGTGATATGCCTTTTTCATTGAATAAAGTTCAACTTATTGGAACTTTAGGAAGAGATGCCGAAACAAGTTTTACAACTTCCAATGTCTCAGTTACAAAATTTTCTATTGCTACTGAACATAGCCGTAAAGACAAAGAAGGAAACTGGGAAAACGAAACAACATGGCATAATATAGTTGCTTTTGGATTATCAGATTTTTTTAGAGATGGTTTGAAAAAAGGTGCCCGATTCTATATTGAAGGTAGAATTACTCATAATAGTTATGAAAAAGACGGAAATAAGAGATATTATACTGAAATAATCGTTGATTTCAATGGTCTTATTCCACTTGATAGACGCGATGGTGGCAGTGCAAGTAGTTCTGGTGGAACATTTACACAAGATGCACCAGAAAAAAAAGATTCTAATGAAGATGACGATTTACCATTCTGATTTTAGAAAAGATTTTATAACAAATTGGAGTTTTAAAAAATAGTTGGACATTGATTGGTTTTCTAAACTAATACTTCTCCTAATTACACTTATCTTTTCTGCATTATTTTCCGGTTCTGAAGTGGCTTTATTTTCACTTGATAAGAATCAGCTAAAAGAATTGAAAGTGGGAGGAAGTCTTTTAAATAAATACATCTTATCACTACTTGAATTTCCCCGCAGATTATTAGTAACTATTCTAATTGGTAATACAGTTTTTAATGTTGGGGCTTCTATTTTAGCTGTTACAATAGCAATGGATTTTGCGAAACTCAATGACTATTCAGTTGAACTGATTTTATTGATTCAAATAATTCTTCTTACACTATTTTTACTTCTGATTGGAGAGATCACTCCAAAATTATTTGCATCAAAAAATCCAAAATTGTTTTCACAGATAGTTGCTTTTCCACTCTACTGGATTAGTATTCTTATCTATCCGATAGCGAGAATACTAACTGATTCGATTAAGTTTGCTACATCAAAATTGAAAATTGACAAATCGAAAACAGCGCTCCACTCTTCTGATATTGCAGATCTTGCAGATCTAGGGAAAGAACACGGTTCACTTGAGGAAGATGAGCATGTTTTAATTCATGGATTAGTAGAATTTAAATCCATATCGGTTCGTGAGGTGATGACTCCAAGAGTAGATATTGTTGCGGTTTCTTCAGATGCCAAATATATTGATGTAGTTGATCTAATTACAAAATCCGGGCATAGTAGAATACCAGTTTATAAGGATGACATGGATAACATCATTGGTATTCTTTATGCTAAAGATATATTATCATATCTTGATGAGGAAAACAAAAAAGGATCGTTTATTCTAACAAACATAGTTAGAGAAGCATTATTCATTCCAGAGACAAAACTAATTAACGAACTGCTAAGAGAATTCCAAAAAGAGAATAAGCATTTAGGTATTGTTGTTGATGAATATGGAGGAACATCTGGTTTAATATCACTAGAAGATATACTTGAAGAAATTGTTGGTGAAATCCAAGATGAATATGATAAAGAAGAAAAAGAGATTATAAGTATCGATGAAAACAAATTAGTTGTATTGGGCAAGCTCTCGATCGATGAATTGAATGAACTTTTAGGTCAAGACTTTTCACAAGAGAATGATGACTATGACACGGTTGGAGGATTCATCTTATATAATGCCGGGAAGATTCCCGAAAAAGGATTTCAATTTGAATATCTTGATCATTCTTTCAAAGTTGTGGATGTCGAAAACAAAAGAGTTAATAAAATTCTTATTGAAAAAATCCCTCCAATAAAGGAAAAAGAGTGAAGATCGGATGTTTACTGAAATTTGCTGCGCTAATTGTTATAATTTTAGGAATTTCTTTTTACATCGTTAAGAAGTATGGAAATGATATTGTAGAATCCAGCAAAGAAAAAGTGGAAGTATTTATTGCTGAAAATATTCAAAATTCTATAGATGAGATGAGTGAATCAGTTGTAAAAGATTCTTTACAAAAAAGCTTAGATGATTTGATTGAGGAAATTGATTTAGAGGCCATTCAAATATCATCTGAAGAATATAACTTAATGATTAAAAAATTAACTGAGTTTATGGATTCAAACGAGGTAAACCAAGAAAGTTTAAAGGAATTAAAGAATCTTATCAAGGAATATGAAAGACCATAGAAAAAGTGAAATAAGGGTCGGTATTACTGTCATACTTGGAATTCTTCTTCTCATTTGGGTAATCGGATGGGCAAAGAATTTTTCATTTGATTCAAATGAGAGAGAAATTACGATTAATTTTGAGAATGTGTCTGGACTTAATGTTAGTGACCCCGTCTTAGTTAAGGGTATAAAACAAGGATATGTAAATGATATTTATTTCTCAGATAATTCTGCCTTGGTTGAAATAAAGTTAAGAAAAGACATTCAATTAAAAAAGGATGCGATCATATCATTGATGGTTTTAGACCTCATGGGTGGTAAAAAAGTTGAGATCAATCCTGGGATTTCAGAAATTTTAATGAACTATGATGATATTCAGCAGGGCGTTTTTCTTGGAGATATTTCAACAACAATGGCAATGCTAGGCTCTGTTCAAGATGATCTGGTAGAGGTAATAATTGAAGTTAAAAACTCTCTTAATTCAATGAACAAACTACTAGGAGATGGTGAGTTTACTGATGAGCTAATGGAAAGCATAACCTCGGTAAATAAACTGATCTATAAGACTGATAAATTGATTGCAGAAAATAGTCAATCTATCAATTCACTTTTAAGAAATAGCAATGAATTGATAAATAACTCTAATGAGTTCATTTATGAGAATAGATCCAATGTTTCAGGTGCAATTAAAAATATGAACTCAGTTATGTCGAATACAGATTCTTTAATAATTCAATTATCAAACTTTATGAATGATATTGAAAATAGTAGTAATAATATTGGTAAGCTTGTTAACGATAAAACAATGATGGAGGAGTTACAGATTACTTTAAAACAACTAAGAGAACTAACTTCTATTGTATTAGAACAATTAAAAGGTGAAGGATTTAAGGTAGATGCTGATATTTTTTAATTTTATAAATTATAAAACATGGATTTATCAAAAATGACTCAATTGTTTAAAATATTCCTATTGCTGATATTATTCCCCTTTTTAATAGGATTTGGCAAATCGAAAGATCCTGTTAGAGCTAAGAATGGTATGGTAGTTTCTGCTAACGAAATTGCATCTATGGTCGGTGTTTCAATATTGGAAAAAGGTGGTAACGCAATTGATGCTGCTGTAGCTACTGGATTTGCTCTGGCAGTTACATATCCCCAAGCAGGTAATATAGGCGGTGGTGGTTTTATGGTTATTCACACCGAAAATGGATCAAGCACAACAATTGATTATAGAGAGAAAGCACCTAATGCAGCTTTCGTGGACATGTATTTAGATGAGCGAGGTGAGTTTGACATTAATAAAAGCACCAAAGGTTGGAGTGCTTCAGGTGTGCCAGGAAGTGTTGCCGGTATGCTATACGCGCTTGAAAATTATGGTACAATGGAAATTAGGGATATTCTACAACCTGCGATTGAACTAGCTCAGACTGGATTTCCGATTGAATATAGATTTGCAAAAACTCTCAACAATTATTATAATAAATTCTCTCAGTACGAATCAACTAAAAAAATATTCACTTCTGAATTTGGAAATTTTATTGATGGTGACTTATTCATCCAAACTGATCTTGCCGAAACACTCAAACTTATTTCACAAGGAGGAACTCAAGGATTCTATGAAGGTCCCACAGCAAAGTTAATAGCCGATCAATCTAATAAGAATGGTGGTTTTATTACTCTAGAAGATCTTAAAAATTACGAACCTATTGAGAGAGAACCTGTTGTGGGTGAATACAGAGGTTACAAAATTATTTCAATGGGACCGCCATCGTCAGGGGGACTTGTTTTAATCGAAACATTAAATGCATTGGAAAATTTTAATATCGAGAAAAGGGATTGGGGAAGTAGTAAGTATATTCATATGGTGTCTGAAGTATTAAAGTATGTGTATGCTGATAGATCAAAACATTTGGGAGATGAAGATTATTACCCTGTTCCAAAAGATTGGCTTCTTTCTAAAGAGAGAGGAAAAGAAATAGCCTCTAAAATATCAATATATGCAAAACCTTCCACAGAAATCTATCCAGGAAATCCGTTACCCGAGGAGAGTGAAGAAACAACACACTACAACGTGGTTGACTCTAAAGGTAATATGGTAAGTGTAACAACTACACTAAATTCCACTTTTGGGAATAAAATAGTAGTTGAAGGTGCAGGGTTTTTAATGAATAACGAGATGGATGATTTTAGTGCAAAACCTGGTGTACCAAACCAATTTGGTTTACTGGGCGGTGCAGCAAATGCGATTGAACCAAATAAAAGAATGCTAAGTGCAATGACACCAACGATAATACTCGACAAAGAAGAAGATCCATTCATGCTTATTGGTTCACCTGGAGGTTCAACGATTATAACTGTTGTTCTGCAGGTAATTCTTAATGTTATCGACTTTGATATGGATATACAAACTGCCATCGATATGCCGAGATTCCATCATCAATGGATGCCTGACCGAATTGATTACGAACCATTTGGAATGAATGAAGATATTAAGAGCAAACTTATTGAAGTGGGACAAATTATTGGAAGAACAAGATATCTTGGCAGAGCAGAAGGGATAATTATTGATAACGAAAATGATCTTTTCTGGGGTGCCACAGATCCTAGAGGTTATGGAAAAGCGGTAGGATATTAATCAAATGGTATTTGGAATTGGAATAGACATAATTGAAATTGATCGCATCGAACGGAGTGTTGAAAGATTCGGAGAACATTTTTTAAAAAAAGTATTTACTCAGACAGAAATAGATTATGCATCATCAAAGGGAAGTCCTTTTCAACACTATGCCGCTCGATTCGCTGCCAAGGAGGCTATTGCAAAAGCCCTCTCAACAAGTGATAATAAAGGCTTTCAGTGGAAAGATATAGAGATTTACAATGAAAACAATGGGCTTCCACAAGTAAAATTGTATGGGAAAGTCAAAAACATACTAGGAAATGATAAATCTTTAAAAATTTCATTAAGCCATTCTGATAATCTTGCAACATGCGTTGCAATTGTCTATAATAAAAAATCTAGTTAATAGTTTCAATTTTAGAAAGCTAAGATAATGAATAAGAGTAGAGTCGTTGTTGCTATGAGTGGTGGAGTAGATTCTTCTGTTGCTGCAGCTCTTTTGCATAAGGAAGGTTATGAAGTAATTGGAATCACCATGAAAACATGGGGATTTATGGAAGTGGGTGGAGCTCCAAAGCATGAGTCTGGTTGTTGTTCCTTAGATGCAATTTTTGATGCGAAAAACGTTGCAACAATGTTTGGATTCCCTCATTACACAGTTGACTTTACAGAATCATTTGAAAATCAAGTAATTAATAATTTTGTTGACGAATACCTTAGCGGAAGAACACCTAATCCATGTGTAATCTGCAATAGAAAGATTAAATGGGAAGAATTATTAACTAAGGCAGATTCGCTTGATGCAGAATATATTGCCACAGGACACTATGCAAAGATTGAATATAATGAATCAACTGATCGATATTGTCTAAAAAATTCAGAAGATGCATTGAAGGACCAAACATATGCACTTTGGGGTCTAACGCAAGAAAGACTTAGTAGAACTCTTCTTCCACTTGGCAAATACACAAAAAGTGAAATAAGAGATTTGGCTAATGAGTTCAATCTTAAAACTGCAAACAAACCCGATAGTCAAGAGATTTGTTTTGTCGCTGACAATAATTACGAAAGGTTCCTAAGAGAAAGAGTCCCAGAGGCTATTGAGTCGTTGGAAGAGGGTGATATGATCTATCACGGAAAAGTTGTAGGTAAGCATCGTGGAATTCCATTTTACACAGTTGGTCAAAGAAAAGGTTTAGGTATAGCTTTGGGCAAACCAGTTTATGTGAAAAACATTAATGTAGAGGAAAATACCATTGAAATTGCTGATAAAGATGAAATATTGGAATATGATCTATTAGCAGACGATCTTAACTTTGTTAGTAGATCAGAGTTAATTGAAGGCGAGAAAGTAATTGCTAAGGTTCGTTATTCTGATCTTGGATCACAAGCTGAAATAATTTCCTCAAATAATTCGGAAATAAAACTTAAATTCTTAGAACCAAAAAGTGCCATCACTCCTGGTCAATCATTGGTTACGTATGATAATGATGGGTATGTTCTTGCTGGCGGTGTAATAAAATGAGGAAATTTAATAGAACATTAAAACCTATAAATTCCAATCATCTGACTTAATTTTGCCTAATAAATTTCACACTATTTTTTGTATCTTTATACTTGTTTAAAAAACTTTTTTATCATTCAAATTATCGGTTTATGGCTAAAAAGAGAATACTTAGTGGAATGCGTCCAACGGGTAAATTACACATTGGGCACTATGTTGGAGCACTTGAAAATTGGATAAAACTTCAAGATGAATATGAAAGTTATCACTTAGTTGCAGATTATCATGTCCTCACGACCAGCCTAAAGAATGATGACATGTATGATAGTACAATTGAGATGATTATTGACTGGTTAGCTTCTGGTTTGGATCCGGTTAAGAGCCCATTCTTTCGACAATCACAAATAAAAGAGCATACTGAATTACATCTCATATTCTCTATGTTGATTACAACAGCAAGGTTGGAACGAAATCCGACGGTTAAAGAGCAAGTTCGAGATCTAAATATTGAAAACGTTACCTACGGACATTTAGGTTATCCAGTTTTGCAATCAGCAGATATTTTGCTTTATAAAGGAGCCGCTGTTCCAGTCGGTGAAGATCAAGTCCCTCATGTTGAGATTACAAGGGAAATTGCCAGAAGATTCAATTCAACATATGGAGAGGTATTCCCAGAATCAACGCCGCTGCTTACAAAATTTGCTAGACTACCCGGTCTTGATGGTAATGCAAAAATGAGCAAATCATTGAATAATACGATCCTCCTTTCAGATGAACCAGAAACCGTGCAAGCCAAGTTAAGAAAAGCTGTAACGGATCCTCAAAAACTCAGAAGAAATGATCCAGGAAGACCTGATGTTTGTCTTGTATTTACGTATCATAAAAAGTTTAATCCAGATGAAATCGATGAAATTAGATCAGGATGCGAAAGTGGTGAGCTTGGTTGCGTTGATTGTAAATTAAGGTGTACTTCTGGTATCAACCAATTTCTTGAACCAATAATTGCAAAGAGAAAATACTTTGAACAAAATCTCGACGAAGTTAAAGATATTTTGAGTGATGGTGAGAAGCGAGGACAAGCTGTTGCGACACAGACTATGGATGATGTGCACGAGGCGATGAAATTTGGATGATCTGAGAATTAGAAGAAGAATATGTACAAAATTCAATTAGATACGTTTGAAGGGCCTTTGGATCTTCTCCTATTCTTCATTAAACGTGATGAACTGGATATCTATGATATTCCAATTTCTTATATCACCAAAGAATTCATGGAGTATTTTCATCTCATGGAACAATTAGACCTTGAGACCGCTGGTGATTTTATTTTGATGGCTTCAACATTGATGCAGATCAAAGCAAGAATGCTGCTTCCAAAAGAAATTGATGAAAAAGGAGATGAAATTGATCCTCGAATGGATTTGGTCAATGCTCTGCTAGAGTATAAACGTTATAAGGAAATGTCAGATGAATTTTCGTTTTTTGAATCACAGCAGAGAAAAGTAAAGTTACAGAGGTTATTATTCCGCTGATGAGAAACAAGATCCGCATGAACTTGATACATTATTAAAAAATATATCTATTTACGATCTTATTAAAGCATTCCAAAAAGCAATAGAAGAAAAACCGAAAGAACCGGTTCATCAAGTTGAAAAATTCAATGTTACTTTAGATGAACAAATTGATTTATATTCTAAATCAAACCGACTTTGGAAGAGAATTGAATTTTATTGACCTTGTTAAGGGAATGACAGAGAAATTACGGATAGTAGTTACATTTGTGGCACTACTTGAACTAATAAAAATGGGAAAGGTCGGACTAAGGGAATCTGATGGCTTTAATGATTTTATAATTTACGGAACTGTTGATGGATAATATTTATAAATCAATAGTTGAATCATTAATATTCTCTTCTGATGATCCAATTCCTTCTCAGGAGATAATTAAAGCAATTCAAGAAATTGATGGACCGGATACACAAATTCATGTGACTGA
Organism: uncultured Ignavibacteria bacterium; assembly: GCA_963751695.1. Taxonomy (GTDB): domain Bacteria; phylum Bacteroidota; class Ignavibacteria; order Ignavibacteriales; family Melioribacteraceae; genus SZUA-22. Next base: position 148,951 of record CAVVVP010000010.1, on the reverse strand, counting down.
TATTGATGATACAGTAAATCTACTCAATGAGGACTATTCTAAAGATGATAAAGCATTTATAATAGTAAGAATTGCAAACGGATTTGTTTTTGCAACAAAACCAGAATATGCGAAATATATTGGTTATCTTTCATCTGTAAAAAGTAAACGTAGATTAAGTCAAGCAGCATTAGAAACTCTTTCTATTATTGCATATAAGCAGCCAATTACAAAGCCTGAAATTGAAACTATTCGTGGAGTAAATTCAGATTATATGATGAACACACTACTTGAAAAAAGACTAATAACGATCAAAGGCAGATCTGAAACGATTGGAAGACCATTATTGTACATAACAACAGCTGAATTTTTAAAATACTTTGGTTTAGATAAAATAACGGATCTTCCTAAGCCAAGAGAAATCGAAGAAATAATGAAAGACGCAGATTTTCTTGAACAAAAACGTAAAATTATGATGAATCAGATGGATGAAGTCATTTGAAAACGAAATTGAATTAATGACGAAGGGAACTATGACGAAGTTCAGAATGAATAAATATCTTTCAGAGTGTGGTATTGCTTCGAGGAGAAAATCCGAGGAATATATTTACAAGGAAGAGTATTTGTTAATGGGACAGTTATTAAAGATCTTTCATATAAAATTGACCCGGCAAATGATGTGGTTTATTTTGATGGTGTAAAACTTAAATCTAAAGAGAAAGTATACTTCATCCTTAATAAACCTAAGGGAGTTATAACTTCAACATCCGATGAAAAAAGTAGAAAGACTGTCATGGATCTCATAGACACAAAAGAAAAAATATTCCCTGTCGGACGACTTGACTATAATACAACTGGTTTACTTCTTCTCACAAATGATGGCGATTTTTCAAATCAGGTTACACATCCATCATATAAAGTTGAGCGGGACTATATAACAAAACTTGATAAAGACCTTGAAGGAAAAGACAAAGATAAACTTCTAAAGGGAATTTATATTGATAGAAGAAAGAGCATATTTACTAATATTGCTTTTCCTAAGAAAAACAATTTTAGTTTAGTTAAAGTTATAACGGTTGAAGGAAGCAATCATTTTGTCAAGAATATGTTCTCAAGTCTAGGATATAGAGTAAGAGAACTTGATAGGGAAAGTTTCGGCAAATTCAATTGTAAAGTTTACTTCGAGGTTCTTACAAGCAAATGTCGAAAAAAGAAATTGAACGATTAACTAAGTAATTTAAGGAGTTGGTGTGGATAATAATATTTCAATGAGATGCTAATGAATTGATTAAAAGAAGATTTGAAGAATTAGAAGAATTAAAACAAGCGGGTTTCGAACCGTATGCATATGTTTTGAAGTTGATTACGATTCACAGAATATTAAAAACAATTACGAAGAACTTGAGCAAAAAGACGTTAAAATTGCTGGAAGGTTTATGGCACTTCGTAGAATGGGAAAAGCCTCTTTTGCGCACATTACAAGATAAAGAATGGCCGAATTCAAATTTACCTAAAAAAGATGAGATCGGGGAAGCAATATAATGCTTTCAAGTTAATGGATATTGGTGATATTGTTGGAGTTGAAGGATTTGTATTTAAAACTAGAACCGGGGAAATTTCTGTTCACGCTGAAGTCACTAACATTATTAGCAAAATCTCTTCGACCAATTCCAATTGCTAAAGAAATTATTGATGAAGACGGGAATAAGACAATCTTTGATCAGTTTGCTGATAAAGAATTACGGTATCGACAAAGATATGTTGATCTAATAGTTAATCCAGAAATTAAAGAAGTTTTTGTTAAGAGTCATCAAAAATTACTAATCTTCAGAGAAATTTCTTGATTCTAATGATTTTCTTGAAGTTGAAACACCAATTCTGCAATCGCTTTATGGCGGAGCAGCAGCCCGTCCTTTTGTTACTCATCATAACGCACTTGATATGGATTTGTATCTTAGAATTGCAGATGAGCTATATTTGAAAAGACTAATTGTTGGGGGTTTTGATAGAGTTTATGAGATTTCAAAAGATTTTAGAAATGAAGGAATTGACAAAACACATAATCCAGAATTTACAATGATGGAACTTTATGTCGCTTATAAAGATTATAACTGGATGATGGAATTTGTTGAGGAAATGATTAATAATACTTGTGAAAAGGTTTTTGGAAACTACTGAATTTGAGATCGAAGGAAATATAATTAACTTTAAGGCTCCATGGGATAGAATCTCAATGGTTGATTCGAATTAAAGAGAAAACTGGAATCGATGTACTTGAGGTTGATGATAACCAGACTTACAACTGAAGTTAAGAAACATGGAATAGAGCTAGAAGATGGAGTAAGCAAAGGAAAATTAATTGATGAATTATTTGCAGCAGTTGTTGAACCTCAGATTATTCAACCGACTTTTGTAGTCGACTATCCTATTGAACTGTCTCCTCTTGCAAAGAAACACAGAACTAAACCGGGATTAGTTGAACGGTTTGAAGGATATGTTCTTGGTAGTGAAATTTGTAATGCATTCAGTGAACTCAATGATCCAATTGATCAAAAAGATAGATTTGTTGCTCAATCTAGATTAAAGATGATGGTGACGATGAAGCTCATCAAATTGATGAAGATTATATTAGAGCAATGGAATATGGTATGCCTCCAACAGCTGGACTTGGGTGTTGGAGTTGATAGTTTAGTTATGCTACTTACCAATCAATCTTCGATTAGGGATGTAATATTATTCCCTCAAATGAGAGACGAAAAATAGGACACTCTTTTAATGCGGTATCCAAAACTAAGTTTTATGAACTAAAAGATCATTTAGTATATGGTAATAAACTTTAAAGCTTCTGTGTTTGGTCTTTTATTTTTACTAAATGTAGCATTATTTGCACAGATCGATTCACTAAGTCACCACGAAACAAATACGAAATCTTTATTTCACTTAAAAGAACTCCAATATAAGCAGCAAATGGAAAATTTTGACCCATTTCAAAAAGAAATAAATTATCCAATCCTTGCTGGGGTGGGGATCAGTTATGCATTTATTATTTATCAGATCAATGAGTATTACAAAAACACATGGTGGAGGACGGATTCTAATTACATATACGATGGTTCTTTCCATGTGGTTAACGATTCAAAATATGCATTAGGTATAGATAAAATTGGTCATGTCTACGGAACTGCAGTTATATCACACTTCTTTTCAGCCGGATTTGAAGCGGCAAATGTGAAAGAAGAATCAGCTGTTTGGTTTGGGGCAGCAGGAGGTTTGGGTCTCCAATTATACACTGAAATCCAAGATGGCTATGCTCCTATTGATAAAGAGACGGGAGAACCCAAGTGGGGTTTCAGTCCTGGAGATGCAATTGCCGATGTAATTGGTGCGAGATATTTTGTTGCTAGATACTACTATCCATATCTAAACAATTTCCAACTGCGTGCAAGTTATTTCCCTTCAGAGGAAATGAGAAATGGCAATAAACCCGATAATAATATTGCTGATGATTATGAAGGACAAAAAATGTGGTTAGCATTTAGAATGAAAAATCTTCTTCCAAGTTCGTTAGCAGAATATTGGCCATCGTTTTTAATGTTGTCAGCTGGTTATGGTGTAACTGGTGTAGGAGATTACTCAAAAGAAGGTCCGGTACCAAGTTATTATATTGCATTTGATTTTGACGCAAGTGTAATTCCAATTCATGGAAAATTCTGGGAGTTTATTAAAAACACACTTAACTATATTCATTTTCCGATGCCAGGAATTGAAATCTCACAAGATGGTATTTCATTTCTTTTAATAGCTTATTAGTGAATTACAGTATAATTATACCGACCCTCAATGAAGAAAAGACACTTCCTTTATTGCTCAAACAATTGGCGAATGAACAGTTACAAAAAAAATACAAATATGAAATAATAGTATCTGACGGGGGAAGTTTTGACGACACAATTTTAATCGCAAATGATCTTGCCAATAAAGTTATACTCCATAATGAGAAAAGAAAACAAAACATTTCAATAGGGAGAAATAACGGAGCAAAAGTTGCAAATGGTGAGATTTTGATTTTTATAAATGGGGATGTAATTTTAGATTCCGCTGATAGTTTTTTTGCACAGATTACGGATAATTTTTTTAATAGTTCATTTCTAGCAATGACTTGTAAAGTATCTATTGAAAAATCAAAAAGAAAGATTTCTGATTTAATGTTTCTTGGATTCTATAATTGGTATTTTAGATTTTTAAATGACATTGGTGTTGGAATGGGAAGAGGTGAATGTCAGATTATTAAAAAGGAGGTATTTTTAGATCAGAGCGGTTACAATGAAAAAATGAATGCCGGAGAAGATTTTGACCTTTATAAAAGGATTAGAAAAAATGGGAAAATCTTGTTTAATAAAAATTTAACTGTCTATGAATCACCAAGAAGATATAGGAAATATGGTCATCCAAAAATTTTCATCACATGGTTATTGAATGCACTTTATGTTATTTTTACTAATAAATCTATGTCAACTGAGTGGGAAGAAGTTAGATAATTGAAAAAACGAATAATTATACTAATGTTGCTATCTGCACCGATCTTTGCTCAGGTCGGATATGTAAATGTGGAGCATCCAGTATATGATTTTCTAGGACGTATGAAATCATATCATATCATTGAGAACTATGAACCATTTGAACTACCTCTGACAAGAAAAGATGTTGTAAAATTCATAAAAGAAATAATTAATCAAAAAGATAAGTTGAGCAGTATTGATTCTAATATTTTGAATGATCTTATCGTAGAGTTCAAATTTGATATTGATTATTCCATAGATACGTATCAATCTTTGTTCCCAAGCTTCAAAGTCGGTGAACATTTTAATCAGAAAGAGAAGTTTACTTATTTTTATCAAGATTCGTCCAATTTCAATTCGTTCATAAATCTAGTTGGAAGTGGTGAGTATTTATACTCTAGAAATCAAAATACATCAGAAAGTAAAAATGCGATGCTATTTACATTTGGTGCTGAAGTAAGAGGGTCCTTCTTAAATAATTTTGGATATTATTTCCGAGCTACTAATGGACTACAAACTGGGGATAGGGAACTGGCATCGGTTAAAAGTAATTTAAGATATAATTACAAGTATAATGAAGACAAGGATGCCTCAACCACTTTTGATGAAACAGAAGGATTCTTAATGGCCGAATTTGAATATGCTAGATTTAAGATCGGTCGGGATAGGATTAATATTGGTTACGGTTCATTGAATACTCTCCTTGGAAACTTTGCCCCACCAATGGATTATCTCTCGTTTAGATTTAATTATGGAATTTTTGCCTTCTCTTTTTTTCATGGTAAGTTGCTTGGTCAAATGACAAATACTGCTGATTCTATACAAGGTAATATTAGAACAATAAATGACAAATTTTTAGCCTATCATCGGTTGTCATTGAATTTTTCAAGACATTTAAAACTCGGGCTGGGAGAAATGATAGTTTACTCAAATCGCTCTATGGATTTATCATATCTAAATCCATTTAATTTTTATAAAAGCGCTGAGCATGCTAATCAAGACCGTGATAATTCAATGATGTTTATTGATCTTCAAAATAACTCCCTCAATGGAATTACCTTGAATGCTTTGTTTTTAATAGATGATATTGATTTTTCAAAACTTGGTACAGATTGGTATGGGAATAAGTTTTTATACGATTTCTCAGTGCAAGTGAATCCGTTTGCCAGTTCTTTTCCTTTCGGAGTCGGACTACAGTACATCAGAATTGATCCTTACGTATATGCTCATAGAAATCATGATAATAACTATACTAGCTACCAAATTGGGTTGGGCTCAAATCTTCAACCAAATAGCGAGTCAATTTTAGCGAGTTTAAACTATAAACCACATTATCGCGTGAGTTTAAGGTTATTATTCCAAAAAACGAAGCACAGAGCAAATGAGATCGACTCACAAGGAAGTGCAGTAGTTAACCAAGGCGGTGATATTTTAGTTGGACACAGACCTGGAGATAGCGAATACATCAAGTTTCTGGACGGTGCTTTAGAGGAGTCATATAATTATCAGCTCGAAGTTAAATATGAACCTATTAAAAACTACATCTTTACTCTCAATTCAATTTATCAAAACAGAAATAATAATACTGATTCTGCTTTGGACGAATTCTATTTCAATTTTCTTCTCTCATTAAAAATTTAAGAACTATTATGAAACAAAAAATTATAAGCATACCCATATCTATACTTATTCTTATAATCGGTTTATTCCTAGGCATAAAACTTCAAGATTTCCTTAATCAGAAAGTTACAGGTGGTCAAGAATATAAATTCAATGAAGTTCTGAACTATACATCAAAATATTATTTTGAAGAAATTGAACCTGATAAACTAGTAGAATCTGCTATCAAAGGAATGTTCGATGAACTTGATCCTCATACAACATATATAAATATTGAAGAAGAACGACTCTCACAAGAGTCTTTTCGCGGAGAGTTTGATGGAATTGGAGTTGAGTTTCAGATAATAAAAGACACTATCACAGTTGTATCACCAATAGTTGGAGGACCTAGTGATAAGGTTGGCGTTTTAGCGGGTGATAAGATAACCAGAATTGAAGGAGAAAGCTGTATTGGCTTTTCAAATATTGATGTAATAAATACATTAAGGGGTGAAAAGGGCAGTCCAGTAAATCTAACAATATATCGTCCAATAAATAAGCGCGAATTCGATTTTGAAATAGTGCGCGATAAGATACCTATGTATTCGATTGATGTATCACTAATTTATCAAGATTCAATTGGATACATTTCGCTTTCAAGGTTTTCTGAAACTACTACTAAAGAATTACTCAAGAATTTGGAAGAACTTAAATCACAAGGTATGAAAAGGATTATTCTTGATCTGAGGAATAATCCTGGAGGGATTTTGAGTCAAGCAGTGAATGTAGCTGATCTATTCTTAAACGAAAATAAACTAATAGTCTTTACTGAAGGAAGAATTACTGAATTCAATGAGGAGTTTGTAGCAAAAAAAGAATTCGAATACGAAAACTATCCGTTAGTTATTCTTATCAATCAAGGAAGTGCATCTGCGAGTGAGATCGTAGCTGGGGCAGTTCAAGATTGGGATAGAGGTTGGATCGTAGGAGAGAATTCATTCGGAAAGGGATTAGTTCAAAGACCATTTTTACTTTCTGACGATTCAGCAATCAGACTTACAGTTTCTCGTTATATGACTCCTTCTGGAAGAGCGATTCAAAGAGACTACTCAAACGGGAAAGATAAATATTATTCATCAATACATAATGATTCCCTGATTTCAAATACAGACTCAATTAAAGAAGAATTTATGACTAGCGGGGGTAGAACTGTTTACGGTGGAGGAGGAATTCATCCAGATTCAACAGTTAAGCAAAATATATTATCCGATTATTCTGTGGAATTAATTAGGAATAATATCTTCTACCAATTTATAAGGTTCTACCTTGATAAAAACTCTTTAACAATAAAAAACAAATTTGGTGATGATCTTGAGTACTTCGCAAATGAGTTTTCGTTGGCAAGTGAACTATTTAATTTTAGAAAATTTGCTGAAAGAAATCAAGTAGAATTTGACAAGACCGGTTTCGAAAAAGATAAGCAATATATTCTCAGGAGATTAAAAGCTTACGTAGCTAGAGAGTTTTGGAATTCAAAAGGATGGTATTATATCCAATTCCAAGAGGATAAGCAATTCCAAACAGCAATTACTTTATTCGATTCACCATTAATAAATCCAGTTAAATAAATGATTGAAAGAAAGGAAAATATATTTGGTTACATCACCCTAGTTCCTAAAATAGCGCAAGACGTGTACTTAGCTCCAGGATGTAAAATCGTCGGTGATGTTAAAATTGGGAGTGGATCTAGTATTTGGTTTAATACGGTCGTGCGAGGCGATGTTAATTACGTTTCGATTGGAGAAATGACAAATGTACAGGACCTTTCGATGTTGCATGTTACAAAAGGTACTCATCCACTTGTAATTGGTGATAGAGTCACTATCGGTCATTCAGTTACATTACATGGCTGTACATTGAAAGACAATTGTTTTATTGGGATGGGAGCTACGATTTTGGATGGTGCCGTTATTGAATCAAATTCAATAGTAGCTGCAGGGGCACTTGTTAAACAAAATTTCGTTGTCCCCAGTGGAAAACTTGTCGCAGGTGTACCATGTAAAGTTGTGAGATATCTAAAACCAGAGGAAATTGATAATATTGCTGCATCGGCTAAAAGATATAAGAATTATGCAGAACTTTCTGGAAAGTCGCTTTAGTATATTTATCAAATAAATTTAATCTTGATCTTTTAAAAATTAAAAGATATATTCTTTTAGAACATCATAGGATTATTTGTTGAAACAATTTTCAGTATCCACTCCTAAAAACATAATTTTAGATAAATTATTATTCCATTCAGTTCTAAGCGACTTAAAAAAATCTTTAGAATTTAGCATTAAATCTCTCAATTTAAATTTTATAGAATCTGATATGATGATAGAGATTAATACGGAGTATTTAGGTCATAACTATGATACTGATATTATAACTTTTAGTTACTCTGAAGATAAAACAAATCTTGATGGTGAAATATTTATCTCTATTGACCAAGCTATTGAAAATGCGGTTAGATATAATGTACATTTAGACTCTGAAATTATTAGATTAATAGTACACGGTATTCTTCATTTATTAGGGTTTAACGATAAAGATCCAAAAGATAAAAGAAGGATGAAGAGAGAAGAAAATAGACTAACTAATTCTCTCAGTAAAAAATATGAAAATTTTGTGATAGAATATGACTACCAAAGTTGTTGAAGTATTAGCAAAAATTCTTGATGGACTAAATAAGAACTATTCACTAGAGGATATGAACACAAAGATTTCTGTTGAGGAAAAATTTGATAAGCAAACGGTTAGTGCTGCATTTAGTCTTGTTTATGATAAAATTTTAAATAATACTCATAAGACTTCCTCAACAAAAAAGAAAAATACAGTTCGTCTGTTAAGTGAAGAGGAAATTGAAAAAATTGGGATGGAATATTACGATTACCTTCTTCATCTTCAAAACATTGGATTGGTTGATGCCAATGATATTGAACTGTTGCTGGAACAGATTATGTTATTTCCAAGTGATTCATTGACTTTTGAAGATATAAATTGGATGATCCTTGTGTCATTAGTTGATTATAACACAAAGATTCTACCTGGAAGCAGGATGGTACTTTACTCATCAGATAAGATCAACTAATGTGTTGGTTTACTTTTTGAAGTATTTCAGATTAGTCGAAGCTTATTGTATAAAAAAAATTGAAAGTTCTTAAGTGATATTAGCCAAAGCAATTGAAAATTTCCTTTCTGAATTAAGGGGCATCAGAAATGCTTCGGACAATACAATAATATCTTACAAAAGAGATTTAAATCAATTCCTAGATTTTTGTATTGAGCAAAAAATTGAAACTCTCGAGAAAATTACTAAAAAACACGTAAGAAGTTTTATTGTAAATTTAAATTATCTCGGTAAATCAACTGGCACAATCTCAAGAAAGCTAACCTCGTTAAGAAATCTTTTTAATTTTGCTCTTAAAAGTGGAGATCTAAAGCAAAATCCGCTTCGTGATATAAAAAATCCAAAATTAAAAAGAGGTATACCTGAAACCCTAAGTCTTGATTCTTATGAAAATATTATTAAATTATTAGAAAAAGAAGAGGGAAGAGAGGCTATTCAAAATATTGCGATATTTGAAATTCTCTATGGTTCTGCTATTAGAGTATCTGAACTTTGTCAATTAAATGTGGGGGATGTAAATATTTCAGCATCAACATTAAAAGTTCATGGAAAGGGCTCCAAAGATCGTTTTGTACCTTTAGGTTTCGAAGCAAGAGAAGCAGTTCAAGAGCATTTCAAATAGATTGACTAATCCTTCAAGTAAGTCTCAATTATTTACTTCCCCAAGAGGTGAGCGAATTTACCCTCGTTATGTTCAGAGGATGAGTAAAAAGTATATTTCTCAAGTTAGTGATATTTCAAAGAAATCACCTCACGTACTGCGGCATTCAGCTGCAACTCATATGCTAGATAACGGTGCCGATCTAATTGGAGTAAAAGAAATTCTAGGTCACGAAAATCTGAAAACTACGCAAATATATACGCATGTTAGTGTCGAAAGACTAAAAAAAACATACAAAACCTCTCATCCAAAATCATAAAGGAGTTTGTTATGAATATTAATATTACGTCAAGGAAATTCAAAGCAAAAGATTCATTAAAAGAAATGATTATAAATGATGTAAAATCACTTGAAAAATTCAGTGATAATATTCTGGATGTCGATGTTGTTCTAAGTTATTTGCATAATAAAGATAGCATCAAAATTGCTGAATTAAGTGTAGCAGTTCCCGGTAAAAAACTGATAGTAACAGAACAATCAGATGAGTTTTCAAAATCAGTTTCTGAAGGAGTTAGTAAACTTAAAAGACAGTTAAAGCGAGTAAAATCAAAAAGACTGTCAAAATCAGCTAAAAAATGAAAATCGATAAAAATAATATTACTAGAAAAGAGAAAATTTCAGTTCAGTATTTTTTATGAACAAGCTAAGAAAAATTTTGGACTGAAATCTTTTACAGGTAAAATTGGGTTGGATAGATACATTTCTGAGCAAAATCTACATCGTCCTGGTCTAGCCTTGGCTGGATTTGTTGGTTTGTTTTCCTATACGAGAATTCAAGTTATCGGTAATACTGAGATCAGTTATTTAAAATTTTTAAGTGTTAAGAATAGAAAAAATTCTCTTTCGAAGCTTTTTGAATTCGAAATTCCGTGCATTATTATTGCTAATGGTATTAAACCATATGCAGAACTTCTATCTTTGGCTAAAAAACATAATGTAGCTATTTTTGGTTCAAAATTAACTACAACAAAACTAATTTACTACCTCAGTGACTTTCTTGAAGACCAATTTTCTTATCGGTTTACCATACACGGTTCACTAGTCGATGTGTATGGTGTTGGTATGTTATTTGTTGGAAAGTCTGGTATTGGAAAAAGTGAAGTAGCCCTTGATTTAGTTGAAAGAGGGCATCGTTTAGTTGCAGATGATGTCGTAATTTTAACAAAAAAAGGGGAAGGTATTTTAATGGGTTCTGGTACTGAACTTGCTGGTCATTTTATGGAAATTCGCGGTATTGGGATTATTGACGTTCGAAGTATGTTTGGTGTTAGAGCAATTAGATATCAAAAACGAGTTGGAAGTTATGATTGATCTTGAAATATGGGATTCTCAAGCGAATATACTAGGACTGGTTTAGACAACTCGACAGTATCACTTATGGATGTTGATGTTCCATATGTTAAATTACCGACTGTTCCGGGTAAAAATATTACAGTAGTTTCAGAAGTGATTGCATTAAACTATTTATTAAAACATTACGATTATGATGCTGCAAAAGTGTTAACTGAAAGACTAAAAAAAAGAATTAAACAAAAAAGTTCCACAAGTGACCGAATTATAGATTATTTTGAACATGATTTTGAATAAATTAACCTTAAATTAATAACTTGACAAAAAGAAAGCTATTGTTTACTTTCGCAACCAAATTGTTATGAAAAAGTATTATTATTTCTCGAAGAAAAATCTCAAATTTGTTGAGATACCAAACTACTACAAGAAACTCTCACTTATCGTTCTTGGCTTAGGAATTGTATTATCAGTTTTAGTTTTTGGAATATATTTTTCTGTTAACGAAATTGTGAATCCAAATTCTGCTGTGAGAACATTACAATCGGAGAACAAAGAATTGAGGATTCAACTTCAAACAGCACTTGAAGAATTTTCTGAAGTTAACTCTAAACTTGATTCATTCTCAAATGTTAATAATGATCTTCGTCTGGTCGCTAATCTAGAACCAATTTCTGAAGATCAAAGAAGTATTGGTATTGGGGGAAGCATTTTTGATGAAGTAAATCCTACAAATGCAGATGAAGTTCAAGAACTCCTCTCATCTTTGCAAAATTCAATTACTCAAGCTCAGCTAAAAATTGAATTTGAAAAAAATAATTATAATGAGATCGAGTCAGCGTTTAATGAAAACGAAAAATTATACGAATCTATTCCGGCTCTTAAACCATCTGAAGGGAGTTACGGAGATCGATTTGGCATAAGATTTCATCCAATACTTAAGATTCGTAGAATGCATAATGGTGTAGATATGCTTGCCAATACTGGAGCTCCAGTTTACGCGCCCGGAGCTGGTAAGGTTGAATACATTGGACGAAAAGGTGGTTTTGGAAAAACCGTAATTATTAATCATGGATTTGGATATAAAACTATTTATGCTCATCTAAGCAAATATAAAGTGAAGAAAGGACAGAAAGTGAAGAGAGGAGATCTTATAGCCCTCACTGGAAGTTCAGGAAGCTTGTCTACCGGTCCACATTTACATTACGAAGTTAGACATAATGGTATTGCATTAAACCCAAGAAATTTTATATTTGACGACGTTAATATTTTTGATTTAGCAAATAAATAGTTTGTTGTAAATTTTTATAAGGAAGTCATTCTCCATGATCTGGACCATAGAATTAGCCTCGTATCTAGATGATGCACCATGGCCTGCCACAAAAGAAGAACTGATCGATTATGCCGAGCGTATCGGAGCACCTCTTGAACTAATTTATAATCTTGAAGAATTAGAAGAAACAGAAGAAGGAGGATTTGAATCGATCGAAGATGTATGGCCTGATTATCCAACTGACGAAGATTTCTTCTTCATGGATGACGACGAAGAGTACAATTAGCTATGTATCAGTTTTTAAAACTGATACGTGGACAATCTAAAGTCGTTCATCTCTTAGAAAAAATTATAGATTCATCTCAAATTCCTCATGCCTTTATTTTTACAGGTCCCAGAAATGTTGGGCAGCATTATGCTGCAAAACAATTTCTAAAATCATTACTGATAAAAACTGAATCAGCTAGATCTCTTGAAGTTAAGATCGACAGATTAGAAAATCCTTATGTAAAATATGTTATCCCACTTCCTCGCGGAAAAGGGGAGACCCCAGTTGATATGCCATACACCAAAATTCCACAATCGGAAATTGAGAACATCACTTCTGAGATTAGTGAAAAAATTGATAATCCATATCACGAAATTAAAATTGAGAATGCAAATAACATAAAAATTAACAGTGTTCGAGATATTAAAAAAAACCTTTCCATAAATTACGGAGATATTGAGTATCGAATGATAATTATCGAGGATGCTCATCTAATGTCTAAAGAAGCACAGAACGCGCTCCTCAAGAGCTTAGAAGAGCCTCCAGCGGGTATAATATTTGTGCTCACAACGCATAAGCCAGAGTTTCTTTTAACAACAATAAATTCCAGATGCTGGGAAGTTAATTTTACTTGGTTGCCTGATGAAATAGTTGAAGAGATACTTATAACTAAGTTTGATATTGAGAGCAGCCTTTCAAAACAAGTTTCTCCTTTCTCAGAAGGGTCCATTCACAAGGCAATTCAACTTTTAAACCACGGATTTAACGATATAATTGATCTTACTATAAATATTCTCCGCTATTCTCTTGCTCGCTGGTATAGTACTGCAATTAAACTAATGCAAGAGGAAATAGCCGCGACTTCTAAGAATGTTTTACCCATACTTATCTCATTGATGATTAGCTGGTTTAATGATGTTCAAAAATATAAAAGCGGTATAGATAAATTACATTTCACTAATTATGTTGACACGTTAGAAAAATTCCATTCTAAGTATAGTGATACAGAAATATCACAAATACTCTTTGATCTCAATAACTTAAAAGATAAACTGGACTTGAATATCAACTTGAATATCATAATCCTTAACATTATATTTAGACTAGCCTCAATCGGAATTAGGTAATATTTATGCTATACACAGATTTTTCCTTCCTAAAGTGCAGTGAGCTTGATACTTCAGCAATAGAAATTTCAAATAAGTACAATAACCTTTACAAAGAAAGAATTATAAGTGATATAAAAAACAGTGAACTTATAGAATGTCTGGAATGTGATTTCGACTTATCTGCTAGTACTGAGCTTGATTTACGAAATATAATTGAGGTTGATTGTAAGGGAACTATTGGAAAACATTTTTGTGAAATCCCCAAATCAATAAAAGAAGAAGAATTAATTAAAGGTGGTTTTATAATCATAAAACTTGCTGAAGGAACTGAAATTGCAACAATAGTTGAAACTGGGGAAATAGTAAAACTGTTGAGAAGAAAGTTTGGTATGTGCGGCGAGGAACTCCCACAAGCAATACGTATCGTTTCAAGTGGCGATATGGAGCAATACGAGGCAAATAATTCTGATGAAAGCGATGCAAAGAAATTTTTCTTAACAAGTATTATCAAATATAAACTTGAAATGAAACTTGTGGATGTTCATTATCAGTTTGACCGGAAAAAGCTATATTTTTATTACACTGCTGATGGAAGAGTCGATTTTAGAGAATTAGTTAAAGAGCTAGCCTCCCAATTTAAGACAAGAATTGAATTAAGGCAGATCGGTGTTAGAGATGAAGCAAAACGAGTTGGAGGAATTGGTTCTTGTGGCAGAGAATATTGCTGTGCCTCTTTTATAGTAAACTTTAAAAAAATTACTACACAAATAGCTAGCGAACAAAACCTTTCCACATACCTGTCAAAGCACAGCGGTCCATGCGGTAAATTGAAGTGCTGTTTATCATTTGAAGTTGACTAGTTAATTAAAATTAAAGAAAGAAGGTTAAAATGAGAAAATCGGTGATTGTTTCTGCAAAACGAACTCCAATTGGATCATTTTTAGGCCAGTTGTCCTCGTTAAAAGTAACTGATCTAGGTAAAATTGTTATTCAATCCATCCTAGGAGAAACAGAAATTGATCCAAATCTTATCGATGAAGTAATTATGGGAAACGTGCTCTCAGCTGGTGTGGGGCAAGCACCAGCTAGACAGTCAGCTCTTTTTGCCGGACTTCCACAAAACACAGAGTGCTTAACTATTAATAAAATGTGTGGTAGTGGATTGAAGGCTGTTATGCTTGCAGATCAAGCTATAAAATGTGGAGATGCGGATACCATTATTGCTGGTGGGATGGAAAGTATGTCAAATGCTCCACATCTAATCCCTAAATCTCGCAAAGGGATAAGACTAGGAAGCAGTGAAATTTTAGACTCAATGATAATCGATGGATTGTGGGATGTATTCAACGATATTCATATGGGAAGTTGTACAGAGAAATGCGCAGCAGACTTTAAGTTCAGTAGGGAAGAGGTTGATAATTTTGCTATTGAATCTTACCGCAGAGCTTTAAGGGCACAAGAAGAAAAGAT
Source organism: uncultured Ignavibacteria bacterium (assembly GCA_963751695.1). GTDB lineage: Bacteria > Bacteroidota > Ignavibacteria > Ignavibacteriales > Melioribacteraceae > SZUA-22. The sequence continues at coordinate 133,574 of CAVVVP010000010.1, read as the reverse complement.
ATTTGCTATTGAAACAGTTCCTGTAAAAGTTCGACAAAGAAAAAATGAAATTATTGTAGATGAAGATGAAGAACCGAAGAATGTTAATTTCGAAAAGATTCCATCTTTAAAGCCAGCATTTGAAAGTGATGGAATAATTACTGCTGCGAATGCATCAAAATTAAATGACGGTGCTGCAGCATTATTGATAATGTCTGAGGAAAAGGCTATAGAACTAAATCTAATCCCTTTAGTTGAAATTATTGCTCATGCATCTACCGCAATGGCTCCAATAGATTTTCCAGTTGCTCCAGCAACAGCAATAAAAAAAGTGCTTGATAAAACACAAATGAAAATTGAAGACATTGATTTGTTTGAAATAAACGAAGCTTTTGCAGTTGTATCATTAGCTGTGAATAAAATTCTCAATCTGAAAAATTCTATAGTAAACGTAAATGGCGGTTCTATAGCGTTAGGACATCCAATTGGCGCAAGTGGAGCGAGAATCTTAACAACATTATTATACGAGATGCAACGTCAAAACTCCCTCTATGGAATGGCTTCGCTTTGCATAGGTGGTGGTGAAGCATCTGCACTAATAGTCAAGAATTATAAAAAGTCATAGTAGAAATGAAAATAAAAAAAATCTCTGTAGTTGGCGCTGGTACAATGGGTAATGGAATTGCTCATGTTTTTGCATTAAAGAACTTTAATGTTGATTTAATTGATACAAATGAGGATCTCTTAAATTCTGCTAAAATGACAATAGAGTCTAATTTAGACAGGCAACTTAAAAAAGAGCTAATATCTAATAATGATAAATTCACTGCGCTACAAAACATTGAGTGTATAGTAGGAATTGATAAAATTGATGCATCAACTGATTTGGTGATTGAAGCAATTATTGAAGACCTAGCGACAAAAAAAGATTTATGGAAGAAAATTGACAAACTAGTTGATCATAAATCGATATTTGCCACAAATACTTCATCAATTTCAATTACTGATCTATCAAATTCTATCCGTGCTGAGAAATTCATTGGCATGCATTTTATGAATCCGGTCCCAGTTATGCAACTTGTTGAAATAATTAGAGGTTATTCGACTTCCGATGAGACTTTTAAAATAATAAAGGATCTCTCATTAAAGCTTGATAAAATACCTGTTGAGGTACAAGATTATCCAGGATTTGTATCAAACAGAATTTTAATGCCTATGATCAATGAAGCAATATTCGCACTCTATGAAGGAGTTTCAAATGCTACGGACATAGATACTGTTATGAAACTTGGCATGGCTCATCCGATGGGACCATTAGCTTTAGCTGATTTTATTGGACTAGATGTTTGTCTAAATATTCTAAATGTACTATACGAAGGATACAATGATTCAAAGTACAGACCATGTCCATTAATTAAAAAGATGGTTTCTGCAAATAAACTTGGAAGAAAGACAAAAGAAGGTTTTTTTAAATATGACTGACATATGTCGCATAATGTATATTATGTAAACTATTATATTCCAAAATTACATCTAACAAATACTTATACCCCACTACCAAATTTTATTACAAGATACAGAATCATTATAATAATAATTATCCAGATAACTGGTGATTTAGTTTTCTGTTTTAATGACCTATTGGAGGTAAATCTTAATTTTCTTTTCCGCCTTTCTGTTTCATCTTTTTCCGGATCATAAAACCTTGGAGTGTAATCGAATACTCTATGTCGAGTTTTTTTAAAAAACATCCAGTATCTATATTATTATTGTTAAAGAATTTTTTAATATGTTAACTTTTACGTTCTTACTAATTGTCGATAGCATCTCACCATCTACATGAGTATAATAAGGAGTTTCTAAGTCAATTTCAAGATTCTGAAACTTCCACTGTTTCAATTCCTTAACTCCAATTAAGTTATTTGCGGAAGCCTTTGGCAGTAATTGTAATAGTTTCAATCTTGAATCTAACTGAACAATGGAAAGGTCTAATAAACCATCATCAATTCTTGCACCAGAAGTGAGATATAAGCCTCCTCCAACACATTCACCATTTCCAATTGAACAAAACAGTGCATTTTTAGAAAACACATATTTACCATCAATTTTTACTTCGAATCCAATTTGAGTCATATTCATAAAAGCACGTAGTATGGCAAAAATATATGACATAGAACCACTGAAGAACTTATTTGTCTGGTTCAAATAAGCAACTCTGGCGTCAAATCCAATTCCAAGACTATTTACAAATTTTTTTTTGATGATGTTTCCATTTGACTCTCTGATTATTACATTACCAACATCAACTTGTTTAAATTTCAGATCATCGTGAAGGAAATAATCTATGTTTTTTTTAAAGGTGCTATCATCTCCAGTAAACGATATTGCAAAGTCATTTCCACTACCGATTGGAATTAACCCAATTGGTATTCCAAGATCAGAATTATAACCGTTAAGAAATTCGTTTATAGTCCCATCTCCTCCTGCAATAATAATTCGATCAAAATGATTGGCAATTTCAGATGCGAACTCTGTTGCTTGTGTACGGTATTCAGTAATATATTTCGTTAATTTTATATTAGATGGTATCGAGGTGTCTTCAAATGTCTTCAAGAATTTCAAGCCTCTTCCCTTTCCAGACGCTGGATTTACTATTACTGCAATGTTTATCATCTATTATAAATTTCTTTAATTGAATAAAGCTTCGATGAATTTTTCTGGATCAAAATTTTGCAGATCAGTTATTGATTCCCCGACACCAATATACCTAATTGGGATCTTCTGTTGCGCAGTTATCTGAAAAATTACTCCTCCTTTCGCAGTACCGTCAAGTTTTGTAACTATTAAACCAGTTAATTCCGATACTTTAGAAAATTCATTTGCTTGGATTAATGCGTTTTGACCAGAGTTACCGTCAACCACTAAAAATACTTCATTAGGAGCGTGTGGATAGATTTTTTTCATGACAGTTTTAATTTTCTCCAACTCTTTCATCAGGTTTGCTTTCGTATGTAATCTTCCCGCAGTGTCTATTAAAACTACATCACTCTTTTTTAACTCAGCCATTTTTAGTGTTTCATACACAACTGATGATGGATCAGAGCCATGAGCTTTCTGAACCATATCAACACCCGCTCTTTCTGCCCAAATCTCTAATTGTTCGTTTGCTGCCGCTCTAAATGTATCCGCAGAACCAATTAAAACATTTAGGCCCGACTGCTTAAAGTTGTATGCAAGTTTACCAATAGTTGTTGTCTTTCCCGCACCATTTACACCAACTACTAAGATAACAAACGGATTGGACTCATTTATTTTTTCTTCAAACTTGCTCGTTGTCTCATCATTGGACTTTATAAGAATATCACTCATTTCTTTTTTTAATGTTCTAAGGATATTTTCCTTAGATCTATCATTAAGATAATATAACTCTGCTCTTGTATTTTCAATTATTTTGAATGCTGTTTCAGCTCCAATATCACTTGAAATCAATATTTCCTCGAGGTCATCTAAAATATCTTCATCTATAACTGCTTTGGTATTAATCGCCTCGCTGATACCGGAGAAAAGTTTCTCTTTTGTTTTGGAGAGACCTTCTTTAAGTCTATTAAGATTTATATTACTGAGAATTGCCATTTTTTTTATACCATTTTATAGACTCATAAGCGCGAATCGCGTAGCCAAATACTGAAGCTACACTAAATAAAAGACTTAAATATTGAAGTGTGTTATATAGCCAAGGTATTTCTTTTGCTCCCGCTACTACTGCAATAAAGAAAACACCGATAGAAAATACTGTCATTTTCCCCAACAAATTTGATGGGAGCACTTTTCCAATAATATCACTAACAATGATCCCACCCGTAAAAATAACCATATCTCGAAGGATGATTACCCAAAAATAGAAGGCAGAAACTTCTCCGTAAATATACAATTGGATTACTACGGCTAGTACAAACAATTTATCAGCGAGGGGATCAATTATCTTACCTAATTCACTAATTTCGTCAAATTTCCGAGCTAAATATCCATCTAATATATCGGAAATGTATGCAAGAAAAAACATTACTAAAACAAGATATCTATAGTAATCATGCTCCTCAACATTTGCCAGCAAATACATTGTTGGAATTATTAAAACTATTCTTAAGAAGCTAATAAAATTAGAATATGTAAACAGTTTTTTAAATTTAATTTTTGACATCACTCACATATACAATATAATTTATATCAATAAACCATTATTAATTTAATTCATTAAAATACTATAGCATTCTTTTTATAAAGCTAAATATAGCATATCATTACTTCTCTAATTCTAAGTCTTTCACTTTAATTGGATAGTCACCAGAGAAGCAAGCTGTACAGAATTGATCGGGAGCATGATCTACCATTGAATCAAGCATTTCTTCGATTGACATATATTCTAGACTATCGACACCTAAGTAATTTTCAATCGCCTTAAATTTCCTGAAATCTATTTGCAATCAATTCTTCCTTTGATGGAAAATCCATTCCATAATAACAAGGATTGAAAATTGGGGGTGAAGAAATTCGTAAGATGTATTTCTTTTGCTCCGCCTCTTTTAATAAATTTACTAACTGTTTTGATGTTGTTCCCCTCACAATTGAATCATCGATTAAAACTATTGTTCATCTTCAAGAACCCCTTTTACAGTATTAAATTTAATCCGGACTCCAATTTCTCTCTTTTTTTGCGCCGGTAGTAATAAATGTTCGACCTATATAATGACTTCTAATTAGTCCAATTTCATATTTAGAAGGAATTCCCAATTTCTCTAATTGATTCTGATACCCAATAGCAGCAGTATTGGAACTATCCGGGACACTTATCACTATTACCTTCTCCCATCTGGATTATCAGGTTAACAGGATGATGTTAAAGCTAAGATTCTTTCCTAATTTTCTTCGCATTTTGTCAACATTCGAATCGAATATTTTACTATCAGGTCTTGAAAAATATATATATTCAAATACACAATGTTTTTTTGCTAGGATTTTTACATATTTTATGCGAGATTAAGTCTTCAATTGCTCAGAGGAATTGAATTAATAACTAAGATCTCCCCTGGTTCAATATCTCTAATGTATTAGCAGCAATAATATCTAATGCACATGTTTCAGATGCAATTATAAATGATTCCATCTTTTTTACCTAAGCACAATGGTCTTACTCCATTAGGATCACGCACTGCTATAAGGCTATGTCAGTCATCATAAGTAAACTAATATGCTCCCTCAAGATTTCAATGCTTCTTTAATCTGATCTATCTTGAGTATTTTTCTTCTTCTCGCAATCAAGTGGAGAATGACTTCTGAGTCACTAGAAGTTTGAAAGATTGCACCATCTTTTTCAATTCTTTTCTTAAGAGCTTCCCATTTGTAAGATTTCCATTATGTGCAATTGCCAAATTTCCATCTCTGTAATTAACTACAAATGGCTGAATATTTTTCTCGAATCGGATGCTCCGAAGGTAGAATATCTGTTGTGCCCAATTGCACTATTGTAATTTAATTCTTTAGCTATAAATGATTCGTCAAGAAAAACATCCGATACTAAGTCCGAATTCCTTTATGAACTTAAATTTTGTTTTCATTCTCATTTAAAAATGATGCTGTTATCCCGCTTGCTTCCTGCCCCTATGCTGAAAGGCATGAAGTCCAAAATAAGTTGTCATTGGAAGATCTTTGAATTGCCGTTTATACCAAATACACCACAATTACATGTTGGTTTGTCAATAGAATATTTAAGAATTTTATTATAAAAAGTAGATTTGAATGAAAAATTAGCTCGACGTCGGAACGGCGGGATTTGAACCCGCGACCACTTGACCCCCAGTCAAGTACGCTAACCGGACTGCGCCACGTTCCGAATGATTATAATTTAGAACTTAAATCTACTAAAAATTTCCGAATATCTTCAAGGTCGTCTTTAATTGACTTAGGCTCATTTTTAGGGGTGTTTTTTATTTCTGCAGGTTTACTTCTTTTGGGAGAAATTTGCTTTTCATTATTTTCTGTAAGAATTTTTTTCGCCCCTTCAATTGTGTACTTTTGATCTCGAAGTAACTTTTTAATGGTAAGAATTATTTTAATATTCTTATTGGTATAGATTCTATTGCCAGCACGGTTTTTAGCAGGATTTAATTGTTCAAACTCTGTTTCCCAATATCTCAATATGTACTGTTCTAATCCAGTGAGTTTGCTAACTTCACTAATTGAGTAGTATAGTTTCTTTAAGACCAAAATCTTTCATTTTAGAATCCTATGATATTACTTGAAGTAAAATAGTTAAACTGATATATAAAAGCAAGTTTAATAACTCTACAGATTGAAAGTTGTGACCTAGATCAAGATACTAATTTTTATTATTCAATCTTTTAAGAAGGTAAACACCAGCTAAATAACTTAATTCCTTAAATCCAGATACATAACCATTTGTTTTTGGTGCGGTTATAGATATATGTCTAAAGTCTTCTCTTTCTGAAATGTTAGATAAGTGGACTTCCACTTTTGGGATGGTTAGAAGTTCTAATGCATCTCGAATGGCAACTGAAGTATGAGCATATCCACCAGGATTAATTATAAGACCTTCATACTGATCACTAGCAATTTGTATTCTGTCTATCAATTCTCCTTCCAAATTACTTTGAAAGAAATCAAAATTTTCTGAAGGAAATTCATTTTCTATTAATGCCTGAATATCAGCAATACTAAATGATCCGTAGTTGGATTTTTCTCGTGCTCCAAGCATGTTTAGATTAGGTCCATTAAGAACTAATATTTTCATTTTGTCTCATCCATTTCTTCAATTACTTCTCTAATTTTCGGTGGTAAATAAATATCTTCTACTCCCAATTCTTTCAAAGCTGCTGAAAGTATTATTACCTTTCTTTGTAAATTAGAAAGTTTATTAATGACTATTACTTTACTATCTTTCAGGATGCAATAACCCCCTTTGAAATCACCTCTTTCAAATCTTATCTTTGCTCCCATCTGTGTAGCGATGTCTTTTAAGTCCTGCAGAATCGACTCAAATTCTTTTTCTTTAATTTTCATTATTTGAATGTAAAATAATAGTTATTATAGAATTTAAAATTAAATTAAAATGTTTATAAAAGAAAGACCTATATGAAAATCGCTTCAATTGATATCGGATCTAATACTGTCCTTTTATTAATTGCTGAAATTGGAAAAGAGAATAGAAAACTCACCCCCATTCTAAACCTGTATAGAATGCCACGACTTAGTAAAGGATTGAATAGTTCCAACATTATAGTGGATTCTTCAATTGATTCTCTATTAAATGTTTTAAAAGAATATAATTCTACTATCAGAGATTATAATTGCGATCATATTATAGTGAACGCTACCCAAGCTTTTAGAATTGCTAATAATGCTGATTTTATAACACAAAAAATCAAATCTGAATTTGAGTTAAATGTTAATATAATTCCAGGCGAAAGAGAGGCATTCTTATCTTTTCTTGGTGCGCAAAGTGGTTTTGACAGTCATGAGAGCTTAATTATTATTGATATAGGTGGTGCAAGTACAGAAGTAATTTATGGAGTCGGGACAGATATTTCATTCCAAAAAAGCTTCCCAATTGGTGTGGTTACAATGACCGAAAAGTATTCTTTATTATCATCTGAGAAACGAGATATGAGTGGATTTGAGAGTTATATCCACTCAAAACTCAAAGAAGTTACAGCACTTAGCAATTCTTATTCACGAGTTGTTGCAGTTGCTGGAACTCCCACTACTCTTGCGGCAGCTAAGCAAAACTTAAATGACTTCTCTGAGACAAAAGTTGAAGGTTACAAATTAACTAGAGATGATTTAACTAAATTCATTAATTCATTTACTCCCCTATCTCCACAAGATATTCGGAAAAAGTATGGGATAATTATTGAGGGGAGACAAGATATAATTCTTGCTGGTACTATGATTTTGTCTCATATCTTAGAACTTTTATCTAAAGATTATCTTTATACTAGTGGACGTGGACTACGATATGGAGCAGTCATCGATTACATTAATTCTATAAATATGGGATCGTAAAAGAGAGCAATCCTATCAGAGTAATCACTACCAATGAATAAATGGCAGAGAATAATATATTTCTACTTTGCACATAAGCTAAAAAATAAAAGAGAATTACATTCCATACTAGAATAATTGCTTCCAATCCTGTGAAAACATATGCTGGTGTTGGTTTAATGAAATAAGGCGATGGATTAAAGAAGAGCCAGAACTTACCGAAGAGAGCATACTCAACAGGGAAAAAAATGAAAAGTGCAATTAGAAGAGGTACGCTTGAATAAATCAAGACTGTGAAATTGTCTTTGAATCTACTTTGTACATTATTTACTTTCAAAATTATTTTTTCGAAATAGCTTATTAAAAGAAAAAAGACCAAAAACAAAATAACGCCGATAAGAATATTAATGCCCAAAAAGTTTTGGAAGTCTATATTTTTGCCAATTAAACTTTGGAAATAAAAGGAATTAAATGTAAGCTTAATAGAAAAAAAAATAGCAATAAAAAAAGCATAATTTTTATTTTCTGCGAAAATTAAATTTCTAAAAGCTTTACTTGGAGCCTCAATAATTTTTCCTATTGTGTGCCAAAGATCAATATTAACAACTCTTTCTCTAATTAGAGATCCGCATTTATTACAATTGAGGTTATAAAAATGGTTCTCAGTTTCGCAGTTTGGGCATTTAACTATATTCGTCATAATTATCTGTTAAAATAAAATTTCAATTGTAATTCTGGTGATCTATAGTACAAATTTTCTGTAACATTAAAATCAAATAAGTGAGCGTCTACATATGCATCAACCAAATTCAAAAAATAGGTTAATCCTAAAAAGAGAGCCCACTGATCTCTCTGATCACGATAAAAATCTCTAGCTTGTTTGTAATCTGGATTGCCGTTTGGAAATTCTTCTAAACTCTCTGAGTAAAGGTGTCTGTATTCCTTATAGAGTTTATTATTATCGACGTACAGATAAACAAACCAACCCATTACACCCCAAAATATTGGAATCTTCCAGTAAGATTCATTGTAGAACTGTCCCCAACCGGGAAGTAAAGCACTCCGTCCCACTGCACCCCAAGGAGATTTAGTCATGACAAAAGTTGAATCTTCTGTTTGGACGATCCTATTACTATCAGGTTCCTCTTGTGAAAAAATTGAAGTGGTTAAGATGAAAGTTATAAATAATATTTTAGGAGTAATTTTTACCAATAGAATCAATTAGTTCAATTAATCTTTCAAGTTCATCCATTGAATAATATTCGATGGTAATGTTTCCCGACCCATCCTTTTTGTGTTTGCATGTTACCTTTGTCCCTAGAACACCTCTAAGTTTATTTTCAAGATCACGATTAGCAGCTGAATCCAAAGTAGAGTTTTCATTCTGAGTAGATCTTTTCTTCTTTGGTTTTGGAGAACTTGAACGACTTAATTTTTCAGCTTCCCGAACAGATATCTGATCTTTAATAATTTTATCTAGTATTTCGAGTTGATAAACTGGATTCGAAACGCTAAGAAGTGCTCTTGCGTGCCCTGGAGAAATACTGCCATCAATAATAAAGTCTTGAATATTTGTTGGAAGCTTTAAAAGACGTATTGTGTTTGTAATTGTTGAACGATCTTTACCGACTTTAACTGCAATTTCTTCTTGTGACAAACTGCATTCATCCATTAATTGTTGATAAGCTTTTGCTACTTCAATTGGATTAAGTTCTTCCCTTTGAATATTTTCAATTAGGGAAAGAGCAAGCATGGCCTCTTTTGTTTCAACTTTAATTATATAAGCAGGAATTTCTTTAACACCAATTTCCTTAGAAGCACGAAATCTTCTTTCACCTGAAATCAATTCATATTTATTATCAACTCGCCGGACAGTAATTGGCTGTATCAATCCATTTTCAAGGATAGATTTTTTAAGTTCGTCTAAAGCTTCTTTATCAAAATTTGTTCTTGGTTGATAAGGATTAGGTCTTATGTTTTCAACAGGTATTTTAACTAAAATATCAACTGATAATCCATCATCTTTTTTGATTTCAGATGAAGGTACTGATACTTTTTCGTCAAGTTTGTCTTTGTTAAAGTTTGGATTAATCAGAGCATCCAATCCCCTACCCAATCCTGTATGTAGTTTACTCATTTACACTCTGCTTTTTTCTTTCAATTAATTCCGCTGCTAAAGACATATAGTTTTCAGCACCTGTAGATATTGCATCATACAACAAGACCGGTTTTTGATGACTAGGTGCTTCAGAAATTCTAACATTCCGATAAATTATCGATTTAAAAACCTTTTCTCCAAAGTATTTTATTACTTCATCTCTAACCTGATGTGAAAGTTTTAGTCTTCTATCAAACATAGTTAGAAGAACACCTTCAATGGCCAAATTTTGATTTAGGTTCCGTCTTACGAGGTTAATTGTATTAAGTAGTTGACCAAGACCCTCAAGAGCAAAGTATTCGCATTGTACAGGAATTAATACAGATTCTGAGGCTGTTAACGCATTTAACGTTAGTAAACCAAGTGAAGGCGGGCAATCTATAAAAATGTAATCATATTTTTCCTTCATTCGCTTAAGTGGCTCAACAAGTCTGTACTCTCTATTTTCCAGAGAAACCAATTCAACTTCAGCACCAACCAAGTTAATTGTTGATGGAATAATATCTAAGAATGGCATATATGTAGATTGAACTGAATCTTCAATATCCTCAATTCCCATTAGTACTTCATAGACCGAGGGATCATTCTTTTCAACTCCCAATCCTGATGAAGAATTTGCCTGGGGATCAATATCTATGAGTAGAGTCCGAAACTCCGCTGCAGCTATTGACGCTGATAGATTTATTGCTGTGGAAGTTTTTCCGACTCCCCCTTTTTGATTTGCGATTGCAATAATTGACATAAATTCAGTTCATTCCACTATGCTATAATTCAATTTCTTGCCCGTAATTTAGTACGGTGCATTTTTTATTTAATAATTCAACCTTCGTTTGAAATTCATTCGGATCTGCTTCAATTACCGGAAAAGTATTATAATGCATTGGAATTGCAACATCAGGGTTTGCAAATTCAACAGCTTTCACAGCATCATCAATCCCCATCGTAAAGTTATCCCCAATTGGCAGAAGCATATAATCTATCTTGTTGAGTTCTCCTATCAATTTCATATCTAGAAATAATCCAGTATCCCCAGTATGGTAAATAACTTTATTATCTATCGTTAAGATCACACCTGCTGGTTCACCGCCATATTGTCCATCAGGCGTCAATGATCCATGATGAGCTATGGTAAATTTAATGGCACCAAACACAAAATTATAACTGCCCCCAATATGCATATTATGAGTACTTAATCCTTTGCTAATTGCGTAATCTGCCAGTTCATTGACAGCAATAATTAAAGAATCGCATCTTTTGGCAATTTCGAATGCATCTCCAACATGATCTCCATGAGCATGAGTTAAAACTATAAAATCTGCGTTTACTTCTTCCGCATGAACTGGATTTGTAGGATTTCCCGTTAAAAATGGGTCAATTAATATAATTTTTTCATCATTTGTAGTTAATTGAAATGCTGAATGTGAAAAATATTTAAGTTTCATATTGTCACCTTCTATTATTATAAAGGTTATTTAATTTAATAAATTTAATTAAATCCTCGCAAACTATTTAGGATTTTATCCTAGACCATCAAATGAATTAAGTACGGAATGCAAACTTTTTATATTAAAAGTGAAGTAACTTAGAAGCTATTAAATAAGTACTTGTTCGGCAGTTTTAAACTAATTCTTTTTCTTAAAGAAATCGAACAATCCTTTAATACTTTTTGGTTTTTCTGGTTCCATTTTCTTTGTCAGAAGCTTTCTTAAGGATTCTCTTGATAGACCTCTAGTCAGTTTTCCATCTTCTGCAACCGAAATACTACCAGTTTCTTCAGAAACTATTAAACTTAATACATCCGATTGTTCCGTTATACCAACTCCAGCTCTATGCCTCATCCCCAATGTTGTTTTTTCGAATGTCGAACTGCTTGACATCGGCAGTGTGCAGCCAGCAGCAACCACAATATCATTTTGCAGTACAACTGCCCCATCATGAAATGGAGAACGTGGGTAGAAAATCGATCTTAATAAATTTACACTTACCTTTGCGTTAATAGTCTGCCCAGTATCAATAAAAGTTTTAATTCCAACACTTCTTTCAATCACTATTAATGCACCATGTTGGTGCTGCGATAGTTCAAATGCAGCATCCGTCAAAATATCAGAAACGGATTCTTCTGATTGGATACCTTTAAAATATTTTGCAGTGAACGGCCTTTTACCAAGTACTGTTAAAAACCTTCTTATTTCAGGTTGGAACAGAATTATAAAGGCTATTACCCAAATATCTGTAACCAATTTCAGTAACCAGCCCAAAGCTTTAAGATTTCCAGCTTGAGCAATAAATGAAAAAAGAAGAACTATTACTAGTCCGAGAAAGATCTGTGCTGCTATTGTTCCTTTTATTATTTGATAAACTTTGTAAACAATAAAAGATACTAGGGCAATATCAACCAAATCAAGAAAGGTAAATGACAAAAATCCTATTTTGAAAATTTCAAACATTAAGCATTAATCACGTAATAATTGATGAAGTTTTTTTAATTGAACTCCATTTTTAACATTATGCGTTCTTATAATTTTTATTCCTTTATTTACGGCAAATGTTTCTAAAATAGATGTTACTAATTCTCTTCCTTCCAATGGTAAATCGAATAGATTACCAATCAGAGATTTTTTAGAAACACCTATTAATATAGGTAATTCTAATTTAGTAAATTTTTTAAGACTTTTTAAGAGAGTGAAATTATCTTGTACTGTTTTCCCGAAACCAATTCCCGGATCAATTATAATTTTTTCAATTCCCGATTTTCTTGCAATATTTATTTTTTCCATAAAATATTTATAAACTTCTTCAATAACATTATTATAAGATGGACTTTGCTGCATAGTCAGAGGAGTTCCTTTCATATGCATTATCACTAGAGTGGCATCATAGTTATTAGCAATATTAAGTAATGTTCTATTTTTAAATCCACTTATATCATTGATAATCAATGCCCCAGCTTCGAGGGCAAGATCTGCTACTTCCGGCTTAATAGTATCAATTGAAATAACACTTGATTCGTCATACTTAAGAATGGATTTAATAACTGGGATGGTTCTCGATAACTCCTCATTGATTGAAATTGGTTTTGCTCCCGGTCTGGAAGATTCTCCACCAACATCGATTATATCAGCTCCTTCATTCAACATTCTTATCGCATGTTCTGTTGCTTTTTCTGTACTGAAATACTTCCCACCATCGGAGAATGAATCTGGAGTGACATTTAGTATGCCCATAACTTTTATTTCATCTTGCTCTTTCAGATTTTGATAAAAGCTATCTTTCATAAATTTATATTCACAGTGAGTTGAAAAGTTGCTGGGATCTATAAGGTCGAGTTAAGTTGATATTTTATTTTTCAATTCAGTAGTTGCGGCAGAAATATTATCTTTTGAGAAAATCGACGAGCCAACTACAAAAATATCACATCCAGCCTCTGATACTTTCTCAATATTGCTGGTATCTATTCCACCATCAATCTCAATCTTAAAACTCAAATTGTGTTTTTCCCTTAACATTGCTAAGTCTGAAATCTTTTGTATTGATGATTCTATAAAGATTTGTCCACCAAATCCCGGATTAACAGACATAATCAAAATAAAATCCACATATTCAATAATATCATAAAGAGTATTTAATGGAGTACTTGGATTAAGAACAACACCAGCTTTAGCACCTAATTCTTTAATCCTATTAACAGTTCTGTTCAAGTGAACAACTTCCTCTTGGTGAACTGAAATATAATCAACCCCAGCAGAAATGAATTTTTCAATAAGGTTATCGGGTTCTTTAATCATTAAATGAACATCGATTGGAAGTTTAGTAACCTTTCTAACTGCCTTAACTACTAATGGGCCGAAAGTTATGTTAGGGACAAACTGACCATCCATTATATCACAATGAATAATATCAGCACCTCCAATCTCCGAATAGCGAATTTGCTGAGATAAGTTGGAGAAATCAGCTGATAATAATGAAGGAGCCAATAGTTTCATGATTAATCTCTACCTTGATTTTTAGCAATTACAACATCAATACTATCACCTATAGCAACCAAAGCATCCTGACTAGGATATTGGCTGATAATTGTATTAGGAAGTAAAGTTGGTGAGTTTAGATAAGTTTTATTTCCTAAACTTAAATTATTTCTGCGCAAGATCTTTTCTGCTTCCTTTTCTGATTTAGCAATTATACTTGGAACTCTTATCATTCCAATCTGTGGTCCAATACTAACTTTCAAATCAACTGTTTCGCCTTTTTCTAATTTAAACCCAGCATCATATTCTTGTTCAACTATAATTCCATTAGGTAATTCAGAACGTATTTCTTCGACTTCCCCAACCAAAAGGCCAATTCGTTCAAGAGATACTCTAGCATCTCTTAATGTTTTATTAACTAATTGTGGCATTTGAATTAACGGTTCACCACCACTAACATGAATGTAGACTCTACGATTCTCCTTAACCATTACTCCCTCGTATGGTTTCTGAAAAATAATCTCCCCTTCCTCATATCGCGAATCATATCGTGGACCGACTTCAATTGGAGTTAGTTTTATGTCATGCAAAATCTTTATAGCTTCTTCTTTTTGTATGCCTATAACGTTCGGCATTTGTACTTCTGGTGCTTCTACAACTGATGGCATAACTATTTTATCAAAAACTACTAGGGATGCAATTATTAGAAGTAGTAAGATTGCTGGAATTATTATTATCTTTTTAGTCAAAATTTTCATTTTTCAAATATATTAAATGAACCTATCTTTGACAACGGATATAATTATTTGGTTCATATTTTAATATTAGCAGATATATTCATATTTTCATAGTCATATTTTTATGGAAAGTGGATTAGTGATCACTTTTAGTATTTTACATTAAATAAGGAGTTTTCATGTTTAAAAATCACCCTAAAGGATTACCAGTTCTCTTCTTTACAGAAATGTGGGAAAGGTTCGGATTTTATTTAATGCTGGGAATTTTCACTCTTTATATGATTGCCGGTGACGGTATGAGAATGAGTAGAACCTATTCAACTGAAATATACGGAACATATATAGCCTTAGTTTACCTGACACCTTTTTTAGGGGGTTTGTTAGCAGATCGATTCCTGGGTTATCGAAAATCCATTTTTATTGGTGGTACCTTAATGGGTCTTGGTTATTTAGGTCTTACAATGTCCGCTGAACCAATATTTTATCTCTCTCTACTGTTTATAATTATTGGCAATGGCTTTTTCAAACCAAATATTTCTACTCTTGTCGGAAGATTATATGATACCGATCAATACAGGGACTATAAAGATTCAGGTTATAATATTTTCTATATGGGTATCAATATTGGGGCTTTTGTTTGTAATTTTTTTGCAGCATATTTAAGGAATAATTTTGGTTGGAGTGCAGCATTTGCACTTGCAGGTGTTGGTATGTTTGTCGGGCTGCTGTGGTTTTTTCTAGGCCAGAAACATGTAAGGGATGTTGATTATATTACTCCTGCCAAAGCTGATGATACTCCAATAAGTAAAATTGTTTATGTAATATTTTTTCCAGCTATAGTTGCTGCGTTAATTGGATGGTTTTTGCCTACTTTAATTTTTGGAGAACCACTATTAGCTGAATCAACTGACGCTTTTGTTTTTGCATGTATACCTTTACTTTATTACTTTTTTATGATCTGGAATAAAGGAGATCGGGAAGAAAAAAGAAGACTCGGCGCCTTATACGCTATATTTTTAGCTGGAGCAGTTTTCTTTATGATTTTGCATCAAAACGGATCTGCTCTCACATTATGGGCAAATGATTATACTTCGCGTGAAATGCCAAAAGTTGTGCAAGGCCCTCTCGGTGAACTTGGTTTTGCAGAAACTGTAACGTCTGAATTACAAGAAACGCAAAAATTAGATGGGCATGGAGCACCTATACTGGATGGTAATGGAAATCCAATTATTGAATACGGTCCTCATCCTTATTTGAATAATTTGCCAAAAGAAGAATGGCCAAAGGAAGGAGAATCTATTTCATTATTAAACACTGAGATTTTTCAATCCGCTAATCCATTTTTTGTGATAATCCTAACTCCACTGATTGTTGCACTATGGACATTTTTAGCAAGAAGAAAAAAGGAACCTTCGACACCTGGGAAAGTTGTCCTTGGTATTGTAGTTACTGCATCTTCGATGTTGATTATGGTTGGAGCCGTTTTCATGGGTAATAATGGGGCCGAAAAAGTTTCTGCTCTGTGGATAATTTCAATGTATGGAGTGTTAACATTCGGGGAGTTATGTTTGAGTCCGATGGGACTCTCTCTGGTATCAAAATTATCCCCGCGTCGATTTACTGCTATGATGATGGGTGGATGGTTTTTGGCAACTGCCATTGGGAGTAAATTATCTGGTGTATTATCCAGTTTATTTATCACTATAGAAAATAAAGCTATTTATTTCCTAATTAATGGTGCAGCTGCAGCTGCAGTTGCTATAATTCTATTTTTCTTATTAAAGTGGTTGAGAGGTGTCGTTAAGGAATATACAGGATCGCACTAGAATTTTAAGCCCACTTTTGTGGGCTTTCATTTTCATAAATGAGGTAATTAATGTTTGATTATATTTTAATTTTTGAGGATGAATTTCAACATAATTTAAATCCATTAACATACACTCGGCCAGTATATGATCTAAGATGTGGTATTCTAACATTACAAAAAAAAATTGAGAAACGATTTCCGGATAAAAATATAATTCTGCACACCAGAAAGTTCTTATCCAATTTTGTAAAACGTAATAATCCGAAATATTTGGTTAATGAATTTAGTGACTCAATAAAGAAACTGCTAATAATTAATGGTTCATTATTAACTGATGATGATATAATTAACTCAATTCTTGATCTAAGTGAAGACGAAATTTTAATTGATGACCAGAAACTCATTGCTGGATTAATATCTAGTAAAAATCTAACCCTATTAAAAGATAATTTAGACAAACTCTTTTCGTTAAAGATATTTGATGCCCTTAATAGTAGAGAAATATCAGCAAACACAATATCATTCCCATGGAATCTTGTTCATAACAATGCCGAACAAATTGCCAAAGACTTTGAATTACTAGTAAATCGTAAAGAACAGCTAGTTAACGGTAAAATATATGAAGGTGTTCACACCTTAGAAGATCATAATATTTTTGTTGGAGAAGGCGCCAAAATTAAACCAGGTGCCGTACTCGATGCAGAAGAAGGTCCAATATTTATTGATAAATATGCAACTGTATTTCCCAATACTGTAATACAGGGGCCAACCTTTGTCGGAGAAAATGCACTGATAAAGATAGGTGCTAAAATTTACGGGGAAACTTCAATAGGGCCAGTTTGCAAAATAAGCGGTGAAATTGGTGAATCAATTCTCCATTCATATTCCAACAAACAGCATAATGGTTTTTTAGGTCATGCATATCTTGGCTCTTGGGTAAACATTGGTGCCGGTACAAATAACAGTGACCTGAAGAATAATTATGGAAACGTAAAGGTCACAATTAATGATGTAGAAATTGATACTGGTGAAGCTATGGCTGGATTAACTATGGGTGATCATGCTAAGAGTGGTATCGACACAATGTTTAATACCGGCACTGTTGTTGGAGTTTCGGCGAATGTATTTGGATCTGGTTTTCCAGAAAAATATATCCCTTCCTTTTCATGGGGTGGTGCAGATGGTCTAACAACTTTTAATTTTGATAAAGCTATTGATGTTGCTCAAAAAGTTATGTCACGAAGAAATATTACTCTAAGTGAAGATGAAAAGATTATATTAAAGCTTGCTTATGATCAGACTAAAAATGAGCGTTCAAAAAGAGGTATGTCAGAATAGATTTTTAGCAGAATGAAACTGAGGTAGATATGAGACTAATAATTCAACCAGACTATGACAATGTATCAAAATGGTCTGCGCATTACGTTGCAAGACAGATATTAAAATTCAACCCAACTCAAAATAAACCATTCGTTCTTGGATTACCAACTGGTTCTTCACCTATTGGAATGTATAAAGAACTTGTCAAGCTTCATAAGAAAGGAATTATTTCATTTCGAAATGTGGTTACTTTTAATATGGATGAATATGTTGGAATTCCTGAAGATCATCCAGAAAGCTATCACTCTTTTATGTACGAGAACTTTTTTAATCATATTGATATTCTCAAAAGGAACATAAACATTCTTAATGGAAATGCTAAAGATCTGGTAAAAGAATGTCAGAAGTATGAGGATAAGATTGATAAATATGATGGAATAAATCTTTTCATTGGTGGAATTGGACCGGATGGGCATATTGCTTTTAATGAGCCAGGTTCCTCATTAACATCTAGAACACGAGTTAAAACTTTAACAAAAGACACGATAATTGCGAATTCTAGATTTTTTGGAGGTGATGTATCTAAAGTTCCAAACACAGCTCTTACAGTTGGAGTTGGAACAGTTCTCTCTGCTACAAGAGTCTTACTCATCATAAGTGGGCATAGTAAAGCAAGAGCTCTTTCAAAAGTAGTTGAGGAAGGAGTAAATCATATGTGGACTGTCAGTGCCTTACAACTTCATCCAAAAGGCATTATTGTTTGTGACCATTCTGCAACATTTGAACTAAAAGTTGGAACAGCAGAATATTTTAAAGATATCGAGTCAAAGAATCTAAATTTCAAAACATTACTAAAATTTGCTTAGTCATACTTATTTTTAGTACTAATGCCGAATGTCACTTTCGATATTTCGGCATTTTTTATATTATACGATTATGCTTAGAAATTACTACTATCTTAACAGAGCTATAACTGAACTCAATTTTAGATTAAAAGGTTCAAAAGTTACTGAGATTTTCTCACAGGATAAAAACTTGTTAATGCTTTCCATACCTGAAGAACAAAATCCTTATCGACATTTAGTTGTTTCTACAGAGGCCACTTTACCCTACTTATTTATTAAAGATGAGCATAGAAAGGCCAAAAAAAATGTAATTGAGTATACTGCATTAACCTTACCACAAGAGATATTAGAATTCCGCATTGCTCAAGACGATAGGATCATATCGATCGATCTAAATAAATCTAAACTTGTTTTTTCAATGATGGGAGGGAGAAGTAATGTATATTTTATTCAAGATCAGATTGTTGTTGAGAAATTCAAAAAATCTAAATCTGAAGATGATATTCTAAAAAGAATAAATGCACACCAATTTATTAAGACTCCGGTTTATCATCATATTAATGAAACTTTCTTTGATGGTTTTGATCAAAAAACAATACGAAATGAGTATTCATATATAGCTAAAGAAATTATTCATGAACTTTCCAGTAGAGTAAATAAGAAAGCTGTAATAGAAAATGAATTCCATAAAATATTATCAGAGCTGTACAAAGGAAAAATAAAAGTATTATTCGATGATTCCGAAAATAAGCTTAGGATGATCCCAGAGACATTTCAACTTCTGAATAATGTTAAAGAAGTTAAAATATTTAAGGATTATAATTCCGCTATAAAATATTTCTTATCGACTTACTATACTGCTGATATAAAACAAAATTATACAAAGGAAATTGAAAAGGTAATCTCAAAAGAATTGAGCAAGCTGAGTAATAAACTGAATAAGTTAACAGGAAGAATTGAAAATGGAGATAGAAGTGAAGATTACTATAAAACTGCGAATTTACTCTTGCTAAATCGATCTTTAATAGTAAAGGGAAAAGATATTTTAGAATTAGTTAATGATGATGGAGAAATTGTAAGAATTCAGATAAATCCTAAACATACTCCACAGCAAGCAATTGATTATTATTTTGAGAAAGCCAAAGATGAAAAGACTAATTTTTCTAAATCACAATTCTTATTTAGCAACACTAAAGAAAGGTTTAATTCTCTATTGAAATTAGAACAACGATTCAAAAACACAAATGATAAGAAAGAATTAATTTCTATTAGAAAAGAATTGAAGATAAAAGATGTGAAGAGTGAGAAGAAAAAGATGAATTATAATGCAAAGTTAAAGCAATACCTCATTGATGATAAGTATACAGTTTTAATTGGACGTGACAGTAAGAGTAATGATCTATTATCCATAAAAATAGCTAAACAAAATGATTACTGGTTTCATGCTCGAGGATTACCGGGTTCTCACGTTGTGCTACGTGTCGATAATGTTAAAGAAGGTGTACCAAAAAATATTATTAAAACCGTAGCACAAATTGCAGCATTTCACAGTAAGGCGAAAACTGCATCCGTTGCTCCAGTCGCTTACACTTTTGGAAAATATGTCCGTAAGAAAAAAGGTATGGAACCTGGCAAAGTATCTATTATGAAAGAACGAGTTTTATTAGTGAAACCGGAGATACCATCAAATGCTGTTTTGGTAACTGAAGAATAAATTACTATGAAAACAAAATCTCTAACAGATTATAGGAAAAGAAATAAACGTCCTCTAATTCTTGATGGAGCAATTGGTAGCCAACTCCAGATGAGTGGTACAAAATTACATCCACATTTATGGGCATCTTTTCTTAATATCACTGATCCTCAAGTCATCATTAAACTTCATAAGGAATACATTGAAGCTGGAGCTGACATTATTACTACAAATACTTTTCGAACTAATCCAATAGCTTATGATAAATCAAATTTATCTATCTCCAATTTTGAATTTGTTAATAGTTCTGTTGAACTTGCAAAAACAGCTTCTAAATACAATGATGAAATTATTATTGCTGGATCAAATCCTCCTGCAGAAGATTCTTATCAGAGGGAACGAACGCTCCCATATTCTAATATTGTTAAGAATCATCAGGATCATATTGAAATGCTATGGGAAAGTGGAGTTGATTTTATTCTCAATGAAACTCAAAGTCAAATAGATGAGATAAAAATCATTTGTGAGTATTGTTCGAAAAACTCCATCCCATTTATCATGAGTCTTCTTATTACAGAAGAACATAGAATCTTTAGTGGCGAATCATTTAGCCATATTGCTGATTTAGTTTTAGAACACTACCCAATAGCAATTTCCGTCAATTGTATTTTCCCAAAGATTTATCGTAAATTATTTGCCGAGTATTCATTTAACTATCCATGGGGATTTTACTTAAATTGCGGATCAAGTTACTATACAGACGACCAGATAGTCAAAGGAATCTCTCCACTAGATTACATAAAAATGGTCTTTGACAATATTAATGAGAATTTATTGTTTGTGGGACTCTGCTGTGGATCAAGTTCTATACACACAAAGGTATTAAAGGATTATTTTGATTCAGCTAAAAGTTAATGCTATAGCAAAAATTAATTTGGGACTCAATATCGTCTCAAAACGTCAAGATGGTTTTCATAACCTTGAGACCCTATTTTATCCTATTCACGACCTTTATGATGAGCTAATTTTTGAAGAATCCGAATGCTTTTCCTTTAAAAATGAATATTGCTTTAATAATATTATAGTAAAAGCAATTAACCTCTTAGAGCAATATTTAAATAGAAATATAAATTTAAATATATCTCTCAATAAAAATATTCCAATTGGTGCTGGATTAGGAGGTGGAAGTTCTGATGCAGCTTTTATATTAACAGCCGTAAATAAATTATTGCAATTAGAGTTAAATCAAAATACTCTTAATGAGATAGCCTTAGAACTAGGATCTGACGTTCCGTTTTTTCTTAATCCTTCCCCAGCTGTGGGTGCGTCTCGAGGAGAACTTCTGACTCCTATTAATTATAAAATCGATTTCCCAATTTTGATTGTAAATCCAGGCATCCACGTGTCAACAAAAGATGCGTTCGCTAATGTTATTCCAAAGGATAGTCAGTTTAACTACAACAAAATAAAGGATATTAGAGTAACGGAATATAAGAGATATATCTTTAATGATTTTGAAGAATCGGTCTTCAAATTACATCCGGAAATCAAAAATATAAAGGAATTGATGATTTCTAGCGGAGCACTATTTGCACTAATGAGTGGAACTGGCTCTTCAGTTTATGGATTATTTCCTACACTTGAGGATGCTAAAAATTGCAAATCTTCTTTCCCGGAAAGTTATTTCTCATTTATTTCGAAACCTAAACGATGAAAATTCAATTAGATTTATTATTTTTACTCTGATATATGAATACTGATCATAAAAATAATAATCAATTAAAAATCAAAACCGCTAAACTTTCCTTTCTTATCGGGTTTCTGTTATTGTTAATTAAGTTTACTGCTTATTTTATAACAGATTCAGCAGCTATTTTTTCAGATGCAATAGAATCTATTATTCACCTCTTTGCCACCGGCGTTACTTTATTTAGTATCATCTTAAGTTCAAAACCTGCTGATAAAGATCACCCTTATGGACATGGAAATATAGAGTATTTTTCTGCTGGTATTGAAGGTTTACTTATAATATTTGCTGGAATTATAATTATTTATTCTAGTGTTGAAAGAATAATTTTAGGAATTCAACCACTTCACCTCGGAACCGGTTTGATCCTTATCATTGTATCATCAATTATTATTCTGGCACTATCACTCTATGTTATTCATATCGGGAAAAAAACTGATTCACTTGCTCTCATTGCTGATGGAAAGCACATTTTGACCGATGCCTACACTAGTCTAGGTATTATTATTGGTCTAGGAATAGTAATGTTCACTGATATTTTCATATTTGATCCTATAATTGCTATAATTATTGCTACAAACATTTTCTATACTGGATATAAACTAATTAAGGTAGCTATTAGTGGACTGATGAATCAAATCGATCCGACGATTCTTTATGAAATAACTGATAAACTAATTTCCATCAAAAAACCGTTTTGGATAGATGTACATGAGTTAAGATATTGGAAATCAGCTAATTCTACGTTTATTGATTTTCATTTAGTTCTTCCATATTATTTTTCAATAAAACAATCACATGATTCGGATGATCTAATTGCCTTTGAATTGAAATCTATCTTGCCTGAATCTCAAATAAAAATTCATCTTGACTACTGCAATTTCGATATTTGTAAATTCTGTGCTTTCAAAGATTGTAGTGAAAGAAAAGACGATCTTATAGAGGAATATAAATGGGACCAGGAAAGATTAACTGGTCCCGGATTGAGAAAAATCTATAGAATCAAAGAACCTTAATAACTAAGCCCTTCATTTTTTTGCAGTGAAGCTTCTGCCATATTAACTTTAAACTTCTTAAAATTTTCTGCTAATGCATTATCTGATAATGCCAGAATCTGAACAGCAAGTATTCCAGCATTTTTTGCACCATCTATGGCAACAGTCGCAACAGGAATACCTGGAGGCATTTGTACAATTGAATAAAGGGCATCTGCCCCTTCTAAGCTTTTGCTTTTTATGGGAACACCAATCACAGGTAATGTAGTCTGCGCCGCAGTTACTCCTGGAAGATGTGCAGCCATACCAGCTGCTGCAATTATAACCTTTAATCCCCTTTCTTCCGCAGACTTTGAATATTTAGAATGAAATTCTGGAGTGCGATGCGCAGAAATGATCTTTACTTCAAACGGGACGTTAAATTCCTTACAAACATCTATTGCTTTTTGCATTATTGGAAGATCTGAGTCGCTTCCCATAATAATTCCAACTTTTGGAGTATCTGACATAATTTATCCTCGATTAATATTAGAATGACCGAGGCAAAATTACTTAGATTTTATATTACTTGCACCACTTGTATCTTTTTCAACTTTTTCCGGATCTCCGAGATAAGTTAAATTACTAGCTCCAGAAGCATCAACCTTTAAATATTTGCTGGCATAAACTTTTGCATTACATGCCCCGCTAAGATCTGCAACAACGTTTTCTGCCATTAATTCCTCAGAATCAAATCCTGATGCTCCAGAGATATCAATATTTAAATTATTTACTTCTCCTTGAATAGCTCCAGATGAAGCACCACTCATATCAACCGTTAACGAATTAGCTTTAAACTCTTTGATGTTTATTCGAGTTGCTCCACTAGCATCAAGCATGAATTCATCAGTATCAACGCCGGTCAAATGAACTTTACAAGCACCAGATGCCTGTAGTTCATCAAGTGCTAAAACTGTTATTTCAGCTTTAATATCTCCAGTATTTTTCATACTTTCTTTAAGACCAAGCACTAATTTGTCACCTTTAACTATCGCCTCAATTATCGGATGAATATTTTCACCTGCGGTTATTTCAAGTGACGCAGTTTCTCCTACTTTGACAATTATTTCAAAAGCATGTGAAACATCCAATTTTGTGAATTCAGAGACTTCATAGGTTTTTGTAACCATGTCACCAGGATTGACATTATTCATTACACAACCATAAATTACAGTCATTTGAAATAGGACTAAAATGATAAATATTTTTTTCATTGTTTAACTCCTCTTGTTTAGGTTAGGTTTAGCGATTAGACGAAACAAATTTATTAATGTTTTAACTATATGAAATACTCATTTTCATGCAAAAATTAAATAATACTTGTAATCTAATATAGAAGTTCATTATCTTTGCACTACTTTAAGAATCATGTGAAGGAAACAAAAAATGTACACAGCCGAAGATATGTTAAACGAAAAAGGGACGGATATTATTTTTACTACCCCTGAGTCAACTGTTGCTGATGCTCTTAAAATTATGATAGAAAAGAAAATTGGTGCTATTGTTGTAAAAGATAATGAAGACATTGTTGGTATATGGACTGAACGTGATCTTATGCGTAACGTTGTGACCGAAGGATTCTTTTCAAAAACTTCGAAAATTAAAGATTATATGTCATCTGATTTAAAATATGCCAATTTTGATGAAACAATGTTCTCGCTGCAAGATAAATTTCTTGGGAAGAGAATTAGACACTTATTTATCCAAAAAGATAGTAAAATTATTGGAATCCTTTCAACAGGGGATATAATCAAAACTAGTTTAAATGAAAAGACAAAAGAATTAGAAGATCTTCATGCAATTGTTAAATTCGATTACTATGAAGATTGGAAGTTCATCAAAAAGAAAAAATATTTAATCCTCTTACTTACAGGTTCCAAAAATAATGATTGATGACTCCCCTTCCCCAAATTACTCGAATGATGTTCACAATTTGGAAATTAATGGTAAAGAATATTTTATCATCGGGACTGCTCATATTTCTCAATACTCTGCTGATCTTGTCCGAGAGGTAATAACAAATGAAAAACCTGATGTGGTTTGTGTTGAGCTAGATCCTCAACGATACAAAGCTCTTTCTGAGAAAAAACGTTGGGAATCACTTGATCTTATTCAGTTAATCAAGCAGAAACAATTAAGTACACTTCTAATAAATATACTTCTTGCTTCATATCAAAAAAAGCTTGGTGAAAAACTTGGAGTACAACCAGGTGTTGAACTGTTGGAAGCTACAAAAGCTGCTAAGGATAACGACATTCCAATTGAGCTATGTGATAGAGATGTAAGAATCACACTAAAAAGAGCTTGGAATTCAATGTCTTTCTGGCAGAAATTAAAATTAATGACAGTTGGATTAGCTTCAGTTTTTGAAAAGGAAGAAATTAGTGAAGAAAAACTTGAAGAGATAAAACAGAAAGACGTACTAAATGAAATGATGTCCGAGCTAGGAAAACAAATGCCGGTCTTAAAGAATGTTCTAATTGATGAGAGAGACGGATATCTAATGGAGAAAATGAAAAGATCTAAGGGTCATAAAATTGTTTCTGTTGTAGGAGCTGGACATGTTAATGGGATTATTGAATTATTAAAATCGGGTGTTTCAACAAATTTAGAAGAAATAGAGATTATACCTAAACCTTCTAATACTGGCAAAATTATCGGTTACGGGATACCTGCTATTATAATTGCATCATTAGCTTACATTGGATATACAAAGGGTGCAGATGTAGCTGAGCAGAATATCATTTTCTGGATACTTGCGAATGGAATCCCAAGTGCAATTGGGACAATCATTGCTTTGGCTCATCCTATAACTGTTATTTGTGCTTTCCTTGCAGCTCCTTTAACAAGTTTAACTCCAGTTATAGGTGCCGGATACGTTGCTGCTTTTGTTCAAGCATATTTTCAACCTCCAGTCGTTAAAGAATTTGAAACAGTTACTGAGGATGTAAATCAATTAAAACGATGGTGGAAAAATAAATTATTGAAAATTCTATTAGTTTTTATTCTTAGTGGTATTGGGAGTGCTTTAGGAACTTATGTCGGTGCCTATAAGATAATTAGTAATCTATTCTGAAACTATTTATCAATTAAAAATGATTTTAATTCTTTAAAACTACTTGAAAGCCTAACAGTTTTCTTCTCTTTTTGCAAACAACTACTCAATTCTTCAGGCAATTCTATATTAGTTTTTAAAGAGTCATCAACTATGTCTTTGAACTTAGCTGGATGAGCTGTTTCAAGAATTATGGCATTATAATTTTCTAATATTTCTTCATCAATAAACTGATCAATAGCAAGTAAACCAACCGCACCATGTGGATCTATAATATAATTGTACTTTTTATGAGTCTCTCTAATTTTTGTTATTGTTTTTTGATCATTATGAGAATTGGAGGATATCTCTTTTATAACTTTTGAATGATAATCATACATTGATTGAATACGGGATAAATTGCTTGGCGCTCCAACATCCATTGCATTTGAAAATGTTTTTACGGATGGACGAGGAATATAATTTCCAGTTTCAACAAATTCAGTAAAAACAGAGTTAGAATTTGTTGCCGCAATAAACTTTTCAACTGGTAATCCCATTTTTTTTGCAAGAAGCCCCCCAGTCAAATTTCCAAGATTTCCAGATGGTACAGAAATATATAATTTTCTATTTCTGTCTTTAAGTTGCTTATATGCATTAAAGTAATAGAATGATTGTGGAATTAACCTAGCAATGTTTATTGAATTTGCGGATGATAATTTCATGTTTAACTTAATTTCATCATCGACAAATGCTTCTTTAACCAATCTCTGACAATCATCAAATGTTCCATCGATTTCAAGAGCGGTGATATTTTTATCGTATGTAGTAAGCTGCATTTCTTGTAAATCACTAACTTTGCCGCTTGGATAAAGTAAAAAAACATTTATTCCATCAACACCGTAAAAACCAGAGGCGACTGCACTACCTGTATCACCTGATGTAGCTACTAAAATATTAATAACGTCTTTAGAATCTTGAATAAAATGCCCCATAGTCCTAGCCATAAATCTTGCACCAAAATCCTTAAACGCAAGTGTTGGACCATGGAATAATTCCAGAATAAATCTATTATTGTCTAAATTGACAAGCGGGGCGCTAAAACTGATTGATTCGTCAATAATATTCCTTAGTGAATATTTATTTATTTCATCATTGACAAAAAGTTTTGCAACTTCATATCCGAGCTCTTGAAACGTAAATTTATCAATATCTTGAATTATTTTATTATCAAGTTGAGGGATAAAATGAGGCATATAGAGTCCGCCATCGGGTGATAGGCCATTTAGCACTGCATTCCGAAAGGATTCTTTTAATTCAATATTATTTGTACTAAAATATTGCATTACATTTAATTTTTTGAAGAAGAGTAATTTAGTCTAAAACTCTAGGTCCATCTTCATTTATCTCAGAAACATAGGTTAAGCAATTGAGTCCAAGACTATTGACTACAAGTTTTGTTTCTTTCGCTATTTTATTTGCTATCTCTGAAGAATTCGAGAGTGCAAATAGAGATGGGCCAGATCCAGAAATATTACATCCCATGGCACCGGCATGAAATGCAGTCTGCTTTATCTCATTGTAACCTGTAATTAATTTAGCTCTTACAGGTTCAATTACAACATCTTTCAGTGATCGGGAAATCAAATCAAAATTAGAAGTAGCTAGCCCATAGATTAATGATGCAACGTTACCAGTTTGACTGATCATACTTTTCAGGGGTACTGCTTGAGGAAGTAGTGCTCTAGCCTCACTAGTTTTTATTTCAATTTCAGGATAAATAATAGTACAATACAAATTCTTTGGAGATTCGATTTTTATGATATCTATTGGATCATACCCTCGAATTAAAATAATTCCACCAAATAATGCTGGAGCAACATTATCACCATGTATAGCTTGACTTGCGATAAATTCACCAGCAAGAGCATGATCCAACAATTCCTCATTACTTAGATTCAAACCTAACAACTCGTTGGCAGCATAAACTGCACCAACCGCACTTGCTGCACTAGAACCCAGCCCACTTCCAAGTCCCATTTTCTTGTTTATTTCTAACCTTAAACCCTGTTTGATTTGAAACTTTTCCAACAATGAAGTTATTGCAACGGAAGCAGTATTTTTATCAATTTCGTAAGGTAGTTTTCCACCATCTCCAGTAATATTAGTAATTTCTAGTCCATTTGTCGATGACTTTGACAAAACAATTTTATCTCCGGGCTCATTCAAAGCAAATCCAAGAATATCAAAACCAGGCCCAACATTAGAAACGGATGCAGGAGCGAATACTTTTATACTTTGTGAACTCATGAAAGGTTATCCAAATAACCCTTCGCCTTTAATAGCTCAGCATTAAGTATTGTGCCACCTGCAGCTCCTCTGATAGTATTGTGTGAGAGGACAAGAAACTTGTAATGGAATAATGGATCTTCACGCAATCTACCAACTGAGGCAGCCATTCCGTTTTCAAGATCTCTTTGCAATTTCGGTTGTGGCAGATTTGGTTCAGAAAAATAATGAATTGGTTTTACTGGAGCAGAAGGTAAATCTAATTTTTGAGGTTCTGCAGTAAATGAATTCCATACTTCAATAATCTCTTCTTTTGATGGTTTATTTTCAAACTCAACTTGAAGTGTCTCTAAATGCCCATCAATAACAGAAACTCTATTACACTGTGCACTAATTTTTATCCCTTCTTCAAATAATATCTCACCATCTTTTAGTTTACCCAGAATTTTTCTTGGTTCACTTTCCATTTTTTCTTCTTCGCCGCTTATAAAGGGTATAACATTATCAAGAATTGACATGCTAGGTACGCCAGGGAAGCCACCACCAGAGAGAGCTTGCATAGTAACAACATTTACTTTTGTTAATTTGAAAGCGTCATGTAAAGGCTTTATTGCTAAAACCATTCCGATAGTTGAACAGTTTGGGTTAGTAATTATCCCACCCAAATATGGCTGAGCATCAACTAATTTTATATGATCTGAATTTACTTCGGGAATCATCAATGGAACGTCTTTATCAAAACGATGATTTCTAGAATTAGAAATTACAAAATAACCAGCTTCTGCAAACTGAGTTTCAATCTCTCCAGCAACTGATGAATCAAGCCCTGAGAAAATCAACTTTGATTCAAAGTTTGGTATACACTCTTTAATTGTCATTTCCGCTATTTCTTTCTGTAGAGGTTGCATCATAATCCAATTTGTTGCATCCATATACTTATTTCCAGCAGACCTCTCTGAAGCACCAAGCTCGGCAATTTCAAACCAAGGATGATCCTTCAACAATTCTATAAACTTTTGACCAACACTTCCAGTCGCACCAAGGATACCAACCTTTATTTTATTTTTTCCCATAATTATTATCCTTTACTATTTACTATTTTAAAAATATCTGATAGAACTCCTGAAGCTGTAAATTCTGGACCAGCTCCTGGCCCTTTAATTACAAGTGGATTATCTTTGTAGTAATTTGTTGTTAATGAAATAATATTATCAACTCCAGTAAGGGTATAAAACGGATGATCTTTGCTAACCTCTTCAATTTTTACAGAAGCCTTCCCTTTTTGATATTTGGCAATATAAACAAGAACCTTCCCATTCTTTGCTGCTGTATCAACCATTTTCTTAAACTTATAGTCATACTTACTGAGCTCAGACATGAAATGATCCGCATTCTTAATTTTCCTAAGTTCTTTAGGTACTAGATTTTGCACATGAACATCCGATAGTTCGATTCTTCTTCCACTTTCTCTAATTAGAATTAATAATTTTCGAGCTATATCTAAACCACTAAGATCATCTCTTGGATCTGGTTCCGTATATCCCTTTTTATTCGCATCTTTTACTATTTCTGAAAACTTTTTACCATCTTTCAAAGAATTGAAGATGTAGCTCAATGTTCCTGACAACACACCTTCGATTTTTATTATTTCATCCCCGTTGCTTACCAAATCACTAATCGCCCCTACAACAGGTAATGCTGCCCCAACATTTGTTTCATACTTGAAAAATGATTTACCTTGTTTAGCTGCATCTCTAATTTGAGAATAAACAAGATACTTGCCAGAATTGGCGACCTTGTTTGGTGTTGCAATCGAAATTCCATTTTTTAGTATTTTTGAATATTCTTTAACTACACTAACTCCAGCAGTTGAATCAACTAGTATTGAATTTGGTAAGTTAAGTTCAATCATTTTATCGATGAATATTTTGATATCAGATTTTTTCCTGGATTTTCTTAAGGTACTTTTCCAGTCTTTTATTTCTATTCCGCTTTCATCAATAATCATTTTTTTACTGTTAGCTAAGCCAATGAGATTAATTTCAGTTTCTAATTTCGAACCAAATGATTCAAGTTGATCTGAAATAATATCCAACAAAGATCCACCAACCAATCCGGGGCCGATTAAAAATAGATTTATACTTTTTCTCTTTTTTCTAAATAAAGAACCATGAAGTACATTTAATGTTTCTGTTAGATCATCTTTCGAAACTACAATCGAAAGATTCAACATTGATGATCCTTGAGCAATTGCATTTACATTAATGTTTCTATCTCCAAGTGCATCAAATACTTTTCCGGTGATACCAGGAGTTTGACGAAGGTCCTCACCAACGACCGCAATTATTGATAGATTATCCTCAATTAATACCTTATGAATCTTACCATCAACTATTTCATTTTTGAATTCCTTTTCAATTGCCTTTTTAGCATCAGATGTATGACTTGGTAAAATAGCCAAACATATACTATGCTCAGAAGATCCCTGAGTGATCATAATAATGTTTATATCTTTTTCTGCTAATGCAGAGAACAATCTTGATGCAACACCAGTTACACCTACCATTCCCCCACCCTTTATGGTAAGAAGTGAAATATCATCAATGGATGAAATACCTTTCAGGTTAAATTTTACTCCAGTATCTCTTTTAAGAATTAGAGTTCCGGGATATGTTGGATTAAACGTATTCTTAATCCTAATTTTAATTTTTGCTTGTAAAGCTGGTAGCATGGTTGGAGGATGAATGACTTTAGCACCGAAATGAGAAAGTTCCATTGCTTCTTCGTAAGTAACAGCTTTTAGTGGGAATGAATCACCCACTTTTCTAGGATCTGCCGTCAATATTCCATCAACATCTGTCCAAATCTGAATTTCCTTTACTTTCAAAGCAGCTCCAAAAATAGAGGCTGTATAATCAGAACCACCCCTGCCTAATGTTGTAATTTCACCTTCCTGATTTGAAGCTATAAATCCAGTAATTATCTGCATTTTGTCGCTATGATTATTAAAATACAGTCTTATATTTCGATTGGTATTTTCAAAATCCACTCTAGCATAAGTAAAATTTGAATCTGTTTTCACTAGATCACTGGCTTTCAGAAATTCACTTTTAATACCACGTTTACTGAGGGTTTCACTAATAATAAAACACGATAATCTTTCACCAAAACTGGTAAGATAATCGTGAGTTCGTGGAGTGAGTTCCTTTAGTAAATATACACCTTTCAACATTTCAGAAAGATCATTGAATAGATCCGCAACATATACTAAAGACCTTTTTCTTTTTGATTTTGCAATTAATGCATTGACAGCATCATCGTGTTTTCGCTTAACTTCCTCAAGTAAACTCAAATATGCTTCATCACCAGATTTTGCAAGATCTCCAAGCTTAATAAGGTTATCAGTCACAGTTTGAAATGCTGAAAAAACCACAGCTATCTTTGTACCTTGATAGGACTTTAGGATTTTAATTACATTTTCGATTCGCTCGGGAGTGCCAACAGAAGACCCCCCAAATTTTAGGATTATCATATCTCTGTTTTTTTTTACCTTAAATTGATTAGATATTCATTAAAAATGATTAAAGTATGGACTTTTGTGTATAAACTCAAAATTTTTTGACGTGCAATATACTTTAAATTATTTCGGAGAGCAACTCTTTTCTTGGTTTTGGGATAACCACTTTATTTACTAATAAACCTTTATCGCCAATTACTCTTGCTCCTGAATCAACCGCACTCTGAACTGCAGCAACCTCACCCGTAATTGTGCAGAATGCTTTTCCTCCAAGAGCCATTGCTAAACGAATTTCTAGTAGCTGAACTGTAGCTGCTTTAACCGCTGCATCAGCCCCTTCAATAAGGGAAGCAACAGAAAAAGATTCAATTATACCAAGTGCTTGAAGTTCATTTACATCTGTGTGACCTGATAACGCGGGGAATATATCAGGATGAACGTTTGGAATTACGAATGTGTCTATAATTGCATAATCAATTGTTGTTGAAGCAGCGTCTACGGCTGTTTGAACTGCGGCAACTTCTCCACCGATAAGAACCATATATTTGCCAGAACAAATTGTGCGTGACATTATTAACTCAACTTCTGATGTTTTTAACATTATGTCAGCCGCTTCCATTCCAGCAGCAATACTTGTCATTTCCACCAAACCAATGGAGTTCATTTTCATATTATCTCCAACATTAATTAATTACTATAAATTCTGTATTTACTTGTGCTACAGTCCCATCAATTGAAGCATGAATATTAGCTCCAAGTTTTCCTTCATCCATTTCTGCAATTATATCACCCAGCGATACCTTTTGACCAACTCCTACAACCGGATTCGCAGAAACTCCGGTGTGCTGTTTCAATTTGATTTTTACACTGTTTGGTTGCGGCGATTCTTTAACATACGGTGTAGGCCTTTCGTACATTTCAACATTAAGTTTTTTTCGTAACTGTTTTAGCGGAACTTTTCTACCTTCTTTAATTGGATGAACCTTTAATTCTTTTGTTTGTTCAAATTTGAAGTTATTATCCTTCATTTCAATCTTACTATTCTGGCAAGCTTCTCGTGGGAAAAGATCTTCTGGACATGCATATAGTGTGCAGAGTCCGCATTCGCAGCACAGATCAGCATATTGATTCCACATGTTTTTATCAGATTTAGAAAAAACAAGAGACCTCATAACTTTGTGAGGTTGAACATCATATCCAAGAAGATATCTTGGACATAATTCTGTACAATAACTACATTGGTCGCAAGCTGATTTTCCTATTCTATTCTGAGATTCTGTAGTACGGGTATATCTTTCAATCATATAATGATCTCTAGGCAAGATTATCAACCCTCCGGTTGTCTTAGTAACAACATCTTTTGGATCAAACGTTAGCTGCCCCATCAAGAGTCCACTGATAAATATTCCATGGTCTGATACTGTTGCTCCTCCAGCATGATCTATTAATTCACTAAAAGCACTCCCAATAGGTGCCCAAAAAGATTTTGGATCCCTCACCGCTCCATTAACTGTAACAAACTTTTTTGTAAGACTAATATTTTGTGAAGCCAAATTTACATTATATAGTGTTTCTACATTACTAACCACACATCCAACATCAAGTGGAATTCCTTTAGGTGGAATAAGCCTTCCTGTTGACGCATAAACAAGTTCATATTCATCCCCAGCTGGATAAAAGTCACTTAACAGGACTAATTCAATATTGCTATCTTTTATTTCCCTCGAGATAGAATCAACTGCAGCCTTATTCTTTTCTTTTATTCCAAAGAATCCCTTCTTAGCACCAATTTGCTCCATCATTAATATCATACCAGAGATTATCTCGTTTGCGAAATGAGTCATTATCTCAACATCCTTGTGGATAAGAGGTTCGCATTCGGCTCCGTTAGCGATCATAAATTCTACTTTAGCATTAGCCTTAATATGAGTAGGAAATCCCGCACCACCTGCACCAACAACACCAGCCTGATTTATTTTTTGTGGAAGGTTCATAAAAATCTAATTTGATTTCAAGTTCTATTTGGATAGCAATTTACAAAATTAGTTTGAATATAGAAGTATTACTTCTTCTAAAGCATTCTTGCAGACTGTATTGAAGGATTTACTTTTTAGTGATCTCATTACACTATCATAAGTTGATCGAAAAACTCCTTTTCCCACATAACCACCACCTTCGAAAACACCGAGCTTCTCATAATACTTTGTTTCACTAGGTGTAGGTATGGGAATATCATCTCCAACCAGGTGTTTCCACTTAGATTCAAAGTTTACTAAAGTTGTGATATTCCTTTCCCATGGTTCAACATCGGGTTGATAATAATCATTATAAGTAGTATCATAACCGTATTCATCAGCAAGTCCAGCTATTCCATGACCTAATTCGTGAATGAATATATCTTTATAGTTTGGGTTCTTTGTTACCGTCAATGAATAGTGATTATAGATAGCACCTCCCCCGTACTTATCAGAGTTTGCAAGAATATAAATCTGATCGTACGGTGCATTAGCTGCAATGTCTCGAACTTTCTGAAACTTGCTTGTCATAATATATCTTTCGGTGTTAAATGTGTAATACGTAGCATCCAGAATTGTATTGTACCAATCACCTTCTGCAGGAATATCACAAAGTGAATCTACTGAGGGTGCTTTTACTGCCCAGATATTTATCTTGTCTTTCATTTTATCGAATGGCTCAATCTCGAATAAATATTCCGATAGCTCTTTACAATGAATAATGAATTCACTTAGATTATTTTCAGTATATGCTTCAGGTAGAAAAACAATATCATATTTATCAGCGGAGGGTCCAGAATAGTGAATCGTATCAATATCGAAGAAATTATCTGTTTTTTGCGTGACAAAATAGTTATTTGGATCTATTTCTGTAGAATATAAATTCTGAAAAACATTTTCACTATTTCTTGAATATATTTCAAGTAATATTTTGTTTTTCGGTAATGGAAATATTACTGACCCTTCATATATTCGATCTCGTATTCTTGCTTCATCTGTTGTGCGCCATTCAGCAAACAGAGTTGAAAAACCTTGAGAATATAATAATTTTTTACTCTCAAGATCTTTAATAGAAAACTGATAGGAACCCAAATTTAAAGTGTCTATTAAATTTAATTTGCGGCCACCCCATATTGGTTCAATAATCAGTTCATCAAAAATAATAATCTCAGCAGAATCGTTTCCAGAGTGGTAGAAATCAAATCTAAGAGTTTTATCTTCGAAATAATTATTTAAGGAATCTTGGGCAAACAGATTACTGCTAAGCATAACAAAGAATAAGATTTTCTTCATACTTCTGAACTAATGATTATCCTCAATATCGTTATCTATAGAATCAGACTGATGTGTAGGTTCTTGGTCATCTTCTTTGGGATTTCTTTCTGTTTCAAAGTAAAATTCTTCTTTATCTTGAAGACGCTTCACTATAATTGTATCCCCTTCTTTTACCCTTCCCATCAACAACTCTTCTGCTAATGGATCTTCAAGATAATTTTGGATTGCTCTTTTCAAAGGTCTAGCCCCAAATTTTGGATCGTAACCTTTATCTGTAAGAAATTCTAAAGCACTGTCATCAAGATCTATCTTCATCTTGCTGTTTTGTAAATTATTAACAACATCTTTTAGCTCAATTTTGATAATCTTCTTAATATCTTCTCTATCCAAATTTCTAAATACAATTGTATCGTCAATTCTATTTAAAAACTCTGGATTAAAGAGATCCTTCATTGCTCCTTCTACTGTGTTCTTTAGATTTTTATACTTGTCAACTTCATCTTCACCACTGAAACCAAAACCACCAGTATCTCTTATGGATTTCGTTCCAACATTTGAAGTCATAATAATGATAGTGTTTTTAAAATCTATTTTTCTACCAAGTCCATCAGTTAAAAGTCCATCATCTAGCACTTGAAGTAAAATATTAAAAACATCTGGATGAGCTTTTTCAATTTCATCAAACAGAATAACAGAGTATGGTTTTCTTCTAACTTTTTCAGTTAATTGACCCCCTTCTTCATAACCGACATAACCAGGAGGTGCGCCTACTAGTCGAGAAACAGCATACTTCTCCATGTACTCACTCATGTCAATTCTTATCAGTGCATCATCAGAATCGAATAAATATCTAGCAAGAACTTTGGCTAATTCAGTTTTACCAACACCAGTTGGTCCAAGAAAGATGAAATTACCAATAGGTTTGTTAGGATTCTTAAGCCCTGCTCGAGTACGTCTTATAGCTTTCGTTAGTTTGATTACTGCTTCATCTTGTCCAACAATTCTCTCCTTAAGAGCATCTTCCATTTGAAGCAGCTTTTCTGTTTCTGCTTGTACTACCCGCGTTACAGGTATACCAGTCATCATAGAAACAACGGTGGCTATGTCTTCCTCACTAACGTCATAAACTACACCTTCGTTCTCTTTTTCCCACTTGTTCTTTTCAATTTCAAGTTCAAGCTGAAGCCGTCTTTCTGTGTCTCTCAACCTAGCAGCTTCTTCATAATCCTGTTGCTTTACAACTTTGATTTTATCTTTTTTAATTTCATCAATTTCTTCTTCAAGCTCTAAAATAGAATCTGAAACTTTGAAGTTACCCATATGTACTCTTGAACCAGCTTCATCCAAAACATCGATAGCCTTGTCGGGTAAATGACGGTCAGTGATATATCTCTCACTCAATCTTACTGATGAATTAATAGCATCCTCATTGTACTTGACACTGTGATGTTCCTCGTACTTGAATTTGATACTGTTCAGAATTTCTATAGTTTGATCAACTGTTGGTGGCTCAACCATCACTTTTTGGAATCTTCTATCTAAAGCACCATCTGTCTCAACAAATTTTCTGTATTCATCTAATGTCGTTGCACCAATGCACTGTATGTCACCTCTGGCTAAAGCCGGTTTGAACATATTTGAGGCATCAAGTGATCCAGAAGCACCACCGGCGCCAACAATTGTATGAAGTTCATCTATGAAAAGAATTACATCTTCTGCTTTTTCCAATTCTGCCATTAAGGCTTTCATTCTTTCTTCAAATTGTCCACGATATTTTGTGCCGGCAACTAACCCCGCAAGATCCAAAGTTACTACTCTCTTATCCTGAAGAATTCTGGGAACCTTTCTCTGTACAATTCTTAGTGCTAATCCCTCAGCAATTGCAGTTTTGCCAACACCTGGCTCACCAATAAGGACTGGATTATTCTTTTTTCTGCGACTTAAGACTTGTGCAACTCGTTCTATCTCTTTTTCTCTTCCAATCACTGGATCAAGTTTATCTTCTATCGCATACTTGGTAAGATCTCTTCCAAAATTATCAAGAACTGGAGTTTTTGATTTATCAGCTTTTTTACCACTGGGAGGTAATGTTTGTTCTGGTGATTTACCCTCAACAGGTTGATTGCTCATAAAATAGTTCAATTCTGACCTAACTGACTCATAAGTAACCTGGAATTGATGAAGAATTTGAGTCGCAATATTGTCTTCATCTCTAAGAAGTGAAAGAAGAATATGCTCCGTTCCAATAACTGTTGATTTATATATTTTTGCTTCTATTTGAGTTATTTTTAACACTTTTTCTGCTTGCTTAGTCAATGGAATATTTCCAATTGTGAGAGTTCCACCAGCAGCTTTAACTGATTCTTCAATTGATTTTTTAAGTTGTTGGAGATCAACATTAAGATTATTCAATATTGTGACTGCAACCCCATTGGCTTCTCTAATAATTCCCAACAAAATATGCTCAGTTCCAATGTAATCATGACCTAATCGAAGAGCTTCTTCACGACTTAATCTAATTACTTCTTGAACTCTCTCTGAAAAATTACCATCCATACAATACCTTTCTATTAAAAATTCATATTGAAATTTACGTAAATAATTTAAATTAAAATAATGATTGGAGAATGGTCAATCAAGGCGAATAATCATCACCATCTAGAATGTTCAAAACACCTTTGTTAGACATTTTGATACAGAATTTCTGTAATTCTTTCAGCAGCTTTACCATCCCATAATTCAGGAGTCATTCCTTCTTTTAAGTTTCCATCCAGGACACTTAATGCGGCATCTTTTGCTTTATCAAGATCTGTTCCTAATAATTGGTTGGTACCAACTTCTACAGTTATTGGTCTTTCAGTTGAAGTTCTCAAAGTAATGCACTGAACTCCAAGAAAAGTTGATTCTTCCTGAATTCCACCACTGTCGGTCAAAATGAGTTCAGCACTTTTTGTCAACGCTAAGAAATCAATGTATCCAATTGGTTCAGTTAAAATAATACCAGGATTTAATTCATCAAGTAATTTAAAGTTTTTCCAATTATTTAAGGTTCGTGGATGGATTGGAAATATTACTTTTCTTCTTTCAGCAATTATGTTTAGAAGTTTCTTCAACTTCTTTGCCTGTTCAAGAAAATCGACATTACTTGGGCGGTGAAGCGTTACAAGAACATATTCACTTTTGGTTAATGAGTATTTTGTATGAATACTTGAGTTTTCAGCTTTAGGTAGATAGTTAACTAGACTATCAATCATAACATTGCCAGTAAAGAAAACTTTGCTTCTATCAACACCCTCCTTTTCAAGATTTTCCATACCACTTTTTTCAGTTACAAAAAGAAAATCTGAAATTGAGTCTGTAAGAACTCGATTTATTTCTTCCGGCATTTCTCTGTCACCGCTTCTTAATCCAGCCTCTACATGCGCAACTTTTATATGCAGTTTTGAAGCCGCAAGGCTGCAAGCGATAGTTGAGTTTACATCCCCGACAACAATAATTAGGTCAGGTTTTTCTTCTAATAATATTTTTTCGAACTCGATCATTACTTTCGCTGTTTGCTCTGCATGCGACCCACTTCCCACACCTAGATAATAATCCGGTTTTGGTAATTCAAGATCTTCGAAAAAGACTTTTGACATTTTTTCATCATAGTGTTGACCAGTATGGCAAATTATATGATTGATTTTATTACTATACTTTTGAAACGCTTTATGAAGTGGTGCAATCTTCATAAAATTTGGTCTTGCACCGACAACTGAGATTATTTTTTTCATGCAATTTGCTTTAAAAGTTATAAAAAAGATGGATGATAAGTTTTATGAAAATAACATCCATTTAAATAGACTAATATTTTATGCCCAACGTATTAAACCAAGTTCAAACTTATTTTGAAGTAAAGAATGCTTTGGTAAAACTCTTACTGTGTATCCAAATTCACCGGTATTTTCACAAACTATTGAACCTTCGTATTTAAGAATACCATTTCCATCATCCTTAGAAATAAATTTCATTGTGACAATTTTGTTATGATAAGGCTTATCAACATTATCAACTTTACCATAATAAATTTGTACTTCAACATCCTTGGGTGACAAATTTCCAGACTTAATTTCAGCAATTACCTTATGTTTTGAACCAATCTTAATATCTCCATTTTTAGATCTATCAATTTTGACAATGCTAATATCTTTCCAATTTTGGACTAAGTGTTTTTTCCATTCAGTAAAACTGCGCGCTTGTTCCCAATCATTCTTCAATAAAATTCTTCTGTTTTTTAGTGCCTTAACATAGAATTTTGTTGTGTACTGCTCCAACATTCTATTTGTATTGTATACAGGTGCAAGTTGACTCATGGAAGCTTTCATTTTATTTATCCACAGTCTTGGAATAGTCTCATTACCACTTTCGTAGAATAATGGGACCAGGTCATTCTCTAATGTTTCATAAAGCATTCTCGACTCAACTTCATCCTGATACTCAAGGTCAGAGTATTCCTCACCACTTCCAATTTTCCATCCAACTTCTCTATTGTAACCTTCATCCCACCATCCATCAAGGACACTGAAGTTAAGACCACCATTTGCAATTATTTTCATACCGGACGTTCCACTAGCTTCTAGAGGTCTTCTTGGATTATTAAGCCAAACATCACAACCTTCAACCATGTATCGCGCTACATTCATATCATAATTTTCAATAAATACAATACGTTTTCTAAGATGTTTCTCTTTGGTTAGCTTAACAATTTCTTGAATAAATTTTTTGCCTTCCTCATCATGTGGATGAGCTTTACCAGCAATAATAATTTGAACAGGTTGATCATTATTTAGTAGAATATCAGAAATTCTATCTATATCTCTAAAAAGTAATGTTGCTCTTTTGTAAGTAGCAAACCTTCTTGCAAAACCTATTGTTAGAGTTTTCGAATCTAATACTTCTCCTGCTGCATTTATATCCGCTTGTGAGCCTCCTTGTGCAACAACTTGATCGATTAGTCTTTTCCTAGCAAATGTTACCAAACGCTCACGTCTTCTTTCATGGGTTCTCCACAGTTCTTCGTCAGGTATGTCATAAATTGATTCCCAAACTTTGGGATCAGATACAGAATCAATGAATCCCGCGCCTAGATAACGATACAGCAAAGATTCCATATCGGCAGATATATGAGACCTTATATGGATTCCGTTTGTCACATAGTCAATTGGTATTTCATCAAACGGAATTCCTTTAAAGCCTTTTACCCACATTTTCTTTGAAACTTCACCATGAAGTTTGCTTACTCCGTTGACAAATGCAGCCATATTCATAGCTAGGTGAGCCATATTAAAGTTACTGGGTTTTTGATCCTTCATTATAGTGCCCAACGAATAGAACTCCTCGTTAGAAATTTTTAGCTCATTTCTATAATATTCACCCAAATATTTTTCAACTAAATCATTTGGGAAAATATCTATACCTGCTGGAACAGGAGTATGAGTAGTAAAAATATTAGAGTAAAATCCGATATCTTTAGCTTCTTGATAAGTCAAGTTGTACTTTGTAATAAGGTGCCTAATCCTCTCTAAAGCTAGAAACGCTGAATGTCCTTCGTTCATATGACAGACAAGTGGTGTTATCCCAAGAGCATGTAGAGCTCTTATTCCACCAATTCCTAGTAAAATTTCTTGTTGAATTCTGGTCTCGATCGTTCCACTATATAATCCATGTGTAATTTTTCTATCTTCAAGAGAGTTTTCAGAAATATTTGTGTCAAGGACATAAAGGTGCACTCTTCCAACTTCAATTCTCCAAATCTGAGCATAAACTCTCCTCTTTGGAAAATCAACATGAATTTTTAATGATTCACCATCTTTATTCTTTTCAAGTATCATTGGTTGATTATGATAATCAATTACTTCATATCTTTCTTGCTGCCAACCATCATTATTTAAATATTGCTGAAAATAACCCTCTTTATAATTTAGTCCGACAGCAACCAAAGGTACTCCAAGATCACTTGCAGATTTTAGGTGATCTCCGGCAAGTACACCTAAACCTCCTGAATAAATCTGAAGACACTCGGTCAACCCAAATTCTGCTGAGAAATAGCAGATATAGTTTTTCTTTGATTTTTCAAAATTATTCTGATACCATGAAGGAGTAATCAGATACTCATCAAGTTGCTTGTCAACCCTATTAAGGTGGGATACAAATCCAGCATCTTTAGACATTTCTTCCAATCTAGTTTGGTCTAAACTACCCAGTAATAGTACTGGATTATGTTGAGTTGATTCCCAAAGATCCTTGTCGAGCCTCATAAATAAGGCAATTGCGTCTTTATTCCAACTCCAGTAAAGATTTTTTGAAATTCTTCTTAATGGTTCTAGGTTTTTTGGTAGAGCTGGAACTACTTTAAAGTTTCCTACAAAATCTATCATAACATCCTCATGATCAAAATTAAATTTAAAACTTAATTTTATTGATAAAATTGATTAAATCAAATTAAAATATGATAATTTATCTGTTGATATTTTTATTAACTAGTTAATTTTTCACTCTTTAGGATCAAATAATTACTATTATTGTATTTTAAATTTAGATTTTTAACTAGCCATTTCATGCAAATACTCGTTGCAATAATACTAGGATTTGTTATTGGGTTTATTTCAACAAATAAAGTAGCCAATAATACTTCCAAAGCTTTTAGTAAATATATCACAGAAGCAGTTAATATACTTAAAGGAATAATTTTAGTCTTATTTTTAAAGTTTATTTTTAATTTTGAGTTTGAATTAATATTAATAGCTTTGATCTTTGGACTAATTGTTAATTCGTTTTTTAATGGATTTAAATTTGAAATTAAACCAGGACATTTTTTTGCATTCGGTGGATTATTATTCCTTATTCCTGCGGTTGATTTGATATGGTTATTTATTTGGGTAATAGCATTTATCTATAAAAATAGTTTGGATTTTAGTTTTATATCATCAACATTTCTAATTGGATTATTGAGTGTAACTTCATCAGAAATGCTGAACAATGAATATTGGTATACAAGCCCACTTGCTTCAACAAACCTTAACTTTCAAATTTTACTGGGAGTTTTATTTACTATAACTTTTATTTCGCAATTGGATTTAATTCGCACATACTTTGGTAAAACAAAAACATAGGAAAATTAAATGAAGTACTTTAGAATAATAATGATCAATACTACAATAACTATAGTTGTTATGTTTTCATTCTACTATTTGTTTCAAGAACATAACTTATTGAATTCAAATCAAAATACTATTGAACTTGATAATAAAAATGATATTAGATTTTCAACTGCACAAGAAATTAAGGAAGAGAATTATAAAAATGATGCGCAGCAATCAATTAATAATTCTCGGCATACAATAATTACTGAAACAGTAAAAATAGTTAGTCCGGCTGTAGTTGGAATTAATGTCAAAGCAGTTCAACGATTTATCAGACGCAGTCCTTTTGGTGATGATCCTTTTTTTAGCAGATTTTTTGGCGATCGAATTGTCGATCGTGAGGTTTCAGGATTAGGTTCAGGTGCAATTATTTCCTCAGACGGTTATATTTTAACTAATGATCATGTTGCTGGATCAGCAGATAAAATTACTGTCACTTTATCAAACGGTGAGCACTATGAGGCTGAAATAATTGGTACCGATATTACAACTGATATTTGTCTGCTAAAGATCAATGCAGAAAATCTTCCATTTATCCCCTTTGGGAATTCAGATGATATACTGATTGGTGAATGGGTAATTGCGCTTGGCAACCCTTTTGGTTTATTTGATATTTCTGACAAACCCACAGTCACTGTTGGCGTAATCAGTGCAACTGGAATGAATTTAAATGCAGTTGAAAATAGATATTATTTGGATATGATTCAAACTGATGCTTCCATAAATACTGGCAATTCAGGAGGACCCCTCGTTAATGGTCTAGGCGAACTAGTAGGTATGAATACACTAATTTA
Source organism: uncultured Ignavibacteria bacterium (assembly GCA_963751695.1). GTDB lineage: Bacteria > Bacteroidota > Ignavibacteria > Ignavibacteriales > Melioribacteraceae > SZUA-22. The sequence continues at coordinate 90,126 of CAVVVP010000010.1, read as the reverse complement.
CACAGCAGATAATAATTCAAGAGGCAGTCTTGGAATTGGATTTGCTATTCCATCAAACAAACTACACAAAATTATTACAGAATTAAAAACTAACGGAATCTTTGAAAGAGATTTCTGGACTGGGTTAAGAATTCACTCTATTGATGATGGTATAGCAAATTATTATAAATTGGATGACACAAAAGGTGTTATAATTACAGACATTATTCAAAACTCACCCGCAAGTGATGCTGGGCTTCAACCTGGAGATATTATTAGAGAAGTTGATAAATATAAGATAAATAACTACGAAACTCTGACTGGTGTATTACAGAATTATAAAACTGAGGAAACCATAAATTTAAAACTTATTAGAGATAACGAAGAGATTAAAACTAAAATGAAACTAGAGAGAAGACCATGATAGAACGTTATACACGCCCAGAAATGGGTAAAATATGGGAAGATCAATTTAAATTCCAAACATGGCTTGATATAGAAATTCTGGCATGTGAAGCAAGGGCTGAAATGGGTGAGATACCTATTGAAGATGTTGATGATATCAAATTAAAAGCAAATTTTGATATTAAACGTATTCTCGAAATTGAAGAAACAACAAAACATGATGTTATTGCATTCTTAACAAATGTTGCAGAGTATGTTGGGCTCACGTCTCGACATATTCATTACGGGATGACTTCTTCAGATATTCTTGATACAACACTTTCCTTCCAAATGAAAACTGCTGGCGAAATTCTTCTTAAACAACTAATAGATTTCAGAGAAGTTTTAAAGAAGAGAGCTTTGGAACACAAAGGTACAGTTTGTGTTGGTAGAAGTCACGGTATCCATGCCGAACAGACTACGGTTGGTTTGAAATTTGCACTCTGGCATGATGAGACTAAAAGAAATATCAAAAGATTGGAGGATGCAATCACTACAATTAGTGTTGGTCAAATTTCTGGAGCAGTGGGGACTTTTGAGCATCTCTCACCAAAAGTTGAGGAATACGTTTGCAAAAAAATGGGACTTTTACCAGCCCCTGTTTCAACTCAAGTAATTCAGAGAGATCGACATGCAGAATATCTTTCAACTCTAGCTATTATTGGAGCAACTCTTGAAAAAATTGCAGTTGAAATTAGACATTTGCAGCGTACCGAAGTTCTTGAAGCTGAGGAATTCTTTTCTAAGGGTCAAAAAGGGTCATCAGCTATGCCACATAAGAGGAATCCCATTATTAGTGAAAGAGTAACTGGCATCGCTCGTTTATTAAGAGGAAATGCATTGGCTGCTTTAGAGAATGTAGCTCTATGGCACGAAAGAGATATTTCCCACTCTTCAGTTGAGCGAATAATTGTTCCAGATAGCACGATAATCTTAAATTATGGTCTTGATTTGATGATCAAACTAGTTGATAAACTCTTAATTTATCCTGAAAATTGCATAATTAATCTCAACATTACAAGAGGATTAGTATATTCTCAAACAGTTCTTCTTGCCTTAACGAATAAAGGAATTTCTCGAGAAGATGCCTATAGGATAGTACAAACAAATGCGATGGAAGTTTGGAAAGATAAAAGTAAATCACTTAAGTCCGAATTGCTACAATCTGAAGAAGTTCTTAAATACCTCTCTGAAAAGGAAGTTGAAGAACTTTTTGATCCAAATAAAATGTTGGATAATGTAGAATACATTTTTAGTCGAACTTTTGATTAAATACACATCCTCTGCAAGAACACAATAAACACTACTATTGACTAATCGTAATAAATTAGATAAATTAGCACTCACTAATTGAGAGTGCTAATAATTATTTAATTATTTCTGAATCTCTTAAGATGATCAATCATCTTACCATTATAAAATTTAATTTTTATTAACTAAATAAACGGAGTAAAAAATGTCTTCAAAAATCGTTGAATTTGGCAGTGATGCTAGAAGTTCACTAAAAAACGGAGTGGATAAATTAGCAGATGCTGTTAAAGTTACACTTGGTCCAAAAGGGCGTAATGTTGTAATCGACAAAAAATTTGGTGCACCAACAGTTACCAAAGATGGTGTTACTGTTGCAAAAGAAATCGAACTAAGTGACCCAGTCGAAAACATGGGTGCACAAATGGTTCGTGAGGTTGCTTCCAAAACAAGTGATGTTGCTGGTGATGGTACAACTACCGCTACTGTTCTTGCACAAGCTATTTACCGTGAAGGTCTTAAAAATGTTACTGCTGGGGCTAATCCAATGGACCTAAAAAGAGGTATTGACTTGGCAATTAAAAAAGTTGTTGAAAACTTACAAGCTGCTTCTAAAGAAGTTGAAGGACGAGAAGAGATTGCACAGGTTGGTTCAATTTCTGCAAATAGTGATATGACAATTGGCAATCTTATTGCTGACGCTATGGAAAAAGTTGGTAAAGATGGTGTTATCACAGTTGAAGAAGCTAAAGGAACCGAAACAGAATTGGAAATAGTTGAAGGTATGCAATTTGACCGTGGATATCTATCACCTTATTTTGTAACTGATTCAGAATCAATGGAATCTGTTATGGAAGATCCTTTAATTCTCATTCATGACAAAAAGATTTCTGCCATGAAAGATCTCTTACCTGTTCTCGAAAAAGTAGCACAGGCCGGTAAAGGTTTAGTTATTATTGCAGAAGATCTCGAAGGTGAAGCACTTGCTACTTTGGTTGTAAATAAAATAAGAGGTACACTAAAAGTTGCTGCTGTTAAAGCCCCGGGTTTCGGTGATAGAAGAAAAGCAATGTTAGAAGATATTGCGATTCTTACTAATGGTACTGTTATTTCTGAAGAAAGAGGCTTCAAATTAGAAAATGCTACTATGGAATATCTTGGAAGTGCGAAAAAAATTGTTATGGATAAAGATAACACAGTTATAGTTGAAGGTGCTGGTGCAACTGAAGATATCAAAAAGAGAGTTAATGAAATCAAATCTCAAATTGAAAACACAACTTCAGATTACGACAGAGAAAAACTACAGGAAAGACTTGCTAAATTATCTGGTGGGGTTGCTGTATTAAAAATCGGCGCTTCAACCGAAATTGAAATGAAAGAGAAAAAAGCTAGAGTTGAAGATGCTCTCCATGCAACAAGAGCTGCTGTTGAAGAAGGTATTGTAGCAGGCGGCGGAGTTGCTCTAGTAAGAGCAGTTGCTTCTCTTGATAAACTTGAAGGAAGTAACTTAGACCAAACAACTGGTATTAAAATAATTAAAAATGCACTCTCTGAACCCTTAAAACAAATAGTATATAACGCTGGACTCGAGGGAGCTGTAGTGCTAAATAAAGTCCTTGAAGGTAAGGATGATTATGGATTTAATGCTGCAACTGAAGAATATGAAAATATGGTTGCTGCTGGTGTAATTGATCCAACCAAAGTTACAAGAACTGCACTTGAAAATGCAGCATCAGTTTCATCTTTACTGTTAACTACTGAAGCTGTTGTTTATGAGAAACCAGAAGAAGAAAAAGCTGGTCCTCCAATGCCTCCAGGAGGAATGGACGGAATGGGCGGAATGTATTAATAGGATTGAATCTTCTTAATCAAAAGGCAGTCATTATGACTGCCTTTTTTTTATATCTTTTCTTTCCGATATTGTATTCTTCTCCAAAATCCTCACTAACGTTCTAACTATTTTTCTTTTTATCCTTGTTATGAGAATAATAGTAGTAATACTTATAATATGACCCGTAACCACTCTTAAAACTGAACTTATTAAGAACAATACCAATAAATGAATCATTTTCATGCTGAAGCAATTCAGCTGATTTTTTCATCAATTCTATTTCTGTCTCTCCCGAAGCAGTAACAAGAATTGATGCGTCTGAAATTCTTGATAATATCTCAGAATCTGTTACAGCAATTACTGGTGGAGAATCAATTACAATTAGATCATAAATACCCTTAAGCTTTTCAAGGAATTCTATCATTTGGTCAGATCCTAAAATTTCAGAAGGATTTGGAGGAATAGTCCCACAAGTAATAAAATCCAAATTTGGTAATTCCGAATGATTGATGATGGATTCAAAACTTTCATTGCCTAAGAAGTAATCAGTGAATCCCGGATATCTCTTAGAATTAAAGACATTGTGCATTCGTGGTTTTCTAAGGTCACAATCAAGAACAACCGTTTTCTTACTGGTTTGAGCAAAACTTCCTGCAATATTAATTGCAACAGTGGTTTTACCTTCTTGAGGTGTTGCTGAGGTTATGTGTAAAGATTTTATTCCATTATTATTCAGTTTAGAAAATTGTATTCTGGTTCTTAGAACTCTAAATGCTTCACTATAAACTGAATCTGATTTTGCTGCAATTATAAATTCAAATTCTTTGTTATCAACAATCCCTTCAATTTTTGGGATCCACGATAAAACGCTGAGATGTTGTTTTTGAACATCTTCAGGCGTTTTGACCGTATTGTCAAAATAATTTCGTACAAAAGCAAATCCCACTCCAATACCAAATCCAAGAATTAGACCAATAACAACAATCAATCTTCGATTAGGCTTTGATGGTCTTACAGGTCTTCTTGCTTCATCAATGATAAGCACATTACCCGGGGTTGATTGTTCACTAATAAGAGCCTCTTGATATTTTTCTTCTACCAGTAAATATAATTTTTCATAAGCATTTAGTTCACGTTGAAACCTAGCGTACCCAATAGTCTGGGTTGGAAGCTCATTAAATTTTTGTTCATACTCCTCAACAATTCTAGTTAAATTTTCATATGTAACTTGTAAAGATTTAAATTTAACTTCCTCATCAAGAAGCTTTAAAGATAACTCTCTAATCTCAGTTGGTGAAGCTGCAAAGATACTTTCTTTATAGACTTGTAGTTGCTTGTCTAACTGCCTCTTTAGATCTTCAATTGTTCTATTCTTTCTTTCAAGCAAATTATTCTCAGAAGTACTCCTTGATCCTGCATCAGAAAGAGCATAATCCCTCTCAAGTTCTAACCTAGCTATTTCTTCTTGTAACGCTCTCATCTTCGGTTCAGAAGAATAGTTTTCAATGTATTTACTAATAGTTGGGTTTTGTCTATTTATCTCGGCCTTATACTGTTGAATATTTTTTTCAGCCACAGTCATCTCAATGTACGTGGCATCTTTCTGGGCTTCAAATGTAGAGAGCACATCAATTAGTGCTTTTGCTTGATCGTCTAAAGCTATCACCCCACCTTCTTCTTGGAATTTTTTCATCCGCTCTTCGACGTCAACTAATTCAGTGTATTTTTCAGTTCTTTGGTCCGCGAGAAATTCAACTACCTCACTTAACTGCTGTCTAGTATATTTTAGGTTTAATTCTTCATAAGACCTTGCGTAACTATTAGCGATCATTTTTGCTTCAAATGGTCTTTGCGATTCGACTGATATTTCTACAATATCAAGTCCCCTCTTCTGTTCAATTTTAATTTTGGAAAGAACTTCCATTATATCGTATAAGGATTTGAGTTCGCTTCCATTATCATCAAGATCAAATCCACTCTCAAGAAGGACATAAAAGCTATCTGATTCTCCAATAGTGTTGAAGGAATCAATTAAGGATCTAGCAACAATATCTCTAAGTCTTCTGCTTTGAAGAATTTCAATTTCATTAGCAATAAATCTATCAGATCCAAAATCTGAGAACTCTGGAATAAGTGGGGAGCTTAAAATTCCACCTGACTGAGGTTTCTGTATTTTCAAAGCGGTTGATGCAGTATAAATATCTCGAGCAGTGAACGCGTATATGATAGAAACAGCCAATCCTGTCAATCCAATTAGCAGAATTGGTACAATATTGATTTTAATAAGATTTATATAATCTTTTATGGAGTGAGTTTCTTCTTGGACCCCATTTTCAAATTCATTTTCCAAACTTTTTACCTGTTATTGTGAAGTAACAACTAAGAGTGTTGTAAGTGATATTAAAGTCGATACAATCGAAAGTGTAATTGTAATCCAATCTCTTAGATACAAACGCTGACTACCGGGAACAACTAAAATATCACTTGCTTGCAGCTCTGGGATTATTCTTGATTGGAGCACCAACTCATCCTCCCAAAAGAGATCGTCATAATCAAATTGGAATAGCAGGTCCTTACCCTCATCGTTAACTCGATAAATTCTTAGCATATCCGTATGTGCATCATCTGTTGGACCACCAGCTAAACTTAAAAGATCTGAAGCAGTAGTATTAATTGGGACGAAATACCTACCTGGATATCTTACAAATCCCCATACGGCTACCTTTATATTGATGCCTAAAGGTTCTGAATAGTTAAAGTAACCTCCATTATAATTTGACCTCCCACTTAAACGGTCAGCACCCAACTCATAGTCTTTTACTTGAGCAAAATTCATTGATGAGAGAATAATTAATGAAGTAAAAATTAGTATTATCTTTTTCATGTTTACCATAGTGTTTAATTAAAGTTTTCTATTTTTAATGAAAGTTTTTTGGCAAAAAGCCCTACTCCAATTGGTCCCAGAATTAGGCCCAATATTACAAAGCCCAAATTAATAAATTTCACATAGTTATCAAATCGAATTGTAGGATAGTATGAACCTATTAACACGGTTAAAATGTAGAGCGCCCCTACGCATATTAATGATGCAATAACCCCTACTATTAAACCATAAAATAAAATTGGGATTTTAATCGTAGATAGCTTTGCACCAACTAATTTCATGGTATTATACTGCTCAATTTTCTGATGAATAAGCAGCTTACTTGTTGAATATAATAGATAAATTGCAATAGAAATGAAAAGTGCAGTAACAGCAAAGATAATAATTTTCATAGACCTTAAAAATTCAAGTATTGTAAATGTTAGATTATAATCATAAATAACTTCTTCAACACCATTAATTTTTTCAAAATCATCAATTATCGATTCAATATTATCTCGATCGATTTTGTCACTAAATGTTACGGAAAATGAGTTTGGGAGCGGATTTACATCTAGTATGGTTTTAAAATCTTCGCCTGTGATATCTAAAAATTGTCGCTCGGCATCTTCTTTTGAAATATATTTAGCACTCTTCACTAAAATGTTTCCAGTTAAAACTTCTTCGATATCGCTTGTTTTTGAAGTTGAAACTGAATCACTTAGAAAAACATTCATCCTGATTTCATTTTTCCAGCTTTTTTCAATTTTATTTGAAAGCATAAGTAGAACTGCTGAAAGTCCAATAAATCCAATAGTAATACTCAATGTAAATATTGTAATTACAGTTGCTAATTTAGCTCTAGAAATTGATTTGAAACTTTCAGAAATGTAAAATCCTAACACATGTAACCTAAAAATTTGATTCGTCCACCCAATTTACGATTTTCCAAACACCTTTGTCATTTTTTTCAAGATCAAGATTTACTCTTCCATCTATGTAAATAATATCAGTTGGATTAAAAGTAATTGTAAGATTAAAGCTTCTTATGACATTTGTTGAGTCCTCAGTCATAGATACAATGTTGTTCCAGATCAAATCTAATCGTTGAGAATTCTGGAAAAGTCCATCTGTTACTCTCATCTCATCATCTCTTCCCCAGGATACATCTACACTAAGATCATAGTCTCTATAAATAAAGCTATAATCATAGTTTAATAAACCCCCATAAATAGTAGTGTCTTTAAAGGTGTAAGATTTTTTGAAATTTTGAAAAAGTCCTTCGACAGATTTTTGTGGGCTAATTACAGACCCATTATTTCCTAGTTCGTTGTCAAGTTTTGGTGCAAATGGATTTACACATGATTGAATAATTGCTATCAAGAATATGGCAGCAAAATTTTTCAATACATCGCACCCTTTAATTCACTCCAACTTGGATGTGAATCTATGGCAAGATCCTCCCATTTTCCAATTGCCCATTGATTCCTAGAATCGAGATATATGTAAAACTTAACATTACCTCTATAGACTTCTGGAAGATTTTCATCTGTTGAGGACAAAGTTAATGTATAGTCATACTGGAATACAGCGCTATCGCTAGTTGTATTTTTAATTTCATTTTGAAGGTCAAGAATTATAGGTGTATTTGTAGAAGTGTTATTAATTAAGTTATTAATATATTGTCTTTCCGCAGGGATATTCCACTCAACTAAACTAGGGAATCTGACTACTGCTTGATTTGAAGGAATAAAGATGTAATTAATTTCAGAGAAAGAAGGATCAACAAAACAGGCCATATAGTTTTCAAGGACTTTCTCTTGCATAGCATTTTTCAAATTAGAGAATAGAATATCTGAACTTGTTGCAGGGAGATAATTTGATCTAGCGGCATCGGGTTTTTCTGGATCACGATTTGTAAACAAATCGCACCCAAATAAAAATATGAGTAATATGATTATAATTTTCTTCATTTACAAAATATTATGATTAATCTATCTGAGTTATACTTGTCAAATTCACTTCCATGGTAATCACCGAAAATTTTATATACTTTAAGCCCAAAGGTTTTAAAATTAGAAATAATTTCATCCTTACTATATAAATTTACCGATTCACGGAAAACTTTACTTTTTGAGTTTGATTGGATAGTGATCGTTTTTTCTACTCTATTATTTGTAATCTTTCTTTGCTCAGTTATAATTTTATTGTCTACTCGTTTTCTAGAAACAGGGATTATATTCTTCATAACATAGTCTTTGTTTAGAAAATCGAAAATAAAATATCCTTTCTCAGCCATAAGTTTAGCAACGCTAATAATAAACGAAAAATTCTCTTTATCACTATTAAAATAACCAAAACTTGTGAACATGTTCAATACCAAATCGAATGTGCTTTTAAAAGGAAGGAAACGCATATCAGCACGGACATATTTTGGAGCAGAAGTCATACTTTTAGTATTTTTTTGAGCTGTTTTTAATAATTGTGAGCTTAGATCGAATGAAGTAACATCAAAACCTTTCATCACTAAATAGTTGCTGAATCTTCCAGAGCCACATGCAGCATCAAGAATTTTAGGATTTTGAGCTAAATCTAAACTATCCTTAATAAGTTTAAATAGATTTATAGCATCATTTTCTTCACGATGAGAGTAGACATTTAAATATTCAACTGATTCAAACCAGTCTTTGTACCAATTTTCCATCACATCTGAATACGGCTAAGTACTGCCCGACCAATTGTTGCTTCGTCCGCAAACTCAATGTCTCCACCAATAGGCAATCCTCGGGCAAGTCTAGAGACTTTTACTTCGTAGGGCTTAAGAAGTTTAGCAATATATAAAGAAGTCGTCTCACCCTCGGTATCTGGATTTAGCGCTAAAATTACTTCTGAGATATTGCCTTGAGATACTCTTTGAACTAATTCTGAAATATTTATAGATTCTGCGTCCTTTCCACTGAGAGGAGATAAAACACCTGCAAGAACGTGATACGAACCTGAATACTCATTGGTTTTTTCTATTGCTATTACATCTGAAATTTCTTCAACTACACATATAGTTGATTTGTCACGCTTTTCACTTGAACATATTTCGCAAACCTTGGATTCAGAAATATTAAAGCAAATCTTACACGTGCTCGTCTTTATTTTTAAATCTAATAGCGCAGTAGATAATTTTTCAACATCATCTTTTTCAGATTTTAATAAATGTAAGGCTAATCTTTGTGCAGATTTCCTGCCAATCGAAGGAAGTTTACTCAACTCATCAATCGCTCTTTGAAGTGTTTCTGGAATTATCAAATTATAATCCCGGAATATTCATACCTGGAGGTATCATACCTTTAGTAACATTCCCCATCTCTTCTTCAGCCATTTTTCCTGCTGCATCCAAAGCTTTATTAACTGCAGCGACAACTAAATCCTCAATCATTTCTTTATCACCAGATTCAATAATTTCACTATCTATTTCAATAGAAACAATTCCTTTTTTACCATTTGCAGTTGCCTTTACAATGCCACCGCCACTTTCTTCAGTAACAGTTTTATTTTCAAGTTCGCTTTGCACTTTTTCCATTTCAGCTTGCATTTTTTGCACTTGCTTCAACATACCTTGCATTCCACCTTTCATCATCTTTCCTCCACTTACTATTCTTTAATTGTTTATTAAAAATCGATGCAAAAAATAACAAAAATATATTTTACAAAGAAATTAAGATTATATTATGTTACTTTTGATTTTTATAATAAAAGATTATTAGGAAGATTTTAATTGATTACTAAGTACGGATTTTTGACTGCAGGAATATTTGTCCTTTTATCAGTCGTAATATTTGTTGTAGCACAGTTTATAGGTCAAGGTTGGATTAAATATTCGACATCAGCATTGTCAATTATTTTGTTCCTTTTCACGGTTTACTTCTTCAGGGATCCAGAGCGAACAATTCCTCAAAAAGACAATATAATTGTCTCCCCTGCTGATGGAAAAGTTTTACTTATAAAAAAGATTGAAGGCAACGACTTTATTGAGGGTGAAGCTTGGCAAATTTCAATATTCATGTCACCATTTAATGTCCATGTTAATAGAATTCCAATCGATGGTACTGTTAAGCATATACGGTACATTGATGGTGAATATCTAATGGCCTTTCATGATAAAGCTGATGAGAGAAATGAGCGTGCAGAATTTGTAATTGGAAGCAGATTTGGGAATGTATTCTTTACACAAGTTGCTGGTTTTATAGCAAGAAGAATTGTATATGAACTTAGTGAGAATGATTCTGTAAAAATAGGCGATCGATTTGGGATGATAAAATTCGGAAGTAGAGTTGATGTTATAGTTAGCAGTGAGTGGCAGATTAATGTTAAAGAAAATGATTTGGTCACTGCTGGTGAATCAATCTTATTTGAGCATAAAAATGATTAATCAAAAAATCAGTAAATCGATAATTCCAAATACTGCAACAGCACTCAACATTGCAAGTGGATTTTTATCGCTTATTTTTGTGAGCAGAGGTGATATTCACACCGGTGCTTTACTCATTTTTATAGCTGCTTTTTTTGATCTTATCGATGGCGTTCTAGCCAGAATCACGAAGACTACAAGCATGTTTGGTGTGGAATTGGATTCCCTTGCTGATGTCGTCAGTTTCGGCGTCGCACCTTCATTTCTGATATACTATGCTTATTTATCTGAATATAACACTTGGGGAATTATTATTAGTTCTTCAATTCTTCTTTTTGGTGCTTTTAGGCTTGCTCGTTTTAACGTGCAATTAGAGGACATTAAAATAAAACTAGATTTTAACGGACTTCCAATTCCTATTGCAGCCTTGTCAATTGTTTCGATGGTTTTATTTTACCATGATGGTTCAGAAATTATTAAACCTTTTAATTCGCTTATTATTCCTTCTGTTATTTTAGTTTCACTACTTATGGTCAGTAATGTTAAATATAATGCGATCCCAAAAATTACTACACTTGGAATTGTTGCAAAATCAGTACTAACACTATTGGCTATTGCAGCTGTGTTATTATTAATCTTAACAAATGGAGTAGCAATTTTTTACATCATTTGGTTCCATATTTTGTTCGGAATTTTCAGATATTTGTATTTGAAGTTATTTAGAAATGAAAATCACGTTGAAGTAAAAGTTAATAAATAGAGAGTAGATTTTGTTTAAAGCAACCGTTATTGTGCGAAAAAGACCTAAGATTTTAGATCCCCAAGGTAAAGCTGTTGAACAAGGTGCAAAACATCTTGGTTTTAATAATATAAAAAAGACTCGAATCGGAAAATTTATTGAGTTTTTTGTAGATACTAACGATGAGAAATCTGCGAACTCTGAAGTTGAACAATACTGTAGTAAACTACTCACCAATCCTAATATTGAAGATTTTGAATATAAACTCGAAGCAGTGGAATGAGCATTAATTTTGGAGTAGTAGTTTTTCCTGGATCAAATTGTGATCATGATGCTTATTATGCTAATAAAAAGATTTTAGGTTACGATTCAGAGTTTTTATGGCATAAAGAGACGGATTTAAAAAGTAGTGACGTAATTATTCTACCAGGTGGTTTTTCATATGGGGATTATTTACGGACTGGAGCCATTGCAAGATTTTCTCCCATAATGAACTCAGTCATAAATTTTGCTAATAGTGGTGGAATTGTAATTGGGATATGTAATGGTTTTCAGATTCTTTTGGAAGCTGGATTACTTCCTGGTGTTCTGCTAAAGAATAATTCTACAAAGTTCATATGTAAAGATGTTTATATAAAAGTTGAGACAAAGAACACAGTTTTTACGAATTCACTTTCTTCTGAAATCTTAAAAATTCCAATTGCACATGGTGATGGAAACTACTTTACAAATGACGATGTTTTAAAAGAAATTCAAGATAACGATCAAATAGTGTTTAAGTATTCATCAATAAATGGTGAAGTTAATGAAAATATGAATCCGAATGGCTCGAAATTAAATATAGCCGGGATTACTAATAAAAATAGAAACGTACTTGGAATGATGCCACATCCAGAAAGATCGACAGATCCGATTTTAAATAAATCTGATGGTGGCAGTATTTTCAATTCAATTGCAAATAATTTAATTAATATACGAGGTTAAAATGTTTGGGAACCTAGGACCAATGGAAATATTTATTATTGTTGCCGCTATTCTAATACTTTTTGGTGCGAAGAAAATTCCAGAATTTGCTAGAGGTATTGGCAAAGGAATGAAAGAGTTTAAGAAAGCTGTTAAAGAAGTTGAAGAAGATATAAAACTTGAAGACGATGACGATCAAAAAAAAGCATAATTATTGTTTAATCTGAAGGTCGTCAATTGTTACCATACAAGAATTTTCATGAAAAACTTTCTAAGCTCAAATCAAAAGAACTTTCCTTAATTGAAAATGTTGAATATTTTCGTTCCAGAATTGAAGATAACAAAGATATTAATGCTTATAACTTTGTTTTTGATGATGCATTAGATAAGGCGAAACTGGTTGAAGAAAAAATCTTTAATGGAAATTCTGGCAAACTAGCTGGACTTGTTATTGCCGTTAAAGATGTTTTAGCCATTAAAGATAGGCCTCTTACGTGCTCATCCAGTATCCTTGAGAATTTTAAAGCTATTTATACTGCAACATCCGTTCAAAAATTATTGGATGAAGATGCAATAATAATTGGAAAAACTAATTGTGATGAATTTGCAATGGGCTCCTCCAATGAAAATTCTGCGTTTGGTAATGTCTTAAATCCTTTTGATAAATCACGTGTTCCGGGAGGTTCGAGCGGTGGTTCAGCAGCTGCAGTTGCTGCCAGCCTTTGTGATGTATCAATAGGAACTGACACTGGAGGCTCTATCAGGCAGCCTGCTTCTTTTTGTGGGATTTATGGACTTAAACCAACTTATGGCAGAGTATCTAGATATGGCTTAACTGCTTTTGCTTCTTCTTTCGATTCAGTTGGGCCATTTGCAAAAAATGTTGATGATATTGCAGCCGTTTTAAGTGTAATTTCTGGTAAAGATGATTTTGATTCAACCAGCAATGATGTCCCAAAGACTAACTTCAATGTTGATGATAGTTCAACCAGCACAATCAAAGTGGGAATTCCGCAAGAGTATTTTTCAGACGGTTTAAATAGTGAAGTAAAAAAAGCAATAGAAATATATATATCAACGACTGCTTCAAACCAAGTTGAATTCCATGATATTCATTTAAGACATAACGATTATGCAATAGCTACTTACTACATCTTAACTACTGCTGAAGCATCAGCGAATTTATCCAGATATGATGGAATTAGATACGGATATCGAAAAGAGAATCCAATTGATTTAAATGAGATGTATACACTCTCGAGAAGTAATGGATTCGGAGACGAAGTTAAACGAAGAATTATGCTTGGAACTTATGTTTTATCGTCTGGATATTATGATGCATATTATAAAAAAGCCCAGAAAGTAAGACGATTAATCAAGGAAGACTTCAACAATGCATTTGAAAAAGTTGATGTTATCCTTACACCTACTTCCCCTTTTACAGCATTTAAGATTGGGGAAAAGAAAGACGATCCAATGCAAATGTATTTGAGTGACATTTATACTACATCAGCCAATCTTGCCGGTATTCCTTCAATCAATATACCGATAGGATTTGACTCAGATAGCTTACCTATTGGAATCCAATTAATGGCAAATCAATTTGAGGAAGATAAACTTCTTAAAGTTACAAAAGAATTAAGTATATAAGGATATTTTTGAATGGGAAATGAAATGAACTCAGACAATTGTTTTAATTGTGGAAATACACAACAGGATGTGCCTCTTTTAATATTGACATTTGTTAATAAGGACCTAAGAGTTTGTCCGCAATGTTTGCCTACATTAATTCATAAACCTCAAGAACTACAGGATAAACTTCAGCAGATTTATGATAAAAATAAAAACAAGTAATAAAAATTAAAATAGTATTGATTTTAAATTAATAAGGAAATTTAACGATGAGTATTTTACTTGATAAAAAGACAAAAGTAGTTGTTCAAGGAATAACAGGCAGCGAAGGGTCATTCCATACACAGCAAATGAGTGAATATGGGACGAATGTAGTCGCTGGAGTTACCCCAGGTAAAGGTGGAAAGAAATTTAATAATGTACCGATTTTCGATACAGTCGCCGATGCTGTAAAAAATACGAAAGCCACTGCTTCAGCGATATTTGTTCCACCTGCATTTGCATCAGACGCAATTCTTGAAGCTGCTAATGCTGGAATAAAACTTATAGTATGTATAACTGAAGGTATTCCAGCAAACGATATGATTAAAGTATATAATGTAATTAAAGGTATGGATGCAACTCTCATAGGTCCTAATTGTCCGGGAGTCATTTCCCCTGGTAAAGCAAAAATAGGAATTATGCCCGGCTTTATTCATAAAAAAGGGAAAGTTGGTGTAGTCTCTAGAAGTGGTACTTTGACATATGAAGCTGTAAAGCAATTGACTGAATTAAAAATTGGTCAATCTACATGTGTTGGAATCGGTGGAGATCCGGTTATCGGTTCACAATTTATTGATATTATTAAAATATTCAATGATGATCCAAATACTGAAGGTATTGTAATGATTGGTGAAATTGGTGGAAGTGCTGAAGAAGAAGCCGCAGCTTACATAAAGAAGAATGTAAAAAAACCTGTTGTTGGATTTATTGCAGGTAGAACTGCACCTCCTGGAAGAAGAATGGGTCATGCTGGTGCTATTATTTCGGGTGGAAAAGGTACTGCAGCTGAAAAAATGAAAGTAATGAAAAGAGCTGGAATTAAGGTTGTAGAATCTCCTGCCGAAATTGGAATCACAATGAAAGAAGCTTTAAAAAGATAGAAAATTAAAAATTCATTTATTTGCCAGATTTTGTTGTCAGATTCTGGCATTTATTTTCACGATAAATATTAAACAAACGGAGTTATATAAATGTCAAATAAAACTTTAGCAATCTTAAAACCAGATTGTGTAAGAAAAAATCTAATAGGAGAAGTAATTACCAAAATTAATGAAACAGGATTTAAAATTAAAGCAATGAAAATGGTTCGCTTGACCAATGATTCAGCTAGAGGTTTTTATGAAATACACAAAGAACGTCCATTTTTTAATGATCTTCTTGAATATATGACTTCTGGTCCTTGCGTACCAATTGCACTCGAAAAAGAAAATGCAGTCGAAGATTTTAGAAAACTTATTGGTGCAACTGATCCCTCAAAAGCTGAAGAAGGGAGCATAAGAAAAATGTTTGCTGAAAGCATTGAGCAAAATATTGTTCATGGTTCAGACTCAAATGAGAATGCGGTAAAAGAAATTAGTCATTTCTTCTCACGAAAAGAATTACTTGAAAATTATATAGACTAAAATAATATATTTCACTTTATGTACACAAGTCTATACTATATTATAATAATACTTTATGCCTCAGTTGCTAATATTATGTCTCAAAATATTTCAATTGAATTAGGTGCCGATAGAATTGTTTCAGATCAATTTCATGTAATAGAGAACAAGAGAATTGGAATTGTTACAAACCATTCTGCTGTATCAAGTAATGGTATTCATCTGGTTGACACACTCTTTAATCTAAATAATGTCGAGATTATAGCATTATTTGGCCCGGAGCATGGAATAAGGGGGAATGCTCCAGACGGAAAATCCATCAAAGATGGAATTGACTCAAAGACAAATATTCCAGTTTATTCGCTTTATGGTGAAACTTACAAACCATCTCCAGATATGTTAAAAAATATTGATATTTTAATTTTTGATATTCAAGATATTGGAGCACGTTTTTATACATTCATCTCCACACTTTATTACACATTAATTGCATCTGCAGAGAATAATATACCAATTGTAGTTTTAGATCGACCAAATCCAATAGGTGGAAATGTAGTAGATGGTCCCATTAGAAAAGAAAAGTACAAGTCCTTTGTTGCAATAGCTCCAATTCCTATTCAGCATGGAATGACAATAGGTGAATTGGCAAAAATGTTCAATTCAGAAAACTGGTTAGGCGATAACCTTTCTGCAGATCTTACTGTTATAGAAATGATTGGTTGGGATCGAGAGTTTTTATTTGACAATTATAAACTCCCTTGGATAAATCCTTCTCCGAATATTCCATCTTTAAATTCAGCAATTCTGTATCCTGGGATGTGCCTTATTGAAGGGGTAAACGTATCTGAGGGAAGAGGAACTGACTCCCCTTTTCTTATTTTTGGTGCCCCTTACATAAATTCAGAGGAGCTACTTTTAGAGTTACAATCATATGATATTCCTGGATTAGAATTTAATTCAACTTTATTTAAACCCATTGCAATCGAGAATATGTCAACTCATCCCAAATATAAAGACCAAACATGTAATGGTATTGATATTTCTGTGCGTGATAAAACTAATACACGTTCACTTAGATTTGGTATTCAAGTACTCTATTCAATTAAAAAACTCTATCCCGGAGACTTTGAGTACAGAAAAAACTGGCTAGATAAATTATTCGGCGATACCTACTTAAGGGAAATGCTTGATGAGGGAAAAACTCCAAGTGAGATATTTAGAGTTTGGGAATCTGAATTGAATGAATTTAAAAAATTAAGAAGCAAATATTTACTTTATTAATGTATACCAGTATGAAATTTATATTACCATTGTTTGTATCTCTTTTATTATTTTCTTGTACAAAAGAGGAAAAATCGAAAGAGACATCGTCAAAAATAAATACAGAACTCAGTTCTGATTTAGTGGCTACACCAAAAGCTGATAGATTCCGTTTACGTTATAAATTTAAAAATAATGACAGTTTTAAGTATAAAATCACAACCCTTTCAAAAACGAATCAACAAGTTGAAGCAGATTCAATCATTTCTACAGTTACGGAACAAACAATAACATATCACGTCAACCTAAAAGTTAAGGATATTGACATCAAAGGTAATTATATAATTAGTTGGAAAATTAACTCGATAAAATCCGATGGAAGTATTAACGGTGAAAAGATTAGTTATGATTCCAAATATATTTTCAGTACTCAAGAAAGAATGATGTTTGCTCAATTCGAAGCCATCAAAGGAAAGTCATTCACAGTCAGAATATCAAAGATTGGCGAGATTCTAGATATTTATAACTTGAATTCGATTGTCGATGAGTTGATTGATATTCAAAAGTCAAAAGAAAAAGTTACCGAAGAGATTAGAGCACAATTAACCAAACAGTTTAGAGAAGCAGCACTTCTTCCGCTAACAGAACAGATATTCAGACAATTTCCTGAAGAACCGATTGGAATAAATTCATATTGGGATAAAAGATTTAACACTAAATTTGCAATGTTCGATATTGAAAATATTGCTTCTTTCGAAATTAAAGATGTGAAAAATCTTGAGACTGACTCAATAGTAACTATCAGTGCTGGTTTATCAATCAATTGGTTGGGTAGTCACGAAGCGACCGATCAAGGTGTAAAATACTATTTTTATGATCCAGTTATATCTGGTAGTGGTTTGATTACATTTAATAAGTCGAAAGGGCTAATTACTCACTCCGAAACGTCAACTAACATGCAACAAATTATGGAAATGGAAGGTCTCTATGCCTCTCAACAATTAGTTAAAGGAAAGAGAATAGATAATTCTTCCAATAAAAACACAATCGAATTGATAAACTAGTCTTAAATAGATTTTACAACAATTTTAGATCCTTCAATCGCGATAACTATAATTTCCGATCCTTTCTCAATATACTCTCCCTGTGTTACAACATCGAACCGTTTGTCATTTAGCACTATTGTCCCAGCTGGTCTAAGATCTGTTAAAGCGACTCCTTTTTTCTTAATTAAATGACCGAATTTTTTATTGGAACTAAATCCAGACTTTTCTTTAATATTATCTTTTAAAATCAGTTTGTTAAAGACTTTCGATTTTGGAAGAGTCTTTGCTAAGAAAAATATAAGCACCATACTCATGATGAAAGAAACAGCTAATTGAATGATTGCGGTAGAGAGTATTTCTCCATCGACAAGTGGAAAGTCAGATATAAGTCCAAGAAAAAGACCGGCAACCATCAAAATAATTCCGATTATTCCGAACACACCGAAACCAGGAATTAGAAATACTTCGACCAGAAGCAATAGCACTCCTGAAACAAAAAGCAGAATATCAATTATGGAAGCGATCTCAAGAATATATCCAGCCCCAAAGAATAATGCCAAAGCAACTAATGACGCAGTGCCGGGAACTCCCCAACCTGGTGTCTTAATTTCCATGAACATTCCAACCATGATAACCATCATTAGAATTGAAGTTATTATTGGGTTGTTAATAAACCTAATAAAACTTTCTGCCCATTCGACATCTAGCTCAACTAAATCTGAATTTTCATACCCTGAAAATTTCAAAACTTCATCTAAATTAACTAATATTGTATCTGCAATTCCGTAATTTACAGCTTCCTTTGAAGTCAATGTTACAAGCTGGGTGCTGTCTACAAGTCCTTCTATCTCAACCCTTTCGTCTACCATTCCTTCTGCGACATCGGTTCTTCTTCCAGTTCTTTCGGCTGTAGAACGCATTTCTGAACGCATATAGGATTGTGCTTTCTCAGATTGCTTCTTTCCCGTTTGATCAACAACAGTCGTTGCACCAATTGAAGCCCCAGGTACCATGACAATTTTATCACACGATAACGCTATGAGGGAGCCTGCTGAAATTGCTCGTTTATCAATGAATGCAATCGTCTCAATATCAGAATTAATTATTGCATCTTTTATCTGAGTTGCCGCATCAACACGTCCGCCGAATGTATTAATCTCAAAAATAATAGCTTTTGCATTTGATTTTTCAGCTTCTGATACAACCCTTTTAACATAGGGTGCCAGTCCTAAATCGATGTCTCCTTCTATCTTTCCAACATAAACGCTATTCTTCTGTGAGAATGAGAATCCAGATAAAAAGATTATAGTTGATAAAACTAGTAGTATCCTTTTCAAGTAATTACCTCAATTTATTGATAAGCATAATTTAATATTTTATAAACTAATTTTGCTGCAATAAAATTTGATGTTGGATGATATTTTGAAGGTGCAAGTTCTACAAGATCAAAACCGACTATATTTCTTTCTTTACCAACTTTGCGCAACAAGTCTAAAGTTTCGTCCCAGAATAATCCCCCAGGTTCTGGTGTTCCTGTTGCTGACACTACTGATGGATCAAATCCATCAATATCGAAAGTTAGATAGACATTTTGTGAGAGACTATTCACAACATCTTTTATCCAACTTTCCTTTTTTACTTTACGGATTTCCCTAGCATAGAAGGTTCTTATCTTACCTTCCTTTATCAGATCCGATTCCTCATTTGCTTGAGCTCGAATACCAACTTGCGTAATATTCTGATTATTGTCATAAATTCTTTTCATTACACAAGCATGAGAATATTTAGAACCCTCATAGCTATCACGTAGATCAGAATGGGCATCTATTTGTAGGATTGAAAGGTTCTCATATTTTTTATTGTGTGCAAGAAAAGATCCAAGCGTAACAGTGTGTTCCCCTCCTAATAATACAACGAATTTCTCATCTAAGATTAATCTGTCTAAATTTTTTTCGATTATCTTTAACGCAGATACTGACGTAAAACTATCAAAATTACTAATCGGTAATGCAGCGATTCCCTTTTCGAAACAAAGCTCTCTGTCAAATTCTTCATCATAAAATTCAACGTAGTGAGATGCTTTAAGAATTTCTTTTGGACCATTCCTTGTCCCGCGACCGTAGCTTACTGTCTTCTCAAATGGAGCAGAATAAATAACTATTTCTGAAGTATCATAAGATGACTTTTCTTTTGTAAGTCCGAGGAAATTAGTTTTTTTTGATAGAGTCTTCATAATATGAATAATGGTGGATTGATTAAATCCACCATTCAAGACATAAGTTTATTCAGCTTTTTTTGCTGATTCAATATTGGCTACTGCTGATCGATCGAATTTAATTTTAATGTTATTTCCAAAATCGATAAGACATGTTTTGTCATCTAATCCAGCTATTGTACCATGCATTCCACCATTTGTCACAACTTTGTCGCCTTTATTTAAAGCACTCAAAAGGGCTTCTCTTTCTTTTGCTTTCTTCTGTTGCGGACGAATAATCATAAAGTAAAAGATTGCGAATATTGCGCCAAACATGATCAGTGTACTGACCATACTTCCACCACCTTCTCCTCCTTGTGGTGCCATTGCTAATAAGTAGTTCATTTATTCTCCAGTATGTTTTTAGATAATTTATCAATAACTATGTTTTTCCATTCTGCGAAAGAACCATCTTCAATTCTTTGTCTAGCTTCAGAAACTAAATTTAAATAAAATTTAAGATTATGTATAGTTGCAAGTTCGTATGCTAAAATTTCTTTCGTATTAAAAAGATGCCTTAAATATGCTTTTGTATGATTTCTACAAGTATAGCAGTTACATTTTTCATCAACTGCGGTAAAGTCATTTTTAAATGATGCACCTCTGATAGTTACAATTCCTTCAGAGGTAAACAAGTATGCATTTCTTGCGTTCCGCGTTGGCATTACACAATCGAACATATCAATTCCACGCTCTATTGCTTCTAAAATATTTTCCGGTCTTCCTACACCCATCAAATATCTTGGTTTATCGGACGGGAGAATGTCAGTTGTAAAATCAACGATATCGTACATATTTTCTGCTGGTTCACCAACAGCCAGACCACCTATAGAATATCCATGAAATCCAATATTCATCAATTCTTTTGCAGACTGTTCTCGAAGTTCTTTATAAATACTGCCTTGCACAATTCCAAAAAGAAATTGATCATGGTCGTATAAAGATTTGGAGTTTAAGAAAGCCTCTTTGTTCTTTAGTGCCCACTTAGAAGTTAGTTCCTTTGAATTCTTGGCGTATTCAAAATCACATGGATAAGGTGTACACTCGTCGAGTGGCATAATAATATCTGCTCCAATTAAACGTTCTATTTCAATCACTTTTTCCGGAGTAAAGAAATGTTTTGATCCATCTAAATGTGAACTAAATTCAACTCCATCCGGTTTAAGCTTTCTTAGTTCCGCCAAACTAAATATCTGAAAACCACCACTATCCGTTAAAATGCTTCTATTCCAATTCATAAAATTATGTAATCCTCCAGCATTTTGGAGAACCTCAATTCCAGGTCGTAAATAGAGATGGTATGTATTTCCTAAAATAACTGGTGCATTAAGTTCTTCCTCAAGGGTTTTCTGATTAATTGCTTTAACTGTACCTTGAGTACCGACCGGCATAAAAATAGGAGTTTTAATTTCACCGTGGCTGGTTGTTATTAATCCAGTTCTGGCTTTCGATCTTTGGTCAGTTTTTTGAAGTTGAAAAAACAAATTATATATGCTTTCAATAATTAAAGGTTGAAAAATAGTGTAATTCTAATCGATGTTCCAGGAAATAAGTTACTGCGGTTATTCTTCCCTCATGAAGAGTTTTACTAGATCAATTCTTTGTCTCGAAGAACGTATAATTTCAAATTCAAAATTGTCGATTTCAATTCTTTCACGTGGAGAGGGAATACTTCCAGTACGTGAAGTAATATATCCCGCTATAGTCTCATACTCCCCTTCCGGAATTTGCAGACCATATTCTTCATTTAAATAATCAATTTCAATTTTAGCACTAATTATATATGTAGATTCATCTATTTTATTACATACATCCTCATCCGGATCATGCTCATCTCTAATTTCACCAAGCATCTCTTCTATAATATCTTCAATAGTAACCACACCAGCTGTACCTCCAAATTCATCTACAACAATTGCTATGGATTGTCTTTGATCGATAAGTTCATTCATTAGTTCTAGACTTTTTTTCGTTTGAGGGACAAAGGGTAAATCTCTTCTAATCTCTTCTAAGGCTTTTGGTTTCCGAAACATATCCATAGCATGAATAAATCCTTTAATATTATCGAGGTTTTCTTCGTATAATGGAATTTTTGAATAACCTGAATCAATAAAAACGCTTAAAGCATCTTCTACCGAAGCTTTAATTTCAAGCCCAACAATATCTGTTCTTGGTGTAAATACTGCATTAACTTTTTGTTCTCCAAGATCAATTACTTTAGTAACAATATCATATTCACTCTCTGGGATTTTCCCAGACGACGAACCTTCTGAAAGCAAGGTTTGGAAGTCTTCTCGATCAAAGAGTTTATTAATTTTATCCTCTTTGATGCTTGTTGTATTTTCAATTAATCCCCATATTTTTGAAATCAATTTTACAAATGGTGTTAAAACTATAGATATAACTCTAAGTGGAATAGCAGAGATCAATATGATGACATCTGGATGTTCTCTAGCAATATATTTAGGAACTATTTCTCCAAATAGAAGTAATAAAGTCGTTGAAAATATTAGTATCTGAAAATCGTTCAGATTAAAAATCTCCACGAGGAATATAGTTGCTAGAGAAGCGAATGAAATATTCACGATATTATTTGAGATTAAAATCGTGGAAAAGAATGCTGGTTGATTTTCGGAAAAATATGAGATAATTTTTGCTGAAAGAATATTCTTTCTTGCTCTTAATTCTATCTTTAGTTTGTTCGAAACTATAAAAGCAATTTCAGAGGAAGAAAAAAATCCACTTAATAAGAGTAGAAATATCAAGCTAAATAATTCTAAGGTCATAGAGCTAGTTCAATTGGAACATTTTCGATTCTATATTCTTGATCTTCCGATCCATCATTAAATTGCATTATTAGATTAACAGGTTCCTTTTGATTTAGAGCTGCATTAAGAAGTAATCCTCTAATTGTAGAAAATGTAAAAGTTATTTTGTTTTTTTCTATTGTTTCAGCTACTTCCGGAGTAAACATAAAGATCATTTTATCATCTTGAAGCACAGTAACTTTTCGAATTCCCATATTCTTGAAATCATAATTAGAATTATCTAGAACTTCAACCTGACCAGAAACATGGAACCTTGGCTTCTCAGTTCCAGGCATTGCATTAATCCAACAAAATGCTTTCTTAACATTTATTCTAAACTCCTCGGTATAGATTTCTTCTATCTGAACCTCACCTATTTCTTTTTGAGGTACCGACGATGAGCAACTAAGATTTAATCCTAACACTAGAGTAATTATCAATCCAATTAAAATATTTTGAATTTTATTATTCATTACAAACATAATATATTAAAATTCTGCCGATTCTTCATAAGTACCGAAGTGAACTTTTAATTCATTAACCATTTCCCCTAACGTTACGTAATTTTGAGCAGCTCTTACCAGCACAGGCATTAAGTTTGTTGAGCTTTGTGCAGCAGCCTTTATCTCTTGTAAAGAAGAAGCAACTTTTTTCGGATCCCTTTTCTTTTTTAATTTTCTGAGTCTGTCCCTCTGTTTTACTTCAACTTCTTTTGAAACGGATAAGATCGGAATATCAATCTCAGAATCTTCCTCTATAAATTCATTTACCCCAACTACAATTTTTTCTTTCTTTTCTAATTCAAGCTGATACTTATATGCTGATCTACCTATCTCTCGTTGGAAATAACCATTCTCTATAGCTGGAATTACTCCTCCGATTGCATCTATCTCAGTAAATATTTTTTCAACTTGCTCTTCCATTTTATCTGTAAGTGATTCAACATAGTAACTCCCTCCCAGTGGGTCAACTGTGTTAATTACTCCAGTCTCATATGCTATCATTTGTTGTGTTCTTAGAGCTATTTTCACTGCTTTTTCACTCGGAAGTGCCAGAGTTTCATCCATTGAGTTTGTATGCAAGGACTGTGTCCCTCCAAGTACACCAGCAAAAGCTTGAAGCGCTGTCCGAACAATATTATTTTCAGGCTGTTGTGCAGTAAGAGTGCAGCCAGCAGTTTGAGTATGAAATCTAAGCCACCAAGTTCTAGGATTCTTTGCTTTATAAATTTCCTTCATCCTTTTCGCATAAATGCGTCTTGCTGCTCTGAATTTTGCTACTTCCTCAAAAAAATCTAGATGTGAATTAAAAAAGAAAGATATTCGAGGAGCGAAACTATCAATATTAAGCCCTCTTTCAATTGCCGCTTCGATATATGCAAATCCATCAGCTAGTGTGTAAGCTAATTCTTGTGCAGCTGTTGAGCCAGCTTCACGAATATGGTAACCACTCACTGATATGGGATTCCATTGAGATAGTTCGGTAGAACAGTATTCGACCATATCTGTAATAATTCTCATTGATGAACGCGGTGGATATATGTATTCTTTTTGAGCAATATATTCTTTCAATATATCATTTTGAAGAGTACCTCTAAGTTTGTTAAACTCAACCCCTTGTTTTTCAGCTATTGCAAGGTAAAAAGCAAATATCATAGCAGCTGTTGAATTAATTGTCATTGAAGTAGATACCTTGTCAAGGGGAATGTCTTTAAACAATAGTTCCATATCTTCAAGTGATGAAACAGACACACCGCAAATTCCAACCTCCCCTTCACTCAACTGATCATCTGAATCATAACCCATAAGCGTTGGAAGATCAAAAGCAACGGAAAGTCCAGTCTGCCCATTATCAAGTAAATACTTGAACCTTTCATTTGTATCTTCAGGTGTCCCGAATCCAGCGAACTGACGCATCGTCCAGACTTTTCCCCGATAACCATTTACATGTATTCCTCTAGTAAAAGGATAATCACCCGGGAAATTTATTTTTTCCAAATAGTTCGAACTATCAATGTCATCTTGTGAGTAAAGAGGATTAATTTCTTCACCGGATACTGAAGTATATTTAAAAGGACTTTCTTCTGATTCTTTAAGTTTATTGAGGTAATCTGCTTTTGCCTTTTTATAATCTCCTGGATTCATTTTTAACTTTCAATTGTTTATAAATCTATGTTCTCCCAAATCTCTTATCAAACTCATCAAGTGGGATCTTGATGATAATTGGTCTTCCATGCGGACAAACATAAGGCATGGAAGTTGCGAAAAGTTCATCAACTAAGACTCTCATTTCTTTCTCACTAAGTTTCTCACCAGCTTTTATTGCAGCATGACAAGAAAATGATTTTGCAAGATTATCTTTTTCTTCTAAATGCTTCTCTTCTTCATTAGCTCTGTAATCATGAATTATCATCTGGAGAGTTTCAATTTCTCTTCCAACTTTAACATCTGATGGAACTCCAGCAATAACTACAGTATTCTTGCTAAAGAACTTTAATTCAAATCCAAGTTTAACTAAGTATGGCTCAATATCTTTTAGTAGTTGATAATCAGCAGGATCGACTTGAACTGTTTGAGCAAAAAGTAATTGCTGAGAAAATGGGATGTCAGTCTCAAACGCATTAAGGGCTTTTTCGTACAAAATTCTCTCATGAGCTACGTGCTGATCTATAACCATAAGACCGCTTTTAATTGGAGAAAGTATATATTTATTGTGAAGTGAAATAAGAAATCCATTTTCAGTACTGCGCTGATTCTCTTCATTTAGATGTTTTGATTCATGTGTATATGAATTCCCACTATCTTCGAATGGATGTGAATTAATTTTACTTGGAGAATCTTTTTTAGAATTCGGACTTATTTTACCAAAAAGCATGTCAAGTTCACTATCATCAAAAATATGTTTTTCTCTTTTTCCACTTCGATTATTTTCGTCTTTAAATGGCCTATCAGAGAAATCATTCTGAGGGATTAGTTTTGGATCATCATAGTATAGTTTTGTATTTTTCAAATCATCGCTTGATAACGACATACTTGGAGTATGGTCATATTGCCCAATTGATTTTCTAACAATTGATTTAATGAGTTTATAAATATCTTTTTCGTTCTCGAACTTTACTTCGAGTTTTGAAGGATGAACGTTAACGTCAACCTTCGATGGGTCTAATGCAATAAATAGGACAAAGAATGGATACTCACCCCTATCAAGAAGATTTTCATATGCTGAAAAGACTGCATGATTTATTGATTTGCTTACTACATATCTTCCATTTATAAATAAGTACTGCTCCCCTTTGCTCTTTTTTAAGAAAGTCGGCTTCGAAACGTATCCATTAACATTAAGATATTCTGTGTTTTCTCCAACCTTAATTATTGCTTCAAAAATATTATCTGCAATTAGATCTTTCATCCTAGCTTCAAGATCCCCTCTAAGATAATCGAATATAAGGTCATCGTGATTCCAAAACTTCATTGTAATAGTTGGATTACTAAGTGCTGCTCTGTTAAAAGTATCAATTAAATGCTTTAGTTCAGTTGTGGTAGATTTAAGAAATTTTCTACGTGCTGGAGTATTGTAGAATAGATTCTTGACTGCAATCGAAGTTCCTTTTGGAGCCTTCTCTTTAGTAATTTGCAAATCATTCTCTCCATTAAAAAGTATTAAGGATCCTATCTCACCGTCAATGGAAGTTTTTATTTCAAGATTAGCAACTGCAGCAATTGAACTTAACGCCTCTCCTCTAAAACCAAAGGTTTTAATCTTATCAAGATCCTCAATTGAAGCTATTTTACTCGTCGAGTGTCTTTTTATAGAATTGATAGCATCCTCTTCAGTCATACCAGTACCATCGTCAATAATCTGGATTAGTGATTTCCCAGAGTTTCTAATAAATACTTCTATGCTGGAAGCATCAGCATCTAATGAGTTTTCAAGAAGTTCTTTAAGCACTGATGCTGGCCGTTGGACAACCTCTCCAGCTGCAATTTTGTTAGCAACACTTTCGGGTAATATTTTAATTTTATTTTTCAATATTCAAATTAAATTCTTAAGTATATCTGAAGTATAAAGTCTTCATTTTCTGATTGTTTTGTTAAATTCCAAATTTTTGAATCAACAGCGGGAAAATAAGTATCACCTTTTACACTAAATTTCATTTTACTCAAAAGAAGTTTATCTGCAAGATACATCGTTTTCAAATAAACTTCTCCACCACCAATTATGAACAATTTAGTAAAATTATTCCTATTACAAAAATCCAATACCATTTCTACTGAATTAAAATAAGTGACATTTCTCTTTTGTGGCTGATCATTCGGTGATCTCGTTAAAACTATATTTTTTCTTTCAATAAGTGGTGCTTTCAGAGATTGAAAAGTTTTTCGTCCCATCAAGACAGGGTGCCCAACAGTTGTTGATCGAAAATGTGTTAGTTCTTGAGAAGAAATCCAAGGAGTCTTGCCTTCTTTTCCAATAACTCCATTTTCTGAAACAGCGGCTATTATTATCTTTTCCATCAAAATATCTTTCAAGAAAGATGCTCAATAATGATCACAATAATATTGGAATTATTTACCAAGGAATTTTAATGCCAAGATCACGTAGTTTATTCTCAAACTCCCATCTTTCCATATTAAAGGTCATTTTACCATCTTTAAGTTTTATCCACCCAAAATCTGTAGCGGATTCAATAGCTTCTTCATTTTTGCCATTTGCCAGCATGCTTAGTAGTTTCAATTCAAATCCGGAAAACTCTTGTGAGTTTAACCTATATTCTTCAAAAGCTTCCCAAGCAATAGGTACCCATCTTTTAACAATTTCTTGACCTATCATATTTGCATACTCACGAATTTCCAATTGTGCATTTTTTTCCATTCTAAGAGCTAAGAAATGGAGCAAGTTATGAAGATCAATTTTCCAATAAGCTTCTGTATATGTAGAAAGTGGAAGGTCTTTTCTTGCTTGTTCTCTTGCCATCCCCATTTCGACACGTTTACTGTAAATCTCTCTCGCTTTATCATGTAGAAATTTTTCTTCATTGCTCATCTCATTCCCTGCCTCAATATCAAAGTACCCGGAGCTACCTTGTTTGTTATCACTAGACTGTACTCTCCATTCATCTGGTTGAGTGGTCTGCATAGAATCAATTGCTAAGGAATATCTTGTTGAGTATTCATTAACATTTGCTGTCCTGTGACGAATCCACTGCCTCCAAGCATCCATAGGTATCCTAATATGAAATTTAATTTCACACATTTCAAATGGTGTCGTATGACGATGTCTAAGCAGATAGCGAATTAGTCCCCTATCTTGGCTAACTTTTTTTGTTCCTTTACCGTAGGAAACTCTTGCAGCTTGCACTATTGATTGATCAGAACCAAGATAATCAACTACTCTAATAAATCCATCATCCAAAACCTTAAAAGGTTTACCAAGAATTTCATCAAGTTCAGGTACTAAGATAGGCTTCAATTTTTCAAATTTTTGTTCATCGTGCATTTTAAAAATCCTTTGTAATATTTTATTCTAATCTTGCAATAATATCTTAATTCTTTCTACAAGATTGACCTTTGTTTCAACTAGCTCATGAGATATAACCTTGACGTCTCCAACAGCTGTCATAAAGTTGGTATCACCATTCCATCTTGGAACTACATGGAAGTGTATGTGAGAATCAATACCTGCTCCAGCTGCTTTACCAATATTTGCCCCAATATTAAAACCTTGCGGGTTATACATTTCTTTTAAAGCTTCTACAGCTATTTTTATCTGTGATGTTATTTCGCGAAACTCATCAGAAGTCAAATCGCTGAGATCGGAGATATGACGCTTTGGAACAATCATCAAATGGCCATTATTATAAGGGTATTTATTCAAAACAGTGAATACTAATGTACCTTTGAATATCAGAAGAGAATTCTTGTCATTAATTGATTCATCTTGAGCATTACAGAATACACACTGCTCATCTTCTGGCTTATCTTTAAGCGAATCTATATATGCTGATCTCCAAGGAGACCATAATCTTTCCATAAAACGTTCCATCAAAAAGAGAAACCCAACATCATTTTGATATTGGGTTTCATATTTAAATTCGAGTATTTTTCAACTTACTCTTCTTCTTTAGCTTTCTTGAATTCCTCAATTACTTTTTCTTGGGTATCCCTTGGTACTTCCTCATAGTGTGAGAAATTACTGGTATGAACACCACGTCCAGAAGTTAAGCTGCGTAAGTGAGTTGAGTATTTATACAACTCCGCAAGAGGTGCTTTGCATTTAATAACTTGAAAAGGTCCTTCCATTTCCATACCCGAGATCTTACCTCTTCTACTTGAAATATCACCCATTACGTCACCCATGTAATCTTCAGGAACTTTAATAGTAAGATCATAAATTGGTTCAAGTAGAATTGGATTTGAATCTAAGAATCCTTTTTTAAATGCGTTAGTACTTGCAAGTTTGAAAGACACCTCATCCGAATCAACATTGTGAAATGTTCCATCAAACAAAGTAACTTTTACGTCAACAACCTTACTTTCAGTGAGAATTCCTTTAGCCATAATTTCATTAAGCCCTTTTTCAACAGCAGGAATAAATCTACCTGGAATAACTCCACCAACAATTGCATCGACGAATTCATATCCTCCACCTCGGCCAAGTGGCTCGAGTTTTAGATGAACATGCCCATATTGTCCTCTACCACCCGATTGTTTTTTATGCTTATACTCAACGTCTGGACATACTTTTCTAATAGTTTCTCTATATGGAATTTTAGGTTCAACAAGATCTACTTCCACATTATATCTATCTTTTAGAACTTTGGTAGCTAATGCTAGTTGTAACTCACCTTGACCAGAAAGAATAGTTTGACCAAGCTCTGGATCAAAATGAACTGTAACAGTTGGATTTTCTTCATGAACTGTATGAAGTCCACTAGAGATTTTATCCTCATCTCCTTTAGATTTAGGTTTAACAGCTGCGCGAATTACTGGTGCTGGATATTCAATATTATCAATTAAAACTGAAAAAGATTTTGAAGCTAAAGTATTACCCGTATGTGTATCTTTGAGTTTTACAACTGCTCCAATATCTCCGGCACTAAGTTTTGAGACTTCTGTTCTTTGCTTTCCATTAAGAATGAATAATTGTCCAAGTCTTTCAGTTTTATCTCTTGATGTATTTTGTAAATCCATCCCGGGGCTCAATGTACCAGAGAAAACTTTAAAGACTGATAGTTCACCAACGTGTGGTTCAGAGAGTGATTTGAAAACGAATAAAGATGCTTCTCCTTTCGGATCTGCTTTGATTTCAATTTTCTGATCAGAACCTATCATTTTTGCCCCAGTTCCAATCCTATCAGCTGGAGATGGGAAATAGTTTGATGCAAAGTCTAAGAAGTTGTTAATTCCAACGCCATTTGTAGCCGACATTGCAAACACAGGAACAAGAGTTCCACCAAGAATTGCTGCTTTAATTCCAGTTTTCAAGTCATCATCATTAAGCGTACCATCTTCTAAATACTTATCGAGAAGTTCTTCACTAGATTCCGCGATAGTTTCAATAAGTGCTTCTCTCATCTGCTCTGCACGCTCTTTATGATTATCTGAGATATCATTTTCTTTCACAGATTTACTTGCTGCATCACCAAACTCGATTTCTTTCATCTTTATGATATCTATAACTGTATTGAAGTTTACCCCTTCGTTAACCGGATAAGATATTAGAGTTGCATCATGGCTTAACCGACTTTTTGTCATTTCAAATGTTTCATTGAATTTGGAATGTTCATTATCAACTTTGTTAATAATTATTGCTGCTGGCATATTGTGTCTCTGAACATTTTCCCAGGTAACTTCTGTGCCGACTTCAATTCCCTCAGCACTTTTGATAACCGGAATTGCAACATCAGTAACATGAAGCGCCGCGCTTACTTGTCCGGTAAAATCTGAATACCCCGGTGTATCGAGGAGATTAATTTTTGCGTTTCCCCATTCAAAATGGAGAGGTGTTGCAGCTACTGAAAATTGCTTGTCAATTTCATTCATATTATAATCTGAAACTGTATTACCTTCTTCTATAGTACCTATACGATTTGTAATACCGGATTTAAACAATATAGTCTCTGATAGTGTAGTTTTGCCACTGCCGCCATGTCCTATAAATGTAATATTTCTTATGGCATCTGGATTAAATTCTTTCAATTTTAACTCCTTAGATATTTTGCTTATTTATTTCTTTATTTCTCTAACAAACGTAGACAGACCTTTAGAAATGGCTTTCAAATTCGAGACGAGATTGTAAGCATTTTCCTGCGGTGATTTGTTCGAAGGTTCTGATGAAAAATTAAATTTTGCTTTTATTTGTTCTACTTTTTCCGAAATGAAACTAATTTGATCTTCAACGGTTTTTGTAATAAAAGAAGCTGATCTAGTAATATCCGATATCTCCTCAACCAAGGGTGTAGTTTTCTCTTTGAGTTCTACAAGATCTTTTTCAAGAGTATCTATTGTTGTAGAAAGCTTCTTGATGACAAAGATTAGGTATATACCAAGTAACGAAAATATTATAATAAGCAGAATAAGTAGAACGTGAATAATTTCCATCTAATTAAGCTTCCTCAGTACCTTCGCCATCTTTCTCAGTTTTGTAAGAATCTAAACCCTTTTTGATAGCTGATTTTAATTTTTCACCTTTTTTCTCAACAGTACTCTTTCCAATTTCAACATATTCTTCGGTCTTTGATTTAGCGTTGTCTAAAATTCCCTCAGCTTCTTCAAGAAGAGCATCAACTTTAACTTTTGCATCAGCAATTAATTCTTCGGATTTCTTTTTACCATCATTGATCATCTGATTTGCTTTCGTCTTTGCTTTTTCAATATACTCCTCAGCGTCATTAAGATAATCATCCGTTTTGTCTTTAATATCTACTCGAAGTTCTTTACCAGATTTAGGAGCATATAATAAGCCAATTACTGCACCAACAATAGACCCTGTTAAAAAACCAACTAATAAACCTTTTCCAACTCCATTTTCATCTGCCATTTCTATCTCCTTAATATTTTTTATAATCAATATAAAATAATTATTGAACAAGATAATTACAAAATAAATCGCAATGGTTCAACAAATAAATCAAAAGATATAAATTTTTCTTTGTGGATTACATATTTAGAGGGTATTAAAATCTTCTGATATAATTCTACCTATACTTTTCTGAAAAAATATAAGTGCAATGCTACCGACTGCTAGAGAAAACCAAAGAGTGATAATTCTAAAAAGAATAGTAGCTGCAATAGAGATGTTGTTTGCTATCCCACTATCAAGTAACAAGTATGTCATTGATCCTTCTGTTAAACCTAGACCCCCAGGAATCATTGAAATTGATCCAAAAAAGATAGAAAAGGTAAAAATCAAAATTGAAGCAGTTAAAGACAATCCAACATTAAAACCTTGAAGAATGAGATATAAAATAAAACCCTCAACTATCCAAGCAGTTAGACTTATAAGTAGCATTATTAGATAGGATTTTGGTTTAAGAAGCAGCCTTGCATTCGAAAATGCAATTATTAGATTATTAATATGCTTTTTTATGAACCTAATTTTTGAAAATTTATAAAGAACCTTATTGGATAATTTTTCATTTGAAATAACAATAGTAGTCAAAACCAAAATAATTGCTATCAAGATTATTGAAAGCAGCCAATCCTCTATAAGTGCAATCCCAATCAGACAAATAAAAAGAAGAGATAAAAACTCTGTTATTCTTTCTACTAAAATGATGGGCGAACTCTGACTAATAGGTATAGAGTCTGATTTTTTCAACAGATAAGACTTTAGTAGATCACCAATTTTTCCTGGAGTAATACCCATTGTGAGACTAGACATAAATATTTGGAAGGAATGAACTTTACTTACTCTAATCCCAAGCATGGATAAACCATATTCCCATTTAATAAATTTAATAAGGAAAGTTAAAAATGAAAGGGAGAAAAGTAAAACAAAGTAATACCAGTTTATCTTTCTAACAACCGATATAATCTCTGAAAAATCAGAATAAATGATGAGGATTAGATAGATGAGGATAGCACCAGCAAGAGCAATGAAAATATTTTTTTTTACTTTTTCTAGCACATCAGATCATTTTTTGCATAGAAGTATAAACTTTTGATAGTGGAAGACCAACAACATTATAATAGCACCCCTTAATGTTTGATATAAATACTGCACCAAAATCATCTTGAATTCCATAAGCACCAGCTTTATCCATGGGACTTCCCGATTGAACATATCTATTTATTTCAACTTTCGTAAGGTTTCTGAAAGTCACGGCTGTTCTACTGTAATCCGTAATTATTTTTCCATTTATAAGATTCTTTATAGAGAAACCAGTATAAACATTATGTGTTCTTCCACTGAGTTTTGTGAGAATTTCCTTTGCTTCCTTTTTAGTTCTTGGTTTGCCAATAACTTCTTTATCGATAACAACAATAGTATCTGCAGTAATAATAATTCCATTACGCAACTTTGTTTCTGCAAGATTCATTTTTTCAAGAGATAGACGTTTTACAGTTTTTATTGGATGCTCACCATCAAGAATCTCTTCATCTAGTTGAACACTGAAAGATTTAAACTTCAGACCAATTTGCTTTAATAGAATTCTTCTTCTTGGAGATTTGGAAGCAAGAAAGATTGGAATATTTGAATTTAACATTTAGAAAGGTTACTTAAGGATTATATCCTAACGGAATAAAGCTTTTATACTTCCCCAAGTTTGTTTACCTACAGAAGTTAGATGAGTAACGGATAATTCTGCTGAATAGTCGGGTGTTTTACTATCGTTGTATACAAATTTTAAACGGTATATATAAACACCATCATTTACCTTAAAAGCATTCTCGTCAGTAAATTCATAAAAAGAATTATCACCCTTTGCCTGAACCTTTCCAATTTCCGAGAAAACACCATTTACACTTTTTCTTTCAATGCAAGTTTCTTTTAGGTTATCTTCGGAAGTCGTTCGCCAGGTGAGAAGCACATTGTCTGAGTCGCTGATAATAGTAAAATCACTATAAAATGCCCCGGCAAATACAATTGAGTAGATGAAAAAACCGAGTATTATCTTGAGAAAATATTTTTCCATACCTTTAATATATTCGATACATATATGTTTGTCAAGAATAAATTTGTAAAACTTGGACTAATTTTTATTCCTCATTTACGATAATTGAAAGCAGATTACATAAATATTGATAATATTTACTTTTTTAATTCTTAAAACTTGACTTTTAATCTCATTTTTGTAATTTTACTAATTAGTTATGGTTAATGTAACATATTCGAAGTAACTATCAAATATCAGGAGGAGATATGAAAAGAAAACTTACTTTCTTACTCTTATCTATTTTAGCTTTTTTAACCCTTTCAACTTTATTAACAGCACAAGAATTCAACGGTGAATGGGAGTGCTTATATGCAACTATTGACGACCAGCC
This sequence comes from uncultured Ignavibacteria bacterium, assembly GCA_963751695.1. GTDB lineage: Bacteria > Bacteroidota > Ignavibacteria > Ignavibacteriales > Melioribacteraceae > SZUA-22. The sequence goes on along the minus strand of CAVVVP010000010.1, from coordinate 55,526 downwards.
TAATGCTACGGGTTATAACACAATTTCAGTTGCAGCTACATCAGAAGATAATTTCGTGGCTGTTGTAATTAGAAGTTCAAATCTAACTTACTATCTAGTGGGTTACCGAAATGCTGATTCCACAAATGGTCGACTTGGTTCGTATCTTTATGGTGGAGCAGTTGCTGGATCTAGAACTTTATGGTTGAATGGATTTGATCAAGTTTATTTAAGGGAAGCTCTAGATATTGCTGCTTATGGAGATCTAGTTTTTGTCCCGAATAATGACCCAGACCATAATATTTTAGTGTTTGAACTAAAAGAAGATTCTCTTTATACTCACCCGATGAGAATGAAGACGACTACAAATGCATTTAGTCCTGATTCATTATGGGCAATTGATATTGATGGAAGTGGAAGAGTTTACGTCACAACACAAGGTTCTGAAACGGAACCGAGTAAAGTTTTGGTTTTCGAAAGTCCCGATGTTGAAGGTGCTTGGAGTTCAGGGCATTCTGCTGATCCGATTCAGACCATTACCCTTCCAGATAATGGAACAGCAAGAGGTGTTACTGTCAGTGATAACGGCTCACTAGTTTATGTTTCAAACTACGATAACGGGAAAATCTATGCATATGTAGGAGGTGCGGATGAAGGTTATACACTTTCACCATCTTTCAGTTTTGAAAACGTTGAGCAGATAGATTCTGTTCTTACCGCTGCTCCTTGGGGATTGCAGTTCATGGATGGCAAAAACATTCTTTTTGCCGCAATGGATGTTGACTTTACAACCTCAGGATATGCTTACGGTAGAATGTACGCTATTAATCCTAATACAGGGGAAATATTAGATACAATTGACGTAGCACAATGGAATTTTGATGTAACAGGTGCATATAATAATAGACCAAGTCAAATCGGTCACGCTTCTGGATATACTTCAACTTATAGTGTTGATGTGGATGAAGCTGATAATCTTTATAGTCAGTCTTTTTATGGTTGGACAGTTGAGAAATGGAATTTTAACGGTACTTTGCCAACGATAGATATTACAATTACAAGTATTGAAAAATTAAAATCTATGGTGCCACAAAATTTCGAAGTATCACAGAACTATCCAAATCCGTTTAATCCATCGACTACCATTGAGTTCTCAATTGCGGAAAGAGCTCCAATTACACTTTCTGTTTATAATATCAATGGTGAATTGATTACAAACTTAGTGAATGGATCTGAATTTGAGGCAGGTATTTATAAAGTAACTTTTGATGCATCAAAGCTTGCTTCTGGAACTTATATTTACAGTATCAATAATGGAACGAATATTATTACAAAGAAAATGACTCTTCTAAAGTAAAGTTATAAAGTGCTGGTATTAAACTAAATGTATACCTGATTTTAACTAAGTAGGAGGTAAATTTAAAATGTATCGATTGACAATATTTTTATTATTGCTTTTTATTTTTTCTCAAATTGTAGTAGCTCAAGAATTTGATGGAGACTGGATCTGTAATTATGCAACAATAGATGACCAACCAAATGCAACTGGAAATAGGACTATTTCTACTGCTGTCTATGGAGAAGATGCCTTCGTGGCGCTTGTGGCCGATTTTGCTGACAATTGCTACTATCTTGTAGGATACAAAGATGCTGATTCAACTCTTGGTAGACTCGGGACATATCAATATAGTGGTACAGATCAAATTACGCTTTGGCTTAATGGATTTGATCAACTATTCCTAAATGAAGCTATGGATGTAGCATCAATGAGTTATGATTCAAAGGATTTAATCCTAGTTGCGAACAATGATCCTAATCACAATATCCTTGCATTTGAAATGACGGCAGATAGTTTTCAGACATATCCTATGAGAATGAAAACTGGAGAACTCCCAATTTATGCGATTGATGTAGATGAAATGAATCATGTTTATGTATCCGTTGAGGGAGATTCATTAACAACCGGCAAAGTACTTGTTTTTGACTCACCGGAAAATGAATCCGCTTGGTCATCAGGTCATAGTGCTGATCCGCTCCAGGTAATTGATCTCCCCGATCCTGGATCAGTTAGAGGCGTAACAGCTTCTTCTGATGGCTCTGTTATCTATGTATCCAATTACATGAATGGTAAGGTTTATTGCTATGTTGGTAATCCAACGGATGGTTATACTTTGTTTGAGGGATTTGACTTTCAGTTGAATGATTCAATTACAGAAGCCGATGTTGAATACAAGGGCGGGCCATGGGGATTAAAAATGCTGCACTCTAAAAATATTTTATTTGTGTGTGCTGCACTCGATTTCATAAATTCTCCATATTCTTACGGTCGGGTTTATCTTGTTAATCCTAATGATGGTTCTATCTTAGACACAATTGATAATGCACAATGGAATTTTGATAAAACTGGTGCATATAATGACAATACTGGCGGTACTGTTTCCGGTTATGCTTCGCCATATAATTGTGATTTTGACGCTAATGATGATATGTATGTAGTATCTTATTATGGATGGACGGTAGATAAATGGAATTATACATCTACCCTACCAGTTATTGAGAATACTATTACAAAGGTGAAACAAATTGGATCAAATATTCCTAAGAATTTCTCTGTTACTCAAAATTATCCAAATCCTTTTAATCCATCAACAACCATTGAGTTTTCATTATCTGAGAGAGCACCTATTACCCTTTCAATTTATAACATTAATGGTGAGTTGATATCAGATTTGGTAAAAGGTTCTGAATTTGAAGCTGGAACTTATAAAGTAAAATATGATGCTTCTAGTTTGGCATCTGGGACCTATATATACAGCTTAAGTAATGGTTTAAATACAATTACAAAAAAAATGATATTGCTAAAATAATAATATAGTTACATGTTTTATGTGTGACTTTTTGTTTTATAGGAAATAACTAACTAATTCAATTAACTAATGGAGGACTTATGATGAAAATCAAAGCCACAATTTTACTAACCCTGCTTCTTTCAGTTGGTCTTTTTGCACAAGACACCTATATAAGAAGCGCAGTTATTCCAGTTCCAGCTATCGAAAATGGCGGTTACGGTAACGTAGTATCCGGTGTAGATTTCGATGGTGATGGTATGCAAGAAATTTATGCAATAAATCAAAACTGGAACGATTCTGGGAATGAATTGATCCCCAGAATATATAAGTACGAAAATAATGCTGGTAGTTGGGATTCTGTTTGGTCTGCCACATTAAATATTCCCTTACAAAACACATGGCCTGCTATTGCTGCCGCTGACTTAGACAATGACGGTAAAATGGAAATTGTCTGGGGACCAGTAAACTTCACAAGTGCTGAAAATCCAAACCCAAGTAGGTTTGTTGTATTTGAAGCTGTTGGAGACGGAAGTGATAATTTAGGTGTTGACGATGGCGCTGGTGGATGGCTACCTAATGCTGAATGGAATGGTGGCATCGTTGATGATGGTACAAATATGAGACCAATCAAATTCATAATCAATGATGTTGATAATGACGGTACTCAAGAAATTCTATTCCCAGACAGAGGCGGATATTATTATCTTGGTGTTGTCTCAGTTGATAATGTACCGGATGCTGGTGATGGTTCTGAAACATGGACAATGGAATTCTCTGGAAAAGAAGTAATGACAGAATCTTTTGTTCGAAGTGGTGTTATTGGAAGTCCAGATGGTGGATTTGGTAATGTCGCATCTGGAATGGACTATGATGCTGATGGTTTGATGGATCTATACGCTGTTAACGATAACTGGAATGATGGTCCAAATGGAGAATTGGTTCCTACACTTTACAAATATGAGTTAGTTTCAGGTGCTTGGGTTCTACGTTGGAGCACAGTAATACCTGGTATGGAATTCCAGAATACTTGGCCTGTTATGGTCACTGGTGACTGGGATGGAGACGGGAAAGGTGAAGTAATCTGGTGTCCAGTAAATAATTTTGGAACAGGTAACGAAGATCCTGATAGAATCGTGGTTTATGAAACTCCTGGTGACGGTTCTGATGTAATGGGTATAGATAATGGCGATGGTACTGCTTCTCCAAATGCTGGTTGGAACATGGATGTTCCTGCATCTACAAGTATGCGACCATTCCGTGGTACTGTTGCTGACATAGATGGCGACGGTGCTGCAGAATTTATATTCGCAGAGAGACATAATTATTATGTCTGGGGTGTAATCGGAGTCAGTGATATTCCTGATGCTGGTGATGGTTCTGAAACATGGACGATGGAAGCTAATGGTGCACCTGACGCCGGTAACGACTATCGTGATATTGCTGTAATGGACCAAACAATATATCTCTTTGATAGTGATGGCGGAATTAGAGAAATCACGAATGACGGTGCAGGTGCTTTTACAGAAGCAGATCGTTATCAAGCTTATCCAGGATGGTCTTGGTTATCTGCCAATACAGTTGACATTGATGATGATGGAACTGAAGAAATTGTTACTGGTGATTATTTAAGTGGTGGTACCGCTTCAGTCTTTGTTTTAGTTGAAGATGGCGATAGTTTGCTTGGATATCCTATTGCTGATTTTACAGGAAATACTGGCACACAAATTACAAGTGTAAGAGCTGGCCAAGTTGATGCTGATACACTAGTTGACTTCGTGGTCGGTTTTAGAGGAACTGACGAGGTATATCTTGTATCATATCAAGGTGGCGATATAACTTCTGCTGCCAACTATACAGTTAGACTGTTAGATAAAGGTGTTAATGGTGCAGAAGGTGTTGGCCAAATGGATATGATGACATTAGCTGATGTTGACGCTGATGGTAAAGATGAAGTGTTCTATACAGGTGTACCAAGAGGTATAGCTGAAAACACACAACCTCTAACGATCGGTGATTTTGGTGATTGGACTCTAGAAGGTGGATCAACCAGATGGGATATGGCTTATGCAAATAATATGGTTTACGTAACCTCATTAGGTGGTGCTTCAGCTTCTGCGTACTATGAATCAGATACAACTGGTTGGAAATATGGTTCAGTCCAAGATGGCATCGTACCTGGTGGTAGCTTCAAATCATTAGCAACTTACGATGTGGATGGTGATGGAGTTGAAGAAATACTAGCCGGTAATTATGGCTCTGCAATGGTTTATCTACTAAAAATGGAAAATGGTGGTTTAGTAACTTATGAAATCGCTGATTTGTCAGCTCTTGGTATTACTCGCATTACAGGTGGTGCGGCAGGTGATATTGATGGCGATGGAAATGTTGACTATGTTGTTGGATCTAGAGATTCTGAAAACATTCTTGCGAGAGTGAAATATACAGGTGGTGACATTACTGATCCTATGAGCTGGTCATCAGAATTTGTTGATGGTCAAGTAATGCCAACCTCAGGACAAGTAGACGTTGTTGAACTTGCAAACTTGGATGATGATCCTGCTCTAGAGATAATCTATACTGGTACTATTCGAAACGGAACTATGCTACCAATAGTTGTAATTGATGTTCAAACAGTTGAGGCTGAAACTATTGCCGCAGTTAGAATTGATGCTGACAGTAATTTCGTTCCAGATAGATTGGGCGAGGTAGTTACAGTCAAAGGTGTTATAACTTCACCTACTATCAATTCATTGTTCTCTTTGAGTATTAATATCCAGGATGAAACTGCTGGAATTAATATTTACTCGAGTGTTGATTCAATTTTCACTACTGTTGGTGATTTAGTTCAAGTCACTGGTGAAATTGATCAGTATAATGGATTGACAGAAATAGTTGTTGCTGATAAGGCCGATATTGTTAGATTAGGGGTTGGAACTGTACCACAACCAATTGTAATATCTCCAAGTGTTAATATGACTCCATACGATATGGAAAAAATGGAAAGTATGTTAGTACAAGTAAACGGAGTTACTAAAGTAAACGGTGATTGGCCAGACGTCGGCAGCGATTCAAATTTAGATATGTGGGATGGAGCAAAATCTCCTGAAGGTGATTCACTCATTTGGACAATGCGAGTAGATAAAGACCTTGATCTTGCTGGTCAAGTAGAACCTGTTTATCCGGCAAATATTGTTGGTATATTGGGTCAATTTGACTCTAGTACTCCACCAGATGATGGTTATCAAATTTTGCCAAGATATTACACAGATATCGAGCAAGATGTTGCTGCTCCACCAAATGCTAATTTCTGGTTTACTGCTGAGTCAAAAGCTTTGGAAGGAACAGAATACGGTATTACCGGTGATCCTAACTTTGAAGTTAGTGTCAGTTGGCACCCTGCAGTTGATCTGAATGGTGAAGATCTCATCTATCAATTTGCAGTATTTATTGATGGTGAGGAAGTAGTAACTGAGCTATCCGACAATAATGGTACTTCTACCTCTTCGACCGCAACTAATCAAGATTTGATGGATCTTATTGCCCAGTATGGAACAGATATGAGCATAACTCCATCATATGTGGTAAGAACAGTTAGTACTAATGCAGCAGAAGGCATTATTGCAAGTGTTGATACACTTACATTTACCATTGTTGATTATATCACAGATGTGGATGAGCAATCTCTCATTCCGAAAGAATTCTTCGTAGACCAAAACTATCCTAATCCTTTTAATCCAAGTACAATGATTCAGTTTGGATTACCTCAAGATGCTAAGGTTAATTTAGTTGTTTATGATATTCTTGGAAGAGTAGTTACAAGACTCATTGACAATCAAGTTATGGGCGCTGGTGTTTACCAGAGAAGCTTCGATGCAAGCAAATTAGCAAGTGGTACATATATTTACAGACTACAAGCTGATCAAAAGGTTGAAGTTAAGAAGATGCTTCTATTGAAATAATGTAGAAGTACATCTCCTCCAAAAAAGCCCGGTTATGCCGGGCTTTTTCTTTATATATTCTCTTTTTTTTATTATTTTAATTAAAAACAATTTTATAATATATCTAGATTGATGTATGAGTAAGCGTGAAGAAATAAACCAGAAGCTAAATCAATTAAATATTAGTCTAAATTGGATTGCTCAAAAACTAGAGATTAGACCTAATACCCTATCCTATCTTCTCGAAAGCGAAGACCATTTTGATGATGATCTTTATGATTCGATTTCCGAAGCAATAGAATCCTATCAATATCAGCTTAAGTTTCTTGATGACAATGTAAACGAACCTAATCTGTTTGACGAAAATAAACTCAAGGATGGAATTGGTGCCAGAATTAGAATTTTTGCTAAACGAAAATATACCACACTCAAAGCACTTGCTCAGGCAATGGAGATTTCTCCTCAGCAGCTTCAACAGTACATTAGCGGTAATCGAGAACCAGGTTCCAGAATTTTGATAAAATTTCTAAGACTTGGTTGTGATATTAACTGGTTGTTAGGTGGCTCAGAATCACTTGAATCGTATAGAATTTACAAATTAGAATTAGAAATTAGAAATCTTCAATCGAAATTATCGAAAATATCTCGCATAGTTGAAGATTCTCACGAAAAGCATAATAAATAATTGTGGAGTCGAACGGCTCGAACCTCTTCCCTTTTGACTGATTGTTTAAACAGCACGTTTATTAATAGCTTATTTGTATTGTTTTTATCATAATTAGTGCAATTCTAGGACCTAAATCCACTAGTCTTTGGTCAAGAATTTAGACTTTTTATTTTCCAAAATAGTGTGATTGCTAATAAGATCAATATTAAAGTGGCAATTCCATAACCCAGCCTTCGTTCAGAGTAATCAGTTTCTTCTTGATCAGCCAGCCTTAATGCATCAAATGAAGCATTTATTCCTTGTTTGGTTTTTTCGAAAACCTTTGATGTATCAAATGTATGGATTAAAGTCCTTGCATGAATCAAGTTTTGCCAAATATTTTTTAGTTCGTATTCAATTTCAATATTGTTCATACCCATTATATTTATTTCATCTGATTTAGCTTTGATCGAATCAAATAAAGATGACAGCTTTCTGATTTCCAAATACATCATATCTGCAGCTATATATCCTTCGTCCCCTTTTGAATGACAGTCTGAGCAAGTGGAAGATGAAGTTACGTTAAGCATTTCATCATCTGCCTTTTGAATTAAATGATAACCATGACACTGTTCGCACGCGTTTATGTCCATTTCAGAAAATATCTGAGCTTTAGGAGAATCATTAAAATAATTCATATTGTTAATATGACATGAACCGCAAACATGTGATATAGATTCAACCCCCGGGGGCTTGGCTCCATGATTACCATGGCAATCGTTACATGCCGGCGCGCCATTATCACGATTTTCCAATAGTGCCATTCCATGAACACTTTTAGAGTAATCTTCATACTGTGTATGTTTTAAATTGTATTTACCCATCAATTTAGCATCACCATGGCAATTATTACATGTACTAGGAATTTTAAAAGCATTTACCGTTGATCTTGTATCGGATGCTGGCAAAATTGAGTGCGTCGAGTGGCAATCAGTGCATGTCGCTACTTGTAAATCTTCTTTTTTTAATTTTTGTCCATGCAAACTTGAGTAGTATTGTGATACTTGATCTGTTGAAATTCTGGCTTGAAACAATCTCATTTTTTCGATATTCGAATGACACTTACCACAGAATTTGGGAATATCTTTTTTGTCAGGAATTCCAATAAATCCATTTTCTTTGCTCATTGCTAGTTGTTCGTCCTTTTCATTTGGAAGACCACCATGACAGCCTGAGCATGATAGTCCAACTTGCCAATGAATATCATCAATTGAATAGTGTTCTGGCATTATCTCATTTTCAATATGACATCTCACACATTCATCTATAAACTTTTGTGAATCAGTAGAAGCCAAGGAATTATTTGTTAATATGGATATCGACAAAAGAGTCAGCATTAGTTTAAAGTTTATTACTAAATGTTTTTCTCTCATTTTATAAATACCCGATTATTGTAAAAATGATAATATAAAAAACTGAAAATAGACCTACCCACCTAACAATTTTTTTGTTGATTTCTCTCTCTTTCGAAAATTTAATAAATGGAATGAACATCCAAATTATCCCAGCAATTGCAAAACCAAAAATTCCTACAGCTTCTCCTTCAAAAAATAAAATATTAGCTGGGAGAATTTTTAATGTTTCGAACATAAACATGAAATACCATTCCGGTTTTATTCCAGTAGGCGCAGAGGCAAGCGCATCAGCTTTTTGTCCCAATTCCCATGGGAAGAACACAGTTAGACTTAATAGAATTATTAAAACTATTATCCAAAGCAGTGCATCTTGCAAAATAAAATGAGGGAAGAATGGTATATATCGTTTTTGTTTTTCACTCTGATTTTCGAATTCTTCTGGTTCACTCATTCCTTGTCTTTGTACAAATATCAAGTGAATTGTCAAAAGGACTGTGAAAATCGCTGGTAGGATTGCAACATGAATTCCAAAAAACCTTGATAACGTAGCTCCAGTAACATCTTCACCTCCTCTGAGAACAGTTTTTAACCAATCACCTACAAATGGAACTACTCCAACAATATCTGTCCCAACTTTCGTTGCAAAAAATGCTAATTCATTCCATGGCAGTAAGTATCCACTAAAACCAAAAGCCATTCCAAGCAGTAATAGAATGAATCCAGTAATCCACGTTAATTCTCTCGGCTTTCTAAAAGCATTCGTAAAAAAGACACTGAACATATGAAGAAATATAAAAAGAATCATCAGATTGGCAGACCAACTATGTAGATTGCGGATCAACCAACCAAAATCGACTTTAGTTAAAATAAACTGAATGCTCTCATAGGCGTGATCTTCACCTGGGACATAATACATAAGTAGAAGTATTCCGGTAAATACTTGAGTAATAAATAAAAACAAACTAATTCCACCCATATAGTACCAAATGGAATGCCCATGTATGGGAACTTTCTTATGTTTGATAAGATTCCTAATAGGAGTTAGATCAAATCTCTCATCAAGCCAATTTTCCATCCAAGATATTTTTAATTTTTTCATAGTTAGACGTTTTGTGATAAAATTGTAATTTCTTCATCAACTATCTTGACCAAATATTTTTTCAAAGGCTTTGGAGGAGGACCTGATACATTTCTACCCTCAAGATCATATATACCATTGTGGCATGCACATAAAATTTCCTGGGTATCATCTCTAAACTGTACTATGCAATCTAGATGTGTACAAGTTGCTTCTAAAGCCACGAATTCACCATCAATATTTCGAATTAAAATTATTGGTGTTCGTCCAAATTTTACGATTTTAGAACTATTGTTATCAAACCCACTAACGGGTCCGACTTTCAGAGAAGTAACTTTTATTTCTGCAATTTTAGGTGGGATGAGGAATGCTAATATAGGATAGACAATTGCAGAGATTGTTCCAAAACTTCCAATAGCCAAAAGAGAGTTTAGAAATTTCCTTCTATTTGTTCCCATGTGACAGAACCATTTAGTGATTATTAAGATTAACTATTTGCTGACTTCTCGCTGGTTTTCATTTTTGTATAAAAAATCGATATTAATATTAATACTATTCCAGAAACGATAAATGATAGAACTTGCAATTCATTTTCAGGATTCATTACAGTAAGAATTAAAGTATACAAAATGGTTATTCCAAGAGTAGCTATAGCCATCCATCTGTATTTATTATTTTTCAAAATTATACTTAGCCCATAATAGATTAGGCCAAGACCTAACCAAGTAAATCCAACATAATCTTGGGAAACAATTTGAAATGTTGACAATGGAATAATTATAAAAGCTACAACTAAATATGCAATTCTCATTGATTCGGTTTTAAGTTCAAGTCTATCCTTTTTTGCATTTAATATTCTTGCACTCAGTAAAGAAACTATACCCACATTAAGAGTACTCCATGCATAATTATCTGAAAGTGATAAAGTGCTTAATGCAATTACCAGATAGATCATAAAATTGGCTAGTATGATAATCTTTGAACGAAACCAAATTGCAGTCGAAATGACCAGAATGCTTTGCCAGCATAGCCAAATGAATACCTGTGGAATTTCGAATTGATTTACAATGGCAAAACTGAGAAAAATATATCCAATGATTGAATAGAAAAAAATGGCGTATTTATCTTGTTGTTGTTTCCAAAAAATAGTGGCCAAGGATAAAAACAATAACGATGCAATGAGGAACGAAACTGTTATTTCAGATCTAAATTGAGTTAGAGTAATTAAGGAGAATAAAAGAAGAAATCCAACACTATTGATAAAACTGCTAGTAACTTTTTTCTTTTCGTCAGCAAATTCATTTTTCCTGAAAATATTACCCAGTGCTATTATAACTAAATATAACATGAGAAAGAAAATATTTATATACGGTTCTGTGACTAATTCTATTTTATTACCTATAATTAGAGGATTATTTATAAACCAGATAAAATGAGCCATGTAAGTCAAAAAAATACTCCAATAAAAAAATCTTCCCCACTCAAAATTGATTTTAATATAGGTACTAATAGATGCAAAGATTAAAATAAGTAAAAATATTAGATAGGTATTACCCGAAATCAACCCAGCAACAAAAGTGAACAATACACCAATATTGTATAAATAGATTGATTTTCTTTTAATCGAAATTCCCAAAAGAGTTGCAGCAATAATAAATAGTAAAATAAATTCATTGAAGTTATTACTGATGTAACTAGTACTTCCCCAATAGTGAAGTCTAAGTGTAGCAATGAATAGTACAAAAAATCCAGCTCCAAATAAATATTTTGAAATCAGACTATTCGATTTTTCTAAGAATTTTGAAAAGGTAAATAATCCTAGCGAAACTACAAGTCCTAACAAGCTGGGCATAAATAGTGGTAATTTATTGAATGGAAGTGTTAAGATCACTCCAAGTCCGAAGACAAGCACTATAATACCCACTTTTGCAAACCAAAATTGAGCAATTTCAGTTTCTAGAGATTTTTTTTCTTTCTTTTCTATCTTAAGAATATCTTCCGTAGAATCTCCACTATCATCAAGATTTAGGTATGATTCAATTCGACTTATACGGTCGGTCAAATCCGATATTTTTTCGATTATATTTTTACTTTCTGATGAGTGGTCCATTTGACCTCCCTGAATAAAAGATTAAACTGCTCTGTTTACCATTAAATTAATTTTAATCAAACATAAATACCAAAGTATTACTTTAAATAGTTTTAAGACTAACAAACATTTAGAAGAATGATGTTCATTGTTGCAGTTTAACTTACAATATTTGAGTCTCTATTCTTTTTAATATATTCAGAAACATAAATCGACGCTCCTAACAAAACCATAATGACGTTTATAATAATTGGTATTACGATATAGCCAATCTCGAACGATAGTTGATTTTTTGTAAAAAGTGGATGGATAAACTGATAAGACATAAAAAGAAATATGATCAATCCAAAAATTCTTAAAGATAATTTTTTATCGAGTTTAGTGTTAAAATACCATCCCGTTATAAATGGAAGTGTTGATACAGCTACCAACACCAATCCAGCAAATACTCTCAAGCCTAAATAAGATAGCGTTGAAACTGTCGATTCATTGACGTATTCTGAAAATTGACTTACAGTACCATATACTATCAATATAACTAGTAGTACTATATTTAGAACTGCTATTCGAAGAAGGAAATTTTGGGAGTTTATGAATCCAATAATTATTTTCATTTTGTAGACCTCCTTTGACTACTATGAACAAAGAAGAGAATAATTTTCAAGACAGGTTGTTCGTAATTCTATTTGTTTTATGTATAGTTCCTAAATCTGATAATTAAAATCATTCTATTCTATCAAATAGTATGTTTTTTAATGATAGCTTTCAAATCTTTACATTCTTCCGGGAATTTATATACATCACAATTGCGGCAATCCTTATTTTTACATTTTGTTCCCTTCTCAGAAGCTTCCCAACACGGCGCTTCTCCAGAAAAGTAAGCTGCGCAATTTTCACGTGTAGAAGTTGGACATTGATGAATTGACCAACATGGGATTAATGAATACATGGCTTTAATACCAGCAATATTTAAACCATTTTCTGATAACTGCTTTTTGATATACTTCAATCTTAGAATATCTACGCTGGTGAATAGATGACGATTAGTATTGGTTACATAAGGTAAGATCAAACCGTTGTCGATATATTGACGGATGGAATATACTGAGATGTCAGATAATTTCGATGCAGTTCTCAAAGCATATACGGATTTCGAGGTTGGTATGCCTTCACTCTCTTTTGACCGGTTCATTTCTTATCCTCATTAGTATATGACGTGATCTGAAACAAAAACCCAGAAAGATAAAACTCAAAATTGGGTGGCAAAATATATCTGTATTGAATAATACAGATAATTTTAGTTTAATGCAACTCCAAGGTCTTTTAGCTAGTAATACTTAAGAGTTGACCTTGCCTCATATGATGACAAATGATAAAGTTAGTGTTACTAATAACGACATTTAATGATCTGTGTGAACTGAAAATTGATCCGAATATTTCTTCGTAAAAGTATTTATTTATTCATTAAATTATTCCCAGATTAAATAAATCATATCTTTTAAAATTGAGTTGATGAATAAGTTTTGTTTTAAATAAGGTTTAAGTATTTTTTACAAAAAATCAATTTGCAGTTACAGACTGCGCTTATTAAAGACAAATTGTCTGACTTGATATTCGTTTTGTGAATGTAAAATAAATAATAGTTGTGGAATTAAGGGGGCTCGAATACCTGACCTATTAACTGCCAGTCAATACGGTAGTTCACTTTTAATCATTTTTACGAATATATTTTTCATATTAACTGTCACACTTTATCTTTAACTATTCTCAATTACTTTTTACTATAATTACAATCCTAATGGCTTTTTATCAATTCCATATTCTATATAATATTGCTGACTAGTAAAAGCCTCTCAGAGCGTCTGCATTTTACTTAGGAGCAAAATTAGAGATAATATTTAACCATAATTTTTAATCTGCTTTACAATACTTATTCTTTTGAAGGCCAAAGTAGCTTAACTCCCCTAGCAATTCCTGACTCAGATGCCAAAATTACAACCTCGCTTGCAATATTCTGTTTAGTGCTAGTTACATTATTAATATTTTTCCAGCCCTCAATAAGTGATTGACGTTTTCCAAACGAGATTGAGTTTGTCCTTGAGATTTTATAAACTATTTTATTATCTCTATATGAGGTATAGCAGACAATAACTCTGTCTTCATTCTCGTTGAGGAGTACAATACCACGCGAGCCCTCATCATCAACAATTTTAAGCTCATCCCATTTCCCTGTGATTTGTCGAATCAAAAGAGCAACGAGTGGATAACCTACTGAATCGTAACTAGTTTTGACAGCAGCGTATAATGTTCCATCAGAAGATACTGCAATATTTAGATGATCATCTGCCATTCCACCATTCAATGGTATTGCAGATTCAGACGCAGGAATTTCATCTGTTAACCATATATCAGGTCTTGATCCATTTTGATGGATTCTAAATCCAAAACTCTTCTTCTTTTGATTTGACCACATTACACCCATACTGCCATTTGGAAAAGCACAAATTGTGCAAATGTCGTCAGGCAATATATTTGTTTCGAGTGTTATTGGTTTGCTCCAAAAAGTATATGGTGGATCACTCCATCTGACATGGACCTCTGTTTTATCATCAGAAGCTAACCACATTCTGCCAGATGTATCTATGTCAATAGTGGCGGTTTCACTGGCATATTCTAATGGAATACTCACTGAGAATTGCCGTTTGGACCATAAGTCATATTTTTTAAATTCTCTATTGTACTCAATAGATATCAGTTCCGAATTTACATCTTGATATAAAAGTATATGAGTAAAATTATCAATATTTCGAATATCAGCTGATGTTTTTGTTGATTCTGACAGATGAAGTACATTTGTCCATTTCTCTTCATCAAGTCTCCAAAGCTTTGTACCAGTTTCATTCGGTAGAACTGTCCACCAATAATCAGCATAAAACCATACTTTTGATTGTGGTTTTTCTCCAGTACTAGAAGTTATTTGAATATCATTTAATGGTTTAACATGAATCTGAAGAGTAGCCTGATCCTCTCCCTCTAATTGATTAGACATGTCATTAAGATCTTGAGACTGAATACCCATACTTAACAATATGTATATACTTAAAATCCATTTGAATTTAATCAATGAGTATTTCGCAGAAAATATTCTCTTTAAATGCACAAAATTATCCTTAGCAAAGTTATTCATCTAGTATATCTTATTCATATTCTACAATGAAATGATATTCTCCAGCTACTAAGGAGACAATTACCTTAGTCGAATCTGTATTAATCAGATTCATCCCTTTTGTTGGAATCATTTTTTCATTTTTATATATAAAATTACCATTATCCTTAACTGATTTAATCTTACCACCCAGTGTTGGTATATGAAATTCAGCGCTCGTATTTGCTGGAATATTAAAATTGTATTCAATCTTATTTTCTTTCTTTTGCCAGTTGGATGATACGATTCCATACGAAGTTTTTACTTTCGCATCAGCCCATTCCAAATCATTTACTGGCATTGGAGTCAGAATAATCTTCTTATATCCTGGTGATTCTGGTGACGGATTAATTCCGGCAAGATAACCATAATACCATTCACCACAAGAACCAAGTGCAAAATGATTTCGTGAATTCATTCCTGGTCCTTCAGTATCACCATTCCATAATTCCCAAATAGTGGTTGCCCCTTTATCTACAGTATATCCCCAAGATGGATAAGTTTTCTGAGTTGCAACTTTGAATGCCAAATCATGGTACCCATAGTTACTTAAAGTAGGAAGCAAGAGAGAAACACCTAAGAATCCTGTTGAAAGATGATTATTCTTTGATATTACATCTTCAGCAATGCTAGATGCTACTGAATTTTCCTTCCCTTTTAAAACCAATCCAAAATTCAAAGGAATTAAATTGGCTGTTTGTGTGTTTCCCGTATACGAATTATCTACTGAATTAAAATGTTTTTTATTAAATGCGTTGGCAATCTTCTCTGATAATTCACTGTACTTTACTGCATCCGAAGTTTTGCCTAATATTTCTGCGATAATTGAGACCATTTTTGCTCCATAAAAATAATAAGCTGAACCTATTGGCTCAGAAGGAGAATTGACTGGAGCAACCCAGTCCCCATAACCACTTTTTTCATATAGATATTCTATACTCTGTGAAGTCATATAATCAATCCAAGCTACTATACCATCATAGCTCTCTTCAAGAATACGCTTATCACCATAATACTTATACATAACCCATGGAATGACATATACTGCATCTCCCCAACCGGGCGCTGCAGGTCCCTTAACAACTATTACTGGATTAACATCGTGTACAGCACCATCTTCATCCTGACTATCAATTATGTCACGCATCCATTTATTAAAGAACCGAATCATTTCCATATTGTAACTCGCAGTAGGAGCAAATGCTTGGGCATCTCCCATCCATCCAAGCCTTTCGTCTCGCTGAGGACAATCAGTTGGGACAGAATACATATTGCTAGCTTGCCCCCACAGTATATTTTGCTGTATTTTATTCAGTAGTTCATTTGAAGATGAAAATTCACCAATATAAGGGGCATCAGAATTTGCAACAATCCCTGTCAAGGCATCAATTTTAGGCTCTCCCGGATATCCTGTTACTTCAATATAGCGGTATCCGTGATAAGTAAAACAAGGTTGCCATTCCTCAATCCCTTCACCTTTAAGTATGTATGTATCAGTTGCCTCTGCTTGTCTTAAGTTTTCTGTATAAACATTCCCATCAGGTTTTAATGTTTCTGCAAATCGAAGCTTAACACTATCCCCACTCGCACCCTCAACTTTTAGTTTAGCCCAACCAGCAAAATTCTGACCCATGTCAACGACATAAACTCCGTTGGATGGAGATGTAATTTTAATGGGTTTTATCTCCTTTGTAACTCTTAAAAGTGGTCCTTGCTGTGCAACGAGTTTACCTTTTTCTTTTTCAATAAGTGTTACTGGAATCCATTTAGAATCGTCAAAATTTGTACTATCCCATCCCTTCTCCTCTAATCTGGCATCATATCTTTCACCATGATATATAGTAGATTCTAATATTGGGGAATCATGGGTTTTCCAATTTTCGTCAGTAACAAATAATTGATTAGTACCATCCTGAAATTCAACAAGTAACTGCATGAAGAATCTTAAAGGACCTTGACTGTAGATGATAGAACCTCTCCATCCCAATCCACTACTCCACCATAGATTTCCAAGGACAGCACCAAGAGTATTTTCACCCTTGTTCAACATATTACTAACATCATAAGTTTGATATTGAATTCGTTTGGGGTAGTGGGTCCAACCAGGGGTAAAAACAGCATCACCAACTCGTTTTCTATTGATGTACATGACGTACCCACCCAAACCAGTAACATAGGCACGAGCCGATTTAATGTTTTTACTTATCTCTATTTCGTTTCTAACTAAAATAGGACGAGGTGCTTTATATGTATTCTTCTCATCAACTTTTTCCCATTCGCCATCCTCGTAATCACCCAGCAGCTTTATTTCATCCCACTCAGAATCGTTGAATGAAAGCAAATTCCAACTAGGATAATCTTGATTTGTTGTTCTCCAGTCCTTGGTTTCCTCATCAGCACCAATATACATTTCAGTATCATCATCAAAAATAATTTTTAAACTGAATAAGAGTCCGCAAATATTACCGGCTGTATTTGCAGCTTCAATACCTATAATGTTCTCATTTTCGATTTTATCAGTTATATCAAAATCATATACCTTTTGCCAGGAATCTCCCTTACCCAATTCTATATTATTAAAATAAGCTGTGAATTTATTATCAGCTGTTAAACGTATCAGTGCGGATGTTATTTGTTTATTATTTGGAATAGTAACTTTCTTTCTGAAAAAAACAGATTTATCAATACCGATTTCAGTTGGATGCCAAAACCATTCGGTCCACTTCCATTTATTTTCATCTTCTATTGGAGTTTCAACAATTTTTCCCCCAATCCAATTAGCTTGCCACTCGTCTTCTGATAAGATTCCCATTTCCCAATTTGCATGCCCACTAAACGGCGATTCATTTCCATCGGCGTCCCAAGTTTTAACCTTCCAATAATATTTCTGGCTTGATTGAAGCTTTGAACCTTCATAAACTATGTGAGTTGATTGATCGGATTCTACTTTACCACTATCCCAGATATCTGCTTCTCCATTTTTTAATTTCTCCGAACTAGTACTAACTAATAGCTGATATGCAGTTTGAACTGCCCCTCGTCGCGTATCATTTACTTCCCAAAATAAACGAGGATTTATTATATCCATTCCTAATGGATTATGTTGATATTCGACACGAAGGTTTTTTGGAGCTTTAAAATTGATGTTTGCACTTGTTGAACAGGGAATAATTAATGCTTGAATAATTATTAATAGAATTAAACACTTTTTCAACTGAGTGGAAGAATTACACATTTTAAACCTCCTCATAGAATTTTTTATTAAGGGTAACAAGTGGTTATAAATTACTATATTACTGTTTTAATATCATCATATTTTTTACTCATCATTCTTAAGCTGCTGATAATGATTCATCAATTTAACTTTTTTCATCTTTTTTGGATCAAGAAATGGGGGGCATAACAGAGTAAAGATATGGCGAAAATTAAGTATATGATAATATTTTTGTGACTGAAACGTATACAAACAGTCACAAATTAGGGTTTCCAGAGATAGAAAGGTATGATTAAATATTCTCTTTTTGAAGTAAATTCTAAATAATAAATAGTGGAGCTAAGGGGGCTCGAACCCCTGACCTCTTGACTGCCAGTCAAACGCTCTCCCAGCTGAGCTATAGCCCCAAAATTTGAAGTTTAAATTAGACATTTTCTAATGAATATTCCATAAATTTAAGTTGTTATAGGAACTTTTAGATCGGCAATGTGTAAAATGGCTGAACATTTTAGATCAATTTAATTAAATTTGAGAATAATGATTAAGAGAAATTTATATAACATAGGTTTAATAGGAATTTTTGGTTCAATTGTATTATTTATATCATGTGATGATACTGGTACAAACACTGATATAGATAATGTAAAAATTCCAAGCAAAAATGTTAGCTACAGTGAATATATACAACCTATTTTTAATGTTAAGTGTATGTCATCGGGATGTCATGATGATGGGTCTATGGCTGGTGGTTATAGTTTAACCACTTGGTCTAATGCAGTTACACCCGGAATAGTTGACCCATTTAGTGTTGAGACAAGCAGAATGGTCTGGAGAATAGAAGGACAAGGTTTTCCTTTAATGCCCCCACCCTCAAGGGGTTATTTAACTTCCAATCAAGTAGAAGGGATAAAAACTTGGATTAGAGAAGGTGCAGAAAATAACTAATTCTAATTCTGGTATTTATATTTTAGAATTATATTCACCCTTTTCATTTAATCTATCCATTAAAAAGTTTAAAGAATATGAATTACCCCCTGGTTATTATTATTACATTGGAAGCGCGCAGAAGAATCTGTTTCAGAGATTAAGTCGGCACTTTAGACGTGATAAGAAAGTTCATTGGCACATTGATTATTTGACAACAAATAAAAAGATTATACTTGAAGAAGCATATATTATTTATAATGCTTCTAAGAATGAAGAGGAATTCTTGGCTTCAAAATTTCCTACATTTTTTAATACTGAAATATTATTAAAAGGATTTGGTAATTCGGATACTAAAAGAACTATTACGCATCTATTTTATAAATCAAAGAAAATACCCTATAACCATTTTTCCTCTCGATACCAATCAATTGTTCGTTTTAATCCTTCTTCAAGCGTATAGTTTTCAACAAATCCTAGTTCATTTTCAGCCTTGGATATATCATACGTCCATGCATCTTGAACAAAATCTCTAGCCTTTTCAAGGTTAAAAGTTGCTGCTTTAGAGCTAAATATTGAAAAGAACTGAGCTACGGCCGCAACTCCATATACTAAAAAATGTGGTAGTCTTATGGTAAACGCTTTCTTATTAAAAACATCTTGTAAAACCTTTCCAATCTTAGTCCATGTATAAAACTTCTTCGAACTTATGAAGTAAGTCTCCCCTGCTGCTTTTTCATTTGTCGCAGCTAAATATATTCCATGAGCTAGGTCTTTTACATAGATCAAACTTAGTTCTTTATTGTTAAAACCTATTAAACTCATAAGACCTTGTTTATAAGTTTTAAAGAATAAATAAATCTCAGTGTCTCTTTCCCCAAAAATTGCAGGAGGTCTAACAATTGTTATTGGTAATTTGTCCATATAACTTTCCGAAAGTTCTTCTTGAGCTGCCTTACTTCTTCCATATGTCGTAATAGGATGCCGCTTTGTCGTTTCGTCACAGACTACCTCATTAGATGATGGGCCACAAGCCGTAAGACTACTAACAATTAAAACTCTTTTAATATTCGGTGAAACATTTGTAACAGTTTTAAGAATATTTTCAGTGGCAGTCACATTTCCTTCAAAATATCCTTTTTCATCCTTTGCTTTTACAACACCAGCAACGTGATAAAGATAATCAATATCTTTAAGTATTCTCTTTAATGCATCCAAATCGAAAAGACCGGATTTGTGTATTGTCACATCTTTTCCATCTAACCATCTAAGATTACTGCTCTCCCGAACGAGACAATGTACATCATCCCCTTTTTCAATCAAATAGTCGACTAAATGACTACCAACAAATCCATTTGCTCCAGTTACTACTGATATTAACTTGTCTGACATGAGACCCCTTAAATTATTGATTAAATTGACTTTAGATATTTTTAGTAATAAATTAGCTGAATATTTTTGAAAATAATAATACAAAAATATACTGTTTAAATTTATTATTCTCAGGAGGAATATTTTGGATTTATTTAAGAAATGTTATGATTTTACAAGAGCTGATGATATTAAAAAGACTGGTATGTATCCTTATTTTAGAGCTATTGAAGAGAACGAAGGACCGATTGTGCATATAGAGGGCCGTGAAGTTATAATGGCTGGATCTAATAATTATCTTGGACTTACTGCTCATCATAAAGTTAAAGAAGCATCGATTAAAGCGATTGAACATTACGGTACAGGTTGTTCAGGTTCTCGTTATTTAACTGGAACACTTGAGCTGCATGAAGAAATGGAAAGAAGAATGGCTAAGTTCTTCGGAACTGAAGCTGTTCTTTTGTTTAGTACCGGATATTTAACTGCACAAGGTATCATACCCACAATTGTCCAACGTGGAGAATATGTAGTCTCAGATAAAGATAACCATGCATGCATTCAAGTTGCTAATCTGATGGCAAAAGGGATGACAGCCGATATGCTTCGTTATAAACATAATGACATGAATGATCTTGAACGGGTATTAAATAAAATTCCAAAAGATGCTGCAAAATTAGTAGTTAGTGATGGCGTTTTCAGTACAGGTGGGGAAATTGTGGACTTACCAAGATTAGTTGATCTTGCAAAAGAACACAATGCTAGAATTTTAATAGATGATGCACATTCTGTCGGCGTTATTGGTGAAGGAGGACGCGGTACAGCAAGCGAATTTGGCTTAGTTGAGCAAGTAGATATGACAATGGGAACATTCAGTAAAACATTTGCATCACTTGGTGGATTCGTTGCAGGGAAAGCTAAGGTTATTGATTATATAAAACATCACTCTGCAGCTTTAATATTTTCAGCTTCACCAACTCCTGCTTCCGTTGCTGCAGCAATGGCTGCTTTAGATATTCTTGAAGAAGAACCCTGGAGAGTAGAACAACTTATATCAAACGCAAATTATATGCGTGAAGGTTTGACAAGTTTGGGATTTAATGTAATTGATGGTCGAACAGGAATTGTTCCGGTTATTGTTGGAAATGATGGACTTGCATTTAAAATGTGGAAAATGTTGTTCGATGCTGGTGTTTTTGTTAATGTTTTCATCGCACCTGGGGTTCCTGAAGGTAGACAAATGATGAGAACCAGTTATATGGCAACTCACGAAAAAGAACACCTTGACAAAATAATTGATGTATTTAGTTCAGTTGGGAAGGAACTTGGGCTAATATCTTAAGTTAAATATTTAGAATTCCAATTAGTTAATCTGTTTGCCCTTTGGAGAATTGATGAGTACTATTGAAGTAAAGCAGTTAGATCGCAAAAAAGGTATCGTACCATTCCTAAAATTTGCATGGAAAATTTATAAAAATGATCCTAATTGGGTTCCCCCGTTAATGATGGATAAGAAAAAAATTCTGAATCCTGATAAAAATCCTTTCTACAATTCAGCGGAATTAGAAATGTTCATGGCATATCGTGATGGTAAATCAGTAGGAAGAATTGCAGCTATTAAAAATGATAATCATAATAAGATACATAATGAAAATATTGGCTTCTTTGGATTTTTTGAATCAATAAATGATCAGGATGTTGCAAATGCTCTTTTAGATAAAGTGAAAGATTGGCTTAAATCTAAAGGTGTTGATGCTATGCGAGGTCCAGCAAATCCTTCAAGTAATGATGAATTTGCAATGCTGCTAGAAGGTTTTGATGATCCACCCAGACTAATGATGAGCTACAATCCTAAGTATTATCTTGAATTAATGGATAATTATGGGCTTAAAAAAGTTAAAGATTTATATGCATATAGGATTGATAATAAAAAATTATTGCAATCTGAAAAATTATTACGCGTTGCCGAAATAGCCAGAAAACGTTCAAAGGTTACCATAAAGCAAATAGATATGAAAAATTTTAAGAGCGAGCTCGAAAAAGTAAAGTATGTTTACAATAAAGCTTGGGCACCAAATTGGGGCTTTATCCCAATGAGTGATGAAGAGATTGATAATTTAGCAAAAGAATTAAAACCAATAGTAGAACCTTCGGTTGTTCTCTTTGCCGAAGTTGAGGGAAAGACAATTGCGTTTTCATTAGTTATGCCAGATTATAATATATTATTTAAAGATTTTAATGGTAAACTTTTCCCATTTAACTTCATTAAACTTTTCACAAAACGAAAAACTATCAATTGGGCAAGGGTACTAACACTTGGTATTATTCCTGAATATCAAAAAAGAGGAATTGATGCGCTTTTATATTATGAAATAACAAAACGCGCAGAGAAAATTGGGATAATGCATGGTGAAGCAAGCTGGATACTCGAAGATAACGAGATGATGAAAAGGGGTGCAGAACAGGTTATGAATGGAGAGATTTACAAAAAATATAGAGTGTATGAAACTCCGATTTAATAATTTTCTAAAACCTCTAATTCTAATTCTTCTTCCATTATCGCTATTGCAAGCTCAGTATAATGCCACAGATTCAATTCTGATTAAAACAACTTTCAAACGTGAATTCAACAATTCGACTATTTCGCAATACTTAAATTCTGAAGATTCGAATAATGTAAGAGCTGCTTTGCTCAGTCTTTCTCATTCCAATGATACTACTTTCATTGATAGTATAATTAGACTCAATTTTTCTAAATACGGAGATATGATTGCATTCACTCTAGGTCAACTGGGAGAATCGAATCGTTCAACTGGTTTCTTGGTGAGTGAACTCGAAAAAGAAAATAACCCATTTCAGACTGAATGTTTTAATGCTATTGGTTTAACCGGAGATTCCCTTACTTTAGATGCATTACTCATAAAAATTAAGAGTGATTCACTAGTTAAAAATAAAGGATTTCCCAAAGCTCTGGCAAATTTTTTCTTTAGAGGTATAAAGAATGAAGCTGCTGTCCCTTACCTTAATAAAAACATTGGTTCAAAAAATATTGTTAGTAACGATCTATTCGAGAATTTGTTTGCATTGTATCGAATAGGACCAGATAGTTCATCGATTGAAGCGTTAGAGAATTTACTTACTTCAGGCAATAAAGAAGATATTATTTCTTACACTTTAAATAATTTCCGTAAACTCAATTATTTCCCAGATGATTTCATTCTTGCAAAACAATTTCTATTAAGTAAGTCTTGGAATATAAGAACTGAAGCAGCTTCAGCGATTTGCTTCTATGAATTCAAATCAATAGATGAAATAGATTCTTACTTCACGTTGCTGGAAGATGATAATCCTAATGTAGCTAGAACCTTAGCTGGGTCTATTAAAAACATTAGATACCCCAATTCTATTAAAGGTTCGCTACGAATTTTAATCGAAACCTATTTAAATAATGAAAGATTGACTGAGAATGCCAGAGGAGAGTTATTTATATCTTATTGTTCCCTCTTCCCTACTGACATTGAAGAAAAGTTAGACGACTACGAGGATATGATTCAACAGAAATATATTTATAGAGTTTTAAAGGAAAACATTAAAGATTCAGATTTTAACTTTGAGTATTTGACTGATCAAATTTCAGAAAGTAGCGAAGCGGAATTACTTGATCTTTTACCAGCCTTGCTCGCAATTCAAAATCGTTTTCTAAATGAAGATGAGTATGCGGCTATTGTTTTAAAAATACTGAATGGAGAAATTTCATCATCAATATCAGTTATCTGCTATGGTCTAAAAACGCCTTTCATTTTTCACTACCAAGAAATGCTGCAAGAAATAATTATTGATCAGGTCTTTAGATATAGGAATAATAAATATTATACAGACACAATTCGTTCTTTGACATATCTTGCAAGTAGAATAAATTTAAATTTTTATTCAACTGTGCTGGATTTAATAAATCAATCTCCTTTAAATTCATTACAACGTTTTGCTGCTGAAGAATTAAATGAACCTCTTCCTCCAAAATCATTGCCTGATGAGTTTGATAAAATCCTTCAGAATTCGTTTCGATACAAAAGCGCTATGATTAAAACGAACAAGGGTAGTTTCACAATCGAATTAAAACCTGAATTTACTCCAATAAGTGTTGGCAATTTTGTTGCTTTAGCAGAAGAAGGTTTTTATAATGATTTACTCTTTCACCGTGTTGTCCCAGATTTTGTCATCCAGTCTGGTGATACTACCGGTACAGGTTGGAACGGACCAGGTTACGAAATTGTGTCAGAATTTTCCCCTAATCCTTTTATTGAAGGTGCTGTCGGAATGGCAAGTTCAGGCAAAGATACAGAAGGTTCACAATGGTTCGTTATGCACTCAAATTTTCCCCATTTAAATGGAAGGTATACCAATTTTGCTCACGTTATTGAAGGAATGAATGTTGTAAACATTATTGATGAAAATGATAGAATAATTCAAATCGAACTTGTCAATAATTATTGAGTTACCCCAATTGAAATTTATATTAATCAGAGGTTAAATTATTCGTTCTGTGCTTCTATATATTTTGTTGTATGAGCAGGATCAACTCTTTGAAGAACACTAAAAATTGACCTATCCTCATAATCCTCAAGATGACTAATTATTTCTCCAGATTTAGCATCGAAGAAAATAGTTAACAATGAACTTCTACGATTCAATGTTTTCTTTAATTGAGCAAGATTATTTACAAGAGTTACAATACTATTGTATGTTGCGCTTGGATCTTTAGTATACAAATCCAAACCATTATAATGATAATTGAAGAAATCTTGTCTAAATTTTTGAAATCCTGCACTTGTAGCATCTTCCACCAGCGCTCGTTTATTATAACTATCTGATTTTAAAGCCCACTGATCAGCATATCCGGTTGATCCCCCTTGTACCGCAATTCTCAGTGCTTCTTGGTACCATGGTGTACCTGCAAATGGTTCGTATGAATCAGAATCAAGAGCAATAATCAAAAATGCGTAAAAATCCAAAAAACTTGTAAGTGCATCAAAATAACTCGGATTAAAGTATATACTTTGATTCATTTCGTATAAAAACGCCCATTTGTTATCCATCACACTGAGCATTAAACTTCTCTTGTCCGAGCCTTCGATAGGTCTGGAACTTGTGATAACAACTTGTGTTGTATAATTGGTTTCATTCGAAGCCGAAGTAAAAAAGATATTAAAATTACATTGTATTCTATCCCATTCCCATGTACCACCTGTGAACTTTGTCGTATTAAGATATTCTTCAATCTGATTTTTGAAAGGGACTAAATTTTCTTTATACACAGTTTGTAATTGTTCAAAATTTACTTGGACAGTAGCTTGTAATTCTTGACCAAAGCTTTGTGTGCTGGTGAAAATTAATAATATAATCAATATCAGTTTTTTCATAATAGCTCTTAAATTGTTAATAAAAATTGACTTATCAGAAATAATTAAATATTTTTTATCAATTATTGAAAAAAATCATTTTCATGTATAAAATAACATTATTTATACTACTTACCATTCAATTTACTAGTTCTGCTCAAATAAATCCAGGTGCAAAACAAATTTCACTCTCTCATTCAACTGTTGCTCAAGCAAATGACGCATTTGCAATTTTTATAAATCCAGCCGGTTTGGCTCAACAAAACTGGAGAGAAATTGGTATTTATTATTCTCCATCTCCTTTTGGATTAAGTAAACTAGCTAATGGCGCGGGAGTTTATCATGAACCCACATCAATAGGATCCTTTTCTATAGCATTTTTAACCTACGGATTCGATTTATACAGAGAGACTTCCTTTTTAGTTTCCTATGCGTATAATCTTTCAAATAATTTTTTTATGGGATTATCTTTGAATTATAACAATCTTAAAATCGAAGGATATGGAAATGACAACAGTATTGGTGTATCCTTTGGAGGATTAGCATACCTACTAGAAAATTTAAGATTAGGATTTTTCGTTGATAATATTACTAGATCTACTTATGGAGATGAAAAAGGTCAAATACCTACAACATTTGATCTTGGATTTAGCTATGATCTTATTTCATCTTTAACCTTCAACGCAGCGATTCAGAAAGAGATTGATCAAGATGCTTCTATAAGATTTGGTATTGACTATGAAATAATTAGGTATATAAACCTCAGGTTAGGAGCTATGAATGAACCCTCCTCATTTTCTGCGGGAATTGGAATTAACTATTCATTATTTGAAATTGACTATGCAGTATTTAATCATCAAGATCTTGGATTTACTCATCAATTTGGAGTAATTATTCAGTTCGGCGATGATCTTCCCAGAACAGATAGGATAAAAAAATATCTGGGAATTAACTGATTTGATTCTTAGAACTCAAATAGTTTTTATAGCTCTTTTCTCCCTTCTTTACTTTTCAAATGCTTACACCCAGCAAGATTCAATTACTGTTGATGATATACTCAATAATATTTTGGATGAGGCCACCATTGAGAAAGAAGATTCTCAGTTATACGATTTAATAGAACAGTTACTTGAAGATCCAATTAATATAAATACTGCATCAAAATCAGAACTTCTAACAATACCATTCATGGATGTGGAATCAGCAGAAGTTATAACTGAATACCGTAAAACCCACGGTAAATTATTTAGCGTAAATGAGATTGAACTAATTGATGGGTTTTCACCTAATATTTCCAAAACTCTTAAGTATTTTATTAAAGTATCCTCGATTAGTAAATCTGACGATACACCGTTTATTGGATTTTATTCATTGAAGTTTCGTTCTCGCTTTGTACAAGATGTGCAAGAACGAAAAGGTTTTTCAGATTCAGTTTATGTGGGTTCTTGAACCAAAGCGTACAATCGTTTGAAGCTTCAAGTTAATCCAAAAATAAGTATGGGCGGACTGATTGAAAAGGATGCTGGAGAGAATCTCTATTGGGATTTTTTTTCTGCTCATATTCAAATAAATCAATTAATACCAATGACAAATATTGTTTTAGGAGACTATATTGTTGAATTTGGACAAGGTCTATCGATGTGGTCACCTTACGCATTTTCCAAAAGCAGTGATGCAACCAACTCAATCATTAAGAGATCTAGAAATCTCAAAACTTATACTAGTTCTGGAGAAACTAATTTTTTAAGAGGTGGAGCATTTAGCACAAATCTCTACAATTTTTCACTAACTGGATTTTACTCTGAAATGAATCTAGATGCAACTCTCTCCGGTCGTAATAGCTTTAGTTCGATTAAACTTGATGGTTTTCATAGATCAGACAATGAGATTTTTAGAAAGAACACCGTTAGAGATAAAACTTATGGGGCAAGTCTTTCCTATTCAATATTTGACATAGCTAATATTGGTTTGTTATACTACGAAAAGTCATTCAGTCATATCTATGATCCATTGAGCTATTCAAACATCAATTCTGATCACTTTCAATTTGCTTCAATGTCTTATGATGTATTATTCAAAAATATATTGTTTGTAGGTGAACTTTCTTACTTTCAAGATTCATTTGCCTCAATAAATACATTACAGATTTCTCTTGTAAGAAATTTTATTATCACTGCAATTTTTAGGAACTACCCGAAAGACTATTATAGTTTTTACTCAAATGGTTTTGGAGAAAAATCTACGACAAATAATGAAACCGGTTTCTATACTGGTTTTAAGTGGAGAACAAGTATCGGGGAATTTAATTTTTATCTAGATCAGTTTAAGTTTTCTCAATCTTCATCACAAATTCCCCTTCCAAGCAGCGGCGATGAACTATCCTTTAGTTATGGGAATAAATTTAGTAAGGAAGTCTATTTTTATCTTCGATATTTTAACGAGAATAAAGAAAGATTAGCAGTCCTTGATCAAAATTCTGAGATTGTCAATCAAAAGATTCAAAAACTTAGAAGTGAAATTACTTTTCAAATTAATCGTAATATTCGACTTAGATCAAGAATAGAACTATTATTCCTTAAACAAATCGAAACATCATTAAGTGAATCTGGTTTTCTAGTTTTTCAAGATTTCCAATATAAATTTCCTATCAACTTAGTATTAATTGGGAGAATTATATTCTTTCAAACAGATTCCTACGCATCTAGAATCTACGAGTTTGAGAATGACCTAACCGGTATTATGACAAATCTCCCCCTATATGGAAGTGGTATGAGGTGGTATTTTCTCGTAAGATATAGAGTTTTTGATATAATCAATCTCTCACTCAAATATTCTGAGTTATATAAACCTAACGAAGATTTTCTTGGTTCAAGTTATAATTTGATACTCGGTAACATTGATAATAGAATAAGTTTTCAGGCAGATATTTCATTTTGATTTTAAATACTCTTTTATTTTAAATCTATCCATATTTTTCTTTTTTATTTAAAATTGTTATGCTATTTATTAAGTAAAATTATTATATTTAATTGTTACAGTTACTGTAACATAAACTCTTTTTAAAGAATCTTTCAGTTAAATATATAAACAAGTAAGGATAAGAATCATGAGAACTATCGTATCATTACCAGGTGATGGAATCGGCAAAGTTGTACTTCCAGAAGCAATTAGATTGCTTGAAGCCGCTGGATTTAGTGCAAATTATGTTCATGGAGATATTGGATGGGATTTCTGGATTAAGGAAGGAAACGCACTACCTCAAAGAACAATTGATTTGCTAGAAGAACATAAACTAGGTCTGTTCGGTGCTATTACTTCAAAACCCAAAGACGCTGCGGCTGCTGAACTTTCACCTGAATTACAAGACAAGGGATATGTTTACTTCTCTCCTATCGTTGGATTAAGACAACACTTTAACCTTGATGTTTGTATCCGACCTTGCAAAGCATTCAAAGGAAATCCTTTAAACTTTATTCGAAAAGATGGTAAAGGTGGATTCGAAGAACCATTAGTAGATTCAGTAATTTTTCGTCAGAATACAGAAGGAATGTACGGTGGAATTGAATGGACCAATCCTCCTTCACAAGTTAGAGAGGCCTTAGAGACACATCCTAAAATGAAAAAATTTGCTCATGTTAAGAGCGAAGATATGGCTATCTCAACAAGGATACTTTCCCGTCAGGCAACCCAAAGAATAATTCGTGCAGCATTTGAATATGCTAAAAAACATGAATACACAAATGTGACCGTCTGCGAAAAGCCAAATGTACTTAGAGAGACTTCAGGAATGATGTTGAAAGAAGCTCAGCAAATAGCTAAGGACTATCCAAGTATCCAATTGTGGGATACGAACATTGATGCCCAAATGATGTGGTTAACAAAAAATCCGGAAGACTATGGAGTAATTGTTGCAGAAAACATGTTTGGTGATATTATTAGTGATGGTTTTGCCGGCTTAGTAGGTGGTCTTGGATTTGCGTGCTCAGCAAATATTGGTGAAGAAGTTTCAGTATTTGAACCAACACATGGATCTGCTCCAAAATATGAAAATTTAGATCCAAGTATTGTAAATCCGATAGCTATGTTTCTTTCCGCATGTATGATGCTCGATCATATTGATGAAGGAGAGATTGCTGAAAAGATTCGTAAAGCTATTGCAGAAGTCATTGAAGAAGGAAAAGTTAAAACTTATGATATGATGAAAATACGTGGTAGTGCTGATGTATTTGAAAAAGGTGCATGCACAACTCAAGAATTAACAAACGCTGTAATTAGCAAAATATAAATTAATTTATATTTGTATTCATATACAAATGTAAGGTAACCTATGGGAATCCTCCTATTAGTTATAACAGTAATTCTATTTATTGCTGCATATAAATTTTATGGTGATTATTTAAGTAAAAAATTAGAAGTTGATGATGATAATTTAACTCCGTCTCATAAGCTAAGAGATGGAGTTGATTATGTGCCAGCAAAAAGACCAGTATTATTTGGTCATCATTTCGCTTCTATTGCAGGTGTGGGACCAATTGTTGGCCCAGTACTAGCGGTCGCTTTCGGATGGGTTCCTGTATACTTATGGATTATTGTTGGATCAATCTTCCTTGGTGGAGTCCATGACTTTT
Organism: uncultured Ignavibacteria bacterium; assembly: GCA_963751695.1. Classification (GTDB taxonomy): domain Bacteria; phylum Bacteroidota; class Ignavibacteria; order Ignavibacteriales; family Melioribacteraceae; genus SZUA-22. Next base: position 24,794 of record CAVVVP010000010.1, on the reverse strand, counting down.
CAGCGATGATGGCATCAATTAGACACAAAGGTAAAACAATTGGAATTATAATCGAGAGTTACATTGGAGCTTCTGCTAAAAATCTATTCTTAATTTTTACTTGGGCAACTTTAATCCTTGTAATAGCTGTCTTTGCTATAATAATTGCCGATACATTTGTCAGTATTCCCACAGCAGGAACATCATCTATTCTGTTTATATTTGCAGCTCTTGTTTTTGGCATTCTCTTAAATAGATTTAATCTTCCACTTTGGATTGCAACAGTTATTGGGATTGGATTGCTGATTCTTTCGGTATGGTTAGGTCAAATCTATCCAGTAAATTTAATAAAAGAATTATGGATTTTAATTCTATTCCTCTACGTTTTTCTTGCTTCAGTAATTCCAGTCTGGTTACTACTTCAACCAAGAGATTACTTAAATTCCTTCTTTCTCTATGCAATTCTATTCGGTGGTCTGATAGGGATATTATTCTCAAATCCTACTGTATCAATACCAAGTTTTACCTCCTTCTATGTTGATAAACTTGGGTTTCTTTTCCCTGTTCTTTTCATTACAGTTGCGTGTGGTGCAATTAGCGGCTTTCATTCAATAGTTTCTAGTGGTACAACATCCAAGCAACTTAATAAGGAGAGTGATGCAAAGTTCATTGGGTATGGAGGAATGCTCTTCGAAGGAGTTTTGGCAGTTATCTCAATGCTTTCAGTATCAACATTGGCCTTAAATGAATACACAAATTTATTGGAAAGAGAAGGTCCAGTTTCTGTTTTCTCAACTGGTGTTGCGAATTTCATGGGGAATATCCCACTACTCGGATTAGAATTTGAAGCTACAAAATCCTTTATCGCTTTAGGTGTCGCAGCTTTTGCGTTGACCACGTTAGATACTTCAACCAGATTAGCTCGTTATTCTTTCCAAGAGTATTTTGAAAGATCAAAAAGTCAGAATCAATCAATACTTTCTAAGAACAGATATAGTGGGACATCTATTACAGTAGTCATTGCAGCAATTTTAACATTGAGCGGACAAACTATGTCACTCTGGCCTGTATTCGGCAGTGCAAATCAACTTCTCGCTGCTTTAGCCTTGCTAGGAATAACAGTATGGATTGTTTCATTAAAAAAGAATTTCATATTCTCATTTATCCCAACAATATTCATGTTTTTAGTAACCCTATCCGCTCTGGGAGTTTTGATTTATAACAACTTAATTGTTGATAAAAATATTCCCTTAGCTTTAGTTTCAACTATGCTCTTCCTTCTTGCAGTTTTATTATGGAAGGAAGCATTTCAAGTTATGTTTACAAATAAAATCAATATTTAATTAAATATAAAGTAGGTTAATGATGCGCGAAAAAGTAAAAAAGATTTGGCCAGAAATTGCTTGGATCGAAAATGAAGATCTAAGAGAAAAGGTAACTGACTGCTGGGTTGAAGCAATTGAGAAGAGTGTGCTTGAACCTGAGGATTTGGAAGTAATTCCGTTTTCTCTTTTAATTCAAAATTGTAATATCACTTTTATGAATCACAAAAGAACTGCAGTTCAGCTTAGTGTTGATATTGCTAAAAGAATGCAAGAAAACTTTGGAAAAGAAATTGTTATCAATATGGATTATTTAATTGCGGGTGCCATACTGATTGATGTTGGTAAATTACTTGAATATGAGATGATTGACGGAAAGCTTTCAACAAGTAATTTTGGAAAATATGTCCGACACCCGTTTAGTGGAGTTGGATTAGCACAGAAATACGATATTCCTCCAGAAGTTCTACATATGATTGGAACGCATTCTAAAGAAGGTGATGTCGGTAAACGAAGTGTGGAATCACAAATTATTCATCATGCAGATTTCGTTAGCTTCGAACCATTCCAAGTAGCAAAAACTATTCAACTATAGGTAATGACATGGGACAAAATTTAATTGAAAAAATCGCTCATAGGTTTGCTGTCGGATTAGACGATGAAACACTTGTAAATAGTGGCGATTTTATCTCTATAAAACCAGCGCACGTTATGACACATGATAATACTGGTGCTGTCATTCCAAAATTCAATTCAATCGGTGCAACTAAATTATCTGATCCTCGTCAAGTAGTTCACACACTTGATCATAATATTCAAGATAAGAGTGATAAGAATTTAGAAAAGTACAGTAAGATTGAAGCATTTTCAAAATCGATGGGAGCAGACTTTTATCCAGCTGGAAGAGGTATTGGTCATCAAATAATGATTGAAGAGGGATATGCTTGGCCAGGAACCATGGTTGTCGCCTCAGATAGCCATTCAAACATGTATGGCGGTATTGGTGCTTTAGGTACCCCAATCGTCCGTACCGATGCAGCTGCAATATGGGCAACAGGAAGGACTTGGTGGCAAATTCCTCCAACTGTAAAGGTTAATCTCTCTGGTCATTTAAATTCTGGTGTTACTGGTAAAGATGTGATAATCACACTTTGCGGTTATTTCAATAGTGATGAAGTACTTAATCATATGATTGAGTTCTCTGGTGATGGAGTTAAAAATCTCTCAATTGATCAAAGATTATCAATTGCTAATATGACCACTGAATGGGGTGCTCTTGGTGGGGTCTTCCCTATTGATGAAATAACTTTCGAATGGATCGAAAATCGAATTAGAAAGGTGATGGATCGTGGCCTCGAAGGTGTTCCTTCCGATCCCGACGGTAATGGTGTTCACCCAAGGATGAACGAACAGAGACTTGATAATTTAAAAAGTGATTCACATATTCTTTCTCCAGATGAAGATGCTTATTACTCAAAAGTTATTACTATAGATTTAGGCTCAATTGCGCCCAATGTATCAGGACCAAATTCAGTAAAAGTTATGAACACCGTCGCTAAATTGGAGAAAGAGGACATTAAAATTGACAAGGCATATCTTGTATCATGTGTGAACAGCCGGGAAGAAGATATTAGTGAAGCTGCAAAAGTTCTCAGTGGACAAAAAATTGCAGATGGAGTTCAGTTCTATGTCGCTGCAGCATCAAGTGAAGTACAAGCTGAAGCGGAACGCAACGGTGATTGGGAAATTCTATTAGATGCCGGTGCTACACCCCTACCTCCTGGATGCGGACCTTGTATTGGACTTGGAACAGGTTTACTAGAAGAAGGTGAAGTCGGAATTTCAGCAACAAACCGTAACTTCAAGGGAAGAATGGGTTCTCCGGATGCAAAAGCATATTTAGCTTCACCAACTGTTGTTGCAGAATCAGCTATTGCTGGAAAGATAACGACAAATCTAATTCATGATAATTTATCGATAAAAGCTGAAATTGAGATTTTACCTAAACCAGAAAGAAAATCCATTGATGTTAAGATCATTGAAGGCTTTCCTGAAGTCATTGAAGGTGATCTAGTATTCTGTCCGCAAGACAATATGAATACTGATGGTATATATCCAGGTAAGTATACTTATATCGATGACTTTACTCCAGAAGATCAAGCCAGAGTTGTGATGGAAAACTACGATCCCGAATTTGGCAAACTCGTTAAGGAGGGAGACATTATGGTCGGTGGATTTAATTTTGGAACTGGTAGTTCTCGAGAGCAGGCAGCAACAGCACTGAAGTACAGAGGCATTCCGCTTGTTATCGCTGGTTCTGTTAGCCAGACTTATATGCGTAATGCTTTGAACAACGGTTTCTTGGTATTGGAAATACCGGAATTAGTAGAAGATCTGAAATCTCGTTTCGGAACTGAAATCCTAACAGTGCTAACAAAATTAAAAGCAAGTATTAATTTTAAAACTTCTACCTTAAGTATTGAAGATAAGAAATACAAAGTCAGTCCAGTAGGAGCTGCTGCTCAAGAACTTATTGTTGTTGGTGGTTTGGAGAACTGGGTAAAGAACCGGATATAATTAATTAATTTTCAGTTTATCTTGACAAGATATATCTCTAATTGTTATAATTACTGTAACATTTAGATTCAACTTGTTTTAGATATTGTTAATCAGATTATAAAAATAGATCAAGGGTACGACATGGAAAAATCAATCGCGCGCACTATTTCCGAATTTGCGGTAAATCTAAAGTTTGAAGACCTTCCAGAAGAAGTAATTAACGAAGTAAAACGGTACTTGTATGATTCGGTTGCTTGTGCATATGGTGGCTATCACACGAAAGATGTAAATATTATTCGAGACATTTATAAGGACATGGGTGGAAAAGAAGAATCGACAGTGCTTGGATTTGGAGACAGATTGCCAGCTGTAAATACTGCTCTCATAAACTCACTTATGATCAGAGCGTTAGATTTCAACGACATTTATTGGAAAGAAGATCCTTCTCATCCATCTGATATTATTCCAGCAGCTCTTTCTGCCGCAGAAATAGTCGGTGCTTCCATGAAAGAAGTTGTTGTCGCAATAGTCTTAGCTTATGAATTTGAGCAAAGACTTTGTCTCTTTGCAAAACCTGGTATACGTGAAAGAAAATGGCACCACGCAACTTTAACCCAATTTGTTTCTCCAGTTGTTGCTGGAAAAATTCTTGGATTATCCGTGGATGAGATGGTAAATGCAATCGGAATAAATGGATCACATAACCATACTATCGGCTGTCCAACTGCCGGTAAACTAACAATGATGAAAAATACTGTCGATCCAATGGCAGTTCAGAGTGGTGTATTTGCCGCACTAATGGCACAAAAAGGTTTCTCTGGAACTGAAAAAGTTTTCGAGGGCAAAGAAGGCTTCATGGATGCTTTTATTGGTTGGAATGCAAAGGAAGAAAAAGTCAACCCAACTGAGATGATGGGAAGAGATGGAGTTTCAAAATGGTCGTGGGATGTAAGTGCTTTAATTGATGGTCTTGGCGAAACCTACAAAATTCTTGAATGCGGAATGAAAGCATTCCCCACAGAAGCACTAACACATACTCATATATCATGCGCTCTAAATGCAATGAAGAAAAATAATCTTACTTATATTGACATTGAAGAAATAAAAGTAACCGCATTTGCACAAGCTTACGATATTCTCTTCGATCCAGCAAAATATCGACCAGAATCAAGAGAAACAGCTGATCACTCACTCCCCTATTGTTTAGCAGCAGCAATTGTTGATCAGAAAATAACAACTCAATCTTTCAGTAATGAAAAATTAAACGATCCAAGAATATTTGAAGTTATTGATAAGATAAAAGGTGAACCTTCCATTGAGTTTGAAAAAATGTTTCCAGCAAAGCAGCCATCTAAAGTTGTTATTAAGACAAATGATGGGAATGAATACTCAGAATACATGGAATATCCAAAAGGTGATCCTCGAGAACCTATGACAATTGAAGATCTCGATAACAAATTTGCTGGTTTAGCTGAGGGAACAATCTCTCCTGCAAGGCAAAGTGAAATAAAAGAGATGATCTTCAACTGTGAAGAAATGTCAATAAATGATTTTATGCAGAAATTGGTTATCTAATTAACGGGTAGTAAAATGGCAAAAAGTTCAGCAGGAAATAGAGGCCCAAATGTACGTTCAGATTGTTATGTTGAGATAACATCAAAAAGGACTAGTGGAATTAAAATTGAGCTCAAGAGCAAAGTGGATGTGATGTACGGTAGTTCAATAAAATCAACACTACTTGAAATGTGCAATTATTTTGAAATAAAGAATGCAATTATTTCTGTTGAGGACTCTGGTGCTCTTCCTTCGACATTAATGGCAAGATTCGAGTTAGCTATTAAAAGACTTTATCCCAAAATCGAAAAGGAATATCTACCAAATTTTAAAAATACAAATAAGTATGAGTCATCAATTGATCGTTTAAGAAGAAGCCGCTTATACTTGCCAGGTAACGAACCAAAATTTTTTCCAAATGCCGGACTTCATAAACCAGATGGAATTATCCTTGATCTCGAAGATAGCGTAGCTCCTACAGAAAAGGATGCTGCTCAACTCATTGTTAGAAACTCGCTTCGTTCTATTGATTTTTACGGTGCTGAAAGAATGGTTCGCATAAACCAACTTCCCAAAGGGCTAGACGATTTAAAATATGTAATTCCACATAATGTACATGTAATATTAATCCCAAAAGTTGAATCCCCCAAACAAGTTATTGATGTTGACAATGAGATTACAAATTTGAAAAAACTTCATTCAATCAAATCTAAAGTATTTCTAATGCCGATTATAGAATCAGCCCTTGGAGTTGTTAATTCATACGAGATTGCATCAGCTAGTAAAAACATATGTGCTTTAGCTATCGGGCTTGAAGATTATACCGCCGATATTGGGACACAAAGAACAAATGAAGGTAAAGAAAGCTTTTATGCTAGAACAGCTTTAGTAAATGCTGCAAAAGCAGCACGAGTTCAAGCAATCGACACAGTCTTTTCAGATGTAACTGATATGGAAGGTTTAAGAGAATCTGTACTTGAAGCAAAAAGTTTAGGATTTGAAGGGAAAGGATGTATTCATCCTCGTCAAATTCAAGTCGTTCACGAAGCATTTTCCCCAACGGAAGCTGAAATAGAAAAAGCAAAGATAATTGTTGATGCCTTCGAAAAGGCAAAAGGTCTAGGACTTGGAGTTGTTTCAATAGGAAGTAGAATGATTGATGCACCAGTGGTAAAACGTGCACAGAACACAATTAAATTAGCAAAATTGAATGGATTGATCTAATTATGAAACTAGTCAAAAACGCTGTTGAAAGAATGGTCCCGATTGAAGTAAATGGTGAAAAACAGATACCATTTAAAGGTGTGAATAAGTATAGACCAAAAGGAAATAAATTCGGGCCCAAAATTAACACTTGTTCTGATTATCCAAGAGATGGAAATAAAGTTGCAAAAAGTTTAAAGGACGCACTTAAGAAAGCGAAACTCAAAAATGGAATGACGATTTCTACACACCATCATCTTAGAAATGGAGATGCATTGACCAATATTTTGTTCGATACTATTAAATCAATGGGAATTAAAAATATTCGTTGGTTTCCAAGTGCTTCGTTTCCGGTTCATGAACATCTGATTAAATATCTAGATGATGGGACAATCCACCACATCGAAGGATCAATGAATGGTCCACTTGGTAGCTACACCACTCAAGGTAAAATGAAAGGGATTGGTATTCTCCGCTCACATGGCGGGAGATATCAATCTGTGCAGGATGGTGAAGTTAAAATTGATCTAGCTGTCATTGCAACTCCAACAGCTGATCCTTTCGGTAATGCAACCGGTGACCGAGGGAAATCTGCTTGCGGTCTTATTGGTTTCGCTCTGGCTGATTCAATGTATGCTGATAATGTAATAGTTGTAACAGATAATCTTGTCCCCTTTCCTTGCACACCTTGGCAAATACAAGGGAATAATGTTGATTCTGTGGTTGAAATCGATTCCCTAGGTGACCCTGAAAAAATAGTCTCCGGAACCACACAAGTAACAAAAAGTCCGGATAGATTACTTATTGCAGAATATGTTGCCCAATTCCTGGAAGATTCTGGGATAATGAAAGATGGTTTTTCTTTCCAAGCGGGTGCTGGTGGAACCAATCTTGCTTTTGCACTTTACCTAAAAGAGAAAATGATAGAGAAAAACATTAAAGCTAGTTTTGTTCGCGGAGGAAGTACTAAGTACCTTGTAGAAATGCTCGAAGAAGGATTAACTGATTACATTTTGGATGGTCAAACTTTCGATCTTGAAGGTGTCCGCTCAATGAGAGAAAACCAAAACCACATTAACACAAGCCCTTTCACCAGTTATAATTTTCATGGAAAAGGAAACTTTGCTTCAATGATAGATGCTGTGGTACTGGGCGCTACAGAAGTTGACATCAACTTTAATGCAAATGTCGTAACTCATTCTGATGGATATTTACTTCATGGAATTGGCGGTTGGCAGAATTGCATGTTCGGTAAAACGGTTATACTTGCCATCCCTTCTTTCAGAGATAGAATTCCAGTAATTGTAGATGAAGTTACAACTATTGTAGCTCCGGGTGAACTGGTAGATGTTATCGTAACTGAACGTGGAATTGCAATCAATCCAAAGAGAAAAGATTTGTTTGCGGCATTAAAAGGAAGCTCACTTCCAATAAAATCCATCAAAGATATATATAAGGAAGTTAATGAGATCTGCGGCGGGAAACCAGAAAAACCCAAGTTGGACAAAAATAAAGTTGTAGCAATTATAAAATGGGTTGATGGAACTGTAATTGACTCAGTTTACAAAGTAAAGTCTTAGATATTTTTACTTACCCTATCAATATTTTTCTCAAATAAAGCTCTATATTTGTTTTATGAAAAAAATTGGAGTTGCTTTAGGCTCTGGCGGTGCTCGTGGATTGTCCCAGATTACAATGCTTGAAGTCTTTGAAGAACTAGGAATAAAACCACATATTATTTCAGGGAGCAGTATTGGGGCGGTAATCGGGACTGCGTACGCTTCGGGAATGACTACAACTGAAATAAAAAATTCTATAAGTGAAATTCTTTTGCGTCAAAAATCTAAATCAATGGATTTGTTCAGGGGTTTTGATGTAGCTAAGTTATGGAATCTTGTGGATCTTAGTGTAAGATCTTCTGGAATTATTAAAGGTGAAAAGTTTGTTGATTTCTTTAGCAGCAAGATTAAAGTTGATAAATTTGATGAGCTTACTATTAAAATGAGAGTTGTTGCAACAGAATACTACAGAAAACAACAAAAAATTTTCGATACAGGTGATATCATTTCAGCAGTAAAAGCAAGTTATTCACTACCAATGCTATTTGCTCCGGTAAAAATAAAAAATAGCTTATATCTTGACGGAGGTATGGTTAATCCCTTACCTTATGATATCATCTCAAATGAGTGTGATATTGTTGTTGGAATTGATGCATCACCTAAAATAATCAACAACTCTAAAAATGCTCCGAGTGGCATTGACACCCTTTTTTCATCATTTCAAATTATGCAAGCTTCAATTTTAAATGAGAAATTGAAAATATCTGCTCCCGATATACTAATTAGAACTGATATAACGGATGTAAGATTATTTGAATTTAATAAAGCTGAAATGATCTGGGAACAAGCTAAAAATCAAAAAGAAGAACTAAAAACTATGCTTGATTCCATTATTAATAAAAACTAAACACAATTTTTATCTTTATTTAACTTTATCTATTATTTGTATCTTATTGTATTATAGTATATTACAATACTTTATTTAACGAATATATCGCTTATGATTCATCCAATGTAGATAGATTGCCCGGATCTACACCCAACTCTTTTGCTTTTAGTACCCGTCTCATAATCTTTCCGCTGCGAGTTTTTGGAAGAGAATCAACAAAACTAACTTGCTCCGGTTTAGCAATTGGTCCTACCTCATAACCAACATGGTTTCTTAATGTTTCCTTTAGTTCTTCACTTTGCTCCACTCCTTGCCTAAGGATTACATAAGTAAATATTGCATTTCCTTTTACATCATGTGGCAACCCGATTGCAGCAGCTTCAGCAACATCTGGGTGACTTACAAGAGCACTTTCAATCTCTGCAGTTCCTAATCTATATCCTGAAACTTTAATGACGTCATCGACCCTACCAATAACCCAAATATATCCATCTTCATCTCTACGAGCAGAATCTCCCGTCAAGTAAACATCCGGATATTTACTCCAATATTGTTCAACAAATCGATCCGGATCATTATAGATTGTTCTAATCATAGCAGGCCAGGGAGTTTTAATTACTAAATATCCCTCTTCGTTATCTTTAACTGGTTTTCCTTCTTCATTATAAATATCCATTTCAATTCCAGGAAATGGTCGCGTACCTGAGCCTGGTTTAAGTGGTACTGATGGCATTGGTGTGATCATAAACATCCCAGTTTCAGTTTGCCACCATGTATCCATAATTGGGCATTTATCTTGGCCTACTACCTTATGATACCATTTCCATGCTTCTGGATTAATCGGTTCGCCTACTGATCCTAACAATCGAAGTGAGGAAAGGTTATGTCTCTTAACCCAAGCATCTCCAAATCTCATCAGTCCTCTAATTGCTGTTGGTGCTGTATATAATATATTAATTCCGTATTTTTCAACTAACTGCCACCATCTATTTGGATATGGATGAGTTGGAGCTCCCTCATACATAAACGAAGTTGCACCGTTTAAAAGTGGCCCATAAACTATGTAACTATGACCAGTAATCCAACCTGGATCAGCAGCACACCAATACCGATCTTCTTCCTTAATATCAAAGACATATTTAAGAGTCGTATATGTCCCGACCATATATCCCCCATGTGTATGGAGTATAGCTTTTGGCTTTCCAGTCGTTCCTGATGTATATAGCATAAATAACGGATCCTCCGCATCAGTAACTTCTAATGCACAATCCTGAGTGGCAATTGGTAGAGTCATAAGCTCATGAAGCCACATATCTCGTCCCACTTCCATATTTACTTCTTGTCCAGTTCTCTTAACCACTAATACATGTTCAATTCCACCAGCTCGCTGTAGGGCTTCATCGGCGATATTTTTAAGAGGAACTATTTTTCCTCTAAGATAGGCCCCGTCAGAAACAATCAGCACCTTAGATTGGCTGTCCTCAATTCTCTCATGAAGTGCTTCGACAGAAAAACCTCCGTAAACTACTGAATGTATAGCTCCAATTCTCGCACAAGCAAGCATTGCCATGACAATTTCTGGAGTACGTCCCATATAGATTGTAACGCGATCTCCTTTTTCAACACCCATACTTCTTAGTACATTTGCAAATTTGCAAGTCTCACGATGGAGTGCATAGTAAGAAAGCATCCGCATATCACCATTCTCCCCCTCCCAAATGAGGGCAAGTTTATTTCTTCGATGAGTTTTAATATGCACATCTAAGCAGTTATAAGAGATGTTAGTTTCTCCCCCGGTAAACCACTTATAAAAAGGTTTCTCTGAGCTATCAATCACCTTATCCCACTTTTTGAACCAGTGAAGTTCTTCAGCACGTTTTTCCCAAAATTTCTCGTAATCATCAGATGCTTCCTTCTGAAGAGAATCCCAATCTGGTATGTGCGCATTATTTTTTATTTCATCGGACGGATAATAAACTTCGCCATGTAGATTATTTGAACTCATCAATAACTCCTCTAGATTTTGGATGTGATGTATTATTTACAAAATTAATAACTTATTGACATAATTTCAAAATAGAGAAAATCTAATTTGAATAAAAAATATTCATACTTTTAGGAATTATTCATATATTAGCACTTCTAAAAAACTGATTGTCAGTTCTTCCCATGGAGAGGTGGGCGAGTGGCTGAAAGCAACGGTTTGCTAAACCGTCGTACTTCGAAAGCGGTACCGCGGGTTCGAATCCCGCCCTCTCCGCCAATATTGCTATAACTTCTTATATAACAACATGTTATAATCCTACTCACAAGTATTTCACAAATATATTGGACGTGATATTCACTGTTTTTTAGCTAATTCTACTATTTTTACGAATATTATTTATAGATAGATCGTAGTTGGTAGGTTAATTCATGAATGATTGAAGGTCTTTATACTTTTGATAATTTGAATCTTTAAGAGAGTTAAGAACCTCTTCCCTACTAAAAAATATTCTTTTACCTAGTCGCTTAAATGGAATCTTATTTTCTGCCTTCCATTTATTTAATGTTGAGGGATGAATTCCAAGATATTCACATGTCTCTTTAAAGTTCATGATATTCTGTTGATCATTATTCTCTTGTTTCTCTTTTAAGACTTCTGCTACTGCTGACTTTATGAATTTCTTTAATTGATCTGGATCTATTACGATTATTTTATTTTCCATCTTTCAACCTTCAACACTGATGCAGGAATTTCTTTAGTTCCACCATCTGTTTATAATTACTTGTCTCAGTTAAAGGTTAAGTGGTAGTGTTCATAATTATATTTCAATAGGTGAGGAAAATGATTAAATGATAATGGAGTATATGACGATTAGAATTTTTGTAGTTACGTTATAAATGTAGGATAATGAATGAAGAGAATTTGATCAATGTCTTCTGATCAATAATCAGCGTGGAATAATTGGAAAACTTTATCATTAGTATAACTACAGGGGTCATAATATGAATACATAAATTTATCTGGTAGACGATCAGCCGGCTAGTTTGATTTTACGCAAACTTACTCATTGAAATCCAAATACATCCACTTGATCACATTTTTGGGAGCATGTCATTAATCCTAATAATATATTTCTTATCTTATTTCCTACTTGCTAGTGATGATTGATCTCCTAATAACAATCCTAACTTTTTAGTTTCATCCATATTGTCTAAAATGAGCTTAATCACTATTGTCAGTGGTGTTGATAAAAGCATTCCAACTGTCCCAAGTACCCAACCCCAAAAGATAAGTGATACGAATACAACCAAGGTAGAAAGTCCAAGGTTTTTTCCCATAATTTTTGGTTCTATTATGTTCCCTATTAACCCGTTAATAACTATATAAATTACGGTTACTATCCCAGCTGAACCCGGACCTATTTGAACTAATGCTAAGAGAACTGCGGGTATTGCAGCAATTGTTGAACCTATGTTTGGAATAAAGTTTAAGAGAAATGCCAAGAAACCCCATAGTATTGGGAAATCAACTCCAACGATTGCAAGACCTATAGCAATAAAATTTCCGGTAGCAAAACTTGTAATTGTTTTTGTTCCAAAGTACTTTTTAATACTTCTAATTACATTATCAATGCCTGCTATGGAACTAGGTTTAATAATCTCCATTTTAGTATTTAGCAATGTGATTTCTAAAAGGAAAAATACAACTGTTAGAATTATGAGAATCGAATTACTAACTAAACTGCTTAAACTACTAAATACATCACCTGCCAAAAGCATTACTTTACCGGGTTGGATTCCCTCTGCTAATAATGACTCTTCATGGAACAAACCAATTTGCGCTAGCCAATTATTAATACCTTCCCAATACTGAGTTATTTTTTCTCCATAAAATGGTGCCTTATCCGCAAATTTATCAAGAGAAGAATCAAATAAGGCTATGATAGAAAACGAAATTAAAACTATTCCTGCCATTATTATTACAACTGTTAATCCTTCAGAAACACCTTTCTCTTTTAGCCAGACAAAGGGTCCCAAACATACAGCAGAAATGACCAATGCTAGAAGAAAAGGTGTTACTATTGGACTTGCTATCTTTAGACCAGCAATTACAATTATAATAGATGCAGAGATCAGCCAGAATTTTAATCCAAACTGATCATTGTTTTTAGTAGTCATTTTAACCCCCAGTTTAATCCAGCACCTAATTCCAATCCAGTAATATTATAGTGAGTTGGTGCATTAAGTACATGGGAATTATAATTTGCAATAACTTCAATTTGTAGACTGCTAAAAAGTTTTACAGCTAAACCCAACCCAACTTGAAAATTCAATTTTACATTTGTTCCTTCATACTCTCCCCATCCCTCTGATTCTTCTTCAGGTATTAGTCCATAGTTTGTACTTAAAATATTTACTCCTGTCATTGCCATCAAGAATGGTCTTATCCAATTTGTTAGGATGTAATACCTTCCACCCACTTGTAGGGGAATATTATAAAAGTACGCATCATCTGAACCTTCAAAAACATAATTTGGGTTTTCCTTATAGTTTATATACCCTACTTGAAACATATATGAAAACTGGTTTGCAGATATATTCTCATAACTAATGTAAAGAGCAGAGCCAGTTTCCCAAATTTCTTTAAGTTCGCCGATATTATTTATTGATGTTCCTCTGATCGATATTTGGGTTTCCCTATTAAATGATTGAACAAATAGGGATGAACTAACGAACAGTAAAATTATTACTTATAAAGTCTTTTTCATTTTATTTCAATCTCGTTTATATTGTTTCAATTCTTTGGTTATTTGCAACTAAGAGCTCTTCTTTTTAAAATCACTTTTTATTGCTACTTATTTTGCCGGATGAGCAAAAGAATGGGTACAGGTTAGTAATTAGCTCCCGAATCTAAGTGCGATAGATGTTGAGATGAAAAAATCATTATTAGTAGATTTACCTTCTCGCATAAATATATCATCCTTACTACTCAACCAGCGTCCTTCTATTCTACAGGCAAGTTCGGGAATAGGAAAATAATCGAAATTTAAGGAGGTGCTTAAGGTTTTAAATCCATTTGGGGATCCTGTTGGAATTATAATCTCATTTTCATCATTAAAATATTCGAATCTTATGGCTGTCTTAAAATTTTCACAGAATGAATACTGCCCGATGAAAACAGGAGTAAACCAATTATAGTATTCTGAACTATTTTTAGTTCGCTGTTGAAATCCGATATCAAAACCGACGATTAGAACAATCTTCTCTAAGAACTGAAAATTTCCGTAAAAATTATTAAAGTAGCGCATTCGTCTAGTGCTGTCAGGATCATCAGTACCTATAAATGTACTCCAATTTAGCACTAACTGTTCAGAGGATTTATATAGAACTTGAGTACCAAATGAAAGTAAAGAATTTCCTTGAACCTTTTGGATACGCTGCCAACCATTGCATACCATACCAGATAGCTCCCATTTTTCTGAAGGATTGAACGTTACTTTTACCCCAGTCAGAAAAAATGGAGAACTTTCAGCGGCTAGAGATCGAGTTAATGTTAAGTTATCTATAGATACTGCACTTTCGAAGCCTATATGTGAATTCATTATTCCCGCATCCAGCCAAAGATTATTTCTTTTGTTAAGTGATACCCCAATTTTAGCTTCATTAATCATTTTCAGAATTCCAGGTTCAGCGGAATAGTTATCTTCAACATAGGTTCCAGTGTGTAGTGCTAGAACCGCTCTGTATTTTGGGTGATTCAAATTAAACTGCACAAGCCCCAGATTTAGGTTAAATTCATTATGTCGGTTGTGATTATAGAAAAAAGATTGCCTTGTTATGCTCTCCGGTTTATTAAAGTCATAGACATAAAAAATATCTATAAAACCGGAAAAATTATAGGTAGGTTTTTCTCCCCATAATGAACCAGATTGTGCTAGAGCACAATTAAAGGTAAGGAACAGTAATGAATATTTAAAAATCTTCATGATCTATTATCCTTTTGACCCTAAAATAACATTTATATTGGAGCACTTTTTGCGGGGTATGTCAATATTCTTGGAAGTTTTAAAGGTTGCTAGACGATATTCTTTCATTACTTAATTTCCTCATTATTTTTACTAATTTTTATGTGTACACAATAATAGAATCCAATTTAGCTTCACATCAGGAATAGATAGAAATAAAAAATCATATTCTTTGAAATATTTCTTCAAACGTTTGTTATCTATTCTATGTCATAGGTATTTATAAACTCCTTCATTTTATCACCATAACGTTCCTTTATCAATTTCTTAATTGAATCTTGAATTGTAGACATTAATACGGCTGTTGAAACCCCGATCATCAAAACACCATTGATTGCTTCCAGCGCACCTAACAATTTATGTTTATCAGACATCACAATATCTCCATAACCCAGAGTTGCAAAATTTACAGCTGAATGATAAAATGCTGTTGCAAAATCTTGGAACTCATCTAGAATTATGAAAAGAGTTCCCCAAATACCAATTTGCAGCAAGTTACCCAACACAAGTATTACCATAACTACATTTAAAATTTTCATGATAGATTTTGAAGCTGATTTTATATAATTGTTATTGATGTAGTATTTTAAAACGATTAATAGTAGTAACGACTCAAGAAGAAGACAAACAGCCATAGTAATTAGGCCATAAAATATATTTACAAACATTACTATGCTTCCTTTATATTAAGTGATGAAAACTTTTTAGTTATTACTCTTTCACGAATATGTTCCGTTAAATAAAATGCTAACCATGCGTATAATGTAACAGCGATAAATAGACTCATACGTACAGCAAATGCCTTATATACATCCTTACCGTTAGCACTATCCGCCACAGCAGGGCCCAACAAAAGTATCATTGTTATAACAACATTTATCCAAAATGAGGGTGGGTATTTTGTTTTAATATATCCATAAAGTTTACAAGCAAAAAACAAAGCAAAAAGTAACATCCACAGGAAAAACATCCAGAGAGTTACTTCAATTCCAAGAGCAAACCAAAATATTATTGCAAAAACTCCCCCCAGAAAAGTTGAACCAAGTATTTCCTTACCTACTCCTTGTGAAGCAAAAACTGTTTCCTGTTGACCGAGTGAAACAGATTTCATAACTATTGCTAAGTATAATGAGGGATTGACTAAGGCCATAAAATATGCTGGCAATACAATAATTGTCGCTCTAAAGGCAATCCAATTTGATAATTGTGAAGAGGAGTTCTCAGTAGGTGGAGGAGCTGAAGAATTAGTATCTTCAGGAAAAAATAGGAATACAATATTTTGACAAACAATCGCAATACATATTCCAATGATCAATGATTCAGCAACAGTCTCTGCAGCATAAAAGCTTGCCATCCCTGCCGCTGTGATAAGTGTAAGCCCAATTGTTAAAAAACTTCCTACAGCACCTTTTTTCTTATTGATACTAAAATAATTAGCAATGTATAATCCAACAGCTACGACAAGAATACCGGTAAATGGATAATTATCAAGTATAGTAACCAAAAATAAACCAATACTTGTAGTTAAAAATACTAACAGAACAATTCCAATTAATCCTTTTATTTTTATCGGTGGTCCAGGTTTAACGTTCAGAATAAGTGCAAAGATAGGGGTTAGATAAGGTAGGTCAATCCTAATCGCATAAGCAATAAAAAGAGACAAAGCAATATTAAAGCTTAATCTAAATATGCGTTTTTCACTTGGTGTCATTTTAACCATCAATATGCGTAAGAAAATATGCTCATAATTCGGATATATAACATCCCCATAAAATTAAGGATACCACAACCATCAGTATAACCGATTACTGTTGCTTGTCCACCAATCCTTAATTGTTCACTTAGCTCTTCACACTGATTAATATCAAATTTTACATTTACAGGAAATCGCTGAGATTGACGAAGCCAATCACGATCATTTTTTATTGTTGGAAGTCTGCCAGGAGTATGCGGCGTACCTGCACTAACACCAACTCCAATAGTGCTTACAGAACCTTTAAATACACTGCCAGGTAGAACATCAAATAATATTTCAACTTCACTACCTTTTTTTAAGTTGCCTAGATTGTTTTCTGTAAACTCTGCAGTTACCCATAAATCGCTATATGAAATTAGGGTAAGAACTGGAGCTCCAGTAGAAGCAAATCGTCCAATCTCGGTACTTAGATCAGTAATTATTCCGTCTGAAGCAGCTTTTATTATAGTATTTTGGAGATCAAGTTCTGCTTTTTCAACAACACTCATCGCAGCTTTTAGAATCGCATTGTTGCTATCATCTTCTCCCCCCATTTTCTCTATTGCAACTTTAATACCTGCCCTGGCTGCCGCTACAGATGCTTTTGTCTGCTCAAGTGTAGCAAGAGATGTTTCCAGTCTTCTAGTCGAAATCGTACCGGGATCTTCGTCATATAATCTTTGTAAGCGGTTTGTATCTTTTTCTGCCCTGTCTTTACTCGCTTTTGCTGCTAAAAGTTTTGCTTTTGCAGCTTCAACTGAGGCGGTTCCTGCATCAACTTGCCTTATCTGAGTTTCAAGATCAAAATTTGCTTTTTCCAGAGCAATTAAATATTGTGATTGATCAATCTGAAGAAGTTTCTGCCCTTTTTTGACCTCATGATTATTCTGAATCCAAATATCTGTAACTAAACCTGACACTTTGGGAGCTACGCCAACAACATATCCATTTACACGAGCTTGTGAGGTATAAGGTGTAAAGCGATCTGAAAGTAGATACCAGATAAGGCTGAAAATAATTATTCCTAGAATAATTTTCGTCCCTTTATTGATTGCAGGTTTTGGTTCTTCTTTTTTTTCGATTTCAGCATTTTCTTTTTCTTTATTTTCGCTCATCTTTTTTAACCTCGTTTTTTGAGTTCACTGAATCTGATAGCATAGGAAGCGGATCCCTTAACAAATCACCCCAACTTGTGCGTGCTTCCATTGTATCTCTAGCACTTTCTGAAACAACTTCCTCAATAGGCATGTCTAACCACCCTCCACCTACAGCTTTGTAAAAACTGACAATAGCACTAATATGATTACTGTTGTTTATTATCTCTCTCTCATTTTGTGCTGCTACTGATCTTTGAGCTTCAATTACTCTTTGAAAATCTGCATATCCTTCACGATATCTTTTATTTGCTAGTTCGAGTGAACGCATTGCAGCTTCTGTTGATTGATTTTGAGGGTCCTTCTGCTCTCTTGTTTTAACAACTGCAATGGCGGCGTCATCTATTTCTCTGGCTGCTCCAAGTGCAGCATTTTGGAAGTTCTCTATTGCTTCTTGCAGTCTTGCATCTTGGACCCGAATATTATTCTTGATTCTCCCATAATTGAATATATTCCATGTTAAGCTTGGTCCTACTCCAAGGCTTAACGTATTATTACTTCCATTTACAGTATTACCAGAATATCCTACATTGCCGAATAGGGAAATTGAAGGATAGAGATCGGCTTCTGCAATTCCAACTTGAGCTGACTGTATTGCAATTACAAATGCTGCCGCTCTAATGTCCGGTCTTCTAACCAAAAGTTGGGCTGGTACTTCCTGAAGGATAATTGGATCAATTTCTGGAAGTTGATCAATTTTTTCACCTAATTCAGGTATTTCACCAGGTGGTCTTGCTAACAAAGCACATAAAGCATTCCTTACCTGAATGAAAGATCTTTCACGGTCTGGGATTGTAGAAACAGTACTCAAATACTGTGTTTTAGCTTGTTGTTGATCTAGCTCAGCACTTTGACCGCTACTATATAAGCTGTTAGTGATTTCGTAGCTTCGTTTTTGAATTTCTGCATTCTGTTTTGCAATATCAATTCTCAGCAAAGCTGTTTTATATGCAAAGTAAAGATCAGCAATTTGCGAGTATAATAATACTTGTATATTCTGTTGATTAGCAATAGAATTAAAAAACGCAGCATTTGCAGATTCTATTCCTCTCTGAAATTTACCCCAAAAATCAATTTCCCATCCAATATTAAAATTTGCATTATAGGGTCCAGAATTATTGCTAGTTCCATCTGTTCCTGTCGAATTAACATACCCAATTGCACCCGTTACTTGCTGGACCTGTGGATATTGTGTACCTGTAGCAATACCGAGTGCAGCTCTACTCTGCATTATCCTCATACCAGCAGCTCTGAGTGATGGATTTTCTCTTTTGGCAACTTCAATTAGTGTGTCCAATACAGGATCATCAAAGATTTTCCACCAAAAACTTAGGTCGATTTCATTTTGCTCATGCGTTGTACCAATTTGGCCGTAAAGATCAGTTTCCCATTCATCGAGCCATTTGACATCGGGTTCTTCATAATCGGGCCCTAAAGTAATGCAACCAGAAAAAAAGAGGATTGGGCTTAATATCAATAAGTAATTTAAGATCTTTTTTTTCACTTTTAAAATTTTCCCATGATTGTGTTGGTTAAATCAAATAAATATTATTTTTCTAATATTATTCTTTAACCGGATCATCTACCCAATCCATAAATATTCTGTAACCAACGGCAAGAAGAATGGCGCCAAGGAATAAACCTAAAAATCCACCTGTGAACATACCACCGAGAGCACCAATAAGTATTACCGGCATTGGAACATCTACACCACGACCCAGTAAAAGCGGTTTTAGAACATTATCTGACAAGCCGGCGATTACAAATAGAATTGTATAGAAAATATTTGCTCCTGCTGATCCATCACCTGAGACCCAGACATAAATAATCGCCGGTAATGCAACAATTATAGCCGGCAGTTGGATTATCCCAATAAACAGAACTATTATCGCTAACATTCCGGGGGCGGGAACACCAGCGAGAACGAAACATACTCCAAATAATAATGCTTGAAAAAACGCCACCCCTAATACTCCTGTTGCAACTGAACGAGTCGTTGCTACAACGAGGTCCTGATGCTTAGGACCATCTTCGTCACCTGCAATTCTGCTAAAAACTCTTCGCATTGCTTTATATCCCATTTCACCAAAGCCCATCATTATACCTGCGATGGCAAGTGCACCAAGCACAAGGAAAACCTGTCCAACTCCGCTGCCGGCAGCATCAAATATCTTTACTGTTAAATCCGTTAACTGCTGTGCATGTTCTTCCATAAACGTTGGTAAATCTTCGGAAGCCTTCGTCCAGACTTCAAACAGTCTTTCACCAATAACCGGCCACTCTTTAACGCCCGGATCAGGCGGATTAATTTTTAGTTCATTATTCTGATATGCTTTCCTCATTTCCTGGAGTTCACTGACGGATGCGTCAGCAACCATTACCAGTGGAATACCGATAACAGTATAGGTGACCAAAACTATTATTGTAGCGGCAATCCCCTGTTTTACTTTGAGTCGTTTGGCGATTTTTTGATTAAGTGGGTAAATCATAATTGCCAGTACCAACCCCCAAACCATAATTATCAGGAATGGTGAAAAAACTTGGAAACATAGTAAAAAGAGGGCAAGTAGAATTCCAGCTCTAATCATCCCATCCAAAAAAGATTTTGGTGTTAACCATGTAATTTTCTTTTCAGTATCCATCAGATCTCTCCTTATAATATTTTATATTCATCCCAAAGCAAAGGATTTATTAATACAGCACTATTATTATTTATTTGTTAATTGCCCAATTAAGTCCTACTCCAAGTTCCAATCCAGTAATATTATAGTGAGTTGGTGCATTAAGTACATGGGAATTATAATTTGCAATAACTTCAATTTGTAGACTGCTAAAAAGTTTTACAGCTAAACCCAACCCAACTTGAAAATTCAATTTTACATTTGTTCCTTCATACTCTCCCCATCCCTCTGATTCTTCTTCAGGCATTAGTCCATAGTTCGTACTTAATATATTTACACCTGTCATTGCCATCAAGAATGGTCTTATCCAATTTGTTAGAATATAATACCTTCCACCCACTTGTAGAGGAATATTATAGAAGTACGCATCATCTGAACCCTCAAAAACATAATTGGGGTTTTCCTTATAGTCTATATACCCCACTTGAAACATATATGAAAACTGGTTTGCAGATATATTCTCATAACTAATGTAAAGAGCAGAGCCAGTTTCCCATCTTTCCTTAAGTTCGCCAATATTGTTAATAGATGTTCCTCTAATCGATATTTGAGTTTCCCTTTTAAATGATTGACCAAATAGCGATAGACTGATGAACAATAAAAGTAATATGTATAAAATCTTTTTCATTTTTTTACCTTATTTTTTTGTTAATAATCTCTATTCTTCAATAATTTAAAATGTGTAACTGAGAAACAATCTTTGTTCATTATTCCGATAATTTTGATCAGGGTAATCATCATATTTACCCACCCGATGATAAAACAAATATTCATAACCAATAAATAGCTTCTTGTATAATTGAATTCGGACTGCAGGAGTTAGCATCCCTATTAGTTCATCACCTATGGCTCCATCCCATGTATGTATCCACCAAAAGCTATAATCTAGAGTTATTGTACCAAATGGGAATTTTAGGAAGGTCTCGAGTTTTGCATTTGCTCCAGGACCCATATTATATGTTCGTGCAGAATCCAAGAATTCAACTTCTGGCACGTAATCAGAATTTGCTGCACCCATTAGTACAAGATTTGCATGAAGAAGACCAATGAACTGTGTTTTGGCCTTGTTGGTAGTTCTATAACCAATGCTTGGCCCAACACTGGCAGATCCTAGTTCGTAAACAGTATTCTCTAAAAAGTCGAAATGACTAAAGATACCGTATAAAAATCTGCCCTCTCCAGCTCTTTGTGATTTACCGGTTAATATCCCTTTAATCCTCAATTGTGCAATTGTCGGTGCTGTACCCCAGAAATTGAATTGACTATTAAATCTGAAAAAGTCAAACGGTTTATACTTTTTCTTGTAGAAAAGCCGCCCGTACACAACTTCAAGTGCTATATTCAAATTTCTGCTATCATTTTCAAAACTTGTTCCCTCTGCAATATTATTCACACCAACCGCAAGCTCTCCAGCAAAAGGTTCAGTTTCATAAAGTTTTTCATTCGTATGACGTGCAGTTTTACCAGTTACCAGTCTATTGAATAATCTACCAGGATTGAAAATACCGGCTGCAGCTTCTAACCAGAACCGTTCCCATCCAGATGTGCTTTCATCAAGAATTAAACTGGATAATCTGTAAAATGTCTCTCCCAGCATTGAGCCACCATAGGATGTCATAATCCAGTCGTTAAGAGCTGGTGGTTCAGTTTCCATAAAGAACTCCCACTGCCAGCTGCCAATTGCACCAACGCCCAAGGAAGTCCAATAGTTATATCCACTAGATCTAGCAAGGTTATAATAAATTGAGCCATGAAAAGGATGTGCAAACATATTTGTGAGCAATCCATCAGCATCAACAGACCACCCTCTTTCGAAATTGTGCTCAATTGAACTAAAGCTAATTTTAGCAAATTCTGAATTTGTTACATATGCATTGAAAGCTCCTAAAGCAAGATTAAGACCAACTGCTTCAAGAATTGGAAGCCAAAGTGGCCGGCGAGGATTCATTTTTGCAACAAGTGCACTATCAGGTTCATAGCCAAGATTTCCAATCAATAGGGAATCTTTATCTGTAGAATACAGAGATTGGGCTTGAAGATGATTTAATGAAAACGATAATACAATTAGAAATATTAAAATATTTTTCATCGTTTACTCTCCACTGTTATAAATTATGTCTATTAAATACTTATGTTACTAAGAGATATCCGCTCTGCTTAATCCATCATTTCTTTACACTTTTGAAATCATCATCAATTTTTCGGCACAGTTCTAAGCCATGTGTCATATTGTTTCTGTTCTTCCATTCTACAAGACCAAATTAATTCGTCTTTATATACCGTTATGTCTGGACATCCATCACACATATTCTGTTCACCCTTCTCTGTAAAGTCTACCGGTTGAATGAACATTATAGTCTGCAAATAGGTTTTCTTAAATATTCTAAATGGATTACTAATAAACTTCTTTAGCGCTCCCCTTAAACCTTTGTCAAATGGCCACAAGAATAGCAATGTCGTTCTCCCCTTTTTTGTCAATGATGGAGATGCGTATGAGAGATATGTCCCCTTAAAGAAATGATGAACTGACATCATTAGTTCCATAAATTTAGGGCCCAAATATCCATATATCTTATCCTTCGTTCCAACTCTCTCACTTAAAAGCCATTTATAGGAATCCGGCTTTACTGTTCCATTAAGGAAAGCAGATGGTTTGAAATCTGGAAACCTTTCTTGTACTTTTGCCATAACATCTGTTGACATAAGTTCAATATTACGATTATCCTCTGAGTGGTACATGATCTTATCCCATTCTATTTTCTCTCTTCCAGCATACCAATCGAATGGCATATTTGGCACAACATGTCTAAATGCTATAAATACCATTGTGTGTACGATATCAATATTCATATGTGCCCAATCTACTAGGTCTGGCACATACTGCAATGTATCTTCATATACTGTAGAGTTAAATGAACATGATATTCCACCAACTTCATCAAGCATCTTTGCATATTGAAGTCTTAGTTCACATAGTTCGAGTTCATTCTTTCCTTTCCATTCTCCACCCCGTCCTTGTTTGCTATCTACATGAAAAGTAAATCCATAAACCCCAGCTTTCTTAAGATCTTTTAATAGATCCATTGTAAGTGCTTTTCCGTTGGTGTTGATGATTGGTTTTAAGCCACGGTCCTTTACTTCCTTCACTATCTCAAGAATGTCTGGATAAAGTAGAGGATCTCCACCAGCTATTGAGATACAGTCAGAATTTCTATACTTCTCAAAAACATCTAAGTGATGTTTAACTTCTTCAACTGGTATATGTGAATCTTTTTCATTTTCCCTATAGCATCCATCACATGACAAATTACACATAGCTGTTGGTTCTAGCCATGAAATCGCATTGTCTGGTAGTGACCAAGGTAAACGATAGAGTTCGCGATGATTCATTGTACTACTTTCCATAAAATCCTCTAATGTTTTTCAAAATTTAAATTTGTTTATGACCTGATCCCATAACCTAGAGTTACATAAAGGGCACCGGTGTTGTTAGAACCATTCTTTTCATCAGCTTGAATTGGTATAAAACCGTAGACCCCTTTTAACTCTAAACTCAATTTCTGACCAGAAAAATTATATGTTGTGCCTATTCCACCTGTAATACCAAAATTTGCATCATTTATTTTATCAGTAATATTGGTTTCATTTTCAAAATTAGGGGAGGGAGTCGATTCCCACCTATCTCAATGGGAACATTTCCTTCACTATCCAAGTATATCATACTTTCTCCCTCGGTGTGTACAGTGGCATCCAATAGAACGCCAAGGTAAGCTCCACCTTCGATATATACATCAAAACCGTTATCTGTACCGATAAAAGAATATCTTGCAAGAACGGGAAATTCCAAATAATTAATTATAATTTCGTTATTAAAACTTACATATAAATTTAAACCTATTGGAACCGGCAATTCATCCATTCCCCACCAATTGGCTGCATCCCCTCTCGTTTGCCCCCTTGTCCAGAGAAAAGTATTTCACCTTGCAGTGAAAATTTTGAATCAAAAGGTATGTTTGCAAATATCCCAAAATTCGGAGCAAGCCTTGAAGTATATCCTTCGCTTTGCGGGGTTCCGCCTCCCTTTAAATTGGGGATACTCAAACCACCCTTTAGGCCTAATATAACAGGTTGTGAAATACCGACATTTG
>CAVVVP010000009.1:0-608184 GCA_963751695.1 uncultured Ignavibacteria bacterium | reverse complement strand
TACAACAAATTTACAGCTTCCTGCAAGTCATCTTTTCTTAAATGTGCATAAATTTCTGTAGTTTTTATACTGGCATGCCCAAGCAATTTTGATACGTAATAGATGCTTACATCTTTTTGAACTAACCAACTAGCAAAGGTATGTCTTAAACTATGGAAATGAATCTGAGGATCAATATCCAGCTTTGATCACATATGATTTAAAGATATGTGAAATGCGATCTTGTTTATAAGTATACAAATAATGAAAAACAGAACCGTTGGGAGTTGTAAGTTGACGACTTAATAAAATATCAATAACAGTTTGGTTCATAGGAATAGAACGAACACGTTTAGATTTAGTTATGTGATTACGATTATCCAAAACAATCAAGTTTGTCTTTTAAATTGATCTGTTCCCAAGTAAGACTTAACAATTCCATTTGACGCATCCCAGTATTGACGGCTACTTCAACAAGGTCTTTGAAATCATCATCATCAATTACATCCAATAATTTCTGGTAAGCCTTCTTTACTAAGGTATAACGGTTGGCTCTGAGGTAGTCTCATTTGCCTAATACCTATGCATGGATTTTCTTTCAAGTAATTATTTTCAACAGCATTATTAAATGCAGCTTTATGATTAATCAAATCCTTTCTAGCGGCATATACACTAGAGTTTGTGATTCTACTTTGTAGGTAAGCTTGTATTCTTGGTCTTGTTAATTCAGTAAGTTGAACATTACCAAAATATTCAAGTAAAAAATTGAACGTTGTTTTATAGACCTTTACTGATTTGTCAGTGTTGGTGGTTTCAAGTCTTTTCAATGTTTCCCATCTGAACTGCTCTAATGTTATTGGTTCATATTCTTGCTCATTTCTTTTCTTTAGTTCTTTATCAAAGTTGGTTAAAAATTTCAAAGCATCTTTCTTGCTATGTGTTCTGGTTGATATGTTTTTCCTTTTACCATTCTTATCATGGTAGTACAAATGATAGTATTTCCCACGCTTAAATAAAAACATGACGATACTCCTTTTTTATATAAAAAATTAAGATTTAGTTTTCGTTTTGGTTATCACTAGCTGGATAAGTAAATGTTATAAAAGTTGATAAAACGGTTAATAAAACCGCTTAGTGTAAAAAATATGATTTTTGAATAGGTGAAGTGTGGTTTAATCAGCCTTCATGATTTGATGATCCGGCTACTTTTATCTATGCTTTTTTTAATGCCTAAAATTGTTATAGATTTCTATTTGTTTACAATAACTTTCCCCCTTCTATTTCTATATACCTTTGTTCCACTTCAGATTTCGCTTAAACTATTGTTTTAATTATTCTAGTAATTCCCCAATCATTTTACTTCCTTTCAATAGGTCATTCATATCATAGTTGATATCGTCAAGCAATGACTGGAATCCCTTCTTATTGTAAGTGTTTGATAATCTTGTATCCATCATTAAAATATTTTCGTTGATCAACACTGAACTTCATTCTGAAGCTTTGGCAGTTTAAGTCATTTACAAATTCCAATAGTTTTCTTCTATTCTTGTTTTTCAGTCCTATAAAATTTGCTATCAATAAATGCTTCTTTTCAAAGGCCATTACGAATCCTACTCCATTTGGTGGAAAAACAGTATACGTTAATTTACCTTTGGTTGGCTGGTTGATGTTGTAGTGTTGTTCTCTGAGGTGATAAATTATGTTGTTTTTGAATGTTACTGATTTTGATTCTTTCATTTCCCTATCCTCCTTTATTTTAATATTAATTAAATTTTCAAAGGATTATCTGGAAGGAATTTTTCTATAAAATTATTAGGGTGGTTTTAATAAAAATGAAAGCTCATCAGACGGTTTCGAAGCTCGCTCAGAGTGCTTGGGTGATAAAAAGGTGATAAGGGTTAGGCTTAATATGTGATGAAGATTGGTGAAAAAAGAAAGGCAACCAATTTTTATATGATTACCTTTATTAGATACATAGTTGATAGGAAAATAATGAGTTCTAATTTATTCTATTTTGAATATTTCCCTCTGTCCACCTTCAACAAGATTCATATAATCTTTCATTATTTCCTGAACTTCTGGTTTTGATGTAAAACCTCTCCTATTTTCAAACTCTGCAAGTGTCTCAACTTCGGATTCAAGAACAACTGTCCAATAATTTGAAACAACATCTGTTAATATTTTTGTGTTTTTTAAGTTATGCTCTTCCATGAAAGGTATTGTCTGTTTGAATTTGTCAACCAAGTCTTTAGCCATTCCTGGTTTACAATGAAATGTATCTCTAATTAAATACATGCTTTCTCCTTTAGATTTATTTATTTAGAAGGGCAATCAAAAATGATTGCCTTTACTAATTAATTATTCTGTTTCCCAATTTATCACTTGTTCAGGCATAGGCCCTGGTGGTGGTTTTGAAAAATCAATACCATGGAATTCAGAAATTTTACTTTTGAACCATTGATCAAATGGATGATCAGATGCTGCTAGATTTTGCATAAACTCATCCCCACCAGATCCTTCATGACTCACCACAGCCACTGGACCTTCAGGTGTATGTGCTAACCATACTTTATGACTTGTAAGATTCATTCTTAAATTTAGATCATTGAATTCATCTATTTTTGTTGTCATTGCTTCTTTGGTCCATTCTTTCCATCCTTCTAATTTATCGATTGCAATTGGTGCAACTACTAGTCCCATAATATCCTCCTTAATTGATTGATATCTTAACTTACTAATAATCGGACAAAAAATCCATTTTTTATGTTTTTATTTCCAATTATATGTATTCACTTCATGATTGTTCATTCACTACAAATGTATTATCCTTTGCTGGAGTGGTTAATAAAGCTTCTTCAGACGGCCTCAAAGCTCTATTAGAGTGTTTTGATGATAATAAGGTGATAGAGTTTAACTCAATAATGAAAAGAGGTGTGGGATAAATATAATGGAGAGGGATTTACGAAAGGTAGACGGAAGGAATTACTGAAAAGGACATGTTGAATAGAAAATTAGTAAGACTACAAGATGGAATGACCTACAACGGTTGATATAAAGGGCGTTTTAATGCCCTTTATATATTGTTGTATGTCGTTTATTTTACTTTTCCATTCAAATCAACATTGACCATACGCACATTGTGTTTTATCATTTTTTAGTTGCTGCTTTCAACAGTGGTACAAGTCGGTAATCTTCCTCAAGTACTTTTTTTGAAGGTTGGTAGTGACGAACTGCAATGTTAAATACGTTCGAGGGGTTCGTAATCTCTAAATTGTTCGGAGCATCTTCACCGCAACCGAAACTTACAGTATATGTCCCATCTTCATTTGCTTTAGCCGTATTAGAACTATAGTTGGCAAGGTCATTAAACATAAATCCTTTTTCGTCATACACCGTAATTGACCAAAAAGCCTTGTTTTTCGGATCTTCAAAAGTCAACTGATAGCAATCATCGGTAGAATAGTTCCTTGATATTTCATAAATATTATCAATCACTTGTGCACCACCCCAGCCAATTGCAGCACCTACTTGGTACTTCTCTTCAGTAAATAATTCATTAGATTGATCATGTGGGTCGGTAAACAATCCCTTCATTGCAGCAACTCCATCTCGCTTAACAATTGCTGGCATTTTGGCCTTTAATGCATTTTCCACTTCCATAAAGGACTCCTTATTCACAGGTTCTGTTTTAAATTCTTCAGCTGAATTTGCCTCAATAACCATTTTATCCTGGATTTCTGTAGCTTCTTCTTCCGTGAAACTTGCATCATAACGAATAATCAGATATAAATGTGTGCCTGTATGAGTCGTTAAATCAAATGTCCCCGAGCCGTATTTCATTGCTTGAATCCGGTGGTCTTCAGTTACAGGTTGAACAGACATATATTTTCCTTTAGGAATCTCCGGCATGGTGATTTTCGCTCCCTTAGATACATCAACGACAACATTTGAATAGTAGGTATCTCGGTTCATACGAACAACCGGTTGATTATCTGTTGGTGTCAATTGGCCGATGTGCAGAAATTTATTTACTCCAACCTTACCCTGAGTCTTTAGGATTTGGCGCGATGTTTCGTCTGTCGGATAGGTTTCGGGAGTAACAATTCTTCCACTAGTACTAAAAAATGCACCTTCAGTGCTTACTATTTCTAAAGTTGTTGTTGATTGATCAGTTTTTGCTGATTCTTCTTGATTACTTGATTGGCAGCTAACTATTGCAATTAGTATAGTTGCTGCTAAAATTGCTTTTTTCATTTTTGATTACTCCTTTTAGTGACTTTTGTTTGAAAACTTATTAATAATAGCAAAAAACGGTTTGTGTATGTGTAGTGCGGGATTAAAAGTGATGAACTTTCAATTTCGCACGTAGCCAATTCGTTTATTCAATATTTCAATTTTTCCGTCAAGTCGTCAAAGACGAATTGGCGGTGTTGCAACAACGAGCCGCAGCAAAAAAAACCGCTGAAACCCGCATTACATATGACACTTTGTTGTGTGTTGCCTTTTTTCAGTTCTTTCTTGCTATGTAAAATCCATAATTGTAATAGTCTTTATATTTTTTGTATAATTCCATTTCAGCTTTGTTTTCTTCAAAGACTTTTTGTGCTAAGTCAGAATTGTTATTTCGTTCAAGAAAAGACTCAAACCTCGCTTCCATTGGTTTGTAATAGTTTTCAATCCAACTATTCTGATTTAAATAGAAATAACCTACAAGTGTGTAACCATTATTTTCTAAAATGTTGATTTTGTTTGAAGCTTCATCTATTTCTGGATATTCTTTTGTCCAGAAATCTTCTATTTCTTTTGGTCGAGAATTGGTTGTCCAAGTAATTTCACTCACCGCTAAATAACCACCAATTTTGAGATAGTCTTTCCATTCCTTTACTCCGTTTTCAAATCCAATATTGTAAATTGCACCTTCCGACCAAATAATATCGAATTCTTCACCGTTGAATGGCAAGTTATCCATTGATTTTTCAAGAGTCTTAATTTTCTCTTTTAATCCTAATTTTTTCGATTTTTCATTTAGTTCATCCAAAAATATAGGGAACAAGTCAATTGCTGTTATTTGTCCGTCTAAATTTTGAGCGAGTGTAATTGTCTGACCACCCGAACCACAACCAATGTCGGCTATTTTAAAATTTCTGTCGCTCGACAAATTCAT
Organism: uncultured Ignavibacteria bacterium; assembly: GCA_963751695.1. GTDB lineage: Bacteria > Bacteroidota > Ignavibacteria > Ignavibacteriales > Melioribacteraceae > SZUA-22. The sequence continues at coordinate 603,041 of CAVVVP010000009.1, read as the reverse complement.
AAATTCAAGAGCTTTCAGCGTTTCCTTTTCGCTTCCAGGACCTTGTCTTTTTGATTTTCTATGTAAGTCAATTATTAATTCTAATTCAGTCATTTGTTCGTTTCTTCAAGGTTGCACACAACATCTCAATAAACGTATTGCGTTTATCAGGTCTATATGTTAAACCAATATTCGTTTATTATGTCAATATCCCTGATAAAAATAGGTTTAAATTCCTATTGGTCCTTAAAATCTAAATTAACCAATAATTAACCTTTAAGCAATAATTGTCCCCTCTTCAACCATCCTCATCCCCTTCAAGACGTTTTTATAACTTAAACCTAACTTTATATTAAAATTTATAACATAATCCCTTAGAACGTCTAATTTTAAATATCCATAAGCTTATGTTATTACAGCACTTACGGGCATATCAGTTATCATTTTAGTTATCACTGGTTGGTAAGTTATTATAGATTAATACTAAAAAGCGGTTTCCTAAACCGTAGGTCGGAGGTTCGAATCCTCTCCGGGGTACAAAATTTTATTTCTAATATCTTTTCCTCTTAATTTTCGCAAAACCGTTTATTTCCTTGTACACACTGATCATAAAAATGGATATTATTTCTCTATTATGCGTCTAAAAGCATTCAAAACTTAAACTTTTTTTTGGCATTTAATGTGTCTACCCAAAATATCAATTGGGGGAGATCATGAGATCAATTTTGCTTTTTCATTTAATTCTGCTTTATACTTTATTTACTGCATGTTCTGCACCTACGGTTTTCGAACTAAAACCAACAACGGAAGAAATTAGTTATAACCAAGGGAGAGAAATAATCTACAGTGAAGATTCTACGTCAACTATTTTGTTGAATTTTGAGCATCAAGAGGGAGATAATTTTTCATTTTACACCGAAATTACAAGCAATAGCCAAGAACCAATTTTAGTCGATCCTTCTTTGTTTTATGCAGTAATATTAGAACCTAAAGAAAATGGAATTTCAAATATAATGGCTGTTGTAAATCCAGAGACAAAAATAAAAACCATACAAGAAGAGATCGTTAATACAGAATCATCAAAAGGAGCAGCTATTGGTATGAATGTTCTTTTAGGATTATTTAACGTTGCTGTTGATATAGCTAGTGACTCCCCCCCAGGCAAGGTCTTTGATGATGCTGTGTTTTGGGGTGCTAATGCTGAAGCGGAAGCAAGCGAGCACGATGCTAAGGAGGAGAATCTAATAAATCTTAAGAGGTATTGGGAAGATAAAGTTTTAAGAAAAACCTCACTCAACCAAGACGAATATATTGGTGGAATATTTTATTTACCGATACATACTGACACAAAACTATTAAAATTAATAATTCCAGTGAATGGAAATAATCACGAATTCACTTTTATACAAAATAGTATTTATTAGTTATCCTAACTTCAATATTTATCCCCACGAATATCAGATTTACTTAAATATTTTATTAATTTAACCTAATTCACATCATAATCTGTTGATTTGTTCTTGATAATTATTTGAGTATATTAAAGCAGATATTTTATCTTATTATTACAATATATTTGAAAGGAATGTGTTATGGCAGACAAAAAAATAATTGCCATTCTTGGAGCAACCGGTGCACAAGGTGGTGGATTAGCAAAGTCAATACTAGAGGACAGTACTAGTGAATTTAAAGTTAGAGCATTAACCAGAAATGCTGATTCTAATAAAGCAAAAGCCCTAGCTGAGAAGGGTGCAGAAATAATTGAGGTTGATATTGACGACCATGCTTCTATTGAAAAAGCATTTGCAGGAGCTTATGGTGTTTATGCTGTCACATTTTTCTGGGAACACTTCTCCCCTGAAAAAGAGATGGCTCAGGTAGAGGCAATTGCAAAAGCAGCGAAAGAAACTGGTGTTCAACATTTGATCTGGTCAACGCTTGAGGATACAAGAAAATGGATTCCACTTGATGATGATACTATGCCTACCCTAGGTGAAAAGTATAAAGTTCCGCACTTTGATGGTAAAGGAGAGTCTGATCAATATTTTAAAAAATATGATGTTCCAACTACATATTTATTAACTTCATTTTACTGGGATAATTTTATTCATTTTGGAATGGGACCAAAAAAAGGTGAAGATGGTGGCTTAACTTTTGCTTTACCTATGGGTGATAAACCTTTGCCTGGAATTGCTGCTGAGGACATTGGAAAGTGTGCATACGGCATATTTAAAGATGGGAACAAGTTTATCGGTGAGCGTGTTGGAATTGTTAGTGAAAATTTAACAGGACAACAAATGGCCGATGCACTTAGTAATGCGCTTCAGCAACCAGTTAATTATTTTGCTGTACCTTTTGATATGTATCGTGGTTTTGATTTTCCTGGTGCTGACGACTTAGGAAACATGTTCCAATTTAAACATGATTTTAACTCTGATTTTGTAGGAGCAAGAAGTTCAGAACTATCGAAATCGCTTAATCCGTCATTACTAAATTTTGAAAGCTGGCTTTCTCGCTATAAAGATAGTTTACCGCTAGAATAACGGAGAACAAAATAATTAATAAACCTGGATGATTTAGATCATCCAGGTTTTTATTTCCCACAAGAATACTCTGCATTTAATCAATATTATTACTCTAAATTGAATTTGGAAATCGGTATTCTTATAAATTTAATATATTGATATGGACTATTTTCCCCTGCTTCAAATAAGCAAGCAATCAAATTATCTTCAATTATTTCGAGGTCTGAATATGCACTTGGTCCTGAATAAATTTCTTTTTTCGTATTCCAACTACCCCCTTCATCTTTGCTGACTTTAATTGTCATTTTAATTCTCTCAGAAGTATCGGCTGGATTTGAAAAGAATAAATATTTCCTCTTACCTTCGGTTGTCCATGAGTAAGATTGCAAACTTGCTTGGCATATCGGCTCAATTAGCTCTTCATCGAACTTCTGATCAGACCAGGATATTCCCCCGTCTTTGCTAATTGCAACTTGTCGTGAGTTTTTTGACTTGTCATAATTACGCATATTCAACATTAAACGATCTTCAGAAATTTCTGCAACCTGACATTCATTAACTTGATGATCTAAAGTTGATCCCCCCAGCTTCCAGCTTTCCCCATGATCGTCACTATATATTATATGAGAATAGTAATGTTTTGTATCAGCCTCAATATGATCACAAGGTGCAACAAGCCTTCCCTTAAAATTTCCTTGCTCAATTTGTATCCCACCTCCAGGTCCAGTTGCATACCATGTCCAATTTGTCAGTTTAACATCTTGCGTTATCTCTTTAGGATTTGACCAAGTGTTCCCATCATCAGATGATGAAGTAACAAAGACTCTCCGCGTATCAGAACTAACTCCATTTATAATTTCTCTCTCCGAATCATCTCCTCTATTCCAAGTCATAAGAAGGTGAATTTTATCAGTTTCTCGATCTAGAATTGGACATGGATTTCCGCATGTGTTTTGGCCATCATCCCAAATTATTTGTTGGGAAGACCAAGTATTTCCAAGATCGTCTGAACGTTTCAAAAGAAGGTCAACATCTCCGGCATCACTACTAGAAACTTTGCGACCTTCACAAAATGCTAAGAGAGTTCCACTATTTGTTTTTACTAAAGCAGGTATTCGGTAAGTATTATAACCATCGATCCCAGAGATAAAAACATTATTTGTACTTTCTTCCGGCTTAGTGCACGACAAAATAATAGGAATAATGATTAGAAATTTAATCAATGGAAATTTTAAACATCTCATATGTTTAACCCAATATCATTTCGTGAAAGGATATTAAGTTAAGTATTAAAAAATTTAGAAGGAAATTCAGCTAGAGATTTAATCTTTCGTGTCAAATTCTCTTTCTGGAGTTCCAGGAAGAAGCTTCTCAACTAAAGAATTTGGTTTACCTGGCTGCTTTACGAGATCGAAGGCGTCATAAACCCTTCCAGTCACGGTTATTGCTTTATACTGAAGAGTGTCACCATCAATTGTTAATACCTGAAAGAGTTGCATGTTTTCAGCAGATCTATCAAACCATCTATCGTCTGTAAGTTTGTACATCTTAGGTCCACTCACTGAAACAACATACATGGTTCCACCAGATTCATCCTTTACATTTACTCCACTCGTAATATTTCTGCCCCTTGCATAGGTGTGGTCATGACCCTGAAGAGCTATATCAACTCTATATCTATCAAAGAGGGGTTTCCAAAGCTCTCTTAGTTCTTTGTTGTCTCTTCCACTTCCACCCGAGTAAAGCGGGTGATGATAAGTAATAACTGTCCATTTTTGAGGATTGTTCTTTAAAACTTCTTCCAACCAAACAGCCTGTTCATCTTCTCTTTCGTTTGAGTTAAGACTGATGATTCTTGTATTTTGATAATCGATATAATAGACTGTTTCTTCTAATCCCGGCAAACCATTTTCAGGTAAGGTAAACTGTGGTCTCCAGAATTTACTTAAAACTCTTTCTCCATTTTCGTTATCACCATACTCGTGGTTACCTGGAGTAGGGATTGATGGAACAGTTGCATGAATCCAATCTCCAGCCTCAAACCATTCTTTCCATTCATGATCTGCATGCGCTCTATTTATTAAATCTCCAGCATGGATCATAAAGCTTGTATTAGGAGATTCAGAATAGGCTGATCTAATCGCCCTTGCCCACATTGATAGAACATTATTCTGAGCGTCTCCAAAATAGATAAAGTTGAAGGGTTCAGTACCGTCTCCAGCTGTTCTAAATTGAAACCACTCACTCCAGTGTTCATCAGCTCCTACTCTGTAGGCATATAATGTATTTGGTTTTAAACTATCAAAATTAGCTGAATAATAATATTTAATTCCCGTCGGAGTTTCTATCTTTTCAGATGAAGCTTTTTTTCTCACTGAATTATCAATGAATGTTGGTGCTGCATCTGCCAATACAATTTCAGCATATCCCTCCTTTACTGTTACAGAAGTTCTCCAAGTTACCGCTTGACTTGTTGACGGATCACCTTTCCAAGTTAATATAATATTTTCTGGTGCCCCATTGAACGAATAAGTCACTTGTGCGTTTGTACGACCTTTTTTCTGACCAAATGATTCTTCATTTAGAATAAGAATTGAGAAAACTAGAATTGCTGAAATAAATACTGATTTTAATGTTCGATTAAACTTCTTCATTAAACTTCCACTTTATAATTGGATATTTTATATTATTATAACTGCAAATCTAATAAAAATAGTTTAAATTGTCTTATTTGTTAGATGTAAAATTATTTATAGCACTAGAAATTCAACTAATCGTAGTTAGAAGTCACATCTTTTTCCCAGTTTGTATAATCAAGGATTAATTCATCCACAATTTGCGGAAATTTACTTGCAAGATTTCTTTTTTCACCTATGTCTTTAGAGAGATCATATAATTCATAGGAATTATTTTCGATCATGCAGAGTTTCCAGTTTCCTTTTCTTACTGCTTTTTCATTTCCCATTTTCCAACATAGAACTCTTTCATTTAATTTTTCACTAAATAAAACCTGAGGAAGAATATTAATCCCATCAAATTTTAAATCTTCATTGACTGAATTTCCAATTAGCGTCGCAAATGTTGGGAACATATCCATTGTCATTATTGTTGCATCTGATCTTGATGCAGCGTCAATTTTTTCAGACCAATATGCAATAAAGGGTACACGGTGACCTCCCTCATAAACCTCAGTCTTCTGTCCACGCAATTGGCCATTGCTTGAAATATTGAAATGTGAATCTCCATAGTTAGTATACCCTCCGTTGTCCGAAGTAAATATCACTAAAGTGTTTTCCAGTAATTCTAATTCTTTCAAAGTGTTCATAATTCCTCCTACACTTTGATCTACAGACTCAACCATTCCTTTTACGTGTGGCGCAACATTTTTTTTATCAGGGATAATTCCCCATTTATCATTTGTATATTCTCTACCCTCTATTCTTTGAGGTGGATCAGTTGGAGCTTGCCATGGAAAATGAATAGAGAGATGGGAGACATATAAGAAAAAAGGATTTTCCTTATTCTTCGAGATAAAATTAAGACTATGCTTAGTTATAAGATCCGTTGTGTATCCTCCTTCCATGAATATCTCATCATTATGCCACCAATCTTTTCTACCCCAGCGATCAATATGGGTAAAATGATCCCCGTCCCCTGCAGCTAATCCAACAAACTCATCAAAACCTTGATCAGACGGGAGAAATGGTGGATGATAACCAAGATGCCATTTCCCAAACATACCTGTAGCATAACCTTCGGATTTAAACATCTCTGCGATTGTGAATACTTCTGTTGGCATTCCATCATCATAATCTGTTTTTCCGGAAATTGCACGTTCGAATTTTTTGCCTAATCTATGCTGATATCGACCTGTCATCAAAGCTGCTCTAGTGGGAGAACACATTGGTCCATTAGAATGAAAATCGGTGAATAGCTTACCCCCTTCTGCAAGTTTATCTATATTGGGAGTGTTATTTACTTTACTTCCATAACACCCGATATCACCATATCCGAGATCATCAATCATAATGAATACAATATTTGGTCGAGTATATTTGCTTTCTTGGGTACAAGTTAATAGCAAAAATAATCCAAAGAAGTATATCAAATTTCTAAGAAACAGTATTTTTTTCATTTCGATTTTGACTAATTAAATTCTATTCGAATCCTTCTTCTTGAGATACAATAATTGGTCTAACAGCATCCCTCCATAATAAATATCCTTTTCTATTCATGTGAAGGCTGTCAGCTAAGAAAATGTCCTCTTTGGGTACTCCATTTTCATTTAACATTATGGAAACAATATCTATGAATTCCAACCTTTCATCCTTCGAGCAATTTTCTTCTAATAATTTATTAGCAAACCTCATTTGATCCCTTTGGTGCCACCTTCTTAAGCTGGGTTTTATTGCTAAAACATAAATCCTACACTTTGGTAACCGTTTATGAACTTTGGATATAAATTGCTCAAATTTATTAATAATTTTATTTGGCGGAATTTCATCACCAATATCATTATCTCCCTCATAAAGAAGGACTGCACGAGGTTTATAATTTAAAATCATTCTTTCAGAATAGTATAATGCATCGTTCATATTACTCCCACCGAAACCTCGAGGAATCAAAGTGAGTGGTGCGAGATCAACGGAAATACTGTCGTGCCATCCCCGCATACTTGAACTACCGTAACAAACAATTGCATTTCCTGGAGGAAAGCTTAAACTATCAGATTTTTCATAGTTCAGAATTGCTTCTTCATATCTTTGTGGATTGGGATAATCTTTTGTCGGTACTTCAAGTGAATCACTACTAAAAATTGAATTAGCAAATAAAAAAAAGGAAAAGAAGAGCTTGATAATACTAAAAAAATAATCCATAATAATTTTCAACGTTATTGTTTTATTCCTATTTCAGCGATAAAATTATCATTCTGAACTTAATTATTCTTAATAAATTGAACCAGGCTAAACCACTTTTCTTGATCTGTAAATACATTTAAAGTTTCTAGACCTGCCCAATTTCCAATCAATTCTATATCTTTTTCTTCAAACTTATAAGAATTTTCTGTGTGGATCATTTCATTTTTCTCAATAAAGATTTTAGATGAACTCTGATTGATTACAATAGATACACTTTCAAGCGCTTTTAAATGCATCTCAATTCTCTGTTCACCTCTATTAAAAAATGCGAGATGCTCAAATTGATCTGGATTGAAATTTGAATCAAGCACTTTGTTTATAACACTTAAACAGTTTTTGTTAAACTCTGCAGTAATATTTTGACTGTCGTTGTAAGCTCTTTCTAAAACTTTGATATCTTTAACCATATCTAATCCGAGTAAAAAGTAATCTCCTTCGTTCATTTCTGATCCGACGAGATTCATAAAATCCTTTACCTCAGCGGGACTAAGATTTCCAATTGTACTCCCTAAAAAACAAAATAATCTTCTGCCTTTTTTAGGGATCGTAATTAGTTCATGCATAAAATCAGCAACAATCCCAGTAATAGAGATCATTGGATATTTTTTACATAAGCTTGTAGCAGATTTTCTGATGGCAGATTCGCTAATATCGACTGGAAAATAATTGATTGAAGATAATGTCTCATTGGGAATTTGATCGAAAAGTAATTGAACTTTTGAATGATCGCCACTTCCAAGCTCAATTACATTTAATTGATTATAATCGATATTTAAAGCACTACCAATATTTTCCAAAATTGATTTCTCGGTATTAGTAGGATAATATTCTTTGAGTTGAGTAATTTCTTCGAAAAGATCTGAACCGCGAGAATCATAAAAATATTTAGGTGAAATATATTTGGGGACTGAATTTGAAACCCTCCAGAATTTCTTCTCTAATTTGCTCAGTTCCACTTTGATGAAGTCTTTTGATAATATTTAAATTGTTTTTCTTTTTGATTTACTTCAATCCTTTTACTTTGGAATTCCAGTCTCAAAAGGATTGTTCTCATCGTTGCTCCATTCAAACCAACCACCATCATAGACTGATACCCTTGGCCAACCCATCAACCAGGCATTGTAAAAAGCTTCACTTCCTCGCTAGCCAGTTCCGCAATAAAATGCTAAATGTTTATCTGGCGTAATTCCGACACTACTCCAGATCTCCTCAATTTCTTGAAACTCTCTTGTTGTATAATCTACGTTCCTATAATTCTCCATATGGTATGCATCAGAGCCGCAGTTACCAAAGATCGCTCCTGGGATTCTTCCTTTCTTTTCGATGTAATTATAACCGCTAACTTCTCCAATATATTCTGGCCAACTTCTAATACAAACTAGTTCAGCATCATCCGACTTTAACATTTTTTTAGCTTCAGGTGTACCGACAGCGAACTCTGGTTTCAATGGGATTTGCAAACCAAATTCCTCAACACGTTTCTTTACGACATCCACCGTTGATACTTCAAATCCCTCGTCCTCCCATGACTGAAATCCACCATTAAGAACTCGAACATCTTTCACTCCAGCATACATCATAATGAATGCGCATCTTATTGCTCCAATATGGCCAGCAGCACTTCCTGGGAATTCATCATCATTATTGGGGAACATAAATTTCCCATATAGAATAATAGTAGTGTCCGAGGTAATTCCATGCTTCTCAAGATTTGTCTTCAATTCCTCTGGGGAGCGCCTATTCCATGTCTCTGGAGCTTCCAAAGCCAAAGTATCAATATCGATCGCACCAGGAATGTGTCCTGATAAATAGGCTTCTCGATTTCGATAATGAGCATGACAAATTACGACATTATTTCCTTTATATTTCCCAGGAACCTTGCTGTCAAGTATTGCTTTTACCCATTTCGCTGAAACAAGGTTTTGGTATTTTTCCAGTCTATTCATTGGAAGATTATTGTCAGCACACCACTTGTTTACAAAGTTGTTATATATCGAAACATTATTATATCCAGATCTGACAAATTGGTTAGCAATCATACCACACTCTTCAGAAGTATATCCATATACTATAATATGATGCTGTGAAAGGATCTGTTTTGATTGAACTATTTCAATCCAATCCATATACTTCGTCCACTTTAATGGTAATGATCGGGCCCCTTTTATATGACCTCCGCGCAATTCATCATTTAGTCTCCATCCATTGTAAGCTTCAACCGGTCTTATATCTATAATGGAAGTGTTTTTATCTTCGAGTAAATCAAAAAGTTCTTCAGTAGAAATGTCTCGATATGAAGTCATTTATTTCCTTTCTGTAAATTGAGGTAGATCTGACCGAGGCGAATTTGATTCTAATAGATCGAAGTATCCACAAAAACGTGCTTAAACTCTGGAGGTTTTTCATCCCCGTAATATTTGTTGAAACTTTCCCAATCACTGAGTTTTGTTTCGTCTCTCTGTGACTTTCTATCGAGCATCCTATTATATCTTACTTCAGAATTACAATATACATAGTGAATTTCAACTTTACTCCCTAGTTCTTTGACTAATATCTCTGGCCAATTTTTAAGTCTAATTTCTTTTGTAAATGGTCCAACAAGAACTACATTTGTCCAAGCTAAGTTATCCTTTGCAATATCAAAAAGTGTTTGATAGATAGGTTCACGAAAATGTTCTTTAAAATAATTACTGTCACGATCATATTCATTTCTTCCAGACTCTGATAGAGCTAAACGAACAAGCCGTTCAGTTGATTGATCGATATCAATAAATGTAGCCCCTTTCTCTTTGGCAAGTTTTTTCCCATATGTAGTTTTACCTGAAGCTGGACTACCACATATAATATAAACCCTACTCACAGATTCACCATATAATCGCCATCAAACAATCAATTAAAGAAAATTTGATTTACTCTTAATAAACTTACATCGTATCAATTATTGAATTAAGAGTTTCACTTGGACGCATAACTTCTTCAGCCACTACTCCATCTGGCATAAAGTATCCACCCAGATCAACTGAATCACCCTGAACTGATAATAATTCTTCTTTAATTACTTCTTCATTTTCTTGAAGTTTTTGAGCAATACTTTTAAATCGCTCTTTCAATTCTATATCAATATCCTGCGAAACGAGAGCCTTTGCCCAATATAGAGCAAGGTAAAACGAACTTCCTCTGTTATCAAGTTCATTTACTTTTCTCGATGGGAGTTTTCCATTTTCTAAATAATCCCCAATTGCAGCATCAAGAGTTTGAGCTAAAACTAATGCTTTTCTATTACCAGATTTTTCAGCTATAAGTTCAAGGGAAGGAACTAAAGCACAGTATTCGCCTAGAGAATCCCAGCGGAGATGATTTTCCTTTAAAAGCTGCTGAACATGTTTTGGAGCTGAGCCACCAGCACCAGTCTCGAACAATCCTCCACCGTTCAAAAGAGGTACAATTGAAAGCATTCGTGCACTAGTTCCGAGTTCAAGTATCGGAAAGAGATCAGTCAAATAATCTCTGAGCACATTGCCAGTCACCGAGATTGTATTTAGACCTTTACGTACTCTTTCCAGTGTAAATTTCATTGCATCTACCGGTTTCAAGATTTGGATCTCTAATCCCTTGATTTCATGCTGCGGCAAGTACTGATTAACCTTTGCGATAATTTCATTGTCATGACCTCTGTTTTCATCTAACCAAAATATAGCTGGTGAGCCCGTTGCTTGTGCTCTTTTTACAGCAAGTTTTACCCAATCTTTAATTGGTTTATCTTTTGTTTGGCACATTCTAAAAATATCACCAGATTCAACAGACTGTTCAAGAAGAGTTTCCCATTTAAATTAATAATTTTAATCGTTCCACTTGCAGATGCTTCAAATGTTTTATCATGCGAACCATATTCTTCTGCTTTTTGAGCCATTAGACCGACATTGGAAACAGCCCCCATGGTGGCAGGATCAAACTGTCCGTTAACTTTTGCATTTTCAACAATCTCACTATACATAGTTGCGTAACACCGGTCTGGAATCATTGCAATACAATCTTGAAGTTCATCATCATTATTCCACATTTTTCCACCATCACGAACAACGTTAGGCATAGATGCATCAACAATTACATCATTTGGAACGTGAAGATTAGTCTTTCCAGTTCTGGAATCAACCATTGCCAAAGCAGGTTGAGTTTCATATATCTTGTTTATGTCATCTTCGATTTCAGATTTCTTTTCATCAGGAAGTTTTTTAAGCTTATCCAACACATCTGCAAGTCCATTATTAAGATTGGCACCAATTTCTTTCAATGTAATTGCATGTTTATCAAGTGCCTCTTTGAAGTAAACTGATACAGCATGGCCAAACATTATTGGATCAGAGACTTTCATCATCGTAGCTTTTAAGTGAAGCGAGAGTAAAACCTTTTCTTGTTTTGCTTCCTCAATTTGCTCTGCGAAAAACTCTCTTAACGATTTTACATTCATCACTGAAGTGTCAATAACTTCACCCTCCATGAGAGATATTTTTTCTTTGAGAATCTTTGAACTTCCATCAGCACCAAAAAACACAATATTTACATTATCAGCTTTTTCCATTGTTTTAGATTTTTCGCTGCTGTAAAAATCTTTATCTTTCATGAACACAACGCGGGCCTTTGATCCACTTTCTGGCCAAGGTTTCATCATTCTGTGTGGATGTTTTTGAGCAAATTTCTTGACTGATACTGCTGAGCGCCTATCTGAATTTCCCTCACGAAGTACAGGATTAACTGCTGACCCTAATACCTTTACAAATCTTTTTTGAAGTTCAAACTCTTCATCCGTTTTAGGCTCTTCAGGATAATCTGGAATATCATAACCTTTTTCCTGTAACTCATTTATTGCATCTTGAAGCTGTGGAATTGAGGCACTGATGTTTGGGAGCTTAATAATATTGGCTTCAGGAGTTTTAGCGAGCTCTCCAAGTTGAGTAAGATAATCGGGTATTTTTTGTTCTTCAGTTAAGTTATCTGGAAAGTTTGCAATTATTCTACCGGCCAAACTAATATCTCTGGTTTCAATATTAATCCCAGTATCTTTAGTAAATGCTTTGACTATTGGCAGTAAACTATAGGTTGCTAGTGCTGGTGCTTCGTCAATTTTGGTCCAGATAATTTTATAATCTTCCATGTTCGATCCTATTTTTGAATATTTTCTAAGTTAATAATTAGGGTTGCTACAAGAATTATAAACTACATCCTAAATTTAAAATTAAGCATCTTTGGGTATAATTAAAAGTTAGCTAAGATAAAGTATAGTTATGATTGTGTAAGTTTCTGACGAAGATCATCAAGTTCCTGTAATCCTTCTAAAATTTCTTCTTTTGGTAACTGACCAACTTTTAATTCTTCATCATTTTTTAGCAGAAGTCTATTATAAAATTCCCTACCATATTGAATGAAATTCTCCTCATGCGATTTAGCTAAATCGAAAATTATATCCTCAGCTTTCGAATATCTTTGAGTTAATTCATAATACATAGCTATTCTTTTCTTAAGATCATTAGAAATTTCGAATTGATTTAACTTCATAATTATTAACTCAATCTTTTGATCAATTTCATCAGTATTCTTTCTCACTTGATTTAGATATGCTTCTAAGAAAAGGAAGAGAGAGTTTTTATAATTTTTAATGCTGGATTCAAATTCATACTGAACTTCAAAAATCTCTGCATCCAACATATATAACTCTGCAGCAATTAAACATTTATCATTACTAATTCTATCATCAAATTTTAAAAATTTCATCAAATCTTCTGATGGAACAATAGAAGCGAGTTCGTAATCCAATCCCAATATATTCTGAAATGAATTGCTTATCTCAAATCTTGCCTCTTTATAATTCTTTTTATCCTTCTGAAAAAGTATTTTTGACAAAGCATTTGTAAACTGCTCAACCATTCTCATTATGTAGTCTTTGCTTATCAATTTATAAGTCAGAAGTTATTTGCTTAAAATTACATACTAGTTAACTAATTTTTCTACATAATACAGCTTTAGAAGTTTGAAAAATAGTTAAAATCATCTCGCTCTCCTATTTAAAAATATATGAATGTTTAATAATTTAATGATTTTGTTACTTTTCTACGCATTTCATTAGGCTTTTTACATTGATGTTCAAACAATGAAAAAGTTGGTTTGATAATTGATATACATTTAAAAAACATTAAAAATAGTTCAATGTTAAAGGAATTAGTAGAAAAAATAAAAAAAATGTCGCGAGAAAGAGTTCCGTTTGATGCATCTAAATTCAATGACCCTATTGCATCTCAAACAGATTGGTCCCCATTAAAAGGTGGTGGTGCAAATTTTAAAACTCATAATCTTGTTCAAGTTAATAACAATAGGATTGTCTACAAATCTTCAGCCGGTGCAAAGATATTCTATAGTGTTTTTCTTTTTGCTGGATTAGCTTTTATAATTGGCTTTTCATTTGTGCAAATTGGGAATGATTCTTTTAGTTTCTCATTCGATTCTGTATTTCCAATACTCTTTGGATCACTGTTTGCCATTATCGGTAGTTTGCTTCTTTTATATGGAACTAAACCAATAGTTTTTGAGAAGGGCACCGGATATTTCTGGAAAGGGAGAAAGAATCCTGAATCAGTTTACAATATTCGTGAAGTTAAGTCCTATACGAAATTGAAAGATATTCATGCGCTCCAAATCATTGCAGAATATGTTCGAGGAAATAAAACTTCATATTATAGTTATGAACTGAATTTAGTTCTTAATGATGGTTCAAGGTTAAACGTTGTAGATCACGGAAACTTAAAAAAGATTAGGCAAGATGCACAAAAGCTATCATTATTTCTTCGAAAACCGGCTTGGGATGCAACTACTCAGAACCTAAATCCGTCAAAATAATTGTATATATTATCTATGATTTTTTTAGCTTTATATATTGAACTTTTTAACATAACAAGAGGGATGGCGAAAAAAGCTGACAGGTTCTATGAAAACAGAGTATAAAGAACATCTTCAAATTAGCAAACTTTTTAAAGGCGTACAGCTAAATCAAGTCAGTTTCGATGACATAAACTTCGGTGATATTCAACTTAGTGAAGGTAAAGTTCTCTATAAAGAGAATGAGTCTACAGAAGGAATATTTCTAATATCTTCAGGTCAAATAAGCTTGGAAACTGTTCTTGAACTTAGTGAAGATCTCCCAAATTCGATTTTATTGAATACCGGCGATTTTTTTGGTTATGATGAACTTTATGAATCAATTACGCGAAAATCAAAAGCTACAGCTGTTCAAAGGACTGATTTAATTTTTATATCTGGACAGGACCTAAATAATTTAATTGTCCAGGATTGGACTATTTTAGATAATCTTAAATCGAATATTCAGTTCCCAAGCAATCCAGAAACTCTAAAAACTCAACCTCAAGAATCCCCTGTTTATACAAGCGAACTTAGTATTGAAACAGAATTATCAGAGGACATTTCTGAAAAAGAATTTGATAGGATAAGCAAAATCTTACAGCAGGAAAAACAGTCCGCTGAAGAAGAAATAGCAGAAAAAATTAGCGATCTCTCTGAAAAAGAAAGAGAACTACTCAAATTTAGGGAATCACTTAGCAAAGAGAAGGAATTTGCTGAAATTGCTCTTCAAAAGGAGTTAGATGAATTACAAGCGAAAGAGCAATCGATAATATTAAATGAAAAATCTCTTGAGGAAGAAAAATCTATTGCTGAGCAAACTCTTCTTAAACAGTTAGATGCACTCAAGAAACAGGAAGCAGAACTAGAAAAACAAGCAAAAATAATTGAAGAAGAGAAAAAATTACTTGATGAATCGATAGAAAAAGCAAAAAGTCTTGCGCTCAAAGAGATCGAACTAATTAAAAAATCGAAAGAGCTGGCGGAACAAGAAAAAGTTGTTGAAAATGTACTCTCAAAAGAAAAGGAATTACACGAACGTGAAAAGGATATTTACCTAAAACTCAGCGAACTAAACAAAGAAAAAGAACTGGCTGAAAAAACAATTGCAAGAGAAGCCGACATTGCCAATAAGGAGCTGCAACTCGAGGAATTATTCAAAGATCTTCAGAAAAAGAAAGAAGAAGTGAACTACGTTCTGCAAAAAGAAGAAGTTCTTACTGGTAAAGAATATGAGTTGGGATCGTTAGAGCAAAAATTGAAACTACGTGAACAAATTCTGGAAGAAGAAAAAACAAGGATGGAGCAAGAGATTCAAGAACGAATGGAATCCATCGAAGAAAAAGAAAAAGAATTTACCGGTTTAAAAGAACGAGAGGAAAGATTATCCGAGAGAGAAAAAGATCTTGAAGAAAAAGCAAGCATGCTTAATTCTCAAAAAATGGAATTAGAAGAACTTCATCTCGAACAGCAATCAATTTTTGAAGAAAAGCAAAAAGAATTTGATACAGTTCTTTCCGAGCAGCAAAAACTAGAGCAGTATGAAAAAGAATTGGCTGAAAAAGCTAAACTATTTGAGCAAGAAAAATTAGATGCAGAAAGAGAACTTGACAAAAAATTAGCTGATTTAAGAAGCGAGGAAGAAAATCTAAAAGTACTTCTTCAAGAAAGTGAAGAACTTGAAAAATCCAAACAAGAATTTGAGGTTAGAGAACAAGCGCTTCTACAAGAACAGAAAGAACTTGAAGAAAAGCTCCAAGAAGTTGATAAAAAGCAGATTGAGCTTGATGAAAATATTTCTAATCAAGAAAAGTTAGAAAAATATGAGGCTGAGCTAGAGCAGCAAAGGAAACAGTTTGAAGCAGACAAAAATCAAGCTGAAGAAGAGTTAAAAACAAAGCTTGAAGAGTTAGCGAACGAGAAAGATCAACTTGAAGTAATGATCCAATCTGGTATGGATCTAGAAGATTCCAAAAAGAAATACGAAGAAAAAGAAAAAGAACTTCTCGAAGAGCAAAATAAATTACATAGTAAACTTAATGAAGCGGATCAAAAACTTTCCGAGTTAGGTGAAAACCTCTCAAACAAAGAGAAATTAGAAAAATATGAGCAAGAGCTGGCTGCGAAAGCTGAAAAGTTTGAGAATGAAAAGCAAAGCGCTGAAGAAAAACTTAGGGTAAAGAATCAAGAGCTTGAGGCAAATCAACAACAGATTGATCTGATGCTGCAGCGAGAGAAAGAACTTGAAGAGGAAAAAGCCAGATTTGAGCTAAGAGAGCAAGAATTTGCTAAGGAACAAGAATTACTAAATGCCAAACTTGTGGAAGTTGATAAAAAACAATCTGAATTAGATCAACATCTAACAAATCAAGAAAAATTAGAAAAGTATGAGAAAGAATTTGCTAAGAAAGTAGAAGAATTCGAAAGAGAAAAACAAGAATCTGAAAATGAGCTAAATAAAAAACATGCTCATCTTGAGGAAGAGCAGAAAAGAATTGACTTGATGCTGCAAAAGGAGAAAGAACTAAAGGAAGCTGAATCCAATTTAAGTCAGAAGGAGCAAGAGGTTTTACAAATTCAGCAGCAGCTTGACGAGCAGATGGTAGAAATAAATAGAAAGCAATCCGAACTAGATCAGGCGATTTCCGATCAAGAGAACCTTAAAGAAGATAAAGAAGAGTGGTCCAAGCAAACAGAAGAATTCGAGAAAGAAAGAGCAAAATCGGAAAAAGAGATAGCTCAAAAAAATGCTGCTTTGGAAGAAGAAAAACTTAAGCTCGAGCTGATGCTAAAGAAAGAAAAAGAACTTGAAGAAGAACGATCAAACTTAATAGAAAAAGAGCAAAAACTTAATACAGCACAGCAAAAGCTTGAAGAACGCATGGCTGAGATCGAACTTAAGCAAGCTGAACTGGATAGAGCAAAAGAGGAACAAGAAAAACTAAGAGAAGATAAAGAAGCTTGGTCTAAGCAAACTGAGGAGTTCGAGAAAGAGAGAGCCAAAGCAGAAGAGGAAATAACTCAAAAATTTGCTGAACTTGAGAATGAGAAAGCAAAGCTTGATGAGATGCTTGAAAAAGAGAAGCAAATTGAAGAAGAAAAGTCAAAGCTCTCTGAGCGCGAGAAAGAACTTGATTTAACCCAGCAGCAACTTGAAGAAAGAATGGAGGAACTTAACAAAAAACAAACTGAGCTTGAAGAAAATCTTTCAAAACAAGAGCAGGCCAAAGTAGTAGATGATGAATGGGCTAAAAAAGCTAAAGCATTAGAAGAAGAAAAAGCTCAGGTTGAAACAGAACTTCATGAGAGACTTAAAGAACTTGAAGCAAAAGAATCTCAAATGAATCTTGTCTCCGAAAAAGAACAAAAAATTACTGAACTTGAGATTGAACTTCAGCAGAAGACTGATGAACTAAGGAAGAAAGAGAATATTTCTACTGAAACATTACAGATGCAGATGGAGATATTGGCTAAGAAAGAAAAAGAGCTGGCAGAAAAAGAAGCTGAGTTCGAAAAAGACAGAATATTTACAGAGAAGCAATTGCTACAGGAAACTGAAGCTCTTGAATTTAGAGAGAAAGAACTAATAAAAGAGAAGAAAAAAATTCAGAATAAACAAAGTGAAGGCTTAGATGAGGTCGAAGAAGAGAGGTCAGAACTAGCAAAGGATCTTGTAAACCAAGTCAAGCAAGAACTCGAAGGTAAGGTAGAGACGGTAATTGAAATGCCTTCTGAAGAAAGTGAGATCGTTGATAAATTAACAAGAGAAGAACCCGAACCTGAAGAAATTGAAGAAATGCCAACAGAACTTCCGGTATCTGCGCCAGACTTTCAATTCCCTTCCGGATTTGAAATTGTTAGAAATCATAATGTACCGTTTGAACAATTTAATTTTGAATTTATCACAGTTGTTTACGTTAATACATTGAGATGTACTGCCGATAAAGCTACTGACTTCAAAGATTTTCTTAACAATATCCTTGAGTCAGATTTTAAAAAAATAATTCTTGATGTTTCATCTTCTGAATTCATTGATTCAACATTTCTTGGTGTCATGGTATCAATTCTAAAAAAATTAAGAAAAGATGATAGGGAGATGACTGTTGTTGTCGACCTTTCGAAAATGACCACTACTACATTTTTACTTTCTGGATTGGACAGAGTATTTAATATTGTGGAAACCGTTGATATAGCATTTAATAGTTTCTATAATAAATAAATCACTTTTAAAACATTCAATTCGCAGCAACTTTATTTCTATCGCAATTATTAGAATTTCATTTTATATTTACAGATGATACTTATGGGATAAGATTATAAATGCAGCTAATAAAATATCTTCAGTCAAAAGGAAATAAAAGCAACAACCAAAGAACACTTGGTACATTTGGCGGTGTATTTACTCCTGACGTTTTGACAATTCTTGGTGTCATCATGTATCTTCGGCTTGGCTGGGTTGTTGGCAATGCTGGATTGATTGGTGCAATTGCAATTATTCTACTTGCAAAGGTGATAACAATTGCTACTGGTCTATCAATGTCTTCTATAACAACGAATATTAAAATTGGAGCAGGTGGTGCTTATTCTATTATTGCTAAATCTCTAGGTTTAGAAGCTGGTGGAAGTATTGGAATCCCATTCTATATATCTCAGTCACTCTCTGCTGCACTTTACATTGCTGGATTTACAGAAGGTTGGTTGATGCTTTTTCCAGATCATCCAGCTGTCATTATTTCGATAAGTGCCTGGATAATTCTCCTCATCATCTCATATGTAAGTACTCTTTTTGCAATTAGATTTCAATATGTGATTTTAGCAATTATAGGTGTATCCATTATTTCCTTTTTGCTATCTCCTTACGAAACATCTACTGGGAATTATTTAGTTGGGACATTCGAGGATGCTGGATTTTGGGCAGTATTCGCAGTCTTTTTTCCTGCTGTAACTGGAATAATGGCTGGAGCAAATCTTTCTGGGGAATTGAGGAATCCGCGAAAATCAATTCCTAAAGGAACGATGAGCGCCATCGGAGTTACCTTAATAATTTATGTTCTTTTGGCCTATGCCCTCTCTTTAATTTCTTCACCAGAAGAGTTAAGAAATAATCAGATGATAATGGTGGATAAGGCTCTCTATGGACCACTTGTGATAATTGGAATTTTGGCTGCTACATTTTCTTCCGCCCTTGGAAGTTTAGTAGGAGCACCAAGAATTCTACAAGCATTAGCTGAGCATAAAACGATAGTATTCCACAAATTTTTTGTAAAAAGATCGGAGACCGGAGAGCCTAGGAATGCGATATTTTTCACTGGTATTTTTATTCTAGTTCCTTTGATGCTTGGTGAGTTCAATGCTTTAGCAACTCTGATAACAATGTTCTTCCTATTAACCTACGGGACCTTAAATCTTGTTGTATTCATTCAACAAAGTATGAGAATAATCAGTTTTCGACCAACATTTAAGGTTCCTCGTATCATACCTTTAATAGGTTTTCTTGGATCGAACTTTATTATATTTTTAATCAATCCTATATTTGGAATTTTTGCGATCACAACAATTATTTCGATATACTTTTATCTAACAAAAAAGGGTCTACAGGCAAATTGGGGCGATATAAGAGGAGGAATGTTTTTAGCACTAGCAGAAAAAGCTTCAAGAATAGCTTCCAAATTTCCACTTCATCAAATGGTCTGGAAACCAGACATTTTATTGCCAGTTGAAAAACCTGAGGAATGGGGTGGACCTCTGTTGTTTATTCGAAATGTTACCTATCCGGTTGGAAGTATTTTTGCATTTACAGTTAAGCCAACACCATCAGAGAGTGATCATAAAAATTTAACAGATTTGCTTCAACCCCTTGATAATGAAGGCATTTTAGTAAACTCCACTATTATTGAAGATCACGATTTTATCCACGGCAGCAGACTTGTGATTCAAACTTTAAAAGCCGGTGCATTTAGACCCAACACATTATTCTTAACATTAGGATCAAATCCTGAGAAAGATCAGAATATCCAAGACATTGTTGATATAGCTTCAAGATACCAACTCGGCACGCTTATTCTTAGACAGCATCCAAGAGTAGCGTTTGGATTACAAAAGGATATTAATCTCTGGCTAAGAGATAGAAGTACAAACTGGCACTTGGCTATTCTAATTACTTTACAGCTTCAAATTAATTGGGGCGGAAAGATTAACCTTGTTACAGTGGCCAATTCTGAGGAAGATCGAACTCGATTAAATAAATTTTTAAATAGACTTAGCGATCAGACCAGACTCCCCTCTCTTACTGAATTTCATATTTTGAATGGAAGTTTCCACGAAGCACTCCAGAATGCTCCAAAAGCTGATATAAATATTTTTGGAGTGGGAGAAAACTTTGAATTCAATTTTATGCGTGAAACAACAGAACTCACAAAATCATCTTGTTTGTTTGTAAAAGATTCTGGCAACGTTAGTGCCATTGCTTAATTAATTATTGTTGAAAAGATAAATTTGGATTATAGGTTATTTGATAAGACTCATCTTTCCAACAAATCTTTCAGCCGGGACTCGAATTTCGTAAAAATAAATTCCTGTCGCTACTTTCTTATTAATATCGTTCTGCCCATTCCATTCAATGATGTAATTTCCGCTTGTCAAGTTTTCATTAAGTAATTCCTTAACTTGATTTCCTAGCACGTCAAAAACAGTAATTACAACTTTAGAGTTTGCCAAGCGTGATGGTATGTTAAAAGATATTTTTGTAGTAGGATTAAATGGATTAGGATAGTTTTGTGCGATCACATGTGTCTCTGGAAGAACCGGATTAAGTTCTTTTTGGTCCTCCAAACCAGTAATCAACGATACTCCTTCTGTTTTTATATTGCCTTTCGAATCCGCTAAATAAATATTGCTCCATTCAGGGCGTGTTGATTCATTAAGAAATCTGTCTTGCCACTCACTATCCGTTAACCTATAAAAATTAGTAGACGTATATTCATGATAACTAGAAACTGGACCAACAAATGCAACATCACTTCCATCAGCTAGTTTTGTATTAAGAATTAAGAGATTGACCTTTCCTGTACCTGCATGTTTTACCCATCCAACAAAACTGCCACCAGCATCAGTTGGAGCAGTGTGATAATCTGCAACAAGATAATCTTCCTTATGGAATTCTTCTTGTTCCCAGTCCTCATAAAATAAACTCGGATACCATCCTAGATGCTCTGGACCACCACACATTTGTTCCGGGTTATTGTAGAGAAGTCTTTTCAGAAAAGTCATTTCTTCTGAATTAAATTCTATGAAATCCAATTCTTTCTGAGCAATAGATTCCAAAGTATCAGCAACACCTTTCAGTAAAGCAAAATAATTTTTAAAGGATTGTTTAGTGTATTCATCAAACGATTCAATCTGTTCAAGTTTCAGTTGCGTGTTTTCAGCCAGAATGGAGACTGCATCGTAAAATTTTGGGACTGGTTCAACATACGAATGTGGATAAGAGCAAGTAGCACCTCCCGTATAGGACTGTTTAGCATAAAGTAAATTATCATGGCGCAGTTCAGTCCATGTTGATAGTTGTGAATTCATTTTTTGCTGCCACCATGCTGCAGTCTGCATAAATTGTGGAAGCTTTACTCGATCTTTTGGCGGGTTTAGTTCTCGAATCGAATTAAGCCATAAATTGTAAATTGAATTATTCCAAAATTCAAAATCGTATCCATCAATCAAATATCTGAGAGCTGCTAAGTTTGATGAATATTCATAAAACTCAAGTTCTTCTTTCAGTAATTGGGCAGCACCATCATTTCCTAAGGCAAAAAGGATGTCAAGTGTTGAAGGCAGCATCCTTTTTTTGTCCGTTTTGTCATAAACAACATTTGCGGTTATATAGGAATCGATAACAAACCTTTGACCAAAAGGCATAAATGCAGATGCAGGTTCAATTTTATCAGGAAAAAATGGGTCAGATATCAATACTTGTGAAAGTATCTTTTGCCCAGAGAAAGATTTCGTTTTTAGCACTTCTTGAAAATTCTTTACTTCCAATGTGTCAAGTAATTGAGCGACATCTAGGATACTTGCGTCAGTAAATGTCTCTTCTAGATCTGGGATCGTGACATTATCTTGTTCGCCAACAAATGTTTCAATTATTTTTTCTATCTCATCTACAATCACTTGGGAATCTGATAGTTTAATAGCTTCATTAAATAAATAGGAAATTATGACCTGTCTTTGAACATCTTCGATTGGAACTTTAACCAGTGCTTTTGGAGCAATTAGATATAGCTCAATTTTTCCAAACCACATCATTGTTTTAAAGTATCTTGCTAGTTCGGGTCTGTACTCATCCTCATAATGTCCTCTAGGTTTAAATTGACTGAAATCAATTTTTCTCGGTGTTATCGAGAATAATTTTCTCGTACTGAATTCGTACTTTTCAATTTCAGTAATTAGGCTATCAATCAATTGAGTGTTTTCTACAAAATATGGCTGACCAGTTTCTGTAAGTAATACCTGAGGAACTGTCAGATAAACATCCAAATCATGAAGCATTTTATAGAGTCCAAGTTCTTCTAAATATTTTTCTTCTAACTGAGGCAACGAACTTTTCAAATTCTCAATTAGAGTACTCACTCGATCTATTAGAATCGATAATTCAGTGTTTTTTAGAATTTTATCATAAGATGCATGAAAAGCATGTAAAATTGCATCAGAAGAAATATAAACTGGGAGATCTTTATGATAGATATTTTCGAATTGATGACCGAATGAACCTAAACTTAATCTCTCAGAAACAGTAAATCCATTATTCTTAATAAGAGATTTTTCACCATCTGTTAATCCATATTTAATATCAATCGAATCACTATAAAGAGCATTGTCCCATTCTGATCTGATACTTGGTTTAAATTTTCCGGCATCATGTGTTTCCAATAATTGTTCAACACTCATATTCTCATTACTTCGGAGAAAATTTTGGTAATCCTCTAGGTTAAATGATTCTTGAGAATAAAGTAACTGTATTGAAAAAAAAGTTAAAAATATTACTAAAAATTTTTTCATAGTTGGACCTCTTGCGTTTCAACTAATTAAAAAGTAAGAAAAAATTTTGAAAAAAGATATACTAATCTTAAGTATTAGAGTTCAATAATTTGTAATTTTACATAATAGTACCATAATATCATTTTTACGGAGAATGAGATGAATTCTAAAAAAATCGTCATACTTTTACTTCAAATTTTATTCGTTTCAACCATACTCTTCTCACAATCTGATCAGAAGAACAAAGCATCCTACATTGAATCGGAGAATGAATTTTATGAACAAACCATCAAAGATCTTGATCAATTTTATTCAAAAGATAATCCCAAGAAAAGTACATTTAAAATGGAATATCAAGGATTAGATATTCCCAGGTCTGTGAATGAATTCGAAACATTCTGGCATAATCCCCCAATTTCTCAAGGTGTTACTGGAACCTGTTGGGATTTTTGCACAACTTCATTTTTTGAATCTGAGATTTTTCGCTTAAGGGGAGAAAAAATCAAATTATCTGAAATGTATACGGCATATTGGGAGTTTGTGGAAAAAGCTCGTAGATTTATTCAGAAGCGTGGAGTTTCATATTTTGAAGAAGGTTCCGAAGGAGAAGCTGTAAAACTTAATTGGCAAAGATACGGGGCAATGCCGGCTGATGCTTACTCAGGATTACTCGAAGGTCAACCAAATCATGATCATCGACCAGTATTTAAAGAAATGCACGTATATTTGAATTCGGTAAAGGAAATGAATGCGTGGAATGAAGAGGAAAATCTAAAAACGATTCGAGCGATTTTAAACCATCACTTGGGCACTCCGCCTGAATCTTTTGAATTTAATGGAAAGACTTACACTCCAAAAGAATTTTTTAAGGATGTAGTTAATTTGAAGATGAACGATTATTATGAATTCCTTTCAACTGTAAAGTATCCCTACTATACTAAGATAGCTTTCGAAGTACCGGATAACTGGTGGGAAAGTGAAAACTACTATAATATTCCTCTTCCTGAATTTATGGATGCAATAAAAAATTCTATTAAAAATGGTTACACTGTTGTATTTGGAGGAGATGTAAGTGAATCAGGGTATTATGCTTCCACTGATGCCGCAATGATACCCTCATATGATATACCATCTGAGTATATTGATGAATATGCTCGAGAATTTAGATTCGAAAATAAAACTACAACTGATGATCATGGAATACACTTAGTAGGCCATACACAAAAAGACGAAGAAAACTGGTTTTTAATTAAAGACTCTGGATCAGGTTCAAGAAACGGAAAAGCTAAAGGGTATTATTTTTATCATGAGGATTATGTGAAGTTAAAAATGCTGAGCTTTATGGTTCATAAAGATATGGTTACAGATATACTAATTAAATTTGATAAATAGCAAATTTAGTTGTGTGATATCAATCACACGCAAAATTATCACATTGAAATTTTGGCTAGG
Source organism: uncultured Ignavibacteria bacterium (assembly GCA_963751695.1). Taxonomy (GTDB): domain Bacteria; phylum Bacteroidota; class Ignavibacteria; order Ignavibacteriales; family Melioribacteraceae; genus SZUA-22. The sequence continues at coordinate 578,230 of CAVVVP010000009.1, read as the reverse complement.
AATAAGTAATTTTGTGCCGCGAATGTAAATGATGGCATTATGAAAAAGACAGATATTTCAACCTTAAACAATTTATTTCAAACTGACTGGCACCCAACAAAAGGTGACTATGTTAAAGAGAATACAATCGAAGATGGTAACCTTATGGAAGATCAACTAAGAAAACACAGAATGACTGTTTGGTCGTTATGGGGATTGATTATCGGATTATTTATTGTATCGATGATTATACTTTCATTTTAATTTGAAAGTGACTTAGAGGGTTAATTATTATTAATATATCTTTTCATCAAAAAGAAAGTCTCATCAATTTTTCGAGGTTTATAACCCAACTCTGTTTCCGCTTTTAGAGTAATCAAACCAGATTTTAATGGTCTTGGAGCTGCTTGATTTAATTCTGCTGTTGTAATTTCAGTAATCAATGACGTATCAAGTTCAAAATATTCTGCAATTCTATAAGTGAAATCTAAACGAGAAAGCCATTCTGAACCTCCAATATTATAGATCCCTACCTTTTGCATCTCGGCAATATTTATTATTGCATTGACAAGATCTTCTATGTATGTTGGATTATTAATCTGATCATTAACAATTCTAATATTTTCTCCCTTTCTCAAACATGTTACTACCCATTTTACAAAATCTGGTCGACCAAATTCAGTAGGACCATACAAAACATTTGTTCTGAGAATGGTATAATTAATATTGCTAGAAACTAAGGCATTTTCTCCTGCTAATTTGGTTTTGCCGTAATAACTGATCGGATTGGGCAAAGCTGATTCAGAGTATGGACCTTCTGTACCATCAAATATATAATCTGATGATATATGTATAACATGTGCACTACATCCTTTAACATATTTTACAAGATTTTCGATCCCATTGACGTTTATTTTCCATGATAGTTCTTTTTCACTTTCACATCCATCTACACTAGTAAAAGCAGCACAATTTATTATAACGTCGGGATAAAAATCGTTTATTAGATTTTTTACTTCTTTTAGTGCGGAAATATCCACTTTAGAATAGGAAACACCATCATAAAATGAATCCTCTTCAAAGGATGCGCACAACAATTCAACATCTTTTTAAACATATAATATGATGTCAAACCTTGACCGAGCATTCCATTAGAACCTAAAATCAGTACTCTTTTTTTGATTAGATTGGTATGCATATGTGAATTATCTTTTAAAGATTATATTGGTTAAATTTGTCATCCAAATCTACATTTACAATTGATTACTTACAAATTTAGAATAATATGAAAATTGGAATAACATGCTATCCAACCTATGGTGGAAGCGGAGTTGTAGCAACTGAGCTTGGCAAAGCACTTGCTGAAAAAGGTCACGAGGTACACTTTATTAGTTATGCTTTTCCTCATCGGTTAAATCACTTTGTCGAAAACATATATTATCACGAAGTTGAAATAAGCAACTATCCCCTTTTTGAACATCAGCTTTATGCATTAGCACTAACAAGTAAAATGCTTGAAGTAATCGAATTTGAAAATCTTGACCTCCTTCATGTACATTATGCTATACCGCATGCAACGAGTGCATATTTAGCGAAACAGATAATTAAAAAGAGTAACTCTGATATAAAGATCATTACAACATTGCATGGAACAGATATTACTTTGGTCGGTTTAGAACCCTCTTTTCTTCCACTTGTTAAATTCAGTATTGAGGAAAGTGATGGAGTAACAGCAGTTTCCAGATTTTAAAGGAAAAAACAATTACTAATTATAATATTGACACAAATATTGAAGTTATTCCTAACTTTATTAATACTTCTTTATATGATATTAATCCAAATTTACAAATGCGACAAAGTGTTGCTCCAAATGGGGAAAAAATATTAATACACACATCGAATTTTAGGGTTGTAAAGAGAGTTGCCGATACAATTAGAATTCTTAATCTTGTTAAGAAAGAAATCCCAACCAAATTGGTTCTTGTGGGTGATGGACCGGACCGATCTGAGTGTGAGAGACTCACTCGAGATTTAAATCTGCAAGATGATGTCAAATTCCTTGGCAAGCAAGATGGATTAGAACAAATATTGAATGGTGCTGATTTATTTTTGATGCCCTCACAATCAGAGAGTTTTGGACTTTCCGCTCTTGAAGCAATGTCATGCGGATTGCCGGTTATAAGTTCTTCAGTAGGTGGACTCCCAGAATTAATTCGTCACAATGAAACTGGTTATATTGCTGAATTTGGTGATGTAGAGAGAATGGCTCGTTATGCGATCGATCTTTTAAAGAATGAGAAAAAGTATAAAATCTTTTCTAAAAAATCTCGAAAGCGAGCGGTAGATAATTTTGAGGAGTCTTTGATTCTTCCAGAATATGAAAAATATTACGAGAAGGTTCTCAATCAATAGAGTTATTCCAAAGAGAAATCTTTTTCAATATCCTTTAAATGTTTTCCAAGTTTATCTTTTTCAGAAATTATTGGCTGTTTGATTTGCCAATCAATTCTAAGATCAGGATCATTATAAATAATTGTTCGTTCACTTTCCTTTTTGTAGTTCGCTGTACATTTATAATTAAATATTGTTTCATCTTCTAAAACCGCAAATCCATGAGCAAAACCAGGCGGAATCCAGATTTGTCTTTTATCAGTTTCATCAAGTTCGATTTTGAAATATTTCCCGAACGTATTGGAACCGAATCTAATATCAACAGCAATGTCAAGTACCTTGCCTTGAATAACAGAACACAGTTTCCCTTGAGCATATTCCCCAATCTGATAATGCAGACCGCGAATTGTATTTTTACTCGATTTGGAGATATTGTCCTGTACAAAATCTAAATTAAGTCCAATATCTTTGTACTTTAAATTATTAAACGATTCATAAAAGAATCCTCGGGAATCCTTAAAAACATCTGGAGTGATAACAAATAATCCATCAATAAATGTTTTTTCAGCTTTCATATCTTCCTTTTTAAAATCAATTCGTGTGCGTAAAATATAGAAATATTATTTATTGAGCATTTTAGATTTAAATATTTGTTTTATGAATGTAAAAATACTTGTAATTATTAATAATAAAAATTATTTTTGGTTATAAAACATTAAGAGGACAATAATGAATATTCAACCTAATTTTAATAATCATTCTGAAGCTGAATTAATGTCGCATCTCACTTGTGAGTTAGCAAGAACTTGTAAAAGCAAAGAAAACTTCTTTGCCTCAAAGTATGACCTTACACCTGCAGAATTTAGGTGTTTGAGACTATTTAAAGAAAGTCCAAGCGTTTCGATTAAGCAGATTGCACTTCAAATGAATCTTACTCCTGGAAGAATAACTCATATTCTCACATCGTTAGAAGCAAAAAACTATGTTATCAGAAAAGTAAACCAAAAGGACAAACGAAATGTGGTCGTTCATCTTACTGAAAGTAGTAGACCTTTTCTCAAAACAGTAAATGATAATCATATTAAATTGCATGAAGAAATATTAGGTAAGTTACCAAACGATAAACGAACTTTTATCTTGGAGTCAATGCAGGAAGTAATTACCGCACTTAAAAACTGGACTGATACTGAGAAAAATAAGTAGTTCTTCGAGATACTCTCATTTATCTAATTACCCCACCCAACTTTCAGGTTCTCCAATGAGCATTCTGTGAGATTTTTGATAACAAAAATCTATTTTGTTATTTGCGTAAATGAATCTAATTAAATATCTTTACAAAGGATAAAGACATCTTTTATTTTAGATTTAGTGTCTGTTTTTTATTAGTGTAAAAAGGTTTTTATGAAATATTTTTGCATTCTGTCTCTTACCCTTATTTTGTTTTTCACAACAATTAATACTGCTCAAGAAGATATTTCTATATGCATGGACTGCCATGAGGATGAGGAACTAACTACTGAAAAAGATGGAGTCGCGTATACCTTATATATAGATCTGTCAAATTATAGTAATTCAGTTCATCAGGATATAGATTGTATCGATTGTCACTCCGACGTTGATCCAGACGACTTACCCCATAATGAATCACTTGCAAATGTTAGTTGTAGCGAATGTCATGATACGGAATCATTTAGTATGAGTGTACATGCTAAGGGTAAGCTATCATGCTCTGATTGTCATGGAAAACATAATATCCAACATGCAGACTCCCTAAAATCTACTTTTAGTGACAACTGTAGTTCGTGCCATTCAAAACAGAGAAATCATTTCGAAAACAGCATTCATTCAAGAGTTAATGAAGAAGAGAATCAGCGAGTAAAATGCGTAAGTTGTCATAATCAGTCAATTCATGAATTAGAAAGCAAAAATATTTCAGAAGAACAATTACACCAAATGTGCAATAATTGCCATGATACTGCAGTCGAAAAGTTTGAAAAAAGTTTACATGGTCTTGCACTGAGTAGAGGTAAGTATTTGGCTCCAAATTGTATCACATGTCATAATTCTCATGAGATTAAAGCCTCAGATGATAAGAATTCCAAAACCTATAAAATGAATATTCCTAAACTGTGTGGTGAATGCCATAAGGAAGGGACGAAGATCTCCGAGATGCCATCAATAAATAAAAGGAATATTCTTGAAAATTATTCTGAGTCGATTCACAGTGATGGATTATTCAAGAGAGGATTGATTGTATCTGCTGTTTGTACGGATTGTCATTTCACACACGATATAAAACCCCACGAAGATGCAACCTCTTCAATTCATAGAAATAATATTGCTTCAACTTGTACACAATGCCATGTTGAGATAGAGCGGGTTCATAAGCAAGTTATAAAAGGTGAACTTTGGGAAAAAGAAGCGCATAAAATTCCAGCTTGCGTGGATTGTCACCAACCTCACCAAGTAAGGCGCGTTTATTACGAACAAGATTTCACAAATAATTATTGTATGGAGTGTCACGGAGAAAAAGACATTTTCAAAATAGTGAATGGTGAAAGATTATCTCTATTTGTTGATATAAACGAACATGATAATTCGGCACATAATGAAAACTCCTGCGTAAAATGTCACGCCAATGTAAACACATCAAATAATCCAATTTGCAAAGGAAGTGGAATTGTTGATTGCTCAAGCTGTCATGCTGAGCAGGTTGCCGATTATGTTGTTAGTCAGCATGGGAAACTGCATGCAGAAGGGAAATTGAAATCTGCATATTGTACTGATTGTCATGGAAAGCATAACACCCTAAAAAAGGGTAACCTTGAGTCACCAACCTTTGTAAGAAATATACCAGCACTCTGTGAGAAATGTCATGCGCATGCAGAAAAAGTTGGTGGACATGCAGCAGATAAAGCACGAGAGGGACTTGCCGAAAAATACTCAATGAGTATTCACGGCAAAGGGCTACTTGAAAGCGGATTAACAGTAACTGCTACTTGTGCAGATTGTCATACTGCTCATAAAGAATTACCGGCTGATGATCCTTTGTCATCAGTGTATCCAGATAATATTCCAGCAACTTGTGCTAAATGTCACTTAGGTATATATGAAAAATTTAAGTTGAGCATTCATAGCCCAACAGTAACTAAGACAGACAAAGAATTACCCGGTTGTTCCGATTGCCATAAATCACACTCAATTGAGCGAGTGGATAGAACTGATTTCCGATCTGGAATTATTGACCAATGCGGAAGATGTCATATGGATGTAACGGATACATATTTTGAAACTTTCCACGGAAAGGTTTCAAAGCTTGGCTCTACAAATACAGCACACTGTTATGATTGCCATGGTTCGCATTCCATATTTCCCACATATGATCCTCGCTCAGCACTAAGCAGGAAGAATATAGTTGAAACATGTAAAGAGTGCCATCCAAATTCAAATAGAATGTTTGTTGGTTATTTAACTCACGCAACTCATCATGACAAGGATAAATATCCATATCTGTTCTATACATTCTGGGCAATGACAATACTTCTTGTCGGTGTTTTTACATTTTTTGGAATTCATACCATTTTATGGTTTTTCAGAATAATGAGTGACAAGGCTCATCATAAGAAAGCCTCAACAAACAATTCAAATGAAATTTGAGAATTAATTCATGAATGATAAAATACCAACTAATCCAGATGAAATATATTACCAGAGGTTCGATCCTTTCCTCAGATTCTTGCATATCATTGTAATCCTAAGTTTTATCTCACTAGCATTTACTGGTATGATAATTAAGTTTTCAGGTGTTGGTGTATTTCAAACGATTTCTAGAATTTTAGGGGGTTATGAAGTAACTGGATATATACATAGAATTGCTGCTTTTTTTACCTTCTTCTATTTTTTCGCTCATGTAGCATTTCTGATTTATAAGAAAAAAATTCAGAAGCGAAGTGTAAAGTATATGTTTGCCGGTGAAAACAGCATGATGCCTTCCAAGCGCGATGTAATAGAATTTTGGCAGACCATGAAATGGTTTTTCAGAGTTGGACCAAGACCTGAATATGGCAGGTGGACTTACTGGGAAAAGTTTGATTACTTTGCAGTCTTCTGGGGAGTACTGATCATTGGTTCAAGTGGGCTAATTTTGTGGTTTCCTGAATTTTTTACAAGCCTCGGTATACCTGGATCAGTTGTCAACATTGCTACAATTATACATAGCGATGAGGCACTTTTAGCTACCGGTTTTATTTTTACAATTCACTTTTTTAATACTCATTTTAGACCTGATAAATTTCCCATGGATACAGTTATATTCACAGGACGTGTTCCTCTGGAAGAGTTTAAAGAAGATAGGCCGCGTCAATATAAATATTTGGTGGAGACTGGACAGCTTGAAAAATACTTAGTCGGACCACCTGCTCCATTCTTAGTAAAAATATCAAAAATATTTGGATTTACCGCTTTAACTTTCGGTTTATTACTAATTTTGTTAATTATTTATTCAATGATATTTATTTATCGTTAAATTCAGTTTTGAAAATTTATTGTATCAAATATTCCTTAAGGATTTAAAATGCTCCGAATTTTCTACTTTCTACTAATATCCATTTTTGTATCAACTAATTTATTTTCACAAGACTTTGAATGCTCAGATTGTCATGATGATGTGCCAATTAAAGGTGCACACGAAGATATGCTTGCTTGCGATGACTGCCACTCAGATGTTGTGGATGAAGAGCATGCTGACTCAGGTGTTAAGAAAGTTGACTGCATTTCTTGCCATGATCAGAAGTATTTATCGACAACAAACTCTGACATCCATCGCCGCTTAAAAGGAGTAGTAAAAAATCCTCCAACTTGTCTAACTTGTCATGGAAGCCATACAATTATAAGTCCCTCGGATTATAAGAATCCAACAAGGAAAATATGCGGCTCGTGTCATAAAGCCGATAAGATAGTATTCCCTTCTAAATATCATGTGAGATCCAAAAGTGCAGCCACTTGCTATGAATGTCATGAGGAGGAGGAGTACCAACCAGAATTATCTACGTCAGTTCACAATAATTTGAATTGTGCAGATTGTCACAATTATGTGACAAATAATATCGATTCTCATCCAGATGGTCTAACACCAAAGCAGACAGCAAATTGCTACGCATGCCACAATGATGTTGCAAAAATACATGAAGAAAGCATACACGGAATTTCACTAGCTTCAGGTATCGAAGATGCCGCAATGTGCTGGGATTGCCATGGTTCTCATAAGATTGTTCCAACTTCTAATTCCGAAAGCCTTGTGAACAGTAAGAATATTGGAAATACTTGTGGCTCATGCCATGATGATCCAAAATTTGAAGAAAGACACCACATGAGTATCAAACTCCCTGGACAAATGTATTCTACTTCAGTTCATGGAAAGGTCCTAGCAAATGGGGAACTTGAAGGAGCCAGTTGTGTCTCTTGTCATGGAGATCATGATATTAAAAACAGAGTTCAATCGGGATCTAGAATCGCTGTAATTAATCTTCCTAATACTTGTGCTGATTGCCATAGTGATATTGTTGAAGAGTATAAAAACTCCATCCACTGGATGCGTGTACAGAAAGGGATTAAAGAAGCTCCAGTTTGTAATGACTGTCATAGTGAGCATAGTATTAGTTTAATTAATGATGGTCATAAAAAAGAAAATTTGATTCAAATGCAGGAGGAGACTTGTATCAGATGCCATTCAAGCGAAAGCATGAATCAGAAGTTTGGTAATTCTGGTCTGGAAGCTAATCAATATCTAAATAGTTATCACGGTTTAGCTGTGATGAGAGGCGGTAACAATGCTGCACTTTGTATAGACTGCCACGGAGTGCATAGTATATGGCCAAAGAGTAATCCATCTTCAACTGTAAACCCAAATAATGTTACCACAACTTGTCAAAAATGTCACACAGGCGCCAGTGAAACGTTTTCCAAAAGCTATTCACATCAAACTGAGTCTGAGCAAGCACAGAAAATCGAGGGTCTTGTCGGTACGATCTATTTTTGGTTGATAGTTGGGGTCATTGGCGGAATGTTTATTCACAATTTAATAATTTTTGCTTATGAGTTGAGAAGAAGAAGAAGGACATCTAAAAATGTTATAAGGCTTCCTCGATTTACAAAAAATGAGGTTGTGCAACATTTCTTACTTCTATTATCTTTTATTATTCTAGCGATTACTGGATTCGCCTTAAAATATCCAAATAGTTTCTGGGCAGAAGGGCTCTTAACTATGGGAATGACAGAACCCGTTCGACAGAACATTCATAGAATTTCTGCTGTTGTAATGATTGTCTTAAGTCTTTACCATGTTATCTATCTTCTTGCTACAGCTAGAGGCAGAGATGTTCTAAAAGAAATGTTTCCTTCACTTGATGATTTTAGGGGTGTTGTTGATAATATGATGTATTACTTAAGACTATCGAAGAAACATCCTCACTTTAATCAGTATAACTATATTGAAAAAGCAGAATATTGGGCTCTAATTTGGGGAACATTTGTAATGGGATTAACTGGATTTATTCTTTGGTTCCCTACGATTATCGGTGACTGGGCACCAATTTGGTTAATCAAAGTCTCTGAAATAATTCACTTCTATGAAGCAATACTAGCGTCACTTGCGATACTGGTATGGCATTGGTTCTTTGTTATTTTCCATCCAAGAGAATACCCGATGAGTTTTACTTGGATTGACGGTCAAATATCGTTAGAAGAATATAGAAGGCATCATGAAAATCAGTTTAGAAAGCTGATACTTGATTGGTACGATTTCAAAACAGAGAAGAAAGAGAAAAAGAAACTTAGCAACTATACACAGCTTTTTATGAAGACGTTAGAAAAACATGGTTTTGAACCAGGTGAAGTATTCCAGAACGAATTAAATCACGACCCGGAATTAACTGTATGGTTCGATAATGAGATAGCAAAAAGGGAAAAATAATTTTTAAGAATTACTAGAATTCAATTTATTAACTCAAAGCGAGGTGTTCCATGTATGCAAGAGTAACCACATTTTACATCGATCTAGCAAAGCGTAAAGAAGCTATTGATATATATGAAAATAGTATTATTCCAGCTGCTGAAAACCAAGAGGGATTTCGAAGCGCCTGTTTCTTAGTTAATAAAAATGCTGGTAAATTTATCTCCATTACAATGTGGGAAAATATGGAGTATGCTGTTGCTAACCAAAAAAGCGGGTATTACCAAGCCCAGATTGACAAACTAGCTCCTCTTCAAGTAGTAGTACCAGATATAGAGGGATTAGAAGTTGCTGCACATAAACATAACTTCGATTGAGCTATCAATGACAATAAGTTCATTTTAAATCAAGGTGAAAGGAAATAGCATGACCATTCCCAAAAGGTATGAAAGATTAAAAGAAGAATATCCAGAAGTATTTGCCGCATATGAAAATCTTGGATCAGCAGTCCATTCCATCGGAGCGTTAGATGAAAAAACAAGAGCCTTAATTAAACTAGCTATCTCCGCAACTTCTAAATCCGAAGGTGCTGTTCATTCACATACTAAAAAGGCACTCGCCACTGGACTTTCAAAACAAGAGATTAGACAAACAATTTTGCTAGCCCTACCTACAATCGGATTGCCGGCAACAATGGCAGCATTAAGCTGGGTTGACGATATTCTAGATAGCCGTGAAGAATGAACCATTAATGAATTCTGAACCAAATCTATCTTCTAATTCTAATATTACTTCGGACAAAATTACTAGTATCACTGGTTTATGGGCATTTAGTGAAGCCGCCCTTGGTGGAATTCTGCATGCACTCAGAATTCCATTTACCGGATTATTCGTTGGCGGTGCAGCTGTAATATTTATTAGCCTTTTGTACTTCTATTCCCGAAAAACAAGCACCATTCTTAAATCTACTCTAATTGTTATTCTGATAAAGTTTATTATAAGCCCTTACACTCCAATAAATGCATACTTTTCTGTCTTTATTGAAGCAATTCTTGGCGTAATATTATTCTCGATAATTAAGAATTATCCTATTTCTGCTTTTATATTGGGTATTACTTCTCTTCTATTTTCAGCTCTTCAAAAATTGATAGTACTTACAGTTCTGTTCGGAAACACACTATGGGAATCAATTGATATCTTCAGCAATTATATTATTAGTGTATTTTTTCAAACTGAAGATGTTTCAATTGGTGTGAGCTATATTCTTATTGGACTTTATTTGCTCAGCCATATATTTGGAGGAATTACTGCAGGTATAGTTGCGGGAAGAATTCCAAACTGGGTTAACAATTTTTCTGGGGAGATTGATCATAATAAGATAATTCTAATCAACGATTCAAAAAATAAAAAAGAAAAAAGAAAGCGAAGATCTTGGCTCCAAAAAAAGTCGGGAATTGTATTGATTGTAATATCTTTAATCCTCATAGTGCTCTCCTATTTTTTCAATGAATTTGAATCAAATTTGGCTTTTAGGATCTTAATAATGTTCATTCGATCTGTTGTAATCACGGCAGTTTGGTTTTTGTTAATTGCACCAATAGTTATGACGTATTTGAAAAAGTATTTTGCAAAGAAGAGGGGAACTTATTCAGATGAGGTAAATGATCTAATAGCATCCCTACCTCAGATGAAAGCAATTGTTTATTATAGTTGGAAGCAATCTGAAGAAGGGGAAGGTTTAGGAAGACTAAAACTATTTTTCAGTTATTTATTCTCAATCTTATTAAGGGATTAATAAAAAAAAGGAACACCTAGTGTTCCTTTTTTTAACATCATCGAATTTAGAATTTATAGCCAATTCCAATACCGAACGCAAATACATCCATTTTATGAACGCCTGGCATTGCATAAGCAGGATCCATTGGAATATCTCTTTCAGCACCAAACAAGTATTCAATTCCGAAATCAACAAAGATTTTTTCTCCATTATATCCATAACCAGCAGTAATAGCATGGTTAGTAGATGAAGGGAAAAGAATATTTAAGGTTTCGTCTGGGGCTGGAGCAGGGTCATAATAGTACCCTAATCTAATTGCTGAAACTTTTGAAACCATATACTCTGCACCTGCTCGAATCATAACAGCATCTTCCCATTTTAGATCAAATTCTTCTTCTCCATCCATTGCAACTTTCCAATAAGGATCATCGTATGTTGCTACTAATTTATCAAGTTCTGACCATTGGCTATATTGTGCATCAAGAGTAATTGTCCAGCATGAAGATGGTTTGTAAGCTAAACCGCCAGCAATCCACATTGGCCAAGTAACATCTCTAGAAAAACTACTAGTTTCTGGGCCAGGAACCATAGCGGGAGGCATATTTGGAATCAATGGGAATAAAGTATTTGTTGCATCACCACTCATTGACACGCTTGTGCTTGATCTAAACGTTGCTCCAGCTGAAAACTTTTCAGAGAAATCATACTTTAATCCAACTGTAAATCCAAATCCAGTACCGGTTGAAGATTCAGAAAATTGGTGCATACCTAATGGACCACCATTTACAGGCTGTTTCATATCAAACATTGCATAATAGATATTAACCGTAACTCCAACTGAAAATTGTTCTGTAATTTGGTACGCAACTGCTGGAGAGATTGAAATGGCTCCGATTTCTGACATCAATTCAATTTCTGAGGTTCCCGGGCCATAAATATCTTCTGCGCACCATTCAACGCCTAAACCAGCTGGTACAAACACACCAAGACCAAATGCCCATTTACCGGTATTATAATTGGCAAATAATCCCCCTGTAGGATACAATTTGCTCTCTGCTTTAGCGTCGATACCTGCTGCATCCATTTTGTAACTTGCTAAAGGCATAACTCCTGTAAAATATCCCATAACTGAAGATTCTTGCCCGGCTAAACCAGCTGGGTTCCAGTAGATAGCAGAACCATCATTTGCTAATCCTACAAATGCTCCACCCATACCGAGTGCTCTAGCACCAATGCTGTTTAGGCTAAGTCCATTTGCCAATGCACTTGAACCTACAGCAAAGATCACTAAGAAAGTGATGAGAGTTGTACGAATTTTTTTCATTTTTTCTCCTAAGATGTTTTTAGTTTGTTTTTTTGAGTTAGGAACTCAATTTATAAAATATCTTTAGACTTTATAATCCTAATTTAATCTTCTTTATATTCTTTTCCAAGTAAAGATTGTTTGATTGATTCATCAAGAATTCCTGGCATACTCATGTGGTCCATAAATGTTGCCATACCAGCATCCCAGAAATACATATCCATTCTAAACATCTCTCTATGCATAAAAACGTTAACATTCTGCTCATCTTCAATAAAGAGTATTTCAATCGGGTAAGCAGCTACATGATCAATTCCTGGACACTTATTAAGATCGTCCTCTCGTGAACTACCGGCAATATGAAATGATACTCCTTCCGTTCTTCGTCTGGTTATCCCGAGTAGAATTGCTTTTCCATCTGGTGAAGCTAGTTTACTTACAACATTCCATTTAAGATCAACTTCTGGATTCTGTGTCCATCTATACTCAAGATCATCTTCACTTGGTTTATACAAATCCAAATTTTTAGTGAACTTTTTGCTCAATGATACAGCCGTAGTTCCACTGTCTTTTGGGGCTGAATATATATTGGGGAATTGATCTTCATCATTAAATAGAGTCATTTGCCCAACCATCATGAACATATCTTTTGAAGATTCGGCAAGATCCTCATCATCTCTAATTGGCTCCATCGGAAGATTGACCTGGGTTCCTAAACTGACCGTATGTAATATAGAAACTAACTCATCTTTGAAAGATTTTGCATCTGCAACAATTTTATTGTATTCATCAATTTTTTCGTTCTCATAAAGGTCATTAAATACAATTCTTACAATCGTTTCAGGATCCACGATATTTACATTGACACCATTCTGATCTTCGTAAATCCCAACTCGTAAAAATCCAGCTATGAGATACTTGTTATCAGTCTGTGTAATCATATTTGCATACTTATCAGATGAAAAGACTATCAATTTTGCTCTAAATCCACAATGCTCTTCTTCAACATCTCGAACATAATCTGGCGTAGTAACATCTGAGTTGTAGAGAATCGAAAAACTGTTTTCTTCCAGAACTCTTACCAATTCTGTTTGAACAGTCGTTATATCTTCAGAAATTTTTTCATGAGTCTTAAGAAAAATTCCGTGATCTGACGCTGATGTAATAGAACTCCAAATCAGGAGAATCATGATCAACTTTAATAAATTCATATTATTAGATTCCTTGTCTTAAATTCTTATATTTTAAGTTCTTGATATCCGGTTCATGTATAAAAAAACTTTAAGTAAAAATTATTTCTGCACCTGCAGATTTTTCGTAAAAGTCGCCAACAGTAATTACAGCATCCATTTGAGGACAAAAATCTTTTTCACTGAGATGAAACATATCGACAGTGGCTTTACATGCATAAATTTCTCCACCAGCATCATGTATCATTTCAAGGAATTCTCTAACTGGAGGAATATCCAGCTGTTCCATTTCTTTTTTCATCATGTATGTTGCAAAGCGAGACATTCCCGGAATAGCACCAAGAATTGTTGGCATCTTTAGACCACCGGGCATTCTCATTGCTGAGTTCCCGACTGTTGCAACACTCAAACCATCCATTCTTTTATCAATAATTGCATCAAGTCCAAAAAATGTGAAGAATAATGTAGCTTCAATTCCTTCCATTCTTGCACCATTAGCCATTATCAATGCAGGATAAACACCTTCTAGTGATCCTTTAGAAACAACGATCGAAACTTTTTCTATCGGCTCTGACATTTTTAACTCCTTTTAAATTTACTTTATAAATTTGTACTTATTTTTATTAAACTCTATCTGAAATTATATGCACCCTTTTGGTTTTGGTAATCCAGCAATTCTAGCTGATTTTTTTGCTGGTCCTTTTGGAAATAGTGAATACAACTCTTTTGTGTCAACACCACTTTCTTTTGTCAGCTTTCTAATTGAAGGTGCATCACCTTTTTCTTCATAGACTTTTCTCATAAAGTTTATTACTAGCCAGTGACGATCGGTTAATTCTTCTATACCTTCCAATTTTGCAATTTCTCTTGCAATTTCTTCATCCCAATCTGAAAGATTGGATAGGTTTCCATCAGCATCTAGTTCTAAGGTTTTTCCTGCGATTTCAATAGTACTCATTTTTACTCCTTAATGATTTAATTAGAATTTGTTATTACTTTATTTTGAATTGTAGAAGCAGATAATTTCTTTAGAAATCTTAATCCAAAGGTAACTGCTCTTTTAGTTTCCGGAGATTTCATTTCTTTAAGTAACTGCAATAAAGAAATATCATCTTCAATTTCCATATCTAAATATTTGTAAACATTAACAGCATTGTTTACGGAATTTAGCATATCAGGTTGTGTGAGATTCTTAACGGTATTTAAAATTGTTACGATATTATCTGAAAGTGCTCGAGCATCTTCTACACTAAATGAATCTACAATGTTGTCAAGTGCTTGCCCCAACTCTTTGGCAAAACCAAAGTATCCCTTTCTATCGAATTCATCAAGTTTTGCCATCATATCAATTGAGAGTTCTCGGGAAATAGGTCCAAAATCCTTTACGAGATCATTTAGACTCTCAAGTTGCTCAAACATTCGTGTAATATTATTTACATTTATTATGAGTTTTTTTCCAAGATGAACAATATCTCCAGTTTTTAAATTGTCAGCAACTCCCTCTAGTTCTTCTACCGTTGTAGTATAGACGTCTTTACCGACTCTCATCAGATCTTCTTTGAGATCTTCAATTTCTTGTCGATGTTTTCTCTGGAGTTCTATTTCCTCAATTATGAAATCGAGTTTTTTATTCATTTCGTCAATCTGAGATTGAACATTCTTATCTTCCATTTTATAGCCTCTTACCTGCCATTGACATATGAGATTCAATCGGAAGTTCTTGTCCCTTCAATAGCAAGTTCCAATACATCCAACGGAACATAACCTTTCCATAATGGTTCATTTTGGTTTCCTCTAGCAAGGAGAAGGGTCCCACACCGGGTAAAGGAAACTTACCGGGTAAAGGTTCAGTATCATAATTGAAATCAATTAAAATACCCTTTCCAAACCCACTTTCGATGTAGCAATTTGCATGACCATCAAATTTTGCCCTAGGTTCTCTTCCTTCAATTACATCCAAAAAGTTCTCAATTAAAATATCAGATTCAAAATGTGCAACTGATCCAGCTTTCGAGCTTGGAAGATTTGTGCAATCACCTATTGCGAAAATATTGTCATATCCATCTACTCGAAGGGTAAATTTGTCGGTTGGAATGAAGTTCAATTCATCTCCCATTCCACTTCTTTCTATTACATCATCACCCATGTTAGTCGGAATTGTTATAAGCACATCAAACGGCACTTCAGTTTCATCCCACGAGACTATTTTTTTCTCTTCATTGTCGACTCTTGCAATATTAAACTCAGAAGTTAATTTGATATTTTTCTTAATTAGAAAATCTCCTAATATTTCTGAGGCCTTTGGTTTAGTGAAAGCGCCGGGTAATGGAGTAACAAAATGAATATCAACTTTGTCACGCATTCCCCTCTCTGTAAAATATGAGTCTGCAAGAAACACGAACTCCAATGGAGCAACAGGACATTTAATAGGCATTTCAGATATATTTAGAACTAGCTTACCACCTTCCCAATGCTTGAAAAAGTCAGCTAGTTTAGTAGCACCCTCAATGGTATAAAAATCAAAAATATTTTTGTACCAAAGGTCCTCATCCATACCTTCGGTCTCTCCAGGTTTGATTTTTGCCCCTGTTGCAATCACGAGATAGTCATATGTTAATACTTGATTATTTTCTAAAAGCACCCTGTTTTCATTCGGTTCAATTTTGTCAATACCCGACATTATAACTTCAACACCTGACGGAAAAAAATCTCTCTTTGGTTTTAAAACATCTTTTTTGTTGTAAATCCCGAAAGGAATAAAGAGAAAACCAGGTTGATAATAGTGTGTCTCAAACTGATCGACAATAGTAATACTCCACTCAGAACTATCTAATTCATTTACAAATTTGTTGAGCATCATTGTACCAGCTGTACCTGCACCCAGAATTAATAATTTTTTCATTTTGTATTTCCTTTTATACTAAAAGTTGTTTCAATTTATTTTTAATAGAATCACATGTTCCGAAGCTCTGATAAACTTCACATTCTCTACAGTCTTTACCCTCACAGAAATTGTTTTTATGATTTATCATCCAGCACGGTTTTTCATGTGAATTATATGCTTCACAGCTATCTCTATCAGAAGCATTACACTCAACAATGGACCAACATGGCATTAGAGATAAGATTCTACGAATACCCTCAATAGTTATTTTGTCTTCATTTATGGTTTTCCGAATGCATTTGATTCTATCTAAATCTTTGTCAGAGTATAAACGTTGTCCGCTTTCCTTTTTGAATGGCAATATAAGTCCTTCTCTTTCATACATTCTTAGAGTATGTACAGAAATTTCCAGTAGATTTGCAGCACTGCTAATGGTGTACTTCGGATTATTTGGGTCGTTTATCATTGTCCAGTATTATAATAGTTGATACTGACAGATATCAACTTTCTTGCCAGCAAAAAGTGACCATTTTTAGCTAAAAACAGATATTTTCAGTATAAATTTATCACTTTTGAGAATATATAAATATTTTTATTCTTAAAGATGAGAATTTGAATTCTCTCCACTCATAGATTAAGTACACTCTATATAGGACAATTTATATTTTGATTCTATTTGAATAATTTTTTATTTTATCAGACAAGCAATCCCATTAAAGTGAGGTCATAATGAATAAAATATTTAAAATAATTCTTGGAATTCTTGGCTCTGTAATTCTAATTGTACTAATTGGAGTGATCTATTTAAACTCAAGTTATCCGAATGTTGAGTTAGAAAAAGATTTTAAAGTAATCGGTTCGTCAGAGCAAATTGAGAGAGGAGAGTATTTGGCAAACCATGTTGCTTTATGCATGGATTGTCATTCCGAAAGAGACTGGAAACAATACTCAGCACCTTTGGTACCAGGAACTTTAGGAAAAGGTGGAGAGGTCTTTCCAGAGGACGCGGGTTTCCCCGGAACTTATCATTCGAAAAATATTACTCCAGCCGGGCTTTCTGATTGGAGTGATGCAGAGATCTACAGAGCGTTTACATCTGGCCAAACAAAAGACGGTGAAGCTATTTTTCCTTTAATGCCTTACCTATCTTATTCGAAAATGGATGTCGAAGATGCTAAAGCGATTATCGCTTATATCAGATCAATTGAACCAATACCGAATGATGTTCGAAAGTCTGAACCTTCTTTTCCCTTTAGTTTGATTATGAAAACAATACCAACGCCTGCCAGCCCTACAAAAAGACCGAATTCTTCTGATTCACTCGCCTACGGAAAATATATGACAACTATAGCTGCCTGTGCTGATTGCCATACTCCAATGGATAAAGGCGAATTTATTGAACATCTAACTTTTGCTGGTGGAATGGAATTCATGTTGCCTAATGGGCAAATGATAAAATCAGCAAACATTACTCCTGATACTGAATTCGGAATAGGTGCTTTTGAAAAATCTGATTTTATTGAAATGTTCAAATATTATGAAGGGAACGATTCACTTGATGTTGAACCAGGTGATCCAAATACAATTATGCCTTGGAAAATGTATGCGGGAATGACTGAGCAAGATCTTGGAGCAATATACACCTACCTAAGAACCTTAACTCCGATAAAAAATAAAGTAAATTAATTTTTAGAAAAAAAAGGATAGTAGAAATCAATCTACTATCCTTAATCTATAAACCTAAGCAACTTAGAATTTTAACAGCCCTCACGGCTCTTTTTATTCCTAGTTCTCTTAAGATCTACTTTGGCTGGGGATTTTAATTTCGGAACATTTTTCTTAACATTTTCATTATCCACTATTGACCCACTTTCTAACTCGCCACCAAAAAACTTAGCGATTTCATCTTTTTTCTGATGTTCTTGCTTTTGTTCTTCAGAAGGAAACTCACCGCAAGTACAAGTTGGAAATACTACATCATTTTTCCATGCTTCCAATCCACCAGAAAGAATGGTTATTGATTTATAATCAGCAGCTTTAAGAATGAACCATGCTTGAGCGGCAACAACCTCTTTATCTGAATAAAGAATAATTTTCTCATTTCTCTTAAGATCTGATTTCGTTAAAGAAGCGATAGAAATATTTTCAGAACTTGGAATATTATATTCAGAATATTTGCTTTCATCTCTTAAGTCAACTAATCTGTAGTCCATTTTTGCTTCCACAATCCAAGATGCTAAATCATTTACATATACTGCATCAACATCGCCTGATGATTTTAGCGCAACTTCCTTAATGCTTACTGTTGTCTTCGTGGTATTGTATGGATCACCTATTATTGCAGCAGCAATACCGAGAATTATCGCAATGATACCAATTCTTTTTCTTGGAGCTAACTCAGCGAATGCTTTTAATAACATATCACCCCTCCCCTTTCTTGCTGGCCAATAATTTTTCAGCCCACTCTGCAGCCGTGAATCCAGCAATAGCTAAGAGTAGAACAGCAAGTACAATTATACCGTAACTTATTCCGAAAAAGGTTGGGATGTTTACACTGCCCATGTGTGTGGAGTAAAAGAATTCTTCAATCTGTGGAAAGAGTTCACCAAAAACAAAAATTCCAAACATTCCACCTAAAGCATAAAATATGGCATCAATTCTACCTGTTGCAATTGCTACACCGGAAGTCCCAGGGCAATACCCTCCAATTACAAAACCGACTCCTAATATCAAGCCACCAACAATTTGCGGAACTAAAAATGTATCACTCATATAAACTAGAGATAAATCAAGGAATCCTATCCATGTTAGATAAAATAGACCTATCATTGCTGTTACTATGGCAGTGAACATTACCTTGAAAACCCTCATGTCAGTAAAATAGAATTGTGCAGCAAGCATTCGAGCACTACCAAAGCCCCCTCGTTCGAGAACAAATCCGAAAGCAATACCTATTACAAAAGCTATAATCAAACTAACTTCATCATTAAAGTAACCAAATTTAAAAAATGGTGCTGTCATGTCCATTCCCTCCTAATAAAATAAGCGAATGCGTAGGCACCGGCAAATACTGCAAGCATGAATGCCCAACTTCCTAGATTAAGGACTGCACCACCAGTGAGAGCCTGGCCACTTGTACATCCTCTTGCAAGCTTTGCACCATAGCCCATCAATGATCCACCAATAAAAGCAAAAAGAAATCTTTTTTTGTTTGTAATTCTAGGTCCTTTTTCGACCATAATTTTGTTTCTTCCAGCAATAGCACCCGAAATAAATCCCCCTATAACAAGGCCAAGAACTTCAAACATCAACCAGCTTTTAAGTGGATTAGATTTTCCATCTCCAAGATAACCTTCATAAAATGCATTTCCTTCAACTGAACTTGGGGAAATCTTTTCCACCCCAACCGCAACAACTGTACTAAGTGCACTAGAAGCGCCCAAGCCTCTACCCATAATTACAAAAGCAGAAAGCAAAACCAATCCTAAAAGAAGCCCAATTAGATAAGGATTAGTGTAATGCTTTGGGGTTAACTCTCCAGCACGAACATTATCTTCGTGATGATGTGAGAACCATCCCTTAATCATACTCATATTTTATTCTCCATTAAATGAATTATTCAAATCTATATTTTATTAAATATGTTGCAAACCAATGGCTGTATTGACCAGCAGATACAATAACAAATCTCAATATCAATCCACCCACTATTACCATTAAGGGAGCAATTGGTGTATGATGAATTTTATGGTTAACGGCCAATAACTGTATAATGAGAGGAATAATAATTCCAATCCCAATAACAAAAACCCAAAACATTGACGCAAATTCTCCTGTAAGCAATAAATCAGCTGCAGATGCTTGCACTTCCGTAGCTGTTTTCAATCCAATTATAAAGAGTCCAATAATAAATAACTCAATTATAAGAAAAGCATTATCAGCTTTTGCGAGTAATTCTCTTTCGTAAACATTTTTTGCAATAATATGGACAAAAGCTGCTGCACCTGAAAGACCAGAAATTAAAAATAGTAACCATAAAATTGATGAACTCCAAAGTGGGCGAGCACCTAAGGAGCTTAGAAGTACTCCTGTGTATAATCCAATTCCAGCTCCGAAAAACATGCTAACTACACCAAAATTTTTGATTAGATTCTTTCTTTCCAATAGATAATCTCTAGCTTTAGCAAGTACAGGTAACTTGTCTATTAAAAATTGAGGTGGTCTCAGCATCATATTGATTATTAACACTGGATAAACAAGAACAAGAATCCAAGAACCCCACGACATGGCTGATCTTATTTCGAATGTTGTATATAATCTCCAGACATAAAGTTTATGTTCGAGATCCAAAAAGAGTGCAACCATTCCGAGCGATAGGATAATAACGCTCATAAATGGCAAATAGAAGCAAGAGCAATTTTCCTCAGAAGTTCTTTCCTTGAAAAGAAAATACCCTGATATAAGCATCATACCGGCAACCATTCCTCCAAGAAATAAGTAAACAGGGATTTCCCAGCCCCAAACATGCAAACTTGGATCGATCATGTGATTATGGCGGGTGGTGGTTATTTCATTCATAAAATATAATCCTTAGAATAATCAATTAAGTTAAATAGAATATATTGGGTTTAGTTCCAGCTTCAGGCAGCAGCGAATGATGTCTTCTTGAATTCAATAACTTGCTGACTTCGCTATTTGGATCATCAAAGTCTCCGAAATACATACAGTGAGTCGGACAGACAGAGACACATGCTGGATCTTGACCTTTCTCAACTCTGTGGATACAAAATGTACATTTATCTACGTATCCTTCTGGATGAACGTAACGAGCATCGTATGGGCAAGAAGCGATACAAGCCTTACATCCTATACATTCCTCATGAGTTACAAGAACTACTCCCCCAATATCGTGATAGTGGCTTGCACCAGTTGGACAAGCTGAAACGCATGGCGATTCTGTACAGTGGTTACATCGCTCTGTTCTTATTTCCATTTGAATTGTTGGAAATGTACCTGCAGCTTCAGTTTTAATCCAGTCTCTGCAATATCCTTCCGGAACATTATTCTCAGTTTCGCAAGCAATTACACAATCTTGGCAGCCAACACATTTTTTTGTATCTATGACCATTCCGAATCTTGCCATCTTATGCCTCCCAATCAATAGTTACAAAATTCACGTTCATTCCAGTTCCACCCATAATTGGATCCATATTGTATTTAGATACCAACTTTGCATCACTTCCACCTTTCAGGTAAGTACTTTTCATCTGTTTAGATGTTTGTCCAAATCCATGAACCATGTAAAAGCAGTCAGTTCTGATTCTCTCTGTTGCTTTAACCTTTAGCTTTCCAGATTTTTTACCTTCTGTATTCTTAAGATTTACATATTCACCTGATTTCAATCCCATTCTATCTGCGATATTTTTATTTATCCAAACTTCATTTTCTGACATACTTTCTTTCAGATATTTGTATGACTGTGTCTTACTGAATGTATGCACAGGTGAACGTCCAAATAAAAGTCTGAAATATCCTGGCGGTGCATCTTCGTGCTGAGTGAACTGTGGTATTGGATCAAATCCATGTTCTTCTAATTGAAGAGAGTAGAACTCGATTTTGCCAGAAGGAGTAAAGAAGTCTGGTTCAATTCCTTCATCAAAAAAGATCGGTTCTTTTTCACCAGTGACAACTCCTTTTTCTTTCAATTCAGCCAAACTTAAACCAGCTTTTTGAAGTCTTGTATCAAGATATTCTTCAACATTTTTCCATGGAAAGTACCTTCCAAGACCTAGTTTCTCAGCCAGTACCTTTGCCATCCACCAGTTTGGTTTTTGATCATGTGGTGAATCAATTACTGGTTGACGGAGAGAAACGAAATTCTGCTTAAATGGTGCTGTATTCAATTCATCATATCTCTCAAGGTAGGTTGATTCGGGTAGAATCACATCTGCCCATCCAGCAATTTCACTTGGGACTATATCAATAACAACCATTAAATCTAAATTTTGAATTGCTTTTATCGTTTCATCTCTATTTGGTAGTGCTTGTAACAAATTGGTTGCATAAACAATCCAACCTTTTATTGGATAAGGTTTACCTGTAATGGTTGCTTCTCTGATACCAGTTGATAACTGCTCCCCTTCCGCAAATGGATACTTATGATCTGGATTATCTACGTTTGGTCTATTAGGCTTGGGGTAAGCGGGATAATTTGAGTATTTAGGGACACTATAACTATAAGGCATATAGAACCCACCTTTGCGTCCCCAATTGCCTAGAAGAGCATTTAGAAGGGCTATAGCTCGGCTTCTTTGCGTGTCATCACCATACCATGTTGTGTGTCTTCCAGGATGAACTAGAGATGCTGGTTTATATCTTGCCATTTCTCTCGCCGATTCTCTATTAATTCTGGATCAATACCAGTTATTGGATATGCCCATTCTGGAGTACTCTCCTCAATGTCGGCAACGAATTGTTCAAATCCAAAACTGTAATTTTTAATGTATTCTAAATCATAAAGTTTTTCTTTTACAATTACATTCATCCAAGCTCTAAGTAAAGCTATATCAGTACCAGGTTTGATAGGCAGATAATATTTTGCCTTACCAGCAGCGACCGAAAATCTGGGATCTACCACAATAACTGATGCCCCTTTTCCAACAGCCGCGGCAAATTCCTGTACCTGTGTATTGTGCATGTTTTCACCAAGATGAGATCCAATAAGGGTAAGACACTTAGTATTTTCGATGTCTGTTCTTTCTGGTGAACCAACTCCCTCTCCAAATGTTAATTCAAACCCAATTTCACGTGGACCGCGACACTGAGCAAAAGAAGGTGCTGTCATATTATTTGTTCCATAAGCTTTCATGGTATGCTTCAGAAATGCACCACCAACTCCATGACTGAATAGAGCCATAGATTCTGGACCATACTCAACTTTTATTTTTTTCATTTTGTCAGCGATGTATTCCATGGCTTCATCCCATGTAACTTCAATCCATTTTTCTTCGCCGCGTTGACTTTTTCTAATGAGTGGTCGCTTTAATCTATCTTCGCTATAATGTGCTCCAATTCCACCCGTACCTCTTGGACAAAGTCTGCCATTACTGAGCGGATCGTTTGGATTTCCCTCGATCTTCCAGAGTTCACCATCTTTTAAATAAGCTATTGCACCACACTTCCAGAAGCAAACATCGCAGTAGGTTGGAATTTTTTGAATTCCCTTAACTTTTTTTCCGGTTTTCTCATCAACTTTTGCTGCACCTTTGACTACTGAATTTAGAGAAACTGCAGCAGTTGTAGCAGCTATAGTTGCACCTGATATCTTTAAAAATCTTCTTCTTGATAATGAATTCATGATGCCTGCCTTGTTAAATTTTTCAACAGATCTTTGATGTTGCCGCAATTTGAGTACTCAGTATAGACCTCACATTCTCTGCAGCTTTTATGCTCACAAACTGTGTTGGGATGTCCAGATGTCCAGCAAGGTTCTTCTTCACTGTTATATGAAGAACAGTTTGCTCTATCTTCTTCTGAACATTTTATAACCTCCCAGCAATGGGATCAATGAGTACATTGCTTTTATTCCATTTACACTTATCTTTTTCTCATTTATACCATTTCTAATGCATTCTACTCTTTCGAGGTCTGCTTGTGAATAAAGCCTCTGATTAGATTCTTTCTTGAATGGAATTATCAACCCTTCTTTTTCATATACTCGGAGGGTTGGTACTGAAATTCCTAATAGTTTGGCTGCGGTACTGATTGAATAGATTGGTTCTTTCTTTGATATATCCATGAAATATTTTCAATTATTATTAAAGTTGATAACTGTGGTTATCAACTTTGCTGCCAATTACAATTATTCGATTTTGCTAGAAAAACAAAATCAGATGTAAAAGGTTTTATCATATTTGAGAAGTGGAACAACATAAATTTTCGAAAAGTGAGAATTTGAGCTAAATTTTACATATATAAAGTAGTATTTCTCTACCCAAATACTGAAGAGTTTATCTTATGTCAGATGTTAATAGAATTTAAAAGAGCTAGCAAAAAAGATTTCTCAGTCGTTTCAGTTCTTCGAAATGACAGTTCATGAGAAATAGTGTTAGGTAAGAAATTAGTACTTTGGAACAAATGAGTTTGTAGATTGTAAGAGTAAGCAAATGATGATAGACTAGATGTTAGATGTTACGATATACGATTTAAAAAGATTGTTTGTTTGTCCCTTTATTTGTTTGTGTACCCCTGATAACCTCAGGGGTTCTTTATTTTAAAAATTAACAACCCAACTGATCAGAAACTTTGTTATAAACCTCGTCGGTTAGTGTTGAGTATGAGTGCCCCTCGGGATTGATCGGATCTAGAAATTTAACACATATCTTCTTGAATGGACGTGGAATTATACTTCCTTTTGGTAAAGCTTTGTACGCACCACCTATTGCAACCGGTACAACGGGTACATTGAGTTCACTGCTAAGAATTGCAAAAGTTTTTTTATAATCGCCTAACTGACCGTCAGAGGAGCGAGTACCCTCTGGGAAAATAATAATGTTATTCCCCTTTTTTATTACCGCAGCCATTTTTTGTAAAGATTCTTTCAAGTTTTTATTAATATCCATCACAATCACATTATTTTTATTCGCGATAAAACTTAAGAACTTATTCTTTACGTGTTTTTTCTTAGCATAAAAATATGTTCGCTTCATAATTTTATTCTTGATATACATCGTTACAAAAAGTCCATCAAAGAAGCTTTGATGATTCGGAGCTAGGATAAACGGCCCATTTGGTAATCTTTCTACTCCTTCAGATTTCATTCTAAAATAAACATTTAGAACAACTCTTGACCAGTTCTTGAAGAGATTAATAGTAATCCAGCTCTTCGGCAGATTTAGATGAATCGTCTCTTTCAAAATTTGAGTCCAGTCGATGGTTTCAATATTTATTTTCGTCTTGTTCTCTCTTATATAGATGGATATTTGTTCCACAGTTGGATATTTACCAAGATCTTCTTCAGCTAATTCCATTCCAAAAGTAGAACTTAGAAATGAGAGAAATGTAATTTTATCCAACGAGTCTAAATTGACATCCATTTCCAGATGATCTGAAGGATATACCTCCTTCTCCTTTTCTCTTGACAGAAATTCTTTTATGATTTTGTACTCTTCAAAATCGAGATCTGCTTCATCCTTTTTCTGCTGCCAAATCCCTTTTCCCAGTTCCGGAAGCATGAAACGCTTGAGCTTACTTAATCTCGTTCGTGGAAGCGGTTCTTCAATCACAGTAAAATTGGATACTCTTCTATAAGATGGTGCTGCTTCATTATACTTTGCAATCACCTCCCATCGAAGATATTCATTGATATCAGAGATTGCCATTGATTTGGCTTTTACCATATTTGGATATATTACAGCTAGTAGCTGATCATTTTCCAGATAAATGCCTACCTCTTCTACGACATCATCTAATTCCACAATTTTATTTTCAATTTCATCTGGTGTAATGTTTTTACCGTTAGAAAGAACGATTAACTCTTTTTTCCTGCCAGTTACAAAGAGAAACCCCTCATCATCTAAATGACCAAGATCACCCGTATGCAGCCAACCATCTTTGAGCGCCTCTTCAGTTTCTGCTGGTTTGTTGAAGTACCCTTTCATTACATTTGGTCCACGAGCCAGAATTTCTCCATCCTCAAATTTAATTTCCATTCCGGGGAAAACTTCGCCAGGTGATCCTACTTTAACTCTTCCCGGTCTAGTAAATGTTATCATCGGAGCCGATTCTGTCATGCCGAAACCTTCCAGAACCTCGAAACCTAAAGTTTTAAAGTCCTGTGCAACGTTTTCATCAAGCTTTGCTCCTCCACAGACCATGTACTTAACTTCACCACCAAATTTTTGATGAACTTTTTTGAACAGTATTCTAGAAAATCCTTGTGAGTTAACTTTTGCAGCAAGTTTAAAAAGTAAAGTGGCAACTTTGTTTGAGTCGATCTTTTCTCTAATGCTTTTACGTATTAAGCTGTAAAATCTTGGAACTGAAATAATATTATTAATTTTATGTTTTTCTAATGTTGCGATCACATCTTCTGAGTTCAAAGATGGAGTAAAAACCGCAACACCTTTTGCATGCAGAGTAGCTAACACAGAACCAGCCAACGGTAAAATATGATGAAGTGGCAGAAGCACTAAAGTTTTAGTTTTTTCAGTATAGATCTTTACGAAATCAGTAACACCATATATGTTTGACAGTATGTTTCCATAACTAAGCATTACTCCTTTCGGCTTTCCAGTAGTTCCGGATGTATACATAATCAAAGCAGTATCTTCAGTATCTATTTCTGGTAAAGTCTCAGTATCTGTCTTAAAATCTTCAAGATTGAATTCATCAATGTTAATTTGGGTAATCGATAATTCAGTACTTTCTATAGCTTCTTCAACTTTTTCTTTTGTTTCATTAGAATAGAAAATCACTTCTGGTTTGCTGTCACTCAGTATGTATGAGAGATCATCTGCAGGCAGCATAAAATCAATTGGGACCAAAATGGATTTTGTCATAAATCCAGCATAGAATGCATATACCCATTCCAATCTATTTTCTGCAAAGATAGCAATTTTGCTTGTGCTTGCTCTATCAAACAAAGTTGTATACTTCGTGATATTAAGGAGCAATTGATTGTAACTTATTACTTCATCTCTAAGAATAAGAGCTGTTTTGTCAGATTGATGTAAAAACATAGTGCCTCTCAATAAAAAATTCAGATGCTATTTTCAATTTTAGTAATTTTCATATTAGCAAAACAACAATTAGTGGAAACTGATATGAATCAAAAAGGACTCAGAATCAAAACAATAATATTCCTCTTTCTACTGGTTAATATATCCAATTTATTTGGTCAAAACCAGTTCGACACCCTCTTTATAAGAGAGGTTGGAAAAGGAGTTCATCACTTTTATGTGGAGGAAAAAAATGTCCCTTGGACATTGAATGTGTTGAAAATTGATTTGAAACAGACTGATCTAAAAATTGAATCAGTAATGGCAAACGATGTTATTGCTGGATTGGAGAGAACGTCCTCTATGTCTTTAAGATATGATGAGGATTCTCATTATATGATTGGTGGAATAAATGCTGATTTCTTTGACTACAGTGGTCCTCCAGTTGGAGCCCAAGTAAGAGAAGGAGAATTGATAACCTCACCTTATCCAAGATCTGCAATAGGATTAGATGATTCATATAATCCTTTTATTAATGTCTTGTCTCTTCAAAGCCAATTGATAACAAAAAATGGATCTAGAACTATCAATGGTATTAATCGCATTCGCGATGCTGATCACCTAACATTTTACAATTCATATTTCGGTAACTCAACTGGGACTAATATTTATGGTAGTGAATTTTCAATTAGACCAATTAATGAATGGCTAGTTAATGACTCAGTCTATTGTGTTGTGACAAATAAAACTAGTGGAGTTGGTAATAATGCAATTACTGAAGGAAATGCTGTTCTTTCCGGTCATGGATCGGCGAAAACTTTTATTGATGAAAATATTGAGGTTGGAGACACAATAATTATTTATCATAATTTGCATAACGCATTGAATAGAACAATTACAACAGTAGGTGGATTTCCTAAAATAGTTACAGATGGAGAAAATTGTGCTCTAGATTGTTATGCTGCGGAAGGAGGATCTAATACTTTTGCTACAGCCAGACATCCTCGCACAGCAGCTGGTTATTCTGAAAATGGTGACTACCTATACTTCATAACTGTAGATGGCCGACAGACTATAAGTAGGGGAATGTCCCTTCCAGAACTAGCTGATTTTATGGTCGGGATTGGTGTACATCGCGGATTAAATCTTGACGGCGGTGGTTCAACAACAATGGTGGTGAGGAACGAGATCGCTAACTCTCCTTCTGACGGAGGTGGCGAGCGAAGTGTCTCTAATGCCCTGTTTGTAGTATCGACAGCTCCCAAGGGAGAATTGACTCGAATTAGACTTAACACAGAGTTTGCAAAGGTCTTTCGAGATAGCACGTATCAATTTTCTACTGGAGGATTTGATGAATACTATAATTCTATTCCAATAAATAGTAGTGAAGTGACATATTCTGTTATTAATGATATAGGGACAATCTCATCTGATGGATTTTTTAAAGCTGGCTCGGAATCAGATACTGGATTTGTAATTGCAGAATATCAAGGATTGTTTGATACTTCTTTGGTCGTTGTAAATTCAATCGTAAGAATTGAATTAGCTCCTCAAACATCTGTAACGGACACTTCAACTAGCATAAACTTTGAAGTAAAATCTTTCGATCTAAATGGATATGAGATCAAACTAAAAAGTAGTCAGTATCATTGGCAAGTAACTGATGAGACAATAGGCTCCATTGATTCTACTGGTGTTTTTAATGGATTTAAAACTGGTGAAACAAAAGTTATCGCAACTTTTGGAACTGTAAGCGATACAGCTTCTGTCCAAATTGAGCTTGGCAGTGGAGTACAATTGTTAGATTCATTTGAGAACTTAGAAGGTTGGTCACTAACGGGCGAGAACATCGACACATCAGCAAGTAGTATTATTCATGAGAGTGGAAACTCAACGAATGGAAATTATTCACTGGAATTAAACTATAGTTTTACCTATCAGAATGGAGTGATCAATTGGGCTTACTTGAACAAAATTTTTCAAATATTCGGCATACCTGAAAACATTAGCATTGATATTCTCTCAGATGATAAAAAGCATACTGCAGCTTTTATAGTGTGCAATAATAATGAAGAAGAATTTGCATTGCTGATGAACAAACCGATTGATTCATCTGAAAAATTTGATACTCTCTTTTCTGACTTTGAAGATCCGGTAGTTTTAACGGAGAATGCTGTATTTCATTTTCCATTAACAATAAAAAAAATAGCATTTATTCTAGGAAGTGATAGAGAAGCTGGTACTATCTATACTGGTGATATATCGATTGATAATCTTCGTTTAGTTTATCCAGATGCAATTGTTTCTATTCATGATAACAGATCGCTTCCTAATGAATTCGAACTTTATCAGAATTATCCAAATCCTTTTAATCCCACAACAACAATAGAATATAAGATTCCCAATGAAACAAGAAATAGTGGTGCAAAGGTTAGCTTAAAAATATTTGATGTCTTGGGAAGAGAAGTATCCGTTTTAGTTAACCAAACACAAGCATCAGGATTTTACAGTGTAGAATTCGATGCATCAAATCTTTCCTCAGGTATATATTATTACCAACTCATTTCCGGGAATCAAATTCAGACTAACAAAATGATGCTTCTAAAATAGTTTTACACACCCCCTTATGTAGTCAATATAATTTATTAGAAGTGAAATACTCATCATATTGTTGTATTTTTGTAACTGATTCACAAGAAAAAAAATAAATTTGTGGCACTTAACAATAAACAAAAAAGATATATAAGAACCTACAAGGGGAAACTTTCTGATACCCGGATTGCAAAAAATCTTGGAATTTCTTCAGAAAGAGTAAGAGTTTATCGAAGAACTATTGAGAGTAAAAAGTATCCTTGGTATTATAATTTTATTCTGATTTTGATCCCCTTTGCTGCAATCATTCTACTTGAATTCTCATTAAGCTATTTCAACTATGGACTGGAATATAACCAATGGGAGCGTGTTGATAATCAGAAAATGATGCTGAATAGTGATATTGCTTTTCGGTATTTCTATCAAACCGAAAACATTCCTCATCCTTCTCAAGATTTATTCGACATAAAAAAGAAACCTGGTGCAATCAGAGTATTTGTGCTAGGGGGAAGCAGTGCAGCTGGTTATCCATTTTCTCCAAATGGTTCTTTGGCAAAATACGTTCGTAAAAGACTCGAACTTGTTTACCCATATAAACAGATAGAAGTAATAAACTGCGCGATGACCGCGATTAATAGTTATGCTTTACTTGATATACTTCCAGGAATTCTTGAGCAGGAACCCGATATCATTTTAATATATGCAGGACATAACGAATATTATGGAGCGCTTGGGGCCGGATCTCTTGAAACACTGGGCAACTCGCGTGGTCTGGTTAATTTTATGCTCTCGATAAACCATTATAAGACTATTCAACTTATTCGAAATGGAATTCAAGCAGTTGTACAGCTCTTTTCATCTAATGAAAAAAGAACTGGAACATTAATGTCAAGGATGGCAAAAGAACAGACTATTGAATTAAATTCGGAGACATATAATACGGGATTAAAGCAATTTGAGGGGAATCTTAGAGATATTCTCAAATTGACCAAACAGAAAAATGTTAAAGTAATCCTTTCTGATCTCTCCAGCAATTTGAAAGATCAGAAACCATTTATTTCAGTTGACATTCCAGCGGTTCAGTCTGCTGATCTTGCTTTTGAAAAAGCTAATGATGTTTTAGAGTTTGGACATCAAGAAGAAGCATTACAATATTTTTATGAAGCTAAAGACCTTGATGGACTTCGCTTTAGAGCTCCCTCTAAAATAAACAGTATAATCTACGATCTGGCAACTGAATTTAGTTATCCCGTAATAAAGACAGATTCTACATTTAATGCTATCAGCCCCAAGGGAATTGTTGGTGAAAACCTCATGACCGATCATCTTCATCCAACACTGGAAGGATATCAAATTATTGGTAAATTGTTTTTTGACGAGATGCTTAATCAGAACTACTTACCTGCTGCTTCTAAAATTAGCCAAACTAGTGATGAACAAGATAAGTATGTAGTTTCTAATTATGATTTTACTGAGTTGGATGAAACAATTGCAAAATTCAGAATAACTCTTCTTAAAAATGATTGGCCATTTAAGGAGAAAAGGGCTTCTGATACAAATATACTCAAGCAACTAAACAGAACCAATTACTCAGATTCACTTGCCCTTTTAGTTCTTGAAAACAAAATTACTTGGGAAAAAGCACATAGGAATCTTGCAAAGCGCTTTTTGAAAGCTGGAGATATTGAAAATTATTTAAAGGAAATGGATAATGTAATATTTCAATATCCGTTTATTAGCGAATATTACGACATGGTCACCAGCAATTTATTGCAATTAAAAATGTTCGATGAAGTTTTGCCCTACTTAGAAAAATACGATAAAATCTCTCCAAATGCTTTCGCTTCTAAGTGGATAGGAATTATTTCCCTTTCAAAAGAAAATATTGGAAAAGCAGTTCAATATCTAGAAAGAAGTGTTAAATTGAATTCTTTTGATGACCAAGTATTTTTTAATCTTTCCGGTGCTTACTTAAAGAAAGGTGATTATACGAAAGCATTATCAGCAATTGATAACTGCTTAATGATCAATCCAAACTACAGTGGCGCAAAATCATTGCAGAAGCAGTTATTCAAGGCCGTAGAAAAGAACAAATAATTACTTTAATATTCTATCCTACCGTACGTTTTTCTTAATCTGGGAATAAAAAAGCCGGCTATCAAAGCCGGCTTTTCTTTTGAGAACTAAGTTCTCAGAATATTTAATGATACTCAGATTATTTGAGAAGCATCATTTTCTTTGTCGCAGTGAAGTTACCAGCCTTAATTGTATATACATACATTCCACTAGTAAGATCAGAAGCGTCAAAGTTTACTTCATATGTTCCAGCAGATTTGAAGTCATTTACTAATTCAACAACTTGTTGACCAAGAATGTTGTAAACTTTCAATGTTACTAATCCGCTTTCTGGAATAGAGAAGTTAATATTCGTTGTTGGGTTGAATGGGTTTGGATAGTTTTGTCCTAATGTATAAACTTCAGGAACTCCAACGCCAATTTGCTCAACACTGTTTACAACATCTTTAGATTCAAGTACGCCAAATACATCTTCTGTATCGCCATACCAGAAACTTGGGAATAATAATGCATGATGGTTATTACCAACACCACCTTCGTTATCATTAGCGCCATTATTTGAAGCTAGACCCCAGTTTGCACCGTATTTGTACTCTATATCAAGTGGTGAATATTGTGGGAAAACAACTTCCTTTGTCCAGAAGCCGTCGCCGGCTGTTTCGTCACCATTAGTACCGTCATCAAACATAAAGATAACGAGATCTTGATCAGAATCTGGCCATCCACCATCCGGCCATGCAAGAGGTGGATTTGCACCTGCTATAACTACATTGTCTAATGATGGGAATGCTGTCCCATTACCGTCGGTTGCACCATTCATATCAACTACAAATCTGATTGTAGATTCTTGAGTAACAACCGTTTCGAGTGTTGCATTGTTATAGTACCTTGGAGCGTTACCTTCATTTATGTCTGCAAACAGCCCGTCTACATCTGCTTGTGTAATAGTATACTCATAATTTCCTGATCCAGTTGGAGGATTTGTTTCCCAATTTGTACCTGAAGCAGTTATGTATGCATATTTGAAAAATATAACATCGTCTGGAAGTACTTCGAATTGTTGAGTACCTTCATAAACATTAGGATCACTTACGGAAGGTTCTAGCACTGTGTCGCCAGTCCATCCATTATGGTTTCCTCTTGAAGATACTGTATCACTGGCAGGATTAAATCTACCAGATACAATCTCGAATTCCATGTTAACAGCAAATCCTAATGTAATTTCGACTTTTTCCTTACCATCATCATCATCAAAAAATGCATTGAAAGTATCGGCACCAAATGGAACTACATATTCTCTGTCAGGAACAGATTCCCAGCCGTCGCCATTTTTAACGAATTTGAATTTAACTGTATCACCAGGAGAGAGATCAACTGTAACATCATACACTTGATCAGCATTATCATCTAACATTGGAGTAGCAGCTGGATCCCAACCGTTCAATGTTCCAGCTAATGACATAGTACCGGTAGCAGCATCAAATTCACCTTTAGCTATTTGAACACTCATATCGCATTCAAATGTAATTCGAGAGAAAGAAGCTGCACCTTTTTCAAATTTCATAATACCGTATTGTACATTTGAGAAAGTTCCAACATAAGCTGTCATGCCGTCTGGAGAGAAATCTATTCCTCGAGGATAGGTGTCAGCCGCATCAGGAACTTTAGGTGTATAATGGAAACTATCAACCAAGGTTTTGGTTGCAGGGTCATATGCAAACCATGTAGGTGAAGTATAACTTAAACCTCTTGAATCATTTGAAACCCATAAATGGCCAGTTGCTGGATTTAATCTAGCTGTTTCAATTGACATGCCTTTAAGTACAGTATCTTGAAGCGCATAAGGAGAAAATTCATCTGCACGATTGTATATCCACATTTGCTGAGCACCTGTGAATGCTGTCCAATAGATTGTATTTCCATCATCAGATACTTCCAAACATCTAGCGATATCTGGAGGACCATCAACAGCACTACCCAGATAGTTTAAGTCTGAGTCGTATGTTGCAATTTGTGTTCCGTCACCCCCAACCACTGGACCAACGTAAATGATGCCATTTGCATCAATTCCAGGACCAGTTGGAGAAGAACCAGGTTCTGTAAGATCAGCTCTGGCCATACCTTCACCGGTTTGATAATTGATCTTGAACATTTTGTTGGTTCCAGATTGAACATAAATAATGTTCCCTTCATGATCAGCAGCTAAACCTCGTGCTGCACCAGTAAGAGTATCAACAACAAATCCACCACCAGTTGCAACTGTCACAACTGGAGAAAAATCCGCTTCAGTACCATCAGCATTAAAAACTCTGATTCCAGAAGTGGCTAAAGTATCTTCACCATCGATCCATTCGACTTGGGCATAATAACTCGTCCACCAAATTTTACCGTCCGGATCAACAGCTATACCATGTGTGCTTCCAGTGAAACTCGTATCTGGGAAAGCACCCTTGTCAGTCCATTGAGCATTGAGTGCTGATGCAAACAATGAAACAATAGCTAACATAGTAAAGATTTTTTTCATCATAATACCTCCTATTAATGAGAAAAAGTTATAAGAAATAAGTTAGTTAGTTATAAAAACGTCCTGGAAAATCAACATAATTTATGTAAAATGCAATCCAAAAAACCATTACATTATACCTTTATAAACCAATAATTATCTCCCAAAACTGAGTAAAACAAAATATTTAAAAAACTTCTATTCTCTGCCAAATTGTGGAGCACCACTTTTTTGCATATTTACTGAATAAATCGTCTGAGCAGATTCATTTGCCATAGTTACAAATAATTCATCACCCATTCCCCATGTAAAACTTATCATCTCAGGAGACAATACTCCAACATATTGATCTCCAAAAGATCCATCTGGATTAACAAACTTAATTGGGTCAACATCGTTAGTTCCTAAAAACATCTGACCATCAGCTGAAAAAGTAATTACATTTGCAATAACTCCCATGGCTAAGTTAGATGATAAAGAAAATACTACTTCCGGAGCTCCTAGACTATCAGATGAAATTATTTGCATACGGTAAATATCTTCGGAAGTTTCGCTGGAACCAGAAATATATAGATACCCATTATAAACCTTAAGAGCATTTACGTTTGGTTCGAACTCAAAGGATTTCCAATCGCCAGTTCCTGAAGGATTTGCTGGGACTCTATAAATCTTACCTCCTTTACCTCCAGCCCATATATTATGCTCACTATCAAAATCAATATCAAACATTGAAGTTCCATTATCAAAAACAGCATAAACCGCTGGAGCTTGTCCTTCCTCAATTTTAAATAATGCTCTTACACCTCTTGCACCATAAAGAATTCCTTCTGGTCCGTACTGTAGTCCAAAATAAAAAGTTTCACCACCTTTTGGTGCAAAATCTAGTAATTCACCTTCCGGTGTTAACTTTTTAACACCTTTTCCAGCATTGTCGCTCACAAATGATAAATATAAATTCCCGACTTTATCAGCGGTAATTGCATATGGTTGTTCAAAATCTGCAAAAGCATAAACTTCATTTACCGCGGATTTGAGATCAACCATTACTGTATTGCTAAATAATGTAGCCGTAGTGTTCATTTTAACAACCATAGAATCTTGAACCACATTTGGGGGAAGCACAACAAGTTGAGTTGCTGTAGCAGAAAGTACAACTCCAGGAGTAGTACCGAAGTAAACAGTGTTTTCTTCAAGTACTGTTGAAAAATTCTCTCCGCTAATAGTAAACTCAGTTATACCGGCAAGACCACTTTCTGGAGAGATGCTATTAATTACTGGAGTTTCAGCACCATCAGTAACTGAATCGTAAAGACTCGGGGTCACATCTTGCGAGCAACTAAGAATTAAAAGGTTTAGTAAAAGAAGAGAACAAGTGACCTTTAATATCTTCATTATTTTAAATTTTTTCTTCATCTGTTTAAATCCTCTATTTTGACCAGATGTAATTAAACTTTATAAACATGTTAAAATCCGAACTTTACTGCAATTCTATGAACATTGTCAAAAACATCAGCGGGTGCGTAACTATAATCAACCCCAAGACCCATTCCTCCAAGATCTGCCTTAACACCAGCACCAGCACTAAATCCACCAATATCTGTTGGTGATTTATAACCAACTCGTAAAGCAAAACTATTTAGGAACAAATATTCAGCTCCGATTAAAAATTGTTCTGGATAGTCTCTTGGGTGTGTGGCATCGACTGATAAGAGTAATGAGTGAACTTCTTTATCCACATCAAGTAGATCCAGCATATCCATCGAGACTCCTATCTTGAATAACAACGGTAATTGGAAACCTTCTTCAATGAATTCAATCTCTTGCGAAAAATTGCTAACGCTCATTCCAATATTAAGACTCTTAAACCCAGTGCGATAAATTAAACCAAAATCGAATGCAAAAACATCTGCAGTAAAACTTTCTGTTTTATAAGATCCATCAGAATTAAATCCAACAACACCACTACCTAGTGATTGTCTGGCATATTTAATGTTTGCACCAATTCCGAATTTTTGAGAAAGCATTTTAGCATAACTGAATCCAATAACCATTGAAGAGGGGGCGAACGTTCCAACTTCCTCAAATCCTTGATCGTTATCTCTTCTGATCGTTCCAATAAAATCTCCATAGTCAACCCTTACAACCGAAAATCCAAATATTCCATAATTTTCCGAGAATGGTTGGAAGGCAACAGTAGCATACAAGTAGTTGATATCAGCAATCCATTGAAGATTTCCAACGGAAACATCAAATGTATTTTTAAGATCTGCCATACCGGCGGGATTGTAAAGCATCGCTGTCGAGTTGCCAAAAACCGATGTTATAGCATCACTCATTCCAGAAACTCTTGCATCAGTTGAAACGCCAAGGAATTTCATTCCGGTCTGGCCTAATTTCTTTTGATCCTGCGCATCTGAATGACCATTAACGAATAAGCTTAGAACAAAGACTGAAATAATTATAGTAATAATATTTTTTCTCATTGATGTACCCATCAGATAAATTTTATTATTTAATAATTGCAAATTTTTGAATCGATTTCTCACCAGTTGCATTGTCAGAAACAACGGCAATATAAACACCGCTAACTACTAGCTGATTACTCGAAGTTGTTTGGTACCAAAACTCATCACCACTGCCATCGTTGTGGTCAACTTCCCATATCAGTTCTCCCATTTCGGAAAAGATCTGGATCTTACAGTCTCCAGGAATGTTGAAGAAAGCTATTTTGTTCAACTCGTCATCTCCGAAAGTCAACTCTGAAGCAACACCCCGGATATATGGATTAGGAACAACCCTGAACTCACTTACATGCTCAGCTGCTTGTCTTTTTAGCTGAGTTTCAGTATATGATTGAGTGTAGAATCGACCACTTCTTAAAGGAACCCCTGAGGGAGTTAATCCGCCTCCCGTATTATCAGAAGCCTGCCCGATCGCTTGAACGTAATAGTAATAACTAACACCTCTAAAAGCTGATGTGTCTTTAAAAAGTCTCTCACTTGGTGAAGCAGTATAGATTAGATAATAAGTACTATCCACTTTCTCTCTTGCTCGGTAAACTTCAAATCCTGTTATTGCAGGCCCAGAAGTTTCATCATACTCCCACGAAAGCTCAATTCTGTCACCCTTGCCATCTACATTAAAAATTGAAGGTGGTAAAGGGTTTTGAGGTGAAGTAAATCCATCACCGGCACTATAATTAGCAATTGCTCTTCTAAAAGTTTGGAATAAGGAATCACGCCCACTCATCACATATTCATTTTTTGTTACTGCATCAATAATACCGTTTTTGTATTGTCTTCCAATTTCAACACATTGATCCCATGAAAGACCACTTGCTCCTTCAGCCCAAACAATTTTAATACTATCACCAGGTGCTAAAGTATATGGTCCGTATCCATTAACATTTGAAAATCCTCCAGGTGAACCTAATGCAGGATCACCAGTAGGTTCAGTAAATTTTCCATCTGGTTCAACAACATATGCATGTCTTTCTTGGTGCCCTCTTGTCATCAAACCATATTCTTCATCCATCTTTACAGGATTAAATGGATCGTTCTTAGATGTGTATGGTTGATCGGATCCAATATAACCCGTAGTAGCAGGTTGAAGAGGATCATCAGCTGGATTACCGACATCTTGGTCAGCATGCAAAGTTACAGCACCGACAAATTGTGCTGATCCGAGTCTTCCTACAGTATCTGTAGCAGAAAGTAATCCACTCACCGTAGTCGGAACCCAGATTGGTGCACCTAGATTATCATATGCTGTAAAGGGAGGATATTTTCCATGCCATGTATAGTTAGCTCTAAGGTCTTCATCTTCTGTCCCATACTGCCCGCCAAGACCATCACCGCGAACATCAAGCATCGAATTAATTCCCCAACCCGTCGCGTTTCCTATAACATATCTAGTATTATAAGAAACAGCTAAGCGATATTGGAAGTATAAGTATAATTCTTCAAGTGTAGTATTTGGTAATTCAATATCGGCATCATCATCTACATTTCCTGTGTTAACTACAGTTATTTCATGAATTATATAATTATCATGAAACTGCTGACTAAATTGATATATTTTTCTTTTAACCGTTGCACCGATCATAGTATTTACTTCATTGTAGATCATTTTATCATAGGGTTGATCAGGTACAATTTCATCAGCTTCCTGTGAAAGTTGGAACGATAAGTTTCCATCTACAAAAACTTGCGGATGCGCAAATTTTCCGTACGTTTTAAATTTTACTGGAAAGAACTCATTAGCTCCATTAACTCGAGGACCAACATGCACAACTTTATGAAGGAATGAATTACCACCAAATTGGTCAGCATCTGTAAAATTCTTTACTCCGATCCACAATGCTTTTGCAGCTTGCATGTCCTGGAATGGGTATGCTGCTGGCCACCTTAAGCCCCATTGCTGAGAAGCAGCTAATCCATGCTCAATTTCAGCTCCAAATTCTGAATACCAATTGTGCAGAGAGCCAACAGCCATCCATTTAGTTCTTCCTTGAGAGAATAATGCAGAACTCATGAATAAGACAAAAAGTAGAACACATAAAATACTTTTTTGTTTACTAGTACTAAAAATTTTCATTTTATCCCCAAAAAGATTTCCTTTAACAAAAATTAAAAGTTGATCGATAACTTAAGACCGAAATAAACATTTCTTGGATTAAGAAATGAAAAAAACTCTTGATTCGGCATATCAATATATTGTTTGTTCTCGATAATGGTATTCATCCTTCCATCATCAACAGGAGTCCATTGATCTCCATCATGCTCAAAATAACTTTGACTTGTTTTATCCCAATAAATGGCTCCATCAGCTGGATTGGTTACATTATTCACATCAACTACAGGAACGATCGGCGTAAATTCTCCAGAAGATCGGTAGTCTCCAGGTATATCTTCACCTGGAACATTAATATAGCTTCCCGATAATTCATCCCCAACTTCCGAAGGTAAATGGAGTGAACGCATATAATCATTATAGTCGTTTCCATCTACAAAACCATATCTACTTGACATATTTTTGAAATTAAAGACATTACTCACGTCAACAATAAACTCTATCTGAGCAAAATCTGCTATATGCACTGCTTTCGAAAATCTAAGATCTACAGAATAGATGTCTCTCCATTGAACATTGTTTAAGATTCCTGGAATCGAACCTCCGCCGGTCCAAGTAAAATAGAATCCGTTGTTCCAGCCACCAATTAAATTCAATCTCCAATCTCCCAATAATAGTCCTAATCTGGATGGTGAAAAGAAATTTAAATTCAATCTTGCATAAGGACGTGGTACAGGTTTTACCTGTTTTTCATCCCCCGAAGTTCTTTCATAATTTTTTTGTTCAGTTGGATTTTCATATTGCCTTGACCACCCAAAATTTCCACTGGTTGAAACATCGTAAGTGTAATTGAAAAATCCTTGTATCCACTCTCCCCTATTCTTGCTTATTGTGAACTCGGCACCGCGAATATCTGCATATGAATTGGCTTCAGTGACAGTATAATTTACATCTCCATCCCTATTTATATAACGCACTAAATAAGGTTGTTCTGAAATATCTTTATAATATCCCGCAACTCTTAATAAGAATTGATCTAATAGATTATGTTCATAACCTAATTCATATTGAATGGTTTTTTCGAGAGGATTGTTAGGGGCTGCAACTCGAAGTACTTGCTGATCGAATGAATTTTTTCTTAGCATGTACAAATTCTCTGGAGTGGGGAAAGATCTCATATGACCGTAGTTAAAATACAATTTACTATTAATTGAAATTGGGAATGCTATACCAATTCTTGGACTAAATGTTAATTGTTTTTGAGTTGTTTCTTGTGTAATAAGTGTATCCATCCCTGGCGAATTTACTGCACTGAAAGCATCTGTCCATGGATCATATACCCACCATGAACCGCCTGGATCAAAGTAATCCATTCTAACACCGATGTTTGCAATCATACCTTCAAATTCTAGTTTATCTTGAATGTAGAGGGCTGCACGCACAGGTTTAGTATCCCAATTTGATTGTGAACGTCCTTGAGGTAGGAACTCGTCAACAGAAGCATAGTTTGTTTGATTTCTGGTATAGTTGAAATCAACACCAGCTTTAAGTTGATTATACTTATCAATTTGGCTAACATAATCGAATTTTAGAGAGTATGTGGCTATCTTACTAGTATCACGAGAATTACTCATTCCAACCCCCATCCTCATACCAGCAATACCGGTACTAGGTTCTGGTTGAAAACCGTAAGGTGCTTCATCTACCCAATAATTATTTCCGAACACTTTAATTTTGGAAGTATCGCGAAGAGCTCCAGGATTAGTATTGTAGTCTGCACCATATCTTGATAATCTAACTTCATAGAATGTTGTTGGATTAATAACATGTGTAAATTTTGCGCCGATACTGTTATTAATAATTTCTGTCGGGGCCCAATAATCAGTAGCGAACATGCGAGTGTCTATGAAACTAACTTGGCTTAATTGATATGCAATGCTAGAAGATGAGCGGAATACGCCGGCAGCGCCACCGTTGTTATCGTTAGTCCCTGTTGTTTTACCATAAATTCCATCGATACTTAATTTCATACCTTTAGCTATATCTGATGTAAGCTTAACTTGTGTCGACCAATCATTAAAATTAGGATTGGAAAGAGGGACAAGATATTGTTCGGTTGTTTGTCTGTACGATAGCAAAAATCTAAGATCGCCGAGAGCTTGTCCTCCAGGGACTGGACCTGCTAAGGTCATATCCAATTCATAATCCGGATCAACAATATCAAGTTGTCTTCTATGCTCCCAAAGGAAAAGATCTTGTGCTGCTTTTGGAGTCAAATCATTATCTGGATCGTTATCTTCCAATGTTTTTCTTGAAATTGAATTCCACCCTTCAAATTCAGCAAATTGCTTTTGAGTAAATTCGTTCCAGCTCCCATTTCCAGTACCTGTCCAGGCAACCGCATCATCAACATATGGTCTTATCCAATAAGAACTGGGGTCATGCGGTGAAATTCCAAAATGCTTTTGTTGTGCGGGGCTAAATCTTCCTACAAAATTGAAAGTATATTGATTTTTTCTGCCTTCCATAGTTACAATGTTCACTAGTCCCGCTCTGAAATCTCCATACTCTGCATTAAACCCGCCAGTTTGAACTTGCATATTTTCTATGGAAGTAACACTTATACCAGTATATGGTGAATTATCTCTTTCATTTCTAAGAGTCATACCGTTTAATACATATGCTGTTTGGTTAACAGCACTGCCTCTTACTACAATTCCTTCACTAGTCGCTTCAACCCCAGCTTGCAAACCAAGCACAGAGTTAATATTTACTGTTGGCAGATTAGAAATTTCCTCAGACGTAATATTCGCTCTACTTGAAGAAACATCCTGCTGAACAATCGGAATTTTAGCAGCTGCAACAACAACCTCAGCAGTTGTAACTGACTGATCAGATAATTGAAAATCGAGGTTAGTTGTCTCATTAATGTTTACACTAACACTAGTTAAAATACTTGACGTATAACCTATGTATGAAGCTTTTACTGAATAGATACCAGGAGGAACATTAAGAATGGTAAAATAGCCTTCTACATCTGTAGCAGCTCCATACATTGTCCCTTCTACAATAACATTTACACCAATTAATGACTCACCTGTTTTTTCATCAGTAATGGTTCCAACAATTTTTCCAGATTGAGCAATAAGGTTTATGCTTGCAAGTAGAATTATTACACAGAGTCGTAAAATTTTTTTCATGTGACTTCCCCTTGTTAAAGGTTATCCCGTATGAATTTAGAAATTATCTTTTTATTAAAATCTTATGCAACTATTAAAAAACTATCATAATTATTTGTTCAAATCAAGTAAAATATTTTTAATTCTATTTAACAAGCAACATTTTTTTAATCGAGACAAATTCGTTCGATTGTAATCGATAAATATACATCCCACTTGATAAATTACTACCATCAAATGAGAATTGATAATGACCAGCATGTAAAAATTCATTTATTAATTCCGCAACCTCTTCACCTAGAATATTGTAAACTTTCAATTTCGTAACACCATCAGTGGGTAATCCGAAAGTAATCATTGTTGAAGGATTAAAAGGATTCGGGAAATTCTGATCGACGTAATACTTATCTG
Source organism: uncultured Ignavibacteria bacterium (assembly GCA_963751695.1). GTDB lineage: Bacteria > Bacteroidota > Ignavibacteria > Ignavibacteriales > Melioribacteraceae > SZUA-22. Next base: position 535,706 of record CAVVVP010000009.1, on the reverse strand, counting down.
GGACACCGAATTCTTTATCTTCAACCGCAAGGACAGAATCTGGGGAAGTTTTGAATTGTGATATTGGTGTCCATCCGCTTGTTCCAACATCATTAAATGCCTGAACCCGCCAAGTATAGAATGAGTTAACTTCAAGTGTTGGAGAATTATAAAATGTATCTTGAACCACCTCATTTATAATGAGTTCATCTAAGTTAAGGTTTAAACCTTCAGATAACTGAATCCAATAATTAGCTGCACTCTTCGTAGAACTCCATAGAAAGATTGGATCTAGCTCTCTATCCAGTTGCTGATAGGTTGGATAGATGGTTTCAGGTAATACTGGGAATCCGGTAGTAAATGAATATGTCTCAGAAAATTCACTGGACCCAGAATTATTTTTCGCCAATACTCGCCAACAATATGTGGTTTCTCCTGCAAATCCTGTAACAACCTTGTGTGTCTCAGAAATGTCTTTGGCACTGTAGAATAAATTGCTGAACTCACTGTCTGTTGCAATCTGAATATTGTAATCTAAGGCCCATTGAGATGGTAGCCATATAAATTTAATTGAATCGCCTAAAGTATTAAGTTCATTAAATGGACTTACAAGTATCGGGGTTTCTGGCAAAATATCTAAAGTTTTGAACTGGAAAACATCCGGCCAAACACTTGTTCCAAAACTGTTTTGTGCATTCACTCTCCACGCATAAAAAGTTCCGGGTTTAAGACTATCAGAAAGCTGTATTCCTTCAGCAGATATTACAGTATCAATAAGCATTAGCTCGCTACTTATTCCCAATCCTTCAGATATCTGAACTCTAAATGTTGGACTCACTAAATCTCCTTGCCATGCAAATGTTGGGACCAATTCGACATCCAGTTCTTGGAATGTCGGAGTCAGTAATATTGGAGCAGATGGGAAAGCTGTATTAAAGCTATACGCAACTGAAGGATCACTATTACCAGTAGTATTATGAGCTGTTACATCCCAGTAATATGTGCTTAATCCTTCCAATCCTGTGATTTGATAAAAGGTATCTATAATTGAATTTTCACTTCTTACTATCTCAGAAAAATCTGAAGTTTTGGAAATTCTAAATGAATATGAACTTGCATTTGCAGCATAATTCCAAACCATGTCAGTTGTATCACGCACATCACTTGTCAAATCTATCGGCAAGACTAAAGTTGGTATATCCGGGACAACAAATGTTGGCTCAAATTCAAATTTGTTGCTGACTTCACTCTCATTATTATTTCTATCAAGCGCCGTTACATAATAATAACCTTTCTCTGTTGGAAAGGTCTCATCAATCTGCAGAAAATTGTTGGATGTAATTTCATAGATAAACTGAGGGTCATCAATATCAGCCGAACTAAAACTTGAATCTATTGAGCGATAAATCGCGTAAAATTTAATTGGTTCATTCAAAGATAGATCCCAAGTTAGAGCCGTTATACCGCTTCCAGTAACCCGATCAAATCTTAAATTCGAAGGAGCGTCTGGAGGTGTTATATCTTTCCAGTCCATAACTGGCAGCAAGGCAGGGTATCTATAAAGATCATTAGTTAACGTATCTGTAACTCCCCCGAGATTATCACTGAAATTGTGAGATGTAAAATAGATTTCACCAAAAAGCCCTTCATTTCCACGGTTAAACCTTACCATTTTACCAATTTGACTTTTATCGAACGAAGATTCACCAACACGATAATAAGCTAAACCTGGATATATGTGCCTCTCATTTCTTTGCTCTGCCCACCACGGTGCTAGTTTACCATAATCTTGACCTCCGCCAAATGACCAATACAACTGAGGAGCAAGATAATCGATGATCTGCTCATCGAGCCAGGATACAGCATCACAATAAATAGAACTGTAAACATTCCATCCAAAAGTTCCTTCTGGTACTCCACTTTTCCAAATACCAGGTGGACTCTGTCCGAACTTTACATTTGGAGCGAGTGTTTGTATAGTTGAATGGATTAATCTTAAAAGTTCATTTACATTATTCCTTCTCCAATCTCCTCTATCTGAATAACCATTTGGGTAGTCTGCAAAAGTCTGATCATCTTCATCTGTAATACCTTCAAGATAGAAATAATCATCGAAATGAATAGCATCAACGTCATATCGAGTAACAATATCTGTTATCACACTAACAATATGTTGCCTTACATCCGGTAAACCGGGATTCAGTATTTCATCGCCATCAATATTTAAAACCCAATCTGGATGCTGCTTGGCCACATTCTGATCATCCAAAGTTAAGTTATAACTAGCTAATCTGACTCGATATGGATTCAACCATGCATGAAGTTCCATTCCCCTTTTGTGGGCTTCTTCAATAGCAATTTTTAGGGGATCAAAAAATGGACTTGGTGCCTTGCCTTGCTTTCCTGTAAGCCAGTATGACCAAGGTTCAATATTAGATTCATACATCGCATCAGAGGCAGGACGAATTTGAAAAACAACCGTGTTTATATTAGAGGCTTTTAAATAATCTAGAATTTTTATAAGGTCGTTGATTTTTTTTTCTGTAGTATTAGAGGGATTTGATGGCCAGTCAATATTGCGCACGGTCGACAGCCAAGCTCCTCTCAATTCCCTTTTAGGTAAAGAAGATTGAGCAGAAATTTGAAGTAGAAAAAAAGTATTTATAAGTAAAAAAAGTAAAACTTTATTCATAAGCAACAGTATTCTTTCAAGTTATTATTATTCTTTTACTTCTTTAGCTAAACTAAAGTTTTTTTGAAAATTGCACAAGAAAAAAATGTTACACTTTCTATAACATATATAAATACAAGCATATCTATGAAAAAAAACAGATAATAATTAGAATATTACCCCAACAGAAAAGTGTTGAGTATTATTGAGTATTCCGAATGTCTGATAAGCATAATCAATACTAAGCCCAAATGATGGAGAAAAGTCGTAATTGAGACCAAATCCGAAAGTTAGACCTTCTTCAGAATTATCCAATAGCAATGATTTGTATCCACCTCTAAGTGAAATCAAATTGAGCAAGTGATACTCCATACCTACATTTATCGATTCATCATTATCGTTTGGATGAAGTGCATCGACACCTAAAGTTATTCTGTGATTCTCAATATCCAACACATCCATCGCAAGACCGATTTTAAATGTAAGAGGGATCGGCCAACTATCTGTATCAAGTGAAGCAAGAATTTGGTCATTGTTTCCATATATGTTAGGATCAATATCATGCTGAACGTTAAGATCTTTACCAGTGATTCTCATATCTCCACCGAGATTGCTTATGTTAGCACCAATCCGAATTCCTGCAATGTCAGAATGAAATAGAACACCAACATCAATTGCGACTGTTGAGGCTGAACTATTCCAAATAGTTTGAGTAATATATTTAACTGAACCACCAATCGAGAATCTATCAGTGAGTGCTTTCGCATATGTTATTGCAATAGCCATGTCGGCTGCACTAAAAGTACCGCCAGTTCCATCTGGTTCACCGAGTGTTGTTAATTCCATATCCCCGTAGTTAAGACTTGTAATACTTGCTCCAAAAACTCCAGCTTCACCTAGGTTTATAACAGCTCCAGCCCAATTGTAATTAATATCAGCAAACCATTTCGAGTGTGAGAACAAGGCACCACTTCTATTCATTTTGGCAACACCCGCTGGATTCCAATATAGCGAGCTGACATCATTGGCTGTCGCAATATACGCACCGCCCATAGCTATTGCCCGAGGTCCAATTCCAATGTTAAGAAACGGAGCGGCAGTAGAACCAACTTTTGATTGGCCAAATAGTGTTGCAGAAAATATTACAAAATATAGTATTATAAATTTCTTCATCATTATTCTCCGTTACTTTAACAAGGCAAATTTGCCGATTTTTTTGCCGCCTGAAGTAGTTTCAACTACAAACACATAAACACCATATGCTGCATCGAGATTCTCTTCTGTTCGTAAGTTCCAAAATACATCCCCGACATAAAGGTCTTCCTGATAGAGTGTCCTTATCAAATCTCCTCTTACTGTAAATATCGAAACTTTTGAACCAGGCGGAACTTTAGTAAATCGAATTTCGCGCTCACCCCGTCCGCTTGTCTGGCTGCTCAATAATGCTGATTCTCCAATATGAGTTACGATATATGGATTTGGAACAACTTTTATATCATCCAGATTACTATCTGCCAATGTTTGATCAATTTTCGCTCCTTCAAGTGTAAATAAAACCTTATCAACTCTGCTAAATGGTTTCGTTGTAGGTAGGTTTAGAAAACCTTGAGTTTCCAATGGTTTATTTGGTTCAAGATAGGTAATATTCACTCTCCAAGTTCTTACATACTCTCCATCAACAGTTTCTTTAAAGTAGATTGAGTAAACTGTGGAGAGAGTGCCAGAAGTAAAGAAAACTACATCAACATACTGATCTGTTGTTAGATTTTTAACTTTAAATGTTAAATCACGCTCTGGAAAAATATTTGAGGAAGTAGGTGGAAACAGTGTATCAGCAACCGAACTTCCAACAATTTCATCATAAAATTCCAATTGATAATCGTAAGGCATATCAATTCCGTTATACTCGGGATATTGATTTTTAAAGAAAAATGGGAAGAAAGAATACTTTGGTTCTGGATCACTAATAATTCCATCAAATCCTGATTTTGCTGTATCTTCCCTTATTTGCCAGTCATTATAGATCTGCATTCTATATCCATGGACTATCTGAGTACTTCCAGTAAACACAGTATCTCTATTTATTAATGTATCATAATCTGCTGTATAAGTATCTCCCCCAACAGCGAACGGTTTTCCATTCACCAAGACTGTATCAGTACCAGCTGGAAGAGATATTGTTTCTTTTGGTGCTACAATCTGAGTTTCATTTATTGTTGGAATAAAAACTGTATCAGGTGTTTGCAAATCTACAACTGAATAATCAGTAGTATAACCTTGCAATGCAGTATCGTTAAAAGTTAGCTCGTATGAAAAATTATCTCTAACATCAGTTTCATCGACTAATTCAACTACGATATCACCAGTTCCTCTATACGAATCGCTTAAAGTTCTGTCACCTTCTACTGCTTCCACGTAACCTGTAGGTCTTCTGCCTGGAGTTATGTATCCAGTATTATCATCAGTTTGCACATTCCCAGAGGCTTCTCTAAAAACAAATTTAGAATTTTCTGAAGGGAAAATTTCTAATTCTTCTTCTCCTGAATCATAAGCGCACACTGCGTAGTAATAAGTAATCCCAGCAGTAACAGTTGAATCGATAAATCTATTAATGACTCCAGTATTATCACCCAAATAATAGGTGGTCCCACCTATCTGAGTAAACATTGATTCTGAAGGATAGAAGAATCCTTTGATTGAATCAACCAGATCATACTGTGCTATTGGTTTATCGAATGTTAACACGCCAAAAGCATTAGTAATGGATCTGGCATCCCTAAAACCAGCATCAGTGGCTCTGTATATCTTATACCCTTGGAAATCACGTTTCTTCGTTATAAAATCTTTAGATCTTTCAGTTGGGCCACTATCCCAATAAATAACAACATTACCATCGGCTTGAGTAATTGTAATCTTTGGTTTTTTGGGTGGTTGAGGAAACTTATATCCTGCATTATAAATCTGCTGCACAATAACTTGATTATTCTGAATGTCGCGAAGATCTTCACCAAACAAAATTGATGTAGAAAACCTTTCTATATTCTCAGCAATCAATGGGAAATAACCTGAAGCATATATAAAGTCACCATCTTGAGGTTGTCGTGGAATTTCATCAAATCTACCTGGAGTCATTCTAGACCAGAGCAGAGAATCATTTGTCATATCAGGAGAAGCTGAAATATTGAAAAAGTTAAATGCTGTCAAACCTATCTGGTCAGATTCATCAGGATCAGTTCTGCCAAAATTCGGCTCACCTTGTGTAGGTATTCCATCCCCTTCTCCTGCATCAGGTCCGGGATAATTATCATCGTCAGGACCCAAACCATCTTGCCCTAAATCATCAGAATCTGCTGCCCAATCTTGATCTTCATCCAAATCATTATCACGCTTTTCATCAATTAGCAGATCATTTAAACCTTCACCTGTAAAATAATTTATATAACTAAGCGGATCTTGTTGATTAATAACTCTTGAATTGAAATGCAAAGATTCGTTTTCGTCAATTAATCCGTCCAAATCGTTATCTATTCCATCAAAAGCAGTACTATCCGGAATTGCTACTCCATTCTCTATTGCTGCAATATGACCTTCTCTTAAAGGACTCCCAGCGCGAATCACTATCATTGCACCTAATGAATAAACTGTATCTGGTAAGGCACCAACCGTATAAGATGTCCTTTCATAAGTGTTTTCTTCTATCAAGATGACTCTATCTCCAGTTCCATAGGAAACCTCGAAAAAGTCGGGTACATCAAACTTAGGAGAACTAGGATCTTGAGAATCACCATCATTATCAATTCCATCAAATGGATTTCCTGGTGATTCTAAGTATGCATAACCAACATATCCAACTTCTTGGCCTTTGTTGCCAACGTTATCACTATCCCAAGAGTATGTGATTGATTTTTCAGTATCAAAGAAACCAAGGTCATCACCACTATCTCCATCACCTCCAGCCAAAGTACCAACGACAGTACCAAAGTCTGCTCGCTTGAAGTTAGTGGTTCCTTCATTTTTAATATCCACCAACCAAAAAATTGCATCTTCTGCAAGAAAGCTTGACCATTGAAACCCTCTCTGACGGTACTGAAGTCCCATTCCGTGTCTAAGTAAATTGAGAGAATCAGGAGCAAATAATTCTGCTTCAAAGGTTGCATCATTTACACCGTTGAATTCATCATCAGACTGGTCATCGGCTACAAAATAACTCTCTTGATCTGCTTGAATAATCCCTCTGCCAAAATAGCCCCACCACTCAGTATTTCCATCGCCATCAACATAATTGGTTACCTCTGGAAATCCCCCAGGATCTGCCCAACCACCAAGCGGCCAAGAATTTGGTATATGGCTCATCGCAACTGATTCACTATTTGGATTAATGAACCCTGGAATTGGATTGAAGCCCCAGAAATATCCTTTAACGGGGTGTCTTTCTAAACCTTGGTTGTTTCTTGGCCCTCTTGATATTGAAACAGATTGGAGAGTTTTATTATTTGCATTTGTAAATTCAACTCCAATAAGTGGAATTAGATCACCAATATAATTTTCACCTGAGCCTAGCGGCCATTCCCCTCTAATATCTGTATCGACTCTGAACCCAGCAATCTGTCCATCATTGTAAAAGGAAATACCTGCACGGTTACCAGTATGAAATCCGATTCTTAAAAGCGTTGCATCTCCATTTCCTTGCGCCAGGAGTGTATTCATGAGTCCTAGTAATAGAAGTACGATAAATGTCTTATTAAACATAGTCTGTTCCTAAACAATTAAAAATTATATGATACACCTAGCTCGATTCTTCTCGGTTGAGAGAAATATGTAGGTACCGTATATATCTCGTTAAGTGAATTATAATAAACTGTTGGATCGATTCTTTCAGCTTCGGTCTGTGAAATGGTATAGTAAGGATCCCCAGTATCGGTAAAAACTTGAGTAGGATTCTCCCAATCTAACAAATTGAAAACTCTAGCAAAAATTGAGAAATAAGTCCTCTCTGAAATAGGTATATCTTTATAAATTCTCAAATCAATATTGAAAAGAGAAGGTTTGTAATCACTGTTTCTTGGATACGCGTTTTGTGTAACTCTCGTAAATTTATTTACAGCTGGAGTGTACGGTTGTCCTGTAAAGAAATTCCCGATTAATGAAAATCCCCAATTCCTAGACTGTGTATAGGCTAAAGAGATGTTAAGTGTATGTGTCTGATCCCAGTCTAATGGTGCAATTATTGTTTCCGGAAGCGCTCCACCTAGTATTGCATTCCTTGCATCTGCTGGATTAGATGCATTTCCTTTTGTTTCTGAGAAAGTATAGTCAAGATTAAATGCTAATCCTCCACCAAATCTTTGAGTAAATTTTATTACAAAACCTTTTGAAAAACCAAAGTCAGAGTTGGCATAACGGCTGTAACTCTGAGCACCACCGAATACTGCAACTTCATCAGACTGAGTTCCAGTAAGGTCTCTAAAATCTTCAAAGAATATGGTTACATCAATTGCCGTAAAATCGCCTAATTGCTGTTGTAGTCCAATTTCACCCTTTACTGTACTTTGAGGATTCAAGTCCGCATTTCCAAACAAACCTTGATTTCCTGAACCTACCCCCAATTCAAACTCTGGATTAGCATAGAGATATTCATAACGTGGAAGTTGGAAAAAATGTCCATATGAAAAATGAATTACTCCTTTGTCGGTTATAGGGAACGCAATTCCTATACGAGGGCTTATCTGCGTTTTGACTGAAGCATCATTATACCAGTAGTCAAGTCTTTGCTCATCAGTTTTTGCGTTGTCAGGGATTTGCTCCTCAGGATCAATTACACCATTACCATTTAAATCATTAAATTGATTTGTGGGCTTAAGAGGATTTTTATAATTTGGATCAGCTGGATCAGCAAGTATTACTCCGTCAGGATCAAATAAGTCAAAACGTAATCCCGCATTAATAATCATATTGAATGCTTCAAATTTTGCTTGTACGTATCCAGCAAGCTCAGTTGGATTATGGGTGTATCTATTATTATCAACTGAAGAGATAGGAGGTATTTGAACGTTATATGGAGAAGTCTTCTGTCCGTTTTCATCCAACATATCGACAAGAGTTATTTCGTGATAAAAAAGATCATGTCGTTTATAATCCAACCCAAATTGCAAGTTAATTTCTTGTGTTAATTGAGAAGTCCAATCAAGTTTACCGAGGATTGTTTCAGTCTTTCTCTCAAATCTACTTTTATTTGTACCACCGACTGCATAACTATATGGTGGGGTTTGATGAATCGTATTATCCACGTACAAAGTTGGTCTTAAAGGATCATTAGTGTAGATATCTTCATACAAGTAATGCTTGTATTGTTTAGAATAATAACTAAAATTTAATGTGTAGAAACTTTTTGTTGAAATAGCATGATTTAGATTTACAATGTGTGAATATGCATCTTGAAATCTTTGTAAATTATTGTCGGGAGTAAGCTTTGCACCGTCTGAGTAGTCTTTGAATTCCTGTTTATCCCCAATAAAATTGTAGCTTATTTTCATGCCGGATAAAATTCTATAAGTTAGTTTCGCTTGTCCAAAAAATTTCTTTCTTGGATTTAGTGACACATACTCATCTGTCCAAGTTGTATCCAGCAACTGTCGGTTCTCATTATAAAAAAGATAGTTTGCTCCCCCAGAATTAGGAGCTTCGCTTGCATAATCTGTTACTAAAAATTGTTTTCTTCCGGAGAGATATCCCAAATTCTGATAATATCTAAGATTTGTATAGAAAAACAGATTTTCACTAATTATCGGTCCGCTTATGCTTCCCTCAATATTGGCTACATTAATGGGATTTATACTTTCAATATCCCAAAAAACATCTGATCGATTGGAAGCATAATCCCCAGCAAATGCTTGAATGTTTCCACTAAATCTATCCGCACCATCTTTCGTTACTACATTAACCACTCCTGAAAGAGCTTGACCATACTCAGCGTTGAAAGCACCGCTTATAACTTGCATCTCTTGTACAGCGTTCTGATTAACCTCGACCACAGTACTTCCATCGTATGAATCAGTTATAGGAACACCATCGATTTGGTATGCAACTTGTCCACTCCTTCCACCTCTAACATGTATTCCTCCGCCGGGCGAAATAACAATTCCTGCTTGTAGTGAAAGGACGTCCCCTAGATCAGATACTGGAAGTTCTTTGATCATGTCACCACCGACAACTGATGTTGAGGCAGTTAGATCCTTCTGCACCATCGGTTTTGTAGCTACAACCACTACATCTTCTCCTAACTCAAGAGAAGTTTCGGTTAGTGTAAAATCGACATTGGTTGTAAGATCTATCGATACTTTAACATTTTGAACAATAGTTGCATTGTATCCAATTGCGGAAGCTTTTACTTCGTAAGTACCTGGTGGAATATTTAAAATTGAGTAATAACCATCAATATCAGCTGCAGCGCCATAATTGGTTCCTAAGACAATTATATTTACAAACGGAAGAGGCTCACCAGTGGAATCAATTATTCTACCGGCTATTTTACCAGTTGTTGCAGCATTTATACTAACGGTAAAAATTAAACTCGCAAGGGACAATAAAAGGAAATTTAGAACGAGTAAATTTTTCCTCATAGTACCTCCCAATATTAAAAGGAATTTTCTTCGAATTATTGCTCAAAATTAAGTAATAAATTTTAGAAATAAAATATTATTATCTATCAAAAAATGAGAACCGTTTAGTTGCTCTGTCTAAAATTATTTCCTTATTTTAATTTCTGAATTTTACACAAAACTAAATAAAATGAATATCAAAGAATCTGCACAATCAAAGATCCATCAACTAAGAAGACAAATAGGAACAATGGGTTTTGTAACATCTAGCATAGAACAAAAAAATTATAATTATGAATTTCTAATAAGTAAAGGAAATGAGAAACTTAAACTTCAACTATATTTTGGTAAAAAAGGATTAAAGACAGTAATACAAGGCAATAATGAAACAAACTTATTTAAACAAATTCAGAATATTGTTTTTGATCAGAAATCATTAGATTTTCAAGAAAAAAGTATTGATGAACCATCTGTGTACATTGGAAGTGATGAATCTGGGAAAGGCGATGTCTTTGGCCCATTAGTTATTGCAGCTTTTTATTCAACAGAAGAATGTAGAAATTCTCTTTTAAAATTAGGGGTTAAAGATAGCAAAGAACTAAATGACTTCCAGATTTCACGAATTAGTAAGTCTATTGCCCATGAATTTCCAGATAATTATGAATTATTAATAATCGATCCAGAATACTATAACCATTTGTACGATAAATTTAAAAACTTAAATTCCCTTTTGACTTGGGGACATACTCAGGTAATAAACTCATTATTAGAGCGTAAAAATAGCTCAGATGCTATTATCGATAAGTTTGGCAATAATGCTTTTACTCTCAGAAAAAATTTAGATAGTGAAGAAATTACTATAACTCAAACAACAAAAGCTGAACGTTTTATTGGTGTTGCTGCAGCTTCAATTCTAGCTAGAGAAAAAGTAGTTGAATGGTTTGAAAGTAATGACTTCGGTCTACCAAAAGGAGCTTCTGAGGAAGTAGATAAAGTGATTAAAAACATTATGGATAATCCGGAAATCGAAATGAAAAATATTGCTAAATTGCACTTTAAGAATGTAAAGAGATGTTTAATTAAATAGTCCATAAAGGATATTATAATGAAAGATAAAAAAGTAAAACGAATTGGTATTTTAACAGGTGGAGGAGATTGTCCAGGACTTAATGCTGTTATCCGTGGAGTTACAAAACCAGCTCTTGACCATGGTTTAAAGGTTCTAGGTATACTAAATGGATTCGAGGGATTAGTAAATGGTACTGCTATTGAGCTTTATGATAAGGATGTTTCAGGTATTTTATCACTTGGTGGAACAATTTTGGGATCGTCCAACAAAGGAGATCCATTTCATTGGCCTATTAAAATTGAAGATGAAATCAAAATTGTTAACAAATCCAAAGAAGCAATGGAGTACTATGATGCCTGGGGTCTTGATGCAATGATAGCAATTGGAGGTGATGGTACAATGCACATCTCTAAGCAGCTGGCAGATCTTGGTATGAATGTCGTTGGAGTTCCAAAAACAATTGATAATGATCTTGAAGCAACTGACATGACGTTCGGTCATGATTCAGCTGTGTTTGTTGTTTCTGAAGCTCTGGATAGACTGAGAACAACTGCTTCTGCACATCATAGAGTAATGGTAATTGAAACAATGGGACGATATGCTGGATGGATTGCTCTTAATGGAGGATTAGCCGGAGGTGCTGATGTAATACTTATACCAGAAATCCCCTTTGAGTGGGAAGAAATTTATGAAAAAGTAAAATACCGATCCCTAATGGGGAAAAAATACAGCATCGTGTGTGCGGCAGAAGGAGCAAAACCAAAAGGTGGAGAGCTCGTTGTAAAGTCGACAGATGCTAAAAGAACTGATCCGATTAAATTAGGAGGAATTGCAGAAGTTGTTGCAGAGAGTATAGAAGTAAATACTGGACTAGAAACTAGATATACGGTACTTGGTCATCTTCAACGTGGTGGAACCCCAACTCCCTTCGATAGAATTCTTTCAACAAAATTTGGTACATACGCAATTAACTTAGCCTATAAACAAAAATTTGGACGAATGGTTGCCTTAATCGGAAATGAAGTTAAAAGCGTAAGAATCGAAGAAGCTATAGCAAAACAAAAACTTGTAAAAATTGATGACCAAGCTGTACTCACAGCAAAAGCAGTTGGTGCAAGTTTTGGTACAAAAGATTTATAATTGGACTTGCATAATTTTTAAATAATATTTACTTTAGCAGTCGTTCTTAAGAAATACTTTTAAGGGATCGTAGCTCAGTTTGGTTAGAGCGCCTGCCTGTCACGCAGGAGGTCGCGAGTTCGAGTCTCGTCGGTCCCGCAAAAAAAAGGAAGCAATCAGCTTCCTTTTTGTATAAGTGGGCCATTATTTAATAACAAACTACACATTCATAGATTCTATAAATACACCAATAATCTGAGTTAATATTCAATATTAAATCATGAAATAGAATTATACGATTCTCTAAGTATAATAATGTGTTTTGAGTTATTTCGGGAAAAGTTCTTAAAATGAGAAAATACACCAAATTATTGCCTATAAAAATGAATAAATATTAAGGTATTTTTTGGCTTAATAGTTGAGTAACAAAACATGATAATTAATTTTAATGATTTAATAACATTTAAGTGGAGAAATAGTTATGCTTAAATCAAATACAAATAAACAATATATAACTATATTATTATTTAATACAGTTCTCTTATTCATGTCAACGAATTTAGCACAAAATAGTAGTAACGAACAAAATGAGAGCTGGGAAACTTCAAAAAAAGGTGGTGTTTGTTTCAGGGTATATGGAACACATTCTGTTGATACATATTCTGAGTATTCAGAAATATTCAACGAAAGGGATAAAAATTTTAATTTTTCCATTGGACTAGCTAGCGAAGGAGTTAGTGCAAATGAATATGTAGAAGGAATCAAGGCTTTACAAATTCAAGGACACGAACTTTTAGATGCAACTCCAAATTATAGGACTAATTATTTTATTACAATCTTTGATACCCTTGACTATGAAAATGCTCCAGGTGTTCAAAACTTAATCGGGGATAAAGTTTGTTTAGAGTTTGCCCCTTTAGATCCTTTGAAAAGAAAAATGGTCGGATATGTAAATATCTTTAACAACAAAGTTTTTAGTGAAAACGAATTTAAATCCTTTGAAAGAAGATGAGAATTTTCTCTATTTTCCTTCTTTAAACAGACTTGTTTTAATTAACAATATATTAGCACCAGATTTTTTAGAAATTACCGATGTGTATAGAGATCCTATAGATTTGGGAAAAATGTTTAATGTTCAATATTACCTTTTCTCTAATGAAGATATTCATTTAACTGAAGAAGCATTGATTCTTTTAGGGAATGAATCGCTGAAACTAGCAGAACACTATGGAATTGAGCGCCCTTACATTTGGAACCATCCTAGCGGAAAATTTCCACATCTTAGTTCAAAAGATTTGGCTACTCAGTTAGGTGCTAATTTAGATTACGTTTCAGGGTCTGTTTATGATTCAGAAACTCCGCAACTTAAAACTTATAACGAAAATAATGATGAACAATATCGTGAATTTGGTATGAGAGGTAATTTTCGACTAGATGAACTATCCTTAGAAGAAATGAAAACACTTATCGCTGATGGAGTTGCAAAGCATCATATTCTCTTTAGTCATTCAACATTTGGTGATTCATTAGGTGGTCTTAGCGGTTACTTATATAAAACAGAAGCATTGTTAGACTGGCTGCAAGTAAATGAAATTCCTGTAGCAACTCAAAGTTATTGGAGCAATCATCTATATAAGACTGTTCAAAACCCATATGCAGAAGTAATGCCACCCTTAAACTCAGATATTGATGGAAACAATATACCAGATGGTTATCATCTAAATCCAGTTTATTACGATAGCAGGCTAGATGCTACTGACGGTGCTCCTAATGCTGAAAATTACTCCATTAAAATAAACAAAGTTGGTGGGCTGACTACAATTCCAGATTTAGGTGGAATAGAAAAAGGTGAAAACATATTTGAAATATGGACTAAAGGTAGTGAAGGAAGTTTTATTACTATCAAATTCGAAATTGGATCTGAAATTTTCCGGTATAAACTTCCAGCAGAGAATCAAGAATGGACAAAATACGACCTTTCACAAAGCTTAACTGAGAATAAATCATTATTCATTCCAGATTCAGTAAACACAATTTATGTCGGAATTAGCTGTACCGAACTTGTAACTGGCGAAGTAAAAATTAGTGGGATGTCACTTAAATCTGCACAAATTGATGAAATTTCACCAAGTACTCCACAACATATTACTGCTGAAAGTGATGTAAATCAAGTACATCTAAGTTGGACTCCAAATATTGAATCAGATATTGAAATGTATAAAGTATTTAGATCAACTGATGTAAAATTTAATCCTGATACTTTGACCTATGGAATCAATTCTGTTCACGATACGAATTTTGTAGATACAGATGTAGAAGTAGGGCAAATTTATTTTTATAAAATCGCCGCTTATGATTTTGCTGGAAATAGAAGTGAATATTCCGAAGCTGTCTCAGCATTTGCAATCACAGATATAAATGGAAATGAAAACCTTCCTCAGAAGTATGAATTATCTCAGAATTACCCCAATCCATTTAACCCTACTACAAAAATAAATTTTTCCTTACCTACAAAGTCTAATGTCAATCTGAGTATATATAATGCACTAGGCCAAAAAGTTGAAGAATTAATCAATAGTAGTTTATCCGCTGGTTTCCATCAAGTAGATTTTAATGCTGATCATCTGAGTTCAGGTATTTATTTCTATCAAATTGTTGCAGATCGTTTTATTGAAGCGAAAAAAATGATGCTTATAAAGTAATTCATTGCTGGGTTACTATAAAAAATCCTCCTTTTGGGAGGATTTTTTATAGTAAAATTATTATATACTAAATAAAGAAAACTTTACACTATATTTATGGATAATCTATCTACTTTTTAAAATTTATTAAATTATACAAGTATTTATGTTTTGGAATTTCAATAGGACTATTTTTAATAACATAGCTTTAATTGATACTAATGTTGGAAAAGAAATTACCTACTACCAACTTGATCAACTATCTAATCAACTATGCAGATATTTAAAATCGGATAAAAAACGACTAGCTTTTCTTTTATGCGATAATTCATTTGAAAGTATCTTGAGTTATTTATCTTTGCTTCGATCTAAAGTAACTGTTTTGTTATTAGATTCTAAACTTGATGTTCAGTTGTTAGATAAACTCATCAGTACCTATAAACCTGAATATATTTTGACAAACAATCAAAGATCATTTCAAAATTATAACAGTAGAGTTGTTACAAATGGGATATTTTTCAGTACTATAAAAAGAATAAGTTCTGATTATAATATATTTGCAGATACAGCAGTTTTATTGTCAACCTCTGGAACCACAGGTAGTTCAAAACTAGTTAGATTAAGCTACAAAAACCTACAAGCTAATGCTAAGTCTATCGTTGAGTATTTGAAAATTTCTTCTGATGAGAGACCAATTACCAGTCTTCCAATGAGTTATTCTTACGGCTTATCTATAATTAATAGTCATCTTTTGGCTGGAGCAACAATAGTTTTAACAGATGGCTCAATAGTCTTAAGAAATTTTTGGAAAATTTTTAATGAAAATCAGTGTACTTCTTTTGCTGGGGTACCCTACAGTTATCAATTATTATATAAAACGAAATTTGACAAATTACAACTTCCAACATTAAGAACTTTAACTCAGGCTGGAGGTAACCTTAGTGAAACTTATCAAAAGTATTTTTCAGAATATGCTAAAAAGAAAAAAATTAAATTTTATGTAATGTATGGTCAAACTGAAGCGACAGCAAGAATATCATTTGTTCCTCCTAATCAGTTAAGTAATAAATATGGGTCCATAGGTATACCCATTCCAGGGGGTAAATTGAATTTTTCGAGCGATGGAAATATGATAGATCATACAGCAGATCAAGGTGAGATTGTCTATCAAGGTGATAATGTTATGCTTGGATATGCAACAAACAGAACCTCTTTATCCGCTGATGATGAATTGAAGGGAACTCTTTTCACTGGAGATTTGGGAAAAAAGGATAAGGATGGTTTTTTTTACATTACAGGTAGAGCAAAAAGATTTATTAAGATTTTTGGATTACGAATTAGTCTTGATGAATTGGAAAGAATGATTGAGAATGAATTCCATATTCCTACAGCTTGTATTGGTCAGGATGATAAACTAGAAATATTTATTCAAACAGCTAATGACAGCATGAAATTTGAAGTAAATAATAAAATAAAAAAAATATATAAATTGCATAATTCAGTATTATCAATTAGAAATATTGATCTTATTCCTGTCACAGATACGGGGAAAAGAGATTATAAGAAATTGAAAATATTTTCTGGTCTAGAATAATGAGTTTAAATTTATTGACACAAATTAAATTTTAAATTTATAAGAGCATTTGAAAGAAATGATAGTAGATCACTTAGGAGTTGTAGTAAAATCGATTGAGGAAGGAATTCTCCATTGGAGTAGTATCTTCGGCTATACACAAATGACGGAAGTTGTTATAAATTCAAGACAAAAGGTAAAAGTGGTATTTATGAAAAAAGAGGGTTCAATCCTGATTAAATTAGTAGAACCAATTGATCAATCTTCCCCGGCATTTGGTCTAGCTAAGAAAGGTGGAGGATTGCACCACATCGGGTTTAAATGTGACAATATTAACGAACAAATAAAAACTCTGCAGGAGAAAAAACTAAGGTTGATATCTCCCCCAGAACCAGGTGAAGCCTTTGGTAACAATCCCATAGCATTTATGTTCGCAAAACAAGGATTGAATATTGAACTAATAGACTCAGATATAAAAGCAAAATTAATTGAGTAATTTTCGTGTTAATGAAAATCTTAACTCTGGTTTAATAAATCTTATCTATTTAACTTAACATCTATTGAAAATCTAAGTTTTAATAGGTATTATAATTGGCATTGAAATTGCATATTTGAACAATAAATTGATTAATTAACAAAAGGTAGTTTATTCTATGAATAATAGTGAAAGTATAAAAGAATTTGTTGTAGAAAACTTTCTCTTTGGTGAGGGAGATAAATTAGAGGACAATACAGATTTTTTCGAAAGTAGTATAATTGACTCAACAGGCATATTAGAACTTGTCTGTTTTGTTGAAGAAACATATGATCTTTCAATTTCTGATGATGAGATTGTGCAAGAGAACTTTTCTTCAGTAAAAAATGTTTCAGATTTTGTTTCAAAAAAACAATCCGAAAATCCAGCATAAATTATTATGTGTGGAATCTCTGGAATCCTAAATCTTAAAGAGCCTAAAAAAATAGAAATTCCCCAGCTCAAAGATATGATCTCCGTGCTCGATCATAGAGGTCCTGACGAATGGGGTGTTTATGTTGATGATTGGGCAGGATTGGCTCATTCCAGGCTAAGTATTATTGGTATTGAAGGAGGCATCCAACCAATTCATAACGAAGATAAGACTTTATGGATTGTTTTCAATGGTGAAATATTTAACTATACTGAACTCCGTGATTTCCTTCAAAATAAAGGTCACGAATTTTACACAAGTACCGATACGGAAGTCATACTTCATCTTTATGAAGAAAAGGGAATCAATCTATTAGAAGACCTGAATGGTCAGTTTGCATTTGCCATTTGGGATTCAACTAAGAGAGAGACTATTCTTGCAAGAGACAGAATTGGAATTAGACCCTTACACTATACCGTTTCTAATAATCAGCTCTATTTTTCTTCTGAAGTCAAATCCATTTTCACTCAAAAAAATATTTCAAGAAGTATAAGTTCACAAGGTTTAGATCAGATTTTTAGTTATTGGACTCCCCTACCTGGTGAGACCATATTTGATAACATTAAAGAAGTTCCACCTGGATGCTACTTGAAAATTTCAAATGGAAATTTTACAATAAATAACTATTGGAGATATCCATATTATTCTGAAACAGATCAACTTAGCGTACCATTGAATAGCATCACTGAAGAGATTAAATCCCTTTTGTATGACTCAATAAAATTAAGACTTCGCGCTGATGTTCCTGTCGGCGCCTACCTTAGTGGTGGTCTTGATTCCTCAATAATTACCACAATTGTCAATTCTAGTTTTAATAATGAACTAAATACCTTCGGAATTCGGTTTGAGGACAAAAATTTCGATGAGGGAAGTTATCAAAAAGAAATGTTAGATCAGCTTCAGACTCATCACCTTGAGGTCATTGCTAAGAATAATGATATTGGATCGCACTTTCCGAATGTATTATGGCATATTGAAAAACCTATACTTCGCACAGCTCCGGTACCACTTTATCTTTTATCCAACCTTGTTCATAATAACGGTTTAAAAGTCGTGTTAACTGGTGAGGGTGCAGATGAAGTTTTTGGAGGTTACAACATTTTCAGAGAAGCTAAAGCTAGGCAGTTTTGGGCAAGAAATCCTCAGTCAGATTTACGCCCACTACTATTAGGAAAACTTTATCCATATATTTTAAATGACGAAAAGTTGCGTCCAATGTTGAAATCTTTCTTTGGTGTTGGAATTGATCAACCACAATTCCCCTATTTTTCTCATCAAATCAGATGGCAAAACACTAGAAAGTTGACAAATTTCATTTCTGATGATTTTAAATACTCCTCAGATCTTGATTTCTATAATAGATTTAATGATTATTTACCTGAGCGTTTTAGTAGCAGAGATTCACTTTCAAAGTCACAGTTCTTAGAAATAACTACTTTTTTAAGCAATTATCTATTGTCATCACAAGGTGATAGAGTCGCAATGGCAAATTCAGTGGAAATCAGATTCCCCTTTTTAGATCATCGTCTGATTGACTATATGGCAAAAGTACCATCCAAATACAAAATATTTGGAATGAACGAAAAATTTCTTTTAAAAAAATCTTACAGGGATGTTCTTCCAAAAAAAATAGTAAATAGAGCTAAGCATCCTTATCGAGCACCAATAAAGCAAAGTTTACTTTCGAAAACCAACTCTGGAAATTTTGAAAAATATTGTTCACGTGAGGCTATTAGAAATGCAGCAATATTTAATGAAATTAAAACTGACAAACTGTTTAAGAAAATCTCTAGATTTGACAATATAAATGAGTGGGATAATATGGCTCTTACCGGTATATTTTCTACCCAAGTAATTTTTGATAAGTTTATCCGAAATAATCAAATAGCAAATGCAGAAAAAAGCTTCGATCTTGTGATTGATAAAAGAAGAAAGAATTAAAAATATTTTTGATATAAGAATGGAGAAAACATGAGTACACTTGAAAACCTAATGAAGATAGATCCTCAAAAGGAAACTGACAAAATTATAGAAAAATTACGCAGTGACCTTCGGAATGTGATAAAGAAAAGAGGTGCTGTAGTAGGTATAAGTGGTGGTATAGATTCTTCCGTGGTACTTGCCCTCTGCGCAAAAGCTTTTGGTCCAAAAAAAGTTGTTGGGATAATGCTTCCTGAAAAAGAATCAAGCAAAGATAATTATAGCTTAGCAAGAGAACTTACAAAAACTTTTGGGGTAGACTACATTATTGAAGATATAACTGGCGCACTTGAGGGTTTTGGGGTCTATCGAAGAAGAGATGAAGCAATCAAGAGAGTTTTTCCGGAATATGATCAAAGCTACAAAGCAAAGATTATTCTCCCAGATAACCTCCTCAACTCTAATACATTAAATATATTTCAAATAATGATTATTTCTCCCGAAGGTATTGAACAAACAAAACGTCTTCCTGTTAGCGAGTACTTAGAGATTGTAGGAGCATCAAACTTCAAACAAAGATCCAGAATGAGTATGCTATATTTTCATGCTGACGCAAAAAATTATGCAGTTATAGGTACAGGAAACAAAAATGAGCATGAACAAGGATTCTTTGTTAAATATGGAGATGGTGGTGCTGATGTAAAACCAATTGCACATTTATTCAAAACTCAAGTTTACCAATTGGCCGAGTATCTAGGAGTTCCCGCTGAGATAAGAAGAAGAGTTCCCACTACTGATACTTACAGTGCTGAGCAAACTCAAGAAGAATTTTTTTATAGACTACCTTATCAAACTCTTGATATAATTTGGTTAGGTTGGGAAAAAGGATTTACAAACGAGGAAATTGCTAAGGAATTGAATTATACTCCAGAACAAGTTGAAAATGTTATTCAGGACATTATACATAAAAAGAATACAACTGAATATTTAAGAATGGAACCATTGTAGAATATAAAAGTGAATAATTATAAATATATATTATTACTATGTAATCAATTTAGTTACTTTTGTATTCTTGAATATTTTGTAAGTAGGAGAGTTGTAAATTCATCTCTCCTTTCCCTACTTAGATGCCAATAATCAGGAAAATCTGAATCGTTGAAAGTAAAACCTAAGTAATCAATGATTTTAATATTTCTTTCTTTCGCCCATTCAATAAATGTAATTTTGTTACTTTGTTCAACTTTGGTTCTATAAACCTCATCAATAACTGAATGAGAAGGAATTTTGAATATAAATAATTTCCCTCCATTTGAACTGATCAATGAATCAAATTGAGCAATATAACTTTCATCTAAAGATTTCTTAGTAAGAACATTAGAATATTTTTGCATTTTTATAAGGGTATCGGCTACATCTCTTGCTCTCAACCTTGATAGCTCTACTTTATCATTCCTTATTGCGCCCTCATCAGACATGAGATTTGATGAATTTGATTTTGAAATTTTAAAATCAAATCTTTTTAATTTTTCATGGAAAAAAGGGATACCTCTATAAGTTGAACTTAAAAACAACAGAGTCATTTCGATTTTAATGGGAAAACTATTTGGAGAGAATTTTAAAAAATCAATAAAATCACTAATTCCAATATAAGGTAAAAGCAGGTGTGGAGCAGCATTACTGTTCTTAATTATTGGTTCATATATTTTTAATTGATTCTCTTTGAAGTTTTCATGATAAATACTTGATCCAACCATTTCAATAAAAACTGTTGCTCCGTTTAAGAAATTTGGATACAATGATGTTTTCCTTTTCAAGGCCTGATAATGCAAGGCTGCTGTAGAATTTGCCCTACCCGCAAGGATAACTGTTTTACCAGGAGCAAATTGCTTAACAATTCTTTGATTAATTGAAGCTCTAACTCTAGAACTACCAATAAAAAGATAATCAACGTGCTTTGTTTTAGAATTTAGATAAAATTCTTTTGCATTTATACCTTTTACAGTATAATCATCTATTTTGCCAAAGTATAGGGGATCTATTAGTACTCTAGAAAGTATTTCAATAACAATTACAAAGAAAAAGATAAAAGAGAAAAATTTTATTAAAAAAGGTTTCATGGACATATCAAAATTGGAAGTAAATGAAATCATGTTGTTTACCACCGTAAATCAAAATTACAAATATAATAGCTGAGTAAAAGCTCCAGTTAACTAATTTGGGCAGTGAGAATTGAGAAAGTTCAAGAGCATGATTTTTTTCTCTCTGAACCCACTCAATAAGGATAAAGATTGTCAGAACTAACAAAAATAATATGGATTGAATTTGGGGGAAAACAAATAACGAACTTGAGAATACGATACTTAAGTAATTAAATGCACCATTCAGTGTTTCTGATCTAAAAAATATCCAAGCAATTAAGGTTAATAAGAAAGTAATAAAAATTTGTAAAATTTCTACAAAGTTAGGCAAAAGTTTTCCTTCTGCAACATTATTAGTATTAATTCGATTTTTCTTCAACAACATTAGTGGCATAAAATATATTGCATTAACCAATCCCCAGACTATAAACGTCCAATTAGCTCCATGCCAAAACCCACTTACTAAAAATATTACAAATATGTTTCGTACTTTTATTTTTAAGCTACCTCTACTTCCTCCCAAGGGAATATATACATAATCTCTAAACCAACTGGACAATGAAATATGCCACCTCCTCCAAAATTCAGCAATGTCTCTGGAAAAATATGGAAAAGCAAAATTTTTCATCAAAGTGAATCCAAATAAACGCGCTGTTCCAATAGCAATATCTGAATATCCTGAAAAATCCCCATATATTTGAAAAGCAAAGAAAAATGCTCCTAATAATAAGTGTACTGCCAGAATGATCATTAAAGTTATGTAAATATCTCATTTACAAAAACTGCAGCATTATCAGCAATGACAATTTTCTTAAAAAGCCCCCATAATATTTGACGTAAACCATCAGATGCATATTGTTGATTAAATATTCTTTTTTTATAAAATTGGGGCAATAAATTTGTAGCTCGCTCAATGGGACCGGCCACCAATTGTGGGAAAAAGCTAACAAATGCAAAGAATGCAACTAAATCTTTTGTTGGCTCCATCTTTTTTTTGTATACATCAATGGAATAACTTAATGTTTGAAATGTATAGAAACTAATTCCAACGGGGAGTATTAAGTTTAGTCTTGTAGGTTCAATATGTTTTCCGAATAATGTGAAAGCTTCAGAAAAACTTTCAGCAAAAAAATCAAAGTATTTAAAAAATCCTAGAAATCCAATATTTATTGCAATACTGATGAAATAGTAATAATTTTCTCTGGAATAGCATTTTTTTCCAAAGACAATCTTAATCCAACTAGATAATCTATAGCAGAGCTAAATACTATTAATGAAAGAAACCGCCAATCCCACCAACCATAGAATATATAACTTGATATAACTAATAATATATTTTGCGCTCTTAGGTTTTTATTCGTTAACAAACCAATAAAATATAAATACTATTGGTAAAAATATGGCAAATTCAATTGAATTAAATAACATCTAATTGATTTTTTTGATTAAATATGAAAGGTATCTGATATACTATTCCTCAAATCACACGAACGAGAGCTAACCTAGAAATTATTCAATGAAAACTTTAGCTTACATTTTCTGTCTTTTCCCTCTTTTAGGTTCAGCATCCCTTGCATAGTGGTTTGCATACTTGTAGTAATATGAACCATAATTCTTTTTGAGATTGAATTTGTTTAGAAGAACTCCTTTAAATGTTGAGCCCTCTACTCTCTTAAGCTGGTCAACAGATTTTTTAAGTAATTCATTATCGGTTACACCCGAAGACGCAACTAGAATTGTTTCGTCAACCAATCTTGAAAGGATAATAGCATCTGCTAATGTTGTAAGAGGTGGCGAATCAATGATCACTACTTCAAATTCTTGTTTAACTCTATTTAGAAATGATTTCATTCCAGAAGAATCTAAAAACTCTGTAGGGTTTTGAGGGATTGTACCAACTGGAATAATACTGAGTCCTTTTACTTCTGTTAAAGAAATAATATCTTCATATGTTGCCTTTCCATAAAGATAATCTACTAATCCTGGAACCCGCTTTTTATTAAATATTGTATGAACACGAGGTTTTCTAAGATCACAATCAATTAAAAGTGTTTTCTTTTTAGCAATTGCGTAACTTCCGGCAAGATTACTTGATATGACAGATTTACCTTCAGAAGGTGCTGAAGAAGTTATTAATAAGGATTTAGCAACTCCTTCTTCTTTGGAATAACTGAGGGTTGTTCTTAGAAATTTAAATGAATCAGTTGAAATTGTATTTGAATGATTAGCTACAAAAAACTCTGAGAATTTTCCATTTGTTCCAAAATCTTCTATTTGAGGTATCCATCCTAACAAGTCAATATTAAGTTCTTCAACATCCTCTGGTGATTTAACTGTTTTATCAAAGTACGTCATAACAACAGCATACCCAATTCCACCAATTAATCCAAGAATAAGTCCCATAAAAATAATTATTTTACGATTGGGCTTCGCTGGTTTTTCTGGTTCTCGTGCATAACTTAATACTAAAACGTTACCGGTAGTTGCTTGTTCATTTAAAAGTGCTTCTTGGTATTTTTCTTCAAGTCGAACATAAAGTTGCTCAGCTGATAAACGTGCTCTTTCTAAACGGGCTAGTCCCACAGTAGCTTTTGGAAGATTATCAAATCTCTTTTCGTATGTTTTAAGTTGATTCTCAATCTGGTCATAAGAGGCAGCTAGAGATTTATACTTTACATCCTCCTCAAATATTTGTTGAGATAAACCTCTTATTTCCTCTGGACTTGCTGTCAATATTGAGGCTCTGTATTCATCGGTTCGGACTTGAAGTTTTTCCTTTAGATTTGCCAAATCATTATTATACTTTTCAATTACTGCAGCATTATTATTTTGAGCTGATCCACTTGCCATGGCAAGATCTCGACTTGCCTCTAGTTGGGCAATTTGCTGTTGCAATAATTCAAGATATGGTTCACCTGCTTTAGACTCAAGATATTTTGATACTGATAAATCTCTTTTCTCAAGTTCAGTTGTATATTGATCAAGCGCTTTTTTAGAAATTGACATTTCAATTGCTAAAGTATTCTTTTGGGACTCTAATCCTGCAATAGAGCCAATTAATGAGGTTGCTTGCTCATCTAATACAAGTGCCTTGCCTTTCATTTGATATTCTTTATACTGGTCTTCAACTTCCAATAATTCATTATACTTTTCGTCTTTCTGTATTTTAAGAAAGTCTTTTACAGCCGAAACTTGCTTTCTGTTATCAAGAAGATTGAAATTACCGTATACGTTAGCATATGTATTTACTATAAGTGCAGCTTCATATGGGGAAGGAGATAAGGCACTAATTTCTATAAAATCAAGACCTTCTTTCTGAATTATCTCAACACCAGCTTCTAAATACTTAGTAATCGCTTTAGGAGGTACATATTGAGTTTTGACTATCATCAAACATACTCATCTTCTTGCACAAAAATAGCCAGTTTACTAACATCATCAATAACTTGCGAAGCTTCAACGATTTTTTGAGCCACTTGCTCTCGAATTGTGACATTTTTCATTGTTTCAATTTCATTTGATATAAATCTATCAGCAGCTCTATCTCCAATTTCTCCAAATTGTGCCATAGGATCAAGTATACTACCTTCCGGTGGGGTGATTTTCAATACAGTTACTGCTCGATATACATTTTTGGCTGTAACAGCGTATACTATTGATAGAGCAAGAATTAACAAAGAAATAAGTACTACTTTTAAAAGATGAGTTCTTATTATGTTTATATAGTCCTTTATTGATTTAGTTTCATATTCTATCAAATTTTGCTTTTTAATATCCATAAATTAAGATTCCAGGTTAAGTTTTGGTATTTTTTGTTCAATTACTGTGCCATTTGATAACTACAATCAAAATAATTGAATGTCAAACAGTGAGGAGAATTTTAAATAATTACAGAATTTTTATTTGAACTGAATTAATACTCAATTACTTCTTGCGTTATTAAAGAAAATATTTTTAAAAATCCTAAAGAAATAAACTATGTCTGTTTTATATGGATTCTTATCATACGCTTTTAAGTATCTCTCTTCAGAATCCATTATTTCTTCAATAGTTTCAGGTAAATCAGCATAAAATGGTGGTATCAATCCTGGTTTGTGATCGTATCTTAATTTTCTTAAATCATCTCTATACAAACTTAAGTAATGAGCACTGAGAGGTCTAACCCCAACTAATTTAATATCTCCTTTAAAAGATTTAAAAACATGGGAACTTCGTCTATCCAATATTTCCTGAGAATTTTACCCCAGAGAGGAATCCGAAAATCATCTTTAAATTTACCTCCTTTTTGCAGATTATTTCTTTTATAAATATAACTTTGCAAAAACTCAGAATATGGATGCATAGTTCTAAATTTAAATATTCTGAATGGTTTTTCATTTTTACCGAATCTATTTAGCTTTAATAGAGGACCATAGGATGGATTTGTGCTTATTAATGGTTCGCTAACTTTTCTTGTTATAAAATAGGTTTTATCATCTATACTTTGATGCTCAATGGTTTCGAATCCGCAAGAAGCAAGTCTTCCAAGTGTTTCTGAAATTGATAGATATCTGTTTTTTCCATTAGTAAGAACAAAAAATGATTTCTTAGTCAATACCCATTTTGGAAAACATCTCATAAATACAAACTGTGTAAAGAAAGTAGGATAGTATAAGAGTTTGGGTAATTTTTCATTTATGTCTAATCTTCTTTCTTCATTAGTTTTAACGCATCCTATGTAATAACCACCAATTGATAATTTTGAATTCATTTCTGTCAAAAATTGATGAATATAACGAACATCATTTAATCTACTAAGGTTTATTATCGACTCGATTCCATTTTTATAAAATGTATTTAAATCAGATAAGTGATTCGATTCGATAACTTTTGAATTATGATTATCCAAAGTAATGTAATTAGAAATAAACTTAACTAAATCTTTCGTAAGTTGGTTTTTATTAATCGTAGAGGTGGTCTCAATTTCTTCTCCCCAATTATTAGTACGAGACGAAACTTCATAGGGTATTTTTTCGGCGATAGTTGTCATTTAATATTCTTTCAGTTTCTAATTAAAATTAAATTTCTTTTTCAAATAATTCAGCATAATTTTAATCAGCTAATCTCTGATATTTTCCCGATATATATTATAAGGAAATTTCTAATTAAAATAAAGCTTTTTTGGCTGGGTTAATAATCACACAATTTTGATACCAAAAAATAAACGCAATATTTTGAGATTTTGAAGGCCATAATATTAAAAAAGTTAAATATTTTAACTTTTCATTAAAAATTTTTACAAGATGCGATTTTAATTAGGTTATAAACGTTTGAATTTAGATTTCAAATCTAATAAAAATTCATCATTAAAATGTTAATAAATTATTATTAATCAATTAGGGAATTCCATAAAAAGCAGAAAGACTAATACTCTCATATTTACCAATTAAGTAATCAGGAGTTCGATTTTCATCGTCATCCCTGATACTCGAAATTGTAAATGATCCTTCAAAAAAGAGTTCATGAATCAATTCGTAACTTACTTTTAATCCAATGTATTTATCCTTTCTTACTGGAGAGTATAAAAATTGTAATTCTTCTTCACCAAGGTAGGCATATGATATATCCTCTTCCCCTCCTTTACGAATATATTCACCCCAAAATGTAAATTGGAGTCCTCGGATAGGTTGATAATTTAACTGTATTTTTAATTGATCTGCATTTTGCCCAATCCAGTGACCCAAGCTATAGTCTATATGCTTATAATCGCCAAGACTTCTATACTTATGTTCGTAAACCCAAGGATTTACTCTTGAGTACTCTAAGGTCAGATCCAGGTTATCAAAGAATAGATCGACCTTCCTTCCTCCAACCGTAAATGCATACCACGCCTTATCCAAAAATGATCCTAGACTTCCTTCTTTACTATCAACATCAAAAAAGAGGGTTGAATAAAATTTAAACTTCTTAGGAATTCTTGCAACAAGGTCTAAGAAGAAAGCCCCGTTTCCATCTTCAAATTCCTTTTTACCGGTGTTTCTATCCATATATTTATAAAAGTTGAATGGAATCATCATTTCTGCCCTGAAATCACCAGCATAGATAAATGAATTTCCAAGAGAAATATCTCCCCAATTAAATGGAGAAAATGTTAACATGTTAGCAACAAAATATTTTTTTACAAATCTTTGATGAGCAACTTCAAATTCTTCCCCTGGATTCACTATTATACTTCTCGCAGAATCAATTACCCCAGAATGGATCCAACCAAATTTATAATAAAAGCGAAACCATTTAACAGGTTTTAATTCAAAAGCTAAATGAGGATAAGAAGGAGCTTTATCAGATACTATTAAATTTCCGAAATAACTATTTCCCCATTCATCATAATCTTTCTTTAGTGATACCGAGCCCCAATCCCAGTTTAAATTAAGCTGAGTTCGAACATCACTCCACTCAACTCCGTTATCGTGGGGTGTCCCTACATCAAAACCACGTTTTGGGGTTAAGGTTCTATCTTTGTCCACAAAATCTCCGAACTCTCCAACATTTCTCATATCTAACATTCCGCCGAACCAGTCTGAACCCGTTATCCAAGTTCTAAGACCAATCCATCCTGAATAGTTCGACTCACTCTTTCTTACAACGATATTACCACCAATGATTGGTGATAGTTTGAATGAGAATAAAGAATCACCGTAATCTATAAGTCGCCACCTAGTTTCTATCGTTTGTTCAGACTTACTAATTTTTAAGTCATCCTTATTTAGCTCTCCCTTTTGTCTTTGTATGTGTTCTATTTCGAATTCAAATTCTGATTCATACCATTTTAAAAGATCAGAATCTCAACTCTATTTAGATCAGAATCCCTTTTCCTAATTTCAATTAACTTACTAGAAATATAAATTCTCGAAAATGGTTTCTTTTCTGAATTAAGTTGAATAATTCCTCTGATATTAATTCTATCTAAATAGTTATAGACTTTATCATTAATGGGTACGTACACAACTTGAGATATAAGTTTTGAGCTATTCAGAAAGATAAAGCATGAAAGTAATAATAGTATATATTTAGAATTATTCAAATTAAGTAATTTTGATAATTAGAATTGATTTTTTGCCCAACTGATCAACCTTTTGCGAGGAATTAGAATAATATAGTTAACTGGATGATATTCACCCATTTCATAAAGTTTTTTTCGATTTAATGACATAAAAATTGCGTTTTTAATAGTCCCTTCTGTTGCCCCGGCAAAAAATATTTCTGCTCCACAGTTTAAAGCAATTTCTCTTAGGTAACCTAACTCAGGACTAATTTTGCTAATAACTGGATCGAAAAACCAAGCGCTACCACTAACTCCCTTAATGTTTTTATTAACTTCAAGCAACTTCGCCAACCGGAAATAGAATTTCTTCCATCCTTCAGGATTAAATTCTTTAAGTAAATCTCTATCCCGGGAATCCATATGGAAATGATATATTGGCTTTATTCCTCCAAATTTTAAAATTACTTTAATTCCTTTTAAAAATTGACCTACTCCTGATTTGAATAGAATGCCTTTTGATAATGAGCCCGGAGCAACTTTATTTGCTCCTAACGGAATTGTCTGTAATCTACATAAACTTAGATCTTTATTGAACTTATCATCTTTATTCGAAAATTTCCCAGTATACTCTTTATGTATTTCTATTTTATGAATTATTCTTTTAAAATTGATAATGAATAATTCTTTCACCTCATTGGGTAATTTTATAAAATTAGAATCATTTTCTATTTTAATTATTAAAGTTGACAATAAAAGTTTGTGATAAAAATCTAAAGCTTCTTTTCCAAATCGACTTTCAATTTTTGAACAAATATCAGAAACCTTTACGCTAACAAAAGTATAGTGAGCAAGTGAATCATATTCGTCAAATGCTTTAACATACTCTTCAAGCGGATATAATTCTAATAAACTTGTAAAAGTTGAATTGATTAATTTAGTTAACTTATCATTCAGAATGATTGCGTTTTCAAATATCATTTTTAAGGGTTAAAGTTTGTTTATGGTGAGTAAAATTTATTAGATCTCAAAAAATAAAGGAGAAGATCAACTAGTAATTGTAACTATAATAAAGAATACAATTGGTTACTAATAAATGAAGTGGTATGATTCTATTTTTGAAACGGGATGCTTTTATTAATGTTAGGTAGCCAAAAAACATTGTTATCGGATGCGGTTACCGAACCATCTAGATCAAAATCGCCTTGTTGATATCCATCAATACTGTTTAGAAACTGAGGTATCCAAAAATTTTGAATATCCTCCTCTGAAACCAAACCATTCGCATTTCCATCTCCTGAAAATAATCCATATTTTCCATCACCCAAATCGCTAAGTGTACCACTACCATATGCGTTTACTTGAGAACTTGTAAAATCATATAAAATTGAATTATTTGTCAAAGATTGTTTAAAAGCGCTCATTACACTTAAATGGTTTCTGTGATGAATAAGAATATAGTAATCATCCGGAACTACACTTGGGAATGAAATAACAGAATTTCCATTCGTTTCTGATACAGATCCATCACTATTTAATAGAACAGCTTTAATTGCAATCCTTGAGGAAGGTGCCAGTTTTTTTCTCAATTCAATTAAAATCCAATCAACAACATCATCGTTTAATTCACTTGCAATTTCATTTCCATCATAATTCCATAGTGAATCATTGTAGGGTTGCTGACTTGGAATAAATCCATTTGAGTTCAACAATGTATGCATAATTTGGGTGTCAGAGTTATAACAACCAGAAAGAATAACCTTGACATTAAGTAAGATACCTGGATCTGGATTATCAATTACAACATTTATTAAGTTAGGTTTCACGATTTCATCAGTCCCAAAACTATTGCTAACTTTTAAAGTACAAGAATATGTTGAACCAGATTTAAATGAAACTTTAGGATTTTTAGAGGCTGAAGATGTACCTTCTTCAAATTCTATATCATTAGGTGAAAATGACCATTCCCATTCTGTTGGACTATTTGTACTTCCATCGGAGAATGTAACAATCTCATTTGGCGCTGGATTGGATTTACTAACATTAAAGTTTGCATTTGGTGCAGAACCGGTTTGCACAAACTCATATGCACCTAAATCAATATTGGAGTTATAGGGAACTCTGTTACCCGCCAAATCTGTATCAATTGGGTTTCCTTTATGGTCTGTAAAATTTGCTCCCTGATCAATAGCAGGACTTGAGCTCGATAAAGTTAAATCTGTTCCTCCAGTAACATTTGTAAAATCGGGATTATCCTGAATACTGTTTGGCTCTTTGTTTTGTCCTGATTGGTAAGAATTTAAACTCGTATAATTCCAACCCGCCTCTTGGTCAAACCATTCAACATTACCACTCGTATTATAATATAAATTATTATCCATTGTAATAGAAGCTGTATTGTTATCTCTGCGCCAAAATGCATACTCCTTTCCACTTCCACCAACAAAATAGACTATATTGTTTTTTATAACCGCTCCATCACCGTCATTTGATCCACCAATACCACCCGGCTCTAAATAGATAAAACAAGGACTAAGACTACTACCTGCCATATCAAAAACCATTGTATTATTAAATATCTGTTGGCCTATTGGAGTAGTTGAATACCCTTTATCCCCTCTAATTCTTGTCCAATATACAGAAGTTTGGCCTGGTGCCGATTTTAAGCTCGTATATGCTGTATTATAGGCACATAACAGCTCCTCGGAATTAGCATCTTGAATTACAATTCTGCAATCTGTAAATGTATTATACATAACCACTGGCTGGTATGCTGTTGTTCCACTAGGAACATCACCAGTATTAAATTTAATCGGAGCTGGCCCGCTATCACTTAAAGGATCGCCAATATCCTCAAATGTACAATACATTATTGATATGTAATCAGATTTATTTTTGAGGTAAACCCCGTGCTGGACACCTGATTCTTCAAAATGACAATGAGTGAACGTAATATTATCTCCCCAGCCTGAATAAACCAAAGAATATGCATTATAGTTACCATCAAACTCACAACCATCAAATAACACATCGTCACAATATTCCATATAAATTAAGTTTGTCTCGTAGTCAGTTTCTGAACCTATTCCACCATTATGCTCACAATCAATAAACCTAATATTACTAAATGTGAATCCATCAATATCCGAACTCCCCTCATTTTGGGAAGGAATATAAACTAAGTATCTTGAAGTTTCTTCACCATCCCAAATTGGCTTTGCTCCACTGCCATATGCTCCGTGAAAAATATTATCCGCTTGTGGTTTATATCTATCAACCGGAAATATATCACCTCTTTTAAATAAAATTATATCTCCTTCTTGAATATTTGCACTACCTCCAACTCCTATATGTGAAATAGTCTTAAACGGTGCACTTTCAGTTCTTCCACTATTCGAATTACTTCCACCTGAACTTGAAACATACCAAGTTGTTTGCCCGAATAAGGGTGAGCTTATTAACAAAAATATAAGAAATATTAGCTTTTTTGATGTGATCATTTTAATCCTAAGATGTCTTTTTTACTTAAAACTAAGCAAAATTTGAGCCGATTTGGTTTCTTATAAAAACGTGAAATTTTTATCTGCAGAACTATGAATCCCACATATAACAGGTAATTTATTCATCATAAGGAATTTAATAAAGAAATATATTGCTTTGGATTCAAGTGAAAAAGAGATAAATATTTCCTCTTTACATTTTTTAATAAATGATTAAGAGAACCAAATTTTAGATAACTATTTTCTAACTAAAAGGTGCTTTTTAATTATGTTCTTTGAATTTTGAAGTATTAACTCAGATAACCATAAAAATATATTATCATTCCATCTTTGTGGATGTACCGTTATCATAATTTTGGGAGGAAGACTATCAATGTTCTTCATAATATCCTCCGTGTTTTTAAAATTAAAATTGAATTTTGACAATACCTTATCTCGCACACTCACTCTTTCCCCATTCCATCTTCTTCCCGTGTCAGTTAGATAACCAAATTCATTAAAATCAAGATCCAAGTAAGGTTCCCCAATAATTCCTATATCTTTATAATTATATTTATTCCAAATGATTTTATTATCATGTTTTGCCGTCGGGCTACCATGCATACAAATAGTTGTAATAGTAGTTAATTCTCTAAGTCTATTAAGATTAGATATGAAACTATGATATGATTCGCTAATTAATTCTTCTAATGTTCCTTTTAATAAAGAGGGATCTTTCTTTGAAACTAAATCAACATCCTCATAATGATATCCTATTTCATGCCCAAGATTATGAATCTTCAAAATTATTTTTTTATCAAAACTATCAGGTACTATTCTAAAATAGTATGTACCTTGTATTCCTAACTCATTTTCAATTATTGAAGTTTTCAGTGAGTTATTTGGAAGTTTATCTACATCATGCCTTAATATTACTACTTTCTCATCAGGATGATTCAAATAATCTTTGAATGTTTGAAATTTATAATTCTTTTTTAGTAATGTTTCTAGTAACTTTTTATATGTCTCAAGAGAAAAGTCCATATTAGAACCGATTTTGATAGTTTGTTTCAGACTTTAGGATTGATAAACTTTGAGGGTATTCTTCAATAAACCAGATTAGAAATGCACTTAAGTCGATTCTGTCTTTTATAAATATTTTAGCTTTTTCTCTGGAATTTGTTTTATAATTATTAGTTTTTAGAATGTTTTCTGCTTTATTCATTGCCAGATTGAAATCAGTATAATATATTCATCAACCCTAATTTTATAAAATCCTCAAAAGCACCCAAAGAAGAGGCAAGTGTTGAAATAATAATTGAAGGTGTACCTAGGATTGCAGATTCTGTTGACATAGTCCCACTTTCACCGACAAATAATTCTGCATGATAAATTACATCATGGATACGATCAGCAGGAATATCTAACTCATATTGTTGAAGCTCTTCTGGAAGTGAACCTTCAGCGGAAATAAAAACTTTTGCATATCTAGATAATATTTCCACACTTTTAATCTTTTCTTTTAGTGAAAGTCCACTTTGCCCTTGATCGTGATTGGCATTCCAAGATACGAATCTCATAATTATATACTTAGTATTTTCTTCTGTTTTTAAGAGTTCATGTACGCTTCCTGATGGTAAAAAAGTATTTGGATGCAAATAGAATAAATCTGTGGTTCCATTAAAATATATCTGCTTATTACCAAGGTTTTTCTTGTAGGTCGCAGGTGTAAAGATGACGTCTGTAAAAGGGACATATAATTTGTGTTCAAGAGTTGCGTGTTCTGTATCCTCAAATGAAATATGTGGTTTACCTAGTAGTTTAGATGCATGGGCAGCATAGGCAGAGCCAAAACTTAAAAATAAATCGGGTTTAAATTTTTTTGCAATACTTAAGATTATCAAATCAGCATATAAAAGGTAAAAGAATTTTCCTAAATTAGATTTTGCTCCTCTACCTCTACTTTTGAATGAAATTTGATAAAGATTTAACAATATATGAACCATTTCTTTATCTCGAGCTGTCACTTCTATGCTATGCCCTTTTTGTTTCATCATTTTAATAAAATGCTTGAAGTAATGCACGTGAGCAGGATGCCCTATATCGATAAGAATTTTCATTTTGGTCGTTTGTGAAATGGTCGAGTAACTTTTTACTAAACTTTTTGGTAGTACTCGCCCAATGTATAAAATGTTGCACCCATATTTTTTAGTGTATCAATAATTTTTTCATAAGAATCCACATAACCAGGGAATTCATTTTTATTAAATACTCTTTGGTGCCAATTTAAAACTAGAAGCGCATCATTTTTATCAATTGTTTCAACTATTTTTTCAAATTTTTCCCATCTATCTTCTTCTGCCATAAAGCAAATATCCATGATTGCAAGAGGA
Organism: uncultured Ignavibacteria bacterium; assembly: GCA_963751695.1. Taxonomy (GTDB): domain Bacteria; phylum Bacteroidota; class Ignavibacteria; order Ignavibacteriales; family Melioribacteraceae; genus SZUA-22. The sequence continues at coordinate 501,115 of CAVVVP010000009.1, read as the reverse complement.
TAAACAGTAAATTCATTATCAAAAGGAAAGAATGGATTTATCTTGCCTCCTTTAAATCCAATATCTCTATTGTATCCCCACGTAGAATCATATTTGAAACCCAAATCAGACTGAATTTTCCAAGTGTCTCTATCGATATTTAAGTAATGCTGTCTTATACCGATTATCTCATGCCCTAATATGTTTTCTAGAGTACTTTTTTCATCCGCCAGTAAGTTTTTATTTTTATACGAATAATATGATCCATGAACACCAATTTCCCATCCGTTTCCATCTAACCATTTTAAAATTTCAACTAATTTGGGGTCGTTGATATCATATCTGCCAAGAGATAATTGACCATTTTTAATATCACTCAATTTAAATTTCATTGTTTCATTAAGCATAAAAAAAGTAGATTTGACATTATGTTTTTTTTCGATATCAATTATTTTGGGAAAATTCCAATAAGGTTCTTCAGATAGGAATGGAGATTTCAATTGGTATTTGAACATCTCCATATCCATCCTACGCATGGAATGTAAAACATAGGTAAAATATTGATAAGTTTTCTTAATTCTATCAACATCGTGTGTTAAAGCAACATTAATCATAGCTTTCCTTAAAAACAATTAAAAATTTGAAGTAAAACATATTATGTCTTTTTACTTCTGAAAAGAGTTTCCTTATAAATTTGAATTATTCTTTCTGCAATAGCGTCTGAGTCTATTTTCAGATCCATAATTCTTTCTCTACTTTTTAAAAGATTTTTTCTTTGCGAAAAAAGTAGTGCCCTTTTAAGTTTATTGACAACATCATCTACTTCAAAACTCGTAATGTAGCAACCATCTAAACCTTGAAACAACCACTCAACATCACCAACACGCGTAGTGACAATTGGAACATTACAAGACATCGCTTCCTTGATTGCATTAGGTGAGCCCTCCCAGAGTGAAGTGAGGAGTAATACATCACAAGCATATAGGTAATCTGCTACTTCATCATGCTTTTTATTAAATACAGTAATAAACTCTACGTCTTCAAATGCTAACTGTTCATACGCAGCTTGAGCAAGTTTATAGTTTTTCTCTGGACGTTTAGGATCAGCAAGGAATAGTATATGCCTCTTATTTGTATCAAAACCAAGTTTCTTTTTTGTCTCAATTCTGTCCCTAATTGAGAATTTTTCTAAATCTACTCCATTTGGTACGACCTCTGCTGATTTAAGGTTCATATTTATTTTCATTTTTTCAGACTTAACAATAACAGCATCCCAAAAAAATGCACTGTTCATTGTTGTAACAAACTTCCAGAATGAATTCATATGTGTATCGCTTCCCATTAGGGAAACTACAATTGGAGTTTTAGGAAAAGATAGTGATACAACAAAAGCCGAGAGGGAATAATGAACATGAATGATATCATAGTTTGTTTTCTTCACAAATCGATGAAGTCTTATCACATTTTTCAGATAACCTAAAAACCCTTTTCCTACAATTTTATAATAGGAAATACTTATACCTTTTTTCTCAAGGGACTCCCCTTGATTTCTTGTAACCGGACTAATTCCAAACTGGCTATTTCCACTACCAACAAATAGTACTTTCATAAAATTTTATTGTTCTATTAAACAACAAAGGATGTTCAAATATAGTGCCGTAAAGTTAGATAAATAAGATATAATTTACATCAAATTATTGATTATTGAAATTCAATTATGTTTAGATTACTTGTTAAATTTCTTAATATAGTAATTAACAGCTTCTGCATATTCTGTTTCGATTGGTTTATTGTTAGGAAGAGAAACCCATTCCCCATTTTTCCGACTAAAATAAATATCAGATTTTATGAATCCAACTGCCCCAAAATATAGTGCTTGAAATTCAACTATGTAGAAATTTTCTCCATCATAAGCAATATCTAAGGAAAGATGAGGTATTTCAAGTGATGAATAAATAAATTCTGCAAAATCAAATATTTGTTCAGGAAATTCACAGTTGCTCCCATAACTATATTTAGCATGACCACTACCGCTTGCGCGAAAGTCATTCTCTCTAACGGGTCTTGAAAAGACATAATACTTTTCTCCAAAAACTAGTATCTTCCAATCGTTCATTAAATTTGGAACATATTTTTGAAGTATAAATTTTCTTCTATAGAGTGATTCTTTCTCATAACCTTTATGCTTAAACGGCCTTAAAAAATCTTTAAAATCAGTCTTTAAATATTTTGTTCTTGATCGACTCTTTATAGTTTTTTCTAACTCTCCCATATTTCTTGCCAAAGATACGCCCGTACTCATGGCACCTTCGGCTGTCTTTACAACTATTGGGAAATCAAATTCAGTTTTTCTAGCAATCATCTCTTCGTAAGTACCAAATACCCAACTATCTAAATTACTAACACCCCATTTGTTTTTATGGGTTTTACCTATTAATTCCATTAGAACTTTATTATTATTAGCCCTTAAGAATTTAAAATCTGGAACTAGTATTGCCCCCCTTAGCTGAAGACTAAGAACTACATCTTCAATAAAGGACTTATAGTTATATCCAATATCTTCTGACGATGTATATATAACATATGTATCTTTAACATTTTCAATTAGGTGTGCATCCGACATTTCAACGAAATCCACTTGTAATTCCAATTTTGAAAATGCTTCAGCTAATTTTTTTTTATCGAAACCGCTCCGATATGGAAACTCCCCTGAATTATATCCAAAATGTTTTTTGTAGTCTACTAATGCTATTATTCTTTTCATACTATCTTTAATTTCCTCATATGCTTTTTAAGTTTAATTAGATTCATCTTCTTCAATTTTACAAAAAGATTACCATCTTGGTTTAGTATAAAATCAAAAAGAGGATAGAATAATTTATGGCCCTTATAAAATATTATCCAAAGTAATTTATTCCTTTTAATGATCCTAAATGTGAAATTTCGTATATGGATGCGTAAGGGCATACTATCTGACAATTCAATTATCAAATTATTATTTTTTATATGATTTAACTCAATATTAATAGAATTTAAGGTGAATTCTGCTGTTACAATAATTGATTTTTTTTTCCTCCCATTCAATTTTGAATAGAGTTTTCCTTCGTGAAGAATATCATCAAAACAAAAATTTCCAATACTATAAAAAATGTGCTTGCCTTTATAAATTTCATAGGGTTGAATTGTATGAGAATGGTGTCCAATAATAAGATCTACCCCCGCATCAATGAACTCATGTGCTAACTTGGGTTGTTCCCAATCTGGATAGTAATAATTTTCTACTTTACCTCCCCAATGAAGAACTAAGATTAAATAATCTGCATCATTTTTAAAGTTTTTTAAGTCATTTAATACCTTACCTCTATCTAATAAATTTAGATTAATTTGACAATCATTAGGAATCATTGGATCAGTATCTTTAGAAACATAATTGAGGATACAGATCTTTATTCCATTTACCATTTTGATAACTGGTTTTACTTCCTCTCCATAATGATTTGAGGCACCTAGATATTCTATTTTAAATTCTTCTAATTGATTTATCGTATTTGTAAATCCTTTTTCTAAATTATCTGCCACATGATTATTTGCAAGACAGGCAATAGACAAAGGAATATTCTTGAGAAAACTTAGTGTTTCAGTTTTTGTGGATAACCGTGGTTTTCTTTCGTAATTTTCTGAATCACCCACGCTGAGGCACTCCAGGTTTCCAATATTAAGATCTGATCTTGATAGAATTTTTGATACCAAAAAAAATGGATTACTTCCCTCACTATGGAGTTTATTGTAACGATTATTTAAAGATATATCTCCTAAAAATGATATTCTAGCCATTTATAACCTTATTATACATCTTTATATGATTTTCAACCATCCTGGACAAAGAAAATTTTTCGATAATTGATTGAGAAGCTAATTCTCCCATTTGAGATCGCTTCCTTTCGTCAGAAATTAGTAAAGTGATTATATGTTTAAGTTTTTCAATATCATAACTTGGTATTAGATATCCAGTAACTTGGTCATCAATTATTTCTAAATTTCCACCACTATCTGTAGCGATTACCGGAACTTTTAAATACATCTGTTCCATGATGGAATTTGAAATCCCTTCTGCATGTCGTCCATTTTTTGTATTCGATAACAGTATACCAAGATCAAAAAGGGGGATTATTCGTTCAACATCATCTCTCTGGCCAAGAAAGAAATAATTCTTTTTGTATTCTGTGTTAATACTCTGCTCTATTTTATTCTGATTCGGTCCTTCTCCGAGAATTAAGCATGCAATCCGATAATCTAACATCAGATCATTCAGAGCCCGAATAATCGTAAAATGATCCTTACTATCAACGAGACTACCAACAACCCCAATTACTAGATTAAAATTCAATAATTCTTTTTTTAGAATCGATAAGTCTGGAGTTAATTCTAAATTACTAAACCGACTTATGTCCAAACCATTATAAATTACATCATACTTCTTTTTTTTTGATTTATTATGAGAAATTAGTCCGGCATTTGAGTTTGCAATTACTTGATCAGAAAAGAAAAAATTTAATTCTGAAATTAAATTGACCTTGGAAAAAGTATCAAATTTTGCCGCATATCTAATAGAACCATCTACTAATTTGATTTTTTTCAAGATTGATGGCAAAATGGAAAATAGAGTTGGAGTCTTTCCCCAAGAATGTATAATATCTGGCGAAAATTCATTTATTATTTTAAGAAGATATTTATATGTTGAAAATGAATTCCTTGGAATTATCTCATAATTAATTTTTGTACTATAAAATTCTGGATATACAATAATATTCTCAAACATAACAAGACGAATCGAAAACTTATTATTATGAGACAAACCTTTTAAAAGCTCTACTAACTGTCTTTCTTTCCCCCCAGGACATAGACTTTCTATGAAAAACAGAATTTTCATTTTGGGAACTCGATTAAAATTTGTCCGATTTTATTTCGAGAGAGTTAATAAAATCTTCAATTATCATAGACGGTGGATTGATGGATCCTTTGTGCCAATTCAATTCTCTATCCCAATAACCTAAATACATCTTATCAATTTTTCTACTACCAAAAAAACAACTCATTTCAATTACTTTAGATTGAGCTCCATCCGAAAGAATATCATATGCCATGGATTGAAATCCAAGTTTTTCAGATATCCCAAAAACCATTTCAACATCTTCAAGATTTATCTTTTCTGGATCAAATGACCACATTCCACTACCTGATGCTCTAAAGTCATTTTTTCTATTGTACCGAATAAAACCCATACATTTTTTCCCCACGACTACCAACCTCGTATCAAAATAATTTCCTTTTAGAAAATCTTGAAAATAAATATATCCTTTTTCACGAGGGAAAGAATTTTCCTTTTTTGAAGGGATAAAAAATCTACTTGCACTTTTAATAAGTGCAAGTAGGTTATCTTTCGATGAATCATTTCTAAAAGAAATAACCTTATCTTTGACGACAACTCTTCTATTAGTTTGCGGAATACCTTTACCGAAAATTTTTTTTATTTCCCTCTTTGCTTTCCATTTATTATTCAAGAGTTTTACATGCTCCGCACCAGCTCCTCCCCTTAATTTAAACACTTTGGGAAAGTCCTCTTTCTTAATCCAATTGAGTGCATCCACCTTGTTAAAAAAAACATTAGTTCTTACCAAGGGGGCATCTATAGATTCAAACAGATATTTTTGACCTACTTTATCATCAAACATAAAAGCTGTGTCATAATTAGGATAAGTGGGAATTCCAGCTTTATTTAACGTGAAAATTATTTGAAGTGCTACTAATTTAGAGGAATAATCGTCCTGATTCCAATGCCATAATAACCCATCAATATTTTTTAATTGACCTATTATATCGCTATCAAAACAATTAACAATTTTATAGTGAATATTGTTTTTTTCACAAAATTTAATCCAATTATCACTATATGAGCCTACCCTCTTATGGATTGCTAATTTCATCAAATTTTCTAATTATCTAAACTAAATTTTCTAAATATTCAGTAAGTTTATCAAATGTGGCACTAAATGAGTAGTTCTGATCAACAAATTTCACAGAATTTTCGCTAAGTGTTCTACGAAGATCTTTATTATTTAATATTTCAACTGCATAATCTGCAAGTTCTTGATAGTCATCTGTAACATAACCATTAATACCGTTTTCCATTCCTATACAATCTAAGGCATTATGGTTGCCAATAACAGGAACACCTGTAGCCATAACCTCAATCACTCTTCCTCTGAAACCAACACCTATATCCATCGGTAAAACCATGCAGCTAGCGTTAGAGATATATTCACCAACTTCCTCTACATAACCAGTCACTGTCACGTTAGGAAGGTTATTGAGAGCAAGAATGTTTTCTGGTGGCTTATTGCCAACAATGAGTAATTTTGCATTTTCCTCTTTTGCTAATATCAATGGCCAAACTTTATTATGAAAAAGATCAAATCCCCTTCTGTTTTGTAAACCGCCAATGCTGCCGTAAAATAAAATTGTTTTTGGATCATAATCCTTTTTAATAAACTTATTAAAGTAAGAAATCTCTTGACCATTGGGACAGTAGTAATGCTTGATTTCGTTGTAATTTTTGGATAAAATTTCAACTTGTTTTTTGCTATTAGGAACTATTAAATCTACATGGTGGTATACTTCTTTTTGAAATTTTAAATTATTTTTATTTACTCTTTTCTCAAGACCATGATTATCCCTGTAAAAGGTTGCGTTGCTGTTCAAAATTATATCTTCATCAACCATTGAATGAAGGTCAAGGATCTTACATGGTTTATAATTTAATTTCTCTTTAAAAAAGAATGATCCCCACCAATAGTGTGAAATTATAATATCATATTTATTATTATTAATGATTTTTGCTAGATTCTTTCTTGCGTACATTGATGAATAATTCGAAACAGCTATTCTAATACCTCTAAATTTATAATTAAAATGAAATTTTAGGTTATAAAAATGTTTTCGAAGAATATTGTGGTCATAGTTAATTGCATTAATACTATGGAAATTACTAATTATTCCCTTCAGGGAATCATGCGTTAATTGCGCTATTTTTTTATTTTTATCAAAAGTGGCTAAATCAACATCAAATCTTTTTACTAACGAATTTATCTGATTTAACACCCTTCTTTGGCTCATCATTGTTGTAGGAAACAAATTTCCAGGACTAACTACTAATATTTTTTTTCTTTGATTCATATCGCTACCAACAAATTCCTTCATAATTATTTTGTGTTTTTAAGTAATCATAATTTGCAAGATCTACAATTTCTTTTTCATGATTAATCTCCAAATTTTCAAAAATTTCATCTTTATATGTAAAAACTAGAATTTCAGCCCACTCGACTAATTGAGATAAGTCATTTACAAGTAAATCACTAATGTGGGGTAATTTTTCTTGAATATAACTTTTATTTTGGCCGATCAACTTAGCAAGACTAACATTTTTATCAAAGATGCGAATATCATATCCTTTTCCAAGGAGTTTTTCAATTACATCAACAATGGGACTATATCTAAGATCATCTGTTCCAGGTTTAAACGATAATCCAAGGATTCCAATTTTTTTAAGTTCTTTTGAAATAATAATTTCATATGCAGAATTCTTTTGTAGTTCGTTGCTATTACTAATAGCATTAAGCACAGGAACATCTAGGTATTTGTCATGAGCTAGCGCATTTAATCCTTTTAAATCTTTGGGGAGGCATGAACCACCATAAGCAAAACCTGGTTTGAAATAATAAGGAGAAATATTTAACTGTTTATCCATCGTGAAGAGTTTCATTACCTGATGAGAATCTATACCCAATCTTTTACTAATATTCCCTATCTCATTAGCAAATGTAATTTTCAAAGCATGAAAAGAGTTGTTAACATACTTAATTAGTTCTGCGACTCGAATATCAACAATTTCTATCGCAGCATTTATTTCTTTGTACAATTCTGCCATTTTCGCTACAGAATTTTCATGATCACCACCAATTACCGTAACAGGTGGATTAAAGTAGTCATCTACAGCAGTTCCTTCCCTTAAAAATTCAGGATTGGAAATTATTGTAAAATCCTTGTTTCTATTTTTCCCAGAACTTTTTTCAATGATTTCTCCAAATCTTTCATTTGTTCCTGGAAGAACGGTTGAACGAATTGCGATAATATGAAAAGAATCCTTATCCTTTAATACACTACCGATTTGTTCTGCTGTACTATAGATGTAATCAAGATTCAAGTGGCCCTCTTTTGTTGAGGGAGTCCCAACACATACTATTGAAATCTCGGAATTATTAACCGCTTCATTGTAATCCATGGTAGCTTTTATGCTCCCATTTTTAACACCTACTGCAATCAATTCATCAATCTGATTTTCAACTATTGTAGGTTTTGCCTCATTTATTAAATCTACTTTAGTCTTGCTAATGTCAACACCAATAAGTTCGTTTCCATTTTTAGCAAGACAACCTAAAGATACACAGCCAACGTATCCTAAACCAAATATACTAATCTTCATTTTCTTCCATTTTTATTATTAAAACAATTTTTTGAACACAATAGTAACTTCCGAGTAAGAGCCCGAAGTAAAATAAATACATTGGACTATTTTTAATTGCGCCTATAGCATGAAACCAGTTTGGATATTCAATTAGATTTTTAATAAATTCTGCTGAACTACCAATTCCAACTATCACAGGATATATAAAGATCTTTTGATACTCGTGAATAATTTCTAGGTTTGACCTTATAAAACGAAGAAATTCAAATATAATCATGAATGATATTATGTAAAAAGGTAGAAATATTAAAAGACCTATAATTCCATACATTGCAAATGCTGATAGAAAAATATAATCACTGCCCTCCCAACCTCGGTCTCCACCCTCTCCTTCCAACCAATCAGGGTGATATCCAGTTCCTCCGAAAAAGTTATTCATTATTGCGCCTACGATTGCAACATTTTCTGTTAGACTCATTCTAACATCTTCCGACCCTCCATATTCTCCTCCCATAATTGCAGTTTTATAAGTATTCTCTAATAAATTCTCAACACTCTTCAAAAATTTTGGAGAATAGAAACTTATTGCAACAAACATTAAAAATGCTACCGTTACTGTCTTAAAATTGACATATCTTTTGACTGAAAGAAAAGGATTTCTACCATAAATATAGTTTGTAATAAATGCAATGATAATAGTATATTCTAATATACCAATTATGTTTCTCCTTACTACAGTAAGTAAAATATATAATATTACAAAAACCGCAGAAACTAAAACATAATAATTTTTTTTGAATTTCAACATTATCATGGAAATAAGTATCGGAATTAAAATATAAATGATTCCTTCTCCGTGCATGAAATATCTTGTAAGATTAACACCCCAACCTCTGTTTGTTTTCCAAAATGGGATGATCTCAATTCCACTAAAAATAGATAAAACAAATAAAAAAATGATTATAATGCTAGAAATTGAAAGTACATTTATAAATTTTCTAACTCCAATTGAAGCAAAAATAAACGATTGGAATTACCAGTAAAGGAGGATTTATTGCTCTAGCATTATTGGCAATTGATTTTACAACACTTGAATAAAAGATATTATTAAAACCATAATACCAAATAAAATAATAGCAAAGCCAAATGCTAATTACGACTATATACGCATTTAAGTGTTTTTTATTAATTAAATATTTTCATTTTTATGGTAGTGCCAAAGAAAAATCAACCATGCGATTCCTGTGAATAAAAATAATACAAAATTCCTGATAATTGGCTTGAGATTTTCATCAAGAAAATCCGCCAGGATCTAAATAAAATACTATAATTAACCAGAAAATCGTTATTTCAAATCTATTCTCAGATTTCATAATATTCTACAAAGTAATACTATCCTTTTATCTCTTCTTTTGTATAATTAATTAGCGATTTAAGATTAAATGCTTTTTTTAAGAAATTAATGTCATCAATTGTTGCAATTTTCAGAATCGAAAGAAAAATATAAAAGCAAACTATACTTATAAGTATAAATAAAGCATGAAAAACAATACCATCTTCTACAAGGATATTCATTTTAAGCGTATATAACAAAAACAATACAATATTCGCAAAAAAAATAATAATAAGCTTCTTATCAACCTTTATATTAAAATTTCGACTTCCTCTAACGAACCAAAATCCAAATTTAATAATGCTTAGTATTAACATTGCCCACGCTAAACCTTGAGCTCCAAGGTTAAGTTGGTCTTCATTCAAAAATGAATATAATAAAGCAAAGAAAATTAGAAGAAATAAAACGTTTAGACTTGCAGCTTCAAAATATTTATTTCTTCCAACTAACAAATTATAATAAACATTACTCCAAATCGAGAAAAAAGCTGTGAAGACAAGAATTGAAAATACTGGAACTGATGGTAGATATTTATTACCTATAAGCAAAGGAATGATTGGATCAGCATATGATGAAACGACAATAAAGATGGGGAGTAGGAAAAGTAATATAAACCTTTCATATTTATTTATTTGTGTTTTAATTAAATCAAATTCTCCGTTTGCAACTGCTTTAGAAAATAGCGGAAAGAAAATGGTTCCAGCAGTAGTTCCAATCATTAGCATGAGGCGCGTTAATCCATACCCACCCGCAAAATACCCCAATTCATCAAGTGAATAAGAATTTTTGAGTGAGACTTTTCCATAATGTTGCATCAAAGAATTTGTAATTGCTATAAGAATAAATGGAATGCCTATGCTGAAATATTTTTTTAACAATTCCTTATCAATTTTTTTTTCAATAGGAACATTTTTTAGAAGGTAAATATAGATAGGTATCAAAATGATACTAGTGGCTAACTCCGCACTTCTTAAAGAAACTGCACCAAGTCCTAATAACACAATTACAATTCTTGCCGGGTGGTAAAGTACCGCTTGTATTAAGTAGGGAATATTGGCCTTTGCTTGTTGATTAAGACCTACAAAAGTAATCTCAGGAATTTTAAATGTTGAAGCAACGATGAATGCAATAAGTGATATCCAAATTACAGTCTCCTCAGTGGAGCTGAATTGGGTACTTAAAGTATATTTTTCGATGAAAAAATATAGAATCACAGTTATAGTATAAATCACAATGGTGCCAAATATGATCGTAGAGTATACTTTTGTACACTTTCCTAAGTCCTCACCACTTGAAATCATTTTTATGTGTGTTACACCATAAAAACTAAATAGAAATCCAAACATTGACACAAAAGACACACCGTATGTCACAGTTCCAATGATTTCTGGACCAGCAATTCGAGCAACTATAATTCCAGTTCCCGCAGATAAAATATATATTAAAAACCTAGAACCGAAGGCCATCATAAATTTTTGTTTAAGCATAATTTAATTCTTTAATAAATGCTTTTAGATCCTGAAATTCTAACTACCATCTCATTGATGTCATTTATATCATCAGTACTTAGTCTCTTTAGAGAAAAAATATTCGAATCTATGTCATTATAACCAAAATCAACTGTCAAAGCAGCTTTATAACCAGATTTTTGGGTAAAGTCGATTTCACGATCTGTATAGTCCCCATTCGGAAAGGCAATGCTTTAATGCTAAGTCAAATTTTTCCTCGAGATAAGCCTTTTGGAAAGAATGATCTCATGCTCTAATTCATCCACATTACATTGAGGAAGACATGGATGAAACATGGTGTGAGCTTCAAAATTAACATACTCTCTCATTGTATTTATTTGATTGGTGGAAAGTGCCTGGGCAATTTTGAATTCCTTTTCTTGCGAAAAATCAATTTCTTTTAATGCTACTATTCTATCTTCATTGGGTATAGATTTCAGATAATCTTTTGAAAATTTTTTATTTTTATTTTAAACCAGAAATGTCTATTAGTTCCGACTATACCAGCAGTTAGAAAAATCGTAATTGGTATTTTAGTGTCCTGCAATAATGGGAGTAATTTATAATTATTAATATGTCCATCATCAAAAGTAATTATGATGGCTTTACTCGGAATCATCTTTTTGTTTCTAGTATTGTGAGCACGAATGAATTGCTCAAGACTAATTATATTATAATTCTCAAACAAAAATTTAAAAGTACTACGCGAAGAATCTTGATCAATATCATGAAACATTAGAATTGTTACCTTGTGCTTCTGTATAACTTCTCTAATTAGAAATGGAATACCAGAAAAACGCAGAAAAAAATAGAATATTTTCTTAATGATTTTCAATATAATTCAAAGTAGAATAAATGCAGTAATTTTAAAGTATTATCCAAGTATTAGTTGGGATATCTTTACACGCTTGTTTTTTATCCCCCAGATTCCTGCAGAGATAAAACCCTTCCAACAACAAAAAACATAGTAGAATTCAAATTTTAATAATTTCTTGATGGAGAGTTTAAGAAGTGATTTTCTCCTTAATTGGAGGTAATATTTAAATTTTTCATAATCTCGATGCTTCATATGGACTATCAAAGGATTTCTAAAATCATAGTATGATTTAAAATGGAGAGTGTTTACCAATGGTAATACTGTCTTTATGCCACATCTTCGCTTTATGCGTATAGAATATTTTGAATCCTTGAGCTTTGGCTCTTGCTTGCCAATCAAAATCCTCTGCTTGAAATTCAAATTCAGTATCATAACCCCCAACTTTTTCGTAAATCTCTCTTGTCACCAACCAATAAATATCATCACACCAGGGTATCTCTCTAATTATGTTATATTGCCCTTTATCTTCTTCTTTATTTCCAATGTGCCCACTTCTCCATAATAGTTCATCGCTACCTTTTCCTACTGTTTGAATTATATTGGGATGATCGTAATAATATACTTTTCCAGTTACAAATGCAGCTTTTGGTTGATCAAGAGCTACTTCTACGAATGAATTAATTACTTCTCTATCAACTTTTACATCGTTATTAGTAATTAGTGCAAAGTCAGAATTCCTGTTATTAAATGCATAATTTAATCCAAAGTTCAATCCACCAGAATATTTTAAATTTTCTTCTGTCCTCAAAACTTTTACTGATGGCCAATTTTTCTCTACGTAACTCTTTGGTACCATCCGTTGAACCATTATCAATAACAACCACCTCAAAATTCGGATAGTCATTCATGAGATATGACGAAACTGAATCATCTAGTAATTCCTTTCCATTATAACTTAAAATAAAACAACTACTTTCGGATATATTGATTTGTCTCCATTATGACTATCTTGTTATTTGGAAACATTATTTAGCTCATTGTTAAATAACAATTCTGGCTATACATCATTATAGATTATAGTTTTTCTTTAATATCATATTAGTCTTTTTAATGATTTTGCAGGAATACCACCTGCAAGTGTATATGGGAAGATATTACTTGTTACTATACTGCCCGCTGCAACGAGAGAATTACTTTCAATTCTGACTCCCATCAAAATTGTACAATTAATCCCTATATAAACATCATTTCAATGTGTATTTTTTCTCTTCTCTTTGGGTATTTTGATTGCAATGACGAATAACCAACATCAAGATGTGTTATAAGACTTGATTCTCATTGAAATTGTCACATTGTCTACCAATTTAATACCGCTCACTTAAATCAATAAATGAATTTTTTCCAATATGGCAATTATTACCAATTGTGTAAGTTTTTAAAATTCTTGCAATGATGAAATATTATTGGTGTTTCAATATCACAATTAGTTCCAATTCTTGCTCCATTTTTTGTTAGGATTTGAATAACAGCTCTTTTGTCAAGTGTATACAAAATTTTTGTCGCATTTTCAAAACCAAACAAGATAGTTATAAAATTGGAACTTTTTCACTCAATGAAAAAGTAGATTTTTAGAAATTTATTGTGGAACCTAACTTCATTTACATAATAGTCGTGGTTTTAGATCTTTCAGATTCTCAATTATAAAATTAACTTCAGTCTCTGTTAAATTCTGAATGTAGAGGTAGATGTAATAAATTTCTATGCTCTTTCTCTATATATTCACAATCCTTAGCATAGGGTTTAAAAAGAGGTTGTAAACTAAGTGGGGTATAATGACAACCCGTGGCAATTCCTTTTGATTTTAGTTATATCATAATTCATCTCGTTTTTCAACTCGAATTCCAAACATTTGATAAACATAATTTTCAGGTTCAAATGGAAGTAACGGTTGTATACTCTCAATATTCATTATACCGTTTAAGTATGCTCTTATAACTTCAGATCGATGGGCGTTCATTCGGGGTAGTTTTTCTAACTGCGCCAATCCGATAGATGCTGCAAGATCATTCATATTGTATTTGTAACCTAAAACATTTATCTCATAGAACCAATGCATTGCATCCTTATTTGCATCGGTATAGGATTGTGCTGTCTTCCAATTATCTTTATCAATACCGACCCATCGCATTGCTTTAACATCTTTAAGTAATTCAGGATCATTGGCTACAATCATCCCACCATCTCCCGTAGTCATTAATTTTTTTTCTTCAAAACTGAAACATCCAATATCACCCCAGGTACCTAAAGTTTTGCCTTTATACTTTGCACCAGCAGTGTGAGCACAATCTTCAATAACTTTTAATCCTTTTTCATTAGCCCATGGAATAAGTTTTTCCATAGGAACTGGATGACCAGCATAATGAACGGGAATTACAGCAACACAATCTTTATCATATTTTCTTTCAAGATCTTCTAAGCAAATTCCCAGAGTAACTGGATCCGAATCAACAAACACTGGTACTAATCTATTATATAAAATTGCTGTTGCTGTTGCTGCGAAAGTTAAAGATGGGACTAAAACTTTTTTCCCCTCGGGGAATTTAAATGTACCCAAAGCAATATGTAAAGCAGCGGTTGCTGAGTTCAATCCGAAAGCAATGGGTGAATCAATAAATTTCGCCCATTTTTCTTCAAATTCGTTTACTTTTGGACCTAATCCGACCCATGATCTATCAAACGCATCTTTGATATTATTGAGTTCTTCAACTCCCAATGAAGGCTTAAATAACCTAATGTTCATACTGAGATTGCCTTATAGTTTTTTATGAATTCTTCAAATGATATATTTTTTTTATCTTTTTCTGAAAGAAATGGGAAATTAGTTGGCCACTTTATTTTAATATTTTCATCATTCCAAATTAATCCTCTTTCAAATTCAGGTGAATAATAATTATCCACTTTATATGTAACTTCTGAAATTTCTGAAAGAGTACAAAAACCATGAGCAAATCCACGAGGGATTAAAATCATTTTTTTGTTTTCATCGCTTAATACTATCGAATCCCAATGGCCAAATGATTTAGAGCCGTCCCTTAAATCTACAAATACATCCAATACTTTCCCCCTGATACAACGAACAAGCTTTGTTTCTGTATAAGGTGGTAGTTGAAAATGTAAACCACGAATAACATTTTTTACTACGGACTTTGAATGATTTTCTTGCACCCAATTATTTTTAATACCCAAATTCTCAAATATTTTTTCATCAAACGTTCGCATGAAATAACCGCGTTCATCTACATACGGTTTTAACTGGATTTCAAAAGTACCATCTATTTTTCTTTCTGTAAATTCCATTTTTTCGAATATTTTTTAATTTGATTCTTACATATCTGATATACATCTTTAGCTTTATAATCTTTGTACCATTCAGTAGTGTAACTGATTGTTTCTTCAAAATTTAAAACAGGTTTCCATCCAAGTTGGAAATAAGCCTTGCTAATATCTAATGATAAAAGATTAGCTTCATGTGGAGTATCATCTTCTGAAATATCTTTCCAGTCACCTGATTTGTAATTGTTGATCAAAGAATTCACGAGAGTTCTGACTTCAACAATATTTTCAAAGGTAGGACCGAAATTCCAATTATCTGAAAATTTATTTGGGGATTCTATCATTTTAGCTCCAAGAAGTAAATATCCCCCTAGTGGTTCTAATACATGCTGCCAAGGGCGTGTTGCTGATGGATTTCGGATTTCAATTGATTTGTTATTTTCTATAGCTTTGATACAATCTGGTATTATTCTGTTTTCCGACCAATCACCTCCGCCAATAACATTTCCTGCTCTGACAGAAGACAACGATTTTCCATGTTTATTGAAATCTTTCGAGTTAAAAAATGAATTCCTATATGAATTAATGATTACATCTGCTGCACCTTTACTTGCACTGTAAGGATCATAACCACCAACAGGTTCGTTTTCACGATAGCCCCAAATCCATTCCTTGTTTTGATATACTTTATCCGTAGTTATCATGATAGAAGTTATGAACCGATTACTGTATTCCGGATTGCTTCAAGAATATTTGCAGTTCCAAGTGTATTTGTTTCATAGGTCAATAAAGGATTCTGGTAACTATCAAGTACTGAGCGACTGAGCAGCCATATGAAAAACAATTTCGGGTTGAACCTCGTTAAGAACTTCGAATACTTCATTTTTATTTCTGATATCCCCACGTAGGTCATCAATACTATTAGATATATTCACTCAAAATAAAATTGTCCCTAATAGTTTTTGGATCAAGCGAAAATCCGGTTACTTCAGCACCTAATTCATTAACCATATTGAAAGCCACGATCCCTTAAACCCAGTATGCCCAGTAATTAAAACTCTTTTATTTCTATAAACCAATAATTCTTTTATTCCCAGACTTTCCATTTTGCCTTTCCAGTTTCCATTAACTTATTTAAATGCTGAACATCTCGAACAGTATCTGCACATTCCCAGAATCCTAGATGCTTATAAGTCATCACCTCTCCCTTCTCAGCTAGTTTCTCTAAAGGCCCAAATTCAAAATCACAATTTTCATCCGTTGAAAGATAATTCAGCATTTCTTTATTAAATACCATAAAGCCACCATTAATTAATCCCTTACTAGTCTGTGGTTTTTCTTCGAAAGATATAACTTTTCCATTCTTTTTCAATAACTTCGCCAAACATAGAAGGAGGTCTTAACTCCTGTGATCGTTACTAATTTACCATGATCCTTATGGTAATCAACCAGTTCATTTATATTGATGTCTGAGACACCATCTCCATAAGTGGCCATATTTACTTCATCCAGGTAATTTTCTAATCTTTTAATTCTACCACCCTTTAGAGTATTTTCTCCAGTATCTACAAGTGTAACTTTCCAATGATCATTTGATGTGTTGTGATAAGTTATTTCACCTGTACATGTATCAACTGTAAAATCACTATTATAATTCTGTAACTTATAAAAGTAATCCTTAATGATACTCCCTTTATATCCTAAAGCAACTACAAATTCATTGAAACCATGATGTGCATATATTTTCATAATATGCCAAATAATTGGTCGACCCCCGATTTCAACCATTGGTTTTGGAATAAGCTCAGAAACATGTCCTAATCTTGAACCATATCCACCAGCTAGAATTATTACTTTCATATTAAATCCATTAACTATTTGTATAAAAATCTATTGTTTTATATAAACCTTCTTGAAATGTTAATTTTGGTAAGTATCCGATGGATCTTTTATTAAATCAATTGCCGCAAAGGAATGCTTAATATCACCCTGTCTTGGATCTGAATAAATTGGAGTATTATCTCTTTTACCAAGATATGAATTAACATTTGAATAATTCATTTAAAGTTACTCGTCCGTGTGTTGCACAGTTCATCGCAATTGGAGTGTCACACTCGTAGTTGCAGCCAAAATATTAGCTTGACATACATTTTCAACATAAGTAAAATCTCTGCTTTGCTCTCCATCTCCAAAAATCATTGGTTGCTCATTATTATTTATTGCCTTAATAAATTTAGGAATTACTGCGGAATACTGGGATGAAGGATCCTGCCTAGGACCGAAAACATTGAAGTATCTTAATGCAACAGTTTCCAACCCATAAAGCTTGTTAAAAACGTGCAAATAATGTTCCCCAGTTAACTTTGATACGGCATATGGAGACAATGGTTTTGGAGTCATTCTTTCATGTTTTGGTAATTCTGGATTGTCACCATAAATCGATGAAGATGAAGCAAATACAACTCTTTTTACTCCTGCATCCTTAGCGGCATCAAGGATATTAAGAGTACCACCCACATTAACCTCGTTAGAGGTAATAGGATCATTTATAGATCTTGGGACTGAAGGTAATGCTGCTTGATGAAGAATAACTTCAATTCCCTTAACAGCTTGTTTAACTATATGATAACTCCGAATATCTCCCTCTACTAATTCAATGTCTTCCTTGAATTCTGCTAAGTTCTCTCTTCTTCCAGTGGAAAAATTATCTAATACTCTAACTGAATGACCCTGTTTAAGGAGTTCTTCAACTAAATTAGAACCAATAAATCCACCACCACCTGTAACTAAAAACTTCATTTATTGCACCTCAATTACTTTCTCATTTTCTAGTTTATATTTTTTACCACTTTTTTCACAGTTGGCAAATCCACTTTTATCAAATACTAATTTTTGACCAGCTTCACTATACCACCCTATAATTCTTGCTGGATTACCAACTACGAGTGCAAAATCTGGGACATCTTTCGTCACAACAGATCCGGCCCCAACAAAGGCGAATCTTCCTATAGTATGTCCGCAGACAATTGTACAATTCGCGCCCAGTGAGGCTCCTTCTTTAACTAAAGTCTTGATATAGTATTTTGCCCCTACTTGTGGATATTTACTTCTTGGATTCAAAATGTTTGTGAATACCATTGAAGGTCCGCAAAAAACGTAGTCTTCAAGTGTTACTCCCTCATAAACGGATACATTATTCTGAATTTTTACAAAATTTCCAATGGAAACATTATTTCCAACATTAACATTTTGGCCCAATATACATTTTTCCCCGATTTTGGATCCACTTTGAACATGAGCAAAATGCCATATTTTTGTACCTTCTCCGATATCTACATTCTCATCTACAACTGCATGTTCATTTACATAAAATTTTTTCTCTTCCATTTTTTCCTCTCTATTCAATAATAATTTCTTATTTCGATTTTAATGATTCTGTTGCTTGATTCAATATTTTTAAAACTTCATATGCATGTTTACCATCTGTTCTTGGTTTGGTATCATTGATAATGGATTCATAAAAATGTATTTGCTCCTCTGTCAACGCCATCTTAGTTTCAAATTCAATCACTTGATATTCGTTGTCGAACTTTTCAAAGTTTCCGTTAACTTTTTTAAATCCCTTATCATATAGTTTTAATTTATCAGAACTTGCTGAATCTTCAAATACATACATCCCTTTATCACCAGTGACTATCATCCTTTGTTCCTTAAAGGGATGCAACCAGCTAACAAAAATATGAGCACTAACTTTTCCAGGATAATCTAAGTATGTTATGGTAGTATCTTCAATTCCATGTTGCAAAATATCTGAACCATAAGCAGTAACTGAGATTGGATTGTCCTCAATTAAATATTGGATAACTGAAATATCGTGAGGTGCAAAACTCCATAATATATTTTCTTCACTTCTAATAGCTCCGAGATTTAATCTGTTACTATAGATATACTGAAGGTTTCCAATTTCGCCATTTTCAATTCCCTCTTTCATTCTTAGGACGGCTGGATGAAACAGAAGGACGTGACCAACCATGAGTTTTAATTTTTTTGTCTGACTCAGTTTATGAAGTTCCTCAGCTTCTTCAGAATAAAGTGTAATTGGCTTTTCAACCAAAACATGTTTCCCATTTTCCATACACTTTTTTGCTATTTCAAAATGTGTTTCTGCAGGAGTTGCAATAATACAAGCCGTAATTGATCTATCGTCCAAAATAGAATCAAAATTACTCGTGAAGTTTATTTCAGAATTTAATTCCTTAATTTTTGCTTTTGTCTCTTCTATTGAATCAAAAACTGTAATATTATTTGGTTTGAGTAAGGAGTTTGCGGTCCGTACGTGATTGAAACCCCAACGGCCAGCACCAATTATCGCTATTTTGAAGTCTTCGAGAATATTCATTTATATACCTGTGTTAAGTTAAAATCTTAGTCAATTTCGAACATTTGTTTAAGCTTCGATATATTTTTTATATCAGTTTGCTCACTTTTTTCAAAAATGAAATTTTCAATTACCAGGAAATCCATCTCCGTATTCATGAAGCATTTATATGCATCTTCAGGTGTACAGACAATTGGTTCTCCCCTTACATTGAAACTAGTGTTAATTATTACACCATAACCTGTTTGATTTTTGAATTCCTTTATCAGTTTCCAATACTTGGGATTCGTCTCTTTATTTACACTTTGCAACCTTGCCGAATTATCAATATGAGTAACAGCGGGAATATCTGAACGCTGAGAATATAATCTCTCATATAATCCTGACTCAGTAGAGTTTTCCGGGGAAGATTTTAGTCTTTTTTCCTTTACATTCACTACATGCAACATATAAGGTGAAGGAGTTTTAATTTCAAAATATTCATCGATATCTTCTTCTAGTACACTTGGGGCAAACGGTCTGAATCCTTCTCTCTTTTTAATTTTTAGGTTAAGCTTTTTTTGCATCTCAGGATTTCGTGCATCACCCAATATACTTCTATTACCTAGAGCCCTTGGACCAAACTCCATTCTTCCCTGAAACCATCCAACAACTTTTCCTTGGGCTATCTTTTCTGCTATCTCGTTAATAACTTCTTCAAAATCTGAGTAGTATTTATACTTTGCACCGTATCTTCTTATTACCGTCATAATTTGTTTGTTATTATAACTTGGTCCGAGATAAGATCCTTTCATCCCGTCAGGTTTACTATTGCTAATTTTTCTTTCTTTACCCTTCCAAATATAGTACCCCAGATATGCTGCACCTAAAGCACCTCCGGCATCTCCAGCAGCTGGTTGAATCCAAATATTTTTAAATAGATGGCTGTTTAATAACTTTCCATTTGCTACACTATTTAATGCAACCCCTCCAGCTAGAACTAAATTATCTGAGTGACTCAATTCTTTCGCTGTTTTTGCTAGTTGCAATACAATTTCTTCAGTAACTTCTTGTATTGCCAAAGCTAAATTCATATACGATTGAGTAATTTCTGATTCTTCTTTTCTTGGTGGAATTTCAAATAATTTTTCAAACTTTGAATCGTAAGTCATCTTAAGTCCAGTGGCAAACTGGAAATAATCCATATTAAGAAGAATCGAACCATCTTCTCTCACATCAACTAAATATTCTAAAATGAGTTTTTTAAAATTTTTCGTTTGTGTTGATTTAGGAATCCCATAGGGAGCCAATCCCATCAATTTATACTCACCACTATTAACTTTAAACCCACAATAGTAAGTGAAAGCAGAATAAAGAAGACCAACAGAGTGTGGGAAATGAAGTTCCTTAAAAATCTCAATTTGATTTCCTCTTCCATAGCCGATGGTGGTTGTGGCCCATTCACCCACACCATCAATTGTAAGAATTGCTGATTCACTAAAGGGTGAAGGATAAAAAGCACTTGCTGCATGAGAAAGGTGATGCTCCGGAAAAAGGACTGGAACTTTTGATATACCTAACTTTGATAATTCATCTCTCAGCATTTTTTTCATGAATAGCTTTTCTTTAATCCACACTGGAATTGCTGAGATAAAACTTTTGAGTCCTCTTGGAGCAAATGAGTGATAGGTTTCAAGTAATCTTTCAAATTTTATATATGGTTTATCATAGAAAGAAACAACTGATAGGTCTTGCGAAGAAATTCCAGCCTCACTCATAACATACTTAACTGCATTAATTGGAAAAGAAGAATCATGTTTTTTTCTTGTAAATCTTTCCTCTTGAGCCGCTGCAATTATTTCATCATTGATTATTAATGCAGCTGCACTGTCGTGATAGTAGGCTGAAATTCCTAAAATTATTGTAGACATTCAGGAAATTAAATTAAAATAGAGTATAAATAAATGGAGCAATAGCTGAACCGCTAGTTAGTACAATTAGAACTCCAAAAACAAGTAGAACGACTATTATGGGAAGTAACCAGAATTTCTTACGTACCTTTAAGAAAGAATATAGATCTTTAATAAATTCCATAGCTCAAATTAATTTTAATAAGGTTTTTCGATATCAAGTTTTGAAAATAACTGATTTCGGATAATCATCACACTAGAAGATGATTTTTTAAATTCTTTTAGCTTCAAATCATCTTTCCCAATAATTTTTCTTAATAAACCAACTGGCATTACGAGTATAAAGAACACTAGAGTTAAAATGATTTTCGATACAACTGTTCCAAGTAAATGCGATATTCCTAACCAGATTACTGCAACCGGATAGAAAATCATAGGTATTGTCATGTTTGTAATTAGAGAAAGAATAGCCATTATTAAAAACAAATCCTTTTCGGTCAGCATGGCGATGATGAGTAAGATCATGACCATCGCCATGCCTGTATCGGAAGCTTGCTTTTTTGAAATATCAGTAGAAAAATAATTTTTTATCATACAGAAATTATGCTTTTATAGCCTTACCGTTATAGATTCCTTTGAACTTAAGTGCATTTCTAGTATCAACAAGTAACTTTGAGTTTTTATATACCATTTGATAATCATAATCATCATGATCAGTACTTAGTAGAACTAAATCATAACTATTCAAGTTCTCTTTACTGAGTTCAACTGAATTCATATCATATTCATACTTGCGAGTTCTAGGCATTGTTGGAATGAAGGGATCATTATAATCAACGATTCCGCCACGATCGCGTAATATCTCAATAAGTTTCAAAGATGGAGATTCTCTCATATCATCAATGTTTTTCTTATATGCGACACCAAGAACTAACACTTTTGATCCATTAAGAGATTTTTGGTGACTATTTAGAGCTTCGGAAACTTTATCAACAACATAATATGGCTGATATGTATTTATCTCGCCTGCTAGCTCAATGAATTTAGTATTAACTTCATATTCTCGAGCTTTCCAAGTAAGATAAAATGGATCAATCGGAATACAATGTCCACCAAGTCCAGGACCAGGGTAGAAAGCATTATAACCAAAAGGTTTCGTTTTAGCTGCTTCAATTACTTCCCAAACATCAATATTCATTCTTTCAAAAACCATTTTTAATTCGTTAACTAACGCGATGTTTATAGAACGATATATGTTCTCAAGCAATTTTGTAGCTTCAGCTACTCTTGGAGAAGAAACAGGCACTGTCTCAACGATTACTTGATCGTAAAGTGCACATGCAATTTCAACACAAGATTCAGTAACACCACCAACTACTTTTGGAATTGTAGAAGTATTAAAATCAGGATTATTTGGATCTTCACGTTCGGGCGAAAATGCTAAGAAAAAGTCAATTCCAGCAACATATTTCTCTTTACTAATACCTTGAACGACTGGTGCCTTTTCAAATAAAGGAAGCAAGATTTCTTCAGTAGTTCCGGGATAGGTAGTTGATTCAAGCGTTACAATTTGCCCCGGTCTCAGATATTTTTGAATTCTATCAGAAGTACTTGTGATATATTTCATATCTGGTTCTCTATGCTCATTAAGTGGAGTAGGTACACAAATAATTATTGCATCGCATGTGGGCATGAGTGAAAAATCAGCTGTGGCTTTTAGTTTCTTTGCTTTTACCGATTTTTCAATTCTTTTTTGATCAATATGCTTGATATAACTTTTACCATTATTTATATCATCAACTTTCTTTTGATCAAGATCAAATCCGAGAACTTCAATATCTTTCGAAGTAAACTCAAGACCAAGAGGAAGACCCACGTATCCAAGTCCGATAATACCGACCTTAATCGATTTATCAGCAATTTTGTTTAATAACTCTGTTTTGTAATTCATAACTCAATACCCCGTTTTGTTATATTTACCATTCTAATTAACCTTTTTACAGCTTCGCCAAGTGGGTCACAATGGTAACACATACATTTAATAAGTTAAGTTATAAATCTTAGAATTCTAAATTATTCAAATTATAAGATATTATATATTTTATACTTTTCATATTAAAAATGTGTTATTTGCGACACATTCTCTGTTAATGCAGTTTATGCAATTATGATGCCATGAAAATAATTGATATAAACTAGTTTTGAGAGGTTGACTTGGATATTAATGTATCAAAATGATAATCTGTTATAAAATTAGGTTATGAGGATTTAAAATAAAAAAGGGAACCAGTTTGGTTCCCTTTTAAGATTTTGAAGTCGATTATCATTTATGGATTGTCGTCATCGTCATCATTATCGTCGTCGTTGTCGTCATGATCTTTATCTTTCTTCCACTTACCCCATTTATCTTTCCACCATTTCTTCCACTCTTTATCTTTCTTTTTATATTTATAATCATCACAATGCACAGGGCCACCTTCAAGTTCTCCAAAATTAAAATCTTTTAGAACCTTAGTTAAGTCATAAATCATTTGACGTCTATCTTTATCTACTTTCCACCATTTCTTAAAATCATTTGGTTTAATATCACTTAGTAACTCAGTTGCCTTTTGGAAATCATCTTGAATTGATTCTTCAGAAACACCACCTATTATGTTCAGTTCTGCTGCTGCGTATTGCGATGCTAGAACATAATAAGGATTACCCCAGCTAATTCTCGAGATAATATTATGATAACTTTTCTTGCTTTTGAAAAACTTAGTTTTTGTCCCATTTGGTAATAAATCCCAAGTTGGGTCTTTTTTCTTTCCTTTTGCATGAGTTTTCCAATAAGAAACAGTTTTTGTACAATTTCCATTTTTTACATCATCTTCAAAAAGATCTTTCGGGAGGTCAAATTTTAATAATCCTCTGATTTCATAATCATTAAGAAAACTCATTCTAACGTCACCTTTGGAATTAAAATTATCAGCGACTTGAAGAGGTTTCTCTCTTATAAATGAATCATCCGAAATTCTTACAGTCTCCTCACGTCCATCATCATATTTGATAACAACATATGGTTTGATGTCAACGTCAAAAGGATTATCCTTACTGCAAATTCTATTATATGTTTCAAAACTTGTATCATCGGGCATAAAGATTATTCCAAAATTATCATGACCAGAAGTCCAAAGATCTACAAACTTTGTAATATCAATTTCCATTAAACCTGTCTTGGAAGTAATAATGGAAATAATATGCTGCTCATTATAAACTCCTCCACCATTTGGATCTGACCACTCAACGCCAAGATCTCTATATTTCCATGAGACTTTATCTTCTTTCCAATCCTCTGTTAACATATGAATGTTAATTTGATTGTTTGAAACATCAAGATAATCAACATACAAATAGGCTTTTCCAGTAAATTTACCTAAACTTTGAGTTGGTTGATCCTCTAAAGGACTAGAAATTGGGTTCTCTTCACTTTGACAGCTCCAAAAACCTATTGATAACACTAAGAAAAGTGTCACTAGTAATTTTACCTTATTCATTTTTTTCTCCATATTTAAGAAATTGTGTAATTATCGAATTATAACAAGTCAACTGCTGTGCCATGTAGAAATATCTTAAAAAGAGTCTATTACACACGTTCTTGAAATTACGATCGTAAAAATTCTTAACACATTTAAAGATTTTTAACTAAAAAAAAAGATTTAGTTAAAAATTTTAACTATTTCAACAACAACATCTTCTTGACATGAACGTAATCGGCAGCTTCAAGTTTATAAAAGTAAATACCTGTGCTTATGTTATTATAATTCCCCGTATCAAAAATAATTGAGTGATGACCGCTGGATTTTTTCTCATTCTCTATAAGAGTCGCGACAACATTTCCTAAAATATCATAAACTTTTAGGTTAACTTCTGTAGGTTGAGATAATTCATATGTGATAGTTGTGTTTGGATTAAATGGATTTGGATAATTCTGTTCCAAATTATAATGGAATGGTGTTAGAGATTCAACATCAGTTTGTGTAATACTTGATAGATCTTTAAGTATCCAATTATCCGGATCAAAGAACATATTCATTGGCTGAGAATCAAGGGTTAAATCAAATATTTGATTTTGCATATTATTAAATAAAGTAACTGTAGTATCCCCCTGTATAGTTTTAAATCTTACTTGAATAGGCATAGTAAAGAATTTTGGAATTTTATTACTCGCCTGATCTATTCCTACAGAAACTGCGTACGTTCCATTTCCATTCGACGAATAACCCCAATCAACTGTATAATTTGGATACTTTTCACCATATACCCATTCTGAGAAAAAATAATCAAGATCTTGACCAGATACTCTTTCTGCCACTTCCTGAAAATCCTCCGTTTTAGCCACGCCATATGCAAGTGTAATATCTGATGTGTATTCCTTCAAGACATCATAAAAAACATCTGTCCCAAGAACTCCACGAAGCATATGTACAACTACGGCACCTTTAGCATAACTTCTATTACTATTAAATATTTCGCTAACCGAATTTATATTCTGGACGTATAAAGTACTATAAGCATTTTTTGCACGACTCATTTCTCCACTTATTGCATTGGAATATCCGGTCTGACCAAATTTTGCTTCTTGATAAACTGCTTCTGAATATGTGGCAAAACCTTCGTTCAGCCATATATGATGCCAATCTTTACATGTGATTAGATCTCCAAACCATTGATGCCCAAGTTCGTGCGCAATGATACCGGTACTATAGCTACCCATCGAAGAGCAAGTCTGGTGTTCCATTGCCCCGCTCCAATCAAACTCAGCATGACCATATTTTTCTTCAAAAAATGGATAGGGTCCAAATTTTGATGCAAAAACTTCCATCATATCAACAGTTTTATCAAGTTGACCGATTCTATAATCATTGATATTTTCAGGATAGTTATAGTGGTAGAGCTTCATTGTATCTTTTGCAACAATGTATTCATTTATATATAGCTCGTAGTTAGTAATTGCTAAAGAAATTAAATACTGAGCTATTGGATATCTACTTTTCCAGCGGTAAGTGTGAGTTCTTCCATTATCAATAATTCCTTCAAGGGTTCCATTA
Source organism: uncultured Ignavibacteria bacterium (assembly GCA_963751695.1). GTDB lineage: Bacteria > Bacteroidota > Ignavibacteria > Ignavibacteriales > Melioribacteraceae > SZUA-22. The sequence continues at coordinate 474,207 of CAVVVP010000009.1, read as the reverse complement.
GAAATTGGGATCATTGACTTATCCACCGTTATCCAAATATCTGCAGAATCTGCTTTATCCGCCGGTGTATCCTTACAAGGCCACCAATCACTAGCGCCATAAGGTTCACTAAGAGTTGAAATTTCGGGTTGGCCATTATGTGAAGTAAAAGCAAAACTTCCTAATCCAGAACTTTCTGGAGTTCCATTATAATAAACTAGAACAGAAAAATCTGCTCCCGGATTGTAATTTTTATCAAGAGTAATACTTATCAAATTATCGGAGTGAGTAAATTCAAGATTTAGGTTGCCAAGTTTTATTGAATCAACATTTAGGTTATCCCTCAGGTCCAATGAAAAGGAATTTAGATCTGAAACTTCACTTTTTGCATTAATAGTTACATTCCCACTAATCAATCTTTGAGAATAACTCAAGGTGACATCTAGTTTGTAGTATGTTACATCAATGTTTGAATCACCAGGATAATTAATCTCACTAAATTTTTGAAGCTTACTATAATGAGATATCTTAGACTTTGAACAAATATGTTGGTTTTCTTGTGCAAATAATAAAGCATAAGAAAAAATGATTAAAGTTATAATTGGCGAAAATGATCTCATGAATCCTCAATGTTTTGATAATGTAATTATGAAATAATATACTTTTATAAGATGGGTTTTTCTTACGTAAGATTCAATCCAATTATCTTGACCCAATCTAGTCTGATCAAAAATGTTCACTAACTTTATTTAGAATACCTTAAGCAGAAATCCCATTAGAATACCAGCAGCAACTGCCGAGCCAATTACACCCGAAACGTTTGGAGCCATCGCATGCATAAGAAGATAATTTGATGGATCTACCTTCAATCCCATAGTATGTACAACTCTGGCACTATCCGGAACCGCCGATACACCAGCTGCTCCAATCATTGGATTCAATTTGTTATCACCTTTTAGAAACAAATTCATAACTTTTGCAAAAATAACACCGCCGGCTGTAGCAACCATAAATGAAATCGCTCCAAGGACAAAAATCATAATAGAATTTGCTGTTAAGAATGTAGTAGCTTGCGTTGAAGCTCCAACAGTAAGACCAAGAAGAATAGTAACAATATCTATCAGCGGTTTTGCCGCAGTGTCAGCAAGTCTTTTAGTCACTCCAGATTCTTTAAGAAGATTTCCAAAAAATAACATACCTAACAATGGTAATGCTCCAGGAGAAATGAAGGTTGTGAGAATCAATCCTACAATTGGGAATAATGATTTTTCCAATTTAGTAACAGCTCTTGGAGGTTTCATTTTAATTTTACGTTCTTCTTCAGTTGTAAGTAACTTAATTATTGGAGGTTGAATTACTGGAACCAAAGCCATATAAGAATAAGCTGCAATAGCTATCGCGCCAAGAAGTTCGGGAGCTAATTTTGAAGAAAGAAAAATAGCAGTTGGACCATCAGCACCGCCAATAATTCCTATTGCAGCTGATTGCTCAACAGTGAATCCTAAAGCCAAGGCAACTAAAAATGTTAGGAAAATTCCAACCTGTGCAGCAGCCCCGAGAAGCATTAACTTTGGACTTGAGATCAGTGCTGAAAAATCTGTCATTGCCCCTATCCCTAAAAAAATAAGGGGAGGATATATACCCTTCATTACTCCATAATAAAGATAGTTTAGAACACTTCCCTCTTCATATAAACCAATCTGCAATCCAACATTTTCCATAAATGGAATATTACCCATTAATATTCCAAATCCAATTGGAACCAACAAAAGGGGCTCAAAATCCTTCTTGATTGCAAGGTAAATAAAAAGAAGGCCAATACAGATCATTACAACATGACCTATAGTAATATTGGCGAAACCCGTAAACCGAAAAAATTGAGTTAAACCCTCCATAAATTATTCTCCCACCTCAATTAAAACGTCGCCTTCAAGCACAGAATCGCCTACGTTAACCTTCACTTCTTTAATAGTTCCACCTTTATCAGATTTGATATTATTTTCCATCTTCATCGCTTCCATAATCAACAAAACATCGCCAACCTTTACTGAATCTCCTACACTGACTTTCATTTCTAATATAGTACCAGGAAGTGGTGCTTTTACTTGTCCAACTCCCTTGTGCGCTGTAGGTTTACTAGTTTTAGAAGTATCGGAACCTCCCGAATGTACAATTTGAGATCTGACAAGTTTAGGTGTTTTTGATCCCTTAGTTTGTTTAACGATTTCAACTTGATAAACCGAACCATTTACCTCAACTTCAGCTACATCATCTTCTAAATTTATAATTTCGACATCGTAATTATTCCCACGTATATTAAATTTAAATTTTTTCATTCTTTCACCTATTTTTTAGGATAATCTCTGAGTCCATATAATTTTGAACTCCATGGAGAATATGGCCTTTGAACTCTTTTAATTGTTAATACTGTATTCTCTAAATCGTGTGCTTCCTCAAATTCCAAAAATAGAGCTGTAGCAATGGCAGCACTCGTGTCACCAGATAAGGAGAGATCATCAACATCTGCTGCTCTATGTCCACTTAGTTTTAATTTCTTTCTCTGCTTTAGGAGAAGCACTTTTTGAAAATTATAAATTATTATATATAGAAATAAGAGGGCCATGAACACTATGAAGTACCCGACTACAGTAATCATTATTCCATTATTCTCTATAATATTTGATAAACTAAATTGGTCAAACATTTTTAACTCATTATAGTGGTAGATTTGAATGTTTCTTTGGTGGATTAGAGTCCTTCTTAGTAGCAAGCATTTGCAAAGCTCTAATAATCCTAAATCGAGTATTCCTAGGTTCAATTACATCATCGATATAACCATATTTTGCAGCTACATAAGGATTTGCAAATTTATTTTTGTATTCTTTTTCTTTCTCTGCCATGAATTTGGTTTTTTCTTCTGGACTAGCAAAATTCTTAAGTTCATTGGCATATAGAACCTCAATTGCACCTTTGGGACCCATGACAGCAATTTCAGATCCTGGCCAAGCGTAATTGATATCACCACGTAAATGTTTTGAACTCATAACATCGTAAGCTCCACCATATGCCTTACGTAAAATAATAGTAATTTTAGGAACTGTTGCTTCACCATAAGCAAAAAGCAATTTCGCTCCATGCATGATTATTCCACCATATTCTTGAGCTGTTCCGGGTAGGAAACCAGGCACGTCAACTAGTGTAACTATTGGAATATTAAAGGCATCGCAAAATCTAACAAATCTTGCTGCTTTTCTAGATGCATTAATATCGAGTACACCAGCAAGATAGTTTGGTTGGTTCGCCACAATTCCAACTGAATTTCCATTAAACGTAGCAAATCCAATTACAATATTTGGTGCATACTGCCTATGTACTTCTAGAAATTCTCCATTATCAACAATAGAAGCAATAATGTCTTTTACATCATAAGGTTTGTTTGGATTTTCAGGGATGACTTCATTCAGCGAGTCTTCTAGACGATCAATTGGATCCTTACAGATCTTTAATGGTGGATCCTCCATATTATTTTGAGGTAAATAACTTATCAGTTTTCTAAGGATCATTATTCCTTCTTCCTCATCTTCAGAAACGAAATGAGTAACGCCTGACTTTGTTGCATGAATTTGAGCACCGCCAAGCTCTTCTGTAGTCACTTCTTCGCCAGTAACAGTCTTAACAACCTTTGGTCCAGTCACAAACATATAACTAGTTCCTTTAGCCATCAAAATAAAATCCGTAAGAGCCGGTGAATAAACTGCACCACCAGCGCATGGACCAAATATTGCAGAAATTTGTGGAATTACACCTGATGCCATAATATTCTTTTGGAATATATCCGCATAACCACCTAGACTCTTAACTCCTTCTTGAATTCTTGCACCACCACTATCGTTCATACCGATAATTGGAGCCCCAACCTTCAAGGCTTTATCCATCACCTTAACAATTTTTTGAGCGTACATTTCAGAAAGTGATCCACCAAACACTGTAAAGTCTTGAGAAAAAACATAAACGAGTCGACCATCAATCGTACCATAGCCTGTTACAACACCATCTGATAAATATTGTTGATTTTCAAGTCCGAATCCAACAGTTCTATGATGAACAAACATATCGAATTCTTCAAAACTGCCCTCATCTAAGAGCATCTCAACTCTTTCTCTGGCCGTATACTTACCCTTTTTGTGTTGAGCTTGAATTCTTTTCTCACCACCACCAAGTCGCGCTTGCTCGCGCTTCTCCATTAACTCTTTAATTTTATCTTCGAAAGCCATTTAAACTCCTTTATTAATTTAAATCTAAGACTTATCTGTAAACTTAGATCCTAAAATTAAAAATCTATCCTTCACATAATTCAGTTAAGACACCACCAGTAGATTTAGGATGTAAGAAAGCGATATTCAATCCCTCTGCACCTTTGCGAGGTTGTTGGTCAATCAGTCTTATTCCCTTATTATCAGCTTCCTTTAAAGCATCAGAAATTCCATTTACATGAAAAGCAATATGATGAATTCCTTGACCTTTTTTTTCAATGTATTTTCCAATTGGTCCGTCACTTTTCGTAGATTCCAATAGTTCTATCTTAGTATCCCCTACTTTAAAGAATGCTGTTTTAACTTTTTGATCTTTCACTTCTTCAATTGCATAACATTTTAGTCCAAGTACATCTTCATAATATTTTATTGAAGATTCAAGATCTTCAACAGCAATTCCAATATGTTCTATATGTGTAAGCTCCATCTTATCTCCCAACAATAATAAAAAATCGGCCGATCAATTTATGTGCCGAATAATAAAATCTTAAATATTTTATAAATATACACAATTTCAATTTTATCAATTCAAACTAACATCATATTCTTATTGCAAATAAGATTTTATTCTCATTAGTTGGAAATAATTTTGATAAAAAATATATCATCAAAATTTTGTCTTGACAAAAAGCTGAGAGAACTATATTTTTGATGTTCAAATTTTGATCAATTCCACGGTAGCTCAATGGTAGAGCATTCGGCTGTTAACCGAAGGGTTGTAAGTTCGAATCTTACCCGTGGAGCAAATTGCAACCCCGATAGTTTCGGGGTTTTCATTTTAAATCTAGCTTTCCATTCATTCTTAAAGATAATATTTTTGAAAAACGATTTTATTTCCAAAGGTAACAATGATAATTATCGAACAATCAGCCGTTATTCCTTATCGAAAAAGTGCAGAAGGAATTATTGAGATTATGCTAGTTACAACTCGAAATGAAAGTTGGACCATTCCGAAAGGGACAATACAAATTGGATTTTCTGCAAGAGAGTCAGCTGCTAACGAAGCTCGTGAAGAAGCTGGTATTTCAGGTAAAGTTAAGAAAAAGATAATTGGTGAATATTCCTATAAAAAATTTGGCGATAATTATTCCGTTAAAGTCTATAAAATGAAAATTAAAAAGGTTCATAAAAAGTGGGACGAAAAGCATTTTAGAGAAAGATTGTGGGTAGAACAGAAATCTATATCTAAATTCATTGGACATAAAAATCTACTTAAAATTATAAACTCAGCATTTAAATAAATTAAGTTATCTATGGAAAAAGAAATTACAGTAATTGTTTTTGATTTGGGAAACGTATTAATTCCATTTGACTACAACCGCATCATTTCAAAGTTAAATAGTATTGATCAAGGATTAGGCGACAGATTTTCTGAACGATACTATGATAATTATGAAGTTCACAGAAAATATGAGCGTTGGTCTCTGAGTGATGCAGAATTTTTATCAATAATGATGGAATGGACGGAACAAAAAATCTCTGAAGATGATTTCAAAATTATTTATTCAGATCTTTTTACAGAAAATAAAAAGACAACAGCACTGCTTCCAATACTAAAAAAGAAATATAAGTTGGTACTTCTCTCAAATACGAATTTTATTCATCAAAAATATGGATGGGAAAAGTACGATTTCCTTAAGCATTTTGATAAACTCATTCTTTCTCACGAAATTGGTGCCATAAAACCTGAAGAAAAAATTTACAGAGCGGTTGAAGACTTTACTAAAGAACGTTCTGAGAATCACATATTTATTGATGACATCAAAGAATACGTAGAAGGTGCTAAAAACCTTGGTTGGAGTGGAATTCAATTTCTGAACAATGATCAACTTTTAAACGATTTTAAAATGTATAACATTCTACCAACAAGTTAAATAGCTTCCAATGAATTCAATTATCCTTACAACAATAAATGCTAGATATACTCATTCATCATTTGGTCTGCGATATATTTACGCAAATTTAAAAGAACTTCAGGCACGAACAGAAATTCTCGAATTCATAAAAAAAGAAGATGTAAAAGTAATAGCAGAAAAAATACTACTAAGAAATCCTAGGATTGTGGGTATTGGTGTCTACATCTGGAATGCACTCGAAGTAAGTGAACTTATTGGTTTATTGAAAACTAGGTCGAAAAATATTACAATTGTTCTTGGTGGACCAGAGGTTAGCCACTTCCCACTTAGAGTTAACTTTGATTCAGCAGATTACATAATTAAAGGTGAAGGTGATCTTGAGTTTTATAGAATATCGCGACAAATTCTTACTCAAAGTTTTCCTGAGCAACGAGTTTTAAGAGCTGAACTGCCATCTATACATGAGCTAAAACTGCCATATAAATACTATTCTGATGAGGACATTAAAAATAGAGTAATCTATGTTGAAGCATCCCGAGGTTGTCCTTTTTCTTGTCAGTTCTGTTTGTCTTCAATCGATAAAACTGTTCGGAAATTTGATCCAAAACTTCTTTTCTCAGAATTTGATACACTCTGGGAGCGCGGGGCTAGACATTTTAAATTTGTTGATCGAACTTTCAACTTAAATATTAAAAATACAAATCAGATTCTAAATTATTTCCTCAATAAGGAGCCAGAATACTTTTTGCATTTTGAGGTCATTCCAGATTATTTTCCTGAAAGCTTAAAAGAAAAGTTAAAATTATTCCCCAAAGCATCGATCCAATTAGAGGTTGGGATTCAAACCCTAAATGAAGAAGTTGCAATAAGAATCAATCGCAATCTAAATATTAAGAAAATTGAAAAGAACATAAGATTCCTCACGAGTGAAACAAATGCACATCTTCATTTGGATCTTATAATTGGATTGCCTGGAGAATCATTGCAAAGTTTTGAGTACAATTTAAATCGACTTGTTTCGCTGACAAATTCTGAGATTCAATTGGGCTTACTTAAAAAATTGTCTGGCACGTCAATTGATCAGCATGATATTGAATTTGAAATGGTATATTCAATCGAACCTCCATATGAAATAATATGTAACGCTCTAATATCAGAAGATGAAATGATCCTGATGAAAAGATTTGCAAGATTTTGGGATCTTTTTTACAACAGTGGAAATTTTAAAATTTCTGTTAAATATCTTTGGAAGGATGGAGAGGTATTTAATAGTTTCTATGAATTCTCAAATTGGATTTACATCCAACTAAAAAGAACTTGGAGTATTCCACTAAATAGACTTACCGAATTATTTTTTATTTACCTAACAGAAGTAAAAGGGGAAAATAAAAAAGAATATGCTGAGTTTATTATTCGAGATTTCACTGCTGTACCAAACCGAAGAATTCCATATTTCTTAAAACAGCATGCTCCAGGTTTTTCCTCAAAATATTCAAATAAAATCAGCAGTAAAAATAAAAGACAGATAAAACATCTATAAGAATTTTAATTAGCTAACATTTAAAGTAGATTTCTATACAAAATATTAATAAATATTACCTTTTAAATTATGAATGAGTTTTTTTACACTTGGGAATTTAATTACATAGTGATTCCAATATTGATTGCTCTTGCAAAAATCATAGATGTTTCACTTGGTACGTTACGAATTATCCTTATTGCGAAAGGAGCAAAAAAATTAGCACCATTTCTTGGTTTTATAGAAGTATTAATCTGGATTGTTACTATTGGTCAGGTGATGCAAAATTTAACGAATCCAGCTAACTACATCGCATATGCAGTAGGTTTTGCAGCTGGGAACTACGTTGGGATAATAATTGAGCAAAAACTTGCAATAGGTACTGTAATCATTAGAATTATTACTAAACACGATGCTTCAGAACTTATTAATTACCTACAAGAAAATGATTTTGGCGTGACAGTTGTTCCTGCAGATGGATCAACTGGTCCGGTGCATATAATATTCACAGTTATCAAAAGATCCAAAATCAATCAAGTTGTTGGTATTATTAAGGGATATAATCCAAATGCATTTTATTCTATTGAAGATGTAAGATATGTTTCAAATACTTATGAATTGCATGGATCACCCAGAAAATCAACTTTGAAATCGCTTTTCAAGATGAGGAAATAATTTTAACCAGCTTCAATCCATTTATTCCAAGAATCAGTATCTACTCCAACGGTAGATTTACTTTTATTTCGTACGATCGGGGTTTTTATAATAAGTGGATCGATTAACAATTCTTCCTCAGCGTTAAAAACCATATGCTCCATGCCACGCTTTTTATATTGCTTGCTTTCTTTATCTATCAAATCTTCTGGGTCAATAGTTCTGGTAATATTATCTAGTTCACCTTTACTCAGACCTTTTTCAACTAGATCTCTAATATGAAAATTTATTCTCCTTTCTTTAAAGAACCTCTCCGCTTTTTTAGTGTTATTACAATTTTTTCTTCCAAGTATTTGAATGTTCATGTTCATCCTTAAAAAATTAGTTTAAATCCTTCACCATGAATGTTAATTATTTCAATAGTTTTATCATGCTTAAGATGGTTTCGCAATTTTGCAATGTAAACATCCATACTACGAGAATTAAAATAGTTATCCGATTTCCAAATCTTTACTAGTGCTTCTGTACGTGATACTAATTCTCCTCTTTTTAAAACAAGTAAATTTAGTAATTGATTTTCCTTTGATGTCAACTTAATACTCTGATTTTCAATATTTAGTGATCTATTTTGAAAATTGTACTTAAACTTACCCAATATAAAATTATCATTAACTATTTCAGCTTTATTAGGGTTTGATCTTTTTAACAGAGCACTAATTCTGTAAAGAAGTTCTTCCATACTAAATGGTTTTGTTAGATAGTCATCACCACCAATCTTAAAGCCTTCAATTTTATCTTGCTGTTGAGACTTTGCAGTTAAAAAGATTATTGGAATCTTTTCGTCAACTGATCTAATTTCGCGGGCTAGAGTAAAACCATCAACTTTTGGCAGCATTATGTCGAGGATACACAAATCAAAATCTTGAGAAATATAAAATTTTAATCCTTCATCTCCATCTACAGCTAGTGATACATTATAGTTTTTTACTAAAAGAAACTCTTTTAATAATCCGCCTAAATTAGGATCATCTTCAACTAGTAGTATTTTCACTTTCTCATTCATTTGGAAATACTATTGTAAATGTTGATCCTTCTCCTATTTTGCTCTTTACTTTTATGGAACCGCCATGCACTTCAACAATTTTCTTAACATAGCTGAGTCCGATCCCATTTCCTTTAACGTTATGAATATTTCCAGTTGGAACTCTGTAAAAGGTCTCAAAAATTTTTTGCTGATCTGATTTACTAATTCCTATTCCATTATCTTTAATGCTAATCTTAACATCAGTAGATGTTTTAAAAACTTCTATAAATATTTCTTTATCCCCTTTGGAATACTTAATTGCATTATCAATTAAATTATTCATAATATTTGAAAAATGGAAAAGATCTGCGTTGATTGTAGATCTTCCATCAGAGTTATCTCTAATAATGATTCTCGTATTACTCACTCTGTCCACCGTTAAATCGGCTATAGCTTGAATCACATTGGCAGCATTAATAGTTTCTTTCTTTAGATCGATTTCACTCCGTTCAAACGCAGCAGTGTTTAATAAGTTCTCCACCAGTCTAGTTAATCTAGTATTTTCTTCAGCAATGATGCCAGAATACTTCTTAAGAGAGTTTTCCTTGTTTATCAGTTGCGGATTCTGCAATGCTTCAGAAGCAAGTGAAATTGATGAAATTGGTGTTTTAAATTCGTGTGTTATGTTATTTATTAGATCATTTTTAACTTCCGTAATTTTTTTTTGATCAAGAAACATCTTTAAAGTCTTTAAATATACCAGAACAATAATACCTACAAATAAAAGAGACAGAGATAACATCACCCAGACTGATCTTAATAGATATGTAAATTTATTTGGTAAATGGATCAACAACTTTAACGGGCTAGTAAAAACATCATCTGGGAAAAGTGCAATATTAAATTTTGTGCGCTCCAAACTTATACTATCTTCTTTGGAACTCAAAACTAAAAATACATTTTCAGATTGATTTAATATTCCGAATTCATAATCTGTAATTATGCCCTTATTCCCCAACTCTTCCAAAATAACAGAATCTAAAAAAGATTCAGTAAAATTTTTGATTAAATATTCTTCATCATTAACTCCGCGCATCTCCTCGATAACTTCTGATATTAGTTGCTTCCGATTAACTATCACAGTATCAACATCGGAATTTGTTAAAAAAACTTCACTTCCATTATTGTATTTATAAATTTTTCTAATTGTTCGCTTTCTACTACTATCATTCTCAATAGTATTATAGACAAAACCGCTACTCTCGGTTGACACTTCAACTTGAATTTCTAATTTTTCATCTTTTCCCTTTTCTGAGCTCTCATATTCTGAACTCAAAAAAATCACATTGTCCTCCCCATGCTCTGAAGTATCACTTGTCACCCAGACCATTTTCGGTTCATCACCAATTACTTTCTCAACGATTATGTCTGCAGTTTTATGTTTGTCAAGCTTTGCTACCACCCTTATCATTGCAGCGTTTACCTTTGCATCAAATCTAATCTCTTCAGTAGAAATAGTTTTAACACTCCAAAAAACTTGCACAACTATTAATCCAATCACTGCAATCGTCATGAGTGTAATTAATATTTTCACCTTATATTTTTCCATAAGCATAATTTAATTATATCTACTTATAAAATTTGTCATTTAACATTTTTTAACATTTTTTAATACCCCTTTAACACTATCTTTCGTCTAAGAACCATATTTTAGAATCAAAAATTTTTCAACTAAAGGAGGAAATATGAAAAAGTTAAATGTGTTATTACTCATAATTTTATTAACAAATTTGATTCTTGCTCAAGAAACAAATAGCAAATTAGATGATCTCAAGGGAGATGTAACAAAGATCACTATTGAAACAACTGAGGGCGAAGTTGAAATTACCGGCGACGAAGCAAAGCAAATGCTATCTAAGATGAAGAGAAAGACTAAAAGTAATTTTGTTTTTCTGAATAAAAATGGCGAAGCAAAGGAAATTACTGTCGATGTGGAAGTTGAAGATACAGATGGTGAAAAAGTGGTCATCATAAAGAAAAATGTAGATGGTAAAGAAACAATTGAAGAATATAAGGGTGAAGCTGCTGAAAAACATATTTTGAAAATGAAAGACGGTCATGGAATGAAGTTCATTTCAGAAGATGGTGACATTCATGTAATCCTAAAGGATAGCGACGAAGACCTAGTTTGGATTACGGAAGACGATGAGAATATGATTAAGAAAGAGGTAAATGTTGAAGTTGTAGATGGTGTTAAAAAAGTAACAGTCACGACCAATGAAGGTGGGGAAGAGACAGTTAAAGTTTATGAGGGTGAAGAAGCAGAAAAGTTCCTCAAAGAAATGGATCATGAAAGTGAGCAGGTTTTCATCTCTAAAGATGGAGATAAAAGGGTAATAAAGAAGAAAATTATAATTGAGGAAAAAAGTGAGGAAGAGCACGAAGAAGATGATTCTGAATAAACGTCACAATCTTTTCTTATAAAACTTTAACCTCCTTAGTAAATATACTTTGGAGGTTTTTTAAATGCCCTCCTTCAAGTTTGGACTTTTAACTCCTAGATTTAATATTCTATTTTTAGAGTCAATTATTCAATATTATTTATGATAGAAATCCGAGATCTCCATAAAAGTTTTGACCAAAACCATGTGCTGAATGGTATAAATTTGATAATAGCCCAAGGTAAAACTCTCGCTGTAATTGGAACAAGTGGCTGTGGGAAAAGTGTCCTCCTAAAACATATTGTGGGGCTACTGTTTCCAGATAAGGGTTATGTCTCTATTGAGGGAAAAAATTTAAATCATCTTTCTGAAAAAGAACTTTATGAAATTCGTAAAAGATTTGGTTTTTTATTTCAAGGTTCAGCACTTTTTGATTCAATGACCATTGAGGAAAACATTTGGCTACCTTTAATTGAGAACGAGTATAACTTTTCAGTTGGTGAGATAGATAAAATTGTTGCCCAGAAACTAGATTTAGTAGATCTTCCTGGAATTCAAAAAAAGAAACCATCCGAACTTTCAGGAGGGATGAAGAAGCGAGTTGGACTTGCGCGCGCTTTAGTTACAAATCCAGATTATATTTTATATGATGAACCTACAACTGGTTTAGATCCACTAATGTCAGATTCAATTGATGAGTTGATAAATAATCTAAACGACCAATTAAATGTTACCTCAATTGTTGTTACGCATGACATGTTCAGTGTAAAAAATGTAGCAGATGTTGTCTCGATGATACATAATGGTCGAATTTATTATTCCGGTTCTTATGAAGACATCTTAAATAGTGATGATGAGATAATTAAAGAATTTATAAAAAGAACGGTTAAATAATGTCCAAGCTTAGAATAAAATATATTTGTACGAATTGCGGTTATGATTCATTAAAATGGATAGGTAAGTGCCCTTCTTGTGAGGAGTGGAATACTTTTACAGAAGAAGTTCAAGAGAAAAATCCTTTAAAGAGAGTTGAATCAACTAACTTGAATATATCTCAACTTGGAGAAGTAATCGAGAATGAAGGCAAGCGAATTGAGACTAACATTTTAGAGTTTGATAGAGTTCTTGGCGGTGGTTTCATGCAAGGTTCAGTCGTTTTAATTGGAGGCGATCCAGGAATTGGAAAATCGACTTTAATCATGCAGGCAGCTGCAAAGATAGATAGCAAAGTTCTCTATGTAAGTGGAGAGGAATCAGTTTCACAAATAAATATTCGCTCAAAACGTCTAAAATTGGAATCGAAAAACTTTTATATTTTGGCTGAAGTTGAACTGAGTATAATTGAAGCAGCAATTGAAAATATCAAGCCAGATCTAGTAGTTATTGATTCTATCCAAACTATTCAAAGAGCAGAATTAGATAATGCTCCAGGGACTATAACTCAAATCCGTGAGTGTGCAGGTTACATTATGCAATTATCAAAAAAGAACAACTTTGTTTCAGTACTGATTGGACATATTACTAAAGAGGGATATATTGCCGGACCCAAAATTTTAGAACATATGGTTGACACAGTTTTGCAGTTTGAAGGTGAAAGGGACCATAATTACAGAATTTTGAGATCTCTAAAAAATCGTTTTGGAGGTACAAACGAGATTGGGATTTTTGAAATGCACGATACTGGTCTTAGTGAAGTCGCAAATCCTAGTGAGATATTTTTAAGCGAGCACACAGAAGAAACAACTGGCTCCGTCATCACAGCAACCTTAGAAGGAAGCAGACCAGTTTTATTAGAAGTACAGGCGTTGGTTACTCCATCAAATTATGGTAATCCACAACGTGTAGCAACTGGATTTGACTATAAGCGCTTATCAATTTTACTTGCAGTTCTCGAAAAAAGATCAAAGTTAAGACTATCTTCGGCGAATGTATTTGTTAATATGGCTGGCGGACTCAAGATATTTGAGCCTGCTGCTGATCTTGCAGTCTGCTGTGCAATTGCTTCAAGTTTTAGGGATGTTAAACCAAAAGATGGTTTTGTAGCAATAGGTGAAGTAGGGCTCGGAGGAGAGATAAGAAGTGTTAACCAAATAGATAAAAGAATTCAGGAAGCAGAAAAATTAGGATTTACAAGCATTCTTATTCCAAAATCTAGCTTTAAAAGTATTAAGGGGAAATATAATTCAAAGATAATTCCAATCTCCGATATCAATTCAGGTTTAGTTGAACTTTTAAAAAGTTGATTATTCTTTGAGTTTAGATTGAACTACTACCCATTGATTCAATGAGTAGTAGCTCGAAATATTAGTTAGATGAGTTTTTTCGCTTCATCTGAAACTTCATTGGAGACTAAAATTCTACCACATGATTCACAAGTGTAAACTCTTCTGTTCTGTCTAATTTCAATTTGACGCTGCGGGGGGACAACATTATGACAACCGCTGCAAGCAGAACGATTTACAATAACAACAGCTTTGCCTTTTAACGCTTTTCGGATTCTCATGTATACATTATAATCTTGTTTCTTGACCTTAGGAACGATCTGCTCTCGTTTATCTTTCAGTTTAATTTCTTCCAATTCATTTGCTTTAATAATTTTTTTAAGTTCAACTTCATTTTGCTTTAGGTGCTCATTCAGTTCTTCAACTTTTGGAGTGAACTCAGCAATTTCCATCTTCAACTTTTCACCGTTAATTTCCATCTCAATGTTTTCGTCCTCCAACCTTTTGATCTCACCTTCGGAATGGTCAATCTCCTTTGTTAACGCATCGTATTCTTTATTATTCCTTACTTGGAAAAGTTGCGCTTTGAATTTCTTGAGGCTGCCTTTAAGTCTATCAACCTCATCTTCATTTGCCTTTCTTTGCTCAAGTGAACTTTTCTGCTCAACTTCTCTTTCATCAATTTGATCTTGTAATTCCTTAATCTTACTATTAAGACTATTAACTCTCAAGGGAAGATCACCTCGGAGTTCTTCCAGTTCATCAAGCTGATCATCAAGTAACTGTAAGGCGTACAAAGTTGATAATCTATTTACCATTTAACACTCCTTAATTATTATAAAACTTTATGGGGTTCGTTGACCCACTATATTTAAAAACTTTTACATTATCACTTACTAATTTGTCTAATCTCTTTTTCACTAAATCAAGAATAACCACCTCTGTCTCATAGTGACCTGCATCAACGAGCAAAATATTTTTTTTCCCTTCCTGGAAAGTATGATATTTTACATCTGCTGTAATAAATGCATCCGCTCCAATTGATATTGCATCATTTAACAGATCTGACCCACTTCCTCCGCAAACTGCAACTTTTTTAATTTTTCTGTTCTTACCGTGAGCAAATCTGAGTGAATCAGCATTCAGATTTTTCTTTACATGTGATAAAAATTCTTTCTCTGACATAGATTGATTCAAATATCCTATTGCACCGGCACCGTAGCCAATGTTTTGATTATTAAGAGGATAAATATCATAGGCTGGTTCTTCATAAGGATGAACTTTGAGCATTTCATTAATCACAGAGTTTAATTTCCAAGAATTGACAAGAACTTCTAGTCTAACTTCCACAATTCTTTCATATTGGCCTTTTTTACCAATAGAGGGATTAGTAGAATCTGAACCTTGGAAAGTTCCCTCTCCAATCATCTGTGCACTGCACTTTGAATATTCTCCAATCACTCCCCCACCAGCATTAAATATGGCCTCAGAAACTTTATCAACCTCATCCAGTGGTACAAAAACAACTAATTTATATTGATTGCTCTCTTCGTTAGTAAGAAAATTTACTTTAGTTAGTTTTAGTTTTTTTGCAAGCTCAAAACTAACTCCATCTTTTGTGAAATCCAGGTTTGTATGGGCGGAGTATAATGTAATATCATGTTTTATAAGCTGCTGAATGATCTTTGCTTTTTTATCTCTTTGAAAATCTAATCTTTTAATTGGAGTGAAAATAAATGGATGGTGGGTTAAAATGAAATTGCAGTTCTTTTTAATCGCTTGGTCAAGAACCTTATTGTTCAGATCAAGGGCAATTAAGATGTTTTTTATTTTTACATCTTTAGAGCCAACCTGAAGTCCAACGTTATCATTTTTCCAGGCAACTTCAGGCGGTGCCCATTCTTCCAGGTATTTTATTATCTCGCTACCATACATAATAATCAAAAAAAAATGCACCCCATTTTTGGAAGTGCATTGTAATAATTTTCTAAAACTTTTTTATCTGTCGCAATAAACGACTGAACATTATATCTTTTTTCAATTTCCCCATAAATACAGTGTATAAATGTAAGATTAATTCCTGTGTAATTCAACAAGTGAATTATTTTAATTTTTCTCCCATTCTTTAATCGCTCAGACAATTATTCAAAGTTCAAGGATGGTAATCTCCCTGGTGTCCAAGGTGCATTATTTATATCTAATTCTTTTTCTAGGTCTTTTATCGCTATATCATTAATATATTCTAGATCTTTCTGAATCGGTGCTATCTCCTCAACAAGCACATCATATGAATCCCTCTGTCTCCCGGTAATTCTTGAAGTTGATCTCCAATGAGAATAAAGCAATACCGATAATCGGTGATTCAAAGGAACTTCAGCAGGTGGTATTTCCTCAACACTTGCTTTCGGTTTCTGCCCATTAAACTTAAAAAGAATATTATCCAACTGAATTTCAATATTTTCAGCAATATTTATCAAATCAGATGAGGCTGAAGGAGTTTGATAAATTGCTTGTTTTATATATTGAATTCTATTAATAAGATCATTTGTATATTTTTCTGTTCCTTGAATCACTCTTGATAATTCAAGAGTTTTCTTCTGGAAGCTTGCCAACTCATCTCTATCATTTGCTGGTAATGTTGCATTATTCAACACTTCTGTTTCAAATTTAACTGGTTCTACCAACTCTTTTATTTCCCCATTCTGATAGATCGATAATGAAACGTAATAATTACCCGGCACAACTGGAAAACCACTCGAGCTTTTTTCCTCAGGATTGAATTTATCATCTTTTAAACTTATTGGTTCAGTACCTTGGCCTCTCAGATCCCAAGAAACTCTATTTAATCCTTTTGTTACCGGTTTATTTATTTTCCTGACCGAATTCCCCTCTTCGTCCGAAATTGTAAATATAAGATGTGGTTTAACTTCTCTATTCTCTAATTGAATTTCATCATAGGTTGGTTGCGGAATCTTCTCTCCTTTCTCGAATAGTTTCTTCTCTTTCTCTTTCCGAATTTCTTTTTTAGTTTTTGGTATTTCTTTCAAATAGTAGGTAAAGGTTGCTCCAAAATCTGGATTCAAAGCTTTATAATAGGTTGATCCTGATCCGTATCTGCCACGATTCTCAATGTACATCAAAGCTTTCTTTATTGGAAAGATATCAGCCTCTTTTTCGAAAACAGAATCAGAAATTCCTCTGAGAGGTGAATAATCATCAAGAATATAAAATCCTCGTCCAAACGTGGCCAAAGCAATATCACTCTCCCTTTCTTGAATAGTTATATCTCTTACAGCTGCAGTTGGAATACCTTCTTTAAGTTGGATCCACTTCTTTCCTCCATCGACTGTGAAGAAAAATCCAAATTCGGTACCTGCAAATAGGAGATTAGGATTGACAAAATCTTGTTCAATTGAATGAACAGTTCCACTATCTGGAAGATCACCGGAAATTGATTCCCAAGAATTACCTTTATCAGTACTCCTTAAGAGATATGGATTGAAATCATCACGCTTTCTATTATCAAACGAAACAAACACAGTGTTTTCATCAAACTTAGATGCTCGAATATCACTGACGTATGTAAATTCTGGAACTCCTGGAAAATTTTCAACCTTTGTCCACGTTTTAGCGTCTTGGCTGATCGAGATCACTCCATCATCAGTTCCAACATAAAGAAGATTCTCTTTGACCGGCGATTCATCGAATGCAACTCCCATACCAAATTGGGATGTTGAAACATTTTTTTTCACAGCATCAATGCTCCAATACTTATCCATTACTTTCCAAGTATTTCTATCAATTTGCCTGGTAATATCATCGCTAATTATTTTCCAATTATCACCTCTATCATCACTTCTGAAAACTTTTTCTGCAACACAGTAGAGTCGTGTATTCGAGTGAGGACTAATTATCAGAGGAGTATTCCAATTCCACTTGTAAGTAAGTTCTCCTTTTTTCGGTTCAGGTCTAATGTAAATTGACTCTCCACTCTTTCTATCATGACGAACCATGTGACCATACTGAGATTCAGCATAAACAATATTTGGATCTTCTGGATCAGCAGCAGTCCAAAAACCATCACCGCCATTTGTAATAACCCAATCACTATTTACAATTCCATCGGCACTTAAAGTACGAGAAGGACCATACATGCTATTGTTATCTTGTGTGCCTCCATAAATGTTATAAAACGGATAATCGTTGTCTACATTAACTCTATAGAATTGAGTGATTGGCAAATTGCCCTTGAAGATGTAATGCTCACCTCCATCATAGGTTTCATAAATGCCACCATCACCCCCAATTAGGAAGTGTTTTGTGTCAAAAGGGTCAATCCACATTGCATGATCATCAACGTGTCTATTTTCTAATCCAAGTCTTTTCCAAGTTTTACCGGCATCCTCAGTAAAATGAGAATAAGTTTCAACCGAATATACTTTATCGACATCTACGGGATCACAATAAATTTCGTTATAGTACTGTCCACTAGACGTATGGTCACTCATTTTTACCCAAGAGGCTCCTCGATTTGTTGATCTGAAAAATCCTCCTTTGTCATCCTCTGCCTCAACAATTAAGTATAGAACGTTGTGATCAACTGGTGAAATCGCAATTCCCATTCCGCCAATGTGGACTTCAGGAAGTCCTTCCATAATTTTGTTCCATGCTTCTCCGCCATCTTCAGATTTATAAACTGCAGATTCAGGTCCACCTCCGATTTTTGTGAATACGTGCCTTCTTCTCTGCTCTGAAGTTGCATACATAACATCAGGATTTTTTGGATCCATGATTACATTATTAACACCTGTATGCTCAGAAATTTCTAATACTTTCTGCCAAGTTAGTCCGCCATCTATGGTTTTATATAATCCTCTGTCTCCACCAGGTCCCCAAACGGAACCTTCTGCTGCAACGAAAACGATATTAGAATTTCTTGGATCGATTGCTATCATACCAATCTGACGTGAATCATGAAGTCCCATATTTTTCCAATTTTCTCCACCATCTATGGTTTTATAAACACCATCACCATATCCAAGTGCACGTTGATGATTGTTCTCACCAGTTCCAGCCCAAACAATATTTGAATTATTCGGATCCATTGCAAGAGCTCCGATTGAATAAGAGCCGTAACAATCAAACACAGGCTCCCAAGTTACTCCAGAGTTTGTTGTCTTCCAGATATTTCCACAAGCAACTCCAACGTAATACTCAGAGTGATTCTTTGGATTAACTGCGAAGTCAGCAATGCGCCCTGAATTGAATGCTGGGCCTATACTTCTAAACTTTAGACCACAAAAAGTAGAAGACTTCCAAGGGGAAGTGTCCTCTTCTTTTTCATCTTCACTAGCTAATAAAACTGTTTGAATTAAGAATAGTGTAATGAGTATTATCAATATTTTTCTCATAATCTCCTCAAATTAGTCGTATTATTTTTTATCTATCCAATTTCCATCATCTTTAATAATTTGAATGAGTCTATCAACCGCAAATTTTTCATCAACTCCTTTTTCAACTACTTCCTTTCCTTTATATAAAGTTATTTTTCCAATACCACTTCCGACATAACCATAGTCAGCATCGGCCATTTCTCCAGGACCGTTAACAATGCAACCCATAATGCCTATCTTTACTCCTTTAAGGTGTTCAGTTCGGCTTCGTATCTTATTTGTCACCTCAACTAGATCAAAAAGAGTTCTTCCACAGCTTGGGCAAGCGATATATTCAGTTTTAGTTATTCGAGTTCTCGTTGCTTGAAGAATTCCAAAGGCAGTTCGATTAGTCAATTTTACATCAGCAGAAGTAGGTTTATCAATAATCCAGATACCGTCACCAAATCCTTCAATGAATAATCCACCAAAATCAGTTGATGCATGCAATATAAATTGATTTGAAGCTTTGTCTTTATACTCAATCTTTATTATAACAGGAAAAAATATCTCTTTTTCTAATAAATGAAGAAACGCTCTTCTCAATTCTGCCATACTATGAGGATTGTTTGTTGTCAACACTAGAACAACTGATTTATTATTTTTAATGCTTAACAAATTATCATCCAGTACTTCGTTTAATGAAACTTGCACAAAATTTATTGTTTCAGATTTTGAGTCAGTTTCAATGAATTTTTTTAGAGTAAAAAATGGAAAAGAGTTCTCTTTTTTCTTTAGATTCTTCCAAATATCATTGTTGTAAATTGGGAATAGATTCTGAGGAAGTTCGATTTCAGAAAGTGAATCCCCTAAAAAGATAAAATCGGCAGGAGTTTCACTTATCTTCCATTTATCAGTGGGTTCATCATAGTTATATCCGATTGCTGAAAGCAAATCAAGACTTAAATTTTCTTTACTCAAATCAGCAATTACGACAGGTACATTTGAACTACCTATTCGGTTTACATTATATGTACTTCGTTTAGAATACCCAAATGGATTTCTGAGATTTGAGATAGAAGGAATAGATTTTTGCTCAATTTTTCTTGATTGATATCGGTTAACAAGATCTATTGCAACAGGTGGTTCATTCTCCGGTGGCTCTGTAAGGGAAACTCGAACTGTGTCACCAATTCCATCTTCAAGCAAAGTTCCAATACCTACAGCTGATTTTATTCTGGCATCTTCACCATCACCAGCTTCTGTAACACCTAGATGGATAGGATAATTCATTCCTTCTGCTATCATTTTGTTGATTAAAAGCCTGTATGCTTGGATCATAACTTGCGGATTGCTTGCTTTCATAGATAAGACGATATCATAATAGTTACTCTCTTCACAGATCCTAACAAACTCTAATGCTGATTCAACCATTCCTAAAGGTGTATCTCCGTATCGACTCATAATTCTATCGGAAAGTGAGCCATGATTGGTTCCTATCCTCATTGCTGTTCCATACTCTTTACATACTTTTACTAATGGTGCAAAGCGCTCTGCAATCCTTGAAATTTCACCTTCATATTCGGTATCAGTATACTCAATTTGGTTGAATTTTTTCTTGTCCGCATAATTACCAGGATTAACTCTAACTTTTTCAACAATTCTAGCAGCTAGTTCTGCAGCATTTGGGGTAAAATGAATATCCGCAATGAGAGGAACTTTGTATCCCCTTTTGTGAAGTTCTTTCCTTATATTTCCTAAATTTTCTGCTTCGTTCATACTTGGGGCAGTAATTCTGATATATTCGGAACCAGCCTCGATCATCCTAATTGATTCTTCAACTGTTGCTATAGTATCCATAGTATCAGTGGTTGTCATAGATTGTATTCTAATTGGATTACTACCACCTAGTGGAATGTCTCCTATTAATACTTCCCTTGTTAATAATCTTGAATACTCGGTTAGACTGTTGCAGTATTTGTAACTATCCATATTTTCCATCTTGTATCCTTCTAATTATTATCTGTGCAAAATGTTCTGAGTCAGATGAAGACTGACCAGTTATCAAGTTCCCATCCACAACAACCCCAGAATCTAAATAGCACACTCCATCTTTTTCAATTTCTTTCCTATCACTTGGGAAGCAAGTAGCATTTCTGTTGGATAATAATCCTGCCCGAGAAAGGATGATTGGAGAAGCGCAAATCGCCCCAACTATTTTATTCTGCTCAAAAAATTTTCTTGCAATATTCTGGTAGGATTTATTATCCCAATCGTTTCTGACTCCGTTGCCACCAATAAAAATAATTGCCAAAAAATTTTCAGCATGAATATTAAAAATTGAGACATCAGCTTTAACTTTTGTATGATTATCAGCAATACAGAGTGCATTTGTATCTGAAGATATAAAAACATTATATCCATCTTTTTGAATAATATTTTTAATTAAAAGGAATTCTTCTGAACTAAAGTTGTTTGCAGGTAGTATTAGCAGAATATTTTTCTTCAAAATTTTGTTTTTATTGATTAAATATTTATTTATTCAAATATAAGAAATGAATGTTTATAGATTAAGCTTTATTTTTCTTGTCTGATTTTCAAACAGAGAGTGAACAGTTTTTGATGCTACTATGAGAATTCCGGAACAACAAATAGACCAAATTAGAGATACCGCAGATGTTGTCGATATAATTTCTGGATATGTACAGTTAAAGAAACGAGGTAAAAATTTTATTGGTCTTTGCCCCTTTCATCATGAGAAAACACCATCCTTTACCGTAAGTCCAGATAAACAGATTTATCATTGCTTTGGTTGTCACGCCGGTGGTAACGCATTTAAATTCCTGATGGATTACAAAAACATTTCATTTGTGGAATCTGTTGAAGAAGTAGCCGATTATCTTGGTATTAAGATCGAGCGGGATTCAACACCATTTTCTGATGAGAATTCTGAATTAGAGGAATTTTACGATATAAATGTTCTAGCCGCAAAATACTTTTCAAGTAAGCTTCTTAAAGCTGACGAAGGAGAAATTGCTAGAAAGTATTTCAAAGAAAGAAATATTAAATCCTCAACTCAAAAAACTTTTGGATTAGGATTTGCAGAACCAAGTTGGGAAAATCTACTATTATTTCTCAAGGACAACAATGTTAATCTTCTCAAAGCTAAGGAAATAGGTCTTATTGATACACGCGATGGTGGGAATTTCTATGATAAATACCGCGGTAGACTAATGTTTCCAATATTTTCAACCAATGGTAGAGTAATTGCCTTTGGTGGAAGAATAATGAACTCAGAAGAAAAAGCTGCAAAGTATATTAATTCTCCAGAGTCGAAAATTTATTCTAAGCGGAAAACTCTTTATGGGCTTTATCACTCAAAGGAAGAGATCCGAAGAATTGATAAAGCACTTCTTGTTGAGGGATATATGGATCTGATCTCGCTGCATCAATTTGGAGTAAAGAATGTCGTTGCCTCTTCTGGAACGGCTCTGACTGAGGAACAAGTTCAATTACTATCTCGCTTTACAAAAAATATAACGGTTTTATTTGATGCTGATATTGCAGGACAAAAAGCTTCACTTCGAAGCATAGAAATTTTATTAAAACATGATTTCGATGTAAAATTAGTCTCCTTTCCAAATGGTGAAGATCCAGATTCATATATCAACAATTTTGGAGTAGACGAATTTAATGATCAGATTAATAGTGCCCAGAATTTTCTAGAATATCAGGCTGCGCAGTATGAAGAGGATGGTTCCTTTGAAGATCCAGTTCGACAAACTGGAGCTGTACGTGAATTAGTAAAAAGCGCTTCCCTTGTAACCGACGAATTAAAGCGACAACTCTTCCTAAAAACGATTTCAAAAAAGTTCAATTTGCGAGAGAAGTTACTTGAGAAAGAATTGGATAAGTTCGTACGGTTGAATCGTCAACAGGAGAAAACAACTGCAGAACGCAACCAGAGAATCAAGGTTAAAGAGACTTCTGAACTTCAAAATGATATTAGACTTTCAAATAATATCGAAAAGGAAATAATCGAACTGTTACTTGAAGGTAAAGAAGAAATTATAGAAGAGATATTTGATCACATCCATCCCGAAGAATTAAAAAGCAAAAAATTCAAACAAGTAATGAGTATTGTAGAGGAGTGTTATAAGGAAGGTGATATTTCTCCCTCTGTGATAATTGAAAAAGTTTCTGATGAAGAGACCAAAAACTTTATTCTATCTTTAGCGTTAGATCAAGAGGCAATAAGTAGAAAATGGGATACCTACTATGAAAGCGGCAGAGTAGAACCAAACATTCTCCAGCAAACTAGGGATGTTGTAAAAAAGTTTAGAGTAACCAGAATTGAAGAAAACATTAGAAAAAACAACAATACAATTGCAGTTCAAGAAAATGATGAAGAAATAATAAAGCTAATGATCCAGAATAAAGAACTAGAGGCTCAGAAAAAGCTTATCATTGAAGGAAATGGAAATTCTGATTTAATTTAACAATCTATATGAATTCAATTATCTACGAAATAAACACGCGAGTTTGGATAAAACAATTCAGCAATTCCAGTAACCAACCAAAATTAATCGAAGTACCTCAGAACTATTGGCAAAAACTTAAAAAAAAAGGGATAAAGTATATCTGGCTCATGGGTATTTGGAAAACTGTTCCTTCTACAGTTGAAAAATATTGTTTTGTTGATGGATTAGTGAAAGAATATGATCTAGCACTCCCAGATTGGAGATCAGAGGATGTTATCGGCTCACCTTATTCAATAGATCGATATGAAATCAATCCTGAACTTGGAACAAGAGAAGAATTAATTAAACTCAAAGAGAAACTGAATCAGCTTGGGTTTAAGCTTATTCTAGACTTTATACCAAATCACTTTAGTGCTGAGACATCCTTATTAAAAGAGGTTCCTGACATTTTTCTTCAAGTAAATATGGAATTTTATAAACATGATCCTGTTACATTTTTCCAATCGAATATAAATGGTGAGTACTACGCACATGGAAAGGATCCGTATTTTGATGCTTGGCAAGATACGATTCAAGCAGACTATTTCAATCCGGTAACACGTGAATACATGACAGATGTTCTGCTTAATCTTACTGATTTATGTGATGGAGTAAGATGCGACATGGCTATGTTATTACTCAATTCTGTATTTAATAAAACTTGGCAAAATGTTGAAAACTCATTTGTTCACTTACTTCCTGAAAATGAATTTTGGTCAGAGACTATTCCCAAAGTTAAAAGAAAGAGAGCCGATTTCCTTTTTATAGCAGAAGCTTACTGGAATTTGGAATACAATCTACAGCAACTCGGATTTGATTATACTTATGACAAACAATTATACGACAGACTTCTTAAGAGTAATCCAAATTCGATTTTTGAGCATCTAAATGCGGATATTGAATTCCAAGATAAGTCTGTTTGTTTTATTGAAAATCACGATGAACCAAGAGCCAGCAAAGCATTTGGTAAAAAGTCAAAAGCAGCTGCAGTAATCATGAGTACAATCCCGGGTTTGAAACTTTATTTTGATGGACAGTTTGAGGGAAAGAAAGTAAAATTACCTGTCCAACTAGCAAGAGAACCTGTTGAAGAAGTAAATTTGAATCTGTTAAGTTTTTACGATAAACTATTCACCGTTTTAAAAAACAATATCTTTTTAAATGGTCATTTTTCCTTACTTTCACCATCACAAGCATTTGATGACAACAGCACTCATACAAATATATTAGCATGGCTCTGGGCAAATGAAAAGACAAATTTGCTTGTTGTTGTGAATTACTCTAAGACTATTTCAGTTTGCAGAATTAAAACAGAATTCTCTTCAGGCAGTAGCAATATACTTTTTAAAGACCTTCTTAACGGAATGGAATATTTGCGTTCAAGAAAAGAACTAATAGAAGAAGGATTTTACATTCAACTTGAACAGTATTGTAGTCACATTTTTATATTTTAATACACTCGCCTAAAATTAGACGAGTGTACAAAGGAGGAGGAGGTATATAAAGAATTACAATTTTACTGCTTCACCTGTTTCTGAAGATTTATAAGCTGCTTCAACAATTTGCAAAACTGTTTGCCCTTCATTAAAACTTGGATTAGGCTGTTCTCTGCTTATTATACATTGAATAAAATGCTTCATTTGTTCAGTATAAATCTGCTGGTCACAATGTTCGGTTTTATTGACTTCTGGAATTTTGAACTCGTCAACTTTTTGTTCATCATTAAACTTTAGTTTTGTTGGGAATAGAGAGGCATAACCTTTAGTGCCGAAAAGTTGTGTGCTTGCTTCAGGTCCATCCATATGGGGATGCCACCAACCACTTTCAATTATCGAAGTAGTCCTATTATCCCAAGTTATTATTATAATCCCAGTATCATCAACATCATAATCTCCAAAATTAGTGCTGATTTTCGCATAAACTTCTGCTGGTTTAGGATCTCCCAAAATATATCTAACTGTATCTATTGCATGAACACCCATATCAGCTAGAGCGCCGCCGCCAGCTAATTCTTTCTTTGTAAACCAGCCTTCTGGCCCCCAATTCTCATGAATTCCATAACCTTTAGTTTTAATTACCTTTCCCAGTTCTCCAGAATCAACTACACTTTTAATAAACTGAGCTTCTTTATCAAACCTCCACATGTGTCCAACTAAAACGATTCTATCATTTTGCTTTGCTGCATTAATTATTTGAGCACCTTCTTCAACACTCATCGCCATTGGTTTTTCAATAAAAACATCTTTTCCACTTTTTAGAAACTCTACTGCATATGGAGCATGGAATTTATTAGGGGTGGAAATAAGAACAGCATCAATATCATCTCTGCCGACTAAACTTAACGTATTATCTGATGACTCTGAGATTTCATACTTCTTTGCAAATTCTTTTGCAGATTCTAATGGTAGCGCAACAACAGCCTTGATCTCAACATCCGCAATTGACTTCAAACCTTTAGCATGGTAATCAGAAATATATCCAGCACCAATTAGTGCAACATTTACTTTACTCATATTCTATTGTCCTTGTCGATCCTTTTATCAAACTAGTTCTTCTGCATTTTCATAAATCTTAATTACTGCTTGAATAATGTCATCCATATCTTCTTTAGTTCCCATCAAAACTTTATGATGCAAACAAACTGATTCCTCATTATAAACTTTTTCGCAAACAGGAAGACTGAAATTTGAAGGGTTGATTGCGTTCCAATATTCATCATTCAATTTATGTCTAGCTGGTTTGGTTAATGGGACATAGAGTGATGCATTATTAAGCGGCTCGTAGCAAGCATCAACGTTGATTCCTAACTCTGCTTCAAGTGCTTCTCGAAACTTTTGAACCGGCAAACCTTTGAATTCATCTTTAAAATATCTAAAAGAAAAATTGAAGTAAGCCTCTTTAGTTTCTCTTTCATCTCTGCGCATCGGTTTAACACCCGGCATGTCTTTCAACTTTGAATTAATATAAATTCCGTTTTCATCTCGAACCGTATTCTGAGTCGGAAGTCTCTTGAGTCCTTCAATTAATATTGCAGCTTGGAATTCAGTGATTCTGAAATTTCCAGACTGAATGAAATTCCCTTCATCACTATAAACACCGGCCCCCTTATCAACTTCTAAATATTCGTCACCCTCTGGTCTGCGTCCACAATTACGAAGAGCATCTAGTTTTTCAGCCAATTCAGGATTGTTTGTTGTCAATGCCCCTCCTTCTCCGGCTGTAAGGTGTTTCGAAAGTTGAAAACTGAAGCTTCCTATATCGCCAATACTACCAGCCTTTTGTCCATTCCACTCACCACCATGTTTGTGCGCACAATCTTCGAGAACTGCTAAATTATATTTCTTTGGCGATTCTCATTATCGCATCCATATCAGCAAAACTTCCATAAAGATGAACAGGAACGATCGCCTTTGTTCTCGGGGTTATTGCTTTTTCAACTTCGGTAGGATCAATACACCATGTGTCTTCACAAACATCAACCAGAACTGGTGTTGCATTTACATCAATGATTGTTGCAGCTGTAGCCTGCCAAGTAATACCAGGAAGAATTACCTCATCTCCAAGACCAATACCAAGAGCTTCCAATGCAAGTTGCAAAGTCACTGTGCCGTTAACTGCTGACACTGAATATTTTGTTCCTGTGAATTCTGCAAAAAGTCTATTGAACTCAGTTTCTTTAGGTCCGTTATAAGACCAAACGCCGCTATTCAGTACTTCACGAAGTGATTTCTCTTCATTGTTGTCCCAGACCGGCCAAGCTGGCCAGGGATTATCTTTAATGCTTCTTAATGGAGTTCCTCCATTTATTGCTAAGTTACTCATTTTAAATTCCATAAATTTTAATTTTAAATTATCTAATTAATTTTTCCTTTAGATTCCATCCTTTTACACGCAATTCTATCTTATCTAGAGAAATATCGTCAACTATTTTTGCACTTACCTTCCTGTTTGATCCTGGAATGATACTTATATAATTATCCTCCCAAAGAACCGGTAAAATCAAATCTCCACTATCTTTGCTCATAAACTGTAGTTCTATGAAAAACGCAATCGCACTATTGATATTTGATAGCGAAACTTCGATTGAGTTATTTTCAAAATCGATGATTTTATAATTGACATCGATCTCAACTTCAGGTAGTGAGTTTAACAACGTAAAATCGGCATACTCTTTACTCGGTGTGTAATAAGCCCAACTTTCAAATTTTGCTTCATAATCCAATTCATCATCTTTTGTTGATAACCAATAGAAGTTTCGATCAACTTCAATTCCGTTCTCATCAAATAAAATTAAATCCAGAAAAAAAGTTTCCGTCATTTCTTCTAATACTGGAATATAAAGTAATGACGTTTTGTCTTCTGACTTCACAATTACATCAAATACTTCGGAATAAAGTGTTTTCGAATTCACATCAAACAAAGAAACTTTTGCTTTGTAGCTCTGAACATCAGTAAAAGTATCATTATTAATCTCTATTGATCTTTCACCATAATTGTAAAGAATATGAATGGGTTTGCATGCAGCTCTTGCACCATAGAAAGCCCCATTTGGTAAGAGATCATGACCGTAAAGCTGCCAATACATTTCTGGCCAAGCTGAGTTTAACATCCATTGAATGATACCGGTCGCATTTCCCTTATTTGATTGGAATGCTTCAAACATTGGCCTCATAAGCTCGTAATTCATTACCTGAGCTTTCATTGTAAATTCTTCAACGTTTTGTGCTTCACCATATCTTTCAGCAAGGGACTTCTTAAACAACTTCAAAGAATCGAATTCATTTGTACCACAGTGGAAATTCCAGACTTCATCAACAGGCCAGAGATTTTCTTTAGGAATCATTTTCTTGATGCTGTCAATTGGTTGAACATTCGCACCTGGGCAGGTTTCCGTATTAAATCCGTATGCTCCGCCAAGATGACGATTTGTATACCAGTAGACTGGAGGTGTGTAATCGTAAGGGCCCAACATTTTTACTCGGGAAGAACCACTTATATCACTTATTACCTCAGTAGTCGTAATGATTCCTTGGTCGCTCCCTGCACCGCCTGTTGAATTAAGATATGGACGAGTGTTATCATATTTTTGAAATGTTTCAATATATCTTTTCTCAAGATCAGGATGAGGAACCATATCACTTCCAACAGTCCAAACGAAAATAGATGGATGATGTCTTAACCATAATAATTGATCTTCCCACGACTTTGCCACAAGATCTATTTCATCGGGTTCAATAACACCACCGTATCTAAGATCAATAGGTTTTCCAAGATATCCTTCATGCTCCCATTGACAACTCCATCCGACCATGATCAATATTCCATTTTTATCACAGAGATCGTAAATTGTTTGATCCTTTCCCCAAAATCCCTCCAACCGTATGCAATTCAAATTCATATGCTTTACGTATTCGATTTGAGATTCTAAGGATGCGGTCGTATCTTGAAGAAAAAGATCATCCGCCCATCCTGCTCCTTTGATCAGAACTTTGTGGCCATTGATCTTATAACCACGATGACCACCTTCATTTTTATAATCTTCCACGGTTCGAACACCAAAATTTATTACTTGTGAATCAATCAAGTTGGATTCTATTGTAAAACTTAATTCAGATTTATAAAGATTGGGTTCACCTAAATTATTTGGCCACCATAAATGTGGATCTTCAAATATAAGCTGGAGATTTTCATCTGGGAAAAATGAGACTATGCTAGTTTCATTTGAATTTATTGAAACCTCTTTTTTAACTTCAACCTCGCCGATTTTTGCACTTAATGTACCTGTTACTGCTTTGTCTAAATGGTTTTTAATAGATGTTGAAACTGTAATTGCTGCTCTATCATTTGTCAAATTTAATTCAGTCTCAATAAACGGATTTTCTATTGAAACACCGCCATTAAAGGTTAAATAAACTTCTCTAAAGATGCCAACATTTCTATCAGGTGGTGCTGGATTCCAATCAACAAAACCAACGGTGAAATCAGCTGGTTTTGGTGGAATTACTTCTATGACTAAAGTGTTATTGCCAATTACTATTTGTTCAGAAACATTAAATTTAAATTGTCGATATGCACCATGCAAAACATTTTGATCAGCAATCACTTCACCATTAAGCCAGATGTTGGCTCTATAGTTGATTCCATCTATTCGAAGTATTGAAGTTTTTGATTTTTGTTCCTCTGAAATTTGAAATTCTGTTCTATAGATCCATGGTACCTTGAATTGATCCGATGGAATTTTTTTCAGATTCATTCCGAAATATGGATCTTTGTAGATCCCATTCTGCACAAGAGAACCAAGAACTGTTGAAGGTACTTCAGTATTTATCCATTTTCCTACCAATTCTTGTTCTGACAAGATTTTAAATCAACTTGAACGTCCTCAGAAGAAATGATTTTCCATTTTTCTAATTCTAATTTATTTGTTGAGTCCAATTCTATCCTACTTTCCAAAAATGATCTTGTTAAATGTATTAAGTTGTGAAAAATCTGGAATTACAACATGGGCCCCTGCATTTATTAGCCTGGTCCGTTTACTCAAGTTCAGACCATGTCTTCTAATCTCATCTGATGCAACACCTATACAAAGTGCCCCTACTCTTCTTCCTTCTTTTATTTCTACTGGACCATCGCCAATGATCATTAAATTTGAGCCAGTACAATTACCTTCTTTTATTATTCTATCTATTACAATCTTCTTAGCATCGCCAATCTCATTACCTTTGGAACCTCTTATACCACCATTAAAAAAATGACCATAACCAAGAGTATTTGCTTCAATTACAACATCATCTTCATCAGTTCCGCTAGCCAAGAATAGTATTAAATCTCTTTTCTTCAATTCAGATAAAAAATGCACGGCTCCTTGTAAAGTGAAATCGTGAATATTTCTTTCACCACTTTTAAATCTTTCAATTCTATCATTTACACTTACCATTAAATCTTCAAGGTACAATGCCTTGTATTCGGCAGCAGTTTTTATTTCGTTTTTTGGTATATATCCTTCTTCTAAAATAAGTTCCCTCAATCCCTGCATCTGTACAATTGTTTGTATCCCAGTTGTATCATCTATAAACTTCATACATTTTGATGAAATTCTGTTATACTCATCGGTCGATAATTCATTAATTTTAGAACCACAAATATATCTAAGCATAACTTGATGCATAACAATTTCCCAACCCTCCCTTAAAGTAGAAATTGTCCCATCATGATCTAGAATTACATTTTTTATTTCAAGATTTGCGGGAATTGGTTCAATAATTTCTATATCAGTATCATCAAAATAGATTGCTTTTCTATGATCCTCAGCTAACGCTAAATTTCCGATCGTACTTCCATCCATCGTACTATTCTTTTCGTATATTTTATTTTGAGGCATATTTTTATAATTAGTTACTGAATTGAGAATCAACGACTTGACAAAGGATGTGACCAATTAAAATGTGAATTTCTTGTACTCTTGGAGTGTCATCTGAGGGCACAATTAGATTCAAGTCACAATTTTCATTGAATTTTCCTCCACCTTTTCCGCTTAAACCAATCGTTCTACATCCTATTTCTTTTGCCTTTTTAAACGCTTTTACTACGTTGTCACTATTTCCAGTTGAAGATATTCCAATAAGGAGGTCTCCTGGTTGAGCCAATGCTTCAACTTGCCGTTCAAATATAATATCATAACCATAATCATTTCCAATTGCAGTGAGTGCAGAAGTATCAGTAGTCAATGCAATTGCCGGTAATCCTCTTCGTTCAATTTTATATCTTCCAGTAAATTCTGCTGCTATGTGTTGAGCATCAGCTGCACTTCCACCATTTCCACACAATAATACTTTATTACCACTCTTAACAATATTCACAACAACAACACATGCTTTTTCAATATGATCTTGAAGTGACTCAATTACAAGTTCGATAGTGGCTTTATGATCAAAAAGTTCACTACTTATAATATTCTTCATTTTTACCTCAAAATTCCTAACCAAGAATGACAAAATATGCGTTCAATCGATTGGGGCAAACGTTTGTCTTTTTATATTCGAAGTCTAATGAATTAAATCAATTTTGTCAATATATTTTTAGATACTCTAAAAAATTATCAACAAAATTTGAAATATGAATTATTTCAATTTGCTGTAGTGACCATGAAGTGGGAATCCTAATTTTATTGAATCCCCATTAGAATTTATTTATTACCGTATAGAGGTCCATAAGTATCACAAGCTCTGAAATCAGCACTTTCCATATCACTTGTTCCGTGCATACTCCATGCACTTGGTCTAAAAATGCGCTCTTCAGAAACGTTGTGCATGTTAACCGGGATACGGAGCATTGAAGCTAATGTAATTAATTGGTCTCCAATATGACCATAACTTATTGCACCGTGATTTGCTCCCCAATTTGCCATAACGGAATAGACATCCTTGAATGCTCCTCTCCTGTCGTAATTGGTGCAAACCATGTTGTAGGCCAAGTTGGATCAGTTCTTCGATCTAAAAGTTCATTGACTTCACTTGGAAGATTCACCGTATATCCTTCAGCGATTTGAAGAACCGGACCAAGTCCTTTAACAATATTGATGCGAGACATTGTAACAGGCATTTCACCAACGGTTAAAAATTGAGAAGAATATCCGCCACCTCTAAAGTAACCCAAATTTGCCGGACACCACTTAGTTGCATTTAAACAAGCATCTACCTCTTCTTCAGAAATATCCCAGAATGGTTTCATAATTGATTGACCATTAGATTTCTGTCTTCCCGTCCCATCAAGAGTAGTAGAGCCAGAATTGATCAGATGGATAATTCCATCAGCAGCTTTACCTTCTAAAGAACGCCCTGTTACTCTTTTGACTGCATCTCGACTCCAGAAAGTTCTTACATCGGAGAATATTTGTGCAGTATCTGTTAATAAGTGTCCGAAAAGCATAACAACACCGTTAAGACTATCATTTTCAGTTGCTACAATAAATGCTTCTCGAATTCCATTCCAGTCAAAAGAAGAGTTTAGAATTGCTTCAAGAAAATCTCCATTTGGGAAATAATCTGTCCACTGTCTTTGGCCCTGGAAACCAGAAGCAATAGCGTTGTGACCCATTGCCTCTTCTTCAAATCCCATATCTGCTAACTTTGGATTTCCAATCATGAGGTCTCTGGAAATAAGTGTCATCTTTACCACTGTTTCCCAATCTTTATCTTTTTGTTCCCTCGAAAATTGTTTTTCGGTTGAATTTATGTCTTCCCCCTCTTTGCAATTTTCTTTCACCCACTTTAATGCGATTTCAAATTCTTCTTTGTCGTAGATTTCCTGTTCGATTCTTCGAATAAATTCAGTCATATCAATTGTTTCAGTTCTCATTCCTAGATAATCTTGGAAAAAATTCTGGTCTACAATGGATCCTACAATTCCCATTGAGACACCGCCCATTGCTAAATACGATTTTCCCTTCATCTCAGCAACGGCGAGCCCAGCTTTTGCAAAGGATAATAGTTTCTGCTTAACATCTTCGGGAATTTCTGTATCACTGCTATCCTGAACATCTCTTCCATAAATACTGAACGTGGGTAAGCCTTTTTGATTGTATCCAGCTAATGCCGCAGCAAGATAGACAGCGCCTGGACGCTCAGTTCCATTGAATCCCCAAATGGCTTTAGGTATTAATGGATCGGTATCCATGACTTCAGAACCATAGCACCAAGCGGGAGTAACAGTTAGAGAAACACCAACTCCCTCTCTTGCAAATTTCTCAGCAGTCTCTGCTGCCTCTCTAACACCACCAATTGTTGAATCAGCAATAACGCACTCAACCGGTAATCCGTTAGAATGTTTAAGATTATCCCTAATAAATTTTGCTGCATTTTTTGCCATCCCCATCGTTTGTTCTTCAAGGGATTCTCGAACTCCGTTCATTCTTCCATCAATTACTGGTCTGATGCCGATTTTAGGAAGACTTCCACTTAACCTTTTTACACCATTTTTCATTCTTTACTCAAAATTATTTTCGAAATTTCAATTTATTGCCTTTGTTGAATTCCTATCAACAAAACCAGTCTCTACAACAATCTTTGATTTTGGAATTCCATCAGATGCTGTTATATGTTTATGCAGCAGTTCAAAGGAATGTATTCCAATCTCATCAACTGCATGTGAAACACTTGAGATTGGATTTGCAAAATAATCAGCAAAAATCGTATCTGTAAATCCAATAACAGAAAGATCCTTTGGAATAGATTTTCCTTCTTCAAGTATCGCCTTTAGAACTCCAAGGGTAATTATCGTTCCAGAAATTAGAATAGCTGTCGGAGGAGATTCAAGGCGCAATAGTTTTAAAGCTGATTTATAAGCATCTTCGAGTGTCGGAATGCTACTGCAGATTACATTTTCATCAATCTGAAGATCATGATCTTTGAGTGCTTGCTTGTATCCTTCTAGCCTTTTAATTACCGGATAAAGATTTATTCTGCCACTAACAAAGCAAATGCTAGTATGTCCAAGTTCGATCAATCTCTTTACAGCATTATAAGCAGACTCACTTTCGTTACAGATAACAGCGTTAGTATCATATTCTTCAAAATCTCTGTCGATTAATACAAAAGGAAAATCCCTTTCAATTAGTTCTTTAATGTGCTCATCAGAATCTTGAACCGGTGCAATTACTAATCCATCTACACCCCTGCTGTAGAGATCCTTGACCGCTTTTATCTCCTTTTCTTGATTTTCATTTGTATCGCTTATGATAAGAGTGTATCCTTCCTGACTGCAAGCTTCGTCAAGACTTTTTGCAATTCCAGAAAAATACGGACTTGAAATATTTGGTATTATAAGACCGATGGTAAAGCTCTTTTTTAATCTAAGTGCTCGAGCAGTTTGGTCTGGTTGATAGTTAAGTTCTTTAATAGCAGAGAAAATTCTTTCTTTTGTATTTTCTGATATCTTTAGGTTTTCTACATTTCGTAATACTCTGGAAACAGTAGAGGGATGAACTTTTGCTATAGCTGCAACATCTTTTAGTGTTGATCCCATTTTACTAATTTTTACCTATAAGTATAAAAATCATTATGTTAAACAGAATTTATCTTACCCGTTGTTTGACGAATATCAAATTGTGTATCTACAATTATTTGCTTAAAAGGTAAAATTTTCTCTGCTTCAATATTCTCTAAAAGAAGATTAAATGCTTTTGATCCCATTTCTAAAAGAGGATGTGAAATTGCTGTTAAAGGTTTTATTAAATATGGAGAAAATATTGAGTCAGCAAATGCGATCACAGAAATGTCGTCCGGAATATTTAATCCGCTTTCTAAAATGGCTGAAAGTGCTCCAACAGTAATCAAATTACCGGTCATAAGAAGCGCGGTTGGAGGAACAGGACCGTCAAGTAATTCTTTCGTAGAACTATAACCATCTTCGAAACTGAATCCATCACCAACAACAAGTGAATCAGATTCAACCAAACCGAACTCCTTAACAGCCTTGTGATATCCCTCAAAACGTTTTCTCATGGTATAAATTTCATGACGACCTCTTAGAAATGCGACGTTCTTATGCCCAAGTTCTGCAAGAAATTTAACGGCATTATATGCAGATTCTACATTATTACTTACTACCGCATTTGTTTCAATATCCTCAAATACTCTATCAATCAAGACTAGCGGTATTTCTTTTTCCATTACAGCGCGCACTTGCTCGTCACTTCCTTGTGCCGATACCATTATTAAACCGTCTATCCCACGCGAAAGTAAATGAGCAACATATCTATTCTCTTTTTCTTGATCTTCATCAGTGTTACATACAATAACTGTATAATCTTTTTCAAAACCGAGCTGTTCAATTGTTCTTGCGATCCTAGAAAAGAATGGATTTCCAATGTCTGGAACAATAAGACCAATTGTGAAACTTTTTTTCATCCGGAGGGCTCTTGCGGTAAAATCGGGTTGATAATTAAGTTCTTTTACAGCATCAAATATTCTTTTTCTTGTGCTATCTAAAATTTTAAGATTTTCTTGTTTTCGTAATACTCGTGAGACAGTAGAGGGATGAACCCCTGCCTTTTCTGCCACATCTTTAAGTGTTGCTGCCATCTATTTCTCGGAGAAATTTAATACTGTAAGTTGAACAATCGATTGTGACAATCGTTATCGCCAATATAATATAATTCTAATAAATTGCAAAATTTTTGGAAAATTTTGTCATTTATATTAAAAATCTTTGTTTTTTTTGAAAATTACTCGAAAACTAGTTCGATTGTTAGAATTTTCTTTTTACTAAATTTTATTGTTGCGATATTTTGTTCATGCTCGATTTTTTCTCTCCGCTCCTCATTCATATTTGTTATCCAGGCTTCTTTAATTTCCTTGAAACTGATCAACTTGCCTTCAATTAATTGATCTGTTGGATTGTACAATCTTAAAATTATCGAATCTCTTTTTTCACTTCTTTTAAGTGTACTTAAAGCAATTTGATTTGGTTCGATCGAAATGAAACTCATCTCTTTCGGTAATGTCCTTCCTCCTTTTCCAGATTGAGACATTTCAATAGGGAGATTAAATCTTTCAACCTCACGATAAATATTTCCATCACTCCAATCACCCTTATGAGGATAGATTGCATATTTCCATTCGTTCAATCCTAAAGATTGAGCTAGCTTCATCCAAGGATAAACATCCCACTGGTCGATGACAGGTGACTGCGTTGCTGTAAAACCTCTGAAAAGTGTTATTGCTAATGTTCTATCTTTATCAACCATTGCTTCATATTCTCTTATCCCATCATTGAAAACCGCTAGTCCAACTTCACCATCATTCATATCAACAAATCGATGCATTGGATATTGAGGATTTGGTTTTCCAAAATATGGGCTTTCTTCTGGGACAACTATTTTCCTCTCAATTACATCAAATGAAGCCTCTGCTGATGAAGAGGTTACATTTAGTTTTGTTGGGAAACATTGCTCTAACTCGATGATGTTCAGCATTGATTATCAATTTTAGTGTATACCTCTAGAAATGACTGGTTTTTCCGCAAGGTATACACTGTAGTAATTTTCATTTCGATTAAATCTTTCTTTCTACTATAATTCCCTTCTTTTCCATCTATACCGGTTGGAATCTGCAAAGTATTCTCAACTTGGAATTTTGTCAGTAACTCACTTGACTCAAGGTGTGACACCGCTGCTTTATTCTCAAGAGTTGTAAATATTTCATTATTCTCTGGGAACATGTGGATCCATGGATTTCCAGATTCACCACTTTCCTCGTAGTAGTTCTGATTCAGAAATTCTTGCCTCGTTGTTTTATCAAAAATATTTACTGATCCATTTTCATTAATTACCACTTTAATAAACTCATTTTCGAGGATTGGTTCAATTGAATTACTATTCAATTCCACATTCAAAGCCCCAATGTTCCCTTTTTCCTTCTTCAGCAAGTAAGTTTTGTATCCAAAACCAGGAACGTTTTTAAATTCAGCACTCAGTTGAATCCTTTGTGATCTCAATTGCAAAGAAATATCCTGCAAGTTTCTGACTAGAGTTCCAAACGATTCATTAGCTGTAATTGTATATGGAATAGCTTTTCCTTTACTATCTCTAATTGAAAATCCCTCATAATTTGATTTATCAGGAAGATCGATTGAGAAAGTTACAACTTCAGTTCTTGAAAACGGAGAAGGATTAAAAGTTGTAATCACCGCTTCATTAATATCAATATCAGTATTGTTAATTTGTTTCACAATTGCAGAAAGTCCTCTTCGCATAATACCATTTGAAAGAACCTCGTTTTGATCAAACCTATACATCATATCTTTTTCCATTTGATCAATACCGGCACCACAGATATTATCGTGAGGATGGTTCTGAAGAAGATATTTCCATGACATATCAAGAGTTGATTTCATGTACTCTCCACCAACTAGCCAACCTAACGTAGAAAATGGTTCTGCATATCTTTGTATAGCCACTTCTCCTTGCGCATTTCTTCTCTTAATCTTTGTGCGGCTCGAAATTACATCACCCATTAAATTTGTCCATTTTCCAGTAGCTCCCGGATTTCGACTTTCTCCCGTCAGGACTTCAGGGTCTTTGATCTCTTTTCTCATCTCATTCATAAAATCTTCTAATGAATCTCAATTTATTTCATGACCTAACTCTTGTGCAACTTCATTGGAAGCTTCTGCTAGCTCTGATTCATTAGGATCCGGTGAGGAACAATCAAAGCCTTGCATGCATGCAATATGAGAAGTAGTAAAATGTTCACTTTCATCATCGATAAGTTTCTTAACTTGGCTAGGAAGAACACTAAAATCAAATTCTTCTTGTGCAACATCTAAAGGATAGTAGTGCTCATGCGGATGATCCTCATTGTTCAATCGAAATGGAAGTGCACCTCGATCCCAATCATACCACCACTCATCTCTACCCATATCAAAACGAGCCATTCTATATACATAAAAGTAGTAACTAAATCTTGATAGGGCTCCAAACCGGCATCCAAGCAACTGAGATCCATCTGGACCTTCTAAAATAAACTCTGCTTTTTTTGTATTAATTCCTCTGTAGAAAATGATAGTATCAATATCAAATCCTCGGTATATTTGAGGCATCTGAGACGTTTGACCATAAGAAAATGGTGTATAACCAATTTTTGACTAACCTTACCTAGCTCTTCTGCTTGTCGATGACCAACTACTAAATTTCTGACAAGTGATTCACCATTAACTATATACTCCTCGGGAAGGTTATACCAAGGTCCAACTATTAGTCTTCCATTCTTAACAAATTTTTTAATTTGCTCTTTTCGTTCAGGTCTAAATTCCAAGTAGTCTTCTATCGCGACAGTTTGTGAATCTAATAGAAATGAATGGAATTTTTGATCAGTTTCAAGAAGCTCTAGTAAATTATCCATAAATTCTACTAAGAGTAATCTCGTTTCATTAAAGGGATAAACCCATGCTCTATCCCAGTGTGTATTTGCAATTACATGAACTTTTTTCCCGGTGGTAGTTTGTTTTTTATCCGACATTAGAATTCTCCGAAATTTCGAATCAAAATTTTATTTTTAGTGTAATTATCTTTTTAGGTTCAGTAGGGAAGATAATTTCGTTTCCATCAAGTTCCCATTCTTCTTTATCAGTTTTTTCTTCATTCAGATTAACTATCTCTATAGCAGAAGGTTTTTTAAATAAAGATAATCCTCCGTCTATTTTTCGTTTTGTAGGATTATAAATCCTTACTATCATTTCATCAGAATCTTCAGCTTTTTTAATTGAGGAGAGCATCAGACCATCACCTTTTAATTCCATGAAACACTGCGATTTAGGAAGATCTCCTTTGTAAGGTCCAGCTTGAGCTATATCGATTGGGATATTGAAAGCATCAGCAAAATTCATCACATTACCTTTGTCCCAATCTCCTTGATGAGGAAAAATCTGGTAATTGAATTCATGATCGTCTAGACATTGTGAGCCTTTCATTTCCGGATGACGTTCCCACTTCCAGGCTACGGTAGCTAATGATATCTCAAATGCTCGCATTAAAGTGATGCCAACTGTGCGAGTCTCATCATCTGTTACTTCATATTCTCTCAATCCGTCATTAATGATAGCCAAACCCTTACCTCCATCACTAACATCAACAAATCTTTGATGAGGATGAGTTGGATTCCACGTGTTCGCCCAAGGACTATTTTCACTTCTGTCTATTTCGCGTTCAATCACATCAAACGGTTCTTCAGCATATGAGAACTTAGACTTTATGTTCGTTGGAAACATAGCACGAAGTCTATGATCTTCACATAAATTTTTAAAGGTAGTTTTGACAGATACTCCTTTGGAATACTTTGTTAATGTGAATTCTGATCTTATGACCATCTCATTTATTTCTGTGGATCTTGTGGCATCATCACCATCTCCATCAAGTCTTCTAACGTAATCCCCTTGACCCTCATCTAATTTTGTTGGGATTCGCATAGTATATGTTACGGAATATCTTGCAAGATTTGGTCCATTTTGGATCAACTCAATCTTTGGGGAGGAACTTAGTGAATTTATTAGTTTATCCCTTGCCGGTGGAATATGGCGCCATGCATGGCCAGCCTCACCATTATCTGCGAAGTAGTGAAGTCCAATATAAGTCATGAGCAATTGACTTATCAGTTATATTTAGTGTACCATTCCCGTTAATTTTAACAGCGATAAACTCGTTTTCCATTTTATTTGTTACCTGAAGCAATGGACCCTATCATGCCAGTGAAATTGTTCAACAGGTTTTATAACTAAAGATTTATAACCAAACGCTGGAATGTTATCTAATCTGTAAATGTGCATGGACTCTTAGAGAAGGCATCTCCATTGTTGCATCTCCAAAGTGCCTAACAATTGCAGCATGCTCGTAACGAGATTCTTCTTGGAAATCTATAGTATTACCTGTATCACAATCAACTATCGTGTAATTTTTGTATCCGCTCGTCAGTGGAAGATCAAACACAGTTGTGATGATTTCATTTCTCTCTCTTGGTAAGGAGTTAAAAACAGTTAGTGCAATTTCATCTTCTTCTAAGATCCGAATTATCTATTCTTTTTTGAATTGATTGTAATGCTCTCAAATATACACCGCTTGATATACTTCGACATTGATCTAATCTGTGATGCACATCCTTTTCGATTTGATCTAATCCAGTACCAGAAATCGAATCGTGAGGATGTGACTTCAATAAATACTTCCAAGCTAGATCAAGATAATTTTTTGGATACTCCTCACCAAGCAGAAATGAAATTGTCGTAAACGGCTCAGCTTTTCTCTGCAATTCTTGTTCAGCTAATGAGTTTTTTCTCTTCATATTGGTTCTAGTAGAAGTAACATCTCCATAAAGATGTTTCCTAGTACCTAATTGACGAGGAGTTCTTCTCTCCCCTTTCAGCACAATTAATTCTTCCCAGTTAACTGATTTTTTTAATGCTTTAATGTACTCTGGCAAACTGCTATGAAAAATCTCATCACCTACTAAATTCTTTGCAGCTTCTTGCATAGTTTTCATTTCAAAAACATCCGGATGAGTGCTATCCATTCCTTGCATACAGGCTATGTGAGAAGTTGTGCTGTGCTTTAATTCTGTTTCCATAAGCTCATCCATACTCTTTTTAACAATGTTTGGATATAGGTTCTTAACTGGATCAACAAGAATATGGTGGCCCATATGTTGACCATTTGTTCCAATGTGAAATGGAAGTCCTCTTTCCTTCCAAGAGTAATCTCTCTCTAGAATCTCTTTCCCATATACAGATGGTCGGTAAACAGTAAAGAAGAAATTATATCTGGCATTTGATCCCATTCTAGATCCCAGGATTTGAGTTCCATCTGCTCCTTCAAAAATAAACTCTGCAGGGACTTCACTTGAATTAACTCCATGATAAAATAGAATAGTGTCAATTCCAAACCCCATATAAATTTGTGGCATTTGAGAAGCCTGTCCATATGAAAATGGAGAATATCCGATTTTCATAGATTCGCCATATTTTTGAGTAATTCTATGCCCCATTAACAAGTTTCGAACAAGCGATTCACCATTTACTAAATGTTCCTCTGGAAGAGTGTACCATGGTCCGACTTGCAATCGGCCATTTTTAACATAGGATTTGATTTCTTCTTGTTTTTCTGGTCTGATCTCTAGATAATCTTCAATAGGAACTATTTGTGAATCCAACAGATAGGTTTTATACTCTTCATGGTCGTTAAAAATATTTAATAGTTTATCCATGAATTCGACAAGGAACATTCTGGTTTGTTGAAAATCATACAGCCATTCTCTATCCCAATGCGTGTTAGGGATAAAGTGAAAAGTCAATTTTTCATTTGAACTCTTTTCCATCTTCTTCCTTATTATTTATCAATTGTATTGCAAATATGAGATTCCATAAAAAAAGGTCATTTCTAAATAAATAGAAACAACCTTTTAACGGACAAATTTATTTTATTTTATAACTTCCTGAATAAATTTTGAATCATTAAGAATTCTTAATTCACCATCTTCTTCGAACCAATATTTGGCAGCTTGATCAAGACTGTACATTTCCTCCATAGATATTGATCTTGGATAGCGAGTTAAGGGTTTAATTGGAAGACCTCTCTTACCGATTAAATACTTTACTCCCATTGGATGAACGGAACGCTGAGCCATTTCCATAGCACATAAGACGCTGTTCAAATCATCTGCTGCAGGATCACCTTCAAGTCCTCTTTTTACAACTTCAATTTCTAAGTCTGGTAACCAGTTCGATGCTATGTTCATTGATCCTTCAGCTCCTAGTCTAATTGCCTCAAGCATATATGGAACGTTTGCCTGGAGGAAAGAAAGATTTGTATTTTTAGTTATATTAATTAACTTTTCCATTTTTCCTATATTGCAACTTGTTTCTTTGTAAGCATAAAATCTTCCAGACTCAGCAAGCACTTTCACGAGATCTGTTCCTAAATTATATGTTCGTGGTACTGGACATTCATATAGGCCAAGTTTTACTTCAGTTTTCTCAGCAATAGTTAAATAATACTTCTCTAATTCATCATCGCTGTTATGGAATGTCGGAACTGTGAGCATAACAACTTCGGCTCCAGCATTAGCAGCTTTCTTGATGAATTCAATATGTTCCTCAATATTTTTTCCAAAATTTCCTGTTCCAACAATGGGTTTTCTACCGTTAGATACTTTTACTGCCTCACTGATTAAAAGCAATCGTTCATCATCTGTTAGTTCAGACATTTCACTGGATTGGCAATTAGCATAGATACCGCCTAGATCCATATTTAGATACCATTCCAGCATTTCATGATAAGCATCAAAATCTATTGATAGATCATCTTTATATGGAGTTATTAATACTGGCCATATTCCATGATATTTTTTTTCTATTAAATTATGCATAATAAAACCTTATAATTGTCCTCTTTATATATTTATATTTTCACTTTTTTAACTGCTCATTTTTCAATTATTTTCTTTTAGCATTTTAATGGTTCTCTTAGCCATAATTACCATACCCGCACCGATGAGTGATAACGCTATTCCAGCAATCAAATTTGTCATTTGACCGATATAAGTATCAGTAAAAAAAGTTGCAGTAATTATTACAAAACCAAAAAAAAGAATAAATAGACCAAGTGCACTATTTATTTCTGAACTTTTAATTTTGGCTAACTTTTGAATGTTCTTATCAACTTCCATTTATCTTCCTGTTCTAAAAAAATTAAAAAATATAGTACACAACAAATATGAAAGCTAAAAGACCTATCGCCCAAATCTTTAAGTTGTGCCACCATCTAATTTTTTCTAATCCCTCATAGATAAATTTGTTTGGAATAAACAGAACGATAACACCGATTAAAATATAGAGACAAAGAAAAATCCACTTAGCTGATTCAACCGGTATATCTGCAAGCCAATTAAAATTTAACATTTTATTAATAGTTCTCAACTCAATTTTTTGTTACTCTGTACATTATCGAAAACCTCAATCAAAGATTTTTTGTCCAAATATAATTGCCATGAAATTCGTTAAAATACAACAGAACAATCGTTTGTCTAATTTATCATTTTCTCTCACAATTAGCAAGAAAATTTCTGTACTAAGAGAAAATACGATCGTTTGATTTAAGTAAATCTATTCATCTGCAAGTTTTCATTAGCAGGAAAAATTATCTTAAAATTAAAATGGTTTAATGTTCCATTCAACTAAATTCTTACTTACATAAATCAATTATTTCAATACAACTATTCATGAGCAGTTCCGCTAGCTTCATCTTTTAACCTTTTCTTTTCAGCAATTTTTGCAAATGGGAAATAAACCAGCATTGCAATAAACAGTGAGACCACACCCCAAACAGCGGCACGCCAATCACCGCCAGAAACCAAATAGTGACCTAGAATTGGCGGAGTTGTCCAAGGTACATTTATAACAGGTTTGTTAATAAATTCAAAATACATCATTAAATATGTACCGGCAGTAAGCAATAAAGCATTGAGAACGTAAGGTATCATAAGAATAGGATTAAGAACAATAGGAAAACCGAAGAATATAGGCTCATTAATTTGAAAGATTTGTGTTGGTAGTGAAAATCTGCTGATTTTTCTATACCCAGGTTCTCTGGAGTTTAGCATTATGAGAGCTAATGCAAGAGTTGCTCCAGTCCCCCCAACGTTAACAAAAGTTGTGAAAAATCCGTATGCTGTTATATAAGGCAGAGGTTCACCAGCCGCCATTGCGGCAACATTCACGGTTAAATACTGAAGAAAAATAGGTGCAGCTATAGCGTCCATAGCATTATCGCCGTTTATTCCAATTGACCATAGTATTGCAACAAGGAATGCATAAACTAAAATTCCGGGTAAAGTGTTAAATGCAAAAACAATCGGTTGAAACATTGTTTGAACTATAAGGTTTATGTCAATTCCAAGTAAATATCTGACAAGCCAAAAACCAATCAGTAATGCAAGTAATGGTGACAATGAAACGAATGATTCATATACAACATGAGGTACATTTTTAGGTAAGCGGAAAACTAAATTTTTATCGGTAAAGAATTTTTGAACTCTTACGGAAATAAATGCAATAAGAATACCTGTAAAAATACCGGATGACCCAAGATTATCAAAAATTAGCGAACCATCTTCTGGATCAAATTGAATAAGAAAAAATATTAACGTTGACATTGATGCACTTATAATTGCCTCTTGTTTCATCTGTTTCCCAAGATCATATCCTATTGAAAAACAGACAAAAACAGCTAGCAGGCCGAAGGTTGCGTTCACCGGTATTTCTAAAATTGTTCTGAAGGG
The DNA here is from genome assembly GCA_963751695.1 of uncultured Ignavibacteria bacterium. GTDB lineage: Bacteria > Bacteroidota > Ignavibacteria > Ignavibacteriales > Melioribacteraceae > SZUA-22. The sequence continues at coordinate 429,485 of CAVVVP010000009.1, read as the reverse complement.
GCCAATAATTTCATCCCAACCGGCAAAAGGAAAATATGCAATGATTATAAAAATACTTCCTACAATAGTAAGAGGAACAACTGCAACCATTCCCGCTCTTATCGCAGATAAATAAGAATTTTCACTTAATGTGTTTAAAGGAGAAACAACATATTTATTCAAAAAAGCATTGTCTTCAATGTTCATTTATTCCCTGTTTTTACTATATTTTTTATTAAGCAATTATTAGGTTGTATTTACTTAAAATGATTTTGATATTCAGGTCCTAGAGCATGTACCTTTGTTACAAGAGCTTCGCAACCACTAAGTAAAAAATCATCAGAACTGCTTACATATATTCTAAAATAATATCCTAGGAGTAAAATACCGGCTAAATAAGCAATTACAACAAAATAATCTATGCCAGTCAGCATTAAGAATTTCTCCTAGTTAATTTCATGTTTTCCCATTTTGCTACTACTTAGATTCTGATATAGTGCAAGTAAAAAATCTCTATTATCAGCAGACAAATATTTCATTGTACCACCCATTCGACTAAAAGTCTTTAAATAGCGAAGATAATAAGCAGGATCAGATTCTGGAGGTTCACCATTCGACCAATCCCACGAGCTCTTTGCTAGGTCAACTATTAACATATAATGATTATCAATGTGTTCACCTTTTTGAATATGCAAATTTTGAGACATTGAAAGAGATTTTTCAAAAATCATTGGTGACATGACTGCTGATCCCAATGAAATGTAAACTCCATTTTGAAGATTGTTGACTTGATGTGCAAATACTAAAAAATCGCGAAGTGCTGTTCTGCCTAACGCTGCTCCATGATTATATGGATGAGTATAGATAATATCATGGCCGATCATTGGATGACTTGTAAACGGAATTCCCAATCTATATGCAGCTGCTTGCACACAATATTTTTTAAATGGGAACGAGATCTCCATCCAACCTGAGGGTAAACTAAATTTTTTAATTGTATCTAACATATCAGAAGCTGAACCAGATTTTTCTGGATCAGTTTGGACATTTTTAATCATGGCAATCAATTCTTCTTCATCTGGAATCTTTACTCCCTGATTCTCTATCATACTTCCAACAGCTTCACCATAACCAAGACCTTCATAAGCACCAACGATTAAAGCAAGATTTATATATTTACCAGTTTCATCCCAAATTCCAAATTGACCTCTGTCCACATTCGTTTTAACATCCTCACTGCTTAATCCTTGATAAGCAAATTCCCAGTCATGGATAACTCCGGCTCCGTTTGTTGCTAAGTGAGAAATCCACCCTTCCTCCATTAATTTAATAATTGTTGGAGCCATCCCGTTTTTAATAGTATGGGCTCCCATAGTTAGCATAATTGGAGCATTTTTTTCCTTTGCACCAATTATTCTGGAAACAACGCTATCGAGAGATTCATTAAAAATTGGAGAGACATTAGAGGGTATTTGATCTACTGGAATATGATCTTTTTCAATATTTACTTTATTAGATCTCTCAGAAAGAGGCTTAATATTAAGTTTGTTTCTATTAATTTGAGAATATGGCATAAATTGTTAAAAAATAGCAAATAATTAAGGATTTTTTCTATTATTGTTTATGTAATCCAATCTAGACAAACGAATGACACAATCGATTGTCTAATTTATAATTACTATATGGAATAGTCAAGTTAAATTTGAAAATAGTTGTTCTTTTTCAATAATTTCACAAAACACTTTTTCATAAAAATTCCGACCTCTATTATTGTTTAAAAGCACAAGAGTAAATATTTAACTAAGTTTACAGAGTAAATTGATACAAAATTTCAAGAATTCAAGAAACTTTATTAATAATAGGATTAGAATGAATAAACTGTTATATGCTCTAATTGTTATTGTACTTATGCTTTATTCTTGTGGGCAGAAAGAAAGCAATGAGTTGAAACTGGCCGCTGGAATTGGTACTGCAGGATTTAAGGATGGTAACCCAGGCGAGATGAATAAACCGATAAGATTGGCACCATATACAGATTCTTCTGTTGTTTTTGCTGACATAAATAATCATGCAATTCGTATCGCATCAATTTATGGAGATGTAACAACAATAGCTGGAGGACCAGATAAGGAAGGCTATCTGGACGGATTAGCAAGTGAAGCAAAGTTCAAATCGCCACATGGAGTTGCATACGAAAAAAAAACGAATAAAATTTATGTTGCCGAAGCTGGTAATCATACTATCAGAGAGATTTATAGGGATGATAGTGGTTATCTTCAAGTAAAAACCCTTGCTGGAGTCGCGGGTAGTGCAGGTTTTAAAGATGGTCCTTCAGATTCAGCTAAATTTATTTCTCCCCATGCAGTCGTAATTGATACTGATGGGGGCATTGTAGTAGCTGACATCGGAAATGCAAAAGTTAGAATGATTAAAGATGGAGAAGTTTCAACTTTAGCTGGCAGTGGTGACTCTGAGATACGTGATGGTAAACCATCTGAGGCAAGTTTTAAATATATTATGGATATAGTACCCTTTGAAAAAAATATATACCTAGCTGATGCTGGTGTCCATCAAGTTAGACAAATAAAACCCAATGTTGAAGTTACAACTTTGGAACTCAGCGATACTCTCAATACGCCTCATGGTATTGCCGTGGATGAAGAACAAAATATTTACATCGCTGATATGGGAACCCATAGAATATTAAAAATTGATAATGATGGAAAAGTCGAAGCAATTGCTGGAACCGGGAAAGAAGGTAGCAACCTACTAGAACTTAACAAACCTGCAGCAGTTCTTGTACATGCTGGATATTTATGGATTGCTGATTTGAATAACCACCAAATAAAAGTTTTAGAACTAGAAAATTAAGGAGATAAAAATGACTTTATTAAAATATGCAATTATATTGATACTCTCATACTCTATTCTCGTAGCACAAGATTTTGATACGGAGAGAATCCCAATTGGTGATGAAGCAAGAAAATATGATTTCACAATGGTTAAAATGGACAAAATTCTTAATACGAAATCCAATAAAGAAACATCATTTGACGAATTCATTACTGAACTAAGTAATTTTAGAATTGTAATGATCGGTGAATCACATACTAATCAGCTTCATCATGATGTGCAATTCGATATAATTAAAGGTTTAAAAGAACAAGGAAAAGATGTTAGACTCGCACTCGAAATGTACAATCCTACACAAGACGAAGCTCTTGCTGCATGGAGCAGTGGAGAGACGGATTCTTCTACTTTCATGAAACAGACAGGATACCTTGATTCGTGGGGGCACAACTATCGATACTACAAAGCGATTTTTGACTATGTTCGTGAAAAAAACATACCTATGTACGGGGTAAATACAGAACGAAAATATGCATCGAAAATTGGACGTGGTGGTTTAGGAAGTTTAACTGAGGAAGAGAGATCGGCTATACCCGAAGTAGATACATTAAATATTGAACATAGATTTTTCGTAAAAGTTGCACTTCAAGGAATGGATGCTCAGATGCCGAAACAATTCCAAAATATGTATCCAGCTCAATGCTTATGGGATGCTGCAATGGGAGAAGGAGCAATAAAAGTTGCGCAAGATAATCCAGAAGCAGTTGTTGTGGTGCTTGCCGGTAGCGGGCACGTTGCATACAATCTTGGAATTGGTAGAATAATTAAAGATAGAAGTGAACTTTCATTTGCATCTGTGATAACAGTGGATATCCCAGAAGAAACGGAAGAATTTGGGATGGTGAAAGTTAAAAAGAGCATGAAAAAGGATTCAACCAAAACTGCTGCACCATCAATGGAACAAATGAAAAAGGATACTCCTCTTGATATGTCAAAAATGAATGACAAAAAACCAGAGAGCGGAATGGCTCATGGAAATCCTCACTCAATGATGGGAATGGATTCTACACCATATAAAATAGTAGTTAAAAGTCTAGGTGATTACCTGTGGGGTAAAAAGGAGATGGAGCAAGAAAAATATCCTTCGCTTGGTTTTAGTTTAAAAGGTAAGGACAGCACCGGATTTCCAATAAAGATGGTTCTTCCAGAAACAGTTGCATACGAAAATGGCCTTAAGCGAGGAGATATAATTCTGAGAATTGACAGTCAGGAATTTGAAGATCTGTTTGAACTGAAAAGACATCTTCAATTCGTAAATTGGGATGATGAAATTTCATTTGATCTAATCAGAGATGATGAGGAACAAAATATTACATTCGTTATAAAGCCTGTTGAAACTGAAGAATAATATTTTTAAAGTCCAGCGGTTTCATTAACCGTTGGACTTCTTTTCTTAAACTAATTTCTTCTCATTACACCTATCACATTCAACTTGTATTGTTACATGATTTATCTTGAATTTCTCTCTCAACATATTCTCAATTTTTTCTATTATTATTTCAGTTTCTGAGACCAAAATATTCTCAACTTCAATATGTGCTTCAAAATAATTATCTCTATCATTTATACTCCACAAATGCACATGATGAATATTTTTAACACCCTCAATTTTTGTGATCTCTTTTTCTAATTTATCAATAGAAATATTTTGGGGTGCAGCCATCATTAATACTTGCATAGAATCTCTTACTATGAGGTAACTCTCTTTAATTATATAGATGGAAATTAGAACCGTAAGAATGGGATCAATCCAATATATCTCATAGAAATAAATAAAAATCCCTCCAGTAATAACAGCTAAACTAGAGACTGCATCGCTGAACAAATGTAAATAGGCAGATTTGATGTTTATATTACTATTCGCCCCGGATCTAAGTAGAAGAGCACCGATAATATTTGCAGCAAGACCAATGGATGCAACAATAATCATCAATCCACCTTCAATAGGTTGTGGCTCAGTAAAACGTTCGTATGCTTCAAAGAATAGGTAAATTGAAATTCCTATCAACACTGCAGAATTAAAGACGGCTGCTAAAATCTCTGCACGCTTATATCCAAATGTGAACTGATAATCTTTAGGTTTTTTGTTGTAACGAATTGCTATATAACTTATTATAACAGCAATGCCGTCGCTAAAATTATGAAGTGCATCTGAGATAAGGGATAAACTTCCAGAGATTATTCCTCCAATAATTTCAGCAATTGTGATCACAAAATTCAGAATAATGGTAATCACCAATCTTAGTGTACTTGTTTCCTTGTGATGGTGATGTGAATGATTCGAGAACATTCAACTACTCGCTAAATCGTTTTATAAAATGTTCAAAATCCAGTAGGAATGAATTTCGATTTTCTAGCTTCCTAATTTCCTCAATATTCTCTCTTGTTGCTCTTACTCCTTCATGGATAATATTTTCAGTTTTGTGAAAATCAACCCATTTTAATTTTTTAACCTTTGGACGTAAAATTAGGTCGGCTTCCTTAAGTCTTATTTCAGATAAATGATACGAAGTAATATCTTCGGCTCTATAAAGAACTTCAAAAACATTATCAGGCAAGTCTGATCTGCGCAGATTTCTTGTAACATCAACTGCTAAAACTCTATCAGCCCCTATCTCTTTAACTTTTCCCACTGGAACACTTTCTGAAGCACTTCCATCTATTAATTGATATTCTCTTATATTTACCGGGGGAAAAATACCAGGAATTGCTGAACTTGCCTTAACTACCTCTCGTAGACTGCCACGTGTAAAGTTTATTTCTCTCCCAGAAATCAGATCAGTTGCTATTGCGGAAAATTTTATTTGAAAATCCTCGATTGGAACATCAGGAATAAATGAGAAAATCTGATTTGTGAGTTCTTCACTGAAGTAAGAAGGTTTTGTAAGGGTTCTAAGTACTCTTACTCTTGAACTGACGAAATCAAAGAACTCTTCGAATGTCCCCTTGTCATCATCGCTTTCATCTCTGAGCTGATCCAATCCGAGTTCTTTAAAATCACTATTCGAAAGTAGATCTGATAGAATCCTTTCCACTTTCTCAATGCTTTGAAAGTATGAGTAAAGGCCACCAACAATTGCTCCCATGCTGCATCCTGTAATCGCATGGATATTAACTTTTTCTTGCTCTAATACTTTTAGAACTCCAAGATGTGCTAGACCTCTTGCTCCGCCGCCTCCTAGAGCTAAACCTAGTTTTGACATAGTACCTAGTTCTTAATTAAAATATGGTTAAAAATATTAAAAATAAGTTCAAATTTTTAAATCATTTCATTGAGGGAAAGAAAAAGATGAATTTTCATTTTGACTTAATTATTTTTAATATTCAGAGAATCTTACTTAATGGTCGTTCTACCAAGTGAAAATATAAGGAATACTAGAAAACGATCTATAAACACATCAAATATTGCCTTTTAATAATATTTTCTATTTCATTATTTTTCAGTGTGAATGCCCAAGAACTCGAATGGGAAAGATTTTCAGTTGCATTCGGGATTGTATATATAAATCCTCAAAATGATTTTGGAGAGTACTGGGAAAACTCATTTGGATTGAGTGGGACATTGGAGTATCAACTTTCAAAGAAATTTAGTTTAACGGGAGACCTGATATTTAGTCAGTTCTCACCAAAAGAAACAACACTTCCAACAATTTATTTAGTAAGTATACCGATTGGAATTAAATTTATGCAATTCTTGAGCAACAATTTATCAATAAATGTTAAACTAGGTTTACAAAGTAATACTTTTGAATTTGCAGGAAATATATCTGAATCAATTGAGGAAAACACCAACGAATCAGAATTTGGAGTTTATGGCTCTCTTGGTGTTCAATTAAGCTTTATTCAAAGATTTCCATTTGAAATTTATACGAATGCTCAATCAATTTTTAGTTCCCCCGAAAGTATAACAATTTATCATATGGGGATGAAAATTTTTATTTTCTAATGTGTAATTCAATAAAATATTACCTATCCTTTATAGCAGTAATTATTTGCCATAACTTCTCTGGATATGGTGATGTATATGGTCAATCTAATTGGAGTCTAGATACAACTTCAAACAGCATTGAATCCTCGCTAAGAATTGGTGATATAATTGAACAAACCTACAATTTTACTTCTTACAAGACTGCTCGTTTTCTTCCAATTATTGCTATGAATCCTTATGAGGATTGGACCTCCTCCTCTACTCAACTAGAAATAGAGGGAATACCGTTTGAACTAGTTCCATTTAACTTAAATACAGTAGATTTGCTTCCTATTGATCTTCAGCAAATTGAATCAATATCGAGTGATGGTTATAATTCCATTGGTGTTTTAAGACTTTCCAATTCACAATTAAACATCAGAAAATCTAAAATTTCAGATTCATTTGAAGTTCAGATTCGTGGATTTCTTGGCAGTGAAACTGGTGATCCGCTGGTGCATGTATTTACTAGACCAGAGATAAGTTCGGTAAATAAAAATAAAATCGTACCATCAGGTGTTTTATCTATCTCAAACACTATAAGTGATCTTTCATACCGTTTTACTCTTGGGTATTTTGGCTTTTACTCTACCGGATCAAATTTTGATACCATAATGAGTGAGATTAGTAACTACTATTTCAAAAAGCAAAATAAACAAATTGTCGGCAGTGCTGAGATTAACTATAGATTGACAAATAATCGCAGCATCTCAGTATATGCTTCCCTCACAAGTTACTATGGTTGGGAAATTACACCTTATCTTACAACATATTCGCACATAGAAAATTATTTAGGAACAGTACGAGTACAAATAAAAAATTTGATTGATGGGCTAAATCTTGCTGTAAAAGGTGATAATACCATCGGTGAGATTCATGAAGGAGTTAGTACACCAAATACAAAATTCAGAATGTCGCAGTTTTCATTTATTCCAAGTTGGAATAAAAAATATTCCGAGTATTTCAAAATGAACTTAAGTTTTATATTGGACTATTACTTGGTAAAAAACATCCAAACCGAAAACACAAGCTATCAGAGGTTCTTTTATCATGATTCAAATAAATTTAATTATTTGTTTAAAATTGATCTATCAAGTAAAATTAGTAAACACATGAATGCAAATATCAAAGGACAATATGAAATGAATTTTTCTAATCAAAGCGAGTTTTCGGGTTTTATTAATTTAAGGTACCGATTTAATCCTCAAAACTCTTTTGTACTTAATATTAGTTCTATTGCAAACTTTCCTAATTTGACTGAGAGTTACGGTATTTATACAGGTTTAGAAAACTCACTCATTTCAAGTAATGCAGATGACTTAATATCACAACTAAGAAATGAAAGAATAAATAGTGTAGAATTAATACTCAATAATTATTTTCCTTTTTTGAAATCTATTTTTAATATGACAGTGTTTCATCAAAGAATTAATGATCTGATTTATAGAAAAAAGACGTTCTATTATGTTCATCCTACCACTCACGAACCAATAACAAGGGGACGGGCAACTAATGGTGATTTCAGAAAGCTCTCTGGATTCAAGTTTTCGCTAGCTAGTACTCCTAATAAGACGCTTAACCTTCAAGCAAATTACCAGTTTATCGATAATGCCGAAGTGCCTTACACACCTAAGCATATCGCCAAACTAATTGGCAAAGTGTTCTTTGATTTTAATGGTATTCTCAATATTGCATGGAATTATCGAGATAAAGCAAACTGGGATGAATATGAATTGGATGCTTCATCTTCCACTAATGTCCCAGAATATTTGAAAATCGTTCCAGAATCGAATACTATTGATATAGGATATTTGCAAACTTTTACAAATTCATATTTCACGAAAAAAACAAGTTTTGGATTATCGGTTAGAAATATTTTTAATCAAGCATCTCAGACTCTGCCTAATGGAAAAAGTTTAGGAAGAACTCTAATTTTTAGTATAAATCTAGTAATGTGAATCAAAGAATTATTCAACGATCAATGTGCTTCTAAAGAAATAATCGTTAACTTTTTTTAAGATGAAAATCAGTGTAGAATAACTTCAATTTTTGTAAATTGATTCTACAATTTCATGGATAAAAAATGAACCAGCCGAAGATACCTGAAACTACGATCGACCTACTTTCACGAAATTTTTTTAAAAGAAGCAATCCAGTATGGTTTTAAGTATGAAGATTATTTGCGTTTTGTAAACACGCTTCTTGATTATGCGATACAAATGAAAAATGGTCAGCCTAAAGAAGAAAAGAAAGATACAAATGGATTCTATGAAACTATTGAAAATTGGAAATTACCTCTTGAAACAAGAAATCTTAAGATACGGGAATTTCAAAAAGAATCAGATACAAAGTATTTGAAAGATTGGGTTAAAGATAAATACGGTAGACAATTTTTACTTTCAATATCAAGTTCAAACAGTCATACTGTCGAGAATTTAATCTCACTTGAAAAAAAATTTCTAGGAATTATAACACTTAAAGATGATAAACTGATCGGAGCAGTGGCATTCCTTAATCATGATATTGACAATTCAAAAGCTGAACTAAGAAAAATGATCGGCGATACAAAATACAGAGGGAAGGGATTTGGAAAGGAAGCCACAAAATATTGGATCCAATATGGATTTGAGGAATTAAACCTTAAAAAGATTTATTTAAATACGATTGATACAAATTTCAGAAATATTAAAATTAATGAAGAATTAGGTTTTAAAGTTGAGGGTATATTACGAGATGAGGTTATTTATGATAATATACCTCATGATGTACTAAGAATGGGATTGGTAAAAAGTTGATTTCAATCCAGTTCTTCCAGTAATTCTGCTTTTGTCAATTCATCTAGATCACTCTCCAATCTAAACGAATTTAAGATAACATCAATTCTTTGAATTAATTCTTTCTTATAATATTTTGGAGCATAGATCGAACCATCAATCATATAAAATCTCTTAGTAATCTCGTCAAAGATTGAATAGCTAGTAAATGGTCCTCCACCACTTTTATCATTAAATCTCCAGAAGCCTTGAGTCATAATTGCATATTTTGAATTAAAATTTACTTCTGAATGCATTGGCATTGAAAGTTCCGATGAGATTTCAATAAATTCAACTTCATCAGAGGTTCTAAAATGTTTCTTAGTTATTCTGTTTCTTATTGTATAAATGGAATCCTCATTCAAATATTCAGGCGAAGCATTCTCAATCCAATGAACAAAAATCCATCTCTCCATTGGAGTGTTTCTACCGGTTCTGAACCATACAAAATTATCCTCTGCAGAATTCTTAGCAATATCGAAATACTTCATGACATAAATTGTCCATCCATAATCATTTAACAATTTAGCCTCATTCTCTTGATCATTAACTCTATGACCGGATAATTTTTCTCTTAATCGCTTATCTGAAATATTTCTAAAAGAGTAAAGTAATTCATCTTGTTGTTTGAGAATATTAAGTTTAAGTTGATCGATAGTTGGCGAAACCAAGTACATAACTAATTGACCATGCGCCCAGAGATTATACCTATTTATTCGATACTCTTCATTTCTTTTTACAAGTTCTGTAACATTTGAATCTAGCGAACTCTGTAAATATTGAGAAACATAACCTGTGTCGCTTAATGTTCCTAAAATTATAATATTCTTTCTCTTATTAATACTCTTTAAATCTGTGTAATCTTTTCTGATCAATTTAAAAAGATTTTCGGGTTGCGGTGTGTAAATCACCTCTTCAAACGCTTCCAGTAATTCTCCTTCAAGTTCGTAATAAAGTGCAGAATCAGCAAGGACAATAATTTCATCTTCACTTCCGAGAGCAGGTTGGTTATTTGAACATGACGATAATAATAATATTGAAAGGATAAGAGAGGTTGTTAAAAGTTTAATTTTTATTTTCATGATACATTATACAAGTTGAAAGATAAATTCTTTAACAATTAATCAATAAATAAGTTTCACCTATACTGGAACATTCGGTAGAATTAGCTCAATATTTGGTAAAAATATAGAATACAACACCGCCATGGTAAGGCAAACCGACAAAGGGACTGTTAAATTATCATCAGCCCAACCATATGAAATATTCTCCATGATAGCACCGACGCCAGCAGCTGCAAAACCAATTAGATATTCAACCATCACACCCTCAATTTTTGGTGAAAGTAGTATGACTATACTTCCAGCAATAAAGAATGCAAAGGTTCCCTCAAAACTTTTTGCAAGAAATTTATGTTTTCCATATTTTCTGCCAATGAGGGCAGCAAAAATATCTCCAATTATGAGAATTGCAATTGCTGGTACAACGAAAATTTTCGGAAAAATTATAACAGCTAAAGTCACTCCAAGAAACACATATGTCGCTCCGCTAAGAGTAAGCTTTTGGGAATTTATCTCATGCTCTCGTAACATAAATCCAAAAAGTTTATAGAACAACCGACTATAAGCTGGGAAGAAGTATCTTGAAACATCTAATATTAGAGAGAAGATTGTAAGGGGAATTAGTATTTGCAGTGCTAATTCCCTAGAAATAAAATAATAAATAATAGCCATTGAAAGTGAGAGAAGGTGAATACCTTTTCTCATAAGCTCACTCTTGTAGTCGATGTTTCCCTTATCAAGAGTTGTCGTCATCAGATTTTTCTTCTTTTGGATCTGTTGTTTTCTCTTCTCGGTCTTTCAGTAACTCTTTTACATGATCAGGAATTTCTTCTTTACTTATTGGAGGGTTTGTATCTCCACCATTTCTGCGAGGAGGGGGAAGTTCTTCTCCTTTCATGATCTTTTTAATTTCATCAGAATCTAAGATTTCCCTTTCCAATAATTCTTTTGAAAGCCTGTGTAATATTTCCAAATTATCATTAAGAATATTTTCAGCTCTTATCATTGCATCATTTACAATTGCTTTTATTTCTATATCAATAGATTGGGCTGTAAGTTCGCTGTAATCTGTATGTTTGGTTATTTCTCTTCCAAGAAAGATTTCTTCCTCTTTCTGTCCATAAGCAAGTGGTCCAAGTTTCTCACTCATTCCCCACTCGCAGACCATCTTGCGTGCTATGCTTGTAGCTTTTTCAATATCATTGCCCGCACCAGTTGTAAATTGGTTGAATACAACTTTTTCTGCCGCTCTTCCGCCAAGTGCATATGTAATAATTCCTTCAAGATATTCCTTAGAGTAAGTGTGTTTTTCATCAACAGGTAAATAAGTCGTAACTCCAAGTGCCCTGCCTCGTGGAATAATAGTAACTTTATGCACAGGGTCTGCTGCCGGTGTCTTAAGCGCAACTAAAACATGTCCAATTTCATGATAAGAAGTAACTTTCTTCTCTTCTTCAGAAATTATCATGCTTTTTCTTTCCATACCCATCATGATTTTGTCTTTGGCTTCTTCAAAATCACTTTCATCGATTTTAGATTTATTTTTTCTTGCAGCAAGTAATGCTGCCTCATTTACTAAGTTCGCAAGTTCTGCACCTGATAATCCAGGAGTTCCTTTCGCCAAAGTTTTAAGGTCAACATCAACACTAAGAGGAGTTTTTCTTGTATGTACCTTAAGAATTCCTTCTCTTCCTTTTACGTCAGGTCGATCTACTACAACTTGACGATCAAATCGGCCGGGTCTCAATAATGCTGGATCAAGAACATCTGGTCTGTTTGTTGCAGCAATTATTATAACTCCATTATTCTGATCGAAACCATCCATTTCAACAAGTAGGGCATTCAATGTTTGCTCTCTTTCGTCGTGTCCGCCGCCAAGTCCAGCTCCTCTTTGACGACCAACAGCATCAATCTCGTCAATAAAAATAATACACGGTGCACTTTTCTTCCCTTGTTCAAAAAGATCTCGAACTCTGCTTGCACCAACCCCAACAAACATTTCGACAAAATCTGCACCACTAATAGTAAAGAAAGGTACGCCAGCTTCCCCAGCTACCGCCCGAGCCAATAATGTTTTTCCAGTTCCTGGAGGGCCTAACAACAATACCCCGCGTGGAATTTTCCCGCCAAGTTTCTGAAACTTAGAAGGTTCTTTTAAGAATTCTATAACCTCTTCCAACTCTTGCTTTGCTTCATCAGCTCCAGCAACATCTTTAAATGTCACCTTAATCTGCGATTCAGAGATTAATTTTGCACGACTTTTTCCAAAGCTGAAAATCCCTTTTTGTCCTCCAGCCCCTCCGCCTTGCATACGTCTCATGAATAAAACCCAAACTCCGATAATAAGGATCCAGGGAATGAAAGAAATTAGAATTGTCATCCAATCATTTGATTCTTTAACAAAGGTAAACTTGACATTCTTCTCTTTCCAGATTTTAACTTGCTCTTGAATAACAGGTTCGACAAGAGTTACCCTGAATTTTTCGATATTCGTATTTTGAATGAATTCTTTCTCTTTTAATTCACCTTCAAAGATGTAGATATTTGACTCATCCTTAAGAATTGTAGCTTCTTTAATCTTGTCTGCATTGAGAAGTTTTTCATAATCTTCGAAGTTCAGTTCCATATTGGAACTTCTATCCTCGTTCATAAACTGCATAACAATAACTGCAGCAATTATAACTGCACCCCAACTAAGAACAGATCGAATTACTTTCGTCCAATCAAACTCACCATCAGGTTTTTGAGGTGGTTTAAAGCCTCTTTTTTTCTCTGGCCCTTTGTTAGGATTCTTCTCTTCGGACATTTCCATTTTTCCAAATCGTTTCATAATATTATCCAACTACTCCTTCATTCACTTAATTTATATATAGATTTCAAATTGCGATACTTTTGGGCATAGTCGAGCCCATATCCTATCACAAATTGATCAGAAATTTCGAATCCAATATAATCAATTTTAATGTCAAATTTAATACTGTTAGGCTTGACTAAAAGTGAGATAAATTTGATACTCGCTGGATTATATTCAGAGAGAAGACTGTTTATATAGTTTATTGATAAACCTGAATCGACTATGTCTTCAACAATAATTATATGGCGTTCATTAATGTCAGCATTTAGTTCCTTTAGCATTCTTACATTACCCGAGGAAATCTTTTCATCGCCATAACTCGAAAGCTTCATGAAATCCATCTCGCAATGAATTTTAATCTCTTTAAGCAGATCAGATAGAAACATAAAAGAACCATTCAAAACTCCAATAAAGATTGGCAGCTTTCCTTGATAATCTTCTGAGATCTCTTTACCTAATTCTTTTATACGCTCATCAATCTGATCTGCCGTTATCATTGGAACGAATTTCTCATTCCCAACTTGTATCACGCTTTCATCAAATTCTATTTTACCCATAACTTAATTACCTTTTTAGTTTTTTCAGTTATTTTTACACTTGTATCAATTCTAAATCCGACTACCCAAACAATTTTTTCTTGATTTAATAGTACGAGTTGTTTCTTCTTTTCAGCGTTTGGGACTTTTTTATCTGTTAGAAAATCTGATAACTTTTTTGTTCCTTTTAATCCTAGAGGATTAAATTTATCGCACTCTCGCCATGTTCTCAAATACAAAGGAAAGGTAAGTTTCTCTGAATCAATAAATTCGATCTCTTTACCTGAATATAAATCAACCTCTCCAATATTTATTTCTACACAACCAACAATTCTATTTTGCAATTTAATGGAGGAGTTTAATTCTAATTTAACTTCATAATCGCTCTGTTCATTGTCTAATTTAACTACAATATATTCTCGTTCACTTGTAGCTTCCAATCCATTTTGAAGAATGATTTTAGTCCCAACCTGCTGATTAAATAATTTTTCGATCCTAAAAATGTTTTTATATTCAAGTGAGATAGAAAATCTATGATCAATAACCTTTTTGATTAACTCATTAATCGAGATCTGGTTGTTCGCTAATTGCCAGCTTTGAAATCTTTATTCCCGATTGAAAGTCGCTAACAAATTTTTCAATATACTTATCAACCACTTCTTCGATCACGAAAGATGATCTACGAACAATCTCTGACAGTTTTAAAATGTTAAAATCAACGTTATCATTAATGTTTTGCCTAATCTTGGGAAGAATCTCATTTCGTAGAATATTTCTTTTGAAAATACTTTCCTTATTTGATGAATCAACGACAAATTTAATTTTCTTCTCATTTAGATAATTTTCAATTTCATTCTTAGAAGTTGATAGAAATGGCCGAATTATATTGTCTCTTTTTATTGGAATTCCCGAAATACCTTTAAGTCCAGTACCTCTAAATAAGTTGAGTAAAACCGTTTCTGTGTTATCCTCCAAGTTATGGGCTGTAACGATCTTGTTTGAATTCGAGATTTTTAAATATTCTTCAAACTTCTGATACCGAATAATTCTTCCGGTCTCTTCAATTGATAGTTTTTTTTCCTTCGCAAATTTATTTACATCAACTAATTCAGTATAGAATTCAATTTCCTCAATAATACAAATATCCTCACAGAACTCTTGATCTAGATAAGACTCTTCCCCTCTTAATGAATGATTGATATGCAGAGCACAAATGGAAATCTTGTATTTGCTTTTGAATTTATTGAAAAAGTTCAAAGCAAATACTGAATCAGATCCCCCGCTGAGAGCGAGAAGTAATTTATCTCCTTCTTGAATTAATCCATTGTCAGAGATGAATTTAATTATTTGCTGTTCAATTCTACTCATATAAAACTATTTCAAATAGCATCCTAAAACAGAAAAAGTCTGATCAATAGATTGTCAGACTTAGTCAAAAAATATACAGTTAAAAGTTTATCTTAATTGATCTTCAAAATTTCAAAATTAATAATTCCAGCTGGTGCATTTGCTTGTACAACATCACCGAGTTTTTTACCCATCAATGCTTGTCCAACAGGTGAGCTAAGAGCAATTTTTCCTGCTTGGAAATCTGCTTCTTCCGGAGAAACTAAAGTATACTCAAACTCTTTTTGATTATTCATATTCTTGACGACAACTTTAGATAAAATATGAATTTCATCATCAGGAAGGTTCGAAGCATCAACTATCTGGGCTCTTGTAAGTACATCTTCGAGTTTACTGATTCTCAGTTCAAGTAATCCTTGAGCATCTTTGGCCGCATCGTATTCAGCATTCTCACTAAGGTCCCCGTATGATCTTGCCTCAGCAATAGTCTCTGCCATTTTTTTACGTCCATTAGTCTTTAATTCTTTAACTTCATTCTCAAGCTCGATTAACCTTTCCTGAGTTAAGTACACAAAATTTGTCACTTCGTTTTCCTTCAATTTTTGGTTTAAAAATAAAGCACCACTGCTTTTGCAGTGGCTTTACAAACATAACAATTTATTGTAAGCTATTCAAGAAAAAGTAGTTACAAAATAATTCGCGAAATAGGCATTAAAATCATTTTTATTTTAATAGTTCATCAACCCTACATATTGTATTAAAATTGCAGAAGCGGCATATTTTATCCTTTTCATCTGAAAATGGAGTAATGGGAAAATTACCATTGATAATGTTGTCTACTGACTTTTTTACATGATGCAACGCTTTATCAACAAGTTGATTTAAATCTGAAGTAGGATCGAAATCTGCAGTTCTGCTTCTGCTTATTGAAACTGCATTCTTGCCGAAAATAGTTTCCTGATATTTCAAATTGTATATACTCATTGCTTTGGGTGAATATTCCTCTCCTAACTGCTCTTGAAGCAAAGTTTTTACGGCCCAAACGTAAACTGGCAACTGAAGCGATGTTCCTTTTTCTATTTCTGTTTTAGAAACTCTTTTACTTCCAGATTTGTAGTCAACAATTTCAAATGTCTTTTTATTTTTATCGATATCTACTCTATCAACTAAACCTCTTATTTTTACATTTTCATACTGAAGTGGTTCAGCGGAATACAGCATTGGATCATGTTCGTCATTCCTAACTCCAAAACTCACTTCAAAAAATGCTGGGTCTCTATATGTTTTATCATTTCTTTCATTTAGTAAGAACCTAAATAGTAATGAATCTTCCTTCTTTGAATTTATTCCGAATATTTTTTCTTCCTCATAAAAGGCAAATGGTGAATCTTGTATAATATTTGAGACATGTTTTTCTGCAATGTTAAAGATCATTTTTTTCACTTTTTCGAAAACTACATCTGAACAATTTCTTATTACAATATTCTCTTCTCGAATTCTTAGATAAAATTCAAAAAGAATAGCGTGAAGGAGCGAACCCAATTCAATTGCTTCCATCTCTTCATCTGGTTCTTCAAAAATTTCAATATTCAGAACTCTTTCCAAAAAATATTTAAAAGGACAAGATGTGTAAGTTTCAAGCTGCGAAATAGAATATACTCTATCTCTAAAATTGCTCAATTCATCATTTGTGTCGCCTTGATTGATATTTCCATTCTCAAATAAAAACCCATTATATGGTGATTTCTGGTAAGGATCATCTTCTCTTAATTTCTCAACTGCGATTGTCTTTTCCCAATTTGATATTTCACTTAATAATTCATTATCATCTAGCTGGTCTAAAGGGAAACCAGATGAGAGAATATTCTTTTGCACTTCTTCTTTGGAATAAATCAAATTATTAAAATCTTCTTCTACTTTATATTTTATTCCGAATTTATTCTCAAATTCATCTAAGAAATTCGATTTTACAGTTTCCTTATCTCCATCTGATAAGGGGTACGTGAGGTAGAAGGACTTGCTCCAAGATTTTAGTGCTTGATAAAATCGATACCGTTCTTCATTTACATGTTCTTTCTCTTTTCGAATGAATTTTCCTGAGAAAAATATCTCAGGCTGATACTTTGTTGGAAAATCTCCATCAATCATACCACCTAAAAATGTGTGCTTAAATTTCAATCCCCTTATTTCATCAATGTTCGTGACTAATACTCCATAATCTGGTCTTTCCTTAATATTGAATCTAGCTGTTTGACTCAAAACCCTTATTTTATTGAGATAAAAAGAGAGCTCGTGCTTTCTTCCTTTTTCTTCAGGACTTAAAAGATGAAATACTTCCTCAATAGAGTTAAGAAAAGTTGTTAGTGCTTTTACGTCATTTTCTTTATTAACATTATTTTCTATCAATAATTTTGAAGCAAGTTTTAACTCTTCAACCAAATTCAATAATTCTTTAACAAACTTTGAAGGCTTCATTTTGTTATTGAAAGGTGAAAGAAGAGAATCAAGCTTTTTAAGACCATTCTGTGTTAATTTGTATTTTTCAAGTTTAGCTTTTTTATCAAAATTTTCAGAATCAAGTTCAAGAGCTTTTATTGCATTGTTGAGGTTGAAATTCCAATTCTCTCTTCCAATAATGATCTTCAGCATCTTAGCTGAATATAAAAGAGCATTAACATCAAATCCTTCAATTTCAATAAACGAGTTACTTAATGCACGAAGTATTGTTTTATAGTAGTAATCGCTTTCAGCAATTTCTAAAAAATTTAATTATTGCTGTTACTGAAAGAGTTCTATCTAAAGAAAAACGATCAGTGAGATTAAAAGGTAAACCATATAGTGTAAATACATCTCTAACTGTTGTCGAATAATTCTTAATAAGATTAAACGTTACACAAATTTCATGAGGTTTTGCTGAGTTAGAAAGTAGAAGAGATTTAATTTCTTTCGCAATTAACTCTACTTCTTTCTCCCTGCTTCCAGCAGTAATACATGTTATTCTATCTTGAAATCTATTTTCAATTTCTTTTGGTGACTCAAGAAATAGTCTCTCTTTAACTCTTTCTAAAAACACATCTTCTGAGACAGATGATTTTTCTTCTATTTTACTAAAACCAGATGTAAACAGTTGATTGTTCGTTTCTGCCAAGTGAGAAAAGAGAATTGGATTAAATGAGGAGTAGTCAAAATTAAGAAACAGCTTAATGTCATTGCGCTCAGCAAGTTTACTAAGAATTGTTAGCTCCAAATTCGTAAATTCATTAAATCCATCTATCAGAATCAGTTCAACATTATTGAATAACTGAGTAAAACTTTTCTGAAATTTGTCTTGTTTAAGACTCGCTAATTGTTGGTAAATATCTCCTAATTCAAAAGCCTTTAATAATTGACATTTTTGATTATACTCTTTAAAAATATTCGCTATATCAATCGCCTTCAAGCGTTCTGACTTGCTTAATTTTTCAGCTTCATTTCTTAGGAGCTCCGGACTTATCCCCTCTTCCTTATATTTAGATATTACATTTCTGATACGATCCAATGTCCCGGACGGAACGGTTCCCTTATAATTTGTGAAATATTTTTTTTCTATTTTTTGCGCACTTTGTTCTACAAATACCGCAGATGCTTCTTCAGACAAGAGATGATAAGACTCAGTCTGATCTAGCAGTTTATTGCTTAGTGTTGTTAGGGTTTCAATGTTTATACTTGTTGCGGCTTTTTTTGGAGAAAGCGAAATGATCTCTTTTTTTAAAGCTCTGAGTTTTCTATTCGTCGGGACAATTATAAGAAAGGTCTCCAACTCTGCTTTCTTGATCCTTCTATTTATTTCTAAATCAAGATCGATTGATTCAATATTTTCCTTTGAAAGAATCATTTTGCTAACATCAGATCGCGATAAGATGATCTAATTTGATTGCTTAAATCAAGATTAAGTAACTCAACAATTTCATCAAAAAGTTTTTTTGCTTCTTCTTTTGATTTCTTTACTACTGTTTCCAGTTCAATGTAAGTTCCTAGGCCTACAACTGTGTCGAGATGAATTCTCGTATCTTTGAATAAATATAATTCCCTTTTTTTATGAACTGTAGTCTCAATTTGAAATAGGGATTCTAGTAATTCTTGACTCTCCTCTCCCTGCAAATGAACGAGGTAATAATTACTCCAGCGGTCTGGATTAAATTCATCGCGGTTATATCTTATTAAACTAGATTTTCCGTTTTCAATTCTAAGTTTCAATAACCCACTCTGAACCTTATAATAAACATCAGTTTGGTCAAGCAAACCTTTGAAATTTGCTTTAATTTTTTGTAAAATTGATTTGATGCGTTTATGTTCTTCTACTTTCGTCTTTAGTTCTAGATTTACTGCCATTTTTCTCTTGTGGGGATAAATAAGTGTATTTATTTATAACTATGATTTTTAATATATTATTAATAGCTAAATTAACAAAAAGTTGATCGTAATAAATTGAAAAGAACATTATTTATACTTTTTCTTGTACCGATTCTCTTTACAAGTGGTCAAAAAATTGGTGAAATGGCTCCCGATAAACCGCCGATCGAATTTCCCAAATATGCACTTGGACTCGACCTATTGTTTAGTGATGGTGGCTTTGGTTTAGGCGGATTTCTTAGACGGTCAATAAATACGAAATTTTCTGCTTTTGCTGATCTTTCATTTTCCGAATCAAAGGGTGACCGTGAATTTGAATATTACGACTATTGGGGAAGGCCGATAATTTTTGGAAAAGAGAATCGAGTTTTTGTTGTACCATTGGTTTTGGGGCTTCAATACAGATTATTTGAAAAATATCTTACTGATAACCTCAGACCTTACGTAAATGGTGGAATCGGCCCAACTTTGATAATTACAACTCCATTCGAAGAGGAATTTTTTAATTCTTTCAAATATGCTCAGTTCCACTATGGTGTCGGTGGATACATCGGTTTTGGTGCTGATTTTGGTCTTAGCCAAAAAAATCTTCTCGGGCTCAATATCCGTTACTCTTATACTAGCTTTTTATCAGGCGAAGTTGAAAATATGACCGGTCAAGTTGCATCAGAAGTCCATGCACTTTTTGTTGCAATTAGACTTGGTATTATGTTTTAACTCTTCAATTTTCAACTCTTTTTGATTTTTCATTTCGTTATTACTTATTTTACTTTATTGATTCAATAAATTTTTAGAACGAAATGTTTTCGAAAATCTTACCATTTATTTTATTTTATTTACTCATATTAATTGGAACAATTGTGGCGCAGGCAAATTTTTCACAAAGGCTTTATGATACTTATCCGGATTTTAAAGAAAATGAAATCGTGAACAAGCGGTTCTCTCATCAGGAAATGATGGATGTTTTAGCAAAATACAACACATCTGAATCAATAGAGATTAAAACTGCCGGTTACTCAGTTGAAGGAAGAGAAATAAAGCTTTTCAGACTCGGTACAGGTCCTATAAATGTTTTGGGATGGTCTCAAATGCACGGAGATGAGTCGACAGCAACTATGGCACTTCTTGATATCCTTAAATTCTTTAGTTCTGACAATGATGAATTCTCTGGAATAAAGGATTTTATAAGAAAGAATGTGTCATTTTACTTTGTACCTATGTTAAATCCTGATGGCACTGAAAAATTTACGAGAAGAAACGAAGTTGGAATTGATATCAATCGAGATGCACTCAGGCTTCAGTTTCCGGAATCAAAAATTTTAAAGTCTTTGCAAGTTAGTCTACAACCAGTTTTCTCTTTTAATCTTCACGATCAGAGCACGCGATATACAGCTGGAAATAGCTATAAGGTTGCAACGATCTCTTTCTTGACTCCGGCTTTCAATCATGAAAAGGATATGAATGATGTTCGCGAAAGATCAATGAAACTTATCGCTTTCATGAAAAAAGATCTTGATCAGTTTATTCCTGGTCATATTGCAAGATATAGTGATGATTTTGAACCTCGAGCGTTTGGTGATAATTTTGTTAAATGGGGCAGTGGACTTGTGCTTATTGAATCGGGTGGGTGGAAAAACAATTACGAAAAACAATTTATTAGAAAGATAAATTTCATCACGATTTTGGCCTCATTAAATTCGATTGCAAATGGATCTTATAAAAATGAGTCTATTGAAACTTATAAAGCAATTCCAGAAAATCAAAAACTTCTCTTCGATCTTCTACTTAAGAAAGTAACCGTTTCAAAGAATGGTGTAGATTATATTATTGATATTGGAATAAATCAGAATGAGCGAGGCACTTCAGATAAAAGAGATTTTTACTTTTCTGGCGGAATTGAGGATATCGGTGATCTCTCAACATTCTATGGTTACGAAGAAATTAATTGTGAAGGAATGATACTAGAAAATGCTAAAGTTTATCCAGAAGAATTTGAAAAAGTTGATGAACTAAATAGCTTAGATATTCCCAAAATAGTTTCTCAAGGATACTCTTACGTAAAAGTTGATTCAATCGATTCAAAAGAACGTTTTACAGATTTTCCTATTAATATTGTTCAATCCGATAGAAAGATTAAACTTGAGTTCGGTCTAGGAAGATCACCAAATTTTATTCTGAAGAAAAATGATGAAATAATTTTTGTATGCGTAAATGGATTTTTATATGACGTCCGCAGTCAGAGAAGTTATATTAAAAATGCTAGAATTTATTAAATTTTATTGCTAAATTTATTATCTTAAATTTTGTAAAAACTAAAAGAATGAAGGTAGGTGAGTAAGAATTGGTAGGAATCGTAGTCGGAGATAACGAAAACATTGATAGAGCTTTAAAACGTTTCAAGAAGAAATATGAAAGATCTGGAGTACTAAAGGAATTCAAGAGACGTCAGTATTTCACAAAACCATCGATAGAGAATCGTATGGAACGTATTAAGGCTAGACGAAGAGCTTACAAAGACTCTCTTAGAGAGAACAGATAAACCCTCATTTTGAGGGTTTTTTTATTTGTGCCCGTTCAAATAATGTTTGTGAAAATGTGTTGTAATTTTCTCGAACATCTCATCAACACTGTTACAGAAATCGAATAGTTTAAAGTCACTTTTACTTATCGTACCGAATTCAACTAACTTATCCATGTTTAATACTTGCTTCCAGAAGTTTTCATCATAAACAATTACTTTCATTTCTTTTTTAATCTTATCTGTCTGCATTAATGTTATCACTTCCATCATCTCATCGAGTGTTCCAAATCCACCAGGGAAAACGATCAAAGCTTTTGCCATATAAGTGAACCAGAATTTTCTCATAAAGAAATAGTGAAACTCGAATGCATATTCAGATTCGACATACTTGTTAACAAACTGTTCAAATGGAATACTGATATTTAATCCTATTGAATCTCCGCCAGCAAGCTTTGCACCTTTATTGGCAGCTTCCATAATTCCAGGTCCCCCACCGCTGCAGACTATGAATCTCTTTTCCTCGACAGGAAGACTCATTGACCATTCAGTTAACCTCTTCGAAAGTTCAACAGCATCCTCATAGTACCTTGACATTAAAAGCATTTTCTCAGCCTCTTCCAGTTCTCTTTTATACTTTCTAAAGCTTTTATCCTGTACTTTTTTTAGCTTGTTCAGATCAGCTTTTGCTTCCTTGAGCGATTTTATTCTTGCTGATCCAAAAAATACTATTGTATCGATTATGTTATTTTTTTCGAACCTTGATTTTGGTTCCTCAAATTCTGCAAGTATTCTTATTGATCTTGCATCGATTGAAGTTAAAAAGTCTAAATTTTTATAGGCTTTTTCTACGCTATTTTTCTTTTTTGCCATTTTTCTTTCTCATTAAATTTTTGAATTGAGGAAAAAAAAACCTGCCTCCTAACCAGAAGACAGGTTTCCTCTAAAATTAAATTTTTATCTATTCTACATTCGCCGGAGTATTGTTATCATCAGTTGTCGCTGGAACATCGGTACTATTATCTTCAGTAGTTGGAGTTGCGGGAAGCATCGGCTGAGTTGGTGCTTGCTGCATTTCTCTAGATGTTTGAATTATACTATCTCTCTGTTCACTTGTTGTCTGTCCGGGTAGAAAGAACATATTTATTACCAAAGCTAAAGCCAAAACTGTTCCGCCGATCCACCAAGTAGCTCTACTTAAAAAGTCCGCAGTTCTTCTTGAGCCGAACATAGTTCCAAAATTGCTTGCACCGCCAGTAATACCAGCCATTCCGCCGCCCTTGCTCGATTGAAGCAATACTATCATTACTAGTACAAATGATAAAATAATTTCAACTGTTATCAAAAGTGTGTACATCATCGTCTCCTTAAATAATTGTAGCGAGGGAGGGATTCGAACCCCCGACACGTGGATTATGATTCCACTGCTCTAACCTACTGAGCTACCTCGCCAACTCGTTTAAAACCGGATAACAAATATAAAAATTGATTTGTGAAACTACAAGATAATTTGAAAAACTAATTTTATGCATAGAATGTTTACAATTTTACCATTTAGTCAACTTTACTATTTAAGGATGTACTTTTTTCCTGCT
This sequence comes from uncultured Ignavibacteria bacterium, assembly GCA_963751695.1. Taxonomy (GTDB): domain Bacteria; phylum Bacteroidota; class Ignavibacteria; order Ignavibacteriales; family Melioribacteraceae; genus SZUA-22. The sequence goes on along the minus strand of CAVVVP010000009.1, from coordinate 405,513 downwards.
GGTAATCATTACATATAAAAATTATTTAATTACTCTTGTTTTACTTCATATTCAAGGAATTTTTACCGTTTGACTGGCATAATTTATGGACATTTTTTCCCCTAAAATAATATTTAAATCATATGAAGAATTTATTGTCTTTTTCGAAAAAATGGTTTATATTTAAAGTATTGTAAAACATAATGTTATCTTATCTCTCTGATAATCTAATTTAAAGAACTTAGGTAACGTCATGAAATACATAAAACATAGTTTTTTAGTTATATTATTAGCTCTCAATATCCACTTTGCTCAGGGTACTCCTCCGATGGTGATATTGTTTTTACACAAGTAAGCAGCACAAACAATTTCTTTGAGTTTGTTACCCTTGCTGATAATTTAGATCTTAGCCCATTGAGGATTACTGAAAATGGAGTTAATAATATTGGAGATATCGAAACAAGTTTAGGTGAAGCTATTTTTATTTTTTCGAATTCTCTGATCCAATATGGACCAATGTACCAGGAGGTACATTTATCAGAGTTGAACTAAATGGAGGATCTGACACAGATCCATTACACGTATTCTGAGGTAAATTCAGGATTATTATCAGGAACTTTTAGCTTGAACAATTTTGGTGACCAGTTGATTGCATATGTGGGAACAGAATCATCTCCCATATTTATTGCAGCAACAAACTACAGTCGGGCAAATGTTAAATGGATTTTAATCGGTGCCATTGATGAATACTTCTTATTCCCCTGGAACATCTTCAAACTTAATATTTACCAAAGGATCAAATTTTTATTTTAATGGATACGTTGATGGAAATAAGGGCGAACACAACAAACAATGAATTCCTAGCAATTGGACCTTACCTACAATTAACTGAATTTCAAGATTTAGCACGAATATTGGGAATTCATTATTACCTGTCGAACTTACATCCTTCGAAGCCACTCCGGTAAAAGGTGGTGTAATGCTTAATTGGTCAACAGCAACAGAAGTAAACAATTACGGATTTGAGATCGAAAGATCAAATGCTAATAAATGGGAGAAGATTGGTTTTGTTGAAGGGCACGGCAATAGCTACTCTCCTAAAGATTATTCATTTTATGATGACTCCCCTCTTCCAGGAAGTTCAGTCTACAGACTTAAGCAGATAGACACTGACGGAGGTTACGAATATTCATTTGAAGCTGAGGTGACATCAACAATATCCAAAAAGATAGAGTTGTATCAGAATCATCCGAATCCGTTTAATCCGGGTACGACAATTAGTTTTAGTCTTCCGGAACTTTCTTACGTAACATTGATAATTTACAATGCAATTGGAGAGAAAATTGAAGAACTTGCTAATGATCAGTTTGAGGCTGGCCATTATACTCTCAATTTTGATGCATCATATTTATCAAGCGGTTTCTACTTTTACAGGCTCGAAACACCAAACTATGCCCAAACCCGAAAGATGGTGTTGATAAAATAGTGCGTTTGTCAACCCCGCCTGTATAGGCGGGGATTTTTATTGAATCCTACCGAAATTCCATTCGTTTGGAATAACCATGTTTTCTTCATAAGTATTTATTCAAACTTTAAGTAAAAAAAAAGAAATTCTTCGTGCATCTTTTATAAAAATTCTTAGTTTGTTTCTTAAATGTAATGAGGGTTATATCTTCCATAATTCTCCGATAACCAGCATAGTTCCAAAGTACTAAATATTTAATTTTTATTATAAAAATAAGCATAATATCCACTTGGAGGAATTATGAAGAAAATACTATTTACTGTTTTTAATTTTATTTGTTTTCTCATAATTGGATGGACAAATTACTTTGCAGAAAGGTGACCTATTAATTGTTGGGTATAATTCCTTTAATGAGTATGATTTTGCTTTTGTGTTTCTAGTTGATGTAGTAGCTGATACAGAAATCTACTTTACCGATCTGGTTGAGAAGTGACAATATTTTATGACCTAAGTAATGATATTAGATTATTCACTGCCTCAAGAGCCTCATAACATTTGAAATAATTGTTTATAACAGTTCAAGTACCGAATGGACCTATCCAGGTGATGAGTTTGTGGGGGATAAAGATTTTAATTTATCAGTTGCATGGTGATCAAGTATTGGCATTTCAGGGAACTACGCGGCACACCTAATCTCATAACTGCTATACAATTTAGCAACTGTTTTCGATGCAACTGCAAATAGTCTTACGACATCTGCATTGACCTCAAGATTAACAACTGATATAGATTGCTATGCTATTGGGAAACAATAAACAGCGCATTGTATAATGGAACACTTACTTGGCGAATGTAAGGTAACCTAAATGCACAAATTCTCGATATCAAATATAACTGGACTTCTATCTTCTGCTAATTTCAGGCTTAAAGATATTCCAAATCCACTCCCAGTCGAACTCACCTCATTCACTGCTTAGCAGTCAAGAAAGGAGTAATGCTAAACTGGGCAACAGCAACAGAATTAATAATTATGGTTTTGAGGTAGAAAGATCTGTTTCTGATAATTGGGAAAGCATAGGTTTTGTTGAAGGACATGGCAACAGTTATTCTCCAAAAGAGTATTCATTCTACGACAACACTCCGCTAGATGGAGAAGTAAAATATAGACTTAAGCAGTTAGACACAGATGGAGCTTTCGAATACCACAATGAAGTATCTGTAAATGTTAAAGGTTTAGGCAAGGTTGTGCTGAACCAGAATCATCCAAATCCGTTTAACCCTTCGACTGCAATTAGTTTCTCGCTTCCAGAAGTTACTTATGTAAAAGTAGTTGTCTATAACGCAATTGGTCAACAAGTTGCAGAATTAGCAAACGAGCAAATGGAAGCCGGCAACCACAGTGTAGACTTCGATGGTGCAAACCTCTCAAGTGGTATGTATTTCTACAGACTCGAAACAGCATCATACTCCAAAACAATGAAGATGATGCTGATAAAATAACACTCTTAAAACAGATTTTATCATCTATAACCGCAGACCTAAGTCTGCGGTTTTTTTGTGTCCACTCGTCTAATTAATTTCCATTTTATTCCAAATATTTTTAAGTTAATATCCCGTTTGATGAATTAAGACATTTGGATGTGATATGAAAAAGATTGCTATAATTTTAGTTTTACTATTTACATCAGCTCAGATTGGGTTTGGACAGATTATTTCTCAATATGTTGAAACAGAAAGTGGTTCAAATCCCAAAGGAATAGAAATCTGGAATAATACAACGAGCGAGATGGATTTTTCTATTAATAATTTAATAATTCAACAAGGGACGAATGGCGCAACATTAACTGATCTTCCTGGTACTACTAATTAATACGGGGACACTAGATATTGATGATGTATTAGTGATTGGTACTCCCAACCTGGGAACATACCTAACTGATCAAGGATTAAGCAGTGTCTTGTTTATTTCATATGGTTTTAGTTTCAACGGTGATGATGCTTTGGGTGTTTCATACGGAGGCACATTGACCGATATTTTTGGAAATCCAGGCTTTGATCCTCGATCAGAATGGAATGGAAATGGAGTTTCAACTTTAAATCAGAATATCCAATTACTACAAAGCATTTCAGATGGAGATCTTGATGGATGGACAGACCCAAGTTCTAGATTTGAACTAGTCAGTAGTGTTCCATCAACTACAGGTGGATTAAGTGGATTTGGATCTGCGCCTGCCATATACGATGAACCAACTAATCATATAACGAGTTTTAATGCAAATACACTTAGTAGTAGTGTTATTGAACTTACTTGGACTGATGCAATCGGTTCTCAGCTTCCCTCTGGTTATTTGATAAAAGCAAGTATATTTGATGATATCGTTTATCCTGATGATTATACAACTGAAAATGAAGATACTGATTTATCAGATGGTAAAGGAGCAGTTGTCATTGCTTATGGATTGCAACTATATAATTGGTCGGGATTAAATCCAGGCACTGAGTACTATTTTAAAGTTTTCCATTTACAAACGCAGGTGGTAATATAAATTATAAAACTGATGAACCTGTCCCAAATGCAATGGAAATTACAAACCCGAGCCCTTCATTACCAAACGCATGGATAAATGAGTTTCATTATGACAATGCAGGGACTGATGGAAATGAATTTGTTGAGATCATAATTGAAACTCCAAATCTATATACACTTTCAGATTTTCGACTAGATTTATACAACGGAAATGGTGGCGGATCCTATGATACGAAAAATGTTGGGACTGATCTTACAACCGGATCAACTTATAATGAAGGTGGATCGTCATTTACCCTTTATTATGTGGATTTTCCATCGAATGGTATTCAAAATGGCCCCCCAGATGGTTTGGCACTCAGCTATCAATTAGAATTAATTCAATTCATTAGTTATGAAGGCACAATATTAGCGACTGATGGGCCAGCAAATACTTCAACCTCAATCGATATTGGGGTATTAGAAGGAAGTGAGACCAGCTTGGATTGGTCACTCGGTTTGATTGGTACTGGAACTCAGTACAGTGATTTTACTTGGGATACTTTAAAAGACTACGTCACGAGGAATGAAAAATTTAGATCAAGCTCTTCCAGTCGAACTAACTTCTTTTACTGCCTTAGCTTTAGATAACGGTGTTCGACTTGAGTGGGAAACAGCTACAGAAGTTAACAATTATGGATTTGAAATTGAAAGGATCGAATTCTGAAAGCTTGGGAGAAGATCGGTTTTGTGGAAGGGCACGGGAACAGTAACTCACCTAAAGTGTACTCATTTGTTGATGACTCAATTCTTTGGAGAAGTAAATTACAGATTAAAACAACTTGATACAGATGGAGCTTACGAATACTCTCGATGTAGTAATAGTTCTCTTAAAGGTTTAGCAAAATTGTGCTGCATCAGAATCATCCGAATCCGTTTAATCCCTCGACTGCTATTAGTTTTTCACTACCAGATGTTACTAAGGTTAAAGTAGTGGTCTATAATGCTATTGGACAGCAAGTCGCTGAACTTGCAAATGAGCAAATGGAAGCCGGTTATCATAATGTTGACTTTGATGGTTCAAACCTTTCAAGTGGAATGTATTTCTACAGACTGGAAACACCAACTACTCTAAAACAATGAAGATGATGCTGATAAAGTAAAATTAATTTAGTTTGGTAACTGTGTATTTGTCGTCACCGTAAGGATTGTTAAGACCATACTCTGACCAAAACTTACCTTTCTTAATTTCGCGGTCACGTATAGCATCGTATTCTAAGTTCACTCTCTCACTTCCCTCTTTTGCTGGCGGATGGTACAAGTGAATTGCGTACTCATCACGGAAAGGATTATAACCTTCAGCACCCATCTGATAGAGTCTACGAGCTACGTCGTCATCCTCATTCCCCCAACCGATATATTTCTCGTCGTACCCATTTATCTTTTCGAGATCAGCTTTGTTGAGTGCACAGAAGCCACCACGCATTCGAGGTTGGTTAGTTAAACTCATTTTATGCAAGTAGTAATAGATCTTATCTTTTCGATATTGTTTAGAAATTCTCTTTGTAAGATTTTCATCTATCAATTGAGAATAATTTCCGCTCTTAATTTTATCTTCTGCGATCTTCAAACTTGCTTCTTCATCAAGCCAGATCGGCATCCCGCTTAAAAATCTATTTTCTTTCTGATTCATGATAAATGTTCGAATAAGATTCTTTGTGTGAATCAGATCTTGATCAAGAAAAATTAGAAAATTACCCGATGCTGCTCTAATGCCATTGTTTCTGCATTTTGCCAATCTAAAATCTTTATGTTCCTGCTGGATAAATTTAACTGGGAATGTAAATCTTGAAACGATATCTCTAATAATTCTTTTAATATCCTCATCTGATCCATCATCAGAGAGTATCAGCTCATCAGGTTTTACAGACTGATTTTGAAGTGAGAGAAGTGCCTTTCTTAACAAGTTGCTGCGGTTATAAACTGTAATGATCAAAGAGGTTTTAATCAATCCAGCCCCACTCTTTTAGTAAATTTGTAATTAAATACTCTAGAACGTTGTATGATTCTTCGATTCTAATAAATTTACCATCTATAACTTTATAATGATTTGAATTTTTATAGATCTCCATACTATTGAGATCTCCCTCTATAACGCTGATTTCAGTTACGACCCAATTATTGGAATTATCTTTCATGATATCATATGTCATATAAGATGGATTTCCAATTTTCTGATGTATGTTGTGAACAAGTTCGAGTACCTTATTTGGGATCTCAGAATACTTAAGTATACCACTACCGCTAGCAAATTTGTTCTTAACATTATTCATTCTGTAAAAACCAAAAATTCGTTTATTACCAAGACAAATAACTCTGTAATCACCATCATTGTTTTTTAAGTATTCTTGAAAATACACATAATGATATTGGCGGTCTTCTTTAAAATAGGTTTTAATCCCTTTTCCAAAAGCTTTCTTTACGTATTTCTTTGCATCAGATTTGCTTTTAAGCAAGCCAACATTTGAACTTCCAGCTCCAGATGAGGCTTTATAAACTAGTGGAAATTTTTTGTTATTTGAAATAAAATTTAATGCTTCTTTTTTATCCAGATAGATAAATGTTTTAGGAGATGGAATTTTTAATTTCTGAAAAAGAAATGATTGTGCAATTTTATCATCGTAAAGCCAGTATTCTTTATAGGTTGGGAATGTTTTTACACCAAGCGACTGTTCGAACATATATAAAAATCTTTTACCTAAATTTCTAATCCATGGATCGTGGATAGCTCTGAAAATAAATCCATCCCATTTACCACCAAGTAAGTGATCTCTATCTTCCTTTGAAAATATGTCAATAAGTGTGACTTCTACTCCATACCTTTCTAGTAAAGGTTTATATACGGTCCAGAATTTCGGGGCATCTTTAACTAGAGCTAACTTTTTCAAATTCTTAGCCATTCCACAAAATTTTTTATTCCATCTTCAATATCGAATTTAGGATCATATCCTAATTGCTCTTTAGCTTTGGATATATCGGCATAAGTTTGCTCCACATCTCCTGGCTGAAGAGGCAGTTTTTCTATTACAGCTTTTTCCCCTATCTCTGTTTCCAGAAGATTAATAAGTTCCTTAAGCATAATAGTTCTCGATTCTCCTAAATTGAAAACTTCGAATCCAGATAGGTTTTCGAGTGAGAGTTTGATACCTTGAATTATATCTTCGATATACGTGTAATCTCTTTTGGTTGATCCATCCCCAAACATCTGTATTGATTCACCATTCATAATTTTCTTGCTGAATTTATGAATTGCCAAGTCTGGTCTTTGTCTGGGACCATAAACAGTAAAGAAGCGCAAACAATTAATTTTAAAATCATAAAGGTGATGATAAGTATGGCATAAAAGTTCACCGCTTTTCTTTGTAGCAGCATAAGGAGAAATAGGATTATCTACGAAATCACTTTCTGAAAATGGTACTTTCTCATTATTGCCATAAACTGAGGAGGATGAAGCAAATACTAGATTTTTAACCTCAAACTTTTTCATGGTTTCTAAAATATTAAGCGTGCCATTGATGTTGACATCATAATACTCTTCACTATTTTCAATCGATGGTCGAACTCCAGCTTTAGCAGCTAGATGAACAACTACATCAATATGATTTTCACTAAATATCTCTTCCAAAATTTTTCGGTCTCTGATGTCACCTTCAATCAATTGAAATGAATCAAAAGTTCGTGCACTAGAAAGATTTTTAAGCTTAATCTCTTTGTTGTAGAATTGGTCAAAATTATCTATAACAATTACATTGTGGCCATCACTCAGAAGATTGTCAACTAAATGACTCCCGATAAAACCAGCGCCGCCAGTTACGAGAAAATTTTTCTTTTCATCAAACATAATTTAATTTTACACATTCCCGTTTTGTGAACGAAATTGAAGTTCATAGAGCTTCTTATAGATTCCTTCAGCATCTTCAAGAAGTTCATCATGCTTACCGACTTGCACAATTCTGCCTTTATCAAGAACGTATATCTTATCAGCATTTCTGATAGTACTTAACCTATGAGCAATTACAAAAGTTGTTCTTTCCTGCATCAAGTGCTCAATTGCTTCTTGCACTAAAACCTCAGATTCATTATCCAACGCAGAAGTTGCTTCATCGAAGATCATGATTGGTGGATTCTTAAGTAGAGCACGAGCAATAGATAATCGTTGACGCTGTCCTCCAGAAATCTTCGTCCCCTTCTCTCCAATAATTGTATCGTAACCGTTGGGTAACTCTAGAATAAAATTATGTGCATTTGCGATCTTTGCAACTTTTTCAACATTTTCTAGTGCAATATCTGATAGTCCATACGCAATATTGTTGAAAACTGTTTCATTAAAGAGAACAGTTTCTTGAGTCACGATTCCCATCAGTTTTCTTAGATCTTCAATCCGAACCTCTTTAATGTCTGTTCCATCTATCAGAATTTTTCCCATTGTTGGATCATAAAATCTAGGAATCAAATCTACAAGAGTTGTTTTACCAGCACCAGAGCTTCCTACAAACGCAATTATCTCTCCTTTATTTGCAGTAAGGTTAACTTCATCAAGAATTATTTCCGGTGAATCGTCATAAGTGAAAGTTACATTTTCAAATACTAATTCTTTTTCAAATGACTCTAATTCTTTTGGATTCACAATATTTATAATATTTGGTTTCGTGTCTATAATTTCAAAAGCTCTTTCTCCTGCACCAATAGATTGCTGCACCTTATTATTCAGTGTACTCAATTCTTTCATTGGGGGCATCATTTGAAAAATTGCAAAGAGAAATCCCATGAACTCACTAGCTTTAATCTCTCCATCAATAAGAACCAGCCTTCCGCCATAGTAAATAATTACTGCTCCAAGAATAACAGCAATAATTTCTGTTGTCGGTGAAGATATATTTCTAGTTCTAACCATCTTTAATACAATTCTGAAGTACTTTTGAGTTTCGGTCATAAAGCGGTTGTTCTCATAACTCTCCATTCCAAACGCTTTTACAACTTTGACTCCGGTAATTGTCTCTTGAAGCATGTTTGTAATACTTCCAAGTTTCTGCTGTAGCTGCAAACTTTGCTTTCTCAGTAAAGAGCCGATCCACCCGATAACACCAATTGAGAGCGGAACAATTAAAAAGGAGAATAGGGTAAGCTTCCAGCTAATTGAAAATGCAATGCCTAGAAAGACAAGTATTGTAATCGGATCTCTGAATATGTTGAGAAAAACTGCAGTTATACTTGTTTGAATTACATAAACGTCACTCGTAATTCTAGAAATTAAGTCACCAGTTTTTTCATTTTTAAAAAAGCTCATAGGAAGTTTATGAAGATGCTGATATAGTTGATCTCTGATGTCTCTTATCATTCCTTGCTCAACGTAGGCGATAAAATAACTTGAGATATAGCTAAAAATATTTTTTAGGAAAAATGCTATTACAATGAGCAGACTTATCTTAAGCAGAATGCTTTCAGTATCCCCCGACAAGATATATGTTTCAAAGGAATTTGAAATATCATCTGTAGTTTTATTAATCCAATCGGGCATTACTGATGATAAGCCATGAGAAGAATCAGTTTCATCAGCTTCAACCGTACTGTTTTCTTGAAAAAGAGTAGAAAGTAGAGGAATTGTTAGGTAAATGGATAATCCATTCATCATCGCAAAAAGAATAATAGAAATTATTGCCAATGAAAGGTGTTTCCAAAAAGGTTTAATGTATTTTAATAATCTTAAAAATATTTTCATTTAGCTTCTTATTCAGTAATAATTTAATCTAACTGTTAAAATAATAGAAGTTAATGATAATAGAAATGCAATTCTGATGAGAGATTTTTATCAGTAGTCTTGAGTAGTTCATTGGTATGTTAAAATAAATTTTATCATTCAACTAAGCTGTCTTTAAATAGCGCATTCGAGTAAGTACAATCGCTAAAATAGTTGCACCAATTCCTACAATTGAAAGTTCGTTGAATAGAGTCCACAAATTCGATCCCCAAAGTTCATATATGTTACCTCCAACGAAAACTATTGCAATAACTGAAATAAGTTTTAGCCTAGAAGACATTTTGGGATAATAATATAGAATTATACAGACAGCCAATTGTGCAAAACCGAAAGCATTGTAGCTTGTAAAAGCCAACAAAGGGATAAGATTAATCAGGATTGCACCTTCCAAAACTTCACTATTTGCTAAATTTTTACCTTTTATGAAAATCCATAAAATTAAAAATGAAAGTAGAATAAGAACCAACAATTGGTAAATAAAAGAATAAGATTCAGGGATTGCGGTCCAGCGAAGTGGAGTATATCTTGTAATTTGAGAAAAGATTGTGTGGTTTGCATCTGCAAGAAGCGACTGTTTTAAAGAAAGCTCAATTTGCAATTCTTGGTACCATCTAAAATATTGAGTATAGAGTTGCTCAAATCCGATGAATATTGCAGGTAGAACTGACAATATCATTAAAAACAAGAAAAAGAATCCAACCATTTTGTATTGTTTTCTCAAAAATAACCAAGGTAAAAAAATGAGTCCAAACGGTTTTATGAAAACTGTTAGTGCCAAAACGAATGAAGGTAAGATTTTATAGTTCTTTTGCATCAGAGCAAGCGTTAAAACATACATAAAAAAGAGTAAATGATTAACTTGCCCTAGCTCAAGTTCTCGAAAACTGTGAGCAGATATCGCAAATGCTGTCAATAGAATTAAATTATTATATCGCTTCTGATCACCAACTTTTCCAAATTTGGGATCTACTACTTTATAGGAAAGAACTAATCCGTAACAAATTATTGTTGTTAGAAAAAACCAATATAAAATTTTTGCAATTGTAAATGGTAGAATGGCAAAAGGAACAAAATAAAGTGCACAGACTGGTGAGTATTTAAAAACGTAGTGTCCATCTCCAGGTTCCCGATAGAGGTTTTCGCCATCAATTAAATTAACTGCTGCCGTATAATATACTTCTAGGTCGGGTGCATTAAATCTATTGTTTTTAATTTCTAGCAGAAGATAAATACTCATTGCAAATGCAAGAATCGCAATACCAAAATACTGTTTCTGGGTATATGATTTCCTTATATATTCCAAAATGTTCTTCATTTTCATCAAGAGAGGTTTATTAAAAAAGATGTTGTAAACCTTAGAATTACAAGGTGTGACTTAGTCAATCCAGCCCCAATCTTTTAATAAAAGGTCAATAAAAAGTTCATCATTTGTGGTAACGCTTTTTTCAATTTCCTTAAAATTTCCATCTGAGTCTCTTTCATAACATTTGGAATTTTGATAATAATCCCAATTATTTATGTCGCCGTAAATAACACCAAATTCAGTCACAAACCAATTTCCTTCTGTATCTTGAATTACATCATAAGACATAACAGGGAGTGAACCCAATTTCTCATTTACACCGCTTATAAATTCTAATAGTGAGTCTGGCAAATCAAACTTATAAAATTCGGATCGAGATTTTTTAATTTCATCTTCAACATTCTTGCGGAAAAATCCAGTAATCCTCTTATCACCGAAACAAATAATTTTATAGTCCCCTGTATTTCCTGGAATAAACTCTTGATAATAACAGTATCGATGGATTGGTTCTTCTTTAAAAAACGTTTTAATACCCTTTCCAAAAGCCTTCCGAATCAACTTTTTTCCTTGAGTTGTCGATTTTACTAAATTGACATTAGAACTTCCTGATCCTGAGGTGGCTTTAAAAACTAGAGGAAGTTCCGCTGAGTCCATGAATTTTTGTGCTTCATTTTTATCGAAGAAGATAAAAGTTTTAGGTGTATTTATTCTTTTATTTCGCATAATAAAATATTGTGAAATTTTATCATCATAGTGTGAATAGTCACGGAATGACGGGAAAGTTTTAATATTGCGTTGTAGATCAAAAAAGGATAAATATCGTTTTCCTAAGTTTTTAATCCATGGATCATGCTTTGCTCTCCATATAAATGCATCCCAATTTTCGTCAAGAAGACGATCTTGATCTAATTTTAAATAAACATCCAATAGGACGACTTCATATCCCTTCTTTTCAAATATTGGAGCCCAAATTGTCCAAAGTCCTGTTTCATCTTTAATAAAGGCTATTTTTTTCATTTCCATTACTCTAATGTGTACTCTTAGTAATAACTGTCAATCTATTTGAGTAATCATATTGATAGTCGGGATAAATCTTTTTTATTACATTTACAACCTCTTCATTATCCTCAACTATATATAAAAAGTTTTCTGCAAGGTAAGGTTGAAAGCTCTTAAAAGTATTTAAGATTGTAATTTCCGAGTGAAATCCATCATCAATCACAATATCAATCTTCTCCCCATTCACAATTGGTCGAAGCAATTCTGTATTGTCCTTAAATTGATCAAACTCATATAGGTCCGGATTATTGTATTGAAACGCTCCCTTGCTCCTTAAGAATTCCATATTATTTTTAGTGTGGCTTAAATCTATATCAAAACCCATAATTCTTCCTTCTGGAAAAAGATCGCACCAGATAGCTAATCCGCTGCCCTTTAGTATGCCTACTTCAGCGAGAACAATCTGTTTTGTACTTTTAACGTATGGTTTGAAATATTTAGAATACTTTGAAGCATAAAGATGATTATACATTCTATCACCACCAGTCATTCCACCTGCGCTAATTTCTTCTTTTTTTCGTGGATCCTTATCACTGACTTTATTTCTTTCAACATTTGTAACAAATCCCCCATAATTCATTTCCCTCTGAGCTAACCATCTAGCTGTTCCCATATTTGCTTGGGGCCACATAGTTAAATACCACTTTCTTCTAAAACGATTTGCCACTACTCCAGTTTCTCTAATAATATTTTTTTTAAGCCTTTTGGAAAATTTCATTTTCTATATTCTGTGTTTTATAAATATTCTTCTTTTTTTAGTCTTTTCAACTCTATTGCATAGTTAAGAAAATCTGTCCATTGATAAATAAGCTGCTCCCAATTAAATTCTTTCTCCATTTTTTCACGTATCTGATTACCGGTAGATGGAAGTAACTCTCTACAATTTACTATCCATTGAAGTTTACTTTTAATAGCTTCATAAGTGCGATCTACAATGAATCCATTGACATCATTCACAATTAGTTCTGGAACGATTCCAATATCCGTTGTTATAACTGGCACTCCGCAAGCAGCCGCTTCAATTACCGGTCGTGGAGTTCCTTCAGATCTGGAAGCAGAAATATAGAGATCAAGTGAATTGTAAAACTTCCTCATCTCATTATCATCAGTAATAGGGTTAACACTGCTGTCCTGCACTTTTAGTTCAATTTCTGGAATTTCATCGCAGATCGGTTTTATGAAATCATGAAATCCCCTTTTACCAGGATGGTTTGTTAAACTCCCTGCCCAACCAACGACTATCTTTTCATTTGGAGTTTTCATCTCTGGATAGAACATTTCAAGATCGCATGTATATTTTGTATGGATAACTGGAAAGTAATGAGAAAATATATACCACAGTTTTTTGCAGTGTGTGTTTACAAGTATTGCTTTTCTCATTCTATTAACAACTTTTCTGCTCGGTTTGCTGTTGTATCCTGGCGGTTGAGTTTTACCTTTATCCCAATAGTAATATGAACGAATTCCGGTAATAGAGCTATCAATCGGTATCTTTGCTTTCATCATCTGAAAGAAAAGACCTTTGAACATTGGGAAAAGCAGATCATATTCATCATAATACTTCTTCCAAGATGTCATAAAATCATCAAAGTAAACGATATCTAATTGCAGATTAGATTTGTTATACTTTACAAGGTCTTTAGCATTCTTATCCAGAGCCCAATTGGGCGTATCGGGGATTAATAATATTTTTTTATTCATAATAACATTCGAAATTATTTAGTTATAAAAATACTTAAACTAAACATCAGTTTACATGCTTGAATTTTGTTTAACCTCTTTGATTAAGGCGATCACAGAGTCAATTTCTATTTTCACCATACAATCAAAGGTTTTAATTGGACACTTCTTTTTACCGTGATCAGTGCAAGGTCTGCATTCTAACTTTTCTTGAATTTCAATAGTTTTATCATTTTCTCCAGTTGGATAAAATCCAAATGCTGGAATTGTTGAACCATAAATTGTTATTACTGGTGTATCAACAGCTCCGGCAATATGCTGTGGAGCAGAATCATTTGAGATCAGTAATTTTCCTATGCTAATTACTAGGATTGTTTTCTTAATATCATCTATGCTAGTTCTGTTTTCGATATTGGGATGTCTTCCGTCAACAAGTTTTAATACTTTGGCAGAAGTTTTTATATCAGACTTTGCACCAATTAGAATTATTTTTTTATCCATCAAATACGGATGTAAAATTAACTCTGCCCACTTTTCTTCTGGCCATCTTTTTGTAAACCAAACAGAACCTGGAGCCATTACTATAGAATCACTCTTAACTTGTCTATAATTTAATCTCGGTCTGATAAGATCTTCAGAATCATCTTTCCAATTAGCTCTCACCAAGCTTAGATTTCTAATAATCTCATGTTTATCCGTTTGATATTTTACTCTATTCTTGAACAACCCGCTCATTGAATTTTTATCAAATCCATAATTCGTTTCTGTTTTTATTAGTTTTGTTAGGAGTGTACTTCTAAAAGATCGATGCGGAGTAAATACTACTTCAAAATTATACTTGTTCAGTTTTTTGGAAAGATTGAAAATTCCACTTAAGCCTTTTTCTGTTCCTCTCTTATCATAAGCAAGCACAACATCAATGAACTCGCACTCCTCTGCAATTGGTTTACCAGCGTTAGTTGTAAGAAACACTACCTTAGAGTTTTCATCTTTTTGCTTGATGTATTCAGCCATACTTAAAGCTAATACTACATCTCCAAGAAATGCTGTTTGAATAATGAGATAATTATTTGGTTTAGAAAGATTATTCATTTATTGCGATCTTTATTTCATTGTAATTTTTGAGAACATCTTCTACCTTAATATCTGTCACAGAGTCCTCTATATTAGGTCCCATAACTACTTTGAAAACATCGCTCAGAGGAGCAAATTCTGCCATTTTATGAGGAAGATAAGTGTAAAAGCAAAGCTGAGGTTTATTAAATGACGAAGCAATGTGCACGACCGAAGTATCTACTGTCAACACTGCTTCACATTTCTTCACAACCGAGAAGACATCTACAATTGATTTGGTTTGATAATAAACTACATGAGCGTGCTTGTTACAGATTCTTTCAACTAATTCATTGTCTTTTGGAGCAGCGACAAGCACACAATTCTTCCCATCCTTTTTTACTTCCTCAAGAAGAAGGTCCCATTTCTCCATCTGCAGCATTCTGGATGGTGCTGTTGCCGAAATGTTGATGCAGTAATAATCTTCAATATTCTGCTCATTTAAAAATGAAATAAGATTCTTTTCACTTTCAGATTTTGTAAAAAGACTTGGACGAATTTTTCTAGTATCCATATTGATGTCCAAGTATTTGACGTTTCTTAAACAGATTTCCACATAGTGTTCATTAATGTTTTGATACTCCTCATGAGGATTGATATCGAATATTTTTTTACCAGGTCTGTTGAATCCAATTTTTATTTTAGCTCTTCCAATTTTAGAGAAGAGCATACTTTCGTTTGAGTAGTGATCTTTAATATCAATCCAAAAATCATATTTAATTTTTCTTAAATCAGTGAACATTTTCAGTGAACTAAATATTTTTTTTCCATATATAAAAACTTTGTCAATTGATGGATGACCTACTAAAACATGATAATTGTTTCTACCTGAGAGGACATGTAATTCAACATTAGGAATATTTTCCTTAATCACTTTAAAAAGTGGTGTTGTAAGGATAGTATCTCCAATTCTGCCAAGTTGAACAATTAGAATTTTCATCAATGGTTGTTTTGGTAATTGATAATTTTAAACCGCAATTTATTAAATGCTTCAACAACTTTTTCAGGTTTAATCTCCGAAAGTTTTTCTGAAGGAGTAGTTACTGCCTCAAATGGAGTATTGAACGGTGTCCATGGAATTCTATTTTGACCTTCCTTTACAAGATTATACAATGGAATAGTGGGAATTTGAAAAACACTTGCAAAATGAACTGCAGCTGTATCAGGTGTAATTAAAAAATCGCATGTTGAAAGCATCGCTGCATAATCATGAACAGAATTGACAAAGGGAGCAATTTTTACATTTGTTTTGTTTTTTATCTCATTTAATTCAATAGTATACTCTCTGGTTCCGAATAATACTATTTCCAAATCTTCATCTTGCTTTTCCAATGCTATAATTAATTCTATATTATTTTCGATCCCCCAGAATTTTCCCCTGTTAGATCCTGATAGATTAATCCCAATTCTTTTTAAGGCACCTTTTATACCAAGAGATTTTTCAGCAGTTTCTTTCTCTGTAGCATCTAATCTATATTCAAGCTTAAGATATTCTTCTTTTGGATCAATATTAAAGGGAAGCATTAACATTGCTGTGCGAAGAACGATATGCTCCTTTGTCCGATCAAGAAGGGGTACTAAATGAGAATAAGCATAGCTTTTTTCTTTTTTGAGTCCTAATGAAAACTTTGCTTTAATTAATCTGATTACAATTGATGACGTAGTTGAAGGTTCATCAAACAGATCAATTACCAAGTCATATTTTTGTTTCTTTAATTCCTTTATTAGTCCAAGGAGTTTGAACACACTTTTTTCAAATAAATAAATGGAATTAACGTAGGGTTCAACAATATTCTTAGCTCCGATATTTTTTTCGCCCAACAGAATATCAAATTTTTTAGTGGGGAATTCTTCTTTCAAAATTTGAAGCAAAGGAGTTGTGATAAGCATATCCCCAATTCTGTCTTGACGGAGAAGCAGTATCTTTCTGAATTCATCTTTATTGAACAGATCTTCCTTTTGTTCGATTAATACTTGAATATCGCTGGTTTTTAAAAGTTTGATCAGAAGATTACTGAGTTTAATTTCTATTTTTTTCAATGCTGTCAAATGCTCTAACCTCGAGGATGATAATCTTTATGCATTTGTTTAACATAGTCCTTGTCGATATGAGTATAGATCTGCGTAGTAGAAATATCAGAGTGCCCTAACATCTCTTGCACAGCTCGTAAATCTGCGCCTCCTTCAAGAAGATGAGTCGCAAAACTGTGTCGAAATGTGTGCGGATGAACCTCCTTCTCAACTCCAGATTCCTTAACATATTTATCTACTATTTTCCATATCCCCATTCTAGAAAGTTTTGTCCCTCGGTTATTAAGGAAGATTATATTTTCACTCTTCATTCTTTTTTCTAATGAAGGTCTTCCCCTCACCAAATATTCATTGATCCATCCAACTGCTGCACTTCCAATTGGAATGATCCTCAGTTTTGAACCTTTGCCAAGTACTCGGATTACTCCGTCATCAAAAAACAAATCATTTATTTTAATATTTATTAACTCAGATACACGCAGACCGCAAGAGTAAAATAATTCGAGTATAGCTCTATCTCTTAGACCTAATATTTGGGATGTATCTGGAGACTCAGTAATTTTGTTTATTTCATCAAATGAAAGAACAGAAGGGAGCTTTCGCTCAGTAATCCTTGCTGATAGTATTTCTGCTGGATCACGCTCTATATATTCTTGTGATGCTAAGTATTTAAAAAATCCTTTTAAAGCAGATAGATATCTTGCCGAAGTCGATGAACTTATCCCAACATCTCGTAAAAGTTCAAAATATTCAGAAATAATTTTCGAATTAATCTCATTAAGATCCTCAATCCTACGATCACTCAAATAATATAAATACTTTGAGACATCAGATTCATAAGAATTTACAGAATGAATAGAGAGGTTTTTTTCAAATTTACAGTAAGCCAAATACTCTTGAAGAAATTGATTAAAACTTGTTTCAATCATTTTTTTTCTTCTGCTCTAATTCCTCTTGTTTGGGATATCTAATTCGTTTGTGGTGTTGACTTAACAGAATACTTACGAAAGATTCTCTAATTTTTTTTATATCATCAAAGGTTAGTGGTGATTCGTCCAGCTGCCCATCATCAATGCGAATTTGTATAAGATTATTGACATAATTTTCAACTTTTTCAGGACTGGGTTCATCCATTGATCTAACAGCAGATTCACTGGCATCTGCAAGCATTAAGAGCGCAGTCTCTCTTGACTTTGGTTTTGGACCAGGATACCGATAGTCTTCGATGTTGGTGTTTGCTTCTCCATATAATTCTTTCGCTTTATTGTAAAAGAAATCGATAACCATCGTTCCATGATGCATTGGAATAAAATCAATTATTTCCTTTGGAAGATTATACTTCTTAGCAAGTTCAATACCACTTGTTACATGCCCAATAATAATTTCGACACTCTCCTTTGGAGAAAGCGTTTCGTGTAAATTTTTATTATCCAATTGATTTTCAACAAACCCATCTGGTTTTACTGTTTTCCCAATATCGTGATAGTATGCGCCGACCCTTGCCAGAAGTGGTCTTGCACCAATTTCAATTGCTGCTTTTTCTACCATTGACCCAATCGTCATTGAGTGTGCAAATGTTCCAGGTGTATTGTTAGCTAACTCTTTAAGCAAAGGAGAGTTAAAATCTGTGAGTTCAAATAGAGTTAACTCAGTAGTAATTCCAAAGATTTTTTCAACAAAAATGATCAAACCAAATGTTAATGCAGGTGATAATAATGAGTTCGAGAGAGCATATGCAGAGGAATTGAGCATAACTTGCCAAGTATCAAATCGCTCCAAACCAAATGCAATAATACTAAGGACATATCCTAAAAGTACAAATAAAAATGAATGAAATATTTGATTTCTGTTTTTAATGTCCCTTACGGTATATGCCGCTAATCCACCAGCAGCAATATTCGTTACAGCCAGTATATAGTCATTACCTCTTATTCCCGATATGATAAGAGCAACTACAACAGTTGAATAAAAACCAATTCTCGAATCGAATACTATTGTCAGAAGCATAGAAGCAACTGGAACAAGAATTAAGTATTCCAAAGATTGCTGACTCTCTATTTGAGTGGTAATGAATGCTGTAAAACTTACAATTAGAAATGTTATGCTGATTAATAAAAGTTTAAGATTATTATTAAAGATCTTCTTTCTGAAAAGATAAAGGTAAATTACAAAGGGTGTTAATATCAGCAAGATGTGGAGAAACTTTCCAGAGTCTTGCATCAAGTTATCAAGAGTCCCAATTGTTGAACCTTTTGCAACTCTGTATGAATCTATCTTTAGTTTTGTTTCTTCAGTAACACGATCATGTTTTGCTACTATTCTCTCATTTTCATTTACAATTCCAAGATTTGTTGATACATTGCTTATTGCTTCTGCAATTGCATCGTCAGTATCCTCTTGACTAAAAATAATATTCGGTTGAATAAAATTTGTTATGTGTTCTTTCACGGCCGAGTTAATTCTAGCATCTGTACTAAGGTTTCTTGTTAGACTATGATCCAAATATGCGGATAGTCCGGGTATATCATGGAAATTTACCTTGAGTAAAGTTCTTTCGAATTTGCCATCTCTAACTGATATTGTGTCTTTCTCAATTTGATCGTAAGGTATGCTTAGAACACCCCTTCGATAAATTCTTTTCAATTCAGCATTACAATAGGATGCAATCTTTTCTATACTTATTGACGATTTGCTCCCACTTATTCTTAGGTATTTAAGGACATCAATTGATTCTTGAGTTAACGGTATTTCTTTTAGTTTATCCTCAAATTCAGCACTGTATCTATATTCTTTAATTATGTTGAGAAGTTTCTTATTGTAAAAACTTATTGAATCCTCAACAGACTGTGGGACTTCTGAATCTTTATTAAATACTTTATAAACCTTTGAAGTGGTAGATTCTCTTTCTTTTTCAATAATCACTGGATCCTTCAATATCTCAAAGGTCAAGGAAGCAATTAGATCATTCTTTATCCAAATGGAGTTTAGCGCAACTTCTGACTCAATTGACTCTCCTTTCGGAAACATCAGTACAATCAGAAATACTGTTACAATTAACAACAGAATTCTTAAGTTTTTATTTTTTCTAATCCGAGCTTTGTCCATATCACTTTTTTTTCGCTTGCAATACCAATTCGAGAAATTCAGCTACTCCATCTTCATCGTTATTCCGCTTTGTAACCAGATCAGCAAGATTCTGAATTTCGTTAACTGCATTTGCCATTGCTATTTTTAGCGCATCTGTTTGAAATAATTGTAGATCATTATACCAATCTCCCAAAACCGCGACTTCGTGAATATTTAGCTTCAAATGTTTCGCTAATCTGACCAAACCTTTACCTTTGCTAACGCCATGTTTTCTTGCTTCAAAAAAATATATATCCCCACTTCTATGCGACTTATAAAAAGAGGCGTTTAATCCCAATGTGTAAGGAAATGAAAGCTTTTTAACAACATATTTAACTGTTCCTTTGTACTCTCCAACCATGACAATTTCTAAAGCATTATCAAGATACTGTTCGTATGAATCAACCTCAACATATTTTGCCCCAAATTTCTCCATTAATTGTGGAATAACAGAATTATTCGGTGTATAATAAATTGCATCTGCATGACAAAGCGCCACTTTTAGCATGTAATAATCAGCGTATTTTAGTGCACGTTTTACATACTTTGTCGGAATGTATGACTCGAAGATGGTTTTATCTTCAAGACTTTTGATAAGTGATCCATCAAGAGAAATCAGCGGTGTTTCGAGATTTAATGTTTTTGCATGATGAACGATAGCACTGTGGAGTCTTCCAGAAGCAAAAGTGAATCTTACCCCTATCTCTTTTAATTCCTTAACTAGTCTTATACTTTCCTTGCCGATTTCCCCGCTGCTATTTAGCAGAGTACCGTCTAAGTCAAAGACTATTAATTTCAGATTTTTTAATTTTTTCTTATCAAACATTTTCAATTAATTTAGGTCTGTTCTCTTTAAACGACTTAATAGTGAACCGATAGTAACTGTTGCGACCACACCAATTAATGTATACCAAGTCCATGCAACTAATTGGAGAGAGATAACAGTTATCATGATAAAGATTCCTCCAGTAAACCCGGCAAGTGCATCTTCTTGTGTGGCCTTTTTATTTATTAAACCAAGTATGAATGTTCCCAACAATCCCCCATATGTAAATGAAGCAATGCTCAAAGCAAGTTCAACAACTGTTTGGGAAGATGACATAAAGAAAAATGCTGATCCAACCAGTAAGATTGCCCAAACAATGGTTATCATTCGTGATATTTTTAATTCTTTAACTTCATTATTTATACCTGTGAATGGTTTGTAAAGATCTAGCATAGTTGAAGACGCAAGTGCACTCATCGACCCTGCAAGAGTGGACAATGCTGCGGCAAATAATCCCGCGATAATTATTCCGGAAACTCCAACTGGCAATTCATTAATGATGAATAGAGGAAATATTTCATCAGATTTTGTTATCCCAATAGAACTTAAATCATAAGTTCCATAAAATGCATATAAAGCTAAACCTACAACTAAGAAAACAATAAATTGAATTATTACTATTACACCACTTCCTACAATTGCTTTCTTGCTATCTTTTAATGATTTTATTGTGAGAAGTCTTTGAACGATCAACTGATCTGTTCCATGAGAAGCCATCGATAAAAATGCCCCTCCAAGCACACCGCCAAGTAATGTGTATGGTGTGGAGAAAAACTCGCTTAATCCTGAGCCAAATCCTAGGTTGAAAATCTCAAATTTGTTCTCAACTTGAGTTGCTGCCATTATAGATTCAAAACCATTTGGAAGAAATTCCCATATTAGAAAAGCCAATGCTATTGTGGCTCCGCCTAGATAGATTATCATTTGAATAACATCGACCCATATAACTCCTTTAACTCCGCCGATATACGTGTAGGTTAATGCAATGATAGCAATAATAATTATTGCAGTTGGATAACTAATATCCAACATTAACTTAAGGGGAATTGCCGTCGCAAATAATCTAACTCCGTCAGCGGCCATTCGAGTGAAAATAAAAACAATAGAAGAAAATGATCTTGTTTTTGAACCGAATCGATTTTCAAGAAATGCGTAAGCTGTTGTAAGATCACCTTTATAGTAAGCGGGCAAGAAATAAACAGCAATTACTATCCTGCCTATTAAATAGCCAAATGTTACTTGCAAAAAGTTCAGATTCGTTAGATACGCTAATCCAGGAATAGATATAAAAGTTAAGGTACTTGTTTCTGCCGCAACAATGGAAAAACAAACTGCCCACCAAGGAACCGATTTTGCTCCCAAAAAATAATCTCGTGAGGATTTTTGTTTTCCACCTTTTATTGCACCAAAAGCAGCAACACCAAGCAGATAAACCGCTATTATTACATAATCAATTGTTCTTTCCACAGAGTAATACCTATATATCTGCGAGATCCTTCACGGCTTCTTCAACTGTATCAAAAATTGGGAAAATTTTATCTAGCTGTGAAATCTGAATGAGTGTTTTTACACTTTTTTTGGGTGAAGCAATTCTGATATGACCTTCTTGGGACTGCAAAATTCTGAATGCAAGTAAAAGTGAGCTTAAGCCAGAACTATCACAATAATCCACTTCAGACATATCAACAACAAGTTTGTTAACCTCATCAGAAAGAAGTATTGTAAACTCTGCTTTAACTAAACCAGCAACTTGAGAATCGAAACGAGATTCGTTCAATTTAAATATTGCTATTTCGTTTTCCGTTTTTACTTCAAAATTTACTGATTCGCTCATGGCTTAAATCGTTTTTTTAATAAAATAATAATTTCGAATAATGAATATTTTTAAAACATTCTTAATGAATTTAACAAATTTCTGTATGATTTTTCAGAATTTATTTCACTTTTGACTTGAAAATTATAAAACTTATCAGAATTTTTCTTGGTAAAACCAATTCTAAAATTTGATCTTGGGACATTTGCAATAACTGAGGAATAAACATTTTCTTCAATATTAAGATCTATAACTAAGTCAAAAAATATGATTTCAATTTTCGAAAGGTGGTCTTTGCTCGGAAGTCCAAATTTAGTTTTATCACCCTTTTTATATGTAACTGAAATGTATTTTATATCATTAGGGATATAATTTGCAGAATCAATATTAAAATAAAGATAGACTTTTTTACCTTCATCAATTAGATACTTAATTACTTTTAATGAAGTATGAATATCATCAATTCTTTGTGGAAGGATAACTAACGTGTCTTTGGCTTCAGTTAAAAACTCCTTATAGCTGTTTCCAAAATTCTGAGTCTTTGTGAATTTTTTGAGAGCTATAGATTCAGCAAAATTTGTTTTAAATTTTTCAATCATCAATTTTAAGATATAAGTTCAATAAATTCTTCTTCTGATAAAATCTTAACTCCAAGCTTCTCTGCTTTGGTTAACTTAGAACCTGGATTTTCTCCCATAACTAAATAACTTGTATTTTTGCTAACAGAAGATGTTGCTTTTCCACCATGCAAAATAATACTTTCTTCAGCTTCTTTCCTTGTCAATTTTACCAGTGTACCTGTTAAAACGAATGTATTGCCAGAAAGTTTCATTTCTGGGGTATTAGTTTTTTCAGATTCAAACTTTAGCCCAGCAACTTTAAGTTTTTCAATAAGAATAATATTGTTTGGTTCTCTTAAATATCTATACAGACTATTACTAATGCTAGGGCCAATTTCATCAAGTTTTTCTAAATTATCTATCGTAGTCTCGCGCAAATTTTCAATCGAGCCAAATCCATCTGCAAGCTTTCTTGCTACACCAGAACCAACAAATCTTATTCCAAGAGCAAATAATACTCTATGGAATGGCTGCCGTTTACTTTCCTCAATTGAAGTCAGCAATTTGTCAATACTCTTATTCCCAAAACCTTCCATGGTCTTTAGTTCGTATTCATGCTTCTTCAAAGAATAAATGTCTGAAAATGAACTTAGTAAATTTAATTCAACAAACTTAGCAATTATGGACTCACCTAAACCGTCAATATCCATTGCACCTTTGGAAGCAAAATGAGATAGTTTTCCTTTAATTTGTGCTTTGCACACACTGTTTTCACAGTATATAGCTACTTCGTTTTCCAGATTTACAAGATTAGTGTTACAGACTGGACATTTTTCTGGAATTTGTAATACTTTAGAGTTTTTATCTCGGTTTGGAAGATCGACTGCAACGACTTTAGGAATTACATCTCCTCCCTTTTCAATATAAACATAATCTCCTTCTCTAATGTCTTTTCTCTTAATTTCCTCAATATTATGAAGCGTAGCTCGGCTAATTGTAGATCCAGCAAGTAATATGGGTTCTAGTTCTGCAACAGGGGTAACAATCCCTGTCCTTCCAACCTGCCATGTAACTTTATTTAATTTTGTAACTAGTCGCTTTGCTCCAAATTTATAAGCAATTGCCCATTTAGGAGATTTAGCAGTAGCTCCAAGTGTCTGTTGAAAACTAATTGAGTTCACCTTAATAACTATTCCATCTGTTTCATAGGAAAGATTATCACGCTTTTTATCCCAGGATCTGCAGAACTCAATAACCTTTTGGATATCTGAGCACAATGCATAATGAGGATTTACTTTAAATCCAAGAAGTTTCAACTTGTCTAATCCTTCACTTTGAGAATTTAAAGGATAACTATTCGATAAAAAGTAGTAAGTAAAAATATCAAGTGGTCTCTTCGCAACTATATTCGGATCTTGGAGTTTTAATGATCCCGCTGTTGTGTTTCGAGGATTGGCGTATAGTTTTTCTCCCTTCTGCTTTCTTTCCTCATTCATCATATTGAAGTTGTCAACTGGTATGAATACTTCCCCTCTGACTTCAAAAGTTGATTTATCCTTAACAGAAAGTGGGACACTTCTAATCGTCTTAATATTATTTGTTATCTCTTCTCCAATCGTACCATCACCTCTGGTTACTGCCCTGTCCAACATACCATTACTATAATGGATACTTATTGAAACACCATCAATTTTTAATTCACAGATATATTCTATCTCATCTGATGTCTCTAATCCATTCTTTACTCTTTTGTCAAATGCTAATAGCTCTTCCTCGCTGTACGAATTTGCTAAACTAAGCATTGGAAATTTGTGATTGAACTGAGGAAATGATTTTGTAAGGTCTGAGCCAATTCGCTGTGTTGGAGAATCTTTAGTTTTGAATTCAGGATATTCCAATTCAAGTTGTTTTAATTCCTCGAGGAGTTTATCATATTCAAAGTCACTGATGCTAGGTTCAGTAAGGACGTAGTATTTATAGTTGTGATTGCGTAACTGATCTTTTAGCTCTTCAATTCTATCAGAAACAGATGTATTCATTTGCAGTTTAGTTTATCCTCTGATAATGAACACCACTCGAATCAACAATAATATTTTTTATCTGACCTTTTTTTCCAATCTTCGGTAGTTTATTTCCATTGAGTGTCAATTCTACTCCCCCAGAATTTCCAACCAATAAACTAAATCTTGTTTTCGCTTTTAGTGATTTTGTTAAATTCGGACTAAGGATGAACTCATCAGTAACTTTATTATCTACCATAACTCTCATCCAAGAGGTGTCAACTGCTTGAATGATTAAGCTGAGACTATCTTGAGTTTCAACGATTTTGGGAGTCTCTTTGCTCTTGCTCTGAGCTTCTAGATTAGGTTTTTCAGGTTCTTCATTTCTTTCTGCAAGTATTTCATCAACTGGTTTTTCTATTATTATTTCATCGGCTTCAGAATTAAAAACAACAAAATAAAGAAGAAGAATTGAGATTATAATAATTCCAATTCCACCAAAAAGAACAATGTTTTTCTTATCTCCATTCTCTTTTGATGTTTCTGTAACTGGCGTTTCATCTTCAAAGTCATCAAAGGTATCAGATACCTGATCATGTAGTCCCTGATCTAATTCAATTTTTTTTGTATTTGGAGGAGAGGGTTCACCAGATGTTTCCCCTTTTGCAAACTCAAATTTGCTCAAAATCTCATCTTCATCTAACTCGAGCATTGTTGCATATTTTCGCAAAAATGCACGCATATACACTTCGGGCAAAGAATCAAAATTGCCATTTTCAATCTCGTTGAGATATTTTAAATCGATACGAGTTTTATCATGAATTTCACTTAACGAAATTGCTTTTTTTTCTCTAATGCTCTTTAACTCTTCGGCAAACTTTTTTAATCCATCATCTACCATTAAACTTTTCCCAAAAATCTAATTTGATTTTAATTTTAATTTTGCTGCAAAAGCTCCATCCATTCCATGCTTATTTGGATAAGTTTGTACACAACCATGCTCAGTAACATAGTTTTCTGAAAAATACTGTCCAGCATCTACCAATTCAAATTGTTGATTCTGATCTAGGAAGTTTTGGACAATTTCAAAATTCTCTTCAGGCTCAACAGTACAAGTACTGTATACTAATTCACCCCCAGTTTTTAGTAGTGAGGCTCCTTTAGAAAGCAATTCTGGTTGCATTGCAGTAAGTTTACGAATATCAACGAAACTCCTTTTCCACTTAATATCAGGTTTCTTAGTAAGAGTCCCTAAACCTGAGCATGGAACATCTAGCAAAATTTTATCAAATTTATCCTCATCCTCGAATTCAAGAGCATCTGCCTCAATAAGTGATACGTTTTGAATCCCTAGACGTTCTAAGTTTTTTTCTAGCATCTTAATTCTACTTTCATATTTATCAATAGCAATGATTCTACCCTCGTTATTCATAATATCAGAGAGCAAACCAGTTTTTCCACCTGGAGCAGCAAAAAGATCAAGAACCCTTTCATGTGGTTTTACATCTAGAAGATAGCAAGAAAAACCTGTGCTTTCATCTTGTATGGTGAAATATCCTTTTTCAAAATATTCCCAATCGGTAATGTTGCTCAGGTTTTTTAATTGTACAAAATCTTGGAATGATTTTGCTACTGTAATAATCTAGCTGAACAGAATCAAGCAGTTTTTTGAATTCATCAGTATTTGTTTTTAATCGATTAATCCGAAGATACATTTTCGGTTTTTCGTTATTAGCTTGGAGGAGTTCTTCTGTAAATTCCTCTCCATATCGTTTCATCCATCTTTTTACTAACCAAGAGGGATGTGAATAGTAGGCAGCGAAATAGTTCGGAAGATCTTCCTTTCTATCAGGATATCTGATTCCCTTTTTATTTCTAATTATATTCCGCAATACTGCATTAGTAAGGTCAGCAGAGTTTTTACCTTGAAGTTTTTTAACAAATTCTACTGCTTCGTTTACCGCAGCATATTCAGGGACTTTATCAAGAAATAATATTTGATAAAGAGAAACCCTCATGGCATTTTTTACATTTGGAATACATTTTGAAAATTGACCTTTATAAAATCCGGTTAATACCCAGTCAATTCTTCCAAGGTTTCTGATTACACCATGAACAATTTCATAGAGTAATGCTCGGTCAGGCCCAGAAAGATCGTTTTGACGAAACTCAATATCCAACATTTTCTCTAAATATGCATCTGTTCTATCAATTCTATTTAGGATTTTTACAGCTATCCCTCGAACACCTTGGTATAAATTAAGTTTAAGATATTCATTCTGATTGGTCATACAAAACTTTCTATAATATGGAGATAATTAAATATTAATTCTAAAGATAAAAAAAAAGGGGATCATTTATTGAGTAAGTTGTTACAGAATAACAAATAAAAAAAGGTCGATGATATTAAATTCATCGACCTTAAAATTTTCAAACAAACAAGAATAAACTATTTCTTCGCGTATTTTTTCTTAAATCTTTCAACTCTACCAGCAGAGTCAAGTATCATTTGTTTACCAGTGAAGAAAGGATGTGATTTATCTGATATTTCAAGTTTTACTAGTGGATAAGTATTTCCATCTTCCCATTCAATCGTTTCGCTTGTTTCCGCAGTTGATCTAACAATAAAAGAATAATCCATTGACATATCTTTAAATACAACTGGTCTATAATTCGCTGGATGAATACCTTTTTTCATTTTTCTTCCTAAAAATAAATTTTACAGAGCAACAAATATAGATAATTTGCAATTGACTTCCAAAATGATTTTAAGTCGAATTTAAGCTTAATTCATCATTTTGGGGTTTGAAGTGAATCTTGTTCTTGAGATAAGGAATCGTTTTTCTGCTTTAAAGAATCTTCGTGAGTTCTTAGACTTTCTTTTCTTGCTTCTGCTTCCTGCAGACTAAGAAAAAATCCTTTAAATGCAGATTCTGCAGGTGCATTATTTTCAATTGCTAATTGTGGATTTGTAATTCCATTGTTTGTCGACTGCGAGGTTGGAGATTCAATCATTTCGTCCAAATCAACAGATGTGCGATCATCAAACGGAAAATTAGGTTTTGTTTCACTTTTTAGGGCAATATCATCTGCTGAGGTTGACCGTTTGGTTTTTGGAATATCTTCTTTTTCATTCTCATCTGCGCTCGCTAGTTCATTACTTTGAACAAGAACTTCCTCTTCGGATAGATTCTCTGGTACAACTGATTCAGAAACCTCCATTTCTGGACGAAGTTTTGGTTGAGAATTCCAAGGATCATCCTCATCTAAACCTTTATCTGTAAATATGAAAAACACTACTGCGACTGTACCAGCAAGGGCGAAACTAGGAGCATAAATCCGTAAAAAGAGATTCTTCTTTTTTTCGCTCTTCATTTCAAAATTCTTATTGTGAATTCTTGTAAGAAGATTATATTCAAAATTATCAGGTGCTTTAACTTGGGGGAGGTCTTTAAGTAGAGTTTGTAGTTTTTCAAACTCTTTATCGTCCTCTTTGTATATGTTATTCTTTTCCATGGCTAATTATACTTCATAAATATTTTTTAACATTTTCTGCAACTGTGCTCTCCCCCGGTTAATCCTTGATTTCACAGTTCCTATCGAAATTCCTGTCATCTCCACAATTTCCTCATAGGAAAATCCCTCAATATCTCTAAGTACTATCATTTCTCTATAGACAGGTTTAACTCTCATAAGTGCTTTCTGTACAATCTCACTTTTAATTTCATTATCTGCTGCTCTATCGGGAGCAACAAACTTTTTATCTTCAATCTGTAAAATAAAGTCATCATCATCAGAATTGGAAATGGAAAGCATTGACCTTCTATTCCTTCTTTTCAATTCATTTTTGGCTAAATTCCCAGCAATAGTGTATATCCAAGTAGAAAATTTAGCTATTGACTGATAAGAATCTTTGTTAAGATAAAATTTAATCATTGTATCTTGAACAATATCAGTACTAGCATCCCGATCACCTACAAACCGATAAACAAAATTCATTAAAGGATCCTTAAAACGCTTAACAAGGATTTCGTAAGCCTCAAGAGTATTGTTGTCCTGAAATTCCTTTATTAATTCTTCATCTGTTAACGTTATTAAATTTTTATCCGATGCCATTTATACTAGTTAAATAATTATTTGTTTCAAAAGCGGTAATATTTTACCCTATTTTTTACACTGCTAAAATAATAATATGAAATGTAATTTAATATGAAAATGATTCAATTTAAAATCTCTGAAATTAGAATTGTAAATATATCTTTTTTGTCGGCGCTAGTTGTTTTTAAATTAATATCCGCATTTAATAATGCTTTTGACGCTTTCATAAGCCTTTTCTCATTTAATAAGAATGATGCCTTTTTACAATTAATATAATAGTAAAAACTTGTTCCTGTTTCTTTTGCTCCTTCCTGATCAGACATTTTTTTAGACTTAATCTCAAGAATCTGAGTTACTGTGGTAATATATTTAGTTAACATAGAAATTAAAAAAACAAGATCGTACGAACCATCTAGAAGATTGTAACCGATTTCTATAGATCTACCTTTATCACCTTTACCCAAAGCATCTTGGAGATTAAAAATAGTAAATTCTTTTGTAACTGATGTCAGCGATTCTATTATCTCTGGAGTTATTTTCTTATCGTGACCTAAATAATTTCTAAATTTTGTTAATTGCATTTCCAACAAAGCCTTATTTTCACCCACCATTTCAACAAGGACTTTAGCTGATTCCAAATCCAACTCCATTTTTTCTTTACTTGCTTCTTTGATTAACCATTGCTGCAAAGCTTGACCTTTTAATTCACTTGATTCGAAAAGGAAATTCATGTTATATAGAGATTTGTAAGGTTCATTATTGATGTTAACCTTTTTCGAACTCTGAGTTAGTATCAGAATAGTAAAATCAGACGGATCCTTAACATAAGGAATAAGATTTTTTTTATCATTACAGTTTTCAAAATTTTTTGCAACAATAATTTTTTTTCCATCTCCAAATGGAAAGGAAGATGCAAGATCAATAATTTGTGCAGATGAACTCTCTTTTCCTAAAGTAATGACTTCACGATCAAAATCAACTGTGACGAGTGGCTCAACTTTCTTACTAATTTCTTTTATTATTTGGGAAATTGTGTACTCATCTTCTCCGAAAAGGAAATAGATAGGAAGTATTTGATCCTCACTTAAATAGTTTGGAATATTATAAATAGAATCAATTTTATCTTTAGATTTACTCAAACTATCCTTTTTTTCTTTCTTGTTTAATTGCCATTGATAGAGAGATAATTAATCCGCCCCAAACAATACCCAGAATGATTATCATAGTAAACAAAGTAACAAAACTCATTTATTACCAAAAAGCAATTTGTTAAATCTTTTATTCAAAAGTATTAAAACAATGAGAACAATGCCCCATTGAAAAATGCAAGTTCCTGCGTTCTCCGCATGCAATGGATTCCACCATTCTGCATCCCAAGATGCCGATGATATTAACCACCAACTCAATAAGACTACTGCTTGAATTGGAATTCCAAATTTAATAATTAAATTATACCATTTCCCTACTCGGAAATCATTAGATTCTCCATTTATTAAATTTCTTCGGAAGTTATCAACTCCATATCTGACAATTGAAAATGCAACAAATGCTCCACTAATAATTAGTCCAACACCCCAGACCCAGTCTTGATTGGTAAAGATATTTATATCCATTGCAGATGGAAGACCAAATAAAAATCCAGTAATTCCAACTATCATTACAGCTTTTTTTCTTTTAAGGCCAAAATCAATAAACGTTCTGGTCGTTAACTCAATAAGAGATATTAGTGAGGATAAAGCAGCAAAAGCAAGAGCTAGAAAAAACATTGAGGCAAATATTACATTTACAGCCATACTAGAAGAAAGATTACTGAAAAGTAATGGAAGATAGATAAAAGTTAATCCTGTATTTGCTGGCCCAGATTGGGTTATTTGATTCATTGCATCAATAGAACTAAATGAAAACACGGTTGAGAATATTATAATACCAGCAATAAGTGAAATTGAATTATTCCCAAATCCAATTAATGCTGCATTAAGTGGAACGTCTTCTTTTTTCTTCATATAAACAGCATATGTCAATATTAATCCCCAACCTGCACCTGTATCCCATGCATTTTGTGTCAGGGCATTCAACCAAACTTTGTAGTCAATAAGAAATTCTAACTGTGGTGTAAAGAAATACTTCAATCCTTCAACTGCATTAGGAAGTGAAATAGAACGAACTAATATGATAAGCAATAAAACTATAAGGGTTGAAACAAGAAACTTATTAGTTTTTTCTATCCCTTTTACTATTCCATGGTATATTACAATTGAGCCAATTAACATTGCACCAAAATGAAAAAGCATCGGCTGAATTCCAGAGGAAAATACATTCCAGTAATTTAAATGATCATTCGTGGAAAAAAGATCGCCAGAAATTGAGGCAATGAAATATTTTAATGTCCAACCTGTAACAACTGAGTAGTAGAACATAATTGCCATTGAAACAAACGCAATAAATCCGCCCATCCACGTAAATTTTTTACCTGCAGTTTTAGAGATAGCACCCAATGGGCCTAAACGAGTTGATTTACCAATTGCAAATTCAGCTATAATTAGAGGTAGCGACCAAACAAAAAGAAAAATTACCCAAGGAATGAGGAATGAACCACCACCATTCTGAGCAACAATTCTTGAAAAACGCCATATATTGCCAGTGCCGACAGCTATACCAAGTGTCGAAAGAATCAATCCCCATCGGGATGTAAAAAATTCGTTCTCTTTCATTATTTAAGAAGGTTATTTCGGTCTCTTCTCAATTTCAACTTTTTCCATAATTATATCGTTTACTGGTTTATCCATCATCCCAGTTTCTGTCTCACCAATTCCATTTACGATATCCATACCAGAAATCACTTCACCAAAAACAGAATGTTTTCCATCAAGCCATGGTGTTGGTACTAATGTAATGAAGAACTGACTTCCATTTGTATTTGGACCAGCATTAGCCATTGAAAGAATGCCTGGTTTATCGTGACGAAGAGTCATGTCAAATTCGTCTTCAAATTTACCTCCCCAATAACTTTCTCCTCCACGACCGGTCCCTGTAGGATCACCACCTTGAATCATAAATTGGGGTATGACTCTATGAAAAATCACATTTTCATATTTGCCATTTTTTGCCAATCCAACAAAGTTTTCAATTGTTTTGGCAACTTTATTGGCGAATAATTCGATTTCAAAAGTTCCAACATTTGTATTAATAATTGCAACTAATTTTTCATCAGCACTTACATTTAATAGTTCTTTCACAATTTCCTCAGATTTTGTTGTTGATGTTTGTTTCTTATAATTTTCTACTTCTCACTTGCATCCTACAAAAAGTGAAGTTATAACCAATAAAAGAATAATTCTCAAATGCATCATTTACCTATGGACTAATTACATTCATTCCAATTAAAATAAAAATTGCCACTCCAATACAGATTCGATATAAAACAAAAACCATTGTTGAATGTTTTTTTAGGTAGGCAAGCAAAAACGCAATTGTTATATAACCACTTATTGCAGAAGCTATTGTTGCTATGGCTAAGCTAATCAGTCCATCAATTTGTATATATTCCAATGAACTATAGAACTCCAATAGTCCACTCCCAAGTATCGCAGGAACACTCAATAAAAATGAAAACCTCGCTGCTGTTTCTCTTTTTAATCCAATAAATATACCTGCAGTTATTGTGGTTTCAGACCGAGACGAGCCTGGAATCAATGCAAGAGATTGAGCGAATCCAACAATAAGAGAATCTTTCCAATTTATATCTTTTAAATCTCGGTTAAACTTTCCAACTTTTTCAGCAAGAGCTAAAATTATTCCAAGAATAATTAAGCTAATTGCAATAACATAAAGATTTTTAGTTAACGCACCCTCAATAATATCTTTGAAACCAAGACCTATCACAGCTACAGGTATTGAGCCCAAAATAATTAACCAACCCATTTTAGAATTTACATCCTGTGCAGAATATTTTCTCCTTTCAATAATATTTTCTTTTATGAAGGCTATAAATATATTCCAGAGATCCTTCCAAAAATAGATTATAATGGCAAGTAATGTACCTAACTGAATTACAGCAATGAATGCAGTCCATCTCTCCGGG
This sequence comes from uncultured Ignavibacteria bacterium, assembly GCA_963751695.1. Classification (GTDB taxonomy): domain Bacteria; phylum Bacteroidota; class Ignavibacteria; order Ignavibacteriales; family Melioribacteraceae; genus SZUA-22. The sequence continues at coordinate 372,055 of CAVVVP010000009.1, read as the reverse complement.
TTTTCTTCCGATATTAGACCCATTAGTTTTCCGGCAATGGTTAAATGTCCGGTACTGCTAATCGGTAAAAATTCTGTTAATCCTTGAATAATTCCAAGGAATATTGCTTCCACATAATCCAAATTTTACCTCTTAAAAGAAATAAGAAACTCCTAAATCGACACTCACAGAAAAGGAAGTTAAATTCACATATGAATTTGACACACCATCATATATTTTACTATCCCCGTTGGATGGTTCACCAGGGAAATCGAATCTCATAGTAGTTCCAACATTTGCATAGAAGTTACCACCTAATCTTGTGTGAGCTTGAGCTCTGAAAAGGAATCCAAATCCGATCGTTGAATAGTTCTCAGTAATTATTTTTTTCTCTGAAAGATCAACAATTCTGATACCAGCTCCTCCCCCAAATTTAAATTTATACCCTTCACCACTCATCACATAATATGCAAGCAAAGAAGGTTTATGCTGACCATATTCAAGTTCATAGTTCATAAAACCAACACTATTATTGAAACTATATAAAGTATAAACATCTTCTATACCCAATTGGAAAGAAGGAGAAATTGAATAATTCAATTCTAAGAAAAACTCTGCTGAAGAATTGAATGCATTTACTTCTTCACTAGCCCAATTATTTTCAAGATACTGATTTAGTGATGAATTAGTAACAAAACTAATTCCCATTCCAGTGGCTACATCCACCTGGGCCGATAAATTAGAATTGAGCACAATAACAACTATTAAATAACCTAATTTTTTTATCATCGAGTTTTATCACCTTTAATTACTGATAAAAAATTCTCTTTTGAAAATCCTAATTTTTCTCTATACCGATTGATGTATACTATGAAGAATAGCATTGATCCCATGAAAATTATAATAGACATTGTGTGAGTAAGTAAAGCAAATGCAGATGCTGCTTCTTGACTGTATGAGAATAAACCAACAAGAACTGAAACTGTAATAAAGTGATATGATCCAGTACCTCCAGGTGTTGGGATAATTACTCCAAAAGCACTTATCGTCATAACGATCCAGCCGATTGCAAAACTAACTTCGTAAGTTGAATCAAAATTCAGAACATAAAATCCAAGAAATGAAGTGAGACCATAGCTTAACATAACAAGAATGGAAAGAACAATCACCCAGAAGTAATTTGAAACTCCCTTTATTGTAGAAAATCCATCAACAAGCATTTCAAAAACATGTGATAATTTGTCAGCTGCTTTTTCTGAGAATCGTCCAGCGAAATTAACTATCCAATCGTAAAATTTGTGCTTTAATTTTACAAGAAGGAATAAAGCGGCTATAATTATAAATATGCCTAAAAATCCAAGAAAGAGAGCCGATTCTAGCCAAGCAATATCTGAGTAAAGATTTCCAGGATAAATCATTACGCTAACTAAAACGGAAACTCCAAGTGCTAGAATATCAATAACCCGCTCAACAATAACTGAACCAATAACAGATGATCTTGAAATACCTTCCCATCTACCGGCAAACATACCACGGTAAATTTCCCCTAGTCGTGGTACAATACTATTAACCCCATAGCCGATCATAATCGCACCTATTAGATAGAGCAAAGATGTGTCTTTTTTAACAGAATTAAGCATTACCTTCCACCTTATAGCGCGCACAATATGAGAGATAAAAAATGAGACTGTAAAAATAGCAAACCAGCTCATAGAAGAATCAGTAATAATTGTTATCACTTCATCAAGATCTACATTTCTAAATGTTAAAAACAGGAAAGAAATCATCAAAATAATTGGGAGAAGATAGCCTAGGTATTTTTTGAAGGTTGAGTTGTTTTTGTTATCTGAGGTCAACTATTTCAACTCCTTCTTCTGGTTCGTAAACGAATAGATTATCCGAGAGGCCAATATTTGTCTGTGTTTTAGATAACTCAAAAATGAATTTCATACTATTAAAATCTGTAATAATCACTTTTTCGATTATACTAGTATTGTTTACGGATATCTCAGCAGATTGAAAATTCAACTGATTGTTGTTTGGAACCAACCTTACTGTTTTTCTAGTGGGAGTGTTTACTATCAGCTCTTTATCACAAAGATTTGGATAAATATTTATAATTTGTGGTAAAGAGAACGAAGTATAGTCACTATCGTATGATGATATGATCAATTTATTTTCATTCTGATTTAGATTCCAAATCGTACTACCATCTGAAACAATTAATCTATTCTTAATTTCGATACGCAATCTGTTTTCTTTTTTGAAATAAAATGTTCCTGTCAATTTTATCGTATTGTCTTGATTTGTAGAATTAATTTTTTGAGTGAAGTTTGCTTTAATATCTTCAGTTACAGAAAATTTATTCTGGATTTTTAAAATGATCTCATCAGCTGATTGACCGCTTATTGTTGTAACTAAAATGACTAAGAAAAATATTTTGAAATATTTTATCAGAGTGACCTCAAGATAGTTTCTAATTGCTGCTCGTCATCAACAATAACTTCTCGGGCTTTACTTCCTTCTGATGGGCCTACAATACCTGCTTGTTCAAGCTGATCAACGATTCTAGCAGCTCTTGAGTAGCCAAGCTTCAACTTTCTCTGGAGAAGGGAAACTGATCCCTGCTGATGTCTGATTATAACTCTGGCGGCATCTTCGAACATTGGGTCAAGGTCTGAAAGGAAGTTTGCATCTGGATCATTTTTTTTCTCAAACATAGATGGCAAGAAATATCGTTTCTTATAACCTTCCTGAATATAGATCGCATTCGTAACTTTTTCTACCTCTTCTGTGGAAATAAATGCATTCTGGATTCTAATTGGTTTCGGCATTCCGCCAGGTAAGAATAGCATATCACCTCGACCCAATAACTGCTCTGCACCGTTCATATCGAGTATTGTTCGAGAATCTATTTTAGTTGCTACCTGATATGCAATCCTTGCTGGGAAGTTAGCCTTTATTACACCAGTAATAACATTTACTGATGGTCTTTGTGTTGCTACGACTAAATGAATTCCAACAGCTCTAGCAAGCTGTGCAATTCTCGCAATTGGCTCTTCGACTTCCTTGCCAGAAGTTATCATGAGATCAGCTAACTCATCAATCACTATAACAATGTAAGGCATTTTGTAATGCTTTATCTTCTCTGTATCAGACGGACGAGTTTTAGGGTTTTCTATTTTCTTGTTGTAATCAACAATATTCCTAACCCCGGCCTTTGCAAGTTTGTCGTACCTTTTCTCCATCTCATACTCAATTGATTTAAGTGCTATAAGAGCGTTTGACGGAATAGTAATAATCTCTTCGTCCAGATCAGGGGAAATAGCAAGATAATGCTTATTTAAATTCTTGTAGAATGATAGTTCAATTTTCTTTGGATCAACGATAACAAACTTTACGTCAGCGGGATGTTTTGCATAGAGTAAACTTGTGATCAGCATGTTTATCCCCACACTCTTTCCCGAGCCCGTCGAACCTGCAATTAGTAAATGCGGCATTACAGCTAAATCTGTCACATAGACATCACCAATTATTGTTTTTCCAAGAGCGATTGGCAGAGCTGCTTTGCTTTCTTGGAGTTTTGAAATTACAGACCTTGCCCTCACTGTGGTTGATGATGCATTTGGTATCTCTACACCTATCGCACTTTTGCCAGGGATGGGTGCAATGATTCTAATTCCTCTTGCAGCCAGAGCAAGAGCGATATCATGTTCGAGACTTACAATTCTACTAATTTTTACTCCCGGTGCAGGAACTATCTCATATTGAGTTACAACTGGGCCAGGTGTTACAGAAATATCTTCAATTTTTATATCAAACAAAGCTAATTTTTCTTTTAGTAGTTCAGCGTTTCTCTTTAATTCTTCTTCTGGAATTTTGAAATCCTCTTCTGCAGGCATATCTAGAAGTGTAATACTCGGTGGAATAAATTTGATTTTTTCTTCCCAAGGATCAGGAAGATCATCGTCTTCTGCTTCAACATCTATCGGGTGTAAAGCATTTTTCTTCCTTGACGATTCATCTAATATTTGAGGTTCTAATGGTTTTGCTGCTGGATCGTCAATCGTTTCTTTTTCATTTTCCATCTTATGGACAATAGTTATCTTAGTCTCTTCTGGAACTTCTTCTTCAACTTCCGAAACTTCTTCTTCGACCACTTTTTTCTTCTTTAGAAGTGTAGATCTGCCTTTTTCTTTTTTAGTTAGTTTCCTAATTTTATCAAGATTATCTTCATCAGGATCCGTTTTAATAGTTATTTTTGTTTCATCGTCATCTCTTTCCAATGCTCCGCTAAAAAACCTCTTAAAGAAATTAAAAATGGTTTCAATTTTTATATCGAACGCAAAGACAATAACTAACAAAAATAAAGCAATAAGAACTATTGAACTTCCAAGGCCACCTAAAAGTCTACCGATGGCTCCGCCAAAAAAATCGCCAACTTTTCCTGACCACTTAATGGCATCGTACATCAATCCAAGTTCTACTCTCAGCATTCCAAAGAACGTCGCTAGTATAAGTGCAAAATATAATAGAAAATTTGAAAGATGAATCGCCAATCTATAACTCTCCTCTTTCAGCAAAGTATATCCCCAAATGAAGAATACTATTGGAATTACAAGTGAAAAATATCCAATAGTAGAGTTGATGAAGAATGAAGAAATATAAGCTCCAAAAATTCCAAGCCAGTTATATACCCCAGAATATCGGTTAATTGTTTCGGGATTCGAGGAAAAGACATTTAACAGATCATCAAAACCAAGAGATAAATTTGCTTCATCATATCTTGAATAAGAAAGAATACTCAGAAACGTAAGTATTGCAACGATGACCAAAAAAAATCCAAAGAGCTTCAGCTTTTTTTCAACAGATACTGGTTTGGATTTGCTTTTTGTGGATGAGTTTTTGTTCGTCCTTTTGGTAGCCAATTAATAACCTAGAAAAATTAATGAGATAACTAACTGTTTTTAATTAGTTTGATTTCTCCACCTTTATAATAAGGTAGGATAGGAATATTATCTCTTTCGGCACAGAAAGAGAGGTCTTTTTCAAATTCATTCTCAATTAGTTTTTTGCCATGTTCACTTTCACGAAGCATTTGCAGAATGTCTGATCCAAATTGCTCTTGCAACACTAAGCTAGCTTTTGCAGCATCTGAAATTTCAATATTTTGATCTAATGAATACATTGTTTGGATTAATGCACCAGCACAAATTGTATCTTCCATACAGAACATTCCATTTGAACCTGCTGCAATAATTTCGACATCTTTTCCAATTTTCACCAAGTGTTCTGCCATTGCGGTTAGATTATTAAAACTAGCGATGAAGAGGTTCTCAGAATATTTTGCTTTTACTATGGCTCTAGACCCGTTGGTTGTAAAGAGTACAACTGATTTGCCATAGACAATTCCCTTAATAAATTCTTGTGGGGAATTTCCAAGATCAAATCCATCAATTTTTTTAGTATTACGTTCTCCACAAAGGAGAGTTTGTCCACCATGAGCGTTTACAGAAATCTTCATTGCAAAATCGATCGAACCAACTGGTATCACTTCTTTTGCACCATTGTTTAAGGCTTCAACTATTACAGAAGTAGCCCTTAGAACATCAATTACCACTGTAGTTCTGGTAGTGAAATGAAGCTCATCAACGTTATTTGGTGATAATAATACGTTTACTAACATTTTATTTTTTAATAAATGGTAATTTCACAATTGTTACGGGAACGTTCTTATCTCTTACTTTAACATTTATACTTGTATCAAAATCAGCATACTCTTTTACGACATAACCTAATGCAATGGGATGACCAAGAATGGGGCTTAGTGTACCACTCGTAACTTTTCCAATTATTTCCCCGTTTGAAGCGATGTTGTAACCATGTCTAGGTAAAACTTTTTCTTTAGAAACCATTGCAACTAATTTTCTATCAATTCCATGTTCTTTTATTTTGGAAATTGCTTCTTTACCAATAAATGATTCCTTATTAACTTTTGTTATCCAACCTAAGCCCGCTTCAATAGGATTGGTTGTTTGATCAATATCATTACCGTAAAGACAGAAACCCATTTCTAACCTTAAACTATCTCGTGCGGCAAGACCAACAGGTTCAATCTGATATTTTTTACCTTTTCCAAAAAGATATTTCCAGAAGCTTTCTGCTTGCTTTTCGTTTACTTTAAAGTAGAGTTCGTAACCAAGTTCTCCCGTATATCCAGTTCGGGAGATAATCATATCTATTCCACCACAATTCGTTTGAAAGTGGTGATAGTATTCAAGATCAACGGTTTCATCACACATTTCCTGTAGAACTTTTTTTGAATTCGGACCTTGAATAGCAAGAAGTGAATATTCGTCACTTTCATTTATAATCTCAACATCAAATGCATTATTCTTATTCATCCATTCGATATCTTTTTCAATGTTAGAGGCATTTATTACTAAAAGAAATTCATCTTGTTTCAGTCTGTAAACGAGAAGATCGTCGACAATTCCCCCATCTTCGTAACACATCGCTGTGTACTGAACTCTTCCATCAGACAATTTTGAAGCATCATTGATCGTTATATGTTGAACAAAATCTAAGGCTTTTTCACCTTTAATCAGAACTTCACCCATATGGGAAACATCAAAAACACCAACTGAATTTCTAACAGCTTTATGTTCATTTATAATTGAAGAATACTGAACAGGCATTAAATAACCAGCAAATTCTATTAATTTAGCACCGAGCTGCTTATGTACATTATAAAACTTTGTTTTCTTCATTCTACTTTGACTGTAACTTTTCCCAATCACTTAAAAATCTTTCAATACCATTATCAGTAAGAGGATGTTTGAATAATTGCACGATTACCTTAAATGGGACCGTAGCAACATCAGCTCCAATCATCCCAGCTTCAACGATATGAAGAGGATTTCTAATACTTGCAACTAGAACTTCTGTTTCATATCCATAGTTGTCATAAATTTGCACGATCTGTTCAATTAGATCCATTCCAACTGCACTGATGTCATCCAATCTTCCAACAAAAGGACTTATATATGTTGCACCAGCTTTAGCGGCTAAAATTGCCTGACTTGCGGAAAAACACAAAGTAACATTTGTTTTTATACCTTTTCCAGACAAGTATTTTACTGTCTTTATTCCATCAGGGGTTAAAGGAATTTTGACAACAATATTTTTGTGAATAGCAGCTAATTCTTCAGCTTCTTTTTTCATTCCTTCAAAATCTAGAGCAATAACTTCGGCGCTAATCGGTCCATCAACAATTTCTAATATTTCATCAAGGAGTTCTTTAAAATCTTTACCTTCTTTTGCAACAAGTGAGGGATTTGTAGTAACACCATCCAAGATTCCCATAGCTGCTGCTTCTCTAATCTCTTCAATATTTGCCGTATCAATAAAAAACTTCATAATATCCTTCTCATTTATTTTAAGTAAAGAAACTTACAAAATATTATAGATAATCTTCCGTAATTTCTTGTCCGGTTTTGATATCAATAATTCTAAATGCTTGAGGATTAACATCACTCTTTTCTTCAAGTCTTATTCTAATAAAGTACTTCATTTGGAGTTTTTTTATGGTAGAAATAATTCCATCACGCAATTTTAATCCTAATGAATTGTGAACTAGCAATCTGATAGATTGTTTATTCCCATCATTGCGGTATTTCTTAATCCAATGATCGATAGCATGAATTACGTTAGATTTTTTCTGCAATATTCCTGTTCCACTGCAATATGGACATAACTCGTGAGTTGACTCCAAAATGTTCTCACGAATTCTCTGACGAGTAATTTGCATTAATCCGAAGTCTGTCATCGGAAGCATAGCAATTTTAGCTCTGTCTCGTTTCAACTCTTTTTTCAATTCGTCGTATATCTTCTTACGATTTTTATCTTCTTCAAGATCAATAAAATCAACTACTAGTAGACCTCCAATGTCTCTAAGTCTGAGTTGTCGGGCAATTTCTCTTGCCGCTTCAAGATCTGTTTTTAAGGAATTTAGTTCTTGCTCTTTTTTTGCAGCGTATCGACCGCTATTTACATCAATAACTGTCATTGCTTCTGTATGCTCAATAAAAAGATATCCACCACTTGGAAGATCAACCTTACGGTTCATTATACCTTTGATCTGCTCTTCAATTTTGAACTCCTCGTAAATAGGAATTGAGCTTTTGTATAAGTTTACTTGATCAGTAAGTTGTGGTTGATTCGTATTGATGTAATTTCGAATCTCTTTGTATAATTTCTTTGAATCGATAAAAATATTAGAAACATCTGTATTGAAAAGGTCTCTAATAACACTAATTGTTGTACTTAGATCTTCGTAAACTAATTCTGGGGGATCATTTTTTCTTACTGATTCTTGAACTTGCTCCCAAGTTTTAACTAGGTAATTCAAATCTGCTTTAAGAGATTCTTCCGTCTGATCTTTGGAGGCAGTTCGAATTATTAGGCCACAATTTGAAGGAATAATTCCTCTTGCGAGGGTTTTTAGTCTTCTTCTTTCTTTGTAATCAGAAATTTTTCTTGAGATTCCTATTCGGTTCTCATATGGAATTAATACGCAAAATCTTCCGGGTATTGAGATTGAGGTTGTTACTCTAACTCCCTTACCTTTAACAGGTTCTTTAAGTATCTGGACTAGAACTTCTTGCCCTTTCTTGAGCTTTGGAACCTGTCTTGTCTTTGCGTTATTATCTGAATTATTCTGCTGAGGTTTTTCTGGTTTCTCTTCATCTTCGTCTGGTTCGGCAACAAAGTCATCATCAGCGAAGTTCAGATTTTCTTTGAGAGTATCACCAATATCAGAGAAGTGAAGGAATCCATCATGCTTCTGTCCTATATCAACAAATGCTGCTCTAATTCCCGGCAATACCCTTGCAATTTTACCTAAGTAGATATTTCCAACCATCCTGCTTTTTTCAGGATGGTCGATAAAAAAGTCAACTAATTTCCTATCCTCTGTAATAGCAATTCTATTCTGAGAGGTATTGGAACTAATAATAATTTCTTTTACCATTAAATTTTCTCACAAATGAGTAGAACTCCTTTTAGTCATCTAACCAAAATAGAACCCTATCATTAAACTTTTGTCTGATCATTTCACGATCTGATTGGGTGTAGTTGCCCGCTTTCAATTTTTCTGTGTGATCGTTGATGATCTCAATTTCATTTTCTATTGATTTACTGCTCATTATTTTATCGATGAGTAAATCAACACCATTATAATATTTATAATACCAGATAATATTCTTTTTTGCTTTGATTGCCGCGATACTTTCCCGATACTCTCTTGCTAAAAGTTTACAATGTTGTATTGCTGCATCAGCAATCTCATCAAAAGATGGTTCACCAGGGTCAATTCCAGTTTGAACCATTTCATTGTATCGCCTAAAAATAAATGGATTTCCCAGCGCACCTCTTGCAATCATTACACTATCGCAACCCGTATCATTTTTCATTTTTGCAATATCTTCAGGTTCAAAAAGCGATCCATTACCAACTACTGGAATACTAACTGAATCTTTTACGTTTTTGATCCATTCCCAGTCTGAATCTTCTTTATACTTTGTGCTCCTTGATCTCGCATGTAGGATGATCACCGAAGCTCCATTTTCTTCAGCTATTCTTGCATTTTCTAGAATATTTATTTGGCTTTTATTCTTCCCTAATCTCAGTTTAACTGAAATTGGTACTTCCCCTCCAGCTTTAACCATAGCACTAACTAATTTACCTAATAATATAGGATCATCCATTAATTCTGCACCAAGCTTATGTTTTGTAACCTTATCAACTGGACAACCACAATTAATATCAATTATATCAGGTTTATATCTTATAATTTCGGTAACAGCTTGAGAAACATAGTCAGGATTATTAGCAAGAAGTTGAACACCAATTGGCTTTTCGTCTCTAGAGAATGCAAAGAGCCTTAGGGCATCAAATTCATTATCGATTATACCTTTTGCACTTACCATCTGAGTAAATGTAATTCCTGCACCATATTCTTTGGCAATTTTTCTAAATGGAGCATCGGAAACATCAGCCATTGGTGCCAGAAATAATTTTTGCCCCAAATCCAATTTACCTAGCTTCACCTACAATCCAACCATATTTATTAAAAGAACATGATGCTGATTTTACTCAGCATCAGCATTTATAAGAACATATTAAGATTCTTCCGTTTTCTTTTTATCTTCTTAAAGCAAGGCTTTTCTGGAAAGGCTATATTTTCCATTTTCCATCTTAAGTAATTTAACCTTTACTTTGTCCCCTTCTTTAAGAACATCCTCAACTTTATTGATTCTCTCAATTGCGATTTGAGAGATATGCAACAGTCCTTGTGTTCCAGGAACAAACTCAACGAATGCACCGAAATCTGTTATCTTTATTACTTTACCTTCGTATTCATTTCCAATTTCTGGATCAGTAACAATTGACTTTATGAGATCCTTCGCTTTTTGAGCATCAGCTTTATTTACTGCTGCAATACTGACTTTTCCATCTTCCTCAATATTTATATCAACCCCATAGTCCTTCTGAATACCTTGAATAGTTTTTCCACCAGAACCGATAACAGCGCCTATCTTCTCTGGATTAATCTGTAAAAATAATAGCGATGGAGCATAAGGAGAAATAGATTCTCTAGGCTCAGAAAGTGTTTCTGCCATTTTACCAAGAATATGCATTCTACCTTCTTTTGCCTGCAGAAGTGCTTTCTCCATTATTTCATAAGAAATACCCTGGATTTTAATATCCATCTGAATTGCTGTTATACCCTTGTCTGATCCTGCTACTTTGAAATCCATATCGCCAAGGTGATCTTCATTTCCAAGAATATCTGTAAGAACTGCAAACTCATCACCTTCCTTTACTAATCCCATTGCTATACCGGCAATTGGAGTTTTTACAGGAACACCGCCATCCATTAATGCTAATGAACCAGCGCAAACTGTAGCCATAGATGAAGATCCATTTGATTCGAGAATATCTGAATTAACTCTAATTGTATAAGGAAAATTTTCTTTTTTAGGAATAATATACTTCAGTGCTCTTTCAGCTAAGTTTCCATGACCAACTTCTCTTCTACCTGTTCCACCATATCTACCAGTTTCACCGACGCTAAATGGAGGGAAATTATAATGCAACATGAATGATTTTTTAAATTCTTCTCCTAAACCATCAATGATTTGTTCATCTCTTGCTGTCCCCAAGGTTAACGTTGTTAAACTTTGAGTCTCACCTCTTGTAAAAAGTGAAGACGCATGCGTTCTAGGTATAACTCCAACCTCAGAAGTTATTGGACGAACTTCGGTTAAAGTTCTACCATCTAATCTCTTACCATTTTCAAGGATCTGTTTTCGCATCAATTCCTTTTCAATATCATGGATGATATTTTTAATTTCACCTTCTTCTTCAGGATATTTTTCAGCGAGTTTTTCAAAAACTTCTTCAGCTATCTCGTCATTCTTTGCATAACGTTCTTCTTTTGCAAGAACTGATGAGACAACTTCTTTGAACTTATAGAATGCTAACTCATTCACATCCTTAACTAATTCGTTATTAAGCTCTTTTGCTTCAACCTGCATTTTTGGTTTTCCGCAAGCTTCAACTAACTCATGCTGAATTGCAATTAGTTTTTTTATCTCATCATGAGCAAATTTTAATGCGCTCAGTAAATCTTCTTCAGTTGCTTCGTGTGATTCTCCTTCAACCATCATAATAGATGATTGAGTCCCAGCAACAGTAAGTTCCAAATCACCCTCTTCGATTTGGCTTATTGTTGGATTCACAATAAATTCACCATTTATTCTTCCAACTCTAACCTCACCAATTGGTTCAAGGAAAGGAATATCTGAAACAGCTAAGGCAGCAGATGCACCAACTGCCGCAACAACATCTGGATCGTTTTCGCCGTCGAATGAATAAACGAAACATGCTATCTGAGTATCGTTGTTATAGTCAGATGGGAATAGAGGTCTGATCGGTCTGTCAATTAAACGTCCGCTTAAAATCTCTTTTTCTGTTGGTCTGCCTTCCCTTTAAAAAATCCTCCAGGAATTTTACCTGCGGCAAATGCTCTTTCTTTATATTCGACTGACATTGGGAAATAATCCAATGTAGTATTTGGTTTTTTTGAAGCAACAGCGGTAACTAAAACCATTGTATCACCATAAGTTACCATCACAGATCCATTAGCTTGCTTAGCAAATCGGCCTGTTTCTATAACTAACTTTTTACCGCCAATTTCAACTTCTTTTTTAATTATCATTATTTACCTTCTTATTTTCTTAAGTTCAATTCTTTAATTATGCTTCTATACCTGTTAATATCCTTCTTACTGATATAGTCTAGCAATCTTCTTCTTTTACCTACCATCATCATCAGTCCTCTTCTTGATGCATGATCTTTTTTATGCTCGTTAAAATGTGCGGTAAGTTTATTTATTCGAGCAGTTAAAAGTGCTATCTGCACTTCAGCTTTACCACTATCATTATCACTTGCACCATGTTTTTTGATAATTTCTTGTTTTTCTTCTTTTGTTAAATTCATTTTATAACTCCTATTATAAATTAATTCGATTAGATTTCAGTATTAGCCAAAACCCATTAGTTAATTATAGCTCCAATATATTGGATAGCTTTTCTTTTATCTCTTTCTATTTGATAAATCAATTCTTCTTTAGATTCAAACTTTTTTTCATCTCGTAATCTTTTAAGAAGAGAAACCCGAATCTTATCCCCGTAAATATCTTCCTTAAATTCAATAAGATGAACCTCAATAATTACTTCTTTCGTATCTGAGAATGTTGGTCTAACACCAATATTCATTACTCCGAAAACCTTTCGGCTTTTAACTATACACTCAACAATATATACACCATTCTTGGGAATCAATTTTTGTTTATTCTTAACTTCAATGTTAGCTGTCGGGAATCCAAGAATTGTTCCCCTCGATACTCCCTTAACAACTTCGCCTCTAAAACAATAATTTCGCCCTAATAGATCTGAAGCTTTTACTAAATCTCCTTCTTGCAATGAAGTTCTAATTTGAGTACTACTAACAACATTCCCATTTCTGGAAACTGGTTCAACGATCTCGACTGAAAAGCCAAGTTTCTCCCCAAGTTTTATCAAATTATTTTCATTTCCTCCGCGATCTTTTCCAAACTTGTGATCATGACCAATAATAATATGCTGTGCATTTAAACTTTTTTTAACATAGTTAACAATAAATTCTTCTGACGATTGCTGAGAAAATCTTTTAGTAAAGTCTAAAACTAAAAGATTACTAACTCCAAGCGAATTAAGAAATTCACACTTCTCTTCCAGAGTAGTTAATAATTTGATATCAAAATCAGAAACAACTGTTCTTGGATGAGGTTCGAAAGTAACAACAATATCTAAAAGATCATTCTTCTGAGCATAAGATTTTAATTTAGCAAAAATGTTTTTATGCCCAGCATGAACACCATCAAAAGTGCCTATTGTTAATACTGATCTCTTCTCTTTTTCAATATCTTCTACAGATTTTAATATCCGCATTCAAATCTCAACGGTCTTTCTTTTCTTTTCCAACTCATCAACAGTCAAGGCATCCTCGACTTTATATTCACCAATTGCATCTCGACGCAAGCTTTTTAGGTATGCCCCGCAACTAAGTTTATCTCCAAAATCATCAGCGATAGCTCTAATGTAAGTCCCCTTAGAGCACCTGATCTTAAATTCGATCTCTGGTAATTCAATCCTTAATATTTCGAAATGATATATAGAAATTGTTCTCGGTTTTCGTTCAACCTCTATACCTTTTCTAGCAAATTTGTAAAGAGCTTTTCCATTATGCTTTAGTGCCGAATACATTGGCGGCAATTGTTGAATATCTCCCACAAAAGTAACTCTAACTTTTTCTATCATTTCTTCAGTAACGTTACTGAAATCTCTTTCTGATATCACTTCAGTTTCTGAATCCATTGATGGAGTTTTTTTACCAAGTTCTATAACTCCAGAATAAGTTTTCTCCAACTCTTGGTATTTATAGATCTCTTTAGTCTTTTTTCCAACGCACAGAATTAATAATCCTGTTGCTGCAGGGTCTAAAGTTCCGGCATGTCCAATCTTCTTAATGTCTAGAATTTTTCGTAAACGATGAACAACATTAAATGAAGTCTTGCCCTTTTCCTTGTCAATCAAAAAAACCTCACCAGAGGCAAAATCAAAATTTGAAAGATCACTAGATGTTTTAGTTATCATCTTTATGGATTTTTTTAAAAATATCTTCTATCTTTTCAACATAGTCTTGAGTATCATCTAAATAAAAATCCAAATCTGGAATATTTCTCAAATGATTGACTTTAGATGCTAATTGCGTTCTAATATAACCTTTTATATCATTCAACTTAGCAATCTTTGTTTGTCGGCCATCCTTTTCGTAGATAGAAATGTAAACTTTAGCATTTTTAAGATCAGGACTAACCTTTACACCCGTTACTGTTAACATTCCCAAAGCCGGATCTTGAATCTTATATAAGAAGATTAGACTTAATTCTTCCTTTAATAGTTCTGCAATTTTATCTATTCTGATTGACATTAATTTTCTAATTTTTTCTTAGTTTCTACAATTTGATAAGCTTCAATTATATCATTTACTTTGATGTCATTAAAGTTCGAAATATTCAATCCACATTCATAACCAGCAACAACTTCTTTTACATCATCTTTAAACCGTTTAAGTGTTGCAAGATTTCCCTCATAGATAACTATTCCATCTCTAAATAATCGAATTTTATCTGTTCGCGTAATTTTTCCATCTTGTACATAACAGCCAGCAACAGTACCAATTTTGGGAACTTTGAAAGTATCCCTGACTTCAACAGTTGCAACAAACTCTTCTGAAATTACAGGTGATAATAATCCTTCAAGCGCTGATTTGACTTGGTTAATCGCGTCGTAAATTACATTATACAATCGGATTTCGACTTTCTCATTTTCGGCTAATTTTCTAGCATTTGAATTTGCACGAACGTGGAAACCAATTATAATAGCACCAGACGCAGCAGCAAGAAGAACGTCCCCTTCAGTTATACCACCTACACCTTTATGAATTACATTAACTTTAACTTCCTCATTCGAGAGTTTCATCATCGAGTCTGCAAGAGCTTCAACAGAACCATCCACATCACCCTTAACAATAATCGGTAGATCTTTTACTTGGCCAGCACTTATTTGATGAGCGATTTCATCTAAAGTAACTAGTTTCACTTGGCGATGATCTTGTTCTCTTTTAAGCTGCTGTCTTTTCAAAGATACTTCACGAGCTTCTCTTTCAGATTTCACAACAACAAACATATCCCCAGCCTGAGGGATGCCCTCAAATCCCAAGACTAATGCAGGAGACCCTGGAGTAACTTTATTTAACTTCTTACCAGCTTCATCGAACATGGCTCGCACACGACCTTGGTGATTACCTGCTACAAATGGATCTCCAACTTTGAGAGTTCCTTTACTGATAAGGGTTGTGGCAGTAATTCCTCTTCCTGGCTCCATTTGTGCTTCAACAACGTTACCTCTCGCCATTCTATCTGGATTAGCTTTTAATTCAAGCAACTCTGCCTCAAGAAGAATCTTTTCTAAGAGCAACTCAACATTTAATCCAGTTTTTGCCGATACTTCAACTGATTGGAATTTACCGCCCCAATCTTCTACAAGAATATTTCTTTCAGCCAATTGCTGTTTTATTTTTTCCACATTGGAACCTGGCTTATCAATCTTATTTATCGCAATAATAATTGGAACTGCAGCAGCTTGAGCGTGATTTATTGCTTCTATTGTTTGAGGCATAACCGCATCATCTGCTGCAACAATGAGAACAACAATATCGGTAACCTTAGCACCTCTAGCACGCATGGCTGTAAATGCTTCGTGACCTGGTGTATCAAGGAACGTGATTTTTTTACCCCCATCAACCTTTACTTGGTAAGCACCTATATGTTGAGTTATACCTCCTGATTCATCTGCGACAACATTCTCAGTTCGGATATAATCAAGCAATGAAGTTTTACCATGATCAACATGACCCATTATCGTAACAACAGGGGGGCGATCGAGTAAAGTGCTTTCCTCGTCTTCAGTATCTACCAATAGTTCTGCTTGATACTCTTCTTCAAATTCGACTTCAAATCCAAATTCATCAGCTACAAGTGTTATAGTTTCTGAATCCAACCTCTGATTAATGGATACCATTAAACCCATTCCAATACACTTCGCAATTACATCACTGACAGAAACATTCATTAGGTTCGCCATTTCGTTAACGGCTATGAATTCGGTAACTTTTATTAGAGATTGTTCTAATTCAATTTGTTCTTCAATAATTTTTTCTTGTTCCTCTAGTTTTTCTTTACGTCTTTTCTTTCTATGGCTTGCTCTATCAGATACTGACGAATCATCCATACTCAACATAGTACGCTTAATAGCCGCCTCAACTTCCCGTTTATCAACTTCTGCTTTTTTGACCTTCTTAAACTTTTTGGCCCTAACGGTTTCTTCACTTCCTGTAGTTCTCTTTTTAACTTTTAATCGCTTTCTTTTACCTTTTCCATCCGTGGAATCATCATCAGTCTGTTTTACATCGCTTGATTCCCCTTCTTTTTCTTTTTTATCAGATTCTTTTTTATTTCCTGTTCTTTTCTTTTCGGCAGCTAAATCTATTTTACCAAGAACAGTCAGACCTGTCTTTTTGTCTTGGATTGCTTTTTCTGCATCAGTTCTAAAACTATCAGATTCTTCCTCGCCATCAAGCTCTTCAACAGAAACTTTTTCAGTCCCCTCTTCAGTATCCTCTGCCTGTACTTCAGCTACTTCTTCTGTATCAGTTTCTACTTCTTCAGAAGTATCACTTTCAGGCTCTTCTTGTGCGGTCTCAACATCTTCATCTGTGCTTGGATGATCAGCTTCGGCTTTTTCAGCTCTCATTTTATTAAAGCGAGCAAGCTTTCTTCTGTGCTCATCTGATTTATCAATGTCCTTTTTAAAATGGTCATGTACATCTGAGAGCATTTCTTCAGAAAGTATAGTCATGTGGTTCTTTATCTCATAACCTCTTTCTTTTAAGAATTCAACAATAGCTTCAGTTGATATATTGATATCAGAAGCAAGTTTATAGATTCTGAGTTTCTTAGCTTTTTTAGTTTCTGCCATATTAGCGAGTACCTATAGATTAAATTTCTTTATTCTTCTTCAAATTGATTTTTAAGTGTTTCTACAATTTCTTCTGCTTTTTCTTCTTCAAGATTTTCAAGTTTTTTTAATTCATCAACTCCAGCTGTTAAAACTTCAACTGCAGTATCATATCTGTTGGCAATAAGGAAATCAACAGTCTCAGTTCCTAACTCTTCTCTAAGCTCAACGAGTTCAATATCATCTTCATATTCTTCAAACGGTTTCTCTTCTCGAATTACATCAATTTCATATCCAGTTAATTTCATTGCAAGTCTGATGTTAACTCCATTCCTTCCAACAATAAGGGATACCTGATCACTATCTGCGAGAACGGTACACTTCTCTTCATTTTCGTTTAGTTCTATCTGCTTTAATTTTGCAGGAGATAATGCTCTCTGTATTAAAACAATGGGATCGTCTGAGTAATTTATCACATCAATGTTTTCATTGCTAAGTTCACGTACGATAGCATGAATTCTGACCCCCTTCATTCCAACACAAGCACCAACAGCATCAATTCTTGGGTCATGAGATTCAACAGCAACCTTTGCTCTTTCACTTGGCTCTCTTGCAATTCTCTTAATGTCTATAATCCCATCATAGATTTCTGGTATCTCAATTTCGAATAGTTTTCTTAAGAAAAGATTATCGGAGCGAGAAATTATTATTACTGGTCCATTTTGTGTTTGGCGAACTTCTTTAATGACTGCACGGATAGTATCCCCTTTTCTGTATCTCTCACGAGGAATTTGTTCTGATCGCGGTAATAAAAGTTCATGACGATTATGATTAACTAAGATATCATTCTTACGCACTTGGTAGATGTCGCCAACTATAATTTCGCCAACCATTTCAGAATACTCATTGTATATCAACTCTTTCTCAATCTCTCTAATCTTTTGATTGAGGTTTTGTCTTGCAAGGTTTATCAGTCTTCTACCAAAAGTGCTTAATTCAATTTTCTCAACGAAGTCATCACCGACTTCGAGTTCATCTTCGTTACCTTTTTGTTCAACTTCATCAATGCTGATCTCGGTTTCAGGATCTTCAACCTCATCAACAATTATTCTTTCTAAAAATATCTCTATATCGCCCTTATCCATATTAGCTATAACGTCAAAGTTAGATTCCAGTCCATATTTTTTCTTAACCAATACACCGAATATTTCTTCAATTATTCCTGCGAGAACATCTTTATCAACGTTCTTTTCACGAACCATCTGAGCGAAAGATTCAACTATTGCACTATTCATTTCTTATTGCCTCCGAGATTAAAATCTGACAACTACTTTTGCTGATTTTATTTTTTTGATATTTATTACTTTTATTTCTTTTGCAATTTTAAATTCTAGGTGATCATCATTCATTGATAAAAGATCGCCATTGAACTTTTCATTAGTCTCTTCAACTATTATTTCAAAACTTCGACCGACATTTTTTTGAAATTGCGATATGTACTTTAACGGTCTATCGGTTCCAGGTGAGGACACATTCAATCGATAGCGAGACTCTATCAAATTATCAGACTCGACTAACTCCGCAACAGTTTTACTAACTTCGGAACAATCGTCAATAGTAATGCCGGTTTCATTATCAACATATAACTCCAAGATATGATTTCTAGAATCACCTCGAAATTCCAATTCAATAAAAAGATAACCGAGATCCTCGGTTATCTTTTTTACTTTGTTTAATATTTCTTTCTTATTTAAATCCATACCAATAAAAAACGCCCTTTTAAGGGCGAATTAGAATAATAAATTTAATGACAAAATGTTAAAATAGCAAGTTATTTCAAACTTTATATATGATTATGAACATAAATTTATAGCTGTCCGAATATATGTTTTTTTGATAGTATTGTTAAAAATATCGCTCTTCCAATCATAAATAAAACCAGTGATAACCATAGGGCATCATTCCCAAAACTACTTTCTAATAAAAAGTAAGCTGGGAAAAATATTAGGAATCCACTTACGAGCATTGCATTGCGCATTGATGATGTGGCAGTCGCTCCAATGTAAATTCCATCCCATATAAAACTTACACTATTAATAGTCTGTGAAATGACTGCCCAGATTAAAAAAGAAATAGCAATGTTGATTACTTCAGAATTACTTGTGTAGATCCGAATTATCTCCTTTCCCCAGAAAGAAAAAACCATCGTTAGCAGTGATCCAAAACCAACACCCCAAGCAAATATATATTTAATACTTAGAGTAAGCATCTGTTTATCTTTTGCACCAATGAATTTTCCTACAAGACTCTCTGCAGCGAATGCGAATCCGTCAACAGAATAAGCAAGTATTACCCAAAGTTGTAAAAGTATAGTATTTGCAGCCAGTATTTTGTCGCCATAAGTTGCAGATTCTGCTGTAAAGAAGCTGAAGACAAGGACTAAAGTTAATGTCCGAATAAATATGTCCGTATTCACTCTAAAGAATGTTTTCAATTTTGGAACATCGAGCAGTGAAGAAATACTAAGGTGCTTTAGATACTTTCGATATGCTTTTATAAATAGAATCAGAGCGACCAATAATCCAGAATACTGAGCCATTACTGTTCCAAGGGCTACCCCATCAGATTTCATCTCAAATTGATAAATAAACAATAGATTAAAAGTTATATTAAGAATATTTACTCCAATAAGAATTATCATTGGGTATTTTGCATTTTGAAGGCCAAGAAACCAACCATGAAATGCATAAAGTGCTAAAGTAGCTGGGGCAGCATAAATTCTAATATAGAAATACTCTTTTGCAAATTTTTCAACTTCAGGGGAAGCATCAACTATCAGGAATGCTACTTCAGCTAATAAATACTGGAATGAAATAAGTAATAACCCAATTACTACAGACAAGAATAGTGGACGATATAGATTAACTGCAACTTCTTGATCATCCTTCTTTCCAAATGCTTGGGAAGTTAATCCAGTTGTACCCATTCGCAAAAACCCAAATCCCCAATAAATGAAGTTGAAGATCATTGAACCTATTGCAATTGCACCTAAGTAATAGATCTCATCAAGATGACCAACTACAGCTGTGTCTACCGAACTAAGCAGAGGAACAGAAAGATTTGTCAATATATTGGGAATAGCTAGACGAAGTATCTGTTTATTCATAATACTTGTTTGAAATTACAAAACGAAGTGATTTGTAAAGACACTATTAATTTTAATAAACCGCAGCAATAATTGAATGACTACTTTAACTTATTGAAAATTGTTTCTGCTCTTTTTGCTGAAGTTACAATTCCGGTGATCATTGCAGAACTGAATCCATTGTGCTCCATTTGATTTAAGCCAGATATAGTTAACCCTTGTGGAGTCGTTACTTTATCAATTTCTCTTTCAGGATGATAACCACCATCAACGAGTAATCCTGCTGCCCCTTTTGCCGTTTGCGCTGCCATCATAATTGCATCTTCAGCATGGAATCCAATTTCGGTTCCTCCCTGCCCAGCTGCTCGAATAGCTCTTAAGAAAAATGCTATACCGCATGCCACTAATGCTGTCGCCGGGACCATAAGATCCTCACTAATGACCGATGTTTTTCCTACCGTCTCAAATATTTTAACAGCTGTTTGTAAGGCTGCAGAGTCCTTACGATTAGCACTTAGACACGTCATTGATTCCTTTATTGAAATAGCAGTATTTGGCATAACTCTTACTACAGGTATATCCTTTCCAAGAATCTCTTTTATATCTTTAATTTCAGCCCCAGTAACTATAGACATTATTGTGTGCTTTTTGACATCCAGCTTCGATTTTATCTCGTCTAAAACGATACTCAATTTTTGTGGGGTAACTGCTATAATAACAATGGAAGAATTATTCACTGCTTCACAATTATCAGAAGTAACACTCACACCCATATTAGAGAACTCCCCTAATACTTCCTTATATCGTCTCGTAACGGTAAGTTTACTTGGTGAAATTGTTTTTGAATCTAATAAACCCTTTGCTATTGCAGTTCCAATATTACCACATCCAATTATTGCAACTTTCTCTTTTAACTTTTCCATTTTAATTATATCCTTTCATTATACTTTTAATTTTTCACTTTCTGTTTTTGCAATAACTACTGCTCCGCAACTATCACTCCATACATTTGTGGTTGTTCTCAACATGTCTAATATTCTATCAACTGCCAATATTAATCCAATCCCTTCCAACGGTAACCCGACCGCGGATAATATTATAGTTATCATTACGAGTCCTGCCATTGGTATTCCGGCAGCACCGATGGAAGCAAGCAGGGCCGTAATAACAACTATCACTTGTTGAAGAACTCCTAATTCAACTCCATAGGCTTGAGCAATAAACATCGCGGCTACACATTCATAAAGTGCTGTTCCATCCATGTTTACCGTAGCACCAAGTGGTAGAACAAAACTTGTAACTTTATTTGACACACCTGAATTATGCTCAACTGCTTCCATTGTCAATGGTAATGTTGCACTTGATGACGATGTTGAAAATGCAGTTAATAGTGGAGCGCGCATTGCTCTGAAATGTTTTAATGGATTTGACCTTCCAATAAATCTTACAATCAAGGGAAGAGTAATTGCAGCATGCAATCCCAAGGAAAGAATGACCGTGAGCATATATAGTCCAAGTCTTCCCCCAATTGCTAGTAATGCTTGAGTATCACTTGCTTGCTCTGCTACAACTTTTGATACAATCCCAAAAATTCCAAGAGGTGTAAAGAGGATTATGAACATTGTGATCTTCATTATCACTTCGAATAATGAATTAAATAAATTCGTCAATCGTTTTTGAGGTTTTTTCCTAAGCTGAGTTAGGAAGAAACCAAAAAGAATTGAGAAAAAGATGACCCCCAATATTTTTCCTTCAGCAAATGCCTCAAATATGTTTGTTGGAATTATGTTTAAGAGAGTTTGACCAAATGAATCAGTTGCCTCTGCCAATCCTTCAATTTGCTGAGAAAAGCCAAGATCAGCTCCGACACCAGGTTGAAAGATATTTACAAAAAATAAGCCGGTTAGTATTGCAAATGTCGTCGTTAGTAAATAGTAGCTTAAAGTTTTTATTCCTAATCGCCCTAAACTCTCAGCACTCCCGATGTTAGCAACACCAGTCACAATAGATGTGAAAATTAGTGGGACGATTATCATTTTTAATGCGCGTAAAAATATATCACCCAACCAGCTGACATAACTGACATACTCAGTAAGAAAAACGCCATAAAGAATCGCTAGCACAAGTGCAATAAGTATTTGCCAGTGTAGTTTAATTTTTTTCATGATTGAGTCTATTCTTTTTAATCAAAATTTTGGAGTATTTCGTCACACAATAAATATCCTGAAGTTGCAAATTTAATAAAATTATTGCTTCTTGTTATATGACCTTCTTTAATTAGATCACTTAACTTTTCCTCATTCCTGAATAACCACTCCTTACCAAATAGGTTGTTTAGTCTTTCGAGATCTAAACCTCGGCTCCTTAACGCAAGCATAATATACTCTTGCTGCATCTCCTTCTTGCTAAGTGTTTCATTTCCTCTTATAGCATTTCCCTTTGTATTAATAGCTTCGATGTACATTTTAAGTGATGAATAATTCCACCATCTTTTGCCATTTAGAAAAGAATGTGCAGATGGACCAAATCCTAGATAATTCTTATGTTCCCAATAAGCAAGATTGTGCTTACATTCAAATCCCGACTCACAAAAATTCGAAACTTCGTATTGTTCAAATCCCTTTTCTGATAAATATTCTAGAGTATACTCATATTGGTTCGCATCAAAATCTTCATCCTTAAGTTTTATTTCCCCATCCAAAACCATCTTATTCAAAATGGTTCCTCTTTCCAGAATAAGACTGTAAGCAGAGATGTGTTGAATTGGAAGTGACACTGCAAGTTCAAGATTCATCTTCCAAGTTTTCTGCGATTGCTTAGGAATGCTAAAGATCAGATCGATATTGATGTTTGAAAATCCAGCTAATCCAGCATTGTCTATTGTGTTTATTGCAGTTCTCTTGTCATGAATCCGAGTAAGAAATTTCAAATCATTATCATCGAACGATTGGACACCAATACTAATTCTATTAAATCCTAAATTTCGAAATTCTTTCAACTTCTGAAGATCGACCGTACCTGGATTTGTTTCTAAAGTAATCTCAGTATAGCTATCAATTTTGCTATAGGTTTTAAGCAACTCAAGAATCGAGTTAAGCTGATTGGGATCAAGTAGTGAGGGTGTTCCTCCGCCAAAAAATATTGACTTAATTATTTTTCCTGAAAGTAATTCTGATTGATTGGTTATTTCTTTCTTAATGGATTCAATAAAAGCATTTTGATTTTCATCTGTTATTATGGAATAAAAATCACAATAAATACATTTGTGATCGCAGAAAGGAATGTGAACATATATAGAAATATTTTGCAATTTGCTTTCCCAAATTGCTAAATATATGTATTTTCAATTTAAGTAGTCTGGCTGGAACAAAAACGAGGGAGACAAGCTCCCTCGTATAATAAAATAAATTAAGGTTCTACTTCAGCTGCTAAAACTAATTCAACTTTTCCTTCAACCATATAAGATCCTGTGGTACCTGCAATATTAGAAATTGCACCAAATGCTGTAAATGTTGGCACTTGACAAGTTGGATCTTCTTTATTTAATATCTCACTAAGATAAGCATTGAATGCATCAATTTGTTCAGAATCCACCTCAATTACCAAAGGTGCACCTATATAGTCCCCTGGTGAGACATCTTCAATATTACCTCCAAGCAAGATTTCCCCAAATCTATCAGTCACGCGAAAGTGCAAATCACCTTTTATGGCTGCAGGGCTATATCCGATAGTCCAGTATGCTGCTTTCAAATACCGAACCTTCTGAATCTTGTCTTGATTGTCAACCCATTCTTCATACTGATTCAAGCAGAACTCAAGTGTATAAGTGTCATCCTGGGCATCATCTCCATCAAAATAAATAGGGATTTCTATTGGAATATTCAGTTCAAAGTTTTCAAGGTCGTCACATCCATTAAAGAATAGAAGACCCGAAAATAAAAATATTATTAAAAGTGTTTTTGTGATTTTCATAATTTGTTCCTCCTTAAAATTCAAAAGTTAGGCCGCCAACTAAAGCATTTTGGCTTCCTATGTTATAATCGACATTAAGAACAATCAAAGCTAATTTTACTGCAGCACCTAATGTTAATCTCATGCTGTTTTCACCATCCATTGAGACACTATATTGCGTTGGATCTACACCTGGAAATCCCGATCCACTATATACATAATTCAAATCTAGGGTGGTTGTTTCATACTGTAAACCTCCATATACAGTTAGCATTCCAAATGCTTTACTAGCATGAACATTAAATGCAAAATTCGATGTACTCATATCAGCATCGTTAAGACCATCTTCGGAATTATAATTGGCTTCAAAATTATTCCAAAGTATTTGAGCTGCAATATCTAGTGGTAATCCAGGAATTAATTGGCTGAAATTATATTTAAGTCCCCAACCTAATAAATTTACTTCTACATCACTGATTTTTAGTTTCGGGAAATATCTAAGCATAGCTTCGATACCGACCAAACTAAAGCCTACCTGAGGAATTCCAGCTGGTACAGAAGTCAGATTAACACCAGGAGGGTATACAATAAAACCTTCTGGGCCTGCAACTGCAGCGCCATTTTGTCCAAAGAATGTGGCAGATGTTTCACCTCCATTGTACCCTTCATATGGATTAATATCAAAGGTTCTTTGACTCTCTGGAATAAAGATCATCATTCCGACAATACTTAATTTAAAACCGAAAGTTTTTGCTACACTAGCAGAATAGTAGCCACCCGAATTAAAATATGTACCCGTCCAAGTAGCCAGTGGTGTTGCGTATTTCTGTACTTCCGATGGTGGAAGTTGAGTGATCTTATCGCCAATCTGAGCTAATGAATATCCAGAAAGAAATATTAGTAAAGACAATACGTAGAGTTTTTTCATATTATTACCTCCCAAATTGAATGTTTAGGGGTAAAATCAGAAAAACTTATACAAATGTCAACTATTTAAGTTTAGATTATTTTTGCTGTGATCTATATCACAATATGAATTTAAGCTGGATTTAATTAAAATCTTTAGCTCAAACGCTCATCAGTTCTTTTGCACTTTCGAGACTTGCTTCTGTTACATCCTCCCCGCTGATCAATTTAGCAACCTCATTCACTTTCTCTTCCTCTTCAAGAGGTCTAATTGAACTTACTACTCTGGTTCCGATTGATTTCTTTTCAACTGAAAAATGTTGGTCAGCAAGAGCAGCAATTTGCGGTAAATGTGTGATAGCAATTACTTGATGGAATGAAGAAAGTTCTTTTAATGCAGTCCCAACCTTTTGCGCAATACGTCCGCTTACTCCAGTATCGATCTCGTCAAATATCAGTAGTGGAAGTTTATCGTTGATTGCAAGTATAGTCTTGAGTGCAAGCATTATTCTTGACACTTCTCCACCAGAAGCAACTTTTGAGAGTGGTTTTAAATCTTCACCAGGATTGGTAGAAATTAAGAATTCAATTTCGTCAAAACCCTTTGCGTTGAATTTATATTTTTCGTCATTAATTACAATAAAGTTAGCAGCACTATCATTGGCCCTTATATTTCTAATATTTACTTGAAAATCAGAATCTAGGATACCGAGTTCTTTCAGGGTTTCTATTACGGCATCTCGAACTTTAACTGCAACAGCTTTTCTTTGTTCTGAAATCTTCTTGGCAATTTCACCAGTTTTTAATCTGACTTCTCCCAATTCTTTTTCTAGTTCGGTTATCTTTTCATTATAGTTGTTAGCAATTTCGAATTCTTTGCCAATATTTGATCTGTGCTCAATAACTTTTTCTAAAGTTCCACCGTACCTTTTCTTTAATAAGTTGAGAGCCCCAAGTCTGTCTCTTAGAGAATCGAGCTTGTCAGGATCATCATCAACTTTCTCTCTGTAACTTCTAACAAAATCTGAAATATCATTTATAATTGCGATTGCTGATTCAGCTTCAGCTGCTTTTTCAGCAAATGAACTATCAATTTCAGAAAGTTCTAATAAGCTCTTTTGTATGTCTACTAAATTATCATGAGTCGAGAATTCGTTTTCGTATGCGAGTGTATAAATCTTATTCGTCAGGTGAAGTAATTTTTCAGAATGTTCGAGCAAATTTAACTCTTCTTTAATTGCTTCCTCCTCCCCAACTTGAGGAGAAACTGCATCAATCTCTTTAATCTGAAATTCGTAGGCATCTCGTTCATCTTTTAGAGCCCTTTCTTTATTCTGCAATAAATAAAGCTCTTTAGCGATATCAGATAGTTTTTGATGATACTCTTTATATTCTTTTAATTGAGGTTCGATCTCGGCAAACTCATCCAAATAATCGATATGAGTAGAATTTCTAAGCAAAGATTGATGTTCATGCTGCCCATGAAGATCGATCAATAAATTTCCAATATCTTTTAAAAATGCGAGAGAAGTTGGCGTGTCATTCAAAAAACATCTATTTGACCCTTTTAATGAAATTTCTCTACGAACGATCAATTCATCAAAATGATCAATATCGTTATCGTTTAATAATTTTTCAATCTTGCTATTTTTTCCAACACTGAAAACACCTTCAACTACAGATTTGTTAGCTCCCTTTCGTACAACTTGGTTCGAAGCACGCTCTCCGAGGAGTAATCCCATTGCATCAATTAAGATAGATTTTCCGGCACCAGTTTCACCAGTAATAATATTTAGTCCTTTTTGGAACTCAACACCAATATTTTCGATTAATGCATAGTCTTTAACGAGTAATGAATTTAACATAATTCACCTATTTTACTTGTAATTCTTTCCATTTAACTATTATTTCAGGAATTGTAATTAAAATAAAGCGAAAATTCCTAATTTTCTATAGTTATTTGACATTTATCATGCCAAAGCCTATATTTCGAGTCCAAAATTTAAACCGCGGGGTGGAGCAATTGGTAGCTCGTCGGGCTCATAACCCGAAGGTTACAGGTTCAAGTCCTGTCCCCGCTACTACAGACCCTCATTACTAATCGTTTTGAGGGTTTTTTCTTTTTATAGAGGAGCTAGACTCTGAGATTGATTACAAAATGATTACTAAAAGTTGGGTACTGGTAATCAAAATAGTAATCAATTTTCTGATTCAAAAACTTAAAGAGCTTAATTTTATTTATGAGATTTAATAAATTAAACATTAAAATAATGTTTGAAATGTAGATATTCAATCTAAATTTTCCATAAGGATTTTCAGTCCTATTTTCTTCTTTACCCATAATTGGTTAGTTCAATTCCCCATCATTTTACTGACACCTACCAATTTCCAAGTGCAATTAATACTTGTTTATTCTAATTCTCTTATACCAATAATAACTACACTCCTACTGATACTACCTTTAAAGGCTTTTGATGGTATCAAAAAAATTAACAGTGACTTCGAATGTTGCTGTAAACTAGAATATAATCTTTTCGTCCTATCTTTTAGGGGCGGTCTTTAGGGCCGCCTATATTTTTAACATACTCTCCCAGCCCTCTCAGATGGTCAAATTGAATATTGTTTTGATTGAATTTATTTGTTGAAATATTTTGAATTTGATTCTATGTGAAGCGAGGCCATCATCTCAGACCTCGCTTTTGAAATCTATTTTAATAGTATCATCTTCTTACTCTCAATAAACTGACCCGCTTCAATTCTGTAAAAGTATATGCCACTTGTTAATTTTGTTGCATCAAACTCTACTTCATAGTTTCCTTGAGGTTGTTCCTTGTTGACAATGTTTCTATTTCTCTACCTAGAACATCAAATACTTTCAGTAAAACGTAAGATTGATTGGGTATTGAGTATTTAATGGTTGTTCTTGGATTAAATGGGTTTGGGTAGTTTTGATTTAAGGGTAAACTCTATCGGTAAAATAGTGGTATCTTCCTCAACATCAACAGCTTCCTACAACCTTAAGAATAAAGGAATCCTTCCAAAATATCTCCTCGTTTGATTTAATATTAACTCCAATCTCATAATCTCCGGGTTGACAGTCAACTCCATTTTTCTTAAATGAGATTGCAAATGGTCTTGAATAACTAGTTAGGCTCTCTCCGGGTGCTATATCTCCAAACTTAGGGACACCAGTTGTTGTCTCTTCAATTGTTGTATCTGCTAATACTAATTCTACATCTACATTGTAAACAGTGTCAGTAATTCCATAATTCTTAAGTAGAATATTAAATCTTAACCTATCTCCCGGATTTACAATTGTATCATTACCTACAATCTCTAATCCTTCATACATAACTGGTCCTTTTCCAGTGAATCTACTTAGAATACCCCAGTTCAGTCCATTTCTAGTAAATCCAGTTACTTGGTCAATTGTCTTAATTCCAACATTATAATTTTTCTCACTTATGTCATAAAAACCACCATAGATTCCATCACCAGCTTCTCCATCTCCATTCAGTCCATCATCCATAAGCTCTGCTGAATCTGAAACAGTTCCATCATCACTTATTATCATTGCCTTTGCATCTACCTCATGTTCTTCCAGATTAATTACTCTGCCTAAGATATTGATTGGATCTCCATTGGATCTATATACGATTCCAGCTATCATAACACTGTCAGCATGTACAAGATTACTAAAATCTTCTGCATAAATAATATCTGTTACCACTCCCACCTTCCACTTCCACATACCACATTTTGTACATATCTCCTTCATTAGAATTACCGAGGGCGAAACTATTCCAAGTATTAGTCTTCAAAAGCAACTTTCTTCTCTGAAGGATCCCAATTAATACCATTAGAAGATGTTAGATATTCAATTCTTACATATACGACACTAATTGTGTTATTCCCAACGTACCACAAATGATACATATCATTTTCAAAAATCACGCATGGATCATTAAATCGTATCCCCATGTCACATAATCACCCTCTTCTAATACTGGATTCTTAACATATTTTGTCCAATTAATTCCATCATTTGATTCAGCATATCCTATTCTGAATGTCCAATTAGAAAAATTAGGATTATCCATTGCTCCAGTATACCACATTTTATAAGTGGTATCCTCAAGAATTATCCATGCAGCTACCCTCCAAGATGATCAAAATCACTGACATTTTCTCCACCCTCCATGACTGGACTATTTAATGTATCTTTTGTCCAGTTTATTCCATCGGGACTCGTTGCATATCCGATAATTCCTTTTGGAATGTTAATATCCACAATATCATACCACATCTTATATTGATTTTCATCGAAAATTATGTTAGATGGTTCAATTCTTCCTTTAGAATCCCAATCTCCAGAATATCCGTTAACCATTACTGGATTTCCTTCATATTTCTCCCAATTTATCCCATCTGAACTTGTTGCAAATCCTATTCCAATGGTCTCATCATTAATATTTCCAGCAATAAACATCTTGTACTGACTACCATCCCAGATTACTCTTGGACGGTAATATATCTTGCATCCCATGCTCCTTCCTCTCCAGGAGTTAATACTGGATTAGAATATTTAAGGAAATTAGTCTGAGCGTGGTTCAATTGGTAAATGAATAAAAAGCTGAGTAGATAAAAAAGTAGTTTTGCTGCTTTCATGGTGCCTCCTTTCTATGGTTATAAATATTCCCCCATTCTTCGTTCTCTAACTTTAACTTAGCTTTTGAATACCCTATTATCTACCACAATAGTCCCAAAAACTTGCACTTTTGTTGCATATGAAGCCCCATTAACCCTACCTATAAAGACAAGCAATAAAAATGATATAAGAATTTGGTTTATAATTTGGGGGATTGATTAGATATTTTTCTCGTATTCCGAGGGGGTTTTCATGAAATGCTGCTTAAAACACCTTGCAAAATATGCTGGATTCGTAAATCCAACTTCTAATGCTATTTCCGAAATATTGCCATATCCTTTCTCTATAAGAATTGCAGCTTTGCTTAATCTAATTCTTTTAATAAAAGCATTGGGAGATTCATTGTAAAGAGCAGTGAACTTTCTAAAGAGTTGGGTCCTGCTCATTGCCAATTCTCTAGCTAAGCGTTCCACATTTAGATCTGGATCTGATAAGTTATTTTCTATGATTGTACTTGCCTTATGGAGAAATTTCTTATCAACAGCAGTTATAGAATCGACATCAACTTCAAAAACACCTTGAGATTTGAAGTATTTTCTAAGTTTCCTACGTTGTTCGATTAGATTCTTTATTCTAACTTCTAATTCTTCTGCATTAAATGGTTTCTTAATGTAGTCGTCTGCACCTATTTTCAGTCCTTCGATCTTATCTTCACCCGATGCTTTTGCTGTTAGCAAGATTACCGGTATGTGGCTTGTTCTTTCATCGATTTTTAGTTTATTACATAATTCCACACCATTCAAATTGGGCATCATTATATCGCTCAATATTAGATCTGGTATGTGTTCAATCGCTTTCTCAAATCCATCCAATCCATTGTTTGATTCAATAAGTGAATAATCTTCTTTCAAATATCCTTTAATGAATTCTCTTACATCTCTATTATCTTCAACTAAAAGAACTAGAGGCTTATTGTAATTTGTAGAAATATCTAACTGATCTAGCGGCATTGTTTCATTAAGTGATAGGAGCACTTCTGTTTCATCGAGATAGAGGTCATCATCCTTTCCTTCTTCTCGCTTTTCAATCATCTCTTCTTGTGTTAGATGCTCCGAACCAAGGGGGAACATCAATGTAAATGTTGTACCTTTATTTGGCTCACTGACTACCGATATCTCTCCTTTATGAAGCTCGACAAGTTCTTTAGTTATCGAGAGACCAATTCCAGTTCCTTCTCTTTCTCTTGTATGACTGCCATCAACTTGATAGAACCTATCGAATATTTTATCTATCCTATCTGAAGGAATACCAACTCCGGTGTCAGAAATAGTGATCTCAACATGATTGTTTTTAGATAAATCTTTCCCGTTATTTGATTCAGGCTTTTCTACTTTACTTAGTGTTATATCAATACACCCATTCGATTCAGTGAACTTAAATGCATTGGAGATCAAATTGTTGAGGATCTTTCCTAGGAGATCCTTATCAAAGTAAAGTGGTATTTTCTCTTCCTGACAAACGAGTTTCAATAAAATATTTTTCTTTTCTGCTAGAGAAACGAATGACATTACAACTCCCTTGATAAACTCAACGACATTGTATTCACTGGTTCTTAAGGTCAGCTTACTGGCATCCAATTTCGATAGATCAAGGAGTTGATTTATCAGATAATAAAGTTGCTTTGCATTTCTTTTTATCATTCTTAGTTCTTTTGATATCCCTTGTCCATTTGTTTTAGCTAACAATTTCTCAATTGGTCCAAGAATAAGGGTGAGAGGTGTTCTGAATTCGTGAGATATATTAGCAAAGAAACGAGATTTCAAATGATCCATCTCACGATATTTCTCAGCTTCAAGATGTTCGAATTCGGCTGAATGCTTAAGCTGAATTCTGTTTAGCTGAAAACTCCAGATCAAATATGTTATAAGAAGGATTATTGAAATATAACCTATGTATGCCCATGTAGTAGCCCACCAGGGAGGTGTGATAATAAGAAACAGTGATTTTCCATCTTCATTCCAATAATTATCATTGTTTGAACCTTTCACCCGAGAAACATATTCTCCCGGATCCAGATTTGTATAAGTAACTCTTCGTCTTTTTGCATCAGTATAATTCCATTCATTCTCAAATCCCTCCATCATATATGTATATTTATTCTTTTGAGGATTATGATAATCCATTGCTGCAAATTCCAAGGAGAATACATTTTCCTTGTATGAGAGTATCAAAGTATCTAATAATGAAATATGTTTAGGTATACTGAATTTTTCTGATTCGGAATCTTCATCTGGATTTATTTCCACTGACTTATTAAATACTTGGAAATCTGTTAAAACTATTTTGGGCATATTGGTATTATCTTTTATGCTATCGGGGAAAAAGGATATCAATCCATTAGGACTTCCAAAATAACAGTTCCCCTTTGTGGCTCTTCAGATACGAACGTGGGGAGAATTCCTCAGCAGGTAATCCGTCACTTTTCTCGTAATTCCTAAATTTCTTTTCATAAGGATCAAATTTTGATAATCCCTTGTTTGTGCTCAACCAAATTATACCTTTGTCATCTTCTATAATGCCGTAAATAACGTCACTGGACAATCCATCTTCATCATCATAATTAGTAAATCTGAACTTTTCCTTATCCCCCTCACCTAATCTCACAATATTCAATCCGCCATTAGTCCCTATCAATAGGGACCTGGATCCCTCCAACTTTGTCTCTGTAATAACATTCACATTATTATTACTTATACTGTATTCATCTTTTGGATCATTATGATATTCTTCATAATCATATGTCTTCAAATCGAGTTCTCTGATGCCGTTTTCATACATACCCAAAAGCAAAACTCTTTTACCGTCATATTCCAGTTCATAAATCGTATTCACATGCTCTGCCATAACATATGGGAAATTATCATTATCCCGGTCGTACCACTGAAGTCCGTTCTCAGAACCGATCCAAAGTCTGCCGGCTTTATCTTCCAGCAGAGAATAAATACCCTCGCCGGAGATTGAATATAGATCGTGTGCTTCTTTGCGGTAAATAAAATGTGATTCTGTTGCCGGATCAAATCTATTAAGTGTCTGTGGTGTTCCTATCCAAATAGTTCCTTGTTTATCCTCAAACATTGTATTTACTGTATTTTCACAGCAGTCGTTATTATTTAATGTATTAAACTAAATACTTATCCATAAACACCTAACCCAGGTTTGTACTTTAGGATACCGTTGCCTTCGGTACCTATCCATAAGAAATCACTTTTCTTATTTTTTGGTTCCAATACTGATGTTACATGTATATTTGCAGTTACACCCTTATTCTTCAAATGTAAGTCATGAACAATAAATTGTTTTTTTGAGGGATCGATTTTTATTATACCATTATCACTCCCTATCCATTTGATCTTTGTATTATCCTCAAATATTGAATTTACATCCTTCTTTTAGTATCAGCTCATTAGTTGTAAAATTATTTGTCCGGAGAAATAAGATCGCCAGATTCTTTATTAAATAATTCTACCTTTCCATCCTGAAGACAGAGAATAAGGTTTTCATTATCATAACCATATATCTTTTTTATCTCCGATAGGTTTTGAAACGTATATTTGGTTTTCTTTGCTTCACCAGAATCGGTTACACTACTTATTTTTAATATTTCTCCATTTTCAAGTCCGCACCATACTGTATTCGTATTATCACAATAAACCGTGTTAATACTGAAAGAAGGCAAGTAATTGGGTGTCTCTGATATTATAGTATAATTGTCGAAATGATCTGCTAACGGATCATATTTAAAAGACTCCAAAGGTATTTGCTGCTATCCATAAGTTCCTATTATCATCCTCTGCAATATCGTAAACCGAGTTACTATTCAGATAATGATCAATTTCAAGAGAATGAGTATTATTCTCATTAAAGAATAGATCAAACCATTTCTTCTTTTCTGGTATTCTAATACGATTCAGACCGGCTTCTTCCCCCAAAGACCTAACCAAACAGAACCGGACTGATCATAATGTACTGTTTTTACAAAATTACTTGTAAGGCAGGAGTGATCTTCTTTCCATATTTTATTGTTCTTTTTTCTCTTCCAATTTTTAAGGTCTGTTGAAGAAGCATATCGAATGTTCAAGAAATTTGAAGTGGATTTGCTTGCATAATCAACACCACCTTCAGTATACCAAAGATGATATTTGTTGTTAAATGGAAGTACCCAGGCAGACCAATATTGAGTTTCAAATCCATGATTAACTTCCAAGACGGGTTTGTTGTAACGCTTCCATATTGAACCATCTTCAGATACAGCAAAAGTCCAACAACTCGCCTTGTATAGGTCGAAAGACTTGGCTCCATACATCATATAATATAGACCATTCTTATAAAATACAGAAGGAGCTCCGACTACCTTATCACCCCAATGTCCTTTTGGGAAAGTATTTACAACCGGATTATTTTTGTCTTTTTTCCAATTTATTCCATCTGTTGAAGTAGCATGTCCTATTTTACCCTCTTCCCAAATATTATCCAATGATCCATACCAGATGTGATATTGTCCACCATCAAAAATCACACTTGGGAAAAGAGAACTACTACTCTTCTTCCATGTGGGCTCTATGTTTTCTGAAAGAACAGGATTATTTTTATATTTTTTCCAATTGATTCCATCATTTGACGTTGCATAGCCGATACTAGTTATCAAATCATCTTGAATTCCAGTATACCACATATGATATGTATTATCACGAATAATAACAATAGATAATGCAACACCTTTATCATCCCATTCCCCTTCATTTCCAATATCTAAAACTGGATTTCCATTATATTTTTTCCATTCTAATTTTTCTAGTGAATCTTGAAATTTAGCAGTAGCTAGTCCAATTTTCCAGCTGTTATCACTTCCCTGAAAACTAGAGTAATACATTTTAAATTCTGCTTTTACGGAGTCATACAAAACACAACAATGCGCACTATTAACAGCATCCCAACTGGTGTCAGCTTTTTCCTTCTTCCAATTTATGAAACGTTCCCATTCCACATCAAAGGCATTTAATCCCCCTCCTTCCGTACCTATCCAAATTACTTGGCGTCCATGAATTTCTGTATCAATAATTTTGTTTATTTTATTATGGCTTATTGAATATGGATCATCCGGATCACTCTTATAAATAGTGAACTTATAGCCGTCATATTTGTTGAGACCATTATCAGTAGTAATCCAGATGAATCCATTTTTATCTTGAATTATGTCATTAACGTTCCTGTTTGAAAGTCCCTCGTCAACACCAATGTGCTCGAATTTAAAGTTTGTTATTTGTGCAGGGAGAATTGTTTTAAGTAGAAAAAAGAGTATTACTAGAAGATAAAACCGCACAATCCTATTTTGGGATTGTTCTTTCATAATAATCTGCTCTCAAAGTTATGTATAAATTATAGTTATATGTATTAAACTTCAAGAAACTTGATGTCTGATTTACTATTTGAGATATAAAAGGTTCCCCAATTATGACGGGCTACTTAGAGATACCTATGATATAATGTTGGCACACTCAAATCAACAAACTTCTATTTCATTAATACCAACTTCTCAATTTTTACAAAATACCCAATTTTATTCTAGGAAAGTATATTTCAAAAGGTTAGTAAGTTGAGAAGAATTTGATCTGGGATGTAATTACTTAATCCTTATACCAAGCAAAGCAGTGTTTATTCTTCAGTCATCGACCAAGCGAATTTCTTTAACCCATTCTCATCAGCAATAAAGCTGTAGATAATAGATCTGGTTTCATCAGCATCTCTTCCCCAGATTACTGTTTTTATTACTCCATGTTCCTTATGGTCAGAACAATGTGGTTGTAATTCTTCTTTATTTACCTTGGTCAATTCTGCTGATAAATTATTATTGGCTGGAATTCCAATAGAGATAGTATAATGTTTTTGTAGAGATTCTTCTGACAAGTAATACAAGTCACTTAAAATGAATGGCTTTAATGGATACTTTCTTTCTATCTCATCTCTTAACATTCCGGCTAAAGGCCGGTCAAATAGTTCAGCACTTATTGTAGATCCAACAATGATCAATACTGTATTGTCATGGAGTTTTGTGGAAGGATCAAAATTATTATTCTTTAGTTTATCTAGATCTTTGTAATAGTGAGGATTTATTGCTGATGAATCTATGCTTTGTTTTTCCCATTCTGGTCTAAGCTCTTCTCTATACCAATTCATTACATTCTTTAGATTTTTATAAACTGGGTCTATAATATTATCTGTAAGATCTTCATTTTTAAGATCCCCTTCATGGACACCTTCATTTCCAAATTTTTGTGCTCCCC
This sequence comes from uncultured Ignavibacteria bacterium, assembly GCA_963751695.1. Lineage (GTDB taxonomy): Bacteria > Bacteroidota > Ignavibacteria > Ignavibacteriales > Melioribacteraceae > SZUA-22. The sequence continues at coordinate 335,899 of CAVVVP010000009.1, read as the reverse complement.
AAAATTGAGGTATTATTGCTGTTGGAATTAGTTCTTTCCTTTTAAGTTTGGATATGATTTCGGCAAATTTTAGATGTTTTGTATCACTATTTGGGAAGTTTTTCTTATAAATAGTCTCTGCAAGAGTTTCAGCAGTTTTTCTGGCCCAAATAATAAATGAAACTCGATCATTCTTGTTCAGATGATCAATTGCGTTTTTGTATTTGTCTTCGATGTGGTTCATTTAATGTTTTAACCATAAATAAAAAATGCCGAGGCTACTAACCCCGGCATCACTAACTGTAGTTTTACGACCTTTTTTTATCAAGATCGCGATTTTTCTTCAAGAAGGCTTCGTAAGTCTTTAATTGACGAAAATATTCATTCTCAGCAATGGCTAACTTACCTTTTAATCCAATAACATCAAGGTTAATTTCCTCGACACTACGGGACCCCTTCCTAGCCTTAACCTCTTTGGTTTCATTTTGAAAACCATTTAGCTTGGCAGAAAATCTCTGGACTTTATTGTGAGAAGCTTTCGCCTTTCTCTTAGCTCTAGAAATCCTTGGGTCTGAAATCCTACGATTAGCAAAAGCATTCTTCCTACTCTTACTCATTGTATTTCCTAATTTTGTTGTAAATTGTCAGTGATTTGACACCAACCGGCGCTTGCGCACCGCTGATTGGTCCAACAAAGGATCAAAGTCATAATTTCAAAAGAACACTCTGCAAAAATACATTAATGAAATAATTTTGACAAGAATTTTTCAAAAATATTTTTTTTGCTCTAACTTATTATAGTATAACACCATAGGGGAATGGTTAATTCCTACCTAATTTTAGTTAATTCTTAGCTAATTTTAGCTAAGACTCACCTAATTACCGCCATCCTACTTTTTGTCTTAGTTTTTGTTAAATAATGGGTATAAGAAGTTATGTAAGTGGTCAACACAGCTAATAATTATTACCCGCCAAGCAACCACACACACATCTAACCAAATAACACCGAGGCAATATGGATAACAAACTAATTGCCGAGTTATACAAAACTGCCAATCTTGAGCTTAGAGGATATAATATTCCACGTCACGAATTTATTGACCTAAGACAAGAGCTAGTCTGTCAAACCTTAGTACAATACAAACGCATGATCGCTAAAGGACAGCAACCAGATCTTCTTCTATTAAAGAGGTTCATCAGTATGCGTAAGAAAGAACTAGCCACAAGAAGCTTCTGTGGAAAGAACGGTGGAGGTTCTAGTACACGTGACATCATGAATCAGCAGCACCAATGGGATGGAACATTTGACAAAGTCGACTTCGTGGATAACCTTCCTAACTTAAAAATGAACACCCGGCTGAGAGCTGAAGATGGTATGTCATTTTACATTGATTTCAAACAGTTCTTAAACAGACTAGACAATATGCAAAAGCAGATTGTAGAGATGCTGATGAATGGATTTAGGCTAAATGAAATCTGCAGAAAGTTAAAACAGTCAGACTACATGGTTAGGCAGATACTTAACTCGGTGAAGGAAGCCTACCTAAGATTCTTTGAGGTAGAGCTAGCTTAGTAGCTAGAAGAGAGCATGTGCTCTCTTTAGGTTAGAAATTGCCTTTTGTTTTGGAAATATTTTAGAATTAAAAAAATATGTTAAATGAGTTTTGCTTCTGTTGGGTACCTTGTTTTCAGAGGATTTGCATTTAATGGCTAACCATGGGTCCCTCCCTATTGGGTCCCATTTTGAAAAAAGCTTGATTACGTTTTTGGAACTTTATTCCAGCTTTCTTCGAATTCGAGCAATGTCGTCTGATAAACGATCAGAGGATTTATTTGAATTTGAATAAGATGAATTGTGATTCACCTCACAACTAGGTTTAAGGTTTGTTTATATATTTCAGCTGTAGATTTTACGATTTACTTATAGGTGAGAAGAACTTGGCTGGGACTTCTCACCTTTTTTATTAAGACCACTTGACTTTTTACTTAAAGTTCATTTCTTTTATACCCTAAAGATTTAATGTTTAATTAAAAAGAGGTATATATGGAAAAACTAACCCTAATTTTATTTGTTCTATTTGCATTTTTTACTTTAAGCAGCACATCATTTGCACAACTAGAGATTAAACCAGCAATTGGAATGAACTTTACTGGATTTTCTCAAGATCCAGAAAACGTTTCTCCATCTGCCCAAGCCGGTTGGCAAATCGGTGCAACTGTATCTGGTGGTGAAAAACTTTATGGTGAAGGTGGAGTATTTTGGGTCTCACAAGAGTAATAAAATAACTGAGAATACTACTAGTGTAGATTTCGATGCAAAACTTTCTGGTATTAGAATCCCCTTAATGGTAGGGTATCATTTACTCGGAAAAGAAAAGGATGTTTTTGGATTACGTGCTTTTGGTGGAGGCTCAGCCTACTTTCTTAGTACTTTTACTTCTAATGGAGTTGATGTTGATGACTTTAAGAAGGCTCAATACGGTGTGTTTTTAGGTGTTGGTGCTGACATATCATTGTTTTTGTTGATCTTAAGTATGAATGGTCTTTGACAAATGTAACAAGTGTCACAGATTTTGACCTAGGTAAAGCAAGATCATTATACATCAATGCTGGAGTTAGAATTAGTATTTAGGCAACACAACCCATACTTGTGTATACAAATTCTCAAAGGTGAGTGATCTGGCTGGGGTTACTCACCTTTTTCATATTTTCCTTCATTAAAATCTGTTCTTTTCTTACGAAAAAAATATATCAATGTTTAAAAGCGAAAATAATAGCACCCCAACTCATTAAATACAATACTATTTTAGGCTACTTTCAAAGATTCCCTATTTTTCATAGCTAGTATAGGTTTCCGAAATATCGTTTCGATTACTTAGCATTTGTTTGATATTTTTTTACTCGTGTGGGCTGAGCTGGGGCTGTTTTGGAGTTAAGCTGGAGCCAATCTCCAAACTTAAAATAGCTTGCTAACATGCATGGGCCAGTTTGGTTATTATGGAAGTAGATCAAATACAGATAGTATCGATTTTAGTTCAGCTCCGGGACTAACCAAAAAAGCCTACATCTTAATTGATATAAATCATCAAACTTATGCGAATTCAGAGATTTGAAAAATTATTTTTAAAAATATAACTTAAGTACATTACTACCTTGGACGTCCATGTTCTCGAATTAGATTTGCAAGCTTGCTAATCCCTTCTTGATCATTTTTTATTTTGACGTTGTCAAAATTGAAGTATTCCAAATAAGGCTCAACAATGTTTAATGTATAATGAGATATTAAAAATCCCACAAATGAACCTCCAGTTAGTTTTTCAATACTGAAGAAGTCGGCATGGCTTTTACTAATTATTTCAAGGGAAACACCTATTTGGTATAGCTTCCTTTGTTCTTTGAATCTAAATTTTGAGATAGTATTAAAAAATAAGTTACTATCAAATGGGAGTGAAGCAGCTGGTACTTTCTCTAAATTGGAATTACTTAGCATTTCAATATAATTGTTTAGTCGATCGATATTAACACTTAAATAAGTCCCAATAAAATGTTTAACATTCTTCTTTTCAATTAAGTATTGGATAACCAATAAAATAGTCCCAGACATCAACCCCGCTGCAAATATGATTATATCGTTCATTATGTACTCCTTTATTACTATTATATTTTAGTACGTTTTAATATAGAAGAAATACAAAAACTCTCAAGGAATAATTAATCTTTTTACAATTTAATCTTTAGTAATATAAACTCCCGAAGATTTTGTGCTAGCACCTATTGGTTGTTCTAGGAGTAAACCAAATGCAGCATGCTTTCTTTAAAACCATATACAGTACAATTCAAGCACAACTAAAAAGCCCCGCAACTTTCGTGGAGGGGCTTTTAGTTGTTATAACTATTATAAATAGTTATAAGTGAAATTAAACCCTTATAAACACTGGGGTTACAGCGCTTTTTTGCACGCTCATTAGTACTTTTTGCACTCTCACTAATACTATTTGCCCTATTTTTGCACCCTCATTATTACTTTTTCTATTTCTGTATTATTGTCTGGGAGGGTTATATGCAGAGTTAATTTTTCCACAGTGCTCGATTTCATCTTCTTCATTTCATTTATACTAGGTGCAATTTTTTCGATGAACTTCAGTTCTGCAAGAGCTTCTAGAAATCTGTTTACTCTAACATTGGGCCTTGAATGGGCTATGTTGGATTTGCGCATGAGTTTTTCCACAGACTGTGCTACAACTCTTTTCTTAGTTTTTTGTTTGATTTTAGGATTTCCGATTTGTGTTATTAAGGTATTGTCCTAAAAATACTGCTGAGTCATTCATATCTTTCACCTCCTTTATGAACTGCATTGGATATTCTAGGTATCCTCGTACCATGTCTTTCTTTTTGTTATTCTTAAACATGGCTGCTACACTTCCTACGAAGAGTTTATTAATCCAAAGTGTATAATCTGTTGCTGTTTCACGGATGTTATAGATAAAGTTTCCAGTAGTCTTTCCTTTTTGAGCAAAAGTCTTTTTGGTGTTAAACTCATAGATAGCAAAACTTAGCCACCTTAGTGAAAACATTGCATCTTTAATTTGCTTATATACATGTTTGTCTGAAGTCGTAAAACCAAGTCTCTCAACAAGTCTATGTCTTGGTATAACCAATTCTTCATACTTTCTCTGCTCTGAAACTTCGGCCAATATTATGATCGCCATTCTTTGTGCTAGCTTGTAGGTATTTAACTTCTTAAGTGCTTTGCTAATTTCTTCTTTGGTAAACTGATCCCTAAGGAGTTCATCTTTTATCTGAGTTTCTGCTTTTTCTAATTCCTCGATGTATAACTTCGCTGAGAACATAATGACATAATTTCCAAAGTCTCTTACGATTTTACCTTTTGAAGAGTAATGCCCTACTGTTTTTAATATTTTTCTTTCTTGTTCAGCGGTGAGCTCTTTACCAAGTATTTGCTCTTGCTTTTTTAGAATGTCTTCCTTCTTAGGTAATTCCCCGGAGTAAGAAAAATCCCCCGATGCGTTAACATCGGGAGTAATTCTAAACTGGTAGTTAAATCGATTTTAGGGAGTCTCATATTACACCTCCTCCCCACCAAGATCAGCATATTTCAAACCTCTTCCGGTTTGATTATCTGGGATTGTTCTGACGATATTAAATGCAGACCAGCCTTGTTTTATTTTACCTTTGGCTCTTTCAAATGTTAGTTCTTGCTTACCTTTGAACTCGGAGATCTTATTCTTTGCAAATTCAAGGATTAGGTTTACTTCAGCATCATTTTTACTTTTCTGATCTTCTGGGTAGAGCAGCAATACACAGTTTGCATTGTAAGCGAACTTACCGGTTTCCATTAGATCATCAATGGTTGGTCTTTTGTTTTCAGATTCACCTTTCTGTTTCTTACGGAACTCTCCGGTTGTAAATACTGGTATATCATAAATATCTACAAGTCGTTTAACTTTCTGAGCACGTTCTATGTTTTCTTGTCTAATGCCTTCTCTGCTACCATTGCTTACTTCTAGGTTGTAAAGACCATCTATAATTACTACCATATTCTTGCTTTGTAGTTTCTAATAATATCTTCAACTTGATCAATATGCTGAACATCTGATGTGTCATAGATCAACAGTCTTTCATCTTTAATGTATTCTATGAATCTTCTCTTGCATTTTTAAGTGCTTATGATCAGCTGGATCTTTCAGATTATTCAGTCCATACTTTACATCCTTAAATCTTAGTTCAGATAAGATGCTTAAGTATCTGTATGCTGCATATTTTTTAGAATCATCCAAAGCAAAGAAAAGTACTTGAACATCATCATTACTTTCGATCAGATCTATTGCAAGATTTGTATACACCGCTGTTTTACCAATGTTGGTATCAGCCGCTAAGTGATAGAATCCGGGTTGAATACCATCAAGGTGTTCTGCGATCTCAGCATATTTGTTAATCCATATCCTATAAGCTCACCAATTACTCTCTTGTCATCCAAAGCAAACTGATTTTTCATTTCTTCTACAAACTGATTTGTATCAATCGGGCTTAATTGGTTGTACTGGAGTTGTATATTCAAATCCATGACTCTTTGCTATCTCAAACAAAGTAGCAATCTGGATTTTACCAGTAGCAGTTTGCAAAAAGTTATCGAACTTCTTGTCTACTTCTTCTGGGGTGTCATTGTACTGTGGGATTACTGACTTAGATCATGGAAGTAACTTCTTCCAGCTTCCCCAGTGAAGCCAATGCCATACCAGCTCTTGTCCAGTCATCGTAACTGCTTATTCTTGTACGTAGGTATTCTACTGCTTCTGGGATAAATCTTTCTCATCATCTGTTCTTATAGATGAAAGATCAAGTTTTTTAACAGTTTCTACAAACTCTTTTACTTCCAGTGGTTCTGCATTTTCATTTAAGTATAAGATTAGGATCATAACTGAAAAAACATGCTCTTGCAGCATCACTTGTCTTATCAGTTTTAATACCATATTCTTTTTCGAACTGTTCTGCATAGTATTTATAGTTTTCTGTAAAGCTTTACTCTCTGTAATCTCTTCAGCATATCTGTAAACTACTTTGTATCCGGTGCCACTTGGAGATAGGAAGAAGCAGAATATTTTGCCATCGTTCTGCAGCTTGTTTTTTACTTCACTTAACTCAGTGATCATCCAGATTATCCAAATCTAGGATCATGAAGTTGGTTGATAGGAAGTTATCAGTTTTTCTTACATTGTCACTGAATTGTCCTAGGTTAAAAAATGGTAATCCATTCTTAACTTTTGATCGTGTTTCTTTGTCGTCAAAGATCTGATTAGTTTCTACCTTATCTTTATAGATCTTCATCTGTTTTAATTTTTGTAATTACATCATTTAATGTTGATGTGGACATTTGATTGTTGAAAACGGAATCTCCAACAGATACTTGTTTCTGTATCATCTTATACCTCTTTTCTAGAGGTTTATGTTGCTGAAGTTTATATCAGCATTTTGGTAAGAGCTCAACCTACTTTAAGTTGAACTCCAAGTTTTCCGTTTGTCATTTGTCGAGGTGCTTATCTTACGAGGCACTTTTGGTTTGTCTGTTTTCTTCTAGAGCTAGGCTCTATTATAGATATACGATTTATTTCTGAATATTTCCAATAATGTGAAAAATTATTTTCACTTTTTTTATTAAAAGTACATCTCCTATGAATATTGTATGATTTTCAATGGTTAGAATCCAGCTTTGGGGGAATATTTTTTATTCTAGCAGTTTTACTACATCGGATAAATCCTCAGTTCTCAGATGCGAATAGATTTCAGTTGTTTTTATATCTGCGTGTCCAAGTAATTTTGAAACTTGATAGATGCTAACACCCTTTTGAACCAGCCAAGAAGCAAAGGTGTGTCTTAGTGAATGGAAATTCAGTTTAAGATTTAACTGAGCTTTAATTACATATCTCTTAAAATTTTTAACTAAATAATCTTGTTTAATTTGTGAACCATTGTAATTAAAAACATTTTCACTATTTATTGTTTTAGATATATTCTTGAGAATCGAGATACATGAGTTATTCAAAGGTATGGTTCTTACTTTTTTACTTTTTGTAGTGTGATTCTGATTATCAAGCACAATATATCTTGCTTCTAAATTAATTTGATTCCATTGGAGCGTTATCATCTCCATTTGCCTCATTCCTGTATTAACTGCGAGAATAACAATAGCTTTAATATCTGGATTTTCAATGACTTCTAATAGTTTTTGAAAATCTTCTGTACTGAAAAACAAAGGTTGTTTCTCAGGTTTTTTAATCCTTTTTAGATTTGCTGCTGGATTTATTCTTAACAGATTCATTTTAACTGCCCAATTGAAGCAAGCTTTGATGTTGATCAAATCTTTTCTTCCAGCGTGCAGCGAAACTTTATTTATTCTCTGCTGAATAAACTCTTCCAGTTCAATATTCGTAATCTGGTTGATATTTTTGTCACCGCAATAGTTCAGTAAGAAATTAAAAGTGGTTCTGTAAGTGAGAGTGGTTTTCAAAGTGTGATGAATTTCAGAATATTTAAGAAATTTCCATCTAAATTCCTTGAGCGTAAGCTCTTGAAAGGATAATGATTTTATTTCATCAAGGTGTGTTGAGAAACTAACTAAATATTTATAAGCCTCCTTTTTAATTTTAGTTTTTGTTGATTTACATGTTCTTTTACCATTCTGATTTTCATAAAACACATAATAAAATCCATTTGAACGCTTAGAAAGAAACATACTATATCTCCTTTCTAAGCCCTAAAAGTAATCAATGAATGCACAGAAATGTAATCAATTACCCTTAACCTATTGTAATTATTGGTAGCTCGTCGGGCTCATAACCCGAAGGTTACAGGTTCAAGTCCTGTCCCCGCTACTACAGACCCTCATTACTAATCGTTTTGAGGGTTTTTTTTATACCACTTGACAGACTTTTTCCCAACCATTAAACTCATTTTTAACTAAATGTCCTAAATAAGTTTACAAATTTATCTACAGCAAATGAGCCTAGAAAATTGTTATTGAAATTATGTAATTGTAGATAAGAAGATAAGATAAATATGTTAGAAAACAAGCTAAATAGACCTTATTCAATAATATTGGTAACAAGTTTTTATATTAATTTTGGGATGAAAATTTTTGATTGTGGAATTTGTAATCCTAGAAACGATATAAATTGATTTTAATGCCCCCAGCGTTCGATTTAACGAGGTCGAATGTGGTTTTAATGTTATCATATTCATTACATCCCGTAAATGGGTTTTATTCCGAGACGTTCCGTAAAATCGCCCCACTTGATAAAATACTATTGTAAATACATTATCTTATTGAAGTTTATTCCCCTTTGTCCCTATATAACTATTGGATCTCTTTTTTGGGGATAGCTCATTCAGTTGAATCAATACCCTCATATTCTAGAACTGTTGAATAAAAGAAAACCTCAGCTGGTGGCAGTTACTACCCTCCATTTATTTTTATAAACGACTGTCCCATCTGGGTTAGTATAGGGTTCAATAGCATTCAAAATCGTCTTCTCAACTTCTTCAGCACTCGTATATTCAATGGCCTTGGTTATTGGTCCAGATGAACTTAATCCCTTTAGGGCTGTTTGTTTATCTGTATACTCCCAAATTGAATCTACATCGCAGTTATCTACTATTTGAAATCTAGTTTCTTCAAGTAAACTTTCTAGAAGTTGGTTTTCAGATAATGCGAATGGTCCAGCAGCTCCTGGAGGTGGAGGAGGTAATAAATTTCCAACCGCTTTAAGATATGATGAAACCTCACAATCCTCTTTATTGCCCCATATCATCACTACTATTTTTCCTTTGTCTTTTAAGACTCTTTTTGCTTCAGCAAATGCATTCTTAATATTGGCAGCATATTGAAATGAGTTAAATCCACACACAACATCGAATGAATCGTTACTAAAAGACATTTCTTCCATGTCTCCATGGAGAAAGCGAATATTTGGGTTTCTTTGGTATGCATGTTTAATTAGATTTTCACAGGCATCAATTCCTGTAACAGAGAATCCTTTTGAATGTGCAAAGTCACTGAATATTCCAGATCCACATCCAACATCCAATATGTCTCTCGATTCATTCAATCCCAATTGAGTCATTGAATATTCATAGCCACTAAATCCAGTTTTTTCTTGGATGTTCGCCCAATCTTCAGTCTGTCTGCCCCAAAGTCTGTTTTGAAGTTCTTGTGATCCCATCTTTTGTAACTCCTCTTTGTAATTATTTGCTGTTTCAATAAGATAGATTATCTTATTAAAAAACGCAACATAAATAAATTTTTAGAATAAACACTTTTGATCCTTTAATTTTCACAGTGTAACTATACTCAGTTTGATTGATTCTGTGCCCCTCATCACAACTAGATTTGATAAGTTGAAATATATTTAGAATGACAATACGAACAATCTTTATTAAGGTGAGAAGAACTTGGCTGGGACTTCTCACCTTTTTTATTTTATATAATCTCTATTGAGCTCTAGTTTCTTCTTCTATACCTTCTTATAAATGCAATTATAAATTAGTTGAGGAGTTCAATATGGGTAGTAAAATTCAGATTCAATGTAAATCTTGTAATCAATTAGATGGTAGGTCAATAATTAAAAATGGACAATGAATCTATTTATAGATAACTTGCATCTGATTTAATCTGACAATAACCAAACATTAGCACGTATACCGGTAATTTGGGCGGATAAGCACAATAGAATATTCATAAACATTGGCAACTATAAAAATGAAAATCAAATTAGAACATATTAGAAGTACGACTACCCTATTAATTGGAATAATACTTTCCGTTTTGCTAATCTCCTGTAATAATTCTCAAACGGAGAAAAAGATTAATTCAACTACTATTCCAAAAATGAAAATGACCACAGAAATTCCCAAGGGCATTTCAACCCCAAATACCTTAAATACAAGTACAATAGGTGAATTGAATTTCTTTGATGGTGTACCATTGCCAGAAACGGAAGATAAGGTTTACGATTATATTGATTTGCACAATGCGGTAAATGCGTATGTTAATGGCATCCACATTGCCTCAATGGAAGGCCTTAAAAGGGGAATTGAAGAGTTTGGTCCAGCCAATAAAACGGCTCTCTTATTTGAGCAGCTAATGGATTCCAAAGCATTCTGGTTAACTCCGAATACAACTTCCGTTTATATGGCTGCTTGGTTGGAAGTTGGTGATGAACCGATGGTAATAGAAACTCCACCGGATGTTTTAGGCTTTATTAATGACCATTGGTTTAAATATGTAATTGATTTTGGACGTTTAGGACCAGATAAATCTAAAGGAGGAAAATTTTTAATAGTTCCTTCATCTTATGAAGGTAAGATTCCTGTAGGTTATCACGTAGCTAAAACAAATACACATGGCCATTGGGTAATTTGGCGAGGTTTCCAAAGAGATGGTAGTCCAAAACCTGCTATTGATGAAACTAAAGCTACTTTTAAAATTTATCCTTTATCACAAAAAGAAAATCCACCGGCTATGAACTTTGTGAATATGTCTGGTAAAGTTAATAATACCATCCACCGAATGGATGCACATATATTTAATGAAATAAATGCCGTTGTTCAATCTGAACCTTCCTTTGGTGAAAGCAAGGAAATTCTGGGCAGCTTAGCTGCAATAGGCATACAAAAAGGGAAAGAGTTTAAGCCCGATGAGCGCATGCAAAAGATTTTGGAAGAAGCCGCAAAAATTGGAGCTGCTATCGTTCGGACACAAATGTCTAAACCAAGAAGTGACTACATGTACCTATATGAAAATAGTCAATGGATTAATCCACTCGCTTATAGAAGTTATTTGTTCGAACATGAAGGCGTTAGACTAATAGATGCCAGAGGAGCTTTCCATTTTTATGCAACCGGTATTACTCCGGCAATGAGCTTAAAACTTATTGGAAAAGGATCGCAGTATGCTGTAGCATATTCCGACAAAGAGGGAAATACCTTTGATGGTAGTAAAACCTATAAGGTTAATATTCCGGCAAATGCCCCAATGAAAGATTTCTGGTCATTCACAATATATGACAATCAAACAAGATCTATGCTTCAAACGGATGAAAGATTTCCGGGTATTGACAGTAACAAAGATGGACTAGTTCAAAATAACGATGGCTCATATGATATTTTTATTGGACCAAAGTCTCCAAAAGGAATGGGAAATAATTGGATTCAAACAGTGCCCGGTAAAGGATGGAATACTATTTTTAGACTATATGGTCCTTTAGAACCTTGGTTCTACAAGACCTGGAAACCAAGTGATTTCGAACTTGTTGATAAAAACTAACTTTAACATTGTTACACCATTGGGGTAGGTCAAGCCTATTGTTTTATAAAATTGATATCAACGGATATTACAACTCCTTGATAATCTACATCCCAATCCTTAAGTTTAAGTCCATTTTCTTCCATTATATACTGGCCTTTATGTTCACCAATTTCCGGATCTAAAATTATTAGATCCCCATCTGAGGTATACCAATTCCCTTCATTGACATTACTTGATAAGCTGTCAGCCGTGATTCCACGATACTCACCATTTTCATCGAAAGTAATTTCTATTTCGAGTCCCAACTCACTAAGTAGATAATTTTGGTTGAGTTGTGGAATATATATATCGGTTGCACTCCAAATCCCAATCAGTTCTCCTGGATCTAAAGCTATATTTGCTTTGGTAGTATTTCCAGGGTAAACCGTAAAGGTATCTTTGCCTACCTCATACCCATACTTTGTAGTGATAATAGTATAAATTCCTTGTGAAACATTATGAAAATTGTAAGAACCATTTTCGTCTGTTGTGGTATCAGGTAACTGAAAATAACCTCCTTCTAGTTCAATAAAAGCATTTGCAAGACCTTGGTCAGTAAAAGAATTCGATACTTTTCCTTCAATCGCGCCGCCCTCTTGTGGAGAATTTATACTGTTACTCTTACAATTCGTAAGTGTTAAATTAATAATTACTAGAAGTATGAAAGCCGCGATATTAAAAGTATTGTTCATAGAAATAAATATTCTGTTGATTATTTTAAAATACTAAATGTTTTTTAAAATATTTAGCTACGAACTTTTAACTAAAACCATTTTTTATAAATAATAGCTATTTGAATTTTCGCTTATGTAATTTTTTAGCGATGTGGTCCCTCTGTCTTGGAAAATTATAGAGTAAAAAAAATACCCCTATTTGTAGGGGTATTTTATTCAAACTTAATTTAACTTCTTCTATTATGGCAAAGCGTAACTTGTTGAAATATAAGCGAATGTTGCTCCACCACCGCCAATATTGTTGAATCCTTGTCGTAAGATATCTTCATTGACAACTGCATCAAGAGAAAAATCTCCAAAACGTAATCCTAATCCTACTGTTGCTCCCCTATTTGTTGGTAAGAAGAAAGAGGCAATTGCTTCATTTACTTCAGTGGTGGTTGCAACAGATTCTGTGGTTACTGAACCGGATACTGCTATGTACCCAAGTCTAGCCACCAACCATTCAATGAAGTTCCACTCAATACCAAAGTTCCATATTGGAAATGCTGTCGCACTAGTAGATAATTCTGGTGCCGCATTTTCTACGGCAGCTTCCGTATTACTAAATGATGTAAATGATATACCTCCGGTCATTAAAAAATCACCCACCACGTAGTTTCCACCTAACCCAAGACTGAATAATGAGGTGGAAGGCAGATCAACTGAAGTACTATTTGTACCCCCAGTTTCACCAGAACCAGAAAGGCTCATAAAAGCTAATACTGGAACAAAAGTAAATTTACTAGATGTTTTCCAGAATGCTCTGGCATTAAGTAAAAGAATTGTCTGACTAGCACTTGCTTCTGCTGCACCCGCAACTGGAGATTTATATGAAGCGCTAGGGGCTATAAATGAAAATCCTCCATCTAGCATAATTTTGGAAGTCAACGGTACAAGGATACCAGCATTTATTCCAAATTGGCTTGCAGAATTAGTCGTTGATTCACCATTTGCTGGATTAAAATCATTTGTCGTTCCAGCTATAGCTATTCCTAATCCAAGAATCATTTTACCCAGTTTAAGGGTACCCATCAATTCAAGGTTTTGATCCATTGGCAAAACAGCTGCACCAGGAACGTTGTTATTTAATGTTGATACAACACCCCCACCCCCAAGCGGAAGACCAAGAGAATTATTAGCCCCTGGATCAACCAATGAAATACCAAATCCAGTAAATGTATTTCTCGTTAACACTGCTCCAATAGTCCAGTTTTCATTTAAACTAAAACTACCTGCTAAATACTGACCGCTACCACCTGGAGCAAAAGCACCATTACTGGATCCAATGTCTAAGAGGATGAAATCATTATAAACACCACTCCAAGCAGGATTCACCGTTATGAAATATGGATCAACAAGGTATGGGCTGGCACCTAATCCTGCCAGTCTTGCAATACCTCCAGTTTTTTTAACATCTTGACCGGAAGAAACAGATACTATCAATAAAAGGGTCATTGTTAGAAAAAATATTTTTTTTAACATACTGCCTCCTAAATGTTAGTTGATTTGTAGGTGCTATTATTATAATCTGTTTTATAATAATAGTTTACTAGAATGGTTTAAACTAAAATATTAAAAGCTTAAATGCAAACAAAAATTTTAATACTTAAAAAAGCATATTACTCATTTTTGTACTTTGAAAGTTTCATGACAAATAACTATGTTTAATACAATATATTAGGCACAGTTATTTTTATATCATAGAATGGAAATTAAATATGGACTATGTGGAAAAATCATTAAAAATATACAATTCAATCATTAGTTCTAAATTTAACGAGCTAGATCTAAATGCTGATTTTATTTTTGAATCTTTCATAAATATGTTCTCAAAGAATATTACAGCGAAAGATCTAGTTGATCAATACAGAATTGAAATTAATTCTGTAATTGAAAACAATCTTTCAATATTTAAAAATGATATAAATTTGATTCGTCAAATTAAACAAGTCCGCTACTATGAAAACTCGCTTGCTGTATCAACCTCGTTTGCAATCTTTTGGATTGCACATAATAAAGTAAATATTTCTAAAAGGAAGCTTAGCAAACTTGTTGAAGCAGTATTTACAGGGACTGTTGGTTTCAGATTATTGGACATTCAAAATGATCAAAATAAATTTGAATCACAATATACGATCTTAGGAAATTTTCTAATTCACCAATCTGAGGAAATCCTAATTGATGTTTTCAAGTCTCATGATACTTTTAAAATAATAAATAAGTATATCCAGCTATTTAGTGAAGTTGAATTCCTTGAAAAACAAAACAGATGGCAAAGTTGTCCTTTTGATTGGAACAAGCCAGAAAAAATAGGTTTTAAAGCCGCACCTTTATTTGCGATTTTTGAATTGATATTTTTACGAGCTGAATTAGACCATGAAAATATAGATGCTCTGATTAATGGATTAATAAGCTGGGCAGCAGCAATTCAAATGGCAGATGACATCACAGATGCATATGAAGATTTGTCTCAAGGTATAGAAACACTTGTCATGTCTGGTTTTTACGAAAAATATGGTAACTCAGATAAAATAAATCATGAATTTATTGATGATTTTTTAGATAAAGAAAGAATCTTAAAATTTTATGATACAACTCAGATGTTATTTGATAATGCCAGAAAAAACTTCATGAATTGTAATGATGAAATATTAACTCTTTATAATGAAATACAAAATTATCGCTTCAACAATGACATTGAACTTGTATAAAATAGTTGTTAACAATTTGCATTTTATTTAAGGAATAAGTAGTTTTATCTTAAATTAAACTTAGGAGTTAATATGAATAAATTAAAGCATATAATTTCTTCTGTTCAAAAAAAGAATGAAAAATTAAAATCTCGCATAAATCGAAATCCCAATAAAATCAAATTGAATTTTACACAGCCTAATCGGTTGTATATGTTTTGGTAGTATTAATTTTTTTAATATATTATTCATTACTTATTATAAAATTTCATATCTCTAAATATTAAGTCTACTATCTTTCTTCGATGGCTTTTCTCATGCTTATACAATAAGATTATCTTAAAACCAACTTTATTTTCAAGCTTTTAACTATCTGGTATGCGCTGAAAGGAAAATCTGTTAACGATGGAAATGTCATATCTACTATTCTTTTTGTAAAAGATACTTGACTTTATTTGGCATTTGCATTATCTTTAGTCAAGTTAATTTTACATTATATCAAAGGAGTTTTACTTATGCAAAAAAATAGAATTGATTGGACAACACGCACAAAAGAAAATACAAAACGCTTAGCCTACTGGACTGTTGCCTGGACAGTCTCAATGGCAATTGCAACTTTCGGTCATAAATTCTTGTGGGATTCTGATTCTCTTTTATCCATTATTGCAATTTTATTCAACCTAATAATTGGCTTTGGAATGATTGTGGCTAATAAGAATCATCTAAAGGGTCTTGATGAAATGCAACAAAAAATTCAACTAGAAGCAATGGCATTATCACTTGGTGTTGGAATAGTATGCGGCCTCAGTTATTCGCTGCTAGACCAGACAAATTTAATTTCTTATGATGCAGAAATAGCACATCTGGTCATTTTAATGGGTATAACATATTTTGCCGGAACTATAATCGGCACGGTTAGGTACAAATGAAAAATCGATTAAAGGTACTTCGTGCAGAGCGGGATTGGACCCAAGCTCAATTAGCAAATGTCCTTGAAGTTTCACGTCAGACTATCAACGCTATTGAAAAAGGTAAATTTGATCCTAGCTTACCTTTGGCATTTAAAATTGCCAGACTCTTTAAAGCTTCAGTAGAGGATATTTTTCATTATGAAGATGAAGCATAGTGTTTTAAATATTTATTGAGAAGTAAACGGATTTAATCTCACCTTTATAATTAGAAAAATTTTGATTATTCTGTGAATGATCTAATTAAGATTTTAAAATGATAAAGAATACCGAAGTTTGTATAATTATTAATTATTTCTTTTAAAGCTAAAAAGGAGATTCTCAAATGAGAGCTGTAGTCGCTATTCTATTCTTTTTTATATTCTTAGCTTTCGTAAATAATGCCCAGCCAAATCCTCCCGATGGAATGGTGTACGTACCTAAAGGAAATTTCATTATGGGAAGTAAATATGGAGATCCGGACGAAAGACCTGTACAAATTGCATATACAGATGCATTTTTTATTGACAAGTACGAGGTAAGTAATTCAGAATTTGCCAGATTCGATCCAGATTTTAATATTCCTGCAGGTAGAGAAAACTCTCCCGCTGTTGTAAACTGGGAACAAGCAAATGCATATGCGAAATCTTTAGGTATGCGATTACCAACTGAAAAAGAGTGGGAGAAAGCTGCGCGAGGTACTGATGGTAGAATATTTCCTTGGGGTAATACTTACGATGAAACCTTTGTAGCATGGGAGTCTCGTGATCCCAGAGGAAGTGCGATAGCTCTGCCTGAAAGTCCGTATGGATGTATTGATATGGCTGGAAGTGTCTGGGAATGGACATCGGATTGGTATCAACCTTATCCAGGTAATGATGTTCCCATGGAACAATATGGAGAAAAATATAAAGTAATGCGAGGTGGTTCTAATTTTAACAATCACTCATTTGTTAGGACAACTCAGAGGTACTATTTGTTACCAAATAAAACAAGTCGCTATTTTGTAGGTTTTAGATGTGTTCAAGATGTCGAATAACTTTATAAGGATATTAAAGGAGAAATCATGTCTCATATGATTTATTGCAGATTATTACTAATTGTTACTCTTTTGGTAAGTAACATTGTTATTGCTCAAAAAGTTAATGAGTTTCCCAAAAAAACTGATCCTCTTCATGTAAAAGTAAGTATGTATGATAAACTCATCCTGGGTAATCATTGGAATGAGGGAACAATAATGCAGCATGTTATTTTTCCTCCTGCAGGATTGGAGCAACCTATTGTTGGTTCTCAAGCAGATTGTCTAGATGCAACATCAGAAATGCTGGCCGCTTACTCACATAAATATTTTTTGACAAAAGATGAGGAAGATAGAAAAGTTGCGAATCAGATTTTCGAAGGAATAGTGAAACTTGAAAAAGTGACAGGAGTCCCCGGTTTATTTGCCCGTAGCTTTAATAGAACTGATGAACCTCTTTGGCATGAAGAAGTATTATGGTATCCAGAATGGCATAAGTCCTCATCAATGCCTGGTTATAGATGGTTAGGTGATCTTAGCGCAGATAAATTTACTTCGATATGTTACGGACTAGGAACGTACTGGGAATTCTGTGCTGATGAAGAATACAAACAAAAAGTAGCTGACGTTTTAGATCGTTTTATGGGAAGAATAGTTGACAACAATTTTAAACTTACTGATCTTGATGGTAAAATGACTTTATGGGGAAACTTCTGTCCCGACCTCCCCCACCAAGCTTTAAACTCATTAGAAATGCTGATGGGACTTAAAGTTGCATATAAGATAACAAAGAAAGAAAGATATAATGCCGCATATCATATGCTTATCGATCGCTATCAATACGATGATCATCAAATAAAATCAAAAATTATTTGGCCACCTGAATGGAGAAATCCAGGTGATGATTATCACGCTGCAAGATCATTGTACATGCTTATGAGATTTGAACAAGATAGATCTTTACTTATCAAATATAAAATGAACTTAAACCGACATTGGTATGATTGGCAAAATCACGATTTTAGCTTTGAAGGAGATATTTGGTTTATTATGGTTTATCAAGTACTTTCAGGAGAAGATGTCTTTAACGAAAAATTTAATCAAGAGATAAAAGATATGTGGGGATTTGAGCGTAAGTCAAGAGAGTTCAAAATTCCAACAAAAGATGGAGAAATACTAGTAGAATCAGAGGAGGAAGGTATTGCTTCAGCCATGATTCGAAACTATTGGTTTGGAAGGCATTACGGAATAATTGATGAGAACTGGTGAGTAATAAAGCCTAAGTATTGAATAAATATTTTTTCTCATTTTATTTTTCTACCTTTACATGAAAATAACTTCTCTTTGACATGACAAATAAATAGGTTAAATTTGACTTGTAATTATTTGTAATGATTCAGTTTCTTACCTTTGTTTGTAATTTCTTATAAGATATTCATTCATCCAATCGCTGATCCAGAGCATAATAAACTTTTAACAGAATATTTTATAAGGATAATCAATTCATGTCATTCTCAAAAATCAATCTTATTAAGCCAATTCAAAAAGCTTTGTCCGAAGAGGGTTATAGAGTTCCAACTCCTATTCAGAAACAAGCAATTCCTGTAATACTCAAAAAGAAGGATCTTCTTGGCTGTGCGCAAACTGGTACCGGCAAGACTGCTGCATTTGCTGTCCCTATTTTACAGATGCTGCAAAGTGACCAGAAAGCTGGTTATAGAAAAAGAACTATTCGTTCTTTAATAGTTACACCAACAAGAGAACTTGCTATTCAGATTGGAGATAGTTTTTCAACTTACGGTAAATATACCGACCTAAAAAGCGTAGTCGTTTTCGGAGGAGTTCGTCAAAAAGCACAAACAGATAAAATCTTAAGAGGGGTGGATGTTCTTATTGCTACTCCAGGTAGATTGTTAGACCTAATAAATCAAAACTATATTATTCTAAATCACGTAGAACTATTTGTTCTTGATGAAGCTGACCGAATGTTAGATATGGGATTCATAAATGACGTCAAAAAGATAATTTCTAAATTGCCAGTTAAAAGACAATCACTGTTTTTTTCAGCAACGATGCCGCCAGAAATTGTTAAGCTCTCAAGAACAATTTTAAATGATCCTGTTAAAATTGAAGTTACCCCTGAATCTCCAACGGTGGAAGCAATTAAGCAAAAAATCTATTTTGTTGATAAATCCCAAAAGAGGGATCTACTGATTCACTTATTGAAAGATAAATCAATAGAAACAGCGCTTGTATTTACACGTACAAAGCATGGAGCTGACAAAGTAGTGAAGTTTTTAAAACAAAGTTAATATTCTCGCTCAAGCTATACACGGAAATAAATCTCAGAATGCGCGACAGCGCGCGTTATATAATTTTAAGACTAAACAGATTAGAGTATTAGTGGCAACTGATATCGCTGCTCGAGGAATTGACATAGATGAACTTTCACATGTTATTAATTTTGATATCCCAAATATACCGGAGACATATGTTCATAGAATAGGTCGGACAGGAAGAGCCGGATTGGATGGAGTAGCTATTTCACTTTGTGAAACAGAAGAGCTATCCTATTTAAAGGAAATTCAGAAATTGATATCATTAGAAATCCCCGTCGAAGTAGATCACCCATTTGTTTCAAATGGAATAGATAATGTTATACCTAAGCAGTCTATTAAAAAACCGAATCTGAGAAACACTAAGGCTAAAAAATACTCCATTCAAGCAAACACAAAATCGAGAGGGAGAAAAACCAAATCAAGAAAAATTTGGACTAACAATGGAAGAGTTTAAACCTTAGAATTCCAATATCGATATTAAACAATAAAAACTCGGCCATTTGACTGAATTTTTTTTAAAGTAAAATTAATACAAAATTATTTGACTAAACTTACCCATAGTTTCCAAGCTGCGTATGCTTTTCTATTTGCATTTAGTGATTGGCTATGAGCAGAACTGCAGTTATACCAATCTATATCTTCTGGATGATTATTCTGCCAAGCAACAGCCCAATTCGCATCTCGAGAACCATCTCCGTCACTGTCATAATCACAGTTATCGTTAGCCAAAAGTTCCATATAGTTTGTATGTCCGTCTGGACAATATGATTCGATGTCAGCAAAATCATATAAAATTTTGTTATTCACTTCACAGAATGCTCTAATTTGTTCATTTCTCTGGTTTAGATTGCCGTCTTTTCCGCTTCCATCTAAATGTCCGGTCATATATACAAAATGAACATTGGGAAAGTCCATTTCAAGATTATTCATTAGATCAAGATATGTATCAATATCTTCTTCTTTAGCTGAACTGACTTGTCCACACCAAGACCAAATTATTACATTCACTTCTGGATGAGCGTCTAGATAATTTCTTGTTGAAATTGCCCATTCAGTTCTGTTTGGATTACCAAGATCACTAGCACCTGAAAATGGTCTGTCTCTAAGGTCTAACGCTCCATTTGTACCACCATTATTGAAGGTAAATTGTTCACCTCTAAAGTTAACCAGACCTTGCATTCCACTTGTTATCTGACTTCCATGAGATGTGTGACCATAAGCAATATGAAGTTTTTGTTTTGCAAGGAAAATTTCTTGTTCGTTAATTGAAGTGATTGTAGCATCATTATGATCAATAAGTATAGTTCCATTAGCATCTATATCTCCATGATTGAAAGTGCTAGTGGGACTATCTGAGTCACAGCTAAATATTAAGATTGAGATGAAAAGAAAAGAGATACTTTTTTTTGATATCATCCTATTTTACCTCATAATTATTTTTTGTGTACGACAAATTGATATTGAAAATACATCTCTCAATTATTAGCACACTTTTTGATATACTACTATATTATATCAATTTTTAAGCCATAAAAGTCTTTTTTACAGTTTTAACTATAGAATAATGAATTATATCCCGGCCAATCAAATATTTCAAAGAAGTGGAATGAGGAAGTTCTTTTTCTTCTTATTATTCTTAGTTTTAACGCAATCACCCCTATCTTTCGCCCAGGATATAAAGTGCTTTAACTGTAAAAAGAAAATTATTGGTGAGTATATTGTAATAGATGGAAGGTCTTTCCACCCAAAACATTTTACATGTTCAAAATGTAATAAACCGATAAATGGAAATTATTACAAAAACGATGGTAAATATTTCGATTCAAATTGTTTTGTTACTTTTGTAGCCCCGAAGTGTGATGTTTGTTCTCAACCTATGGATGGAAAATATCAAACAGATCTTTATGGATTAAAATATCATCCTCATCATGAAAAAGAATTGCATAGATGTGATAATTGTAATATGCTAATCTCGCAAAAAACATCTAAAGGGGGTGTGACCTACTCCGACGGAAGAAAAATATGTAATATTTGCAAAGGAAAAGCAGTCACAACAGAAGCTCAATATTCAATATCTCTTCAAAAAATTATTACTCAACTTAAGAATTATGGACTGATACTAGATTTGAAAAATGTTAAAATTTTTGCAGTGGATAGGATCAAGCTGAAAGATATTTCTGACAGAAATTATTCAAATTCTGCACGAGGATACTGCCAGATCGAAATTCTTAAAACAAGCAACGGATCTGATATTAAGGTAAACAAATCATACAAGATTTTTGTGCTTAATAAGATTCCAGCAAAGTATGTTGAGTCAACAATTGCTCACGAGCTAATGCATGTATGGATCAGTGAAAATGTCACGCATAAACTTTCTTCTCAATTAGAAGAAGGAAGTTGTAATTTTATTTCATATACTTATTTGAAGTCCGATTATTCAACTGATGCTCAGAACATTATAAAACAATTAAAAGATGATCCAGATAAAACTTATGGAGATGGATTCAGAAAAGTTTATCGTAGATTTAGCGGAAGATATTTAGGAGAGTTTTAAATTATATTAAAGAAAACACGACTATTTAATTTATGGTATAAAATGTTATTAAAATCTGATACATTACTAAACAAAATTTTTATCTTTGCTAACAAACTTCATAGAATTGGACAACCTCTTGATTAGTGCAATAACCAAATACACATTATTAACTATCGTACTCATTTCTTCTTTATTGTTTTCCCAAAATAAAGTTGATAGCCTACTATCAATATTGGATGAATTTAAAGATAATTCCCGTGTTAATCTTTTAAATGAGATCTCAGTGGCTTACTTTCAGCTTGAGCAGAATGCTGAAGCTTCTAAGTATTCGAATAAAGCATTCGAACTTGCCGCTGAGTTAGGTTATAATAAAGGCAAAATTGATGCTTATAATAATTTAGGTCGTATAAATCTATCATTACGAGAAGTTTCCAAAGCACTTGAATTTGCAAATAAAGCGATAATCCTTTCAAAAAAAGTCGGGGATAAGAAAGCCGAGGCTAAGGCACTTCGAAGCTTTGGAAATGCATCTCTGTATCTTGGAGAAAAAGACACTGCAATTGTTAAACTAAAAAAAGCACTTTCAATTTATAATCAACTTGATGACTCTCTTTCTGTTGGAATTATTTTTAGTGATTTAGGTGAAGCTTATACTTATTTGAATGATTCACCAAAAATGGTTACAACATATCTTCATGCCCTTGAGATATTCGAAAAACTTGGAAATCAAGAGAGAATCGCAATCACCCATTTAAATCTAGGTTCTGTATATTCCAACTTACTGGGTGAATACCAAAAAGCAATTAAGCATGCCGACGCTGCCCTAAAGATCTACGATAAATTTGGTGATGAAGTAAGAAAGACTTACTGTTATCTAATTATTGGATCTGCACATGAGTACCTGGGTAATCTTGATCTTGCCCTGGAGCAATATAATAAGTCATTGGAGATATGCAAGAAAACTAACAATCAATATCTTCTCGCAAATACTGAAAATTATATTGGGGAGGTACACAATAAAAAAGGCAACATTAAATCTGCGCTTGAGTCATACAATAAATCATTGGATATTTATCTAGAATTAAATGATAAAGAAGGAATCGCTGTTGCTGAAAACAATATTGGTGAGTGTTTTTATAAGTCTGGTGAACTAGGAAAGGCTCTAAAACACTATCGAAATTCTTTCAATTATTTTAATGAACGTCAGGAAAAATTCCAACTTTCTGAATTATTGCTGAATATGGGGAATGTTTATTTCAAAAGAAAGAATTACAATTCAGCAATAAATGCTTATAATCAGTCGATCCAGTACGCAAAAGAAACGGGAGCACTTGAATCTCTCAAAGAGGCATATAAAGCAACTTCCGAGGCTTATAAAGGAATTAACATGCACGCAAGTGCATTAAATTATCTTGAACTTTACGTTGAAATAAAGGATAGTTTAATAAATGTTGAGAATCTAGCAATGCTTGCAGATTATGAGTCACGACAGAAAACTGCCGAAAAAGAAAAAAAGATCGAACTCCTAAAAAAAGAACAAGAACTTTCCGAAGTTAACGTTAGACTACAATCCATCCTTATCATTTCACTTGTAATAATAACACTATTATTGATAGCAACAGTAGTAATCTACTTCAGAAAATATAGACAGAAGCATATTTTGAACGAAAAGCTAGCTCAATCAGAAGTTCATCTTCAGAAGTTAAATATTACAAAAGATAAATTTTTCTCATTGATCGCTCACGATTTGCGCGGACCTTTAGGGACACTTTCAGGTCTAACAGAGATTCTTGATGAAGATGCAGAGGATATGGATAAAGAAAGTATAGTTGAAATTAGCAAAGACATTCATCAAATATCCCGGAATACTATTACCCTGCTTAATAATTTGCTAGCTTGGGCTGAAGTTCAAATTGGAAAAATTGAAATTTCAAAAGAAAATTTTAAAGTTAAATATGTTGTTGATGAGGTCCATGGATTGTTGAAAGAAAATTTGAATAAAAAACACATCACATTCAGCAATGATATTAACGAGGACATAATTGTTCATGCAGATAAAAATATGATCTCTTCTGTACTTAGAAATCTTATTCATAATTCCATTAAGTTTACTCATGAAAAGGGTGAAATACTTGTCCACTCTAATGAGAACAACGGTTTTATCTCAATTTCAGTTGCTGATAATGGTGTAGGCATTGATGAAGACAGCATTGATAAACTTTTTGAGATTGGGACAAAGGTAAGTACCTACGGTACTGCTAGAGAAAGTGGTGCTGGGTTAGGATTAATTCTTTCAAAAGAATTTATTGATAAAAACAATGGTACTATAGAGGTCAAAAGTAAAATCGGTGATGGAACTACTTTTATTATAAATCTACCCCATTCAGTAAATTAATTTCTCGCAAGTCACAACTCTATATTTTTATTGCTATTTTTTGAGTCAAAATCATTTAGAGTAAGTAAATATGAAAACTTCAATCTTTTATTCCTTATTGGTTATACTGTCATTTTTATCTTCAATTTATCATGCCCAAGAACTTAATTTTTTCGGTGAATTTGAACCCGGCACTTTAATAATTGCTAATGGCGACCCTGTAAAAAGTGCTAGTATAAATGATCAAGAATTAAAAGTCGGAACGGAGGGTTTATTCTGCTTTGGCTTTGACGCTGCTGAAAAAGGTTCACATATTCTAAAGATCAAATTCAATGAGGGCAAAGTATTATTGAAGAAAATATATTTGGGCGACAGAAATTTTAAGACAGAAAAAATTAACAATATGAAGAGTGATTATGTCACTCCATCCGATACACTTAAAAAAAGATTAAAGCGAGAGCGACAGATAGCATTAGAGGCTAGAAGACCTATCGGCGAAATTGATACTGCCCTTTACAAATCAGGTTTTATGAGACCTATTAAAGGTGGACGGATTTCTGGCGTATTTGGAAGTCAGCGGGTATTGAATGGCATTCCCAAAAATCGACATAATGGGCTAGACATAGCTGTACCACGAGGAACTTCAGTATACGCTATGGCAGATGGAGTGGTAAGACTTGCAGCAGATAATTTTTTCTATCCAGGCAACTATATACTCCTCGATCATGGTCAAGGATTGAATAGTCAATACTTACACTTGAGTAAAATGCTTGTAAAAAACGGAGACCGTGTTAAAAGGGGACAGATAATTGGAAAAGTCGGCACAACTGGTCGTTCAACAGGTCCACATCTTCACTGGAGTGTTCAATGGTATTTAAGGCGTCTTGATCCAGCAAGGCTGCTAACAATGGGCTATAAAGATCAGGATTAATTTTCTAATATGATTCGAAACCACTTTGTTTCTTCAATATTATTAACTTTCCTATTGCTATCATTCAATCCTGCGAGGGGTCAAGATTTAGATAGTTTGCAAAAGAAATTAGAACTCTCTGATTCTCTTAAAGAAGTAAATCAAAAAACGATAAAGCACATCACCGAAGTTTTTTCAAAGTTTAAAAATGAGAGACCAAAAATTGGAATAGTTTTAGCTGGAGGCGGTGCAAAAGGTTTTGCTCATGTTGGAGTTCTTCAATTACTTGATTCTCTCAACATTCCGGTTGATTACATTGCGGGTAATAGCATGGGTGGTCTTATTGGAGCGCTTTATGCAATTGGTTATAGTGGGAAAGATCTAGAAGTCTTTTCTAAAAGTCTAGACTGGGATTTTTTGCTCAATGATAATCCTCCAAGAGAAGAATTGCCCTTCATTGAAAAAGAGAAAACGGGTAAATATCAGTTAAAAATTGGATTAAAAGGATATGAGCCAGCTATCCCTTCTGGTTTAATTTATGGACAGAATATTCAAATGTTTTTCCAGAAGTTGACTGCTCCTTATGAATCTGTTGATTCATTTGATGATCTTCCAACTCCTTTTAGATGTGTAGCAGTGGATCTGCTTTCTGGAGAACAAGTTGTTTTGAAAGATGGATCTTTAGCAAAAGCAATGCGAGCAACAATGTCTATTCCTTCGGCATTTTCTCCTGTTGAGTGGGATGACTACTTACTGGTTGATGGACTTGTACTTAATAATTATCCTGTCGATGTTGTTAAGAATATGGGAGCTGATATTGTTATAGGATTAAACTTAACTACAGGTATTAAGGATAAAAGTGATTTTGAAAATCTATTAACAGTATTTGATAGAATGTTAGATATCCCAACCAGCGCAAGGCTCAAAGAGAATATCGAAATGACAGACATTTATATCTCTCAGGATATGAGCGGATTTTCAACAAGTGATTTTAGCTCTACCAAAACTGATGGAATTATTCAGAGAGGCAGGGATGCGGGTAATAAGAATACTCCTGTACTATTGGCATTAAGAGAACAATTAGAAAAATATAAAGATTATAAAGACTGGGTCCAGCAGGGAAATAGAAAGAAAAAAGAAGAAATTAGAACCATAAATGATAATTATATTAGCTCGAAAATCCTGCTAGGTTCATATGAAATTAGTGGTGCAGATAACTTTAGTGAAAATTTTATTAGTCATCATCTGAAACTTCAAGTTAATGACGTTTTTAATAATGATATTCTACTAGAAAACATAGAAGAACTTTATGCTCTTAACTACTTTGAATCCATATCATTTCAGACGAGAGAGTCTGGTGAAAATAAAATTCATCTAATTATTGAAGTTAAAGAGAAACCGCTTAATCGTTTGGTTACAGGATTTAGGTATGATGATTACTTTAAAATTGTTGGTCTAGTTGGAATAGAAACTAACTCCGTTTTACTATCTGGGACTCAATTTCAGACATATCTAAAATTTGGTGGTCAAACTACCTTGGATTTTAAATTTTTATACCCATCCAGGTCTATGGATATGCCGGTTTATCCTTTCCTTTCTGCACGATACTCTGATATTCCACTAGATTTTTATTATGAAGGGAAGAAAATTTTTCGTTACCGCAACAGATCATGGAAAGCTGCGGGCGGTCTAAATTTTAGTCTTAGCAATTCATGGAATTTAGAAGCATCTCTTGATTGGGAATGGATGAATATATTCACTGAGATTGCAACTCAAGAGATCGAAGATATTTTAAGTTTGTACGATTTAAATGCACGAATAGTTACAGGGAAAATTCAATTGCTTTATGATTCTCTCGATGATATAATTATTCCAAATTCAGGTGTCTATTTTAAATCATATTACGAAAGAACTATTCCGACTTTCGGATCTGTCCTCGATTATAATAGTGTGTTTGGAAGATTTGATGCATTTTTACCTCTTGCTAAGAATCATAATCTTAGATTATATGGAGCATACATGAAAATTTGGGATAAGTATGATGCTCCCTTCTACAAATGGTTTTACCTAGGTGGACCAGATACCTTTGTGGGCCTTGACTATTATCAAGCAGCCGGAACTGAGTTTACTGTTGCTGCCATGAGTTATAGATATGAATTTTTGGAATCGATATATATCAAAGGTACTTTTAATACTATATTCAACTATACTTTATTAGATGGAATAAAAGCAAAAGAACCTTTATTCGGGTATGGAATTTCTGCTTTAATGAAAACGATTCTTGGAAAAATTGAAATAATGTGGGCACGTGGTGATGAGAATGTTTCTGATCCAGGTAGTAAGTCCAATAAAGTATCCTTCATATTAGGCTATCATTTAAGATAACGAATGGATAAAAAACGAAATGTATTTTAATAAATTGAGCAAATTAATAGTAGTTCCATTAGTTTTCTTTGTCGGTTGTAGTACATCAACTAAGATTGAGAAAACTGAAATTGCACAAAAGCCAATAGTTGTTTGGGATACAAGTGATTCTGAGTATATGGCTGATTCATTAATAAGTGAATTGTTAAGTTCAGATTGGGCCTCTAAAATTTCGAAGAAGAGGAAACCTATCATCGTTGTTGGCAAGTTAAATTCCAATAGCATAGATAGCATATATTTAAAAACCTTAGAAAAGAACCTCGAAAGAAGTTTAGTTAACAGTGGTGAGGTTTCATTTATCTCATCAAAGGAAAAGAGGGAAGAAATTAGATACGATCGAAGAAATTCTTCGGATTTTGAAGATTCAAAAAGTTTCAATCAATATTTAAAATCACTTAAATCAGATTTTTTTCTTCAAGGGAATTTTAGGGTAAGTATTGATTCTTCTGGTACTTCAGTGCAAAAAAAATATACACTGGATGTTGAGTTGCTAAATGCGAAAGATGCTAAGATCGTTTGGAAACGTACTAACTCAATTTCTAAATAGTACAAAGCTAATTCTTTAATACTCTAACAATTATTCTAGAATTTAATTTGTCACTGTGGTAAATGCGGTTTTTAGCTTTTCTGAAATCTGAACTATCTGCACTATAAATGTCGCAATATGTTTGAGGATTTCTATCAAAAAGTGGGAACCAACTGCTTTGAATCTGCACCATTATTCTATGACCTTTTAAAAAGGTGTGGTAGGAATCATTTAAATTAAAATTAACCCGCTCAACTTTATTTGGTTGGAATGGCTCTGGTTCAGATAAACTGTGTCTGAATTTTCCTCTCATGACCTCGCCTCGAACAAGCATCTGATAACCTGTCATGTTAATATTATCTGGTGTTACACTATCTGGAAAAACATCAATGAGCTTTACTATCCAATCCGAGTCTGTCCCAGAAGTTGATAGAAACATATCTGCTTCGATCGGGCCAGCTATTGTAAGATCAGATTCCAATGCGTCACTTTCAAAACTTAAAACATCATCGCGACCTGATGCAAATCTTTGATCTTCGACCATATAAGTTCTATTGTACATCCTCCTTGTTGGGTGGGATTCAGCAGTATATGGAACTGGATCAAATGGATCACTTATATATTCGTCAAAATCAGTTCCCGATTTTCTTTCCTTCTCGAATGATAGTTTGTTTTTATCACAAAGGTAGATTGCTAAAACTTCAGAATTTTTTGGAGGCCATTCATGGTGTTTTCTCCACTCGTTCTTTCCTGTCTCAAACACATAAGCTTCGGGAATATTATTTTCTCCATTGTTTTTAAGATAATAATTGAAGAAATTTTTTTCCATTTCTTCTCTATAAAACTCACTTGTGTTACTTCCAAAATTCATATCTCCAAAAGCAACTCCAGTTGAGCGCGACCAACCGCCATGATACCAAGGTCCTACTACTAAGAAGTTCTGATTTATTTTATTCTTCTTTTCAATTGTTTTATAAGTATTAATTGCACCATAAAGATCTTCATTATCGTACCATCCTCCTACAGTCATTACTGCAGGTTTAACTCCATTAAAATGATTTAGAGTATTCCGAGATTTCCAAAACTCATTATATACTCCATGTTCCATCAAGTCATTCCAAAATTTAATCTTTCCAGAAAAATGGTGTTTATCTACATTTTTCAAGGGACCTATGCTTAAAAAATACTCATAAGAGTCTCCAATTAGATCAACTATTTTCTCATTCCGAAGAGTTGTTAACTCTGTTCTTCCTCTCCCGAAGGATGCAAAAAATACGTAAGCAAGTGACAAAGAAAATGCTCCATTATGATGCATATCATCACCAACAAACCAATCAGCAATTGGTGCTTGAGGTGATACAGCTTTTAAAGCTGGATGAGCCTCATTTAAAGCCATCGCAGCGTAGAATCCAGGATAGGATATTCCATAAATACCGACGTTGCCATTATTATTTGTATTCTCCAACAACCATTCAATTGTATCATATGTATCAGAAGATTCATCAATCTCATCTTCATTTTTCTCTTGAATATAGGGTCGCACATTGATGTAATTACCCTCAGACATATATTTACCACGCACATCTTGATAAACAAAGATGTAATTTTCTTCGGCAAGGTGTGTTGGGAGTTTTCTGAATTGTTCAACTCCATATGGACCACAGCTATATGGAGTTCTAGTGATTAAAATTGGATGTTTTTCAGATGAATCAATAGGTGAGTAAATGATTGTGTATAATTTAACTTCATCTCGCATATCAATTCGAACTTCTTGTTTTGTGTATTCGTACTTTTGGTCATTACTTTGTGACAAAACCTGATTTTGGTAAAAGAGGTAGAGTAGAATAATTACGAAAGTTCTCATACACAATTTTATAATTAAATTTTATAACTTAGAATTGGTTGCAGCCATTTTTCTGCTTCAGCTTTACTGATTCCCTTTCTTTTATGGTAATCAATAATCTGATCTTCTAATATCTTACCAGTAGTAAAATATTTAGCATTCTGGTTCGCAAAATATAGTCCGCATACAGAAGCTGTTGGATACATAGCTAAATTTTCAGTCAAAGTAATTCCCGTATTTTTTTCCACATCAAGTAATTTGAAAAGAGTCAGCTTCTCAGTATGATCCGGTTGAGCTGGATAACCTGGAGCTGGTCTAATTCCAATATATTTTTCTTTTATCAATTCTTCGCTTGATAAATTTTCTGAAATTTCATATCCCCAATATTTTATCCGAACTTGCTTATGAAGATATTCTGCAAAAGCTTCAGCAAGTCTATCAGCTAGAGCCTTAACCATAATAACATTGTATTCATCATCATTTTCTTGATGAAATTTGATAAGTTTTTCGATTCCATGTCCTGCAGTTACGGCGAACACACCAATGTAATCTTTCACACCAATTTCCTTTGGGGCAATAAAATCAGCTAGTGCAATATTACTTGAAGATGCAGATTTTGTGGATTGTTGTCTAAGTGTGTGAAGTACTGCTTGAATACCCTTCCCAGATTCATCAGAATAAACTTCTATATCATCCATGAGTGAGTTTGCTGCGAAAAGACCAAATACACCATTAAGCTTCAATGATTTATATTTAACTATGTCATTTAACATCGAAGCTGCATCATTAAACAATTTTGTTGCTTCGTCACCAAGAGAGGTGTCACTTAGAATCTCGGGGTATTTTCCTTTTAATTCCCAAGTCCTGAAAAACGGAGACCAATCTATATAAAGCACAATTTCATCGATTGAAATATCATTAACAACTGTAATTCCAAGCTTAGTTGGTTTTGTAATTTTTTCATTTTCCCAGACAATCTTTGCTCTGTTCTCCCTTGCCACAGTTAGGGGAATGTATGATTTTTCACTTTCTCTCTTTTTGTAGTTATCTCTAATTCTACTATATTCTGATTTTATATTTAAGTTAAAACTTTCATGAGTTTCAGAATTTAGTAAAGAGCTAGTTGTCTGAACACTTCTCGAAGCATCAATAACATGAACGGTTGCACCAGAATAATTAAGAGCAATTTTGATTGCTGTATGAGTTTTTGAAGTAGTCGCGCCACCAATCAATAGTGGAATTTTAAAATTCTCTCTTTCCATCTCACTAGCAACATGAACCATCTCATCAAGTGATGGGGTTATCAATCCACTTAATCCAATTGCATCAACATTCTCTTCTTTTGCGACTGAAAGAATTTTTTCGGATGGGACCATAACACCGAGATCAATAATTTCATAGTTGTTGCAGCCAAGAATTACTGAAACTATATTTTTACCAATATCATGTACATCCCCTTTAACAGTGGCTAACAGTATTTTACCATTATTCTTAACTTCCCCAACTGAGCGCTTCTCCTCTTCGATGTATGGCAATAGATAGGAGACTGCCTTTTTCATAACTCGTGCACTTTTTACTACCTGAGGTAAAAACATTTTTCCAGCACCGAATAGGTCACCAACAGTATTCATTCCCTCCATAAGAGGACCCTCAATTACTTCAATGGGTGATTGATATTTTTTTCTTGCTTCTTCAACATCTGATTCGATAAACTCAGTAATTCCCCTAACTAACGAATGCTCTAATCTTTTCTCAATGCTTTGGCCGCGCCATGCTAATGTTTCCTTTTCACTTTTCTCTTTTCCTTTTACTGATTCAGCTATTTCAATTATTCTATCAGTAGCATCCGTTCTTCTATTTAGGATAACATCTTCTACAATTTCCAAAAGTTCATGAGGAATATTTTCATATATTTCTAACTGTCCAGCATTCACAATTCCCATATCCATTCCTGCTTGAATAGCATGGAAAAGAAAAACAGAATGCATCGCTTCTCTAATAGCATTATTTCCTCTAAAAGAAAAAGAAAGATTACTAACACCACCAGAAACCTTTGCATAAGAAAGGTTCTGTTTTATCCATCTAGTTGCTTCGATAAAATCTACTGCATAATTGTTATGCTCTTCAATTCCTGTAGCTATTGCAAAAATATTAGGATCAAATATTATATCTTCGGGGGGAAAACTAACTTGCTTTGTCAGAATCTCATAAGCTCGTTTACATATTTCAATTTTTCGTTCATATGAATCAGCTTGTCCTTTTTCGTCAAAGGCCATAACAATTGCGGCAGCTCCAAACTTTAGAATAGTCTTCGCTTGACTAACGAATATCTCTTCTCCCTCTTTAAGACTTATCGAATTAACAATCCCTTTTCCTTGCAAGCATTTTAATCCACTCTCTATAACAGACCATTTTGAAGAATCAATCATTATCGGAAGCTTAGCAATATCTGGTTCGGATGAAACCATATTTAAAAAATTGACCATAGATGATTCAGAATCGAGCATGGCATCATCCATATTGACATCAATTATCTGTGCGCCACCTTCCACTTGATCTCGTGCAATAATAAGAGCTTCTTCGAAACTTTCTTCTTTAATTAATCGGGCAAATTTTCTTGATCCTGCTACGTTAGTTCTTTCACCGATATTTGCAAAAATCGAATCTGATTTGATAATCAAGGGTTCCATTCCGCTTAATTTCAAATACCGCTCTATTTTGGGAGTTGTTCTAGGTTTAATCCCTTTTACCATCTCAGAAAATTGTTGAATGTGTTCTACTCCTGTACCGCAACAACCTCCAACTATATTTAGAAATCCACTTTCTGCATATTCTTTTAATACCAATTCCATTTCTGTTGCCGTTTCATCGTATCCTCCAAACTCATTAGGAAGTCCTGCATTCGGGTAAAGACTAATAAAACTTCCTGTCAGATTTGATAATTCCTCGACATATGATCTCATCTGTTTTGGACCCAGAGAACAGTTTAATCCTACGCTTAACAGGTTTTTAGTGTGCGAAATTGAGGTATAGAAGGCTTCTGTAGTTTGTCCGGATAACGTTCTCCCACTTTGGTCTACTATTGTACCTGAGATCATTATTGGAAGTTCAACTTTTAATTCATCGAATAATTCTTCAATAGCATAAATTGCTGCTTTACCAACAAGAGTATCGAAAATAGTTTCAACTAATAAAATATCAGCACCCCCTTCAATCAAACCAGTCGCTTGGATCTTAAAAGCTGATGCTACTTCGTCAAATGTTTTAGAACGATAGCCAGGATTGTTTACATCTGGTGAGAGTGAAAGTGAGATATTTGTGGGTCCCAGTGAGCCAGCAACAAATCTTGGTCTATCCGGATCTGCATTTGTGAATTCCTGAGCCGCTTTTTTTGCAAGTTGAGCAGATGCAAAGTTAATATCATATGAGTAATCTTGCGTTTGATAATCAGATTGCGAAATTGGAGTTGAGCTAAATGTATTGGTCTCTATAATATCAGCACCAGCCTCTAGATAACTTCGATGAATATTGTAAATTGCTTTGGGCTGAGTAAGCGAAAGTAGGTCGTTGTTTCCTTTCAAATTTACTGGATGATCCTTGAATCTATCACCACGAAAATCAGATTCAGAAAGATTTAAATTCTGAATCATTGTTCCCATTGCACCATCAAGAACAAGTATTCTTTCTTGAAGTATTTTTGCTAATTGTTCGAATTTATTCATCTATTGCTTTCTATTTAACACTATTTTTTTGAAGCTAAATTTAAATATACCTAAATTTGGATGTATTTGAAATTTCACAAAGATAGGTAAGAAGATGACAATTGTAACTGGAGGCGCTGGATTTATTGGTAGTGCATTAGTCTGGAAGCTAAATCAACTCGGTGAAGAAGAGATTTTTATAGTAGATGAGCTAGGAAAAGATGAGAAATGGAAAAACTTAACTGGATTAAAATTTATTGATATTTATCATCCTACTGAATTTATTGAATTAGTGTTAACGAATGCTGTTCCATTTGAGATTGAAACTATCCTTCATATGGGAGCTTGTTCATCAACAACTGAAAGGGATGCCGATTTCCTACTGAAGAATAATTATCACTACACACAAGATCTTGCAAAGTATTCACTAACAAATAGGATAAAATTTATCTATGCTTCATCAGCAGCAACTTACGGAGATGGCAGCAATGGATATGAGGATAATGAAAAAGAACTGAGCAATCTTAGACCGCTGAATATGTATGGCTACTCCAAACATCTTGTAGATCTTTACCTACACAAAATGGGCATGAACGAAGAGGTCGTTGGCCTCAAATTTTTCAATGTTTTTGGACCAAATGAATATCACAAAGATGATATGCGAAGCGTTATTCATAAATCCTTTGAGCAGATTAAAGAAAGTGGTAAAGTTCAACTTTTTAAATCTTACAAAGATGAGTATAAAGACGGCGAACAGATGCGAGATTTTATATATGTTAAAGATGCAGTTGATATGACTTTGCACTTTTTCGAAAATCGTGATGTAAATGGATTGTTCAATGTAGGTACTGGTAAAGCTCGAACTTGGGTAGATCTTGTTTCCTCTGTTTTCAAAGCAATGGAGCTTACGCCAAATATTGAATTTATAGAAATGCCCAACTACCTCAAAGAAAAATATCAATACTTTACCCAAGCTCACATCTCAAAGATAAGAGAAGCTGGATATACAAAAGAAATATCTTCACTTGAAGAAGGGATAACTGATTACGTAAAAAACTACCTGATGAAAAACGCATACTTGGAAAATTAATGAAACTGGCTACTCTTCTTTATGTAATGGATGATGATAAAACCCTTATGCTCTATCGGAATAAAAGAGATAAGGATTACCATAAAGGTAAATGGAATGGACTCGGTGGTAAATTTGAACCGAAAGAATCACCCGAAGAATGTGCAATAAGAGAACTTAAAGAAGAATCTGGATTAAATGCAAAAAACTTAGTTTTAAAAGGTCATATTACTTTTCCTCTTTTTGATGGAGTGGATGATTGGTATGTGTTTGTATTTATCATTGATCAATTTGATGGAGAACTTATTGATTCAGAAGAAGGTGAGCTCCGTTGGATACCAAACAATGAATTAAAAAGTCTCAATTTATGGGAGGGTGACCAAATATTTATTGACTGGCTTTTCCAAGATAAATGCTTCAGCGCTAAGTTCAATTACGAGAATGGTCATTTTATTGATCATGAAGTTATTTTTTACTGATCTATTTATTTATAATTCTTTCCTAAAAAATTATTCATAGCCTCATTCACTCTATCTGGATCTTCGAGGGGAGTCATATGACCAACATCTGGTATTTTGACAAATTCCGAATCTACAATAGAATTACTAATTTCCTTCATTATCGCAGGTGGCGTTAGAGCATCATTTTCTCCGACAATAATAAGGGTTGGGATCTTAATCTTATTAAGATAGTTGCTTGTATCTGTCCTACTCAACATTGCAATTAAAGCACCTTTTACTCCGCTTGGTTGATTAAGCTTGCACTTTTCAATTGTTGATTTGAGTAATTCCTTTTTATTTTCTCTTGAATTTTGCGAGAAGCACGTTGGAACAAATTCCTCAACAAATGCACCTAATCCTTCATTATTGATCTGTGCTATCTTTGATGCTCGAACCAATTTTCCTTCATCACTATCTGCAGCTGATTTTGTGTCACAAAGAATCAATCCATCAAATAATTCTTGAGTTCTTTCAACAGCTCGAAATGCAATGTATCCACCCATTGATAGTCCGCAAATCACTGGTTTTTTCAAGTCCAATTCTTCAATTATTTTCATCAGGTCATCAACGTATGATTCCATTGTATACTGCCCATCACCCACATTGCTCTGCCCTAGTCCTCTTATGTCATAGCTTACACAATAATAATCTGATTTTAAATAATCAATCTGTGCCTTCCACATTGTATGATCATATGGAAATCCATGAACAAACAGAATTGATTGATTATATTTCTCGCCATCTGAAAATACTTCTAGCCCGTTAATAGTTAGCAGCATAAATGTGTTCCTATATTGTAAGAATTAAGTGTAAGTTTATTTTTAAAATATGTAATTCCTTGATATTTACTTGTCTAAGGTAATCCATTTATGTTGAACATTCAAAAAATAGAGAAAAATAAAGACCTTATCCGAGTGGGTGCTCTTGTTGCAGCCTTATTTTTTCTAATAGTATTTAGTTCTTTCAGTTCAAGCATAAACAGAAATATTGAA
Organism: uncultured Ignavibacteria bacterium; assembly: GCA_963751695.1. GTDB lineage: Bacteria > Bacteroidota > Ignavibacteria > Ignavibacteriales > Melioribacteraceae > SZUA-22. The sequence goes on along the minus strand of CAVVVP010000009.1, from coordinate 299,475 downwards.
TCTATATTTTATGCAATTGAAGGATCTTCTCAGCCAGACACAAACATCGTTCTCATAAGGATCACTGAAAGGGATATTGAAAACCTGGGTGGATGGCCATTAAAAAGAAGTTATTACGCACTTCTCCTTAGTAAACTAAAACACTTGAAAGTAAGAAAAATCGGTTTGGAGATTTTTCTCTCTGGAAAAAACGATGTTCAAAATATCAATGACAATCAATTCCTAAACGAATTAGAGGAGGATAAAATTGTTCTTTCCTGTTATGTAAATTCAATTACAAGTTATGATGATGTTTTCTATACTGATTCCATAATCTATCCTTTAACAAATCTTAGTTCAGGTAATAAAAAAGTTGGACATACTAATTATTTTGAGTTTGATAATATTTATGTGCCACAAAGAATAATTAATAATTCTGACACATTATATTCCTTTGCTAGTTCGCTCGTGGAAAGAGACCAATTAAACAACAAATGGAGTAATCTGCTTAAGCTCAATTTTACTTTTTCGTTCAATTCGTTTAAAAGCTTGACGATAACGGAATTCTTTAATTTGTTTGAGAGTGATAAGCCAAGACTTGATAAACTAAAAGATAAGATTGTACTAATCGGTGTTGTTGATCCAACTATTGGAAAGACTGTGAACACAAATTTTGATGAAAACCTTCCTGGAATTGGTTTACATGCAACTGCAACAGATAATCTATTAAATGATAGATTCTTAAATGAAAATTTCATAGCTCCATCTACAATCTTATTAATAGTTCTGATCTTATTATGCATCTTCATCGTGAAGAAAAATCACGTTTATTTTTTTCCGATTCTACTGATTTTACTTCTTTGCATATCGTTCATTATCTTCAGCCTGTCATATATTGAATTGAATTACACTGCATTTTTACTACCTATTTTTCTAATGATGCTGTTGGAATTTACTTTCAATTTCTTCAAAAAAGTGTCTAAATCATCTTAAATAGACACAATTACACGCAGTAATCCTCAATAGAATTTTCAAGACCTATTAAGCTACTATTGACTATCATCGAAAAAATGGTTAATTACGAATTAGTGTAAATATGCACTTATCAGTTTGATCAAATTTTATCGGATCCTAAATATGAAAAAGACAGTTCTGTTTTTATTCGGAATATTATTTTTAGTTTCAATTAATTCCAATGCACAGTTAGCAGAAAAGAGCTGGGCTTTTGGAGTTGGTTTTTCCTATCCAAAATTAACCGGCACTAATACTGGAATGCTCAATTCAAACTATGGGGGTTATCTTTCTATACAGAGGAATTTTATTGAGCAAGCTGGAATCAGATTTATGGGAAAATACTCAAGTTTACAGGGAACCTATAACACTGGAGCTGAAACTACCACTACGACAAGTATCTATGGTAGTTTTGATTTGCTATATTATTTTATTCCTTGTGAGCCTTTTTCTCCTTATGTAACTGCTGGATTTGGATTTGATTCCTACAGTTTGGATAATCCGGATGATCCAGATTACGATGGATCATTTCTAGAGTTGATTTTCAATGTAGGGATCGGTTTTGAAGCTGACATCAGTAGGGATTGGAGATTTGTAACTGAGCTTGGCGTACATTCGGTAGCAAACAGTGGATTTGATGGAAGATATGGTAGTGCGGGTTATGGTGTTATCGGTGCTAATACCGATGCATTTACAACTTTCAACTTTGGAGTACAGTACTATTTTGCAAAAGGAAAGCCATCTAAGAAGTGTGGTTTATATGATGGAATTGGAGTTCTACCAGATTCTATTGTTTACGCAAGGATCGACGAAATTGTTTCTAGTAGAATTCCAAAAGAAGTTATTAAGGAAGTTGTAGTACCAGTTCAAGCTGAAGCATCAGAGATTAAAGCGACTGGAACAGAATGGATTCTTGTTTCTGTCGATTTTGATTTTAGCAGCGCTAGATTAAAACAAGATGCTTATCCAGGCTTATACTACACATCTCAAGTCTTAGCTCAAAATCCAGATATGGTAATTGTCCTAACCGGTTATGCAGAAGAAAATACAGCTGGAAGTCAAGGCCTCGAACTATTTCAGCAAAGAGCTGATGCGATAAAAGGTTATTTACTTTCTTTAGGTATGGATGCAAGAAAAGTTAAAGAGTATAAGTTTGGTACGAAGGATGCTGCCTCGATCACCACTAGAGATAAAAACAAAATCGAAATCCGAATTCTAAATTAATTTTTCAAGCATGGTTTTGTTCAACAAGATCATGCTTGGTCTTCATACTTCCTGCTTCCTTTATATAAACTGTATTTATGATATTTACACTCTAATGCTCCATTGAAGAGAGTTAGTCTCTTTGAAGTTTTCAGCCCAACATTTTTCATAGCATTTCTACTTGAGCTTAATATCCAAGCATCGAATCCTGAAAAATTGTTTTTTAATGAATCTCCAATTGATTTGTAAAGATCTAAAATATCTTTTTCTTTCAAACGTTCACCATATGGTGGATTCGCTATAACAATACCGCTCTCCGAATTCGGCTCGAATTCCTCCATTAATTTAGTTTGGATTTTTATATACTGATTCAATTTCGCTTGATTTATGTTTTCTTTAGCAGCTTCAATAGCTTTAGAAGATTTATCAGAAGCGACTACTTTAAAATCTAAGCTATCTCTAGTCTTCACATCTTTGATAATTTGTTTCCACAAATTACTGTCGAAATCGTTCCATTTTTGAAACCCAAATGATTTTCTTAAATATGCTGGTGGAATATTCAATGCAATCATTGCTGCTTCAATTGGGATCGTTCCAGAACCACACATTGGATCAACAAAGGTACTTCTTTTATCCCAACCGCTTAATAGAATCATTCCTGCAGCAAGTGCTTCATTAAGCGGGGCAGCAGTTTTAGCAATTCTATATCCTCGTTTATGTAGCGAATCCCCTGAACTATCCAAAGAAATGGTACACTGGTCTTTAAAAATATGAACATGGATTCTCATAGATGGATTCTCAACATCAACGGACGGACGCTTTTAAACTTAGAACGAAAACGGTCCACAATTGCATCTTTTGTTTTCAAAGCAACAAATTTTGAATGCTTAAAATATTCTGAAGTAACAACAGTATCTATCGCAAAAGTGTCATCGAGTCCAAAGTAATTTTCCCAATTTATCTGATTTACTTTCCGATATAATGCTTTATTTGTAGAAACTTGACACTTTAAAATAGGCTTTAGAATTCTGAGGGCAGTTCTTAGATTATAATTAGCTTTGTATAATAACTTCATGTCACCGCGGAAGCTTACAGCTCTGTTATGCTTTAATATATCACTTGCACCTAAAAGAACAAGTTCATCCGCTAAAACATCTTCTAAACCAAAGAATGTCTTCGCTATAAAGTCATATTTCTGTGATTGGTTCTTCATTAAGATAAATTATAATTAAGATGACAAAAATAGTTCAAAAAATATAAATTGTAGATAGTAATTTTAAAATATACTGACAATTCAATCACAAAACTATAAGTCTAATATGTTAAAGAAAACTTTACTACCACTATTTTTCATTACTTTACTAATCGGATGCGGTCAAACGCCACAAGAAATGTATTCAGGTAACTGGAAACTAGAATTCAATGGAGATATCTCAAGTGAGTTTACATTCATAGTTAAACCAGATCTTACGTTTTCCTTTGCAGAAGGAGTGAATGTTAATGGTGAAAATTACGATGTCTTCTTTACTGGAGAAGTAATTGAAGATGGAACTTTGAATGGATCCATATTTTATGAAGGTGATAACGTTGGAAATCTTTCAGGAGCTATTGAACCTGAAATTGGTTCTGGAATTTGGGAAGGTGCCGGAATGTCGGGCACTTGGACTGCCGTTAGAGATGTAAACTAATCTACCTTGGACAATCTTTTCGAAGTAGTGCTTGCAATTTTATCATTATTATTGCTATTTCAGTCTTTCTTTGGCTGATTCTAAAAGTAAAGCGAGGTGGAGTTAGTATGATGTCTCTAGTCTTTGGTGCAACTAATGCACTTCTAACAAGAGATTAAAAATGAGACTTGAAGAAATGGTTGAAGTAAAAGCTCATAAGAAATTGGAAGAAAATAACTCTAGTCAATCCAAGTAACTATATAATTTTTAGAAGAAAGGTAAGAAGTTGAAAATATATCAAATATTGTGTGCCCTGCTCATAGTTTCATTTTTAAGTTCCACAAACGTTTTAGGTCAGACTGTTGAAGAATATGAGATGCATCAACTTAAAGCAATTTCAGGTCTTCAAAAATTCGGAGTTTATGTTTGGGATTTTGAAGGGGATAAATGGAACAATAAATTAACAGTTTCAGAAATTGAATCATTTGTAAAGAAAGCACTGAAGGGAGCTGGAATCAAAACCGTTGATTTTTCTGAAGCGAGGGGTTTGAAAGGTGCACCAAATTTAGAGGTTTCAATTAAGGTTGATGAAAAAGCGAAAAGTGGAGTTTATTCTTATTCTGTAATTATTCGTTTTATTCAGGATGTGAAATTGTTGAGAAATAACATCGTAAACTATGGAGCAATTACTTGGGAACGCGATGATGTCTCTTTTGCAGAGGAAAAAGACTTAGATCTTGAGATAAGAGTTTCTCTCAATGCTCTCATCGATGAGTTTATCTTAGATTACAACAAGGTAAATTAGTTATAGACATATTTTTCAATTAAAGATTTCCAGATCATGTAAGCTTTCCCATTGAGGTGAAGACCATCCTCAGTTAGATCAGCATTAAGTTTTCCTTCTTCATCCAAAAATGATGAATAGAGATTAATATAGATCAGATTCTTTTCCGTCGCTAATAGATGAAGTTTATTATTTAGGATAACTACACTGTCAGCTTTAGAATAATGATTTTTAAACTTAGTAAAATTATCATTTACGGGTAGCACACTCTCAATAAAAATTTGAGTTTGGGGACTCGTTGATTCAATTCTATCTACCACTAATTCATAGTTTTCTAGGATTTCATCCGTATTTTTACCTCTTGAGAGATCGTTAATTCCAATCATGATGAAAATTTTAGCAGGATTCGATTCTGTTACCTCATCTAATCTATTTAAGATTCCCTCTGTTACATCACCACTTATCCCACGATTCTTAATTCTGAGATCAGCGAATAACTCTGACCAATTTCCTCCATCGGTTATACTGTTGCCTAGAAAAATAATTTCATTTGGAGTATTCGGTAGCATTTCAAATTGACTTTTTTTGTGAAGATAATATGGAGAGTATTTATTCTCAGTCTGGGCAAATATTTGACTACTTAATAATAATAGAAAAATTGAGAAGAGTATTTTTTTCATTTAGCCTTTGCCCTATTAATTTATTTCTAATTAGGTGTAATAAAAAACCCCATCAAAATAATGGGATTTAGATTGAACTACTTAAACACCAAGTGTGGTTCCCTCACCACGAAGATCTTTAACAGCTTGGATTACTCTTTCTTTCATTGCTGTTTCAGCTTGTTTTAGATATCCACGAGGATCGTACATTTTTTTGTTTCCAACTTCACCTTCAACTTTTAGAACACCGTCATAATTTTTGAACATATGGTCAACAATCGGACGAGTAAAAGCATACTGAGTATCTGTGTCAACATTCATTTTAATTACTCCATACTCAAGTGTTTCCCTAATTTCTTCTAATGAGGAACCGCTGCCACCGTGGAACACTAAATCAAATGATGCTTTCTCACCATATTTTGCAGTCACAGCATCTTGACCTTCTTTCAATATTGATGGACGAAGTTTTACGTTACCTGGTTTATAGACACCATGTACGTTTCCAAAAGTTGCCGCGAACATGTAACGTGCTCCTTCAACTTCTGATAGTCTTTCATATACATAGATCATATCTTCTGGAGTTGTATACAGCTTTTCCGCTGGTGCATCTTCGTTGCTCACACCATCTTCTTCACCACCTACAACACCAGCTTCAACTTCAAGTATAATTCCTAACTCATGACATTGTTTGAGAAGTTTTACAGCAATATCCATATTTTCTACTAGTGGAAGAGCCGAGCCATCAAACATATGAGACTGGAAAAATGGGATCATTCCTTTTTCAACTCTCTCTTTCGAGGCAGCTAACAAAGGTTGTAAAAACGATTCAACTTTGTTCGCTTGGCAGTGATCTGTATGCAATGCAACATTGATATTATATTTATCTGCCACAAAGTGAATGTGCTGAGCAATTGAAATAGCCCCGAGGGCAGCATCATTAACCATAATTCCAGATGCAAACTCACCGCCACCGGTACTAACTTGAATTATTCCATCTGATTTTGTTTCTGCTAAAGCTTCGAGACAAGCGTTAGCTGTGACTTCTGAAGTAACATTGATTGCTGGATAGGCAAATTTGTTTTTCTTTGCATTATCGAGCATTTCACAATACTTTTCATTCGATACAACTGGCATCTAAATTCTCCTTGTTTCTTTTATATGTTATTTTACAATTGAAAAATTTCAAGTGCAAAAATACCCAAATATAATATGCGATACAAAGAATAAAGGAATGATTTGTAATGTTGACCAAGATATGAGGGTATATTCAAATTTCGGAATATTTACTCAGTATTTTTGTTTAGTATCTTTAACATTTTTAAAGGATCATCTGTCGGCAAATTACAAATGTAATTTTGACATACATAAATCATTATTTGATCTTCAGTAATACTATATTCCGAAACAAATGGAGCAATTTTTTCTAATTCTGACTCATTCTCTTTGTCTTTTAGTAAGACAACTTTGTTAGGGATGAAACTTTGGTTCAGTAACTTTAAGGCTTTTTTTTGCTTCTTTTTATTATCACTGACAATAAGAATTTCGAAAGATTTTCCAATTGTTAAACCCACTCCTTGAAGCATCATTGTTGAACTCATCGGAGATGTAGTAAGTTTTTCTGAAAATGTTCTACTTAATTTAGATGCATATTGTTCATACTCAGTATTGGAAGTGAGTCTAGAAAGTCGTATCAAATTCTTAATCGAGATGGAATTACCAGAAGGGATCGCACCATCATATATTTCTTTAGTTCTAGTCAACAGTTCTTCACCATCATTTGGCGTAAAGAAGAATCCATTGTTCTCCTCATCCCAAAAATATTTTATCTGTTGTTCCTGAAGTTCAATGGCAAGGGATATGTATACTGTTTTGAAATTGGATTCATACAATTCAAGTAATCCATAAATAGTAAATGCATAATCATCAATATTCGCAAGTATACCTGCCTCGCCATCTCTATACCTATGCATTAATCTTCCTTCATCTGTTCTAAGTTTGGCGAGGATAAAATCCATGCTCTTTTCTGCAGATATCAAATACTGGTCATTATTGAGGGCTCGGCTAGCTTTGGCAAGACTGGCAATCATTAGTCCATTCCAGTCGGTTAAAATCTTGCCATCTTTGTGCGGATGTATCCTCTTTTCTCTAACAGCAAATATTTTTTCTTTAATCTCCTCAATTTTTGCATTAGGTGTTTTAATTACGTTACCAGAATTTTTGGAAAGATGCGGAATATTTTTTCCGTTTCTGCTTTTAGTCATTTCGTCAATATAATTTCCCTCGGAACTGATATTATATGTTTCTATAAATAATTCAGCAGATTCTTTATCTAAAATTTCTTCAAGCTCATCTTTTGTCCAAACATAGAATTTACCTTCCTCTCCTTCGCTGTCAGCATCTTCCGCAGAATAGAATCCTCCCTCTGGTGAGATCATTTCTCTCAATACATATGTAATAATTTCACCAGCGATTCTAGCATACTTCTGATTCCCAGTTGCTTGATAAGTTTCAATGTATGCATCTAGAAGAGTGGCTTGATCGTAAAGCATCTTTTCAAAATGTGGAACTAACCATTCTCGATCAGTTGAGTAACGATGAAAACCATATCCAACATGATCGTATATACCTCCATTGTACATTTGAGAAAGTGTATTTTCAACCATTTTTAGAGCTTGCTGATCGCCAGTTCGTTTCCATTGTTTTAATAGAAACGTGAGATTATGTGGAGATGGAAATTTCGGAGCTGAACCAAACCCACCAAACTCATTGTCAAACCTTTCATTCAATTGACTATAAGCTAAATTCAATATTTCTGGATCAATTTCTTTTTCGCCTTTTGTATCATTCAAATCTGCGAGAGTGGATGTTATATTTCCTGCAGATTCGTATATTTTCTCTCGATTGGTTTTCCAAGCTTCATTAATTCTGTTGACAAGCTCTACCATTCCAATTCTCCCGAACCTTGCTTCTTTAGGAAAATACGTTCCCGCAAAAAAAGGTTTTTTATCGGGAGTCATAATTATTGTAAGGGGCCAACCTCCGCTACCAGTAAGCATTTGACATACTGTCATATAGATATTATCAATATCCGGACGTTCCTCTCTATCAACTTTTATAGAGATAAAAACTTCATTCATTAAATTTGCGACAACAGAATCTTCAAAAGATTCTCTTTCCATAACATGACACCAATGGCAAGTTGAATATCCAATGGAAAGAAATATCGGTTTGTCTTCGGCTTTTGCTTTTTCAAACGCCTCATCCCCCCAAGGGAACCAATCAACTGGATTAAATGCGTGCTGTAAAAGATATGGGCTTTTCTCATTTATTAGTCTATTTGCTTTTTTTCCATCTTCCATATTTGTTCCTTTTGTAAGAGACTTTGGTGAGTCAGTACACATAACAAATAGAGTAAAAACTATAAAGGACAGTATTTTCAATCTTCCAAGCATCCATTTGAATGACTCATGGAATTTATGCTAATTCCAAGGAGTAGATGTTAGGAGTTCTGAAACTGCGTGAAGATCAGGTGTATCGCCTTTCTCTTTGTAAGCATTGATTAAGTTTTTCAGAACTCTCTTTATTATTGTTTCACCGTCAATTTTTGATTTTGCAATTCTCAATATAGATTTGTATGATTTCTCGTCCAGTTCTTTTAATTCTGATTCAAAAATAATTCTGCCCCCGTTAAAACAATCAATTAAAAACAGTTCTCCATCAATATTGGCTTTCGCCATAAAATGACCAGGAAAGTTACATCCTGAAACATTTAAGCCAACTCTCTCTCCAACAAGAATGTAAATTAAAGCAAGTGTTATTGGTAATCCTTTCCCAACTTCAAGAACATAGAACAAATTACTATTTAGTGGCGAATAGTAATCTTCTTTGTTGCCCCGTAAATCAAGCACATTAAAAAGATAATTAGAAAGGTCGATTTCATTTCCATAGGGATACCGGTTCTTAAAGTCTTCTGCGATCTGATCTAATTTTCGAGGAAGTGTAGTTTGAGAATAAAGTCCTAGCTGGAAAGTAGAAATCAGACTCATGGCTGTTTCAATCTTTTCGTATTGATCAATTATACTATACCAACAATCCCAATTTCTTTTTAACCATTTTCTTCGATTGTTTTTAATTATTGGATCTATGATACTAAGATTTCTTTTATCAACGATCTCCGCAAATTCAAATAAGTCCCGCTCTAGATCAATTCCGTAATCGGTAAGATCCTTAAAAACATGGTTTCGAACTTCTTCTGCATCGTCATCGACCAGATTTAATATGTGGGGTAATTGTTCTTTCTCAATCATATTAAAGTATATTGATTACATCGATAATATTCAACTATGACAAGTTATCTTATTCTGAAGACTTTTTCCAAAGTTTATCTTCTAGGTAGGGATTTAACCTGAAAATAGATTAAATTTGTGCATTATTAAAGAAGCCTCAATCTTCTGGTAGAATTAATTCACATATTAAGCCATGCTCTAGTAATTACAACCTTCGTTTTCTCGATGATGTTATTGATAGAGTACGTAAATGTTGCAACAAGAGGAAATTGGCAGAATAAATTGAGCAAGAGCAAGGCTGGTCAATATCTGCTCGGTGTGATTCTTGGAATTATTCCTGGCTGTCTTGGCGCTTATACTGTTGTTTCTCTCTATACACATGGTGTTGTAAGTTTCGGATCACTTGTAGCAACAATGATCGCCACGAGTGGAGATGAAGCTTATATAATGCTTTCTCTCTTCCCTTTCAAAGCCACAATTTTATTTACCTTACTTGCTATCATTGGCTTATTTACTGGGTATTTAACAGATGTTCTGTTAAAAAAATTCAATGTTTCTTTGAATTTAAAACAGCATGGATTCGAAGTTCATCAAGATGAGCATGGACCATTTTTCGCACCAAGCTTAATTCTTAAACAATTAAGGAAAATTACTTTCCCAAGAGGACTGTTGATTAGCATTCTTTCCCTATTTTTAATTCTACTTTTAGCTGATATAATTGAATTCCATGAGGAAGGCTGGGTTCAGATCACTTTACTATTAGTCTCATCCTTTGCGCTTTTTGTTGTGATAACAGTACCTGATCATTTTCTTGAAGAACATTTATGGAAACATGTCGTAAAAAAACATGTGCTTAGAATATTTTTATGGACATTCGGAACTCTTCTAGTTATTTATTTCCTGCAAATGTTTCTAGATGTGGATTCATGGGTAGAGTCTAATATTTGGTCCGTATTAATAATTGCTGTTTTGCTTGGAATAATTCCAGAATCTGGACCTCATTTAATTTTTGTTACATTATTCGCTGCTGGAACTATTCCCTTTTCCATACTGATGGCAAGCTCAATAGTGCAAGACGGACACGGTACAATTCCACTGCTTGCTGTATCGAAAAAGAGTTTTGCAATCTTAAAGATCATCAACGTAATAGTAGGATTAATTTTCGGAGGAATCGGTTTAATTCTGATTTAACTCTTCCATTTAATGTTACAACCCATACTTGGGATTTGATTCTGATCAACCTCTTTACCAACCAAAATTGCATCAAGGGCGTTCCGAATATCGTGCCCGTCAATAGGTTTATCATTGCTGGGTCTAGATGAATCTAGTTGTCCTCGATAAGCAAGTTTAAGCTCAGAATCAAAAATATAAAAATCGGGTGTGCATGCTGCATCATAAGCTTTGGCAACTTCTTGAGTTTCATCAAAAAGATATGGGAATGGATATCCAATTTGTTCTGCAAGTTGCTTCATCAACCCAGGTGAATCTTGTGGGTAGTTTTCAACATCGTTGGAACTGATTGCGGCAAATCCAATATCCTTCTCTTTGTAATCGTTACCAAGCTTTACTAACTGCTCATTTATATGCTTAACAAACGGGCAATGATTACAAGTAAACATAATTACTGTCGCAGTAGAACCCTTTATATCATTGAGTGAGAGTAACCGATCAGAGATTGTGTCATGTAATGTAAATTCAGGAGCAATCGTCCCGAGCGGTAACATATTTGAAGGTGTATTTGCCATCTAAAAATCCTAATAATTATTCATTGAGAGATTGAATCGTTAATATACAATTATTCTACATTTTATTAGAAACATTAATTTTGTAGTTTTACTCTTCAATTTTTAAAGAAATAGAGTTTTAGGCAGTGTTATGAGTGGAATAAATGAATTACGTGATCAGATAAATGGTGTTGACAATAAAATAATTGAATTGTTAGCTGAAAGGAGATCTCTTAGCAAATCTATTATTCGGGATAAAGATGACAGCAACAGGCCAATACGTGATCAGAAGCGGGAAGAAGAATTACTTAGAAGAATTATTAAAATCGGTAAAAAGCAAAATGTTGATCCTCACTATATTACAAAAGTATTTTACGAGATTATTGAAGACTCAATTCGAATTCAGCAGAGTCATATTCTTAATCCAATAAAAGAAGGTAAATCCAAAAATACTTTAACAGTTGCTATTCAAGGTATTGAAGGCGCATATAGTTATCTGGCAGCAAACAAATATTTTTCTTATTCAGAGAACAAATTGGAGTTTCTATCAAAGAAAAGATTCTCCGAAGTTGTTGAAGCTGTAGAAAAAGGTGAAGCAGATTATGCTGTTCTTCCAATAGAAAACACAACCTCTGGAGGTATAAATGAGGTGTATGACTTACTTCTTCATACAACTCTTTCCATAGTCGGCGAAGAAACATTTCAAGTTAAGCACTGTGTTGTTTCAACTGATGACACTTCGATTCATAAGATCAAAAAGATTTATGCTCATTATCAGGCAGCTGCTCAGTGCAGTAATTTCCTTGCAACTCTGCCTGATGTAAGTATTGAGTATTATGCTGATACAGCAATGTCCGTGCAAAAAATAAGTGAGGAGAAGATTCCGGACCATGCTGCAATCGCTAGCGAAGAAGCTGCAACACTTTTTAATGTAAAGATTCTCAAAAAGGATGTAGCAAACCAGTCGGAAAATCACACAAGATTTCTGATCGTCAGCAAAGAACCTGTTAAAGTTGATAAAAGACTTCCTTCAAAAACATCTCTGGTTATGGCCACAGCACACACTCCAGGCTCACTTGTGAAGGCTCTTTCTGTTTTCGAAGAATATAGAGTTAACCTTACGAAGCTTGAATCAAGACCTATACTGGGAAATCCTTGGGAAGAAATGTTCTATGTCGATTTTGAAGGTAACATAGATGATGAAAACATTCAGGAAATGCTCGATAACCTTGGGCCGTTTATCAGATTCTTCAAAATTCTAGGTAGCTATCCTTCTCAAGTTATTCCTAAAACGAAATTAGATTCACTCGTCGAAAGTGAAACTGATAGAGAGAAAATTGAAGAAGTTAAACTTGAGGCTGAACAACAGAAAGCTGAAGTTAAGAAAAAGAAGAAAGCTAAAAGTTATAAGCTAGCAAGTCGTGAGTATAAAGAAGAAGATACGATAATTAAAGTTAGAGATGTAGAGATTGGTGGAGATAGCTTCATTATTATAGCAGGCCCTTGTTCTGTAGAGTCTGAAACTCAGATCAATCAGTGTGCCAACGAAGTAAAAGTTAACGGTGCTCAGATTTTGAGAGGTGGATGCTTTAAGCCCAGAACCTCACCTTATAGTTTTCAAGGATTAGAGTGGGAAGGACTAAATTATCTGGAAACTGCAGGCAAAGAGTACGGATTACCAATCATTACTGAAGTTCTGGCACCTGAACAAGTTATAAATGTTGCTAAGCAATCCGATATTATTCAGATTGGGGCAAGAAATATGCAGAACTTCTCCCTACTTAAAGAAGTTGGCAAAGTTCATCGCCCGGTGATGCTTAAGCGTGGAATGATGTCGTCATTGGATGAGCTTTTAAACGCTGCTGAGTATATTCTTGCTCAGGGCAACAGACAGGTAATTCTTTGCGAAAGAGGAATTCGTACTTTCGAAACCGCAACAAGAAATACTCTTGATCTTAGCGCAATACCTGTTCTTAAGGAATTAACTCATTTGCCGATTATTGTTGATCCATCCCATGCAATTGGAGAGAGGAACAAAGTTATACCTTTAGCCAAAGCTGCAAAAGTTGTTGGAGCACACGGTATTATGGTCGAGTTTCATCCAGAACCAGAGAAAGCAATGAGTGATGGACCACAAGCACTGCGCTTTCCCCAGTTCGAACAATTGATGAAGGACTTAAAAACATTGTAGCATAGAAGTTAAAACTCTATGCTTATTCCAATTGAAGGAAGTATGCCTAACTCTTCTGAAAATTCTTGCTCATTGGTTTTGTAGTCCCAACGGACACTGTTGACATTCTTTCGGTTCGTAATATTTTGGATATCAATATATGTTACTAAAGTCCACCCAGAAAAATCCCAAATTTTATCAACTCTCACATCTAAAGCATAGCTATCTGGCAGTCTTAATGATAAGTATTCTTCAACTAGCTGAGTCCCATTATCTTGAAACGGAGTGTATGGAAAACCAGAAGCATAACGGAATTTCATTGAAAAAATCCAATTTGAATTATAAATATATCCTGCAGAAAGATTTGCTATCCAGTTTTGATCAAACTGTCCATTACGTTCAATCTGATCTAGTGCAGTAAAATCAGTTTGACTATATGTAACACTTAAAATTCCATAGTAAGGCGTCTCTGATACTTTTTTCTGTATAGAAAATTCGATTCCTCTCGAAATTCCTGTTCCGTTACTTATAAGTGACTCATACCCAATTGATGCAAAATTATCCTCTGCTCCACCAAAACCAGCTCCGGTATTTGCCATAACCAAATAGTTCCTCAATTCACTTGTTGGATAATATTTGTAATTCTTAAAAAATCCTTCAACTTTCATTCTGATATCAGATCTAAAAATATGTTCTGCACCTAAAATATATTGTTCAACTTGAATTGGTTTCAAATTGTTGTTCCCTGGATATAACAGCCAAATATATGAAGGTGATTGTCGGTAGATACCAGTCGCAAAATTAAGCGATACCACATCTGAAGCTGCATATCTAAAGGAGAACCGAGGGCTAATTGTAAACTTCTCTTCTAACGCGCTAAAATAATCAAAGCGTAATCCTCCATTCAAAACAAGCCTCTCAAATAAAGTAATGCTGTAAAGACCATATAGATTAGCTTTGTTATAATTATTATCTCCTTTAACATTCGATTGTGTTAGAGTATCACCAAAAGTAGTTACAAAATTATCCGGGAAAATAACTGTATTCTCACTCCCAATAAATTCATATCCAATCCCTAAATTCACTTCTGAATTTTGGCTGGTTTTTAATACCATATCGGCACCAAGATTGTTTGTTGCTTCAACTGATTGATTTAAATATATTGGATTTAATAGTGTATCCCTCTGACTATTATCATAATCAACAAAGTTTCGGCTATATCTAAAATCAATAAATCCGTTACCCAAGAGATGTTGATAAGAAACCCCAAAAGTGTACTGGTTTTGAGAATTTGCTAGAATTCTGGAATTATCAATTAAATCATCCCTAGAATTATTGTTAAAACTTACATCATCCAATGCTCCAACGAAGAGAACAGAGAGTTTATCATTGTTAGAAAATTTATAATTATACTTAAATAACATATCCCAATATTGTGGAACAAATGAAAATCCAGCAGCATTAAATAGAAAATCTAAATAACTTCGTCTGATTGAAAATAAAAAATCACTATTTTGCGTAACAGGACCTTCAAGATTTAATCCAAATTGAGTAGCCGAGATCAAAGCTTTTCCACCAATTTTATCTTGCCTAGGAGATCTCAGGTCAATTCCAAGTGTAGATGAAAGCCTATCACCATACTTGACTGAAAATCCGCCAGTTGAAAAAGTTGCATTATTAATAAAATCTAAATCAACATAACTGTTAGTACCACCAGAAGCTCCTTGAGTGCTAAAATGATTAATATTAGGTACCACAAATCCATCAAGAATGTATAGATTTTCAGATGGTGCACCACCTCTAACAACTAAATCATTTCTTCCCCCAGACTGTTTTGCAACACCGGGAATAATTGAAAGCGCTCTTACAACATCCTCAAAACCACCAGGTGTTCTTCTTATCTCTTCGTAGTTAAAACTCGAAACACTTACTGGCTCTGTTCTAATTTGATCATAATAACCTGAGGTTACTATTACTCCATCAAGTTTAATAGTAGCTTCTTTCATCATAAAATCTATTTGAGTAGGTTTAGACGCCAAAACTAATACATCAGATTTTTTAATTTCCTCATAACCAATGTAACTAGCTTTGAGCGAGTAATCACCAAATGGAACATTACTAATTTCATAGTAACCATCAACATTAGTTGCAGCTCCAATATTTGTACCTTCGAGTATCAGATTTACACCGATTAATGCCTCTTGTGTAACATTGTCTTTAACGTACCCGATTATTTTCCCCACAGATTGACCAAGAATTATCTCAGTCAAAATAATTGTTAATACAAGAATTTTCAATTTCATTTTAATCCTCAAAAAATCAATTTGTCTAAAATTTGTTCATATATTTCATTGTTAATAAATATTTTTGAACTTTAAAGTACAAATTTACTTGTCTGTCTAGTAATTGTCAAGCATTAAATATTTATATTTGACATTTATTAGACGTTTAGTATATTTGAATATGGAAAAACACAAATATAACATTAAAGCAGCTTCAAAGATTACAAAGTTAACTGAGCATACAATTCGAGCTTGGGAGAGAAGATACAATGCAGTAACTCCTTTTAGAACCGATACAAATAGAAGACTATATTCAGATGAAGATTTACAAAAACTGCTTCTTCTGGCTGAATTAATCAGTATGGGGCATTCCATTGGACTCATTGCAAATTTGAGCTCCGAACAACTGAAAGAAATGATTCCTGAAAAAGATGTTTCAAAAACTCCAGCTCGGACAGAAAATTATAATGAAGACCTTATTTCACAGTCATTAAATTATATACTTCGCTATGATTATTCCAATTTTGAAAAGTTACTCCAAGATTCCTCTATAAAACTATCTAAACCAAAACTATTGATTGAATTTATTATCCCTTTACTAAGTAGAATAGGTGAAATGTGGGAAAAGGGATCACTAAGGATTACACATGAACATTTTGCAGTGGGAGTAATTAGAACTTTCTTAGGAAGTCTATTTGATAATAATATTAATCCTTTAACTTCACCAAAACTATTAGCTACAACACCAGAAGGATTTATGCACGAATTAGGTGCAATGATTGCTGCTCTCTATGCAATGGATTTTGGTTGGAACGCTATTTTTCTTGGTGCAAATCTTCCACCGGAAGAAATATCAAACACTGCATTGGAAAACAATGTAGATGCAATATTGTTAAGTCTCGTTTATCCAAATGATGATCCAAGAACTGGTAAGCAGCTTCGTAAACTGCGTATGTATGTTGGAAGTAATCTTCCGATAATTCTTAGTGGGCAATCTGCAAAAGCCTACACACCCTTTATCGAGGAAATTAACGGAAATTTGGTTGAAAATCTCACTGATCTTAACTATCTCTTACAAAGTATTAGAGAAGCTAAAGTTTAGGATAGGAAAGAATTTTTATTATGGTAGCACTATTGGGAATATCTCTGTTTGGAAGTAAAAAGAAAGCACAAGATCTGACTGAGGATCAAATATTGGAAAGTGCTAATGTTTATAAATATTCAGTTTTAGACATTGAAGGACAAGAAGTAAAACTATCAAAGTATGAAGGCAAAGTGCTATTAATTGTTAATGTAGCTAGTAAATGTGGTTTTACTTCCCAATATGAAGGTTTAGAGAAAATCTATCAGCAGTATAAAAATGATGGTTTTGAAATACTAGCTTTTCCTTGCAATAATTTTGGAAGTCAAGAACCTGGAACTAATGAAGAAATTATAAACTTTTGCTCAATTAATTATGATGTTACATTTCAATTATTTGATAAAATTACGCTAAAGGGTGACGACAAGGAACCTCTATATAAGATGCTTACAGATAATCCAATTACTGCAAAATCTGGTGTTTTGTGGAACTTTGAGAAATTCTTAATTGACAGAAATGGAAACATCGTTAAAAGATATAGAAGTAAAACTAAACCAGAAAGTGAAAAAATAAAGTTATCTATTAAGGAACTACTTCAAAGTTAAATCTCAGTATTAACTATTTTCTATTTTTTTAACCGATTACCAAACACAGAGTTCTATATTCCTTCTCTTAATTTCTCAATAAAAGTCCTTTTTATAAAAGTTCTATCAATTTCTTGACTCACTTTACGAATAGGTTGATATTCGCCAAACATTTTAGCCCTCTTTCTTAAATGTTTTAAATCTTACAATAAAAATTATAAATTTGATTTATTTTACAAAGTAAAGTAAATTGATGAATCACAAATTAAAAAAATAAGAAAAGAGGAAAAAATGGAAGAATTAAAAATGAACATGCCGCTTTTAGGAGATGCATTCCCAGAAATGGATGTACAAACAACACACGGTAAAATGAGCATACCAGGTGATTTGAAAGGAAATTGGTTTGTACTATTTAGTCATCCAGCTGATTTTACTCCTGTATGTACTACAGAATTTGTAGCATTCCAGCAAAAGAAACCAGAGTTCGACAAACTTGGTGTAAAGCTAATTGGAATGTCAGTTGATCAAGTATTTTCACACATTAAATGGATCGAATGGATCAAAGACAATGTAGATGTTGACATTGAGTATCCTGTTGTTGCAGCAAATGATAGTGTTGCTATGAAATTAGGCATGCTGCATCCAGGAAAAGGAACTAATACAGTAAGAGCCGTTTTTGTTGGTGATCCTGAAGGAAAAGTACGATTAGTTATTTATTATCCGCAAGAAATTGGAAGAAGCGTTGATGAAATATTACGTGCTGTAAAAGCATTACAAACTCATGAAGCTAATTCCGTTGCCCTTCCAGAAAACTGGCCTAACAACTCATTAATTGGAGATAGAGTGATCATACCTCCAGCAACGAATGTTAAAGATGCAGCTAAAAGAAAATCTGAATATGATTGTTATGACTGGTGGTTCTGTCATAAATCATTAGATTGATTATTTATTGAACAGGGAGTTGTAACTCCCTGTTCAATCTTCATTCTCAGCTGTAAATACTCTTTTGTCTGTCCAACAAGGTCTTAATTTTTAATTCAACCTTTTATTCTTTATCGCCGGATCACTCTCTCACATTTTAATTGCATCTTCTAAAGACTCAGCCTTTAAAATGAATATCCCTCTTCCCTTTTCATCTCCAAATGGTCCGGCTACTAATAACTTTCCGGTTTTATGAAGACTGTCGATATTATCTAAATGAGACTTTTGAATTCTTGATGTGGTTACACTCTCAAGAGCAAGTCTATCAGGAATACGAATAAGTTCGAAGAAAAAATATTCTCTCATAAAACTCATATCATTAGCATCTTCTTGAGCGGAGAAAACTGTTCTTGATAAGCAAAATATTAAAATCATTCGCATTACCTCATCTCTAAAGTTTTATCAAGTTAAATGATATTTATTCACTTTGGACAAGACCAACTTTATTTCCCTCTGGATCCTGGAATAACGCAAAAGTCACCATGTTAGGAATCTCAGTTTTAGGTACTAAAACCTGACCGCCTAACTGAGAGAGTTTATCAAGATATGATTGAACATCTCCAACTTCAATATAAAAAGTAGCATGTGGTGGAAGTCCTTCCTCAACTTTTCCAATACCTCCCCCGATGCTACCCTCACCACTGCTCTTTACCATCCCATAACCGATTGGATTATTTGTATCAATTTCCCAATCAAAAACATCACTATAGAATTTATTTAACTCTTCAGGATTATTTCCAAGAATTTCAAAATGTACTACCTTTGGCATTTCATCCTCCATTATTATTGGATAACTTATCTTGTTAGAATATTAAGATAAAAAATAGTTTATCCAATCGAAATTACCAGAAAAATTTAAATCCAAATTTCAATGCAACTCCACTCATATCGAATGATTGTTCAAGATGTCTAGTTGCACCTGTTTCAGGATCAGTTACTGTATACGTCCAACTTGGATTCGAATTGTGGTAAGAAAGTTCACCGTAAATATCAGATCTGTTACCAATCTTATAAGTTAGGCCTGTTCCAAGCTGCCAGCTGAAATCCCAAGCAGATTTGAATTCATTTTGATTCTCATCTTCGAGGTTTTTGTAGAAGATAAGCAAAGCTTCAGCCCCTGCACTTCCAGTAATATAAAGACTAACTATAGGGAAAAGTGGTATATATGCTGTTGCACTTGCCATCAATGGTACGGAATGAAGATTAGTTGTCGATCTTCTTTCAGATAATTCTCCATCAGCAACTCCATAATAATTAACGAGTTGATCAAGCAATACTTTATCAATATAGTTTTTATGAAACCAACTAACACTCCATCCGAGACTAAGGTTTCTGTCAACAAATTTCTCTCCCTTATATCCCAATTGAAAACCTCCCTCCGTTGCTTCAGGTTTAAAATGCCCAAAGCTAATTGCTGCAGAATGACGTTGTGAGAATGTTAAGGCCGGTAATAAGCATAAAATAATAACTACAATCTTTTTCATGGATCCCCCCATAATTTGTTTGTGTACACACAAAATGCAAACCAAGTGCCAAATCAATCTTGTATAAAATTAAAATGTTTAGCACAATATTTGTTGAGTTTTGTATTGAATATTATACATAGGTTTATGAATAAGTTGTTAAAACTATACATTACTTCATTACTTAAATCGTTCTGGAATGTATCAATTCACTTTTTTTAATTATTTTTCAATCTAAAATTTCAATAATGCTATTATATGCCGATTAAAAAATTCGCAATTACAAGCGAATATCATAATATATCTGTAGTAAGTAAGAAGATTAAAGCTTTTGCAATTGCTGAAAGAGTCTCAATAAATGTAATTGACTCTGTAGAAATCTGTTTGATGGAAGCTCTGAACAATGTGATTAAACATTCATATAGAGGATTACCTGGCAAGAAAATTGATTTGATAGTTAGTATTAATCAAAAATTTATTGATATTGATATTATGGAAACAGGAATACCACGAACAAACATACAAAAACCAACATTGGAATTTAATCCTGACGATCTTAGCTCAGCTCCGGAAGGCGGAATGGGACTTTATATTATCACATCTTTGATGGATTCTACTGAATATTCCTCGAATAACGGTCTAAATATTACTTCATTTAGTAAAAACTTAACTGAATGAGTCAATTTTTCAGACTTGCGACTCAGAACTAATATTATTAAATAAGAAAATGAAATTGAATAATAAAATAATATATACAATCCTATTCGGCTTTTTATTTTTCTTTGTATCTCAAGATCAAGTTTTATCGCAATACCCTGATACAACAATCAGCAAAGCAGTTAAACAGAAGTGGCCATATAATCACTCTTACCCACTAATTAAACCTAGGTATCCTTCTTATCCATTAATGACTGCTTATATTTTGCAGAACAAAGCAAATCAAGGTGATCCTATTGCCCAGCATGAACTCGGAATAAGATATCTGACGGGACAAGGTTTACCGAGAGACACAGTTCGCGCAGTTTCCTGGATTGAAAAAGCAGTACAGAAGAATTTGACATCAGCATGGTTCAATTATGCTATTATGCTAAATAATGGAATCGGTGTGGAGTGGAATCCTTTTCAAGCTTATAACTATTTTAAAGCTGCAGCAAAGAATGGAATGCCAGAAGCGCAGTTTGTCTATGGAATCTTTTTAACTGATAATCTTGTTGTAAATAGAAACTATACCGAAGCTTATTATTGGGTTAAAAAATCTGCGGCTCAAGATTTTGAACCAGCAATTGATGCTGTTAAAGAATTCCAAAAAATGGGTATTGAGCTTCCAGAAGAATCACGCGAGGATGATGAGACGATTAATAAAGCATCTCCAGCAATTGTGTCAACCATCAATGCTTCGCAAGCAGCAGTATGGGGTGAGGATTGGGAGCTTGATTTTATCAATCTGGAAGAAGATAGTCTGACTGAAGCTGATGCCAAAAAATATATTGATAATGTTCTAGATAAAAACAACAAAGAACTTAAACAATTACTAGGTATTTCGAAATTTCCAGATTCAGTCTCCAAAAATGATACAACCGGCATTGGTCTTATACAATATGCAGTTAACAAAGGAAGTCCGGAAGCCTTACTTATTGCTGGTAGAGCCTTCCAAGAAGGTATTATGGTCGAAGCGGATATTATAAAAGCATCTGCAAGATACATTCATGCTTATCGACTTGGATCTAGAAAGGCAGCAGAATATTTAATGAATTTAGTTCAGTCGGATGGCTATTTCCAGATACTTAAAACTAGAGTTGACACAGAAGATCCAGATGCAATGTATGTTTGGGCAGGATTAGTTGCTCTTGGATTGGACTATCAACTTACTGACGAACAAGCATTAGAATTGTTGGAAAAAGGTGTTAATAAAAATCACATTTATTCAATAATTGAAACTGGTTTGTGCTATTACTCTGGAACTCTTGTAGAACAGGATAAAGATGAAGCACTAGAATATTGGCAAAAAGCTGTTGAGCTAGGAAGTCTTGAGGCAAGTGTTAGAATTGCCTTTGCTAATATTCAAGCAGGGGATGGTAATACTAAAGAAAATATCAATCTGCTTATTGAAGCTTCTGATGAAGGATCAGTATCTGCACAAGCTGCACTTGCTTATTGCTATGAAAAGGGATTAGGGGTTAAACAAAATAAGGCTGAGGCAGCAGATTTATATAGAAAAGCCGCTCATCGTGGAAGTTACGCTGCTTTTACTTCCCTTGAAAAAATGTATGATGGAATGAGGCCTGACGACGAAGAGTTTGAGATCTATGAAGAATAGATTATTTAGTCTTTAAAACAACTAAAGACAGATCATCATTTACTGGAGCATCAGCTCTGAATCTTTGAACAGTGTCCAAAATTCTTTCCTTAATTTCTTCAACAGATTTATCAGCATTTTCTATCAGTATCTTCTTTATTCTTTCT
This sequence comes from uncultured Ignavibacteria bacterium, assembly GCA_963751695.1. Lineage (GTDB taxonomy): Bacteria > Bacteroidota > Ignavibacteria > Ignavibacteriales > Melioribacteraceae > SZUA-22. The sequence continues at coordinate 277,138 of CAVVVP010000009.1, read as the reverse complement.
TCACCGAACTGCATTTTATGTACATTCATCATCTCAGTCACACCATCGGTAAAAAAGAATAAAATATCATCTTTCTCTGCTTGAATCGTTTCTTCGCTCAAAGTCTTTTCAAACACACCTTTATCATTTAACCCGATAGCTAAACCTTTTGGATTAAGTTCAACTACTTCATTCATACTCTTTATATAATGGTAGATCGGAGTATGACCAGCACGACAGAATCTAATTTTTCCTTTGTGGTCAATTGATGCAATTGTAATAGTAAGAAAATATTCTCTTTTCAATCTTTTTGCAAAATACTTTTTTAACTCGATAATTATCTCTTTAACATCTGAATGGTTTTCTATAAGAAAATGAACAATTGCCTGAACTCTCACCATATAAAGTGCTGCAGCCATTCCTTTTCCAGAAATATCCCCAATAACAATAAATGTCTTACCAGATTTTTCCGCCTCAATTAGATCGAAATAATCACCGCCAACATGCTGGGCAGCTTCTGTATGTGCTGTTATATCATAAAATTCATTCTTTGGAGGAGAATCCGGCATCAAACTTATTTGGATTTTTTTTGCCAACTCTAAGTCGTCTCTTACGATTAATTTGTCTGCGAGTTCAAATGCAAGGAGGAAGTTAATTATAAGAAAAGAAAAAATTATATAGGCATCATTATTTACAAATAATCCAACTATAAAAATAAGCACGGCTGAGAGATAGAAAACCCTTCGAGCGGCTGACATTTTTAGCAAAAATGCATTGAATAATGAACGAGTAAAGATTAGTACTCTTTGAAATTTATTTTGATAAGGAGTTGCTTGGGGAATTTCGGTCTTATAAAATTCATATACCGCTGCAGATTCTTTTTTAATTACTCTTTCTATCTCATCAAATGACAATTCACTTGTATACAAGTCGAACATTCTTTTTATAGGATTTCCACCAGCCATTTTTGTTTTCTTATTATTATTAATATTTTCCATTAACTTCAATCTTAAAGTTAGACGAACTTTATAATTTATTGTTCAACTTACTAAAAATATCTGAAGTGGAAAATTGTCAAAGGTTTCAGCACTAGTAATCAGATATTATATGCTCTTTAAGATTGGTAATACTATTTCCATTGTAAATTTTATAGTTAATATCTATCTTACATGGTCTTGAAATGGGAGGTTTGCACATATGCAAAACCTCTTTTTTAAACTAAAAAAAAAGTGAAATGAGAATAGATTACATTTGGAAAGGGATATTATTTCTTTTAATGTCCTTCATAATTATTGCTGGAATTGCTTTTCCAATAGTTGCTCGTCCAGAAACATGGTATGAGTTCCCATTTATTCCAGGCCTCGAAGAAAAAGCAAAAATAATATTTTTCCATGTTCCAACCGCATGGCTTGCTGTAATTTCCTTCTTAATGGCAATGGTTTACGGAATAAAATATCTTCGGAAGAACGATATGGACGATGATGCTAAATCATTGGCAGCACTTCAAATTGGCATGATGTTTACGATACTGGCAACTGTAACCGGATCTATATGGGCGAAGTTTACTTGGGGTGCATTTTGGCATTGGGATCCTCGTGAAACTTCAGTTTTCATTCTTCTGTTAATTTACGGCTCACTATTTGCTCTGCGGTCAGCAGTTGAAAATGAAGATAAACGCGCAAAACTTTCTGCAGTATATTCGATAATATCATTTTTAACAGTTCCATTTTTTATTTTCATAATGCCTAGAATTATGACAGGTTTACATCCCGGATCAGCAAATGATGACAATGCTGGCCCAGTTGTTGACTTCAAAATGAATGGGAACATGCAGCTAATATTCTATCTTTCTTTAGTTGCATTTACAATACTCTATTATTGGATGTGGAATATGACTTATAAATCAATAATTATTAAAGATAAAATTTCTAAAAAATATTTTTGAGGTGATTTTTGACTGGCTTATTTGAGTTTTTAGAGACTAATTCAATATATATAGTTTTGGGTATTACATTAATTATTTGGACAGGAATTTTCTTGTTCCTTCTAACAACAGATAAAAGATTAAAAGAGATCGAAACTGAACTAAAGGAAAATAAATCATGAATAACAAATATATATTTGGCGGTGTTATAATTGTAGTATTTCTCGGAATTATGGGATATTTATTTACTGAAACAAACATCAAATACGAAGAAGATTTTGCAAAAATTCAACAAGTTTCCGGGACAATAAAAGCAACTGGTTCTTGGGTAAAAGAAAAGAACTACAACATCGATAGATCTAACAATGTTTTTTCATTTTACATGAAAGACTACAACGGAGTTGAGCTTAAAGTTGTCTACAACGGAGCTATTCCTAATAACTTTGAATCTTCTACAAGTGTTGTCGTTACTGGCAAATATCATAATGGAGTGTTTCAAGCATCTGATATTTTAACAAAATGTCCATCAAAATATGAAACACAATACGATATCAAAGAAACCAATTCATAATTTCCACTGAAAGGATAAGATCAAATGGTAGGTAATATCTTAATTACATTTGCTCTGATAGCAAGTGTATTCTCAATTATAATGTATTATTTAACTTACAAAGGTTATTCTAATACTCTAAAGTTTGCTCGGATTGGTTATCACGCTAGTACGATTTCCGTAATTGCTGCATCAGCCTATCTGCTCAATGCGCTTCTATCGCATCAGTACCAATTTAAATATGTATATAATTATAGTAATAGTGATTTAAGCCTTGGAATGCTGATCTCAACTTTTTGGGCTGGGCAGGAAGGAAGTTTTATGCTATGGCTTCTACTCACAGCAATTGCTGGTCTAGTATTATTGGAGTACACTTCCAAACGAGGTGACCTTGAAAGCAGAGTAATGATGATCTTTACTTTGGCATTAAGCTTTTTATTGATAATGGTCAGTCCTGGTCTAAAAAATCCTTTTGCATTTATTTGGAGTGACCCCACTTTTATAGATATTAAAAACTTGAATCAAGCATACCTTTCTTTTCCATTTATTCAAGATTTTATGTTCTCAGATGGAGGTTCTGGACAAAATCTTGTAAAGATTGATGAACAACTTGTTGGCTTATTAGCCAATAGTGGAGTTACCATAGATCAGTTCATTGCTTTTGGAAAAGGACTTAATCCTTTATTAAACAATTTCTGGATGCAAATACATCCCCCAATGCTATTTGTTGGATTCTCAATGTCAACAGTCCCATTTGCATTTGCTTTTGCTGCATTAATTAAAAACGATTATCGTGATTGGGTTAAACAATCGTTACCTTGGTTGCTCTCTGGTATGATGATACTTGGATTAGCTATTATGCTTGGCGGATATTGGGCTTACAGTATTCTTGGCTGGGGCGGTTACTGGGGTTGGGATCCTGTCGAAAACTCAAGTTTAGTCCCATGGATAATTGGTGTTGCCGCTATTCACACAATGCTCGTTCAGAATAAAACTCAATCAGGTGGTGGCGCGGGAAGATTTGTGAAGACAAATCTTATCCTATCCATTCTAACTTATTTGCTGGTCCTGTATAGTACTTTCTTAACAAGAAGTGGAATTCTTGGTGAAGCGTCTGTTCACTCATTCGTTGCACCTGGAATGATGGTCTATACCTTGCTAGTTCTGTTTATTGGAACATTTACGGTTCTAGGTTTTGGTGGAATAATCTACAGATGGAAATATCTGGAAAAGACTTTTACTGCAGAAGAAAATGTTCTTTCGAAAGAACTTGCTCTTTTCACAGGTGCAGTTGCTTTAATCGCTTCTGCAATTATCGTAATCGCTGGAACTTCTGCACCTATATTTGGTTCTGCTGTTGAACTTAGCTTTTATAATGAACTCACTTTACCAATCGCCATTATTATGGGAATTTTAAATGGATTAAGTATGCTTCTTCGCTGGAAGAAAACAACTGATAAAACATTAATGGATAGTTTAAAAATTCCATTGATTATTACTTTAGTTTTATCCGTTTTAATAGTTTTGGTTGGAGGAATAACCGATTTCATGGCAATTCTCTTTACAGTTTCTGCAGTTTTCATGCTTTTGATAAATCTTGATATGGTTCGGAAAATCGTTAAAGGGAAAAAATTATTTGTTGGCGCGTACGTTGCTCATACAGGTATTGCCCTATTTATGCTTGGAGTAATTGCTACAGGATGGTTCTCAATTGAAAAACAAGTAGAATTGGAAGAAGGTATAACCAAATCAGTTCTTGGATATGACCTAACATTTACTGGATATACTCCGATTAACAATGGTGAAAAATATGAATTTAATATTGATGTAGCTAAAGGAGGTAGCTCAGATGTTGTTTCTCCTGTAATGTATATTTCAAGCTTTAATAATAGTTTGATGAGAGACCCAGACATTTTAAAAATGTTCACTAAAGACTTCTATGTATCTCCTGTCAGCTATGAAGATGGTAAACAAAACAACCATGATCATTCCAATAGTAGCAAAGTTACTATCTCAAAAGGTCAGACTACTGAATTTAATAATTCGAAGATCATTTTTACAAAATTCAATTTTCCTTCGGACGCTATGGCAGCAATGCAATCTGGAAAAGATTTCTTTATTGGTGCACAGCTAGAGATTGATTACAACGGAAAGAAATATGCCGTTGAACCAAAGATGGAAAGTCGCGGTGGTGAAAAATCTTATGTTGGAGTAAATATCGAAGAAGCAAACCTTAGTATAAACATGTTGAATTTAGATGCAGGTGGCTCAGTTGAATTATCTTTATCAGAAATTACAACTGACGGATCCAATGAACCTCAACAAATTGAAGCGGTTCTCGGTTCACTGTGGATTGATGTTAGTATTAAACCATTTATCGCCCTAATCTGGATTGGTACTTTAACAATGGTTCTCGGTTTTATTATCTCTGTGGTTCGAAGAACAAAAGAAGCAAATGTTGAGTAAAACTTTAAATTGAAATCTCACTGATTATTTTCAGTGAGATTCTATTTATCTCTGACACATCTAAAACCAATATAATGTGTTGAGACTTCTGGAGAGGCTAAATCCCTGGTGTAAGTTCTGAGGTAATAATTTGTACCATTAATATTCCAACCCCCTCCCCTTAGAACATGATAATTTGTAGTACTATCCCAGAAATCTTCATTCCACTCCCAAACATTTCCAACATTGTCATATGTACCATACGGTGAAGGACGATCGTTTGTTGAATTTTCCCCATTATAAAAACCAACTGGAGTTGTTCCTCTCTCCCATGGATCGTTGCTGTTCCAGAAGTTAGCATCCGCTCCGTAAATACTATTACCCCAAGGATATAAAAAACCTGTGCTCCCTCTAGTTGTCTTCTCCCATTCATATTCATTTGGCAATCGGTAACCATAAAATTTCGCAAATGCATTGGCTCCAAACCAAGTTACATATAATACCGGATGATTTTTATATTCTGATGCAATAGAGAAATTCTTTCCATCCCAACTGATAACACTGATATTATATCCTAACGAAGTAGCATCTAAATTGTAAAGTAAATACTCCCCTTCTTTCCAAAAGATATCGCCCGAATAATTACCAATAATTTGGTTATCAATTACTGATATATATCCACTCAAATTAGCTTCGTTCAGAAAGTCAAGGAATTGCTTATTCGTTACTTCATATTTCATTATCTCAAAATCATATTCAATCAATGTAGGAGAATTTGATTTTCCATAAGTAAACTCCCCAGATGGAACAAGAACTGTTTCAAAATTACTTGGTGCTGCCCCAGTAACAAATTTCCAAACTTCTCCTTCCGAACCCAATTCTCCATCACTTGCAAAAATCTTCCAATAATAAGTTGTATATGGTTGAAGAAAACCTGGATTAAAATTATTCATTTTAATACTGTCTTTTAAAAGATTCGGAGATTCATTCATTCCAAAATAAACCGAATATAAAAGCGAACCATTCTCAGAATCTACTACACTCCATGAGAGTTTAGTATTTATCATTTGATCTATCGCTCCACTGCTCGGAACGGGATTGCTTGGAATTCCTGGGGGAGTATTTTGAGGTTCTGTTGGATTTTCTTCTTTACATCCAACAATTAGAACAAGTATATATATAAATATCAAAGAAAATTTATTTTTCTTTCATTCCTGATACACTTTAGATTCATTGGAAGTTAAATATTAATCCATAACTACAATAGGAAGTTCAATTATGAATATTGATCCTCTAGGTTCATTATCTTCAATTATAATTTTCCCATTCATTCTAGAAACTACTAAATCACATAAGCTAAGACCTAATCCGTAACCTTTAATCCCTTCATCCTCTACATATTTACTTCGATAAAATCTTTCAAAGATCTTCTGCTTTTCATTGTCGGGAATGCCAATACCTTGATCTATAATACTGATTTTTACTTCCTGGTCAATAATCTCCGCTACAAGCTTTACAGGTTTATTTGATGAGTACTTGAGAGCATTATTAATTATATTTTCTATAACCATCTTAAAATAATCAGCTGCCCCTAAAAGGTATACATTCTCTTCAATATTATAAGAAACAGGCATATCCTTAAACATCTTTGAAATGCCTTCCTTAATAAGTGCTGCAAAATTGAATACTTTGTTCGAAGGTACACATGCTTCACAATCCTTTGCAAGGATTGATATAATGTGCTTTACGATATTAATCATTTGCTCGGTTTGGTATTTTATAATATTAAATGATTCTCTACATTCTTCCTTTGGCTCTCCCTTGTTTAATATGTACTCTAACTCCGTACTTATAGCAGTTAAAGGTGTCATTAATTGATGCGAGGCATTATCAGAAAATTGTGCTATTTGTCCAATTTGGGACTCTAATCTTTCAAATAGACTGTTGAGAGTATCTCTTAATCTTCCAAATTCATCATCGTTGTCTGCCTCATAATTTATCCTCTTATTTATGTTTGTAGCAGTTATCTCATCAGCCAAATATATAATTTTATTAATGGGATTTAGAGTTCTTCGAATAAAGAAGAAACTAATTAAACCAAAAAGTAGAATCACAAAAGGTAATGAGTACAAATTAAATAAGACAACATTTTCTACAACCTCATTCATTGCAGCTTTTGGAGTGGAAAGCTGGATATATCCAACTTGATTTCCTTCAGTATCGATTAGTTTTGAGTAAACAGTTCTCAGTCCAGTATATTTAATATGAACATCTTTAAAGTCAGTATTCTTCATCAAAAATTGGAAATTCAACTGGGACTGGTTCATAGCTATTCATATTCTCGGAAATGAAAAGTACCGTACCAGAATTATTGTAAATCTGTAGAAAAAAAGAAGTCTCAGATACTTCTGTCAAATCAGTCTCTAAAAATTCAGTTTGTGAAATAATTTTAATCGAATCGGCCTTATATATAACAGAAAGTTGTATGTGCTCAATTTCATGTTCAAGTCTAAGATCAACAGCGTCCTTAAAATAAGAATTAAGCTGAATCATCATAAAAAAGTTAAATACAAGAAATACTGCCATCAAAGAAATGATGACCCAAATTGAATTTTTCTTAACAGATTTTGTTATTAATGGAAGTTTATTCTTTTTAAGCAATGAAAATGTATCCTTCTCCATATACGGTTTTAATATATTTTCTTTCTGAAATATCTTCCAATTTTTTACGTATGTTCTTAACTGTCACATCCACTACGTTGGTTGATGGAGTGAATGGAAGTTTCCATACATCTTCGCAAAGTTTTTCTCGTGAAATAATTTCAGACTTATTTTCTAGAAAATATTTAAGTAACTCGAATTCCATGTCTGGAAGTTTAATTTCTTCAGATGGAGTTACAAGCGTATGGTTAATGAGGTTCAATGAATAATCATCAAAATCGATTGTGCTAATGTTAGATTGTGATCTCCTAACAACCGCATTAATTCTAGCTAGTACCTCTTCAAATGAAAATGGTTTTGTAATATAATCGTCAGCACCATATTTAAAAGCTTCGATTTTATTCTTAATATCAGAAAGAGCAGTTAATAGAATTATCGGAACCTTCTGATTCGATTCTCTTACCCGTTTGCAGATCTCAATTCCGCTAACTTTCGGAACTCTCCAATCGAGTAAAAGTAGATCAAAAGATTGAGAACTGATTGCTTCTAACCCATTTTCGCCATCGTAACGTACAACGGTCTCAAATCCTTCTGCATCAAAACTCTTTTTCAAAGAATCTGCAAGCTGTTTTTCGTCTTCAACTGTTAATAACTTCATATTTGTTTTATTGGTTTCGGAAGTAAATATAAAAATATATCGCAAATAAAGAACTTAACAAATATGAAAAATTTTTCATTATTGTTTTCTTTACAAAAGATCAATACATCGATATTTTGGCATAGAAAAACAACAAAAAATCTCAATTTGGAGGATTTATGCAGAATAAATTATTTACACTATTTCTTGTGTCTTTTTTAATTGCTCCACTTCTAAAAGCTCAAGAATATGTTGGTTCAGATAGATGTATTACATGTCATAATCGTGTTAACGAGGATATGGGTTACAACATCGTTGAAGAGTATATGAAAACTGGACATCCTTATAAACTGAATGCTACAAATGGAGATCATCCTGTTTACCCTGAGAATACAACACCTGGTGTTGAATTACCTGCTGGAAAATCATGGTCAGACTTTTCTTATGTAATAGGTGGATATGGATGGAAAGCAAGATTTATAGATCACAATGGTAAGATCTTTACAGGTGATACTGATTCAGATAGTTTAGCTCAGTATAATCTAGAGAATAGTGGTTGGGTTGAATACCACAAAGGTGAAGACAAAGCTTACAATTTTGGTTGTTTCCAATGTCATTCGACTGGGCCATCGGAAGATGGAAGTTGGAATGAAAACACACCTGGATTAGGTACATTCTCTGAATTCAGGTATCAGATGCGAAGGGTGTCATGGTCCTGGTGGAGATCACGTCTCCAATCCGGGAAGTGTTGATCCTCCAAATTCTGGAGATTTTCTTAAAATGGAAAGATGCGGCGAGTGTCATCAAAGAGGTGGTGCAACAAATGCAATTCCAGCAAGTGGTGGCTATATTAAACATCATGAGCAAATTAACGAAATGCGCGCATCAAAGCACGGTGATGGCAATGGTGCAGAATTAACTTGCGCATCTTGTCATGATGCTCACATTGCTCTTCGCTACCCTGAAGTATCAGGTCAAGGACTTGATGCAATTACAAAGAATTGCCAAGCATGTCACCCTAATAAAGAAGTCACAGTAAATGGCAAAGCTAAATCAGCCGATTGTATCGATTGCCATATGCCACCTGCGAGTAAATCTGCTGTGGGAATGCAAGCTGGTAACGGTTGGAGAGGTGATGTTAAGACTCATATAATGGCTATTAATACTGATCCTGTAACTAGGGAAGCAATGTTCAACGAAGATGGAAGTTTAGTTGCGCTCGATGGAAATGGTTTAGCATCAGTAACTTTAGATTATGCTTGCTTAAGATGTCACCAAGCAGAAGATGTCGCATGGGCCTCAGAATATGCAAAAGATATTCATACTAATAATATAACTACTGAAGACTATGTAGGTGATAATACTTGCCAAGTATGTCACGATAAAGTAAATGATAACACTGGATATAACATTTACCAAGAATATAAAAAAACTGGTCATCCTTATAAATTAAATATGGTTATGGGCGCACATCCTACATACCCAGAGAACACAACTCCCGGAGTTGAACTACCTTCTGGAAAAACATGGGATGATTTCTCTTATGTAATTGGTGGATATGGTTGGAAAGCAAGATTCATCGACCATAATGGTAAAATCTTTACCGGTGATACAGCTTCCGATAGCTTAGCTCAATATAATTTAGAAGATGGAAGTTGGGTAGAGTATCATAAAGGTGAAGATAAAGCTTACAATTATGGATGTTTTCAATGTCATTCAACCGGTCCATCTGAAGAAGGTAGCTGGAACGAAAACACTCCTGGCCTAGGAACTTTCGCGCAATCTGGAATTAGATGTGAAGGATGTCATGGTCCAGGTAAAGATCATATTTCTGATCCTACAAATGTAGCATTACCAAATCAAGGAAACGTACTTGAATTAGAGCGTTGCGGTGATTGTCACCAAAGAGGTGGAGCAACTAACGCAATTCCTGCAAGTGGTGGCTATATAAAGCATCACGAACAAATAAATGAAATGCGCGCTTCCAAACATGCTGATGGGAAAGGAATGGATCTAACTTGTGCAATGTGCCATAACACACATGTTGCTTTGAGATACCCAGACGTTGCAGGTGAAGGTCTTAGCGGAATTAATAATAAATGTCAGGACTGCCATAATGATAAAGAGATTTTATTGAATGGGTCACCTAAGGGATTGGATTGTGTAGCTTGTCATATGCCTCCAGCAAGTAAGTCAGCAGTTGGAATGCAAGCCGGTAATGGATGGAGAGGTGATGTAAAAACTCACATCTTTGCAATCAATACTGATGCTGTTACTAAAGATGCAATGTTCAACGAAGATGGTTCATTAGTTACTCTCGATGGAGATGGATATGCCTCTGTTACTCTTGACTTCGTTTGTTTAAGATGTCATACTAACAAAGATGTTGCTTGGGCATCTGGATTTTCAAAAAACATCCACGAAAATGGAATTGTTGGTGTCCACGAAAATGAAAACGTACCTGAAAAATTCGGACTGAATCAGAACTATCCGAACCCATTTAATCCTACAACCAAAATATCATTTTCTATTGTTGAGAGTGTAAATGTCGAATTTATTGATTTTTGAATCAAATGGTAACTATTGAAAATCTAGTTAAAGAAATGATGCCCGCTGGTTATCACTCTGTTGATTTTAATGCCGCTAATCTTTCTTCAGGTGTTTATTTCTATAAAATTCAAGCAGGCTCGTTTAGTAGTTCTAAAAAAATGCTTCTACTTAAATAATAATATCACCTCCGTTGATTTATTTAAACCCGATTCTTTTAAAATCGGGTTTTATTCCTAATCAAAAAATCAGACAGGTCTTTTTGTACTTTACAAAAGATATTGTAATCTTTATATTTGTATAATTATTTTATTTCTCAACAAAAACAGGAGGTTTATAGTGAAGAAAATGTTAATACTTTTAACCATTTTGATTTCTACATCCTTAATAAATGGTCAGAACACTTACATGGGTCTTTATAACACTACGATGCCATGTTCAAACTGTCATAACGACGGAATCATAGAATCTTGGGCATCAACAGGACATGCAATAGCACAGGATTCTATGACTAATCCATTTTTTGGTTATGAGTGTCTAAAATGCCATAATACCGGTTGGGATGAAACAGTTGAAAATGGTGGTGCAGACGAATTTGTTACGCAAGATACTACTCAATCCCCTGATTATGTAATAACTGATCAAGGTAAATGGGATTTAGTTAAAAACGTACAATGTGAACAGTGTCATGGTCCTGTAGGAAAGAGTGATGGTTCTCTCGACTTTAGTCATACAAGCAGAGAAACTGATTACTCGGCTGAAGCATGTGGAATTTGTCACCAAGATACACATCATCCATACTTAGAGGAGTGGAGTGAATCTGCTCACGCTGAAAGTGAAGTTGTGTTTTTTACTAGAGAAAGTAATGGAGACTGCTACTATTGTCACTATGCGCAAGATTTTGTTGCTTTCATTAATGATGAAGATTATGATGGGACAACATTTGAACCCCAAGGTGGTGTTGATAATGTAATCACATGTGCTACTTGCCACGATCCTCATGGAAATGATAACCCAGGAAATATTCGAAATCTTCCAGCAGCATTTGAAGGAAAAGCAGTTTGCGATGTATGCCATAACTCTCATACAGAGGAAGTTGATGTTACAGCAACACCTCATCATACAACTTCTGAAGTTCTTGATGGTTCTCCACTGTTCGGTTACCAATATCCAGGTGAAGAATATAGTAATTCTTTCCATTCAAACATCGAAGAAAGATGTATTGCTTGCCATGTACATATGGTAGCATTCGATGGTGAGATTGCTAAAACCGGTCATACTTTTGAACCAAGTCAAGAATCTTGTAAAGAATGTCACGGTGACTTTGATCTTGGAGAAGACGATTTTGACTATCGCGGAGTTCAGTCTGAAATTACTTCTTTAATGGAAACATTAGGTGCAAATTTAGATGCAGCTTCACCAGAAGATTCCACTACTCAAGAATTCCTTCAAGCAAGATTTAACTATCAATCTATCGAGGCTGAAGGTAGTCATGGTATTCATAATACTAAATTAGTTAGAAAACTTTTAGAAGATGCCATTGCTAAATTCACACCTACAGATGTTGCTATGGAACAAGGATTACCAACTGAGTTTGAATTAAGCCAGAACTATCCAAATCCATTTAATCCTTCAACGGCTATAAACTTTGCACTACCACAAGCTGGAAATGTTAAATTAACAGTTTACGATGCAGTTGGTAAAGAAGTCACTACTCTTGTTAATAAAAACATGGGTGCTGGTAATTATAAGGTTACTTGGAATGCTGTTAATATGGCTTCCGGTATCTACTTCTACAGACTATCAGCTGATAATTTTGTTCAAACGAATAAAATGATCTTATTAAAATAATATCAACATTTTCTTTTGTACTAAACCCGATTCAAATGAATCGGGTTTTTTTTATGAACATTTAATATCTCGATGTCGTATCTTAATATTATTAGATAATAAATTTGGGGATTATATGAAAAAATCACTTTACTATATAGCAGTAATTATGTTTTTAGGTTCTCTTACTTTCATGATTGGGAGAAATTTTCGAGTATCAAAGACTCCACACGGTTCAAAATTTTCATGTAATACTTGCCATACAAATGGAGGTGGAACTGCATTGAATCAATTCGGTTTGGATGTTAATGCAAGAGTTACACCTGGTGGAAGAGAAGTTTTTTGGGGATCAGAACTCGCGGCTCTTGATTCTGACGGTGATGGATTTACAAATGGCGAAGAACTTCAGGATCCAGATGGCACTTGGACTGAAGGTTCCGCTAATCCAGGTGATGTCGCACTTGTAACTCATCCAGGTAACGCTGACGACTTTCCAACATCGGTTCAGTTTGCAGATAACACTCCTTTTAAATATGAACTATTAAATAACTATCCAAATCCATTTAATCCATCTACAACCATTCGCTTTTCTGTTGCAGAAGCTTCTCACGTAAAGATTGTAATATACGATCAAGTGGGTCAACAAGTTTCTGAACTTGTAAATGGATTTTATGCTGCTGGTACATATCAAAAAGTTTGGAATTCTGAGTCTTCTGGAAGTGCATCTGCAAGTGGAGTTTATTTCTACACAATGCAGTCCGGAAATTTTGTTCGAACAAACAAAATGCTTCTAATAAAATAAGATTTAAAGCCCAATCCACAAATAGGTTGGGCTTTACTTGCACTTCTATTTTCTCTAAAACCAAATTTAGAATTAAATTTAATATATTTGTGAACTGTTTAACTGAATTAAGGCATTTAATAATGAGTGAGCATATTCACAGACCTTCCTGGGATGATTATTTTTTAAAAGTGGCAATGTTAGTTTCAGAGCGAGCTACATGCCCACGTATGCATGTAGGGTGCGTACTCGTTAAGGATAAACATGTTGTTGCAACAGGATACAATGGCTCTATACCCGGTGACGAACACTGTGAAGATGATAGTTGTTTAATTGTTGATAATCATTGTGTGAGGACTATCCATGCAGAAATGAATGCAATTATTCAATGTGCAATTCACGGAACAAACCCAAGAGGATCGACAGCATATATTACAAACATGCCATGCACCACATGTGCAAAAGCCCTTGTTGGAGCTGGAGTAAAAGAGATCGTGGTTTTTTCTGATTACCATGATACACTGGCGGTTGATTTCTTTAATAAAGCCGGCGTTTTGATTAGAAAAAGGCCACAACCTGTTGGAAATATTGATTATGATCTTGATAAATTTTCATCAGCGGTAAAGATTAATGATCAAGAACCGGATCACTAGGATAACTATAAACTAATGAAACTTAACAAAGATAATCTTAAAAGTTATTTCAAGCGAGAAAATTTCTTTTCTCGCGATCTGAGCTGGATTGAATTTAATAATCGAGTGTTAGAAGAAGCGATTAATCCAGATCTACCACTACTTGATAGAATTAAATTCATCTCGATTTTCTTTACTAATCTAGATGAATTCTATATGATCCGAATATCTGGATTGAAGGAACAGATCAGAGCAAATATAATTGAACCAAGTATTGATGGATTGACTCCGATTGAAGAACTTAGCCGTGCGGAAGAGATGATTCATCCACAAGTAGATTGTCTTTTAAAGTATTGGAATAACAATCTCCTTGACGAACTGAAAGAGAACAATATTTTAATCTCTAAAGTTGAAGACTTATCAGAAGATGAACAGGGTGCGCTAACAACCTATTTCAATGATGAGATCTATCCAGTTCTCACTCCCCTTGCATTCGATCCTGGGAGACCATTTCCGTACATCTCGAATCTTAGTTTAAGTTTTGCAATCCAAGTAAAGAAACCAAATTCTGAACTTTATTTTGCTAGACTTAAAATTCCAAGCATTCTTCCTCGTCTTATTAGACTTGAAGAGATAATTCCACAAAAAACATCTTCTTCTGATGAAGAATTTATTGCCAAATATATCTGGATTGATGATTTGATTAAGAATAACATCAATTCACTTTTTCCAGGTCTTGAAGTTATATCTGCTCATAAATTTAGAATTACTCGAAATACTGATCTTGAAATCCAAGAGGATGAAGCTGACGATCTGCTTGCTGTTATTGAGGAAAATGTAAAACGACGTAAATTTGGGTCAGTTGTTAGATGTGAAGTTGAAAAGGATATGCCGGAATTCATGATTGATATTCTTTCAAAAAATCTAATCATCTCTGAAAACGAAATGCAGATCGTAAATGGGCCAATGGATCTGAGCAGAGTAATGAGCCTATATGGACTTCCGTTGCATCATCTAAAAGAAAAACCATTTCATCCAGTTCTTCCAAAAGTTTTTGACGAAGAAGAAAGGGATAATATTTTTAATATCATAACCCAACGCGAAATTCTGCTTCATCATCCTTACGATTCATTTTCTCCAGTTGTTGATATGATCAAGGAAGCCGCTCGCGATCCCAACGTACTTGCAATTAAACAAACATTATATAGGATTGGATCAGACTCCCCGATAATTAAATATTTAATGGAAGCAGCAGACTCTGGAAAGCAAGTTGCAGTTCTGGTTGAACTTAAAGCTCGTTTTGACGAGGAGAATAATATTTTCTGGGCAAAAGCTTTAGAAAAAGCTGGCGTGCACGTTGTTTATGGTTTGGTTGGATTAAAAACTCATTCTAAAATAACTTTGATTGTGCGCAAAGAGGCTCATGGAGTAAAACGTTATGTTCATCTTGGAACTGGCAATTATAATCCATCTACAGCGAGACTTTACACAGATTATGGTTTCTTTACTGATGATGAAGATATCTGCACTGATGCTTCAGAAGTATTTAATTATCTTACCGGTTACTCAGAACAGAAGAAGTATAGAAAACTTTTAGTTGCTCCTCTAAATATCAGAAGTAAATTTCTTAAATTGATCGGTGATGAAATCGAAGCTGCCAACGCAGGTAGAAAAGCTCACATAATTTTCAAGATGAATTCACTCGTTGATCCTACTTTAATTGCGGCTCTTTATGAAGCATCAAACAATGGAGTAAAGATTGACCTAATTGTTCGGGGAATCTGCTGTTTGGTGCCTCAAGTACCCGGTTTAAGTGAAAATATTATTGTACGAAGTATTGTGGGTCGCTTTCTTGAACATAGCAGAGTTTACTATTTCTACAATAGTGGTAATGAAGATATCTATCTTGGAAGTGCTGATCTAATGCAGAGAAATCTGGATCGTCGTGTCGAAACCCTCTTCCCTATTGAGGACAAAACTTTAAAGAAATCACTAAAGGAAACACTACTTGATATCTCACTTAAAGATAATCAGAAAGCTCGAATCTTGTTGCCTAACAGAAAGTATGCTGCAAATCACAAATTGTATAATCAAGATATTGTAAATCTTCAAGAGTGGTTAATGAACTATGCGTCCAGCAGTGAAAAAAAGAAAAAGAAATTAAAAAAAGTTAAGTAATAATTTTTCAATTCGTTAAGAGGCAATTGATATGGGTATATCTAAAAACATCACCCGAAAAGAATTTATTTGGAACTTATCTGTACTTTCAAGTTTAGCTTTCGTCCCCGGAATGAAGCTACATAATTCCGTACATGTGAATGCTTCAAAAATGAAACTTGGTTTGGTAACCTATTTGTGGGGCAAGGATTGGGATGTTCCTACTATTATTAAGAACCTTACTGAAGCGAAAATCCATGGAGTTGAGTTAAGAATTAAACATGCCCATGGAGTCACTTTAGATCTTAAAAAAGAAGAGCGTTTAGCAGTTAAGCAGATGTTTGCAGATAGTCCCATAGAAGTTTTAGGTATGGGTACAAATCAAGAATATGACTCACCAGATCCTGAGAAACTGAAAAAACAGATTGAAGGAACTCTAGATTACATCATACTCAATCATGATATCGGTGGAACTGGAGTAAAAGTCAAACCAAATAGATTCCACCAAGGTGTACCACACGAAAAAACATTAGAGCAAATTGGAATGGCACTTAATGAAGTTGGAAGATTTGCGGGAGATTATGGGCAGCAAATAAGAGTTGAGGTTCACGGAAAAGGAACACAGCAACTACCTAACATAAAAGCAATAATGGATATAGCTGATAATCCAAATGTTACAGTTTGCTGGAATAGCAATGATCAAGATCTTGATGGTAAAGGGTTAGAGCATAATTTTAATTTAGTGAAAGATAGATTCGGTGACACTGCACATGTTAGAGAATTAAATGTTGGTGATTATCCATACCAAGAATTAATGTCACTATTTGTTGAAATGGATTATGCAGGCTGGATCTGCCTTGAGTGCCGAACTGATCCCGAAGACAAAGTTAAAGCTTTGATCGAACAAAGAGAAATTTTTGAAAAGATGATTACTGTCGGATAGTAATTTTATTTCGTTTATCTATTAATATATTATCTTAAAATTTTTCGATCAGACTTTTCGTTAAACTCAAACAACCAATCTCCAGATTTGTGCGACGAAAAAGCACACAACAATTCCCATTATCACAGGTAGAACTGAGGCTACCACCGTCCATTTAACACTTCTTGTTTCTTTATAAATAGTATATATTGTTGTTGAACATGGATTATGCAGCAAGCTGAATAGCATAAGGTTAACAGCTGTTAATGTTGTCCATCCTCCAGCTATAAGAATATCTCTAGTTGCAGTAGCTGAATCTAATTCAAACATTACTCCGGTTCCTTCGCCCGCTCCTGCAATTCCAGCTGACATTACAGTCAGCATTAAAACAGTTGGAATTACAATTTCGTTAGCTGGAATCGCAATGATGTAAGCAAGTAATATCACTCCATTTAATCCAATAAAAAGAGCAAACGGATCAGAGAAGCCTATAAAGTGTAAAGCAAGACTGACTCCCCCTATATCAACATTGGCAACCAGCCAGATGACTAAACCCGCTGGGAAAGCAAAAAGTATCGCCCTCCAGAGAACGAAAAGAGTTCTGTCAATTAACGATGTGTAAAGAGTTTGCAGTATTCTAGGTGGACGGTACGGAGGCAGTTCCAAAGTAAAAGCCGATGCTTCACCTTTCAATACAGTTTTTGATAAACCCCATGAGACTATTAAACTTAATGCAATACCCAAGACTGCTACAAATACTACAGCACCTGCTGAAACCAGCCCTGCAAGATGAGCAGGAGCAAGTGCTCCTATAAAGATGGAAGCTATCAATATTTGTGTTGGCCATCTACCGTTACAGAGTGAAAAATTATTCGTAATTATTGCGATAAGTTTCTCTCTAGGACTGTCGATAACTCTGGTAGCAACAACTCCCGCAGCATTGCAGCCAAATCCCATGGCAGTGGTCAAAGCTTGTTTACCGTGAGCTCCTGCTTTCCTATAAAGAAAATCCATATTAAAAGAAATTCTGGGCAAGTAACCAAAATCTTCTAGTAATGTGTAAGCTGGGAAAAATATTGCCATTGGTGGAAGCATTACAGCAATAACCCATGCCATTGCCAGGTATCCGCCATCTATCAGCAAGCCGTTTATCCAATTGGGAATACCAAAGGACATTAGAAAATCTTTTATGAGCGGATGCATAGTATCAATTAAGAAACCAGCCAGCAGTCCAGAAGGATAATTTGCCCCCTCAACCGTAACCCAAAATACCATTGCCAAAATTAAAAACATTATCGGAAAACCAAGCCACTTGCTTGTTACAAGTTTATCTAACGTTCTGTCCAAAGTTGGAATTTCTTTTGATCCCTTCTTTGTGACTGCCTTCGAAGCAATTTCGGAGGCGTCGGTATAAATCGCTTCCATTATTGAATCGTGCAAACTCTCACCATACTCGAGTCTGTACTGATTAGCTTCTGTTATTATTGCTTCTTTCCCCTTCATATCAGCTCCGGTTTCGCAACTGGTTCAGATTGTGATGGATTTGTTAGAGTATTAAGTTCACCACTTCGAATGGAATCGAGAATTTGCTGGTCCCCTTCTAGCAAGCGCATAGCTACCCATCTGGAATTTGGTAATTCTGGAAATTCTTCCTCAATTTTTTCTGTTAAACCAGAAATTATTTTTTTAATGTTCGAGGGTATTGAGTGGACTTGACGCGGTTTACACTTATACTCACCACATGCAACTTCATATATAGCCTGCAGCAGTTCATTTATTCCCTTTTTCTGTCTGGCTTCAGTGGGTATTACTGGAATTCCTAGATCTTTACTCAAAGCTCTCGCATCTATTTCATACTCATATCGTTCTGCTTCATCCATGAGATTAAGGCAAAGCACAGCACGATTAGTAATTTCTAATATCTGCAGCACTAGATTCAGATTTCTTTCTAATCTTGTTGCATCCACAACAATGACAGTTACATCAGGCTGACCGAAGAGCACAAAGTTTCTCGCTATCTCTTCATCCTCGCTGGTCGAAAGTAAAGAATACGTTCCTGGCAGATCGACCAGTTTATATTTTTTATCACCAAATGAATATCCACCTTCAGCACGAGTAACAGTTTTTCCTGGCCAGTTGCCGGTATGCTGCTTAAGTCCCGTAAGGTTATTAAATACAGTACTCTTACCTGTATTTGGATTTCCAGCAAGCGCAACAAGATAGTCGAACTTGCTCATGTTTATACCAAGTTTTATTAAATTTCCAGTATTATGAACTGGACAAGTTTCACATTCACTCATTGTTTTCATCCTCTATAAAAATTAGATCGGTCTGCTCTCTTCTTAGAGCAATAGATGTTCCTCGAACATTATATGCTACGGGATCACCGCTGAAAGAGACAAGATCGGCAGAGATCTCCGTACCTGGTACGATACCAAAATCGAGAAGGCGCCTTCTCTGTTTCCCTCTTATAGCATTTGAGATTCCAAAGATCTTTCCACTCTCGCCAGCTTGTAACGTTGATAGACTTTTAAAGCCTTGTCCGGTAATTGTTTCAGCTACAATTGGAGAAACAAAAACATTGTTACCGCACTCAGATTTTATTTTGAATCCTTTACCATTTGCAATAAATAGAATATGACCTTTAGTTTTCCCTTTCATTTGAATATACATTCCGGGATATATACCTTCATCAACAAGATCTTTATATAATTCAAGTGGCTCGTCTTCCAGATGAATTATTTCAGCAAATTCATTATCCCTCAATTCCGTAATTGGTTTACCGCTCCTTTCCGGCATTATTCCATCAGAAGTTGGTATCGGATCGCCATGCGGATCGATTAGCGGATTACCAATTTTTGCAGCCAGTTCATCTGCTTGTTCTGGACTTAACTTATGTTCCGCATGCTCAGCTTCAATGTGCCAATCAATTTCCTTTACAGCAGTTTCATCTGCTAAAAATCTTTCCCACAATCGGTGATTTCTTATAATCTGAAGCGAATAATTTCTTCCCTCTTCTGTCATGTTTATTTTGTCATCACGAAGTTCTATCAATTTAAATTGCTTCAGTTTTTTAATAATATCTTTTGTTTTGCTAAACGATATTGAAAGTTCTTCTTCTACCGTTTTTGTAGTTGGAACTATCTGCTTCTCCTCATACTGATAGAATAGTTTTAATGCATCTTCCATCAGAATCTTTTCAGCATTCCAGACGGTGCGTTTCCACACTGCTATCAGCCCCTTTTGAGGCCAAAACACGTATGTGACTACGGCTAAAATTATAAAGCCGACTAACAATGCATTTATTGGATCCATTTTATTAGTTTCCTAATTATTACAAAATATTATTTGCTGCCAACCGGAGCTATAAAAATCTTTGTGCTTACTTTTTCACTGAATGAATGAACTTCATTATTCAATTCTATCACAACTGAGTTATCATATTCCAGAATATTTCTAATTTTTATTTTTGAGTTCAACGTTAATCCGATATCGGTGAAGTAATTCATGATCTCTTGGGATTCATCACTTACACGCATTACAATATAATCTTTACCAACAGAAGAATCACTAAGCGGTATTTGATCGATCAAGCTTGGAATTGTGCCATCCTTCTGTGGAATCGGTTCACCGTGCGGATCAAATTTAGGATTTCCCAAATAATCATCTATCCTATCGATTAAAAATTCTGTTGTTTGATGTTCCAAATTTTCTGCCTCAACATGAACCTCTTCCCAACCTAAACCCAAGGAGTTCATTAAATACAACTCCCAAAGTCGATGCCGCCTGATAATTCCTATTGCCACCTTTTCACCTTGCCGGGTTAAACTTACTCCTTTATACTTTTCGTACTTTACAAAGTTTTGTCTTGATAAGCCTTTAGCCATATCACTTGTTGCGGCATTGGTAATGTTTAACTTCTGCGCTAATGCTAAAGTGGAAACAGTATGAGAATCGTTCTGGCATAATTGATAAACAGCTTTAATATAATTTTCTTTTGAAATACTCGGCATAATTCTATTCTGATTTATTAATTAGTTAAAAGTTAAGTATACTTAACTTAATAATCAAGCATGGTGAATGATTTATTGATTTGATTTTTATTAGACTCGAAAAATTTTTGATTTGATGATTGAATGAAGAGTTTTCTAGTTTCTATGACCAATAATGATTTTATTGCTATAAGTAGCTGTTATGGCAATAGTATTATTTCCTATTGAAACGGCACTTAAGTTTGTATTTCCCATCGGGGTATATAGGTACCAAGCTGAACCATTAAAATAACTCAGCTTCCCTCCCAAACCTACTACCACTATTGAATTATAATCCTCACCGTCTATATCCATTGCCAGCATCCTTTCTTCTAATTCCCAACTACTATTATTACTTCTGAATATACCTTCTCCTACAGCATAAAATAACTTTTCATTTTTACCCCATATTGCTTCAATGCCATATGTAAATGGCCAATCAACATCTTCTAGTGTATTGTTCGAAGTTATTCTAGAAATTGTTCTTTCTGAGCCAGCTATTGTTACGTAGACTTCTTCTAGTTGAGTTTTTGTATTAATTATTCCACAGACGTCTGATATTCTCTTATCTGTCCCACTTTCTATCTTTGTCCAGGAGCTTCCATTATAATGAACTATAGTCCCCTTATTCCCAGCAAAATATAAATTTTCCATAGAAGTCCCCCATATTTCGTTTACACTTCCATCATCATTATCTAATACTCCCATATCCCACAAATGGTACAATTTCCATTCGTTGTTTTCCGGTAAATATGGAAGTCCACTTGAAAAAATAATCTCTCCACTCGGTAAAGAAAAGACGCTATTCAATGGAGCAAAATTTGGCTGTCCAAGATATTCAACTAGTATCCTCTTCAATTCCCATTCCTTCCCATCCCAATGAACTGCATTATATGGCTGTACCCAAACACCATTGCTGTCAAATTGGTCTGTTTCTTCTGTGTGTATCTCTCCAACTGCCCAAATGTCGTTTTCGTTTATTATAGCTACATCGTTAAAATAGCTACTGCCTCCACCTCCGAATGTAAAAGTCTCCCAAGTAAAGTTATGTGAGGTTGTATCCATTGTTGTTACTTGTACCTCATCACTGGAGGTTTGGTATTTTGTATTTGTTACCTTGAAGGTAAAGCTTTGGTTGGGGGAAAGATTTTCAATAAACAAAGTTGTGTCATTTGAGTTTACATTAGTTTCGCTTAAGATGGTTGCATTCTGCAGTAATCTTATAGTTGTCGGTAGAGAAATGTTATCTTGTTTTAGGTTTAGCCAAGCTTCTGTTGAGCTTGCATCCAGTGCAGTTAAGGTTATCTTCTGATTGCTTGGCGGTGGTTCTGTGGTTTCGCAAGAGATAATTGCAAACAATATTACCGAAAGTATGTAGAGTAGTTCTTTTTTCATTTTATTTTTAAACTATTGCATGAAAAATACTAGAATATCCCATTAAAAAGTAGAGTATCAATTTGGGTACCAAAATTTGACTGCTTTTGAATTTATTAGAAAGATGATTTTTGCCCAATTCTTTTATTGTGATAATTAATCACATAGCAACCGAAAGTAATATTTAGTAATTTTCGTTTCCGAATTCTGTAAGAAAGGATAATTAATGTCTCAAATAGTAAAAGAAGATGTAATAAAAGCTCTCAGCAATGTTATGGATCCTGATCTTCACAAAGATCTGGTTACTCTAAACATGGTGGGCGATATAAAAATTGATGGTACAAAAGTCTTTGCGCAGGTAATTCTTACAACTCCGGCTTGCCCATTAAAGGATAAAATAAAAAGTGACTGTATCTCTGCAATAAAAAGTCGTGTTCCTCAAGCAACCGAAATTGAAATTGACATGACTGCAAATGTAAGTGCACATAAAAATCAGTCGAAAGAAGCGATATTGCCGGGAGTTAAGAACACAATTGCTGTAGCCAGCGGTAAAGGCGGAGTTGGCAAAAGCACTGTTGCGGTTAATTTGGCTTTAGCTTTGGCAAATGATGGAGCAAAAGTTGGGATAATTGATGCCGATATTTATGGTCCAAGTATTCCGTTGATGCTGGGTGTTAAGAAAACCGGATTATTTCAAGATCCAGAAACTAAAAAATTAGCTCCGCTTGAAAGTTATGGAATTAAACTGATGTCAATTGGATTTATGATAGATGATGATAATCCGGTAATCTGGCGCGGACCTATGGCAAGCGGTGCATTGAAGCAGTTTATGACTGATGTTGCTTGGGGCGAACTCGATTATTTAATTTACGATCTTCCTCCAGGAACCGGCGATATTCAATTAACACTGGTGCAGACAATTCCTCTTACTGGTGCTGTTATAGTTACAACGCCACAAGAAGTTTCGTTGATAGATGCAATGAAGGGATTGAAAATGTTCGAGCGGGTCAACGTTCCGGTATTTGGAATTATTGAAAATATGAGTTATTTCATTGCACCAGATACTGGAAAACGATACGATATATTTGGAAGCGGCGGCGGAGAAAAACTTTCAGTTGAACTAAAAACAAATCTGCTAGGAAATATTCCTATCGATCCTAGAATTAGAGAAGGTGGCGATAACGGAAGACCAATTGTGCACGCATTACCAGATTCAGAAAACACAAAAATAATTAGGGATGTTGCGAGAAATTTAGCTGCACAGATCAGTATTAATAATTCTAAAGATTTGACTAAAGAAGTTGAAATTCAACTATAATCATTGGAAATAAAATGTCTGAACAATTAAGAGAAAGAGTTCTCGATGCATTGGAAACCGTTCGCCCTTACTTAAAAGCTGATGGCGGGGATGTTGAACTTGTTGAAGTGAAAGAAGATGGAATTGTTGAGGTTCGCTTAACCGGAGCTTGTATTGGATGCCCGATGTCGCAAATGACGTTACGTGCTGGAATTGAGAGAGCACTAATGCGTGATGTACCAGAAATAAAACGAGTAGAAGCTGTATAACACGAAATAAATTTATTAAAAATGTAATCTATTTGAGGAGTAAAATGAGAAAGACTGTTGTAGCCGGAAACTGGAAAATGAACAAAGACTTGAATGAGTCAGTTAGTTTAGTGAGTGAAATTAAAAATCAAGTTACAGATAATGATAATGTGAAAGTCATCGTTTGTCCTCCCTTTACATCGCTTGAAACTGTTAGTGCTTTGCTAAAAGATACAGCAATTGGTCTTGGTGCACAGAATATGTGTGCAGAAGAGAGTGGTGCTTTTACAGGTGCAATTTCAGCTACAATGGTAAAAAGTGTTGGATGTCAGTATGTAATTCTTGGTCATTCAGAGCGAAGAACAATTTTTAACGAAACTGATGAATTGATAAACAAAAAGATCAAAAAAGCTATTGGACATAAATTGATTCCAATTTTCTGCATCGGTGAAACTCTTGAAGAGAGAGAAAGTGGAGAGATGAAAAAAGTTATTGAAACTCAAGTTCGTGGTGGATTGAGCGGGATTTCAGAAGCTGATCTTTCTGAATTAATAGTTGCTTACGAACCTATTTGGGCAATTGGAACTGGCAAAACTGCTAGTCCAGAACAAGCACAGGAAGTGCATGCATTTATTCGTGGATTACTAGCAGAAATGTATTCAGCAGATTTTGCAGAGAATGTAGTAATTCAATATGGCGGCAGTGTAAAACCGGATAATGCTAAAGAATTACTTGGTCAACCCGATATTGATGGTGCTCTCGTTGGCGGTGCTTGTCTTAAAGCAGATTCATTTGCCGGAATTATTGATCCAAACTAAACAAATTTAAATAAGTAGAGATTCAAAAACCGAATCTCTACTTTCTTATTTCTTCCAAATAATTATTTCTTCAATTAGTAAAAGTTAATCTAAGATAAATACTATTCCATGAACAACCCATAGAATAATCAAGTCCCTCAAAATCTGCTCTTAGATCATCAACATAGTTTAACGAACCTGTGATACTAGAAGTACTTGTTTCTAAATCTTCACCACATGATCTGTATGAATAAATCATTTTTTCCTGAGAATATAAATCATAATTTTCATACAGAGGATAATCATTACCAACATAATGAACAATTTCACTTGGGTGCACATTACTTTTCGAATAATCAAACTCTACTTTTTCAATACTCATTCCATCTTCCGCAAATGTGTACTTCGCTAAACCGGTAACGTTCTCCACATTATTGATGCTAACCGATAGCATATTGTTACTCCAGGTATATTCGTTCCTGCTAAAATCGGGTGGTGTAAGGCTTAGTGCTCTACCATAATTAGCTTCTGCTTTCTCATTATAGTAATTAACATAAAATGCCGAAGATAAAAATATTGGTTCTGCAGTATTTAAATAGCTGACGGGCAGCCCGTTAAAATATGGAAGTTCATTACTTTCACCATTTGAAGAAACAATCTTAATAGAAATATTCCCTGTTGGCTGTAGTGGCAATTTTACTGATACAGAAGTATCTCGCCAATTCTGAAATTCAGCTTCAATGTTATTAACAAGCACTTTTTTAATGGTAGAAGTGCTTCCAAAATTTTCACCTTTTATGACGGCATATTTCCCGGGAATTGTGAATTTGTGATACCCATCATGATTATTATAGTAGCTATCGTCATAAATTTCAGTAATTACAGGTGCACCCTCTACAGCAAAGAAAATCTTATTGCTGGTAACTTTATCCACAGATACATGAACATCTCCAGAGAGAGCACCTTCAGGTACTTTTACCTCGATTTGAGTATCTAACCAAGAAACAATATCTGAAGCAAGTGCTTTAACTTCTCCGAACCAAACTTCACTGGTACTTTGGGTTGTTCCAAAATTACTCCCACTAATTTCTACAACTTCCCCAACTTTAGCTGAAGAAGGTGTGATGCTTGTAATTTTTGGTCCTTGAACAAGTTCAACACTTAGATCAAAACTTCCATTGTCGTCTTTGAATATATTGCAACTTAGTATATCAATCCATTGATTCTTGCTCTCCAAATCAATCTTTAACGTATCATTTTTAACAAGATATTTTTTATATGTTGTTTGATCTTTATTCGATATGTAAACATAATGTTCAAGTTGCGTATCACTACTATTAAGTACAATTTCAAAAGAAGAAGCCCCTGTAGAAGTTGGGGAAATAATTTTAACCATTTTTGCCGCTAAATACGATACTGTAACTGTTTCATTCCAAGAAGCATTATCTTCCGTTAATCTTACTGGAACAACATACTTTGCATTTGTGGAACTAAGAGGAGGTAAATACTTAATATTAATCGGACCTTTATGTTCATAAGCCCATTTAATATAGTCCCTATGCTCATGGCCAATTCCATAAGAAGAAAGATTATTTTTTAAATAATCATTTAAGATAGTTCTGAAATAACTAATTTTAGTAGCTTTCCCTGTTTCAATAATAATTTTGGGAATGCTTAATTTGGGACCGACACGATAGGAAGTTAAATATGTTAGAAATCCTCCGGCAATATAATAATTGGGGTCACTATTACAATCATCCCACGATCGTTCAAGTTGTCCATCTATTTGACCATCAGCATAACTTATTGCCTCAAATTTTGATTTATTAGGCCAGACGATTCTATCGGCTTGAACGGCGGTAGCTTCCAACCACCATTTTGTAAAGTTCCCTGCTCCAAACTGCATAAAGTAATAATCTTGAACGTAGTGTAAAAATTCATGAGCACATGTCACTTTTACTACTTCTTCTTGTGACATTTCATTGCTCGCCTCAATATTTTGGTTTAGTCTAACAAACCCGAAAAAGCTAGTGTTGCCATCTTCCCCTTTTGGCAATTCCAATACTCGGACCTCTACTTTATCGGTCGTATCTTCAGGAACTTGCAAACCATTATTTTTATATGCGGTCCATGATTCTTCAAGATAATATAGAATATCTTGTATATAATGGGGAGAAGTACCTTTATGATTTGTCAAAGAGGATTTGTAATCGGCATCTGGTACAACCTTACCATCGACCCAATAAATAGTAAAATGTGGGCTTGTGATGTAGTCAGTGTAACCATAAGCATACTTAAAATGATACCATGATAATTTTGTTAGATGAATTGTACTAAATGATACTGTATTCTGGAGTGTATCAACTGAAACACTTTTAAATAGGGCCCATTTTTCTAAAGTTTCATCGTAATATGCTGCACCAATTTTATACTTAAATATACCCTCTACTAATTTTTCGGGATCATATTTGAGAGTTATTTCTAATGGCTTATCAAAAATGTGCTGATCGCCCAGTGTGATTTCATAAGCATTTGGGAATTCCATTTCGGAGTCAGTGGGAATCGAACTGTCTGATAGTCGTGAAATTACTAATTTTGTATCGCCTGTCACAGCTCCTTGAGGTATAATCAAATTTATATCATCCTTATAGGATATCACTGCTGACGAGTTGTCGACATTTATTACTGTATCAAGCTGTGAAGAATTAAGATTTGCTTCAGGGGGTGTTACCGGATTATCATCTGAACAGGTTTGGAATAGAAATGTTGAGAGTAATAAATATAATGTGTTCAGTAAAAAGAATCTGACTAATAGAGTGGTTTTATTTGACATAACGGTCCCCTATGGAATTAAGTTTTTCTCCGCCTTTTTTAAGCGGCAATAATTATGATTTTATATAAAAAAAGTTTGTAATTCTATGTTATGTCAATCGTAAAGTTTATTTAGCCGCAATCATAGTGCCAATATTTAAAGCGAATTTTGTTCAAATGATATGTAAAAAACACTATTCGATTTAAGCCGAGGTTGCAGCGTTGATGATATTGTTATTTTTTCTGCAATTTCTGTTTTGATGGCTAAATAAGTTTAAATAATGTAATTAATTAAATTTAACCCTCACTATTTGTGAGGGTTTTGATCGCTTAAAAATAATTGCGAAAATTATTAATTATTACAGTTTAACTTTTATTCCTGCCATTTATATAAAAAGAAATAACGCCTCGAAGTATCACGAGTTCCTATGGATCCACTACCTTCTACTAAAAGGGCTCCATCTTTGTCAGGATACTCAGATATTTTATATTTTCCTATAGCGGGAGATGAATTCTCCCAGCAACTAACTATTTTATCACACCGACTAGGCGAATCCCCTGTATTGTATCCATACTCATCAAAAGACATATTTTCTATATCAGCATAATAACAAATATCTACTCTTGTATATCCCGAACCGCTTGCAGTTGTCTCAAAAGTTAAGGTATCACCAGGTATGAATTGCGAAGGTGGTAATGTATAACTCCCGGAACCTGACCAACCAGATGTATTACTGCATGTACTCGACCCTATGGTTATTGAATAATTTCCGGCACTTCCAGAACAGTCTTCTAAAGGCCAACATTCAGATTCATACCAAGAGCATCCGTTAATTTCCTTCGTGTCATACAGAACCCAATAACCGTCATTAGGATCGCTTTCTTCTTCTACCGTAAAACTAACATAATTACTCTCTTCACCATCAACAACAATATGTACGTCTCCAGTTACTGCACCTTCAGGAACTTTAACATCTATCTGAGTATCACCCCAAGAAACAATATCTGATGCCAAAGCTTTTGCTGCTGAGAACCAAACTTCGCTGTTATTTTGTGATGTACCGAAGTTCCTTCCATTAATGTGTACAACCTCACCTACTTTAGCTATATTGGGAGCTATGTCTGAAATTGTCGGAATGTCTTCTTCTACGTCATAACTAATAGTTTCTAAATTAAGCCATATATTAGTGCTATTTTCAATATATCTAGCTTCAACCTCGTATGTTCCTGCTTCCTTAAAAACGTGCGTAACCGTGCTATCGTTTAAAATAGTTACATTATCCGTATTATCACCGAAGATCCAAACGTATTTTGAGTTTCCTTTCAGTGCAGTTCCATTTGAAAAAGCAGTAAACTTGCATTCTTCATTTGGTTTACCAATAGGGGGATTGGGTTCAATTGAAAGTTTCGTGTAATAACAGTCAACCCACTTAAAATCAAGATATTCCCACTCTACCTCTGTGGCACCCAAAACGTAAAAACCTATTGTATTTTTACCAGGACTAAGTTGAACAGAAAGCATCCCATTTGCTGCATAAGATGCAATTTTTTCGCCTGTTGTTGCATTATAACTATGTACCGCTTGATAATGATCAGTTCCGGATAAATAGTATGGGATATCATACGACTGTGCAAATATATTATTTGTAGACGTATCTGTTTTCACTGTTTTCCAAATAGGTAATGGACCATATGGACCTATTCGCTTTAGCTCATATTCTGGAAATCTATCATTTCCTATTTGTTCTGTTTCCATTTCTGCATAACGCTTTGCAATTTGGGGCCATTCAATAAATGAAGTTTTGCCATAGAAAGCTATTTTGTCATACACTTCTTCTTCAGTCCCAACTTTCGCATAAGATTTATAAGGATTAAACTTTCCGTTTGAGTAAGTAATAGTTCTTATGGTCTCAGTCCCATCTATGTATCTATTATTAGGGTAATTAGGATCTGCTATATACATCTTTCCTTCGGTAACATTTATTTTATACACAATTAAAGCATGTCCCCCATCTCCCATAATACCCACAAATTGAGGTTCACCTGTTAATAGCATTGCAGCTATAAATGTTTTCCATGTTACAGAATGGATATATGATTGAATGGTTAGACTCGTCATAATATCACTCTGGTCTAATTCTTTGTGAATAATTGAAGCAAAACGGTAACCTCTTGGATTATCCTGCCATAATAATTTTGGATTTGTGCTATTATTAATTTTGTCGAACCTGTGAAAAAGAGAGGGTTCACCTTTTAATGTTTTTTCGTAATAATACCACATTGCTGTTATACTTTGACCAGCGCAATGACCTTTTGGAGCAATATAAGAGCCGAAATTTGGGAATTCCCAATCATCAACACCAGGTGTAAAGCCTGAACTAACAACAGCTTGTCCGGAAAGTATACTTTCTTTAAGGGAAGATATTACTAAGTTACCCAGGCTTGATCCATCCATCCCTTTCTTTAATGTTGTTCCTCTTGAGATGGTTGAGGTTGCAAAATGCCTGGTATTAACTGTAATTGATGATTCATCTTGTGCAATAGTTGGAAGTACTTCAATTTTTCCAGTTATTTCATCATATAAAATACCCACTGCAAATTCATCAATTTCCTTTTTAATTGGGACCTTTATCGACATGGGCATTTCTGAATAGTCTCCCCCGTTTTTAATTGAGATCATTGGAGATATGGGTTTGAAATTTTCTCCCAATGTATGACTAGTTATCGGTGCATAAGAAATAGTAAAATTACGTGTCTCGTTATACCCTTTTTGTGGAACTGTAATTTTCAATCCGTTTATTGGAGAATCTGAGTTAGTAACTTCTACCGTCCCACCCTCAGTTCCAATGTTTTTTGAGGTTTCCTGTATAACTTCACCAGTTGAAATTGCACCTGATGAAGAAGTGTTGTTCACGGGTGGTTCCGTGGGAGAATTATTATCCGAGCAGGTTTGGAATAAAAGAAATGTAAATAAAAATAAAATGATATTTGAAGTAAAGACTCTGACGAATAAAGATTTTTTCTGTACCACAAAACCTCCGAAAATTGAATATTTAGATTCTTTATTAAGAAATTACGATGTCTTTATATTTTTTAGTAAATAAAATAATATTCTCTGTTAAAAAATCCTATGATTTAAATCACAATTATCAATCTTAATAAAACCTCCATAAATCCTTATTTTGAATGAAATTAGCTGATTTTCTCATTGATTTCGCCTCCTTTCTTTAGTATATTTGCAATTGTCATTTTTTTAGTAAATAGTCCAAAATTATGAAAAAATACTTGTCTTGTTTATTTCTTTTCTTCGTTTCATCTTCTGTTTTCTCTCAAATTACGATTAAAGAATTACCTCTGGACATCTCATACTCAACTGATACTGTAAATTATGCAAATACCTCAACCAGAACATATATTCCCCTAAATAATGACTGGAATGTTTATGTTGAAGATTCTAAGGAAACGAGCGTTCTTGTAAATGTTCCTTCTTCCTTTAAGTCGGGTAGTACAATTATTTACGAAAAAGCACTTGATATTCAACCAGATCTACTTGAATATAATTTCTTTAGAATCCATTTTATGGGTATCTCTTATTTAGTGGATATTTACCTTAATGATCTTATTCTCGTAAAGAAAACTGGTGGAAATATACCTTTTACACTCGATCTTCCAAGTGAATTGATAAATATCGAAAACAATAATGTTATAACATTAAAGATAATAGATGAACTAGATTCAAAATCTACAATACCGCTGCATCAGCGTTTTTTACTTCCTAAACATTCGGGTGGAATTCTTAGAGAAGTTTTTTTAGAAATTATTCCGAAAGAACATGTTGAACTACTGGATTATTCAGCGGAATTTAATAGCAGTCTTACTAGAGCAAATCTTAATTTCGATTTTTCTTTCAATTACATTTACGAGAAAAAAGATAGACCAAAATACCGATTGGCGGTTACTTTGGTTGATAATTTGGGTAACCTGGTTTATGAACGGAAGTTGGTACCAGATAAAACTCAGAAGTTGGCAAGTCATAATATAAACCTTAGAGATATTAATCTTTGGTCACCAGAGACTCCAAATCTTTATACTGCAAATTTTCAGCTGACAAAAAATGATTCGGTTGTTGATGAAATTGAAAAGAATCTTGCTCTTTTTACATTTGAAGAAAGTGAGAGCGGTTTCAAATTAAACTCAAAGGAGATTACATTTCAAGGGGTCTCATATATAATTTCTGATGAAAAACTCGGTAGTCTTATTGGTTATCAGAATTTGAAAGAGGATCTTAATATAATTAAAAATATGGGAGTTAACAGCGTCAGATTTTCAGGTGACACTCCACATCCATTTGCATTAGATATCTGTCAGAAGCTTGGACTATTTGCATTCATCGAAATTCCTCTAAACTCGGTACCCGCTAATTTTACAAATGATAGTAATTTTAAAGATCGCGCGATTGATTACTTCAAAGATCTTTATAGAGCATATGAAAAACACAAATCTGTATTAGGTATTGGATTAGGAAGCGGATACATCGCCGATTCAACTCCTCAGTCAGAATTTATTTCAGAGCTAGCTGAGTTTATTTCAAATGAGCAGAAAATATCATATGCTTCGTTCATCGGCTTTCCGGAAAACCAGATCGAAAATCTTGATCTTTATGGCGTTGAACTTTTCTCACCAGATATGAGCTCAGTTACAAGAAATATTGAGAATTCCGTTTCTATCCTTGGAAATCATCGGGTATTTATAAGCAGTGCAACTTATCCATCATATAATGGGAATACGAACGGGTATCTGAATAAATTCTCAATCGAAGGACAAGCCAAGTTTTTTGAGGAAACTATCGATCTTTACAGAACTTCCAAACTTACAGGCTTTTTTATTAATTCTATGTTCGACTTTTATGGTGACTTTAACTCTCTCTATTCAAAATTTTCACCCAATAATTTTTATCAGATTGGAATATTAGGGGCGGATAGAAATATTAACCGAATTGGTTATAATGTTATTCAATCCAAACTTGAGAAATCGAACAGAATAACAATCCCACTTGGAAGCAAGGAAGAAGATGCACCTCTTTTCTTTATCTTCATGGGTCTTGCTCTCTCTATCTTTATGGGTGTCTTAGTAAACTCAAAAAAGAAATTCCGTGAAGATGCGATGAGAGCACTTCTTAGACCATATAATTTTTTTGCAGATATAAGAGATCACCGCATTATGTCTGGAGTACATACTGCAATTCTTCTAGTTATTCTACTTGGTGCACATGCTCTGCTTCTTAATAATCTTTTCTTCTACTTACGTACAAATCTATTTTTTGACAAAGTATTAATAGCTTTTGGAAATCCAGCAATTATTGATTTCGTTAGCTATTTTGCATGGAATCCAATAGAGGCTTTCTTTTTACTCTTTATTCTTACTGCCATTGATTTAGTAATAGTTAGTCTTATCATTAAGTGGGCATCATTTTTTATAAGAACAAAAATTTATTACAGAAATATTGTATTCACCATTGTCTGGGCTTTTCTACCCGTTGTAATTCTGCTGCCATTAACAATGGTATTATATCGAATTTTGGAAGCGGAGATAATTACTCTTTATCTTTTTGCATTCTTGTTTTTGTATTTCATCTGGACATTCCAAAGATTACTTAAGGGTATCTATGTAATTTTTGATGTTGGGTCATTCAGAGTTTATTTTTATACGATTGTTATCTTGATCATTCTTATAGGGGGCATATTATCATATTTCCAATTATCATACTCCACATTTGATTATATCACTAATACCTTTTACCAATTTAAACAAATGTAGGATTTTCTGATTGTATCTATCTAAGCTTGAAATATTTGGTTTTAAATCTTTTGCAAATAAAACCTCAATAAACTTTAATAGTGGAATTACTGGTATCGTTGGACCAAACGGATGCGGTAAAACTAATATTATTGATGGAATTAGATGGGTGCTAGGCGAACAGAAAAGCAGCACACTTCGTAGTGATAAAATGGAAAATGTTATCTTCAACGGAACACGAAAAAGTAAGCCGATGGGAATGGCAGAAATCTCTCTTACTCTTGTAAATGATAAAGGTATCTTGCCAACGGAATATTCCGAGGTCACAATCACTCGAAGAATTTTCCGATCAGGAGAGAGTGAATACCTTTTAAATAACAACATTTGCAGACTAAAAGATATTACAAATCTTTTTATGGATACCGGAATGGGTGCTAACGCCTATTCTGTTATTGAATTAAAAATGGTGGAAACTATACTCAGCAGTAAAGCTGATGAAAGAAGACATCTATTTGAAGAAGCTGCTGGTGTTAATAAATACAAACTTAGAAGACGTCTTACTCTAAAAAGACTTGATGAAGTCAAAAGTGACTTAACCAGAGTAAATGATATTGTGTCAGAAGTTCAGAAGACAGTTAATTCCCTCTATCGACAGGCAAAAAAAGCTGATAAATTTAACCAGGTTCAATCGGTTCTTAAAGAAAAAGAATTGGACCTTGCGGAGCGTGAATTCTCGAAAATGACTTCAGAGTTGACCTACCTCCAGTCAAGCAAGGGTGAATATGATGCCCAGAAAGAAGAGATCGATCAGAATACAAGGAAAACTGAAAATGAATTGATCTCTTTCAGAGAGAAAATTTATTCAATTGAAAGCGAGCTTAGTTCTAAACGAGAAGAACTCTCTGTAAATACAAATAAACTTCATGATAAAGAAAGAAACATTTCCGTTGCTCAAGAACGTGACAAAGTTTTAAGAAGAAATATTGAAAACTATAATTCTGAAATTGATGAACTAAATCACCAAATCACGGAAAATCATGAAAGTATCGCTGATAATAGTCATAAACTTTACGAATACGAAAATCTGATCAAAGAAAAAGAAGCACAAATAGAGGGTGGAAGATCTGATATTGATTTCAAGCGAGAGGAATTGGAAAAGTATAAAGAACTTGTAAAAATTGAAACTGAAAAACTCGGAAATATTGAAAAAAGAATCACACTCCATGAAAATAGAATTAATAACACAAAAGAATTAGCAGAAAAATACAATAGTGAAATAAGTCGACTAGAGGAATTTATTCAGAAGACAACTAGCAACATTGCAAAAACTGTCGGTTACCTTGAAGAATTAACTCAAGAAAAAGATGATGTTCATAGACAAATTGCTGAATCAGATGCTGAATATACTGCAAAGGAAGATGAACGAAAAAGACTTGAAGAACAGCTCAATAAACATCAAAAAGAGGAGTTGGAAGGAAGAAATGTTCTTGCTGGAATAAGAAATAAGATCGAGTTGATCCAATCACTAATTGATAATTTAGAGGGGGTTTCACAAGGTTCCAAAGTTCTTTTAGAGAACAGCAGCTGGACAAAAAATGATAGAACTATTGTTGCAGATGTTGGTAACACAAGTGAAGACTATCGGCTTGCTCTTAATGCCGCACTGAAAAATTATCTCAATAACCTTTTCATTGAACATATTACTGATCTTCAGAGTGCTGTTGAATATCTAAAAAAGTATGACCTAGGTAAAGCCTCATTTTATCTGCTAAAAAATGGTAAATCAACAAAGGGTTTACTCTCCAAACTTGGAGAATATGATAAAAAAAGAAAAGCTAAAAAGTTAGCTAAGGAAATTAAATTTATTAGTTGGGCTTCTGATCTTGTAGAAACTTCTGACAAATGGAAACCATATTTTTCAAACTTACTTATTGATGTTGCTGTAACAAAAAATCTTGAGTCAGCAATTCAACTAAACGAAAAATATTCTCATTTTTCATTTGTTACAACTGAGGGCGATCTAGTTCATGCTGGTGGTGTGGTGGAAGCTGGTTCACTTCCTCAACTTGACGAAACTTTATTCGGCAGAAAAAAACTTTTAGATGATCTTAAAAATGAGTTCCCCAAAAATGAAGAAACCCTAAAACGTGTTTCTACTGAAATTACCGAAACAGAAGAGAGAATTAACTCAATAAATCTAAGGGATCTTTCTGATCAAAGTAGAACACTTTTAAATGAAATTAACAACATTGAAAAACAAATATCTCAAATTGAGTTTGAAAAAAACAAGTCCAATGAAGAGATTGAAAATGCACAAAACAAGATAAATGATATTGTTTCAGAGTCATTCAATCAAAATAATTTATTGGATGAACTACAAAATGAAATGTCATCGCTAAATAATGAGAAAAATGAAGTTCAGTCATCACTAGATTTCAAACTCAGTGAACAGATAGAGAAAGAAGCAATTTTTAACGATCAATTCGAAGTTTTTAATCAGAGCAAACTTGAACTAGAGCGATTACGCGGGCAACTTCAGAACACTAGAGAGTCAATTATCCACCTCGAGGATAATAAAGTCAAAATTGAAAGCTCAATTTCAAAACGCAATAGTGCCATTGCTAACACCGAACAAGAAATGGAAAGTCTGCAAGGTATTATTGCCGACAATGAATGGGTTTTAGGTGAATTAAGGGCTGAACGAGAACAGCTTGAAAATGATGAAAGAGAAATTAAAGAAAGATTACAAGAATTAAAAAATCAATCAACCCATCTTGAAGAAGAGCTAAGTTCACTTAGACATCAAAGACAGCAATTGTCAGATAAGATACATGCTTCAGAAGTAAAAATAAATGAAAATACTTTGCGATTAGAAAATTTGACCGAGCATATAGATGAAGAATATTCAATCAAACTGGAATTTAAAGAATTCGAAGATTTCGAGGAATTTAATTTCAGAGAAGTTTCTTCTGAAGTTCACTCACTTAAACAGCAAGTTAAAAATCTCGGTCCCGTTAATCTGCTGGCCTACACCGAATATGAAGAAGAAAAGGAGAGATTAGATTTCCTTCTCAAACAAAGAGATGACCTTTTAGATTCTGAAAAAGATTTAGCACATACTATCAACGAAATTAACCAAGCAGCTCAAACTATTTTCGTTGAAACATTCGAACAGATAAGAGAGAACTTCAAGAAGATTTTTACTTCCCTATTTGATGAAGGTGACGAAGCCGATCTTATTGCTTCAAGAAGGTGTTGATCCTCTCGAAGCAAAAATTGAGATCACTGCAAAACCAAAGGGAAAAAGGCCAACATCAATTGAACAGTTATCTGGTGGGGAGAAAACACTTACAGCCACAGCATTGCTTTTTGCAATATATCTTGTAAAACCATCTCCATTCTGTATAATGGACGAAGTTGATGCTCCATTGGATGATGCAAATATAGATCGATTCTGTAAGCTGCTTCAGGACTTTAATGACAACACTCAGTTCATTATTGTTACTCACAATAAAAGGACTATGAACGCTGCAGAAACAATGTATGGAGTTACAATGCAGGAAGAAGGTATCTCAAAACTTGCTGGTGTAAGATTTACGGAGGATATTGTTGTCTAATCTTGATCAAACTATGAAAATATTTGTGGATTTCGACGGTACAATTGCAAAACAGGATGTTGGAGATTCTCTCTTCATGGAATTTGGGGATCAAGAAATTATAAATGAGATCGCTGATCGCTGGATAGCTGGGAATATATCTTCTGCAACATTTTGGGAAGAATTATTTGAAACATTGCCCGATATTAAAAAATCTGAAATGGATGATTTTGTTGATTCCATGGAGATTGAAGATGGCTTTTTTGAATTTTTAAATTTATGTAAGGAAAACAATATCGATCTAACTGTCTTGAGCGATGGTTTAGATTATTATATTGAGAGAATATTGAAGAATAATAATTTAACTCATCTGAAAGTCTATACAAACAAGTTGGAGTTTACGGAAAACAGCAGAATGATACCTTCATTTCCTTATAGGGATGAGGAATGTAAGACTTGCGCAAATTGTAAACGCAACCACATTTTAAATAATAGCAGTGATGAGGATATAACTATTTACATTGGTGACGGACTTTCGGACACATGTCCAGCACAATACACAGATTACATCTTTGCAAAACGAACTCTACTAAAGTTCTGTGAAAAAAATAGGATATCGTATTATCCATTTAGAACGTTCAAAGATATTATACCAAGAATTGAGAACTTGCTTGGTAAGAAACGTATTAAGAAACGACATCAAGCCGAACTAAAGCGTAAGGCTGTTTATGCTCAAGGTTAGAGAGAATTAAGGAACTTTATTGAATTCAAATTCTAAAATATTAATGATTGCTGGTGAAGCCTCTGGTGATATGCATGGTGCAGCATTGATCAATGAACTATCTATAGCTGATAATTCGCTGAAATTTTTGGGGATAGGCGGTGATAAGATGATCTCTAATGGAATGCATGCGCTTTATCACATTAAGGATATGGCTTTTCTTGGATTTGCAGAAGTATTAAAACATCTACCATTTATTTTGAAGGTTGAAAAAGCTCTTATCGAACTAGTGAAAAGAGAGAAAATTAAACTTGCTGTATTAATAGATTATCCTGGATTCAACCTTAGAATTGCAAAAAAGTTAAAAGCACTTGGGTTAAGAATTATCTATTACATTTCTCCCCAGATATGGGCATGGAGAAAAGGAAGAATCAATAAAATTAGAGATCGTGTTGATAAAATGATCGTAGTTTTTCCATTCGAGAAAAAAATGTACGAAGAGGGCAATGTTCCTGTCAATTATGTTGGTCATCCATTGATTGAAAGAATAGAGAATTTTCAATTTACCCCTCGAGAGGAGTTCTATAAAGAAATTGGAGTCGATGAGAATCAAGATTTATTATTGATTTTGCCGGGTAGCAGAAAGCATGAAATTCAAAAACACTTAAAAATATTGAGCGAGGCTGCGAAAGAACTTTCGGATAAATTCAATTTTCAAACTTTGGTTGCATGTGCAGAGAATTTGGATGAATCATTTCTGCAGAAGTTCATTCAGCATTCTGATCAGAGAATCGTAAAGGGAAATACTTATAACCTGCTTAAATATTCAAAATTTGGAATTGTTAAATCTGGAACGTCAACTCTGGAAGCTGCACTCTTTGGCCTACCTTTTATAGCAAT
Source organism: uncultured Ignavibacteria bacterium (assembly GCA_963751695.1). GTDB lineage: Bacteria > Bacteroidota > Ignavibacteria > Ignavibacteriales > Melioribacteraceae > SZUA-22. Next base: position 238,502 of record CAVVVP010000009.1, on the reverse strand, counting down.
TTATTCTACTAGTAAATTCACATATGAGTTAGGTAAAAGATTAGTTAAGATTGACAATATTGCAATGCCAAACATCATAGCTGGTAAAGAGATTGTAAAAGAGTTTATTCAGGATGATGTGAATGTAGAGTCTATTACTAGCTATTGTAAAGCGCTTCTGAAAGATGAGGTTAAACTTGAGGAAGTTAAGCATAATCTGAATTTAGTGAATGAAGAATTAGGCGTTAGGGGTGCATCTGCAAATGCTGCCCAAATAATTTTAAATGAGCTTCATGAAGTATAAAGAGATCAAGCAAAGTTTTTTGAGAGTACTTGGTAATCAATTTCTTTACGGAGCTGTTAGTGTTCTTTGTAAGACTGTAAAACTGGATATTAAAAACGCAGAAAAAACTGATAGCTTTATTAAAGATGGGAATAATATTGTTTTTGCTTTCTGGCATGGAACAATGCTAATTCCTTGGTTTTTGCAAAGAGATAAGAACTTTTCGTCGTTGGTCAGCCAGAGCAAGGATGGTGATTTACTGGCGAACGTGTTGGTCAAATGGAACTACAATGTAGAACGTGGATCAAGTCATAAAGGAGGTAAAGAAGCCTTGGAGATGTTAGTTGAAAAAGCAAATAACAAATATTCAATTTCAATTACACCGGATGGTCCAACCGGCCCTCCTCGAGTAATGAAAGCTGGGGCTGTAATAATTGCACAAAGAGGTGAAATACCACTTGTACTTTGCGGTGTAGCGTACAAGAATAAATATGTGTTTGAAAAGAGCTGGGATGGATTTCAGATTCCAAAATTTTTCAGCAAGATTAATGTTATTTATTCCGATCCGATTTACATTGGGAATGAACTATCGAGAGAGGAAGTTTCAAAAATAATTGATGAATGTAGCATAAAGTTAAATGACTTGCAGAAGGAAGCAGAGATTTTTGATTAAGATTCTTAAAATATTGTTATCTCCACTGACATTGGTTTACTGGTCGGTTATTTCTATCAGAAATAAACTATTCGATCTGAATATTTTTGAACAGAAAAAAGTTAATGTAAAAGTTATTTCAATAGGAAATATTACTGTTGGTGGAGCGGGCAAAACTCCAAGCGTAATCATGATCACAAAAATGCTCAAAAACGCTGGAATAAAAGTCGGCATATTGAGCAGAGGGTACAGCAGAAATTCGAAAGGCTACCAGCTAGTATCTAATGGGATAAAGCAGTCACTTCCAGTTAATCAGAGTGGTGATGAAATCTTTCTAGCAGCGGAAGAATGTCAAGTACCTGCAGCAGTTTCGGAGAGAAGAGTTGAAGGTGCTAATAATTTTTTGGCTGATGTTGAGCTTGACGCGATCGTACTTGATGATGCTTATCAGCATAGATGGATAGATCGAGATTTGAACATTTTAGTCTTTGATCAGAGGTTCTTAACAAAGAAAGGAGTAATGGACAGAAATTTATTGCCTCTTGGAAGAATGCGTGAACCATATTCAGCGATCAAGAGAGCAGATTTTATAATTATTAATAGAAAGTTTTCTGATAAGATAGAATTATCAAAAAACGTAAAACAAAAGCTTGAAGGGAAGAATATCTTTTATGGAAAATATAAATCCTCAGGTCTATACGATGTAAAGAATCACGAAAGCTTTAAACTTGAAGATTTCAAAGGAGATAAAAGTTTTGTGGTTTGCGGAATTGCAAGACCTTATTCGTTTCTAAAAGTTTTAGAAGTGCATAATATAGATATAAGCAACAAGCTTTTATTCAAAGATCATAAAGACTACAACTTAAAAGAAGTTAATCTTATAAGAAAAGTGTTTTACGATACAAATTGTAATTCAGTTGTAACAACACAAAAAGACTATGTAAAACTGAAAGCTTTCTCGAAAGAATTGGATGACATTGATATTTACTACCTTAAAATAGATATGGAAATTGAAAACGAAGGTGAGTTTCAAAAACAAATTTTAGAATTATTTAAAAAACAAAATAACTAACACTCATACGGAGGAAAGACTAATGGCAAAAAAGAAAGCCACTAAGTATGTATATTTTTTCGGCGGTAAAAAAGCTGAAGGAAAAGCTGAGATGAAAAACTTACTCGGCGGTAAGGGTGCCAACCTTGCAGAAATGGTTAATATCGGAATTCCAGTCCCTGCTGGTTTCACTATTACTACTGAGGTTTGTACTTATTTCACTGAAAACAAAAAGAAGTATCCCAAAGAACTCAAAAGTGCTGTCGAAAATGCACTCGCAAAGGTTGAAAGACAAATGGGCGCAAAATTTGGAGATTCTAAAAATCCATTACTTGTATCTGTAAGAAGTGGAGCACGCGCATCAATGCCTGGAATGATGGACACAATCCTTAATCTTGGATTGAATGATAAAACAGTTGAAGCACTTAGTGCAAAAACTGGAAATCCAAGATTTGCTTATGATTCTTACAGAAGATTCGTGCAAATGTACGGAGACGTTGTACTCGGACTTCAGCCAGTGGATAAGCATGATAGAGATCCATTTGAATTAATTCTTGAAAAGAAAAAGAAGAAAAGAAAAATTGAATTAGATACAGAATTTACTACTGAGGACTTAAAAGAATTAGTAACTGAATTCAAAGTTGAGATCAAGAAGAAAACTGGTCACGATTTCCCAGCTGATCCGATGCAGCAATTATGGGGAGCTGTTGGAGCTGTATTTGAGTCATGGCAGAATGAAAGAGCTATTGTATATAGAAAACTAAATGACATTCCAGCAGAATGGGGTACAGCAGTTAATGTTCAGTCAATGGTTTTTGGAAACATGGGTGAAGATTCTGGAACCGGTGTTGCATTTACTCGTGATCCATCAAGTGGTGAGAATGTTTTCTACGGTGAGTATCTGTTTAATGCACAAGGCGAAGACGTTGTTGCAGGTGTCAGAACTCCTCTACCAATTGTAGAACTTAAAAAGGATGATCCAAAAGTTTATAAGGAACTTAATGATATCAGATTAAAACTGGAGAAACATTATCGTGATATGATGGATGTTGAGTTCACGGCACAGCAAGGTAAACTGTGGATGCTGCAAGCACGAGTTGGTAAAAGAACTGGATTTGCTGCTGTTAAAATCGCCGTTGATATGGTTCGTCAAAAACTCATTTCTAAAGAAGAAGCTTTGATGAGAATTGACCCAGATCAGCTTGAGCAATTACTCAGACCAATTTTTGATATGAAAGAGAAAGCGAAAGCGGTTAAAGATGGACTTTTGACAAAGGGCTTGAATGCCGGTCCTGGTGCAGCATCCGGAAGAGTAGCTTTTACTGCTCATGATGCTGAAGTAATGGCTGCAAAAGGAGATAAAGTAATTCTTGTTAGAATTGAAACCTCTCCTGAAGATATTAAGGGAATGAATGCCTCAGTTGGTATCTTAACCGCAAAAGGTGGAATGACCTCACACGCAGCATTAGTAGCAAGACAGATGGGCAAAGTTTGTGTTGCTGGTGCAGGTGAATTACTCATTGATTATAAAAAAGGAACAATGCATGTTGAAGGTAAAAAACACATCATCAAGCAAGGTGACTATTTAACAATCGACGGAACTACAGGTGAAGTTATTGCTGGGAAAGTTGCAACAAAACCATCTGAAGTTGTGCAAGTACTTATTACAAAAGAGCTAGATGCTAAAAAATCTGACGTTTACAAAACCTATAAAGATGTAATGGTATGGGCGGATAGTGCACGTCAACTTGGTATTAGAACTAATGCAGATGAACCAGAACAAGCACAAAATGCAATAACATTTGGAGCTGAAGGAATTGGTTTAACCAGAACTGAGCATATGTTCTTTGGTGAAGGTAAAATTCTTCCTATGCGTCAAATGATTCTTGCTGATAATGTGAAAGATAGAAAAACAGCACTTGCCAAATTATTACCCCTTCAAAGAAAAGATTTTGAAGGAATTTTCAAGGTAATGAAAGGTAAGCCTGTTACCATAAGAACACTGGATCCACCACTACACGAGTTCTTACCTCACGAAGAAAAAGAGCAGAAAGAAGTAGCAAAGTCTCTTGGTATTTCTCTAAAAGTAATTAAAGAGAAAATAGAGTCTTTGGCGGAATTCAATCCTATGCTTGGATTTAGAGGATGCCGTTTAGGTATTTCTTATCCAGAAATAACAGAAATGCAAGCTCGTGCTATTTTTGAAGCTGCTGTTAATGTTGCGAAGAAAGGGATAAAAGTGAGCCCTGAAGTAATGATTCCATTGGTGGGAAATGTAAACGAATTAAAACTCCAAGCCGAGATTGTTCGTAGAGTAGCTTCTGAAGTGTTCAAGAAAAAAGGCAAAAAAGTTAATTACTTAGTTGGCACAATGATCGAATTACCAAGAGCTGCCGTAACTGCTAATAAAATCGCAGAAGTTGCTGAGTTCTTTAGTTTCGGGACAAACGATCTAACGCAAACAGCTATGGGACTTTCAAGAGATGACTCAGGTAAATTCTTACCTTCTTATGTTGAATCTGAGATCATTCCTAAAGATCCATTTGAAGCACTCGACCAAGAAGGTGTTGGCGAATTAGTTAAAATGGGAACAGAAAGAGGTCGTGCAACTAATCCTAAATTGAAAGTTGGTATCTGTGGCGAGCATGGTGGTGAACCATCATCAATTGATTTCTTCCACAGAACCGGTTTGAATTATGTTAGTTGTTCACCATTTAGAGTTCCAATAGCTAGACTTGCTGCAGCAAGATCAGCGTTAAAAAATCCAAGAAAATAATAATTATGGGTGGGGTTTATTCCCCACCGTTTTTTTGGTTTTAATATTTAATTATGAAGGAGTATAAATGAAGCTTTCAGCTTTTAAATATAATTTACCCAAAACTGCTATCGCAAAATTTCCTGCTAAACCGAGGGACAAAGCGAAATTAATGGTATTGGATAGAGAGACTGGTGCTGTTGAGAATAAAAAATTCTCTAATGTTATTGATTATATGTCCAGGGGTGATGTTCTTGTTGTTAATGAAACTAAGGTTATGCAAGCTCGCCTATACGGTAAGAAGGAAAGGACCAATGCAAAAATAGAAGTATTTGTCCTTAGAGAACTTAATAAAAAAGAAAATATCTGGGATGTCATTGTTGATCCAGCTCGAAAAGTTAGAATTGGCAATAGGATTTATTTTACAGATAAACTCTGGTGTGAGGTTATAGATAACACTACTTCTCGCGGAAGAACTGTCAGGTTTAACGAAGATGCTGGAGATATCTTCAATGCAATTGAAAAGATCGGAACAACTCCCCTTCCTCCATATATTAAACGAGAAGTGGTGAAGGAAGATAGAAAGGACTATCAAACCGTTTTTGCAAAATATGATGGATCAGTCGCTGCTCCGACTGCATCGTTACACTTTACACCTGATCTTGTAAGAAAGATAAAGAAAAAGGGAATTAAAGTTGCCACAGTAATTCTCCATATTGGCCTTGGAACTTTTAGACCTGTTGAGGTTGAAGATTTAACAAAACACAGAATGGATTCTGAGTATTTCGAAATTCCTCAAAACTCTGCTGATGTTATCAATAAAGCTATTGAAAGCAAGAAAAATGTGTTTGTTGTTGGTACCTCTACAACCAGAGCTTTAGAAAGCAGTGTTACTGCCGATGGACTTGTTAAACCGGATCTCGGTTGGACCGACAAATTTATTTTTCCACCATATGTGTTTAAAATTGTCGATCGACTTATAACAAATTTTCATCAACCAGAGTCAACATTGCTAATGCTCACTGCAGCTTTTGGAGATTATGATCATGTTATGAAATCGTATAAAAAAGCTCTCAAAAGTAAATACAAATTTTTGAGTTATGGCGATGCAATGCTGATAAAGTAAAAATGAAAGTTTATGCAATTATACCATCCGGTGGCATTGGCAGAAGGATTAATAGCTCTTTACCAAAACAGTATATTAAGGTTCATGGTAAAGAGCTGATTGCATATACACTAGAGAAATTTCAAAATTGTGAAAAAGTTGATGAAATAATTATTCCTGCGCAGAAAGATTTTTTTGATCTTTTATTAAAAATTAAATCTGAAAATAATCTTACCAAATTGAATAAAATTGTTGAGGGGGGAAAGGAAAGGCAAGAATCTGTTTTGAATGCTCTGAATTCTATTACTCCAGATGATAACGATTTAATTTTAGTTCATGATGCAGCAAGACCTCTCTTAGAGGAGAGTATACTCAATAACGCAATTGAAACTGCAAAAGAGTGTGGCACAGCATTGGTGGCATTAAAAGCTAAGGATACTATTATAAAAGGGACAGAATTTGTGAGTGAATATTTAAATAGAAATCAGATATTTCAAGTTCAAACACCGCAAATTTTCTCATATAAAATTTTTCAAAAAGCTATTATATCAGCAGAAAACGAAGGATTTTTAGGAACTGATGAATCTATTTTAGTACATAGAGCATCAAACCATGTGAAAATTGTTGAAGGGTCATCATTAAATTTTAAAATTACTACTGATTCCGACCTTGACCTTTTTAGATTAATTACCCATATTGAAACATTATGAATGATGAGTTGTATATTTTAACTAAATTCTCTAATAATTATTGGATTTCATGTTAAATTTAATTGTAATACTGATACTCTCCTATTTGGTTGGTTCAATTCCAACAAGCATTATAATTAGCAAAATGGTCAGAGGCATTGATATTCGTGAACACGGAAGTGGAAATGCTGGAGGATCGAATGTTTTTAGAGTTCTTGGCTGGAAGTACGGAGTATTAGTAATCATTCTCGATGCATTAAAAGGAGCTTTAGCGGTAATTGTTGTTTCCCGCATATATTTCGGAAGCTTCCCTTTCCCAAATGCTACCCCATTTGACGATTTTACTTTAGTTCAGATAATTGCTGGAATTTCAGCTGTTTTTGGTCATATTTGGACTGTTTTCGCTAATTTCAAAGGTGGCAAAGGTATTGCTACTTCACTTGGATTCTTAGTTGCAATTATTACTGTTGATCTTCTTTTGGCACTTGCTGTTTTTAGTATTGTTGTATTGGTTTCAAGATATATTTCTCTAGGATCTGTTATTGCAGCGATTTCAGTTCCAATTATAATGGTAGTCCGTGAAAATATTTTTAATGTAGATATTTCAGGTTATCATACAATATTACCATTTACAATTTTCTTAGCTTTTTTAGTAATCTATACACACAGATCGAACATCGGAAGATTATTAAATGGTAACGAAAGCAAAATTATACTCTCGAAAAAGAAAAAATCTTAATCCATGAAAATCTCTGTATTGGGAGCTGGCAGTTGGGGAACTGCTCTTGCAATAATCCTTAATAACAATGGACATGATGTAACTCTTTGGGAATACAAAAAAGAGTACGTTAAGGGTATAATTAAACATAAAGAAAACAGAGTGTTTTTACCTGGAATTATAATTCCTCAAGATATTCTCGTTACCAATTCTCTGGAAAAAGCTTCTGATAACCAACACATGATTGTAATAGCAATTCCTACACAATTTGTACGTGGCGTATTACGAAAAATGAAGAAATTCTCTTTCAACAACACAACTTTTGTTAGTGTAGCGAAAGGAATTGAGAAGGAAACCCTAGTTACAGTAAACAAGATCATTGAAGATGAATTGCAAATTGAATCTAAGAATATTGCGGTTTTATCTGGTCCAAGCCATGCAGAGGAAGTTAGTAGAAAAATCCCCACGGCAGTTGTTGCTGCATCAAGTGATCTAAACACAGCAAAAGATGTTCAAGCTGCGTTTATGACATCATATTTCAGAGTTTACTCGTCAATTGATATTAATGGTGTTGAGTTAGGTGGAGCGCTGAAAAATGTAATTGCTATCGGTGCAGGAATAATAGATGGCGCAAAATTCGGAGACAATACCAAAGCAGCTATTATGACTAGAGGAATTGCAGAAATTACTCGTCTTGGAATAGAGCTCGGAGCAATGCCCGAAACTTTTTCTGGACTTTCTGGAATGGGTGATCTAATTGTGACTTGTATGAGTAAGCACAGTAGAAATCGCTATGTAGGTGAACAAATTGGAATGGGCAAGAAACTTCCAGAAGTCTTAAAGTCAATGAAAATGGTAGCTGAGGGAGTAGAAACAAGTAGATCTGTACACCAATTGGCAGCTAAACATCACATTGATGTACCAATAGCAAATGCTGTCTACAATATTCTGTTTGAAGAAAAGGATCCAATAAAAGTAACCTACGAGTTGATGTCCCGCGGAATGAAAGCAGAACTGGAATTCTAACTTCACAAATTTTACAAACAGTTTGTTATATTGTAACGAATATTCCTAAAAGTTACAAAAATGTCTGTTTCCATTGATAGCTCGATACAATATCTAAAAACAGTTGGTCCTAAAAAGGCAGAACTTTTTTCATCCCTTGGAATTAGTACTATCAAGGATCTCCTCTATTATTTCCCTTATCGATATTTAGACCGAACGACAATTCTAGATTCAAATCGAGTGGTAAATTTTATTTCATCTGGCTTTAAAGGGGAGATAACGATAATAGGGAAAGTTATCGAAACTGAAGAAATCTACTACGGAAGAAAAAGTGTTTTTAAAGTTTCGATGAAAGATGAAAAAGGATTTTTTGATTGTATTTGGTTCAGAAGTATTAAATATTTCCGGGAAAGATTCAAAACAGATGAATACTATGCGATCTCTGCAAAACCGACAATTACGAAATACGGACATCTTCAATTTGCTCATCCAGATTTTGACAAACTGAATTCAAATGAATCGGAAGATTTTCTTCATACAGGAAAGATCATCCCTTTTTATAAAATTCCTGAGGAATTGAAAAAAGTTAACTTAGGAGAATTGAGTCTTAGAAAACTAATAAGTGAGGCAGTAGAAAAACACAATGATCAAATAGAAGAAACTCTCCCACCTTATATTATAAAACAAAACAAACTTTTGAATCTCCAATCCACCGTCAAAAATAAACATTTTCCAGAAAGTTCTGAATTGCTTGAAAGAGCAAATATGAGACTTAAATTTGAAGAACTATTCTACATCCAGTCACTAATTGCATTAAAGAAGCAGAATTATAATACAAAATTAAAAGGTATAGAATTCAAACTCGATAAAAGTTTAATATCAAAGTTTATTAAATCTCTTCCATTTGAACTCACAAATGCTCAAAAAGAAGTTCTTCATCAAATAAGATTAGATATGGAATCTGACTTTCCAATGAACCGTTTAATTCAAGGGGATGTTGGAAGCGGCAAAACTATGGTGGCTTTAATTGCAATGTTAATTGCAGTTTCAAATAATAAGCAAGCAGCCTTAATGGCGCCTACAGAGATTCTTGCAATTCAGCATTATGAAAATATTAAAAGAATGCTTGCGGGTTTTCCGGTTGCTGTTGAATTGCTTCTTGGCGGCCAAAAGACGAAAGAGAAAAAAGAGATTCATTCGAAGATTCAAGAGGGAAAAGTTGCTATCTATATTGGCACACATACTTTGATCGAAGATAAATCTACGTTCAAAGAGCTTGGAATAGCCGTAATCGATGAACAACACAGATTCGGTGTTGCACAACGTTCAAAGCTGGTTTCAAAAACTTCAACCCCAGATGTTCTTGTTATGTCCGCGACCCCAATTCCTAGAACTTTAACAATGACATTATATGGCGATCTTGATGTTTCAATAATTGATGAACTGCCAAAAAACAGACTTCCAATTAAAACATATTTGAGAGGTGATAGCAACCTAGACAACATCTATAATTTTGTTATCAAGCATTTAAAAACTGGATCTCAAGCATATATTGTTTATCCACTTGTTGAAGATTCTGAGAAACTAGAATTAAAAGCTGCTGAAACTTATTATGAACAATTAAAAAATTCAGCATTCAACGAATTTAATGTTGCTCTTATACATGGTAGAATGAGTTGGGATGAAAAGCGCACCATAATGTTCGAATTTGCGAGTAAGAAATATGATGTACTAATTTCTACAACTGTTATTGAAGTTGGTATTGATATTCGAAATGCGAATGTTATGATCATAAATGACTCACATATATTTGGATTATCTCAACTTCATCAATTACGTGGAAGGATTGGACGAGGTTCTTCTGAGAGTCATTGTATCTTAGTAACCAGCGACAGCTTAAGTAAACGACAGAATGAACTTTCTTTCAATTTCGATTTTCTCTCAGATTCACAGATACAAAAGAATAAAACTATAATTCGTCTTAACTCACTTGTAAAATACACAAGTGGTTTTAAGCTAGCAGAGATAGACCTCAAACTCAGAGGTCCAGGAGATATTTTTGGAACTCAACAAAGCGGCATTCCGAAATTCAAACATGCTGATATTTTAACTGACCAGAAAATACTACTGAAAGCCAAAGAAGATGCGTTTAAAATTGTTGAGCACGATCCAAAACTCTTAAAGACAGAAAATAAAATTATTAAAGAGAATTTGGCTGAAAATTATAAAGATAACTACTGGTACTCTACAGTTGGATAATCATTTCTAATTTATCTGGTTTCAGAAATCTTAGAAAGGTCGGTTTTGAACAACTGGTTATAAATAATTTAAATGTACAAAAATGAACTGTCTTGAATTGCTACCTTTAGTGAATCATTATAAATATTTATACCAATATAATATTTGGTCGCTCTTCCAATTTCAATGTAAGTTGTGTAGTTAAATGTTTCACTACTTGTCATTAATGACTTTCTATGAATAATTAATTCATGGGAACCCCTTTCTAACAATATATTAAATGAAGCTTCAGGACCCGATAGAGGAGATAAGTTGGACAACATGGCATTAAAATGAATTGTGGAATTAACTTCTACTACTACTGAATTATTTGCAAATCCATATTGAAGATCAAACTGGACTTCCCTATAATCAGTATTTGTTTCAACTATTGTATCTTCATTACAACTTAAAAGGGTAACTATAAATATTATTAGAATAATCTTGTTCATAGCTTCACTTATTTTATTTGTATAATGGATGAGCAAGCTAAGTGGCTAACTGAATGTAAGATAACATTCTTACTTTGGCATATATTATTCCAAAAATTCCAGCATATCTTCCTCAAGAGAATCATCTGGAGTTTCGACAATTCGGCCCACTTCTTCATCATCTTCATAAAAAATAAATGTTGGAACGAATTCGATATCATCTATCTCCTCGACTGATTCGGGAACTACTTTATCTCTGTTAACAGCAATTATTTCTATTTGGCTTTCTGGATATTCAATTAGATCAATAATTTTAAAGAATCTTGGGACCTCCCTTCTGCTATCGCTGCACCAAGTACCCAATATCAATTTAATATCTGTAGTGCTGAGATCGAGATTTTTTAATTCGTTTATTATTGCACTATCAGGCTTATAAAACTTATATGCAGAGTTAAACCACCACGCAAAATTTGAATCAACTAATGCTTCCCTATCTACTTTCCCAAATAAGATTGATTTGCCGGTTTTTTCATCAATTCCAAAATGTGAATTGTCTTGTGCTGACATAAATGAAGAAATAATAAATAGTGAAACCAGTGTTTTTTTAATCGCCGTTATCTCCATTATTTAAACTGCTTCTAAAATCAATTCCCCAGTAAAGTTTTTTGCGGAGAATGTCGAAATAACTAGTGGTATTTGTTCTAACAAGTTTGAGGGGAATGTTGCTGCTAAATATCTCGACAGAACTCGGAGAATCATGATGTGAAACTCTTTGTCCATCACAGCTTATCTGAATAGATTCATAGACTGAAGATGCTTTAATTCTAATTTGCTGCACACTTGAAAGTACAAGTGGCCTAATAGTCAATGTATGAGGTGAGATTGGACTAATGGTAATGGCTCGTGCTTTTGGATCAACTATTGGTCCACCTGCTGATAGAGAATATCCAGTAGAGCCCGTTGGAGTTGATATAATAATCCCATCAGCTAGAAAAGTTGATACATATTTATTATCCACCTTAAGTTCCAGCTCGATCATTTTTGCCCATCTTCCTTTGTCAATAACAATATCATTAATGGCAAAAAATTCTGAGTTGTCTTCATTTCTGCTCGACCCAATAAGTGTGATCCGTTCTTCAACCTCATACTCATCATTCAGAAGCTCATCAAATAATTTATCCAGATTTCTAATCTCATATTCCGCAAGAAATCCAAGCTTTCCAAAATTTATTCCTAATATAGGTGTTCCGCTATTTCGCGCTAAGTAGCCTGTGGTTAATACAGTGCCATCACCTCCAATAGAAACTATTATATCGGATTCTAAAAAAAGGTCTTTGTTTGGAATAAATTCGGCTTTGCTTAGTTCTCTACTTTTTTCAATGAAAGGGTGAAATGAATCGCAGATCAGAAATTCAATTCCCTTAGATTTCAGTTTTTTGGTTAGAAGTTCTACGACTTCAACAATGTTTTCTTTTCTGTTGTTGGGAACAATACCGAGCTTCATTAAGACTCCATATAAAACTAATTTTTATTGAGCTTCCATAATTTAATGTACTTTAAATAAACTCCAAATGATGCAATTGAGCAAAGAATAAATCCTTCTTTTCCATCAAGGAATCCGAGTCTTAGAAAATACATATTTACGAACTTATTAATCGCCAATACTTTTGCGGTAATAAGAGAGTATGATTTACCCTTTTGTTTCATTTCTTCAGCTTGCAATGTGGAATATCTATTTGCTTTAGCAATATGCGAATCAATGGTAGGATAAGTATAGTGAAGTAATGGTTCTTCAATTTTTCCTATATTATTTTCATCCGTCATTTCGACAAATTCATGAATTTCCCTATCGTTGAAATTCCCAAATTCTTTGTTGAAAAGTCTCAAAGGATAATCACTATTCCATCCACAGTGTTTTATCATTCTATCTAAATAAAACGAACTTCTCTTGATTCGATATGCATTGTTCTTTGGAGAATTGAGGATCATTATTATTTTGCTTTGCAATTCTTTTGTTACTTCTTCGTCTGAATCTACTGAAAGTATCCAGTTGTTTTTTGCTGAATCAACGGCTCGTTTCTTTGTTCTTCCAAATCCTTTCCAATCCGAATTTACTATCTTACAATTATATTTTTGACAGATCTCTCTTGTCGAATCTGTTGAGCCAGTATCTAAAACAACAATTTCGTCAACCCAAGTTAGAGACTTTAAGCAGCGCTCAATATTTTTTTCTTCGTTCTTTGTAACTATTGTTACAGATAGGTTATTCATACTTCTAAATTACTTATTTATTATATCTGACTCTGCAAATTTTCTTTACTATACTTTTTTAATAAAAGATTTTCTACACTTTTTAGAGGATAATTTTCATCTGCGATCAAGTAATCAACTGGAACACCATCTAGAATTGCACCTAAAAGATATGCCTCAGCTTTTGGATTTTTTACCCCAATTTTTCTAAACAATTTAATCAATTTAGATATATACTTACTTTCAATAACTTTAAACATATTTGACATGTTATCTGATAATTCTTGCTGAAGCCCAAAAGAAGTATATAATTTCCAGAATTCACGATCAGCCCTTAATGTTTTGAAAGTATTTTTGATCAAAAGCTCTAAAGTTTTGTATGGATCCTCAATTTGTTCAAATAGTTGATCAAATTGATCAAATAAACTATATATTTGAGCAAAAATCGCATCTGCTAGTTCACTCTTACTACTAAAATAATTATACGCAAGACCTTTACTAACTCCAGCTTCTTTTGCAATTTCTGCAATAGAAGTACCATGATACCCTCGATGTGCAAACAATTTAAGTGCGGCATCAATTATATTCTGCTTTGTCTTATTTCTAATTTCTTCAAATTGTTCTTTTGTTCTTGGCATGTTGTTTTGATTGATTAAGTGTTCAGTCATAAATATAAATTTTTGAGATCAAAATTACAAGAATAATATTTATGAACTTTTTCTTGACTCATTCGTCAAAATGTCGTAAGTTTTGACTGAACGGTTAGTCATTTATAAATTGAGGTTCAAATTGAGATCACTATTTTTGAGTTTGTTGTTAGCAGCTAGTCTTATGTATGGACAGGATGCGAAAGAAATTGTTAAAAAGATGAACGACAATATAAATGGGCTATCTTCTCAATCTATAAGTAAAATGAGTATCGTGAGACCTGATTGGTCACGCGAAGTTGAGATGAGGACATGGTCCAAAGGTACTGAATATTATATGATATATATTACTTCCCCAGCTCGCGACAAAGGACAAGTTTTTCTAAAGAGAGATATGGAATTATGGAATTGGATGCCTTCGATTGGAAGAATGATCAAGCTTCCTCCATCTATGATGATGCAGTCATGGATGGGATCAGACTTTACAAATGACGATCTACTTAGACAATCTTCCATTGTAAAGGATTATAACCATAAAATTATTGGAGACTCAGAAATTGAGGGTTATGATTGCTGGGAAATTGAAATGCTTCCAAAACCAGATGCCCCTGTTGTCTGGGGAAAAATAGTAACTCATGTCTCAAAGAAAAACTATCTTCAGCTCAAAGCTGAGTATTATGATGAAACATTGCAACTCGTCAATTCAATGATAGGCAGCAAAATTAAAAATGTTGGAGATCGTGAACTTCCAACCAAAATGGAGATGACACCCACAGATAAACCTGGGAACAAAACTATTTTTGAATATAGTGATATAAAATTTAACATTGATGTAAGTTCAGATTTCTTTTCAAAACAGAACATGAAGAGAGTTAAGTAGAAGTTATGAAAGAAATTCTAAAACTATCTTGGAGAAATATTTGGAGGAATAAGCGCCGAACTATTATTACAATGGCGTCTATTTTTCTTGCTGCATTTCTCTCACTCTTTACACGATCAATGCAGATTGGTAGTTATGCTAATATGATTGAGAATGCTGTAAAGCTTTCCACTGGATATATTCAGGTTCACAAACAGGGGTATTGGGAGAATAAATCAATAGATAAAACATTCGCTAATTCAAAAGAATTGCTAAATGATGTTAAAAACACAGAAAATATTGTTACAGTTCTTCCAAGGCTAGAATCATTTGCTTTAACTTCTTCTGGAAAGCATACAAAAGGAGCACTAATAATTGCAACCGATCCTGAGATTGAAAACTCAATTAATAAACTTTCTGAAAAAGTAATAGATGGTGAATATCTTACAAACGATGATGACCAAATTATTGTAGCTAAAAAACTTGCTGAATATCTGCAAGTTGAGGTTGGTGATACACTTGTTTTACTTGGTCAGGGATACCATGGTGTTACTGCTGCAGCACAATATAGAATTAAAGGAATATTCGATTATCCAATTCCGCAGCTAAATAACCAGATGATCTATACGAACTTGAAAACTGGACAAGAATTCTATGCTGCATATGGAAGGGCTACTTCATACTCAATAATGATTAACGATGTTGCGGAATTGAAGAATATAGCATCTTCAATAACTCAAAAAATTGGAGGTGAATATGAAGTAATGACATGGGAAGAATTAAATAAAGAAATGGTACAAGCAATTGAAAGTGACAGCGCAGGTGGAATTATAATGCTTGCCATTCTATACATCGTAATTGGATTTGGAATGTTCGGGACAATAATGATGATGACTATGGAACGAAAAAAAGAATTTGCGGTTATGATTGCTGTTGGTATGCAGAAAACAAAACTCTTTGTTATAGTTTTTACTGAAACCTTAATGATAGGAATTGTTGCAATTGTGCTTGCAATAGTTAGTGCATTACCTCTACTCTCGCATTTACACAGAAATCCGATACCACTGGAGGGAGATTTAAAAGACGCAATGCTGCAATTTGGAGTAGATCCAGTTCTCCCTTTTTCAATTGATCCTGGAATATTTATTAATCAGACAATTACAATAATTTTTATTGCTGTGATAGCAATTCTTTATCCTATTTCAAAGATCTTAAAGTTGGATATTCTTAAATCTATGAGGAGTTAGTAGAAAGAAATGATTTTTTCGATAGCATGGAAAAATGTTTGGCGAAATAAACTGAGAAGTTTGATCATTATTACTTCAATTTCTCTCGGACTCCTTGGAGGTATTTTCTACCTTGCATTTGCGAATGGGATGGCACAACAGCAGATCAATTCTGCAATTAAAACTTTAATTTCTAACATACAATTACATAATCCTAGGTTTCTGATAAACAATGAAATCGAGTTCACTATTGAGGACCCAGCTAAAAAACTGGAAGTAATCAATGCTACGAAAGGAGTAAAATCAGCTAGTGAAAGATTTGTTAGCCCAGCAATGGCTAGTTCCGCAATTACAGGAACAGGGATTATAATAAATGGAGTTATACCTAGTAAAGAAAAAGAAGTAAGTGATCTCTTTACCAAACTTGTTGAAGGGAATTATTTTGAATCAGACTTAAAAAATCCCATAATCATAGGTCAAAAACTTGCAGATAAATTAAAGGTTAAAACTAGTTCTAAAATAGTTATAACTATTCAAAACTCTACAGGTGATATTTCATACGGGGCGTTTCGCGTTGTCGGCATTTATAAGACTGATAATTCCGCAGTTGATCAAGTTAATGTTTATGTAAACAAAACTGACTTGTGCACTCTAATTGAAGTGGATGAAAAAAGTGTTAACGAGATTGGGATACTTTTAAATCACAACGAACTAACTACGCAAGTAACGGAAGAGCTTAAAAAACAATTTGCAGATGAAATAAATTCTGGAATACTTACTGCTAGAGGATGGGAAGAGATTCAACCGGTTCTAAAGATGTTTAATGAGATGACAATACAATTCAGTATGATTTTTGTAATGATAATATTAGTGGCACTAAGTTTTGGAATTATTAATACTATGCTAATGTCGGTAATGGAGAGAGTACGTGAAATTGGAATGCTGATGGCAATAGGGATGAACAAAATCAAAGTTTTCCTAATGATTATGCTAGAAACTGTGATGCTTTCAATTACGGGAGGAGTTGTTGGTCTTTTACTAAGTTATATCGCAATCGAACTTACTAACAGAAGTGGAATAGATCTTACGGTATTTGCTGAAGGATTAAACTCCTGGGGCTACAGTGCTTTTGTTTACCCAGAATTGGCAAATCTCTATTATATCCAGATTGGAATGCTCGTATTTATAACGGCAATGTTTGCTTCAATCTTACCAGCGAGAAAAGCTCTTAAGTTTAATCCAGCTGAAGCTGTAAGACATGATGTTTAATATAATTTTGAAATGAAAATTAATGGTATAGAATTATGAGTATCATCAAAACTGTAAAACTAAATAAAATATATGATGGAGCTGCAACTCCAGTTCATGCAACAAATGACGTCTCCATTAACATTGAAAAAGGTGAATTTACGGCACTCGTAGGACCTTCTGGTTGTGGAAAAACAACTTTACTCAATTTAATTGGAGGATTAGATAAACCCACTGATGGAAAAGTATTTGTAAGCGATACAAACTTATCAAGTCTTAATGGAAGAGAGTTGATAGATTTCAGACTTCGGAATATCGGATTTGTTTTCCAGGCTTACAATCTTATTCCTGTACTATCTGCAAAAGAGAATGTAGAGTTTATAATGCATTTGCAGGGCGTTGATAAATCTGTGAGAAACAGTAGAGTAAAAGAATTACTTAATAAAGTTGGACTAAAAGATAAAATGGATCAGCGTCCAGCCAGACTCTCTGGTGGTGAGCAGCAAAGAGTTGCAGTTGCTCGTGCACTGGCATCCAAACCAAAATATGTTCTTGCGGATGAACCAACGGCAAATCTCGATAGCGCTGCAACACATAATCTTCTTGATATGATGTACAGATTGAACCAGGAAGATGAAATTACATTTATATTTTCAACTCATGATTCTAGGGTAATGAAACGAGCTCGTAGACTTATTACTTTGGATGATGGGAGAGTGATTACCGATGAAATCGTTAATGGTAATTTATAATTATGTTAATTGGTGTTCACTTCACACAATGAAAAAGATTCTATCAATACTCTTACTGGCTCTTCTGTTTTCTTCTTTAACAAAGTCACAATCCATATTTGATTATAAAGGGTACTTGCAAAACACTCAGCAAGTATGGGCTCCAAAGCAGACGGAGTCTTGGATATTATCAGGATCGGTATTGAACAGGTTCGACTTTTTCGTTTATCCTTCCGAGGGGTGGTCGATTAACGCAGGAGTGAGAAACTTGATCGACTACGGTCAAATGTTCGATTTAGCACCAAGCTATGCCGATTTTATTACTACAGATGAAGGCTACTTTAATCTAACAAAGAAATGGGTGGATGGAGAGTCGTATGTGTTTTACACAAATATAGATAGGTTAAATATTTTTTACACGGGTAGAAATTTTGAAGTTCAGCTTGGTCGTCAGAGAATAAATTGGGGTGTAAGCCTGGTTTGGACTCCGAACGATATTTTCAACTCTGCCTCATATTTAAACTTTGATTATCCGGAAATGCCAGGCAGTGATGCTGGTAGAGTTCAATATTATTTCGGATTTGCTACTTCCTTAGAGTTTGTATATAAAATTGATTACAACAACGAAATCACTTCAGCATTGATGTTCAAGTTTAATGAATGGGATTACGATTTCCAGTTTTTCGCAGGACAAATGATGGAAGATTATGTGGTTGGTGGCGGTTGGACAGGCAACATTTCAACAGCTAATTTCAGTGGTGAGCTCTCCTATTTTAGAGATAGAGAAAACTTTTCTGATACTACCGGACAGCTAGTCTCTTCCCTCGGTATAACACATACGTTTCCAAATGAAATCTATGTTCATGCAGAATTTCTCTATAATAGTAATGGCAAGTTAGGTAAAGCTGGAGGTGCCGGGAATTTTTTTGAAAATTCTTATAATGCAAAAAATCTATCTCCCGCCAAATATTCACTCTTTGGTGATATCCGATATCAGATTACTCCATTGATGGCAATTGATCTTTCTTCCATTTTTAATCCTAGTGATAAATCATTTTATATTGGGCCTTTTCTTGATATATCACTATCACAAACTGTTGATTTTCTTGCTGCGGGCCAATTCTTTTTTGGCGATCAGGGAACAGAATGGGGTGACTATGGTCAGTTTTATTATTTAAGGATTAAGTGGAGTTTTTAACCTAAATCCCAAAACCAGACTTGGACTCTTTTTCAATAATTATTAACTTACTCTTCAAAATTTTAAAAGTTAATGGAGACGCAATGCATCTAATTAAATTCACTTTTTTTACTCTACTTATAACCGTTTCTTCAGTATTTGCACAGAATGACTCATTAGTTTTCAGCAAATCTGAAGTTGCTATTGGTGAGATAAAGAGTTTGAAATTTGGAGTACTCAAAATTGAGACCTCTTACAGTGAAAATGATTTTGAGGTGGAATGGATAGGAGTTAAGGAAATATATTCGAAAAGAATCTTTATAATTTCTTCATCTGATGGAAAACGAGTTATTGGAACTATTAATACTGATCCAAACAATAAAGAGAATGTAATTATCATCACCAATACTTCTGAAAAAATTAATACAGTTCGATCTAATGTCGTAAATATTCAACCATTAGATTCAGGATTTTGGGATCAATTAAGTGCGTCAATCGACATAGGCTATACATTTACAAAAGCTAATAATGTAAGTCAATTTAGTTTAAGGAGCGCGCTTGGATACTTAACCGATAATTGGCAAGCTGATCTATCTTATGATGCTGTTAAGAATTCACAAGATAGCGTTGCAACTACTCAAAGAACCGATATTAATGGCTCATATGCCTATTTTTTAGGTAAAAATTGGTTTGTAATTGGTGCCGTTAGTTTCTTACAAAATGATGAGCAAAAGTTGGATTTAAGATCAAATCCAAAAGTCGGTCTTGGTAATTATGTTATTCAAACTAACCATGTTTATCTGGGTTTACAAGGTGGTGGTGCTTGGAACTCTGAAACATATACAGACCCAGCAATTGAAAATAGAAGTGAAGCAGAAGCGTATTTTGGTATAGAATACAATATGTTTGATTTTGGTGACTTAAGCCTTCTAACAAATCTTTTTGGATATAAAACTATTGATGGAAGTGACAGATATAGAGCAGACTTTAAGTTTGATATTAAATATGATCTTCCTTATGATTTCTATGTTAAACTGGGGTACACATTGAATTACGATAGTGTTCCTGTAGAAGGTGCATCTGAGAGTGATTATGTACTTCAGACATCATTTGGTTGGGAATTGTAAAATAAATATTAAGCTAGAAAAAGCCCAATCTAAAAAGATTGGGCTTTTTTGTTTAACCAACTCTCCAATCTCTTTCTTGCCGAGGTTTATTGTCAAGAATAGCATCTATTTTCTCCATTACATCTGGAGTTAACAAAATTAGGTGATTGATTACTTTCATATTATCTTTCACTTGCTGGGCTTTTGAAGCACCGGTAATAACAGTACTTACATTAGGATTTTTTGCAGTCCATGCAAGAGCCATATCTGTCATCGAAATTCCAAGTTCCCCAGCTAATTTTGTTAGTTCTCTAACTTTTCCAATATTTTTCTTACCTTCGTCTGAAAGAATTGTGTCTTTCAACCATTCATAGCCACCAAGAGCCAACCTACTGTCTTCGGGAATTCCATCATTATATTTACCGGTTAGCAATCCGCTCATCAATGGACTCCAAATAGTAGTTCCTAATCCAATCTTTTCGTATAATGGCAAATAATCTTTCTCCACCTTCTGCCTAGTGAACATATTATATTGTGGTTGCTCCATTAGTGGAGGAATTAGATGTTCTCTTCTAGCAATTTCATATGCTTCCATTATCTGAGTTGCAGTCCATTCACTTGTTCCCCAGTAAAAAGCTTTTCCTTGATCTATTATTTGGTTCATGGCTCTTACAGTTTCTTCCATTGGAGTGTAAAAATCTGGACGATGACAGAATATCAAATCGACATACTCCATATCCAATCTTTTTAATGCTGCATCGGTACCTTCAAAGATATGTTTTCTAGAAAGTCCTCTATCATTAACACCTTTTCCACCAAAGAATATCTTTGTTGAGATCACCAGATCAGATCTCTTCCAGCCAGCTTTATTTATAACTTTTCCCATCATTACTTCCGCTTCACCCGCTGAATAAGCTTCAGCGTTGTCAAAAAAGTTCACACCAGCATCATATGCTTCTTTCATGCAATCGTACGCCAAATCATTTCCAATTTGATCATTAAACGTAACCCACGCACCGTAGGATAGAACCGAAACTTGAAGTCCTGATCTGCCTAAATATCTGTATTCCATATTACCTCCTAGTATATATTAAATTCTTGATTCTACTTTTGAATAGAATTAAATTGACTTACATTCAAAAATAAATATAAATATTATAAGCCCAATACTTGCAAGTTTGAATTTAACAAAAAAAGAAATATCCCTTATCAAGGATACAGATTTTCTACTTACTAAATCTGAGATTATTAAAAAGTTAGAATCGATTTTTAAGGAGACAGAAAGTTCAATTAGAGAGCAGTTATGTGATAGATCCTTTAATTTTCCAAATACCCTGGATATAACTTCAGGTAAGATATCTAAGGGTGAAAATTATAATGGCCTTCCCTATCTCGTGCTTGATTATCCCGCTCTATTCAAAAAGAACAATATTTTTGCTTTTCGAACAATGTTCTGGTGGGGTAAATTCTTTAGCTCGACACTCCATCTGCAGTATAAATCACTAGATTTTTTTCGGGAGAATCTCATTTCTGGAATTGAAGAATTTACAGCACATCAAGTATTCATCAGTGTTGGAGAGACTCCATGGCAATATCATTATGAGCAAAACAATTATCAGAAATGTACTATAAGTCACGCTGATCACATCGAGAATTGCAGTTTCTTAAAACTGAGCAGAAAATTTAGCCTAGATAAATATCAGAAAGTTCCACAATTATCCACAGAATTTTTCCGGTTTCTTCTTAACATCTTGGAGTAAATGCTTACAAAATTGGACCAAGCAATTATTGAAGAGATTAAAGTGAGTTGATAAAATTAAAACTCAATCTCTGGATAGTTTGTTTCCTCTATTGACAAGATAAATTCCAACAAATATTATACACGCCGCCGCAATTATTTGTAATGTCATATTTTCATCCAAAAATAACCATCCTACAAACAACGCTATCACTGGATTAATGTATGTATAGGTTGATACAAATGAGACTGGCAAATGTTCAATGGCATACATGTAAGATGCATACCCAATCATCGACCCAAATAGAAATAAATAAATTAGAGCTAGCAGACTGTTAAAATCCATATAAAAATTTGTTGCTTCACCAAGGAGTAATCCAATAATTGATTGAAAAATACCAGCAAAAAGCATTTGAAAGGCTGCACCCATAAACGGATGCACGGATAGTTTATTATACTTTGAATAAACCGATCCGCTCCCCCATGCGGTTAAGCCAATAAAAATAAAAATGACCCCCAATTTATTCTCTTCATTTAATAGCTCATTCACATTGCTCCCAAGAATGATAAGAACGCCTAAGAAGCCAATTAATATTCCAGAAATTATAAAAGCATTTAGCTTTCTCTTTTTAAAAATTACACTTTCTACTATCACAATAACAAACGGAACTGTTGTCATTAAAAGAGCTGCAAGCCCGCTTGGCACCCACTTTTCAGCTAAAACCACCATTCCATTCCCAACTCCGAGCAGAAGGAGTCCAACAACAACGATATGTTTGAAATCAGACTTTTGTGGAAAACTATATCCCCGAAATTTCAATATCGCTAAATAAATAATTCCTGCTAATATCCATCTGGGAGAAGCAAAAAGAAAAGGAGGCATTCCTTCAACACCAATTCTTATGGCTAGGTAGGTTGTGCCCCATATTATACAAATGGCAACCCATGCAGAATATGCTTTTATTTTAACATTTTGTTCCAATATTACCTTTGATTTAAATCATACTATCAAATTAAGAAGTATAATTTTTATTAAATTTTATATTGAAAGTAATTTATTAAAAGTTGAAAGAGATAATTTGTTAACCATTAAAAAAGCAACAAGTGAAGATACTGAGATTATCTTTAATTTCATCTGCAAACTAGCTGAATATGAAAAGCTTACGCATGAAGTTTCCACAAATCCAGAAGAACTTAGAAAAACTCTTTTTGGTGATAATTCAAATACGAAAACAGTAATTGCATTTATAGATGATGAGCCAGTGGGATTTGCACTATACTTTTTTAATTACTCTACATTCAAAGGTAAGCGTGGTTTATACTTGGAAGATGTTTTTGTCTTACCTGAAATGAGAGGTAATGGAGTTGGAAAAGAATTATTGAAATATTTAGCCAATGTTGCAAAAGAAAATTATTGTGCACGGTTTGAGTGGTCGGTTCTAGACTGGAATGATCCAGCAATAAAGTTTTACAAGAGTATCGGTGCAAAACCTATGGATGAATGGACTGTTTTCAGATTAACAGAAAAAGAAATTGATGATCTTGCTAATTTAAATGAGTAAATAAAAATGGATACACTAATAAACAATATCGATATGTGGATGATAGAAAATCCAATCTTAGCGATTGCCTTAAGGACGGCTGGTGTGTTGCTTCTAGCTTTCATATTATATTTTCTAACGCACAAAATATTAATAAGATACATCACAAAATTTGTTCAAAAGACAAAAACTGATTATGATGATATACTCCTGAATGAAAGTATACTAAAAAAAGCATCCTATATAGTCCCTGTGATTGTTATAAGTCAATTCCAAATTTTCAATGATGCTATTGAAAGTACTATAGATAGTGTTCTCTCGGCAGTTGTTACATTAATAATAATTTTAATTCTTAATGGTTTTATTGATGCTTTTGTTGAACTAGTACAAAAATTTGAAAAATTTCAAGATAGACCCCTTAAAAGTTATGCACAGGTAATAAAAATTATACTAGGGATAATTGGGGCTATTCTAATTTTCGGTATTCTCACCGGTCAAGATTTTTGGGGACTCTTTGCCGGATTAGGGGCAATCAGTGCGGTGCTTCTATTAATATTCAAAGATACCATACTCTCTTTTATCGCGAGCATACAAATTGCATCCTATGATCTTGTAAAAATCGGCGACTGGATTGAGGTCCCAAAGCAAGGTGTTGATGGTGATGTTATGGATCTCTCTCTACACACGGTAAAGATAAGAAACTTTGATAAGACAATAACGGTACTACCGACAGTAACGTTAATCCAGGACTCTTTTAAAAACTGGAGAGGAATGCAAGAAACTGGAGGAAGAAGAATTAAACGGGCAATATATATTGATGTTTCCAGCATTAAGTTTGTTGATGACAATATGTTCCAAAAATTTAAAAAAATTCAGTTACTAAAAACCTATCTGGAGGAGAAGCAAACAGAAGTAGATGAGTTCAATTCTCGGAATGATGTTGATGTTTCAGAGATGATAAACGGAAGAAGGCTCACAAATGTAGGAACGTTTAGAGAATACTTAAAAGTATATCTCCATCAAAGAAGTGATGTAGATGATAGCTTGACTTTCCTTGTAAGACAATTACCTCTAGGTCCTGATGGATTACCGATTGAGATCTATATCTTCGCAAATACAACTCAATGGGTAAAGTATGAAGATATTCAATCTGACATATTCGATCACATCATGGCGGTAGTTCCAAAATTTGAATTGAAAGTTTTCCAGAATCCAACTGGATATGATTTTAAAGAATTAAAAGGCAATTTAGAATAGGATTTATAAATGAAAGCAACAGTATCAGATGCAATAGGGTATGCTCTCAAAAATCTGGGAGTAGAAATAATCACACACGTTCCAGGATATGGAGCAAGTGAAGCTTTTCAGAGTTATAACCAAATAAACATGAAACGCTTACCTATCTCATTTCATGAAGAGGTAGCTTATACCATCTCACATGGGGCAAGCATAGTTGGGAAAAGATCTGCTTGTTTAATTAAAGCACAAGGATTTGCGAAGGCGGCAAACAGTGTAATTGATTCACTTTACACAAGTATTTCAGCCGGATTTGTCACGATAATTTTTGATGATAAAACTGGTGCTCATTCTGATAATATAATGGAGATTGAAAAACTTTTAAGAGGAATGGTTATTCCATATATCAAAGCTGAAACGGATGCGATTTATGATGATATTGTACATGCTTACCAAGAATCAGAAAAGACTAAGTTGCCATGTGTTCTTATAGTGGATGCCGACGATATTGAAAAAGAAATTGAGTTTGAAGAACAAAATTTGAGTAAGAGTTTTATCTATAACCGAGATATTTTACAACATGTTGTGCATCCAGTTTTTGCGGACTACCAATTTCAAGTATATAGTAAAAGAAAATTTAAAGAAGATTTTTCTTTAATTCCAAAACCTATTATTCCAAGTATTCCCCATGATCTTCCTCCAAGTAAAAAACTTTCAGCAATTGTTTTGCAGCCATTTTTCGACGTATTCAAAAACATTACTGCAGACATTGTTACTGGAGATACAAGTTCCTCAAGCGTTTACGCCTTTCCACCTTTTGATGTCATCGATATGGTTACTTACATTGGAGGATCCGTACCCTTGGCTATTGGAGCATATCTTGCTGGAAACAGAAATGTCTGGGCTCTGCTAGGTGATTTTGGATTTATTTCAGCTGGACATTTAGGTTTACTAGAAGCTACGCTTCGTGAGCTTCCTATTAAAATTGTAATATTCAATAATAAAGTTGCTGCAGCAACGGGTGGTCAGCAGATTCCAAGAGCAGCACTGCTTAGAATTCTAGCCGGCTATGATAAGTTTATGACGAGCATAACTGACAGTCAAAACATATTTGAGATTACAGAAGTTCTTGAAGAAGCTGAAAGATCAAACGAGTTAAGAATTATAGTCGTTGATTACTAAGTTGAATTAATTGTTATGGATAATATTTTTAGTAATATTCCCAATCTGGTTGCAGATGAATTGTTCAAAACTTTACATGAATCTAAGAATTTAAAGATCGAAAGAGTTGTTTCAGATGGCCATGCATCCCCATCTGGCTTCTGGTATGATCAAGATCAAAACGAATTTGTGATAGTACTTGAAGGCAAAGCAACAATAGAATATAAGGATGGTCCTGCTTTTGAAATGAGTAAGGGAGATTATATTATAATTCATGCTCACCAACTTCATAGAGTAGTAAGTACAAGTCAAGAACGGAAAACTATTTGGTTAACAGTTACTTATAATTAAATTCTATTCAGAACCCTCAAAGGGAATTTCTTCAACTTTTTCAACAAACTCCAGATTTAATTCTTTCAACTCAGCTAAAACTTTTTTGTAAATCTCGGGATGTGTTGGAATATGAGTACCAGTAAGAGTTAACTCCCCAGTTAGAATAAGCTTTGCAGCAATTCCAGCAGGGGCTCCTACAGTTTTAGCAATCGCTGTTATTCCATTTGGTTCACCATAATGCACAAGTGTTGAATTGTGTTTTTCACGCCTATTTTCATTGGGATACTCTGCATCGATTTCATGAATAAGCATTACCATATCGCGTGCCCCTTCTGGAAGAGGCATTTTATCAATTAGGATTTTCTGAAACACATCGGCTGCAGTAGATACTTTACTACCAATTAGTTCTTCGCTGAATAGTCCTAGCCATTTGAGATTTTCCATTATTATTCCGGTAGGACTAATCTTTAGATAATTTGCAACTCTAGTATTAAGCTTACTCCCATTTGCATTTAGAGGTAAGAACATTTCAGTAAACTGAGCGTAAGTCATTTTATTCAGATCAGGAATCTTCAAGTATTCATTGGGGAAACCCAGTTTTACTATCTGAGTCCATGTTTCACTCCAT
This sequence comes from uncultured Ignavibacteria bacterium, assembly GCA_963751695.1. Taxonomy (GTDB): domain Bacteria; phylum Bacteroidota; class Ignavibacteria; order Ignavibacteriales; family Melioribacteraceae; genus SZUA-22. The sequence goes on along the minus strand of CAVVVP010000009.1, from coordinate 211,676 downwards.
CCTGGATATCTCAGTGTTCCTCTTATCATTGTGTGAACTTTACCAAGCTTGAATACATCTTTGTAAACGAGTGAATCTCTGTTGGGGTAAGCTTCAAAAGTACCGACACCGTCAACCTCAACACTCCATGTTCGATTAAATAGTTGCTCGTGAGGTACAACTTTCATTTGGCCCTTCTCTAAGTAAAGAGCACCGACATCCCCAGCCATAACAACGTTACGAGGATTCCATGTAATCGCATATCGCAAAGGGTTTGAATCTACCTCGGGAGCTGGGACACCACTGCCATACGAAACAAAACTGCTAATGTAACCCCCATTGTCTCTAATCCTCTGAATTATTTGCATAGCAGACATATGGTCCATTCCTGGATCAAGACCCATTTCATTTAAAATTAATATTCCCTTACGTTTTGCGTCTTTGTTGAGCAGACCAACTCTTGAATTTTCGTAGCTGGCTGAAATAACTGATTTACTATGAGTTAAACAATCAAGTGCAATTAGATACTGATAAGGGGGGGCTAAGAAGTTAATTACAATATCTGAATCTTCAATCAAACAATTTCTCAAATTTTCATCATTTACATCAAACTTTACAGCTTTACCTTTGGGGTGAGTGCGAACTTTTTCGCAAGCTGATTCATAGTCGTAGTCTGCAACTGTTACAAACCAATCATACTTTTCAGCTTGCTCTAACATGTAAGAAATTAGAAATGGACTGCTCTGGCCAGAGCCAAGAATAAGGACTTTTTTCATTTTCGCTTCCGGTGATTTATTTGATTAGATATATTATAATCAAAAAATAATAAGGATAAAATAGAGAGATTCAAAGAATTTCCCAAAAGAATTGAATCATGTTTTGGATAAATAAGGTTCTGGTGAATAACTATTTATTTATTAGTCTTTTATATTGATCATATCTGTCTAATATTTCGCGGACATATTTTACAGTTTCTTTTCCTCTAGCATATCCTAGAAGGACTACTTCATCCTTATAATATTTTGCTTCAGATTTTTTTAGAAGGTATGCCTCAACATTATCAAACCAAACATTAGCATCTGCCCCGTACTTGATTGCTAAACTTCGGGCATCCTTAATATGACCTGGACCAATATTGTAGGATGCAAGGACAAACTTTAATCTTTCTGTATTGTTCACTATTTCGTCTGACCAATAACCATCTAACCATTTCAGATACTCCACTCCTGCACTAAGATTAGATTTCGCATCAGTGGCATCTTCAACTCCATATCTTTTTGCCGTGGCAGGCATAAGTTGCATTAAACCTTTTGCTCCAGCCCATGAGGTTCGATTTGGTTTGAATTGTGATTCTTGATATATAATAGCTGCAAGAAGTCTCCAGTCCCAATTTAATGTTAATGCATACTTCTTTATTAGATCATCATATTGGGATATTTTACTCCCTGTAAGTGAAAAATATTCGCTCTCTAATCTTCTCTTAAAATCTTTTGTGCTCTCGAAATACCGATCATAAATAGTATAATAATCGTTTCTTTTTTTTTCTCTCTCTAACCAATCATTAACAGCTGAAAGAAGTTCTGGAGAGTTTTTTCGAACCGCCCAAGCTATTCTTTGGGGAAGAGAAATTTCGTAGTCAATATCAATGATCGGATAATATCCAAGATATAACTCGGCAATATTTTTATCGGAGACTGTTAAGCTTAATTCTCCCTCAGCAACTTTTGCTATCAGCTCTTCTGTGGTGTTTTCAGAATCTGCTTCGATAACTTTAAGGTCTGCACCAAGCTCTTCAGAAAGATGTTTTAATCTTTCTACATAGGCCGATGCAGGAGTAACATATATCTCTCTGTCGATCAAGTCAATTGGAGAGCGAACTAAAAGCTTTTGAATTTGGTGGAGTTTCATCTTTCTCCAATTATCTGGTTTTCTCTGAACTAATACTTGAGGAGTAAGTGTGTGATGTTCAGTAAAGGAAAGCTCTCTTGTTCTCGATTTCGTAACGGTTAAATTAAATGCAATCAGATCCCCCTTACCGCTATTTAGTGCGCTAACCATCTGATCTAATTCTGGAATTACTTTAATTTGCAGATCTAGTTCAAGGTCCTCTGCCAGCCTTTGTAACAGTTCATACTCATAGCCCATTGGTTGTCCTCTATATATGAAGTAGCTATAAGCATTATAACCGGTGAGTGCAATTAATTTCCCATTTTTCTTTATTTTATCAAGGTCTCGCTTGATAACATTAGTAGGTTGAAGTGAGGGTCCATCTTTTATTTCTTTCATGCACCCGATCGATAAAAGAATTGGGACAAGTAAAATGATGTTTCTAACTTTTATCATATTGATTTTAGAGACTATCTTGATTCTGCAAATTTTGTAAACTTCCTCTTAACAGAAAGTGCTGTAAATGAAACTAATATAATTTTTATTTAATCACAATATTGACTTTTCGTTAGTTTACACTAGCAATCGAAAAAATTGCTTTTTGTTCTTACTTTTCTTACGTTACATATGGATGTGGAGCTTAAACTTTCTTAAAATGGGTTTAATAAAAACCGAACAAACCAAAATGAAAGTGAATCATCCGGGAGGTCAGCATCACCTCTCTTTAGCAAAATTACCTGTAAATATTCGGGAGAAGGATTTGCCCCTCATTATTATTTAATGGGGGGTTTTCATTTTATATGATCAGAAATTATTGGAAATAATAATTGGAGATTTACCCATTTTTTTTGATATTTGTTAATTGAAATTTTTAGTGATCTCAGATCAATTCGGAGAGTTGGCAGAGTGGTTGAATGCACTGGTCTTGAAAACCAGCAAGGATGCAAGTCCTTCCGGGGTTCGAATCCCTGACTCTCCGCTCTGATTTTTTAAAGCCCGATTATAGCCTAAATAAGCTGTTTTCGGGCTTTCTTATTTTAAAAACTACCGCTGTAACCGCCTAAATGGGTATTAAAATTGGTGTCGTGGTCACTTTTTGGTCATTTTTTGGTCATCACTTTTTGGATATATTTTTTGTTTTGTCGAACAAGTCCAGTATTTGCCACCATTTTTAATTTGCAATTTTTTTAACGAATTCTTGGTAGAATTTACCACTATAGTTATATCTGAATTCGATCTCTTTAAGAAACATGAAGAGACTCGCGGATTTTGTCCCTCTATATTTCAACAACTTCTCGTTTGCATACCTCCAAAAGTGATGTTGTGGAATTGGAAAGTTTTTTATTCTGCATTTTATCTGTCTTGCGCTGACTTTCTTGTGATGAAAATAGTACGATGCACCCTTATTTGGAATTCTTGTCCTTTTGATTGTGAATAGATCTTTATTATTTCTGCCAGACTTGTAATCTGTGATGTGTACTTTATCATTAACAATTGAGATTGTGAAAATTTGACTTTCATCCTTTAGCATTTCATCATCAGAAATCGAATCATGGTTTTCATCTCCCAAAATTACCTCTCTAAACATTTCAAAAAACTTAAATGCAGTCTTTCGATTTACATCAACTTCAAACGCTGCACTCTCAGCGCTAGTATTCATTTCAAACATCTTTATCAGCCCAATAAATTTTGAACACGAAATACTCTGTGCATGCAGTATGCTTCCCTTCCGAATTCCCCATTCAGATTTACAACCATAACACTTATATCTTCCCCTTCTTATTCTACCTATCTTTTCTGATCCACATTTTTCACATTGTGTAAATGTTTTTAATATTCCCTTCTCCCTTAGATATTCCTCTGCCAGCTTCTCATCCAGCAGCAACCTGGATAATTCTATCAGGTTCATTTTGATTTTCCTTCTGTGTGTTATTAATTAAAAAAGGCTGCCAGTGATTGGTAGCCTATCCAGAGGTTCTTATACCCAGCCCAAACTGGGTCGATTGCCACTACCCTATAAGCTTATCTAACTCTGATAATTTCTGGTGCAGCTTCTTTGGATCTACTTTTGTATAGCGATCAGTTTGACTTGCCGGAGAATGTCCAAGCAGGTATTGTCTTTCCTCATAAGTGATTTCTGTATTTGCTGCATGCGTAGCAAATGTATGTCTCCATTTGTGAAGAGTGGCATTCTTTTTTATCCCAGCTTCTTCAGCTATTCTCTTACAAACTGTAAGCAATGTTCTTTCACTTACTCTATCCCCATTATCAGTTGTGAATACGTATCCTTCCGCCTTTTTTATCCCGGATAACATATTATAAACGTTATCTGTCATAGGTATATCTCGCTCAGAGTTTGAAGTTTTTGTTTCATACCCTTCATAGTTTCTAACCTTTATCATTTTTGTGTTTAGATCTATGCTGGTTTCCCATTTAAGTGACTGTAGTTCACTTATTCTTAAACCAGTTAACAGTGATGCTTCAAAGACATTTCTATCTTCAGATTTCATTTCCACATTCAAGAAAGCATTTATCTCTTCTTCAGTATAATACTCTTCTTCCCTTTCTGTTTGTGATTTCGATTTTTGTTTAAGCGCTTTTATATGCGAGAAAGGATTTACCAATATTCTTTCGTGATTTACTTCATAAGTGAATAATGACTTTACTGCCATAAGTTTGAAGTTGTTTGTTTTTGGTGAAGAATTAATTTCTGTAAGTCCTCCCCAGAATTGATCAGCATGATCCCTCGTAAATTCATTTGTATATATTAGCCCTATGTCTTTACAGTATTCTTTTAACTGATGAAATGATCTATAATACTTCTTGAGTGATTTGCTTCTTAAGCCTTGCTTTGTTTTTATAAACTCAGCAATAGAATCATTTATTGTTGCTCTTGATGTACTCAGTCCAAGATTTATTCTTCTATGCTCTAGCTTTTGGTTCTCAATAACTGTTACATAATCTTTAGCATCTTGATAACTACTAAAGACGATCCTAATTCTTTTACCTAGATGATCTCTTACATCACATTGATACTTTCCATTATTTATTTGCCTAATTATTCCCATAATTATTAGCTCCTTAAACCTTGTTATTATTTACAAGGTTCTTTTACCAATAATTTGAAGGGATACCGTTATAGTATTTTGATCTAGAAAAGAGGTGAATTTTATATCTATAAACATTAAAAACTTGTGAAAAGTTATTCAAAAAGTCCCGCGCACAACAGAGAAACCAGCCAAATTGTTCGTGCACAACAGAGAAATCAGCCGAATAGTGCCATGCACAACATGGTTTTCAGCCAAACATGTGCTTGCACAACAGAGAAATCAGCCGTTTACCCTCTTGCACAACGGTAATTTCTACCAATTTCTGACTATAAAAACCTAAGAATATTAGTTTTTAGCTTGTTTTCCTTGTTTACTTATAGTAATATGCTTTGATTTGGACACATTCTGGCAAGTTAATCCAAGATAATTCAGTTTTTCATATTATGTTATATTGACATAGTAAGTTTTATAAGATTTTGCATACCGTGATGGTGTTTTTACACTCATATTTCAAGTAAAATTTTCAAATTACACTCAAGTTTTCAGTCAACTATCTAACTTTACACCATTATTCACAGTCATATTTTAAGTTTCACACTAGTTTTTAAGTCAAATTACCAATTTTGCACATGATTATAAGGTTAAATTTCTAAATTACACCCCATTCTTACGGTAAAACTTCAATTTGCCTTTCGTTTTTAGCCTTTATTCAAACATTTCTTCAAACATTGGTATAAGAATATCGTAGTTGGTCACATGTTCACAAACCGCCAAGCAAACCACACACACATCACACCATAATCACCGAGGCAATATGGATAACAAACTTATTGCCGAGTTATACAAAACTGCTAACCTTGAGCTTAGGGGATATAACATTCCACGTCATGAATTTATTGATCTTCGTCAAGAGCTGGTATGTCAGACCTTTGCACAGTATAGACGCATGGTAGATAAAGGGCAACAGCCGGATCTATTACTGTTGAAGAAATTTATCTGTAATAGAAAAAAAGAACTTGCTACCAGAAGCTTCTGTGGAAAAAACGGAGGAAGTTCCAGCATACGTGACATAATGAATCAGCAGCATCAATGGAATGGTACTTATGAAAAAGTAGACTTCGTAGACAACCTACCAAATGCTAAGATGAATACCAGACGAAGAGCTGAAGAGGGTATGTCATTTTATGTGGACTTTAACTCATTCCTACAAAAGCTTACCACAATGCAGAAGCAGATTGTAGAAATGCTGATTAGTGGATTCAAGCTAAACGAAATCTGCAGAAAGTTAAAGCAGACAGACTACTTTGTTAGGCAGATAATTAACTCGGTAAAGGAAGCCTACCTAAGATTCTTTGAGGTAGAGCTAGCTTATTAGCTAGGAGAGGGCTGTGGCTCTCTTAGGTTAAGAATTGCTTTTGTTTTGGGAAGATTTTGTTAGAAAAAAATATTGTATCTGAAACTTTAGAGAAAACAAAAATATTTCTGAGCTGTTGGGTTAGAGATAGGGTAACTTGTTTTCAATCGATTTAGGATTAATCCGATGGGACTCCGGTTTGTGATTTCTGGTCTCTAGGAGTCCCATGACTTTGATAACTTTTTTGAACTTTATTTTAGTAAGACCATCTTTTTACTCTGGACAAAGTTTCCAGCTTTTAGTTTGTAGAAATAGACTCCGCTGCCAAGATGGCTTGCGTCGAACTGGACTTCATAAGCTCCACTCGATTGTGGCCTATTAACAAGCTCTGCTACTTCTCTGCCCAAGACATCAAAGACTTTCAGTTCAACTTGCGACTGCTCTGGAATTAAGTATTTAATCATGCAGCCGTTGTTAAATGGATTGGGAAAATTGTTTGATAACCAAAAGTCATTTATTATGGTTGTTTTATTATCTATATCCGTAATCTTTTCGTAGAAATATTTGCCGAGATATGCATCCTTCCATTTATTCCCCGTCCAATCTCTTCTCAGATCTTCCTTTAAATTATGATATTCATCATAGGTATATAAGTAATTTGCAGAATAGACCCATTCTTCACTACTTTGATCCCAATAAGATCCGATATACTCCGTCCTATTTTGATATTCATCGTATTCATAAATATACGTCCATTGATCTACCCAAATTGAATTAGAATATGCTTGACCTAACACATAAATTAAATTTTTGTTTTCGTCATAGGTAAATAAGTTGTGCCTATAATAATCAATCCAGCTATTATTATCTCTAATTTGAAGGAGATGTCCGGTTGTATAACCGTTAGAATCATATGAATATAAATCTCTACGATAGTCTACGCTATCTGTATTTTGATGTAAATGCTCGACACAATTATTATTTGCATCATAAATGAACAATGTTCTCTGACTAAATCTCCCCGGAAAGAAGACTGGGTTGCCTTCTATCCATGCCCCCCAAGCAGAATCATACCACAATTGCCACCATTCTTCAATTTTATTGCTTTCTGAATCATATATCCATAATAACCTATAATCATTCACCCAATTAGAACCACTTAAACCTTGCTGGATTTCTTCGGTCATATTATTATTAGAATCATACTTATATTTTTTTCTATGCATTATTTCCCAAGTATTAGTCCGACGATATTGCTGTTTTTCGATTAATAAATATTCGTCATTTTGAATAGCCCAAGTCATATTTTTGTGATATTCATTAGTATAGATTGCATCAACATCACGAATTTGAGAGAATAGTTGAGAACAAATCATTAATAGAATTATTGTTAATGTTGATTTCATTTTTCCCTCCTTTGTTTTTTAACCTTCTTCAATCCTTGATACATCTTACACAATAACCGTTCTTCTTGAGATCACGGTGTTCAAATCCAAAACGATCACCGTCATTGGATGAAGGTATCATTATGTATTGAGCTATATGGTAATCCCATTCGTCTGAAGTCCAAAATTTTGTAAATTCATTTCCTCCTTTGAAATTGTTTACTGTGTCAGTAATTTCCATACAACCAGCAAGAAGTGCACAAAATCCACTTGTGTTAGTACCACTTCCTTGACCTAATGCTAAAAGCGGATTAGCGAACCAACTTACTTCCCTTCCTAAAGCTCTAAATTCATCTATTGTTGGAATGTGCCAACCTTCGGGACAAATACCTTGGGCACCCTTTTTTGTTTCGTACTGCATTGCTTCATCCCAGGTGTATAATGCACCATAGACATCGCTATTGTTTTTATCATTATTGTAGCAATACTTTTCAATAACCCCATTATCACTTGGCATGTCACTACTGTTTATCATTACCCCAACATCAAGATTTTCCTTTAGCCAGCACTGGTTTCCAATTTGTACTGTGTTGTAAATCTTGCCAGCATAAGTTACAGTTGGTGTTTCGGGACACACAAGATTGAAACTCGTGAGCTGTAGATTAATAGTCCTCTCCTCATACCATATAAAGCGTTCGGTCATAGAAAAGTTAAAATTCTCCTTTTCTGCCATAATTGACTGTTTTCCACGAGGTACATTGGGAATTTGATATAATCCACCTTCATCAGAATATACCTCTTGGTCTGCAATAGTAACCTTTGCTCCGCTTATTGGTTCATGTGTGTCCTTATCATACACTTTACCACTAATGTTTGTAGTTAGTCTACTAAGATGGAGATTATATTCGTTGGATTGATTAGCTGAAATGTTTATTTTTTTCTCGTACACTTCATAATAAACATTAGTAGCTTTTAATGTTACTGTGCCGGCTTTGAATTTTCTATTAAGTAGAAACCGTTTTCGTCAGTTAGAGAAGACTTATCTCCGACTTCAACCAATACTTCTTGGATTGGAGAATCAGTGTTTAAGTCTAAAGCAATTCCAGTTAAATTCCCATTAGTTGATTCAGTAGGATTATCTTCTTTGCAACAAATAAATATTGTGAATATTAGTATGAGAAGATTTTTTTTCATCGCATCCTCCAGTATTTACGCAAGAAGATACCTTGGAAGAAACCCAATAGTTGTAAGAAGAGAAAGTTGAGTCAGTACTCAATACATTTCTCTCAAGGAGGAATATATAGGCAATATAAGAAAATATATTTGTGCTTTCAATAAAAATCAGATACTAGTGGCTACTATCATTTTCCGTATGTTCTGTATAAGGATTATCTTTCCATAAAAAGTAAAAAAGAAGACCCCAACTTGTCCCAAACATTGAGATTTTGTCATGTAATCGAAGATAACGCCAAAAATATCCTCAATATAGGTCCGACGAAAAGATAGTGATCAGCATGATAGAAGATAGAGTGTTTTATGCCCATGTGGTTAGAGCTGGGGCTAGTTTGGAGTTAAGCCGGAGTTAAGCTTTAGTCAATCCCAAGCTTGAGCTAACCCCCAGACTCGAAAATGCAAATTCGAAAGCAACAATAAATATCTGATCAGACCTCCCCATCCGTGGGCCCAGTTTGGTCATTCGGAGGCTGTCCTAATTATACGACTGGTTCAATGTGACCAGCAGGGATGATGATGTTACCTAGATAAACTTAAGCTCAACCAAAAAACCCCCCCCCCCCCCCCCCCCCCCCCCCCCCCCCCCCCCCCCTTTTTTTTACTAATATGGTTACCTAGATAAACTTCAAGCTCAACCAAAAAAGCCCCGCAACTTTCGTGGAGGGGCCGGCTTGGATGTTCTTACGACAATCCAACACCTTCGTCCACACCAAAATAAAAACCTTTTCTCTAAAACTCTTGAATTCTGTGAGCTGAATCACACCCAAAACTTAGTATTTATACGTAATAATACGTACGTTTTTTACTGGCCTTCCAAATTATTTTTAACAAAATAGTTCTAATACAGACTAAAATCAAAACAACTACAACTTTTTTCGCAGACTACGTAGTATTACTGATTTTTGTTTGAATGCTTGATACTATATTGGGTCAAAAATTTGGTGGTATTTGATTTTTCTCTTATTTACGATTAAATTTAATTGCAAATAAGAGGGTCATGTATTATTAGATAATATTCAAATTTCAAGCTCATAAAAAAATTGACCCATAATAATGAAGATTATATAATAGTTCGTATCACAAGGAGTTAAAGAATGATAAAGAAGCTAATGGGAAAAATCATATTCTTAATTTTATTGACCTCATGTACACAAGATATTACAGAACCAGAAGCTGAAAATGTTTATTGGTCTGAACCAACTGACGAAGCTGAAATGCTTTACTTTAGAGAATTTGATTCAGTTCGTCTTGATAGTGTGGTCGCCGGAGAAATTCAATATAGGTTGGATATAGCTAAAAGTGTCGTGCCAGATACAACAATTACAGTACATAAAGATTGGACATTCGGTAAACTTAGTTTACAAACAAACAATGAATTATATAATGCTTTCGATACAATAAGTACCTTTAGATTTAACTATTCACCTTTGGATTCACTTTTATCTTTATATGAACTTAATTATGGATATAAATCATCAAATGATCATATAATACTATTCTTCCCCGAATATTATAATATGGCTGTTCTTGGGAAAATATTTAGTCAGGTTGATGGCGTCATGTGGGCAGAACAAGTTGTAAGGGCAATTCCTCTATTCTGTAGTGAGGACATTGAACTTGAAATATCTGCTGATATATATACGTTTACATTTTATGGAAATTGCCCAAAACATACTTGGGAAGTTGAAGTAGTTAATGATAGTGCAACAATTATTAGAGAATGGTGATTTATACTGAAGAATATATTTAAAATTAAGACGGAGTTTTCATGTATTTATTTGACAGATTTTCCACTAAACATTTGTTTATAATTTGTTTTGCCATTCTAATAATAATTCCAATAAGTCTTTTTTCACAAAATTATGTTAGAGGAAAATTAGTAAAACAAGCGAAATGGAAAGATCATATATTAAATTATGTTTCCGGTGAATTGCGAGTTTTTGTAAACAAGGGAGCAACAAGAGAAGATATTAAAAAACTATTTGATTTATATGAAGGGAAATTGCATGGTGAAATAGATAAGCAAGATTGTTATAAAGTTTCAGCTATTGATATTGGGGGTCTTGAATCTGGCAAATCAACAACACCAGGTAACTGCATAAAATCTGATGAACTAAGTAAATCAGCAAATGAAAGTATTACTAATACCGAATATAAAGAGTATAAATTATTACCAGCTTATCCGAATCCATCAAATCCGTCAACCAATATCTCCTATTCAATACCGAGAAACTCATTTGTTGAAATAAAACTTTATGATCAACTTGGCAAAAAAATTGCAACATTATACAGTGGTAATAGGCAACAAGGAAAGTATAGTTTCACATTAGATTTTGCAGAAGTTGGTGGCGGATTGGCAAGCGGAGTTTACATTGTAACGATGACAGCAGAAAATTATATTGAATCTCAGAAAATAAATTATATAAAATAATAATGTTAATAGGCTAGAATATGAAAAAGATATTCATCATATTTTTATTTTTTGTTTTAAAACCCAACACATATTGCCAGCATACTGATGGCCAAATAATTGATATAAACAATATAGTCTTGCCTGTAAAGAATAATGGTAATATAGGCACTCTGACTTTGGATGGGGAAACGCATTTTGGAACATATCAAGGTATTCGTTTCCTATTTGGAGGTGGATTTTATTTATCAGGTTATGATAATGACTCTTTGTGGAGTAACGAAATTCTTTGGGGTAGTGATTATGAACCCGGAAATGTTGGAAGCAACTCTAATAATCCACTCTATAGATTCTACAATATAAAATCAACAGATCCCGACTTTGGCCAGTCCTGGCAGGATTGGAAGAATGCTGTTGATCAATGTGCTAAATTTTATGATGGCAACAATGATGGTATATATACACCTGTTGACTTAAATGAGAACGGTATTTGGGATGCAGATGAGGATAGACCGGATCTATTGGGTGATTTTACTACCTTTTGTGTGCACAGAGATGATATGCGCTTAAAGGAAAACGAATCACCAGTAGGTATTGAAGTTAGGCAAACTATTTTTGGAACCGGATCTGACGAGATAGAGGAACTAAGGGATGTATTGTTCATTAGATATGAAATATTAAACACTGGGTCAGTAAATGAAGTTCTTGACTCTGTCTTATTTGGAATAGCAGCTGATGCGGATATTGGACAAAACTACTGGGATGATTTAACTGGATGTGATACTTCATTTAATCGAGCATACACTTATAACCTTGGAAGTGATCCAAATTATGGTGATACCCTTGATGTATTACCAGCATTTATGATTGACATGTTACAAGGTCCTCACGCATACATTCCAGGAGAAACTTTTATTGATAATAATGCAAATGGAATTTACGATAGTGGCATTGATACTCCTTTGGCCTCAGCAATATCTAATAATGGGGAGTTTCTTGGACAGGAGTTGAAACCTGGTGCGAAAAACCTCAAACCTAAATGGTTTTTCCCTTTCAATAGCGGAACAAGACCACCTGATACAAAAGAGCAAATAAGAAAGTATCTAAAATGCATTCAAAAACGTGAAGGCGAGGTAGATCCTTGCACATGGCAATATGGTAACGGAGCGGATTTGCCTAATTGTAGAGAGATCAATAATGACTTTGTCCATTCCGGGAATCCCGTAACTGGTGAAGGATGGCTGAATACCCTTGAAGTAGAAAGTAGAATGATATTATCGACTGGCCCATTTGAATTGAAAAAAGATGAACCAGTTGAAATTTTAATAGCTTACGTTGTAGGTTTAGGAGAAACCAATACTAACTCAATAACTGTCGCTAGACAAATAGATGACATCGCCACAGCAGTATACGAAAATAACTTTACGAATCTTCCAGTTCATGTTGAACAATCTAGAGAGAGTATTCCACTCCAATTCTCAATAGAACAGAACTACCCAAATCCTTTTAATCCAACAACTAGTATTACATATCAATTGCCTCAAAACGCACATGTAAAATTAGTGGTTTATAATTCGTTAGGACAGGTGGTAAGAACATTAGTTGATGAGAATAAATCAGCTGGAAGATATTCAATAACATTTAATGCAAGCAATTTACCCAGCGGAGTTTACTTCTATAGAATCCAAGCCGGAGATTATGTATCGGTGAAGAAGATGTTGTTAATGAAGTAAATCTTTTTGTTACAGAGGTGAGAGGCTGGCTCACCTCTAAAAAATTTACAAAGTTTATTTTGATTGTCGGGATTTGTTTTGTAGCTCTGGGTCAATCCCATATTCTTCCACACTTTCCACACCTAAATAAAAAACTATCCTCTACAATCTTGAATTCTGTGAGCTGAATCACACACAAAACCTAGTAAAACTACGTAATAATACGTACAAAAATTTTAGGCAATTCAAAAAATATTTCAATAAATAGTTCATTTCCAGACTGAAAACAAAGCATTTACATTTTTTTAACGGACTACGTATTATTACTGATTTTTGTTTGATTGGGTAATATTATATTGGGTCAAAAATTTGGATATTGTTGACTTTTTATTATGGAACAATTATTTAGCAGTGCTATTATGGGAAGGAAATATAATATAATCTGAAATTTAGCTGGATAAATAGAAATATAATAACAAAATCAGAAGAATTGTTATTCAAAAAGAGCATCATTCATACTATTAAATCATGGAGAATACTGAAAATGAACAAAACTAAACAATTAACTATCAACTTATTATTAAGTAACATAATTCAACTACTCCTATTTATAGGTATTTCTGCCCAATCAAATTCCGTTTTATTATCTGATAAAATAATCTTTAATGAGGAGGGGAAATGGTATACAGTTGATGAATTAACAAACAAAAAATTCGAAATTAACACCAGATCGATGACAGTTAAACTGAGGGAAGAGAAGTTCAAAATTGATTTTGAAAATTTGTGCGATAAATATAATGTAACAATTGAAAATGAAAATGTGTTAGGTTATTATGACTTAATATTACCAGACTCATCAAAGTTTTATGATTTATTCTCATTTTATGAGGATAGCAGATTATTTAGCTCAATTGAAATATTTTATAAACCGATAGTACTTGGTACTGGAGATCCAGGCTATAGTGATCAATACTATTTGGATAATAATGACGGATTTGTAGATATTAATATTTCTACGGTATTCGATGATGGTATTGTTGGATCACCCTCTGTAATAATTGCAATTATTGATGAAGGTGTTGATGATGACAACACTGATCTCGATGATCATATTTGGTCGGGCTACGGATGGGATTATATCGAAAATGACTCCAATCCTGATCCTTCTCATTCGGATGAACACCATGGAACTGTTGTCGCCGGGATTATCGCTGCAGAAACAGATAATGGATTAGGAATATCTGGGATTGCGGGAGGAGATTATGGTTCAACCCCTGATATCAGTGGCTGTTCAATAATGTCACTTAGAGTGCTGGGATATGATGCCAATAATAATTATGCCTATACGGATAAAGCTGATAAAGTTGATGATGCAATAATTTTTGCAGCTAATAATGGTGCAAAAATAATTAATATGAGTATTGCATTAGACAAATTTGAAAGTGATTTTCAATCGGCTAAATCTTCTATTGATGCCGCGATTGAATATGCTTATAATACAAAAGGTTGCCTATTAATTGCACCATCGGGTAACGATCCCAAAAAACCTGGAACTCAAGAAGAAGATATTTATTATCCAGCGAGAAATCCTCTAGTAATGGCTGTTGGAGGGCTTGAAAAGAATGGTTCAGTTTATGGGAGAGTTGGCAATGAGTTAGAAATTACTGGTCCAGCGGCAAGTATTCATTCTTTGTTAAATACAAACTCTTCTACACCTGCTGATTATTGTGGTTTATATGGAAGTGGAACATCATTCTCCACAGCACAGGCAAGTGGTGTTGCTGCATTGATCTTTTCAGAGTATTCAGATTGGATTAATTTTGATGTCAGAAAAATCTTAAATGAGAGTGCAGATGATTTAGGAAATCCATTTCAATTTGGAAATGGTCTGTTGCAAGCGGATGAAGCACTGACACAGGCAAATCCAAATTATCAAGCATTAAATAAACATCAACCCCAAAATGTAACACTTACAGGAGCTTATGGAACAAATCCGGTTATCACATGGGATGAAATTGGAGGAAATGATATTGATGACTACAATATTTATAGAGCCAAGATAGTAAATGGAGTTTATACTCATTTTAGTCTAGTAGCTTCAGTTTATCCAGGTGGAAATAGTACAAATAGTTGGACAGATAATAGCGTAGTGAGACAACATCCGAGAACCGCAACATCATCACATTATTATAGAGTAACTTCCATTGATGTTTATGGTAGAGAGTCATTAACTTCAGATGAAGTAAGTACAACATCAAATTGGATGAATAAATCTATGTATGCTGAATCTAATAAAAACAATGAATTTGTCTATAGTCTGGGCAATAATTATCCTAATCCTTTTAATCCTAGTACAAGAATTAGGTATTCATTGAAAAATAGAGGCCATGTTTCCATTCAAGTATATGATGTTCTAGGTCGATTAATCGAAGATCTCGTTAATGACGTGCAAGACAAAGGAAACTATGAAGTGACATTTAATTCTAATGATAATTTGACTAGTGGAATATATTATTATACAATGAAAGTGAATGACTTCTGTACTTCAAAAAAATTAGTAATTCTTAAATAGTATATTATTATTAAATTAAAATGTCATTCATATTGGAAAATGGTTAGAAAATTATGAGACAGATACTATTTATATTGTTTTTTCTTTACATCAATATTAGTTCACAGCATACTAATTACAAAACAAATAAATTATCATTAAACAAAGCCTATTCCCTTGAAAAACTCGGTAATAGTGTTAGTAGTCTGTTTATAGACCATCAGGCTGATGGTAGATTTTCATCTATTTTTCTGTATGATAGTGTTTTCACATCTATTGATGATGGTGCATCATGGCAACCAGCAACTCTAAATATTGACGATGGACCGAGGGTATCATTCTTTTCTTTTGCCTTTAATCCATCTCATCCTGACACAGCGTACCTTGCAGCTGGTGTAGATTTGATGAAATCGGTTGATAGGGGATTCACATGGGATACCACTTCCATGTTCACAGATTTTTACGATATCCATTATGTGACCTATCATCAGTATAATTCTAATATTATCTTTGTTTCTAATGCATTCCCTCATAGGAATGAAGTTCTGTTATATAAAAGTATGGATGGCGGAGGAACATGGAAAATTTCGGATCAAGAGCAGTATACGAAATTAGTTTTTGACTTTTCGAATGAGAAAATAATTTATGGAATTAGAGGATATACCGATTTAAGGAAAACTAATGATGGAGGAGAGTCCTGGGAAGATATAAATAATAACTTAGTATACTTTTATGACAATACTAGAGTTCTGGAAATCAGTAAAATTGATCCATCAATACTCTATTGTGGTCAATATTTTAACGATGAATATGAAACGTGGAGACTTTCCATATCAAAAAATAGTGGAGATAGTTGGGAAAGAATTGATTCAACGTTAATAGATATTGACCCCGAGGGAAGCGTATATTCAGTCCATCTGGACCCTAATGTTGAAGGGCGATTTTATATTTCATATTCGGGTGGATTATATTTAACGGAAGATAATGGTAAACATTACGAACAAATTTATTCGGGTAATGTTTGGAATATTTGGTCTGATGAAAAGAGCCCATCAAAAATATACTTTAGTTCAGATGAAGGTCTATATAGAATTACAGATACCCTAACAGTTGGTATTAAAGAGCACCAAGTAAAATACCTAATTAGTTTTAATCTAACCCAGAACTATCCCAACCCATTTAATCCAACTACGAACATTACATATCAATTACCTCATAATGCTCGTGTAAAATTGGTAGTTTATAATTCATTAGGACAAGTTGTAAATACTCTTGTCGATCAAAATAAATCTGCTGGACGTTATTCAATTACTTTCAACGCTAGTAATTTACCAAGTGGAGTTTACTTCTATAGAATCCAAGCCGGAGATTATGTATCGGTGAAGAAGATGTTGCTAATGAAGTAATAATAAAATTATAATCATAAATTGGAGGAATTATGGCAATTGAAAATTTTCAGAGTACGAATCAGTGGATTGCAAATTGTGATGATAACCAAGGTGGTCTAGAAAATATCAAGGACCTAGATTATCGGGTTTACTGGGGTAATTTGGGTACAATTACTATTAGAAGGACTAATTTAATTGAAATAGAATACATACTTAAAGCATGGAACTCAAAAGACGGTTGGATTGAGCATACACAAACTCAAACTTTGCCAAATCCCGTACCTCAACATACATTTAATAACGTATCCGATGTATATGCTTTTGCCAAAGAAGACACGATGAGTTACTTCAGTAGAAGATATACAATAACTGGAATATTAAAAATTCGATACGGAGATACTCCTGGAGAGATTGAAGAAGTATTTAGTAAAACTGTTAATGGCTGTTTTAAAAGATATGACCCTCACTACTATAAATTCTTTAATTGTACTCCACCAGACGTAGAGTGTGAAGAGAGCAAGTGAAATGCTCAAATTACATATTCCTTATTATCTTTTCATTTACATCCTTATATTCCCAGGAATCTACATGGGAACTTATTTCTTCGCAAGAAATCGGTATCAACTCAGCTGCTATTAATTGTATTGCCCAAGATCAAAGCAAACAGATTTGGTTAGGTACAATCGGAGAGGGTGTTTTTTTCTTTGATGGTATTCAGTGGAGAAACTATAATAAAGACAATTCTCCCCTACCAACAAATTGGATAACTTCAATTGCCATAGATTCAAATAATGTTAAATGGATTGGAACATTTGGTAACACTGGTGGATTAACAAGAATTGATGGTGAAAATTGGAAAGTTTATAATCTTGAGGATTATGGAGTTTTTGGAAATACTGCCTATGACATAAAAATTGATAAAAAAGGAACTTTTTGGATGGGAAGTTATTGGAACGGTTTAATTGAATTTGATGGTGATTCAACGTTCCAAAGATATAACAGTGACAATACTAACTTAAATCAAAATCTAGACGAAATAATTAGTGTTAACGTTCAAATGGATAGTGTCATCATCTGTGGTTCTGAACTTGGTGGAGCTGCTATGTTTAATAGGATTGATACTACATGGACTCATTTCTTCAATAATACTGATTTGGTGATCAACTCAATCGAATTAGATGCTAAAAATAGTATCTGGTTTGCTGGCAACCATTATATCAGTCGTTATGATCAAAGAAGCGAATGGGATAATTATAATTATGATAGTAGTTATTATGCAAAAATGATTGTAAATAAAGACAATACAATTTATTTCAGCACTAGAAAAGATGGGTTATTGCTACTAAATTCATCAAATGAAGAAGAATGGGAGAAGATCATAACTCCATTTGATGAGTTAACTGACATTGGTTGCGATGGGCTATTTCAAGATCTTTTATATAACATTTGGATTGGCTACAATAATGGAAATTTAGCTGTATATAATTCAGAAGGTATAACTTCTATTAAAAATGGAATTAACGAGCGATTAGAAGAATTTACCCTCTATCAAAACTATCCCAATCCATTTAATAACGGTTCTTTTATAAGCTACTCAATCACGAATCAATCCCAAGTTGAATTAAAAATATTTGATATTCTTGGTAGAGAAGTGGCAGAGTTGGTAAATATTGAGCAACCAACTGGTAGCTATAAAGTCCAGTTTGATGCTAGTAATCTTGTTAGTGGAGTCTACTTTTATAGACTTAAGGTTGGAAGCTTTCAAGAGAGTAAGAAGATGGTGTTGATGAAGTGAAATAAAAAAGGTGAGTAGCCCCAGCCAAAGTCTACTCACCTTTAAACATTCAATAAAGTGTACACATCAAATATATAGTAAAGAGTCAAACCTAGTTGTGATGAGGGTCACTGTGTCTTTCAGGCGCACAAGATACGAATGCCTAAACATTACCATGGGCGGCTTAAATTGATGGAAGATTTTGAGTTGATGTTGAAAATTATAGGATTGATTTTAAGCAACAAGAAATGTAATTGATGGCACTAATTTGTGCGTGTACCAATTTAATTAATAATATAAGGAAATCTGGAAATGAGAATTGGTTATATTTATCGGTTTTTGATCGTGTTAATAGCTGCGCAGCCCTGTTTATTCATGTTAAATGCTCAGCACAGCTTAATTGCAATTAATGGTAAATCATATTTCAGTGAAGGTGAAAAATGGTTTACAAGAGATAGAATTACGAATGAGAAGTTTGAAATCGACACCAAGAGAATGACCGTCAAACTTCAAAACGATAGCCATGAAGATAGTTTTATGAAATTATGTATAAAACTTAATGTTATTATAGAGAATGTAAATATTCTAGGGTATTATGATTTAATTTTACCTGATAGCCTGATGTTTTATCAGAATTATGAAAATCTTCAAAATAGTAATTTGTTTTCATCAATAGAAATTTTATCCTTTCCCAAAATAATGGCACCGGATGATCCAAAATATGCTGATGGTTCTCAATATTATTTACAGAATAGTATAGACTATCCTGATATTAATATGGAAGCTGCATGGAGTAGTGAGACAGGTGATCCATCTATCATAGTTGCGGTTATTGATGAAGGTGTAGATAATGATCATACTGATTTGAATGCAAATATATGGTCTGGTTATGGATGGGATTATGTTGGAGATGATTCAAATCCAGATCCTTCAGATAGTGCAGAAAATCACGGAACAAGTGTTGCTGGAATTATTGCTGCAGAGACTGATAATAATTTGGCCATCGCAGGAATCGCTCAAGATTGTAAAATTATGTCAATACGTGTATTTGGTTATGAGAATGGCACTTACATAAAGGAGTCACAAAATATAGATGACGCAATAATCTATGCCGCAAATAATGGTGCAAAAATAATTAACATGAGTTTCGCACTCGATGCTTTATCAGATTTTACGACATATAAATCCTCAGTTGATGCTGCAATTGAGTACGCTTATGAAACCAAAGGCTGCTTACTGGTGGCTTCAAGTGGGAACAATGCCAGTCTCGGTATTTTTTATCCAGCAAGGCATTCGGATGTTATGGCAGTTGGTGGAATTACCCAGCTTTGGGAAAATTATGGTAATAATGGTTCTGAGCAAGAAATTGTTGCTCCAGCGAAGGGGATATATTCGTTATTAACGAGTACATCACAAGATTCAGATAAATCTGGTTTGTTTAATTTATCTGGGAACGGAACATCTGCAGCGGCACCTCAAGTTGCAGGAGTTGCCGCACTTATCTATTCAAAATATAGCAATTGGATTAATTTTGATGTAAGAAAAATTCTAAATGAGAGTGCAAGAGATCTCAATGATCAAACAAAGTTTGGAAATGGCCTACTTTTAGCTGACACTGCGCTTATAAATGCGAATCCAACTTATCAGGCTAATAATAATCAACCTCAAAATCTTACCTTATCGGGCTCATACGGATCAAATCCTACAATAACATGGGATGAAATAGGTGGTAACGATATTGATGATTACTATATTTATAGAGCTAAAAAAATTAGTGGAGTCTACACCCATTTTAGCCATGTTGCCGCAGTCTATCCAAGTGGTAATAGTACCAATAGCTGGACTGATAATGAAGTAATTAGACAATCTCCAAGAACCGCAACCTCAACACATTACTATCGAGTAACATCTCTTGATGTTTATGAAAGAGAATCTGTAACATCGAACGAGGTCAGTACAGGATCGAATTGGATGAATAAGGAAAATGATTCGAAATCGGAGGATTTGGAATATGAGTATAATCTTGGGAATAATTATCCAAATCCCTTCAATCCTAGTACAAAGATTAAATATTCATTAAAATCCAAGGGACTCGTCACGATCAGGATTTATGATGTGCTTGGTAGACTTGTTAAAGAGTTAGTAAATGAACAAAGGGCTGAGGGTCAATATGAAGTTATCTTTAACACTAAAAATTTATTGAGTAGCGGAATATATTACTATACAATGAAAGTAAATGAGTTTTCAAACTCTAAAAAACTTATTATATTGAAGTAACTGGTTTACTAATACTCCTCAAAGGAATTAAAATGAAAAGTAATTTAACTATCATTAGTATAGTTCTTTTATCATCAATTTTATTCTCCCAAATAAACAATTTATTATCCTCAATCAATAATGAATCAAGTTTAATAGCAATAGAAAATATTGGAGAGAATGTTAACGATCTATTTGTTGACCCGGAAAATAAAGGTCGATTAATTGCTTGCAAATTTAATTCAGACTATAAGATTAAAATATCAACGGACAACGGGGAGCATTGGACAGAGGCAGTTATTAATACTAGTGATCATTCATTTCCAATGGTACTTTGTTCAAAATTATCATTCGAAATGTCAAATTATAGTATTGGATATATTGCAGCGGGGATAGACATATATAAAACGACTGACAGAGGGGAAAGTTGGGATTCAACTGGTTTTTCTGATCTGTTTCCAGAATATGAATTAAGAAATTATTATGATATTCATTTTGTTCAGTCTCATCCATATAATTCAAACTATCTTTTTACTTCAAATGTTAAAGTGCCCTTTCATACAACAAATTTATTTCAAAGTATAAATGGTGGAGAGGAATGGACAATTAGTGACAGTTCAACCAGTTATGATGCTTTAGAGTTCGATCCTCTCGATACAAATACAATATATGGAATCGAACAATATTCGATAATTAAGAAGACTTATGATGGAGGAAGGACTTGGGAGAGCATAAATAATAATTTAGTTTTTTCATTCTATGACCTTAGAACTTTAGCAATCCACACGAACAATCCAAATGTTCTTTATTGTGGTCAATTATATGACCCCGATAAAGAAACATGGCGTCTATCAATTACGACAGATGCGGGAGAGACATGGAATAGAATTGACTCTACACTATTGGATATTAATCCAGAAGGAAGCGTCTATTCAATATTACTTGATCAAAATGTAGAAGGTAGATTCTATGTTTCTTTTACTGATGGATTGTATTTGACAGAAGACAACGGCAAGCATTACGAGAAGATATATGCCGGTGGGGTTGGGAAAATTTGGTCAGACAATAGCATACCCGCAACTATATATTTTAATTCTGATCAAGGACTAATGAGATTATTTGACACACTTACTGTTAGTGTAGAACAAAAAGAACCAAACTTTCCATTGGGATTTAATTTGTACCAAAACTACCCCAATCCATTCAACCCTACGACAAAGATCAGTTACTCAATACCAAATCAAAGTGTGGTATCATTAAAAGTATTTGATGTCTTGGGTAGAGAAATAGCATCACTGGTTAGCAAAGAACAAACATCAGGTAATTATGAAGTAGAATTTGATGCCTCAAGCCTAACAAGTGGTATTTATTTTTACAGAATTCAAGCGGGTCAGTTTGTTGAGAGTAAGAAGATGATCCTAATGAAGTAATCAATTTTATTACAGATCCAACCCCCCTTGGTCGTTCTGGAGCCATTCCCCTTCTGACCAACCTTGCCCAATTGCACTTCTCAGTGCCTTTCTGTTTTCAGATATGCACTGTGGTTTCTTCTGTTTTTAGTATGTTTTCAAAGCATTTCACCTAATCAGTGCAAAAGTGCATTCTTTTTAGCTATTTATAATATTATTTCAATAAATATTTTCATATTCAATTACTAATTATTTCCAAATTTTTCACCAAAACGTAAAATAAAATGCACTTATGCACTATTGTTAGAATACAGACTGTTTTCAAAGAATATTCAGTGTATAATTCGTTTTAGAAATGCACTTTGTATGCACTACTTTGCACTGCTTTTGAGATTATCCTCCAGAACAATAAAAAGGCCCTCCAAATTGAAGGGGCCTTGTTGGTTAATCTTGATGCTGATCCGGTTCAAGGAACTTAAAATAATACTTCCCATTCGATTCTAAACTAATATATTCGTAGCCCTTTATTTTAGCATACTTCTGTATCCAAGCTGTTACTGTATTTTGCTTGTATGGAGAATCTATCCAATCGTATCCAATATGGTAACAGAAAGCCATAAAGACATCTTTTTTATCATATCTAAGTCCAATAGAATAACTGTTTTCAAAGAACTCCACAAAATCACTTGAAGTCTCTGCTATCAGTTTACGTCTTTCCAGATTTATCTTTTTATATTCAATCAATCCTTCATCTAAATATAACTGCAAGCATTCTAACATAAAGTTATCAAACCTATTCCACTCTTCTTCATCCCAATCTTCAAATAACATATGCCCAAACTCATCAATAGGTTTGTGGTTTTTGTTGTAGTGATCCGAAAACTCTAACTCAAACATTCTATCTTCATGACTCCCGCCACGACCTTTAATTACATAATTCGTACTTACCATAATCTTTGGCGATTCTTCAAACTTGATTCTGATCGGTGTCATACTTTTATACTCAATTGACATATCATCTGAAAGAACTGAAAAGAGTTTCTCAAAGTTGAAATTTTCCTTTACATCATTGAAGTCAATTACCTCCGTGCTGATATTTATTTCTTGAAAAGTGAATCTTGGATTAAAATCAAAATTCTTCCCATCAATTCTTACAGATTGTTTCATTCTGCTTATAGCATCTCCAAACAAACTCTTTCCACTTCTGCCATCCGGATTTTCAGATATCTTTTCATCAACAGTAATTACTGCTTTGGGTCTTGACTTATCCTTATATCCATGAAGAAGATATCCAATTGCTGAACACATGGATAGGAACCTATCTTCATTTTTCCCAGCTGCATTATATAGGAATTGCTCATACTCAGATTTTGCGTACTTCACCGGCACATGGGTAAAATCTCTATCTAATATTCTACTTTTCCAGATTGGGCTGGTTAGGGTTGTGTAGGGGTTAGTCTCAATGCCTCCCCCTTTGGTCAATGTTACTATGCAATTCTGGAAATACATATTAGCAGTTGTTCTGGTATCCAACTTCATATTTAAGTTTTCAGTTTTAATATTGTTGAGGAACTTTTCATTGAAGAATTTATTGTTCTTGTCAAGAAGTTCATCTGATATGAGTTCTCTGTATTTAGCAGTGTTACCACTCAATGAGTTTATGAAGTTGCGTACATAATCTTGAATCTGTGGGACAACAACTTCTTCAGCGATCATATCTTTTACATGTACATAGATATGAGACTTATCATAAAACACTTTTGCAAACCCACACCGTGCAAGAAATTCTATAAACTTAGTATTCTTAAGTTCAATCCGGGATCCACGCCTTATCAACCAAAAGGGGCCCTCGATTCTTTTGGATCTTTGAATAATACCCTCAACTTCTTGTCTAACTTTCTCTTCAGTTTTGGGAGGATCATTTTGATTATTTAATACGAGTGCCAACGAATAAATTTGATCATCGCTCATCCCCGCTGCAATAAAATGACCAACTGCTGTGATTAGGTTATTGTGTCTCTGACCACTACTATGTGGTTTCACTGCCTCTCTAAAAGGGATCTTATCATCATTCTTTTTCTTTTCTTCTTGATCATCATTATCTGAATTGTTTTCGTGAGAGATATCATTCCCGTTTAAGATTGACTCCTTCAGAACTACAAGTGATTGAACTGGTTTTAATGATCTTGCAGAACTCTGGAAGTCTCTTTGCTCTGACGCCATCTCTTTTATCTTATCAATACTATACTTCAGTATTTCTACATCAAGCAATGGTATAGCAAACAATCCGCTTTTTTTATTTTTAGTGTTTACTATTCTTATGAAATTTGTTTTTCGATAGACTGAGGTGTCAATCTTTGCAATATCGCCGACTATTCTTTCAGCAATTCTTCTTGCAGTAATATTCAAATCTTTGCATGGTTCAAATCCACCAAAGAGTTCAGATGGGATTCTAATGTGGAAGCCTTTTGACCCGGAGAAGTTTATGTTGACATTATTCAGATCAACTTTATATTCATCCTTAAGTCTTCTTAGGATTTTCTGGGTTGTGCTTTGTGCCCGTTCAAGATTATCTTCATCGTCAATATCTATTACTAATTCATCTAGACCGATTATTCCATCAAAATCAGTGACAGATTTTTCTCCTTTTTCATTTGTATGGGTGTTATAGTGCTCAATGATGGACTCATTGAAGTTATAGTGGGACTCGTAAAGCTCATTTGGTGGATACTTTTGAAGTAGTTGACTTCTGTTAACAGACGGAAGATCATTATTATCTGAAAAATGTCCTTGGTGATATGGTCCGCCAATACCATATTCTTTTACATAGTAATTATTATGTTGTTCTTGTATTCCTTGTTTTGTGATTGACATTGTTATTTGTTTCCTTATTCGTAGATTTATATGAAGAGCCATGTATTAAGCTCTTTAGGATGCGGATCTTGCTAGCGTATGATATTGGTTCTATGCTGGTTTGCATCTGGTAGTATTTTTCATCAAGGCTATTTAATCCTTTCCTTGTGTCAAATACGAAGATCGTTTTGCCGTTCTGCTTGTAATGATTAACAAGTATGAAGTTGCTGTGCATCATGAAAGCGGCAAAGTAGAAGTCGTCTGTTGAATATTGGTTATTCATAAGATAGGTTCTCCTTCTGAATTTGGTTTATATATTTATATTTATTTGGATTAAAAGGTTTATGCGGGGTTGTTAGAAAGATAAACTGGAAATCACTTATTTACTTTCCAGCCGGGCATCCGTTTAACCAATATTATTTTACCCTATAAAATATTATACGATTCGATATCCTTAAATGCAAATTTATTTTCAGAAAATAAAAAATAATTTGTCGTGGTCACTTTTTGGTCATCGAGAATTTTGAAAAGTCCATATTTGGGCTATATATTAAAGATTTGACTGGTAAGCGAAGAATCCCTGACTCTCCGCTCTGATTTTTTAAAGCCCGATTATAGCCTAAATAAGCTGTTTTCGGGCTTTTATATTATAAGGATATTTTAGAATTTATTGGTTTGAGGGGACTGAAAGCTGGAAAACAGTTATCAATTAATATTTGTTCTTTACTATGACTTTTCCTGTTATGCCCCCCATTTCTTGCTCCTTTTATGATTCTTCAATTTAACTTTTTTTCATCCTTTTTGGACCCGAAATGGGGAGCACTTCTTTCCCCTTAGATCCTAATATAACAATGGGATCACTTTTTTGGGGGTAGGTCATTATCAGAATTCTATTTTATTTACATTATTGAAAACTTTCAAACCACTGAATTGCTCCAATACTTGCAACCGGACCGGAAGTTTCATGATTCCCTCCGGGAATTGTTGTGAGTTGAATATTTACTGCTCCCTTTGATTCAAATTGCTCAATGGCTGTTAGTACATTTTGATATGGGACTGTAATATCTGCATCTCCATGGAAAAAATGAATTGGTGTTTGAGGGGTCCAATCCAAAATAGTATTTTCTTGGATTACCAGATTAACATCAGTCTCATTTCCTTGCAAATAATTAGTAACAAAGTTAGGATTCATCAATTCGGAAAATGATGAAGGAAGTTGCACTAATATTTCTCCCCAAGTTTTTGAACCATCATATAAACTTGGCATCATTGCTGCATAAGGAGCGTTAAAGAAATCATTCAAACGGTTCCATCCGTATATTTCATTATATGCTGTAAAAAAGAATCCAATATACGCCATATCACCTTGATAATTGTTGCTTTTGAATGCAGCATCAACTGTCCCTTTTAAGTCGTATGGACCAGCTAGGGGAGCTACTGCTGTTAGGTCGAATTCTGATGTATAATCTTCTTCAATTACTTTTTGAGTTATGAGTGATACGTAACCACCTTCAGAGTAACCAGAAAGAAAAACTCTTCCATCCAATGTTATTTGATTCTTTGAACAGTAAGTTTTTGCAGCACGCATTAAATCAATAACACTTGGGATTAAAGATTTAGCATCCAAATAAGGATGCATAACATCTGAGATACCAAATCCTATATAATCTGGAATAATTGTCAAATACCCAAGTGACGATGTTATTAGACCTACAGTACCTTCAGCTGAGTTTAGAGGTGAAACAGAAGCAACTAGGTCCCGCTTGGATTGTGTCCCATGTTGAAGACTCAATAGAGGTAAATTATTGACACTATGTGGAAAAAGCATAGCTCCGGAAACTATGACCTCGTTTCCATTTCTGTCTATTGTGTAGTAATCAATAGAAAGTACATCAACCGAATATTCTAATGTAAAAGGAAGCGTTATGTTTGCTGAAGTCAATATTTGTCGTATTTGATCATCTGTTATTGAAGCAAGATTAGTTATCTGAATAATCTCACCCCTTTCATGAATCTCTGGAAATACTGGATTGTCTTCACTGCTACATGCTTGAGAACCAATTACAATACTCAAAAGCAGAAAGATATATTGTGCTAAAGTATAAATATGCTTTTGCATGTTTTTCTCCATCAAATTGACATAGCTTTTGACGTATAAAAGCAGAGAGAGTTTGAAAGATATATTTCAAAACCCAATTTGTACTAATAAAGATAGATAGAATTAAATAAAGCAAAACAAATCCACCTTTCCCTCTCTAACCCTCTGGCAGAGCCATGGTGACGTTCCTAGGTTAGATAGGTTAAATAACATTGATAATTATCGTGAAGCTTATGTGGATATGCTGCCAAATACTTAGATGCTTGAAGTCATTTATTTATAAGGGTTTCAAGCCTTTTTAGTTTAAAGAAACTTTTAATTTTGTCGATTTTTTTTGACAAAAAGTGGGGAATCAGTTATCAATTATTTCAACAAATGAGCAATAATATTTAAGTTGCTCCCCTGTTATGCCCCCCTTTTTTTGGTCATAGGTTTTTAGATTATTTTTACAAAGTCCGATGAGTAAAACTTTCTATTAAATCATTAGGCCTTATGTCCCCAATTTGTTGATGATATACACTACCGTCATTTAAAAATATTATGAAACGAAGAATACTAGAAATTCAATACTAAAGTTAACAATTGGAAAATTAATAAGTTTTAATAATATTTTACTGAGAAAAATTGATTTAAATACCATTGAGGATTCTTATGATAAACATAGAAGGTAAAAATGCTTTTATAACAGGTTCAAGCAGAGGTGTAGGACAACAACTTGCAATTGGACTTTCAAAACTTGGTTGTAATATTATTCTCCATGGTAGAAGAGCCGATAGTTGTGATAAAACCAAAGAGCTATTAAAAGAATATGATGTAAAGATATTTTCTGTTTACGGTGAGTTGACCGAAGAGGAGCAAGTTAATCAGATCGTTGAACAAGTTAAGAACTTAAAGATTGATGTTGATATACTTTACAATAATGCCGCTCTCATGACATCCTATCACGATGACATTTGGAATCACAGTTGGAATGAATGGATTGTAACATTTAAAGCCAATGTTTTTGCAATGTATAATCTATGTGGTGCTTTCATTCCTCGAATGATCGAAAATGGATTTGGAAGAGTTGTAAACATAACTTCCGGTATTAAGGATACACCAGAACTTGCTCCCTATGGAACATCTAAAGGAGCTGTTGATAAAATGTCAGCTGATCTTGCTATTAAGCTAGAAAATACGAGCGTAAGAATAAATACTTTAGATCCTGGATGGCTTAAGACTGATATGGGCGGCGAAAATGCTGAACATCCTGTTGAAGCAGTTTTGCCTGGTGCTATGGCACCCGCGTTGATAGAGGATGATGGTCCAAATGGCCAGTTCTTTTCAGCTATCGATCACAAGTTAAGTGCTGAGGAGTTAAAGAGTTTGGGGTATTAGCATTAGTACAAAGTGTATATTTTCTATAGTATAATCACCCTACTGAAAACATTGTGAGATCGTGTGTAAAAATTTTTTTGGGGATTCGAAATTTGTTTGTAAGGTTATTCAGAATCACTGATTGAATTAATGTAAATTTCCGCAAAACGCCGTCCGAGTTTTTTCATGCCATCGCAATTGTAGTGACCGTTTTCCAATTTTGGATAGAAGTTTACCGACGTTGGTTCAAGGCTTTGCTGAAGAAGAGTAACATTTGGTATGAGTTGTGCAGTTTTCATCATTCCTTCAACCACTTGCCCATGGCCAACCTGAAATAACAGAAATGGGAGGGAACTGTTTTTTAAATCTTGCCGAAGATGTTTAATGAATTGTTGAAGATTCTCTCCATACGCTGATGCTGCAATTTTATTTCCGGCATCTGTTTCTCCTTGAGCCCATAACATAGCACAGATCTCATATTCGTCTTTATTATATTCGGATAGAGTTTGTTTAACATAATCCATCAGTGCCCGGTAAAGCTGTGGTCCATCTTCTTCTCCCATTACTGCTGCCTTTTCTTCACTCCATTCAGGATGCCAACACCCATGGAGCGAGGTGGCACCTTCAGAAAGTTTAATAAGTAATATTTTCTCATCTGGCCAAGCTTCGGATAATGTGATGCCAAAAAATAATTCAGGACCAAAGATGAGCTCTCGATTGTATATCTCGGCAATCTCAGTCGAAGGTTTGACAGCCTGCAGTGGGCCAATGAGTTCTTTGTTATAGGCTAGTTGAACTTTTTCTTGGACTTTGGAAAGGCGCTCCAAATCTTGAGGATTTAATTTGCTGGCATCCGCGCGGCCTTCCATATTCGACTGTCCTGCAAGAAGAAAGACTTTAATTTTCTTTTCTGATTCAGTTTTTTTGATAGAACTTGCCCACAAGGGATAGAATATTGTCAAATGCAAGTACACAAGAAAAATGCTCCTGATCATATTTACGGATAAATTCACTCGATTATTTCCCGTTATTTTTTTTCGTACATCTCAATTTCATCCTTCACTTCTTTGTTCATCATCATACTCCTTAAATCTCTGTATTATGCCATTACTTTTCATAACTTTATGTAAATTGAAAATAAAAATAATTCAATTTGTATGCTATCACAATTATATTGGAACTTAGGTAAGTATAATTAATTTGGAATACAAAACAGTTTTATTATTTTGTTTTTTAAAATCTGAAGCAATTTTAAATCCTACAAGTTAACTAATAATATAAAGGAATAATTATGTCATATAAAATGAAATTTCTATTTTATTCATCTATTCTCCTACTAGTTTTTCAATCATCAACTTTTTCTCAAGATGAAGTTATAACTGGATTTAATCAAGAAATCCAATTTGCAAAAATTACAGCAGATTACATAAACAAGGCCCATCAGAAAGCAATGGATGATTTCGACGAAAGTTTAAAATCCATTTATAATATTCCCGTTGAAATGCGAACATTTGAGAACACAGTAACTGCTTATGATGTTGCAGCAGACAAATTTGGCACCACTTGGGGAACCATATATTTAATGGCCAACGCACACCCAGATGATTCCACTAGAAAAGCTGCAAGCAATGCAAATATTGCTTTTTCTCAATATAGTAATAAATTGGGAATAGATGAGGAGCTTTACCGCTCTTTTAAGGACTATTCAGAATCGGATGAGGCTAAACTGCTTGTAGGTTATAAAGAAAAATATTTGCGTGAGACTATTAGAGATTTCGAACGAAATGGTTTTGCTTTATCAAAAGAAAAAAGAGATGAGTTAAAAGTTATACAAGATAGATTATCAATTATATCAAATAATTTCAACAAAAATATTTCAGAATACCAAGATTTTCTTATTATATCAGAAGAGGAAGTTAAGGGTCTGGATGAAGATTACAAAAAAGCCCGTAGACAAGAAGATGGAACTTATAAAATTGATTTAACTTATCCTTCATATCGTCCATTTATGAGGTTATCAGATTCAGATTCTGCACGCAAAGAATTATCATATAAATATAATAACAGAGCTGCCGAAAAGAATTTAGTAGTACTCGAAAAAATGGCATTAAATAGATTAGAGTTGGCAAATCATTTAGGATATAATACATATGCTGAATATAGGCTTGAAGATAGAATGGCAAAAAATCCAGAAACTGTTTGGGAATTTGAAAATGGATTGATAGAAAAAGTAAAAGAAAAAGGGAAAGCAGATTTTAAAGAGGTTCTTGCTGTTAAGAGAGAAAAAACAGGTGACGATACAACAACAATAGTTAATGGATGGGAATACAGTTATTACAATAATATTTTAATGAAAGAAAAATATGAGGTTGATGCTGAGTTAGTTAAGCAATACTTTGAATTGAATAACGTCTTGGATGGTCTTTTCCAAATTACTCAATCGTTATTTGGTGTTGAATATAAACAAATTGAAAATGCATCTATTTGGCAGGAAGATGTAAGAATGTATGAAGTCGTAGATAATGGTAAAGTTATAGGTCGTTTCTACTTAGATTTATATCCACGCCAAAATAAATATGGTCATGCTGCTTGTTTTACAATTCAAAAGGGCATGCTAACTGATAAAGGATATCAAATTCCAACGGCAGCATTAGAATGTAACTTCCCTGAGCCGACTGAAGATACGCCAGCATTAATGTCGCATTCGCAAGTTCGTACTTTTTTTCACGAATTCGGACATGTTCTTCATAATATGTTAACTCGCGCAGAAATGTCTGGGTTCTCGGGAACCTCTGTTTCTCGCGACTTTGTTGAAGCACCTTCCCAAATTTTTGAAAACTGGACTTGGGATTATAAGTCTCTGAAATTATTTGCCAAACATTACGAAACTGGTGAAGTTTTACCAACTGCATTATATGAGAAGATGATTGCTGCTAAAAATGTGGGTTCTGGTGTATCTACTTTAGCTCAGATTTTCTATGGTTCTATCGATATGACTATTTATGATAAGTATAATCCAAATGAGGCTCGCACAACAACAGATATTGTTAAGGAACTGCAAAACAGTATAACGTTTACCCCATACAGAGAAGGTACTCATATGCAAGCAGCTTTTGGTCACCTGAATCATTATGCTGCTGGTTATTATGGTTACTTGTGGTCAAAGGTATATGCTCAAGATATGTATTCAGTTTTTGAAGAAGAAGGAATTCTTAATCCCGAAGTTGGTCAAAGATATCGCAAATTTATTTTGGGTCAGGGAGCTAATAAAGAACCGATGGAACTGGTAAAGGAATTTTTAGGTCGTGAACCGAATGCTGAGGCATTTTATAAATCTCTTGGTTTATAAAAACATACATTATTTTAGATAAATGAAAAGGGTATCCTCGCAAGGATGCCCTTTTTGATTTTCAAGGATGTAGTATAACTAAAAATCTGTATCTGCGTTTTTTAGATCTAATTCTTTAATCCAAATATTTCGGTAAAGCACATCGTGACCTTCAGCTTGGAGTTTTATTCCTCCAGGAGTATCTGTAATTCCTTTTCCACCATCATTACCTCCGTCCAATCCAGAATTCTCGCCACCCCAAACTTGATTAATTTTAATATTTGTGTGAGCTTTATGTCCGTTAAAATATACTGTGACAATCGGTTTTTCAGTGAGTGCTCCACTTTCGAATCTTGCAGCTCTAAATCTAATATCATATGAATTCCATTTCCCAAGGCCTTTGTAAAAACTGTAGGGAGTGGCAGCTTCATTGATAATAGCACCCATACCATGTTTTGTGCTATCACCATCCAATACTTGAATCTCATATCTGTTTTGTAAATAAACTCCACTGTTTCCACCCTTCTCTACAATCAGAAATTCAACATGAAGTCTGAAATCATGATACTTATTCTTTGTAACAATATCTGCGGCACCATATTTTCCTCCAGCAGCTGCTGGATCTTTACTACTCACTGCCGTTCCTACATTCACTGGATCATCTACAATTTCCCATTTTATAGGAAGTTCTGAGGAAAATCTCGGGCCCTCCCAATAGGTCCATTTTTCATCAAGCATCTTTCGTGATCCATCAAAAAGCACTTCAGCATTATTAGGTGCCTCTACACCTACGCCTATTTCAATATTATTTTCACTACATGAGAATAAACACGTTATACAAGCAATCAAAATCAATGAAATTGTTTTATTCATAATAAGTACCTTTATATTTTTTCATATATATATTTTATATTTAGTCATTCAAGTAAAAACGGACATGATTAGAACCAGTTCTTGCAGCTTACTGAGAATCATCTTTTTGCAGTTTAACATCAGATTCAAGTTACGTATAAAAATAATGTAGTAATAAAAATTTTCGGGCAGGAGCACTCGCAAGAATTCTCTTATCAGAGAATAAGACTCAATCTTTTATTCGTTATATAAAAGTTGGATTGAAATACTATTTTATTTCATCTTCATTCAATGGAAATACAATTAGTGTTGTCAACTCCATTTTTTAGACTAAGATTATTTGTCTACTCATGTTTTTAATTGCTTTTTTGAATCAAAGCATCCATTTTTTGAAAAATTATAAACTTAATTATCCAAAAACGGAAACTGGATCATATTTGGAGAGGTTGGTCAAACTTGGGAATTAGGATTTTTATCTTCTCCTCCCTCTTTTTCCTCTTTCTCTTTGTGGTCTGGCCTCGTTTACAACTAGCATTTTGCCTTTAAGTTCAGAAACATTAAGGTTCTGTATTGCATCAGAAGCTTCCCTATTGTTCATCATCTCAACAAAGCCAAATCCTTTTGATTGTTGAGTAAACATGTCCCTTATAACTTTAGCAGTTTTAACTTTTCCATATTTTCCAAAAACATCTTCTAGATCTGTATCTTGCACTTCTGGTGTTAAGTTGCCTACAAAAATATTCATAACAATTCCTTCTCTTTATAAACTTTTTACATTAATAAACCCAAATGAGTAATAATATATGGCTCAATAAGTTGGGAAGATTATGTGGTGGTTTTAATTTTATCGTAAGATTTAATTACAAGATAGTCAAAAACTGGTCTATTAACAATTTATCCCGAATAATTGCTTTAAAAGGAATAAATAAATATTTATTAGGAGGCATTTAAATAGATTGGTTATATTTAATACTTTAAGTATATTTGTACCATAAGACAGTAGATGTAAGAAGATGTTGTAGACGTAGAAGTACCCTCGCCATTTTTTAACGCCCTGTCAAAATTGTAAAATTATTAAAATAAGGAGCACTGTATTATGGCAGAGCGCAAAGAAGGAACTGTAAAATGGTTTAACAGTTCAAAAGGTTATGGTTTCATTTCACAAGATAATGGTAATGATGTTTTTGTTCATTATGATTCAATTGTAAGTGAAGGCTACAAAACATTAGAAGAAAATGACAAAGTTGAATTTTCTATTAAGGAAGGTCCAAAAGGCCCAGCCGCTGACGAAGTTAAAGTTCTTTCTTAAAGAATTTTAGTTTTTACTTAAAGCCCCTCTCATAGAGGGGTTTTTTGTTTCTAGTCTAGTGTGCCAGTCATTAGAGTAGAAATATCTTCCTTATAAATCATAGTCTCGTTAAATTTATCTTCACCAATTCTTTCAAGATCTTCAATTTCCCTATTTGTTAATCCAACAATAAATTCAGACTGTTTTTCAAAATGAATATACATAGCAGCTAAATTAACTGCTGCCTCAATCGCCCTAATATTTTTGACTAGAATTGTAAATATTGTCTTCCAGTATAGTAATCCAGTTCTTCTGTTAAATCCGGCAGCGGCGCAAACTTTCGAAAAGGCTTTTGCAGATTTCAATATTTTAGCAAAATTCGGTTTAAACTTATTTGCAGGATTTAAATTTATACCGGTATAGATAATTCTGTCATAGTAACTTTTTGGATCATAAATTTTCTTAATTATTTTAACATAGTCGTTGAGAACATCTAATCTTGGTCTCAAAGTTTTAAAGTTTAATCCACTTGTCATCTGGTCAAGTTCAGTATCAGTGTCTCTAATTTTTGAATTCGTTTCAAACAATCGGCCTTCGACCTCTAATCGTCTGGTTAACTGTGTTTGAGGTAATGCGTACATTTTACCAACCATTGCCATACATATACCCGCATCTTGAATGCAATTAATCATCTCTGATGCTGTATTTTGGGATTCGTCATCAAACCCAACAATAAAACCTCCATTCACAATCATACCATAAGAATAAATCTTTTGAACTGATGTTGTGATTTCTTTATTTACATTCTGTTTTTTCTGAGCTGATTTTAAGATTTCATCATTTGGGGATTCGATACCAACAAAGACAAATCGAAAGTCTACATCATACATCATCTGCATAAGTTTTTCGTCATCTGCAAGATTTATGGAGGATTCTGTAGAGAAAAAGAAGGGATACTTATTTGATATAGCCCACTGCTTAATGACAGGAAGAACTGTTTTAACATTCTTTTTATTTCCAATAAAATTATCGTCGACAAAATCTACATGCCCTCTGTAACCAAGATCATAAAGAGTCTGCAGTTCAGTAACAACCTGTTCAGGTGTTTTCGTTCGTGCTTTTCTACCGTATAATTCAATAATGTCGCAAAACTCGCAATTGAATGGACAGCCTCTTGAGTATTGTATACCAACCTGAAGATATTCCTTAAACTTTACGAGATCATATCTCGGAACAACAGCTTTACTCATATCCGCCATTTCTTCTGATTTATATCTACCGCGAAGACTTCCTTTCTTCAGATCTTTAAGAAACATCGGGATAGTAACCTCGCCCTCACCTAATACAAGATAATCAGCTGATGAGTATAATTCAGGTTGTGAGGTTGGATCAGGGCCTCCAACTGCTACTTTGCAATTAAAATCGTGTGCTTTATCAATTATTTCAAGCATACTTTTTTGCTGTGGAAGCATTCCTCCAAGACAAACAATATCCGCCCAAATGAAGTGATCTGCTTTGAGAACTTCAACATTAGTATCGATCAATTTGAAATCCCAGTCCTGCGGTAATAATGCTGCAACCGTTATCAACCCTAAAGGAGCAGCTGGATATTTTGCTCCAGCAATTTTGCATACATCGGTATAATTCCAGTAACTATATGATGAAAACTCTGACTGGATGAGAAGACATTTAGTTCCACTCTGCATAAGATCTTTCATGTGTACCTTTCTTTTATATGAAATCATGATGAATGACAAAGTCAATCGTCAAAAAAAACATCAAATTAGTAGTTTTGTAACTAAAATAAATCTCTATTAGGAAGGGAGTAAAATATCCCATCAACTTTAAATTGAATGTCTTTAGTTCTGTTTTTAATTGTAGTCAGAATATCACTACAATTAAACTTTTTTTGTATTTTAAAAAACAAAGTTGTGTCAATCCCTTTTCCATCAGAATCAACCACTTAACTATCTAAAAAACATGGTTTATTACCATACTTAATTAATAAAGTACTGAAAGTACTTTAAATAATAAATAATCCAAAGGGATGAAAAAGGAACTAGACCCATAGAATTATTCTAATATTTTCTTTATAACCTGAATCAATTTTGGCGAAATAATTCAGCTTAAATTTGTCTAAAAATGAATTTTGAATCTAATGTTGCTAGTCTTCTTATCAAATATTCTTAATTGGAGGATAAAAAGTGGGAAATAAAAGAAATGAAAAGAAAGATCGATTATTTATTAAGTTTATATAATAATTATGAAGACAATTACTTTTAATATAAGGAAATTTTGCGGAATATGTTCTCATATTCATATATGCCAAAAAATAATAGAATATGTCTTCTTTATTAAGAATTGATTCAAAAAAAATTATTTAGTAGGAAATAGGAATAAATATCTTATATTGTTTATGAAGCGGCTTTCAGATTTAACTAATTTTTATCTCTTTTACCACTCCCGTTTTTGTAATGCTTTACTGAAACTTTCTTTACCATGTTAAGATGACAGATTTTATAACAATATTTTCGAAAGGAACAGCATATGAATAATTTAAAAGTAAATGAAAGATTAGAAGGAATAAAAAACTCTAATCTACATAACGATGTAAAAAACGACATACATGATTTCTTTTACAAATTACATAATAAAATTAAACCACAACCAAAGTATTCAGCAAAAGAATGGGTAGATCTGGAAAATCATGAAAAAGCAAAGTTATTTGATGATAGACATAGAAAACTAAGAAGCTGGCATGATGTTGTCGCAGTATCCGAATTTAATAACGATAGGATAAAAACTTATATTCAGAATTTCTTAAATGCATCGTCAATCTCTTATGCTCATCGTCGCGATCACTATATCATTTAAATTGTTTTAGCGGTTGAATTTAATTATCGATTATTAAGTTTTCGTTTTTGCATCTTTTTGAGTAATCCAGTTGAGCTAAAATCAATATACTCATTTCGTAGTTTTTATAAAGTACTACAATTGAACAACTGTGCTAAACACCTTTGGATTTTCCTTATTTGAATCATCCCAGTAATTTATAATTACCTTATCACCAGTTTTAACAGATTCTGCTTTGTTGTTGAAGATATCTTTAAATGGAACTACTAAAGATCCATTTGGTGGTATTTGGGGATCACCAAAACCTGGAGTCCAATTAATAAGTGCTGCACTTCCTTGTTCTACAATCATTAGGTATGTTGTAGTATTAGCACTATTATTGATAATTATGGAATTTGTTGTCGACAGAGTTGAGATTGTTTCATCATCAACTTCGGTTGGCGAAGAACAAGAAATAATAGTAAGTGATATCGCTAAAAGAAATGATAACTTTTTCATTTTGTTTCCCCCACAAAATATTTACTCTAATATATTATTTTATAGTTTGATCTGCAATTATTCTTTTGTTCGCTTCATTTTGTATACTTTAACATAATCGATAATATATACGTCCGGTAATTCTGCCTCCTTCATTCCTTCCAAAGTTTGTGGAAGTTCCATACTCAGAATAATGTACTGCTCAATATGTGATATTGCTTGTGTGAACTCATGATATTTTAGTCCATCAATATAGAATGCATATTTTTCTGGGGTCCACTCAGCAGCAAAAGTGTGGAAACCCTCACCTACTCCTTCAACATGACTTAAATATGCTCCTGTACTTTTTTGATTCGGACCATAAGCCCAATGAAGATTGTGAGAAATATAACCATCACCTCCCTTTTTGAAATATTCAAATATGTCTATTTCTGTTCCGAACTTCCCTGGATCTTCACCCTTTGCTATATCAGGAGATTGGATCCAGAATGCTGACCAGTTTCCTTTCGATTTCTGAAGTTGTGCTCTGCATTCAAAGTATCCATACTTTGGCATGAATAACCCTTGAGTACCTACAGCACCAACTTTAATCGAGTCATTTTCTTCGAAAGCATGCAATTCTAGGAATCCATTTTTTAATTTTACAGCATCCTTAGAAACATAACCTGCCGCCCTAGGTCCAATTCCCCTAACAGCCCATTTTTC
Source organism: uncultured Ignavibacteria bacterium (assembly GCA_963751695.1). Taxonomy (GTDB): domain Bacteria; phylum Bacteroidota; class Ignavibacteria; order Ignavibacteriales; family Melioribacteraceae; genus SZUA-22. Next base: position 173,478 of record CAVVVP010000009.1, on the reverse strand, counting down.
TGGATTTAGTTTCTCACCCTCAAATTGATCTTCCCAAATTAGATCATATCCTAATTCTTCGGGTGTAATTTTTGTGGGTGAAATTGGCTTAAATAAATTCATGACTTCTGAATCAACAGTTGTTAGTAGAACCGGCAGACGCCATAATCCGCCACTATTTCCCCAATCATTTACTCTAACAGCAACTATATTTGTTTCGCCACAATTTACATAGTCTTTAATATTTGTAAATGTAGGTCTGCTGGCAACACTAATATTTGCTTCGCCAAATGAGCTTATTAATTCTCCATTTACAAAAAGTTCGTAAGCATCGTTGACACCACCGAATTTAATCCAGATATTTTCACCTAACCAATCTGCTGGTATTTCAATATTTTTTCTGTACCAACCAAAGGAATCCAATTCTTTGAAACCCTGTTCTTCCCATCTTTTTCCAGCATCTATTACTTTCCACTCCAAATCGTCCAGTTGTACTGAGTACCACTCTTCAGAATGTCCAATGTTTGCTGAGTCTGGCAAAAATTTCCAAGATTTAGAAATGTCAATACTTGTAAGCTCATATCTTTCCTTACATCCAAATAATAAAATCATAGCACTCAGCATAATTGTAGTTTTAATCTTCATATCAATTGTCCAATATTATTTGAATTAGAATTATCACTCTATATCTTCCAACCGTCTCTATATCCTTTTGTTAAGAAGCTATTAGCTTCATCATCGTTGGTAAATTTGAATTCGGTAGAATCCCAATACAATTTTTTACCAGTCTTTAAAGCAATATTACCAAGCAGCACCGTTTCTGTCAATGGACCGGCATAGTCAAAATTTGACAATGCTGGTTTACCACCCTTGCATGCATCAATCCATTCTTTATGATGCCCTGGAGAACGTTCAATGGATTTTGATGGTTGGGTATATTCTTGCATTGCTTTTTCTGGAATAATTCTAGCACCGTTAGCTCCGTGCGAACCAGTCATAATTTTACCTTTAGTGCCAACATAAATAGCCCCCCCTAGTCCATCCCCCATTTCTCGTCCTTCTTCAAGTTCCTCAGGGCGTTCGGGTTTTAATCCGCCGTCGTACCAAACAACCTTTACTGGGGGCAATCCCTCTCTTTTCGGGAATCTATATGTTACCATCGATGCTCTAGGAAAACATTCATTGTTTGGAGGAATATCCCAAGTAACTTCCTCGACAAAGTGAGAGTGACTACCTTCGATGCTGCCGGGTGCACCCAGTTCAAGGGCCCAAACAATATGATCTAAAATATGGCATCCCATATCACCAAGACCGCCAGTGCCGAAATCAAGCCATCCTCTCCAAAGTTGCGGCAAATATGCTGGATGGTACGGTCTATATTTAGCAGGACCTAACCAAAGATCCCATGCTAAGGTTTCTGGAACTGGTGGAGTATCAGTAGGTCTTCTGATCATACCCTGCGGCCAGACTGGATGAGGCGTCCATGCATGCACCTCATATATATCCCCAATAGCTCCATCCATAATCCATTCCTTAAGCAGTCGAAAACTTTCTTTGGCGTGACCTTGATTTCCCATCTGTGTAGCAACACCGGCCTCCTTTGCGGCCTTTGTAACCATTCGAGCTTCGTGAACAGTATGTGTCAATGGTTTTTCACAATAAACATGAAGTCCTCTTTCTATTGCAGCCATGGTCGCTGGAGCGTGCACATGGTCTGGAGTAGCAACTAGTAAAGCATCTATTGAATTTTCTTTATCAAGCATTTCTCAATAGTCTTTATATCTCTTTGCATTAGGATATTTATTAAAGGGCTCTTCAGCTCTTAACCAATCAACATCACAGAGTGCAACAATGTTTTCAGATTCAAGATGGGGTAAACTACCCATTCCCATTCCTCCGGCACCGATAGCTGCAATATTTAATTTATTGTTCGGGGATAGTCCACTTCCTCTTCCTATTACATTTGATGGTAATAACACAAATGATGAAAGTACAGCGGAAGTTTTCAAAAAGTCTCTTCGTGAATGTTTCATAGCAACACCGAATAATTGTGGTTTAGATACTTATGTTCTTAAAGACTAAAAATATTAAAGTAATTAATAAGTTGTGGACATTTCTATTTATAGCTTTGAAAAAACTGAAGCACAACAATACTAATTCTGCGCGGGATAGAAATTAAAAAACAAACGAGATGCGATACAGAATTAAAATTAAAACAATTGAATGTCTCATCATAATTATTTCGTGGATGCAATAAATTACTTCAATACTTCTACGAATGATATGCCCACTTCAGGTGCTACCAACTCAAAAATAGACTTTAAATTGACTGTAATACTGAGAGGAATTATTAGTAGTTTATCCAGTAAGTTTAGAATTATATATAAGAGTGTAAATAATGCCAGTAACTGTAAAAAGAAGAGATGTAATATTTAACCCAGACCCTAGTAGGGTAATTGCACGCTTTAATTATACTAACGATGAAAGAAGTAAGAATATTATTCAAAAGGTACTGGAACTACCTGAAAACGAGATAAAAACAGCAGTGAGTCAAGTACTTCGTCGTTATTCAAAACGTCACCGAAATATCTCAACAATATTTGAAAAGCATTTCAGCAAATTATCTCATTTGTTTGATGAATTAAATATTAATCAAAATAAAATTGGAGAACATGTCAGAGTATTGATTGGATCTTATTTTACAAAGGAATATTCTATTGAATCGGCCGCTTTTTTTAATCCATCCATCGTGGAAGATCCTGACCAAACCAAACTTCAACCATCTGAAAAAAGAGTGGTCTTGAGTTTTAGAGCGACTGGTGAGGGACATATTTCATCAATCGTATTTAGAACCGGTATTATTGATGAAAATAATGACCTGCGTATAGAACCTATCGGTAAGATGCTGGATGAAGCAGAAGAAATAAAAAGATTTATTTATGAAAAAAAGTTATTTATTGCTGAACTTAATGAGATACAGAACAATAGCGTAGAAATTAGTTCAAGCGTTTTTTCAAAACTTGGTGATACGTTCACTTATGGTGAACTTGAGCGGAGTGTTAAAGAAACTAAGAAAGAATTGAAATCCTCTGCCTACAAAGAATATCACTATAATCAAATAATGTGGTTGGCTTCCTCACATTATGAGATTGAGTTTTCCTTAGATACAAGTCTTTCAGAAAGGGTAATATTTCCGATTTCCCAAAACGAAAGAAATGGAATTGAAGACGCACGATTTGTTAAATTTATAGATGACGACGGTGAAGTAACTTATTATGCTACTTTTACTGCATATGATGGGATAGCAATATTACCAAAATTAATGGAAACTAAAGATTTTTATAATTTTAAGATTAAACCTATAAATGGCGAATCAGGCTGGAATAAAGGTTTGGCTTTGTTTCCTAGAAAGATCAATGGAAAATATGCCATGTTATGCAGGTTAGATGGAATCAATAATTATATCTCATTTTCAGATGAAGTAAATTTTTGGCAAAAGGCTAAAATCATTCAGGAACCAAAATACGCATGGGAATTCATTCAAATTGGGAATTGTGGATCACCACTAGAAACTGAAGAAGGATGGTTGGTTTTAACACACGCAGTTGGGCAGATGAGAGAGTATGTTCTCAGCGCTAGTTTATTTGACCTTGATAACCCCGAGATAGAAATTGGAAGATTAAAGCATCCTTTAATGATTCCGAATGATGAGGAAAGAGAGGGATATGTTCCAAATGTATTGTATTCATGTGGAGCAATAATCAACGATGATACTCTATGTATTCCATATGGATTGTCAGACTATTCATCTGCATTTGCGACGGTGAGTATGGAGGAACTCCTTAAAGAGTTGAAAAATCCCGATTAAGAATCTTATTATAGACTTTCACATAGCCTTCTATCATTTTTTGCCTGCTAAATTTTGAAGAAGCCCATTCCCTGCAATAATTTCTGTCAATTGATTTTATATTATTTACAAAATCTACAGCTTCGTCAATTGTATTAACAAGAAAACCGGTTTTTGTATCATCAATTAATTCGGGCATTGAACCTCTATTAAATGCTATAACAGGAGTTCCGCAAAGCATTGCCTCTGCAACACTTAATCCAAATGGCTCGTCAAAACTAATTGGATGTAAAAGAGCAAATGCACCGCCTAAAAGTTTATTCCTTTCATTTGGTCCGGAATTGCCAACATATACAATATCATTATCATTGATAAATGGCTTAACCTTACTATTAAAGTATTCCTGATCCTGAACTAACCCAGAAATGATTAGTTTTCTTTTTGATTTCTTAGCAATTTGGATAGATTCGTATACTCCCTTTTCTGGATGGATTCTTCCAAAGAAAAGAAGATAATCTTCAGATTCTGCTCTGAAGGTAAAATCATTAATGTTAACACCATTGTAAACAGTTGCGATATAATCAAGTTTAGGACTACGATCGGAATTACTGATAGAAACATAATAATTTGAAGTGTTGTATTTTTTATAGACTGGAATAATTTTGGGAGAAGAAAAACCATGAATAGTGGTTACCATCGGTGTTTTGATCAAACGGGAATAACTCAAGGGTAGAAAATCAAAATTATTATGAATCAAATCAAAATTATCGGCTTGTTCCATTAGATTGCTGATATGAAGGCACTCTGCTACTTTAGGATCGATTTTAGGATCTTCGGCATAACCATGCTCACAGACTGAGGCTAATTTGCCTTTTGTAATAGAATCGCCCGTGGCAAACAATGTTACATCAATGCCCAGTTCAACCATTCCCTCGGCAATATTGGAGGTAACTTGTTCCCATGGGCCATATTTTCGAGGAGGTGTCCGCCAGGCAATAGATGAGAGTATTGCGATTTTCATAGTTTTTTTCAGTCTAAAATTTATTTTCTTTATAAAGTTTTGTAAATACAAAGTAATTAAGGGGTTAAGAAAGTTTATATAGGTTTACGAGAATTGTTTAAACAATGATCCACAAGGGCTTCCAATTTTGCTGTACCTACACACATGACCTTATCAGCACCACCCCAATATATTTTAACACTCCCATCGTCTTCCGGAACAGCGCCGCACGTAAACACTACATTATGCACATAGCCTGTAATTTCATAAACTTCTTCTGGTTGTAGGATCCATTCATCGCCAACGGCAATAATTTTTGAAGGATCGTTTCAGATCGTGCAATGCCACACCCAATCTGTAAATACATCCATCCATAGTTGGAAACACACCATGATAGATACTTAACCAACCTCGAGATGTTTTAATTGGAGGTGCTCCTGGACCTATCTTCATCTCATCCCAATGGTATTGTAACGGTTTCATAATTATTTTTGACTCACCCCAATACTTTAAATCTGGAGAATAGGATATCCAGATGGACCAAGGCGATATTTCAGAATGAGGGCGGTCTAGCCTGGCATATAAGCCTCCAATTTTTTCAGGGAAGATTACAACATTTCTGTAGTCTGATTCGGTGATTAGTGAAAATCGTTCCACAGATTTGAAATCTTTTGTTTTTGCAAGTCCAATACGAACACCATATTTGGAGTAAGCACTATAGGTAATGAGGTATTCACCATCCATAAAAATAATCCTTGGATCTTCCACTCCAAAGGCTTCGTATTCTTTAAATATCCCCTCAGTAGCTGGAATCATAAATGGTTTGTCATTTACTTTAAAATTGTATCCATCTTCACTCTCTGCCATCCCAAGTATACTTCTTCCATTCAATTTATGTGAGCGAAATATCATTATATACTTTCCATTATGCTTCACAACAGCGGCATTATGCACTGTAGCAACCGGATAGGGTACGTCATCCTTTGTTAGGATAGGGTTATTTTGATATCTGTTTATTAACATATTTACATTCCATCTTAATCTGCTGCATTTTTCGGACTTTTATGTATGTTACAATCTCCGTGTTACTTCATTACTCTACTGCATGAAATTCTTCATAAGCCTGCAATACAGTTAAATGAGAAATTAAATACGCGAGGGAACTTTCAGCACCCTGGTTGCGGTTTACACCATAACTTTCAAATCCATCGCAACATCCTTTTGTTTCAAAATCGTACAAGCTCATTCTCAGATCATTTTCACCCAGAAACCATAAAAATGAAGAATAAAGTTTGGTAAGATAATCTTTATCTTTTGTCAAATGAAAAGCCTGGTGGTACATTAAAACCATAGCCATAGCATCGATTGGCTGTTGGGCAAAAACAGATCTTTCTCCATCTTTTTTATACCATTTCTCATTGCCAATTATTGATAAGTAATTATCTCTAAGTGTATGTTTTGTCAAAAAATCCATTGACTCTAGGGCTGCTTTAGTTATTTTTTCATCGTTAAGTATTTCTGCTGAATGTAGAAGCGCTAAAGGTAACATGCCATTATCGTATGCCAGTAATGATTCAAACCATTTCCAGTCGGATGTTTCATTTTTTTCAAAACTTCTAATTAATGTGTAGGCCAAGTTCCGTAATCTTTCAGTCATTGAATCGTCTGAGGGATTACTTTTAAGGTAATAACTTATTCCGATCATGGTATTGGCAATACTCCTGATCGACTTTAATTTTTCAAAATTGGGAGAGGCGTTAAAAAACACCATTTTTCCTGTCTGGTAATAGGCATCGTTTGGGGCATTACCCAATAAGTATCCCAAAGCCCATATAGTTCTGCCGAATGAATCCTCAGAACCCACCTCATCCAGAAAGTTTCTACTAAAACTCAAGAAATTTCTAAAGGTACCATCTGGATTTTGCATATAATGAATATAGCTTAAATAGATGGGCGATAATTCCAGAGCCCGCTCATCTTTCATTTGCCTGTATGCCATCAGCACCATTAGCAGTGCCCTGGCGTTGTCATCCAAGCAGTAGCCTTCTTTTAAATTTGGAATACCAAATTTCGCATGTTGAATAATTCCCGTATCGTCTGTTAGACGATTGATATGTGCGAGGGAAAATTTTGGTATAGTGAGCAGATCCAGTACAGTTTCTTGCATTACAATTACTTTTTGCTCTTCTTTTAGAATATCGTCAACAAGTGAAATATATTTTTCTCCCGTCTTAGGCCATGTAATTTTTCGGCCATACTCACGTGCTTTTTTTCTAAGAATGTTAAGCACTTCAGGCTTATCTAAAAGTTCATTTAATATGGAAGTAAGACCATTGGAATCGTTAAAATCAAAAAATCTTCCTCTTCCTTCTGCCAACAATTCGGAAGCATGCCAGTAGGGTGTTGAAATAACAGCTGAACCAACTCCAACTGCATATGAAAGTGTTCCACTGGTAATTTGGGCTTCATTTAAATAGGGTGTTATGTAAATATCCGAAGCAAATAAGTATTTAAACAGATCTTGCTCATCAAGAAATTCACTGAGAAAGACAACGTGCTTATCCAAATTAAGACTCTTTACCAAACGTGTTAAGTAAATCCTATATTCTTCACCGGAGTGCCGTAATACATTGGGATGAGTTTTGCCCAATATCATATAGATAACATCAGGGTGGTTTTCAACTACTTTTGGTAATGCTTTTATTACCGTTTCAATTCCTTTGTTACGTCCAATAAAACCAAAAGTAAGTATTACTTTTTTATTTTCCAGCTTAAACTCTTTTTTCGATTTGTCCTGGTTAAATTGAATGTCTGGTACGCCATGCTCTATTAAAACAATTTTTTCTGCTGGTACATTGTAAATACTAACCAGAAATTCAATGGCCTTATGACTCATCACTACTATTTTAGATGCCATTTTACATATTTCTTCCAGAATAGCTTTTTCGTTATACGATGGGGATTTAAGGATAGTATGGAGCGTTACAACAAGAGGAACTTCCAATCTATGCAACAAAGGCAGAATGTACAAACCGCTTTGACCACCGAAAATTCCAAATTCATGTTCAAGGATACATAAGTCAACACCACTCTGGTTAATATATTTTGCAGCCTGTAAATAATCTTCCTGATGTTCCTGCCTAACGGTCAGTTTAACTTCATTAGGATACTTATATGTAAGTTCGTTGTCGTTTAATGCAACAACAAAACCCTCATGCCCATATTTTCTGCTTTTATTGTTCACCAACATTGAATTGAAGAGGTTATTAGTGAAGGTACCAATACCGCATTCGCGAGGTGGGTATGTGCCAATAAACGCTAATTTCATTTTTTTAAAGTTCCTATTAAAACTTTTTGTTTTAGTTCTGAGAAATTTTCGTAATCATAAATTGCATCAATAATCTATGTAACATTTTTAGAACTCGGGTAATACCCTAAGCTAATTTAGCTGAAAGTTAGAGATGGTTTTAATTAAAAAAATTAATGAGGAGCGAACTTCCAGCCAAGTCCTTCTCCCCTTTATTCATATCACTATTTGTGCGAATTAATTTTCCTTATGGTTACCTAATATTACTCCACCAGAGTTTGTTATTCTAAATGCAACATTTATTATTGTTTAATACAATCCATTGGAAATTTTTCTAAAATGGAAACCGTAAATTGTAAATAAAATAGCTAATGAAAATAATTGAGGTTTTCGGAATAATGACCAGAAAAATAATTTCCAATAATAAATTCTTTCTTCACCTAAAATTCCCAATTTAAGGATTGATTTGAAAAATGCCATTGTGTAATTAGAATTAAGGTGAAACGCCTTTTTCCTTGGTTCAAAATTTTTCATAAATGTCATCACACGTTCATAGTAATATTTGGGTGAATATATAGTAGTTAGTATTTTCCTATAACCACCAATAAGTTCTCCGGAATCCATACGTGGAATAAAATTCATGGAAAAGTCAGTATTGTTCCCATTGAAATCACTTTGCATTCTTCCTTCATCGAGCAATCTTTTTTGAAGTTTGGTTCCTTTGGGAGCATTTAATAAACCAACCATTGCTGTTACAATACCACTTTGCTGAATAAAAGTTGTGAGTTCTTCAAATATCTTTGGATGATCGTTATCGAATCCAACAATAAATCCTCCCTGTACTTCAATGCCTGCTTCTTGAATTATCTGAACACTCCTGACTAAATCACGGTTTACGTTTTGGTTTTTATTACATTCAAGAAGGCTCGCCTCATTAGGAGATTCAATCCCTATGAATGCAGCTTCAAATCCAGCTTTAACCATAAGTTTCATTAAACTATCATCATCAGCAAGATTGATTGATGCTTCTGTGTTAAAATAAAATGGATAACCTCTTTTTTTATTCCATTCAATAATTGCCGGCAGAATTTCATTTTTTAATTTTACTTTGTTCCCAATGAAATTATCATCTACAAAAAATACTGGTCCACGCCATCCAGTAAAGTATAAATCATCCAATTCAGCTATTACTTGTTGTTTAGATTTGGTGCGCGGGGCTCTTCCATATAGAACAGTAATATCACAAAATTCACAATCATAAGGACACCCTCGTGAATACTGAAGATTCATAGAAGAGTAATTTTTCATCTCTATGAGATCCCACATAGGTAATGGTGTTGTTGTAATGGCTGCCCAATCTTCTGATGAATAAAGATGTTTTGGATTCCCCTTTTCTAAATCAATTAGAAACTGTGGAAGTGTAATTTCAGCTTCATTGAGAACTAAATGATCAATATTTTCATAATATTCATAGCTACTAGTAAATAAAGGACCGCCAGCTACAATTTTTACTTTTAATCTTTTACAAGAAGCTATTACCTCATTTGCTGACTCACTCTGTATAGACATTGCACTTATGAAGACATAATCTGCCCACAAAATATCCTCATCGGTTATCTTTTCCGTATTCAAATCTATTAATCTTTTATCCCACTCCTTGGGAAGCAATGATGCTACGGTTAAGAGTCCCAGCGGAGGAAAGCTTGCCTTTTTTGATACGAATTTCAACGCATGTTTAAAGCTCCAAAATGTATCTGGATATTCTGGATAAACCATTAATATATTCATCTTAGACCTTGCATTACTTTGAAATAGGTGTATTGATTGACAGTTTTATATTTAGCATTTAGCTTTTCTATTTTTTATAGGAGTCGTATTTAGGTTTCTCCATTCGTTCGGTCGATTCCATAATCATTGTCTCATTCGTATTTCCTTCTGGTTTAGCTTCAACTTTAATACTTACCTCATTGTTCAAGAGTTCCTTCATAATTTTATGCATTTCCGGATTTCGTATTATTGTGTTACCAACTTCTATCATTGCATCATTATTCCCTTGACATTTTTCAAGTATGAGGTCAATTATTTCTATTCTCATTCCGCTATCGGACGCAATTGCTTCCATATTTTTTTGTGGCACAACAATGCCTTCCTCTAGCTCATTTTCTTCCTGAGCAATCATAAATGTAGATAGAAAAATTGTTGCCACTGATACTGTTATGAAAAATTTCTTTAGCATTTTATCACCTTTTTTTTAATTAGTTTATTTTTTACTCTCGGAAAATTTGGACCATACTACGTCCCAAAATTATTCTGACTAAGAATAAAATAACTGCCAGAATAAGTACGATATGAATTATTCCTCCTATAGTGTAAGATGTAAGGAGATCAAGCAACCATAAAATTATCAATATCGCAGCAAGAATATTTAACATGGGATGTTCTCCTTTAATTTGGATCTTCAACTACTGTAATAATCTATAGATAGTAATAATGTAATTCAATCGGGCAATGGGATGAAAAAGGGACTACATCCTTGGAGTGGGTTATAATGCTGCTGACTAAGTAAATTATTAATTCAGCAGTTAAAAATGGAGTATATTATACTATATTAATAGGTATTTAGTCTATTTTAACGACTTAGTAACAACAATAAAATCTCTATAAGGGAGTAAGTAAGGTGTTCCCTTAACTTCGAATTTAATGTCTGTCCTCTTTTTTTCAACTATAGTTGCAATATCACCGCAAATAAATTTTTCATTTTTATTTGTTGAAATAAAATCGTGTCTGAATTCTCTTTTCTTTTCCATAAAAATCTCCTAGAAAATTATTTGTAAAATAAGGTTAATTATTTTAACTGATTAATAAAGTATAGAAATGATTATAAATAATAAATAATCCAAAGGGATGAAAAAGGAACTAATTCTTTGGTGTGAATTAGCAAACTTGCTCTTATACCATTTGTTTTAACAATATTTTCAGTATCATTCGCAGCAACACACTTATGATCCAAAGTGAATATTCGGGAGGCCTTCTATAAGTCCGAACACGTTCAATAGCCAGAGAATCACTGCAATAACTATAACTGCATTCACGATTTTTTTGATGGTAGATTGCATTGGGATGTAATTATTAATCAACCAAAGAGCCACCCCAACTACTACCAAAACGAGTACTATTTCAATTAATGACATAATTCTTTCCCCTTATAATTGGTTTCTTCACCGGAAATCCGCTGGTTTAGTTTATGCTATTTAATACAAATATTGAGTTATTATTGTTTTTTATTTCGTTATCAAACAATATCAAATCAGCTAACCTCATCTACTTATAGCTTTTGATTTAAATGATTATTATTCTTAACTATACGCACTTATTAATGTTTTCTTTTTTCCGTATTAAAAAAACAATTTCTGTTTAATCTTTTTTATCGAATAAAACTTTGAGTTCATTTCCAACACTATCTATATCATTATCAAACTCTTGTTTGAATTTTTCCCAACTATCTTTTCCCTCATATTTATAATCATTTAATTTTTTTTGTAACTCGATATTTTTTTGCTCTAAACTTAGCACTTCATTTTCATATTTAGCTTTGAAATTTTGATTCGTCGTTTTTATCGCCTTTTTGAAATCATCAATTTTTTGTTGGTTAGTATTAATTTTTAATTCAGTATCGCTTTTGAATTGCTGCCACTCCTTGTCATATTGAGCCTGCGCATCTATCATATCTTGATTTGCATGTTCAACCTTTTCTTTCTCGCTTTCATTGTTACTATCACAACCGGTTTTTATAATTCCTGCAAAAAGCAAGATAGCTACTAATAAGAAATATTTGTTTTTCATAATTACCTCTATATTTTTAGTTTTTATTTTGTTCTGGCTCCCTCTGGGAACACTTACTGAATATTTTATTTAGTCTATAATTAATCTAGTTTATGCGATATGATATTAAGAAATTTAGAATAGTACAATCGAGCAAAGGGATGAAAAAGGAACTACTACATTGGTTTTAGGGATTATTAGTTTAAAATTGGAAGTATGGAAAAATATTTGAATACTCAATAGTCTTGATATTTAAAATCTTTTCTGACCTACCCCTTATGATTTACAAATGATAAAGCTAGTCTCACTATCAAAATATCTTCTGAGAATTGATCAGATAACATTTTTCAAAATTACCCTTTATTTTCAGAATATTTTAATAATCAAATAGATGCATGTTTGAATTCTCTCTGGAAGAGGTACCCAGTTCTTTAGCCAAGAATTTGAAAAGCGTTTGGTTTAATTGGTAGCAGCGTGGGTCCTCTATTTATTCAGAATATGGAACCTAAATCCTTGATGGCGATTTTAAAATTACTCAAGAATATTTGATAGTTTACCCAAAACGAGAATGGTGGTCGGGTTGATTTGCTTGTTAGTTGCTTTTATAAATTAGTATCTTTTATTATCTATAATAATTCTTTAGCATTTAAATAATCTTTATACTTAATTACATTAACATTGTCTAAATGAATAATGATTTAATATATCTTTTAACATGATTTATTTAGATTAAATTAAACGCCAGTTTTATCCCCTCTATTATCATATTCATCCCAATAATGGCAATTATTAACCCCATAATTTTACCTATTACTGAAATGACATTTGTGCCAATTTTTTTAATGATAAAATCACTTAGACTAAAAAATAGATAAGTTAATGCGCACATAATTGCAAAAATTAAAATAACTATTGTTATGTGAATAAAAGTAGCGTTTGTAACAAAATTCATAGCAGTGATAATCGTCCCTGGGCCTGCAAGTATCGGTATTGCTAAAGGTGAAATAGCAATATTTTCATCAATATTGGTGTTTTTTAAATGCTTTACTGTTGATTTTTTTGATTGAAGCATTTCAAAGCCAACATAAAATATTAAGAGTCCACCTGTTATCTTAAAGGCAGGTATTGTTATCCCAAACAATTCAAAAATAAATTTACCCAAAATGACAAAAATTAGTACAATTAAAAAAGCTGTAAAAGTTGCTTTTTTATTAATTCTTTTCTTGCTTTCACGATCAGCATCTTGTACCAAGGATAAATATATTGGGACGTTTGCTATCGGATTCATTATGGCAAAAAATCCAATAAAAACTGTAATTGAAAATGTAAGTAAATTGTTCATTTTTCACCCTTATAAAGAGTATTGGTTAGTTAGATTTTTCGACTAAATTAACTTAAGCACAAACCCCCAATTTCACTAAGCAAATAATGGCGTTGCTACTAACCCGCCGCCCAAAAATACTATTTTACAAAATAACGCATGGCAAAATTACCAAAAGCAGTTTTTAGTTTACACTTCGGCAAAAACCGCAACTTAACCTTCTGAACTTCGTTCCCTTTTTTACAAAATGACAAACTACCTGGCCCGCTCTTTCTATTGGAATCTGCATGTCTTCAAAAGATTTTGGGCTAAAAGTTGGGAAACAGTTATCAATTTACTTATCAATTAACATGAGTAATTCTTGATAGTATTTCAGTTACTCCCCTTTTTCATTATAATATAGTTTTTAGATCACTTTTTTAGGGGGAAGGTCAAAACCTACTGCTAAAAAATGAAATATATTTTCATTATCATATAATAGTAAGTGTATATCATTAAAATAAATATGGAGGACTAAAATTTTATTCTTTATCCAGACTATCTACAACTACTCCACCCATTGAAGCTGGAAAAGAAATTACTATAACTCGTTTTAGAGCAATAATTGGTTCGGTAAAAATTGGTAATTTATCCATAGCTAAAAGCACTATCACAACAATAAATAAGGTAATTGAATAAACCAATATTGTTCTAAATAAGAATACTAAGACTCTAAATTTAACATTACCTTGATAAATACTTTGGAAAGAAAACAAACTAATGAGAATTAAAGATAAGCTAACAAAAATAATAATATTAAATATTGGAAGTGTTCTACTTAAGTTCCATGACTCCTCTGAGAAAGCTATTGGGACTGCTAATGCAGCAGCCCCAACGGAAACTTGTATAATGTCTTCAAAATTTGCTGAATTTAATTTTGGCATAATCAACTATTATTATTTTTCAATTTTTCACTTGATAAATTAAGGAGATTTTCTCATCACCAAAATATAGTGTTGTGTGCTTGTATGTCTTCATAAGAATCTGGACAAATGTCATAAGGATTTAGTAGACAGTTTTTATCAATCTGTAATAATTAAAGATAGTCAAGTAACTAATAAATTGCGTTTTTTTCAAATTCCTCCATTTTGTAATATTTACATCCGAGAATATGATAGCAGATACGCAGAAGCTTGAAGTCCTTTATTTATAAGGGACTTCAAGCTTTTATTGTTTAAATGTAGGCAGAGTGATATTACTAATTTATTGCATTATTTTGCCCACTGAGGGGTTATAGCAACATCAATTCTTCTATTCTTTGCCATACCTTCTTCTGTTTCATTACTTGCTAGAGGTTCAATTTCACCATATCCCTTAGAAGAAATTCTGTTCCTCGGAAAACTCAAATTTGAAACGATATATTCTAAAACTGCACTAGATCTTTCATCCGATAGCCTCATATTCATATCATTACTCCCTCTTGAATCAGTGTGTCCTTGAATAATTACAGTACAATTATCAAAACTCTCAATTCCGTTTTGTACTTTTTTTAGTAATCCGTAATTTTCCGGCTTTATTGTAGACTGCCCAGATGGAAAATTCAATCCATAAAGTCTTACTATTACAATATCACCATCAAGAAATACTTGTCCTTCAGATTTTGTAAATGTTTTAGCAATAGCTTTTACTTCTGCCTCTTGCTCCATTTTCAATTGAAGTTTTTCTTCAACTCCTGCATATCTACTCAAATTTTCTTCAAGTTTAGCAATTTGTTTTTCCTGCTCAGCGATTGTTACTTTAAACTCATCAACTGATGCAATATATTCTTCCAAGTTTTTTGTAGCAGCGTTATAACCCTTATCAAAACGTCCGACCTTACCAATTATTTCATTAAGAGTTGTCAGTGGTTTTTCACTATCCAAAATTAGAAGTTCATAACCATTATCTTTTTCTTCCATTTGTCTTGCTATATTTGCGATATACTCAGCGTGGAGAGCTTGGTAGTCAGCTTCCTTTGCGTTTGTTATTGCTTCTTTCCTAGAGTATCTGTCCTTAGCTAGTAACTCTTCAGCTTTAACAATATGTTTTTTAGCCAACGCCTGAGTTGTTGGAGCGAAATCAGAGACATCCTTTTCTTCATTTATCTTTATTTGTGCTCTAGCACTAACTAATATTCCCTGCTCAACAGCTGCTAATTCTGTTTTACGATACATTACTTCTGCTTCTGTAGCCAATGATTTAGCACTTGAAAGATCATTATCTTCCATTTCTGACATTGCTTCTTTGAATTTTGCTTCAGCTTCTTTCCATAATCCCGAAGTATACTTTTCAGATTCTGCAGTAATAGCATCTTCTCTAGCTTCAATAGTTGACGGGAATGAAAGATTTGCAAGATCTACAAATTCAATAACTTTTTTATACTTTTGGTTGGCTTCTGTAATTGATTCTTTAATGTCCTCCATATTACCGCCTTCCTTAAAATCACTTTCGGCATCCTTATATGATTCCATACCTTCCGCTAATGTGTTTGGTGCATAAACATTACCCTTCAGCTCTTTTATCTGCTGAATCATATTGTCGGATTCACCAAATAACTCTTTTTTTATTTTGTCCTGTCCAAGCAAAACTGCTTGAAATAGTAATACTGTAATTATTGTAAAAATTAGATTTTTCATTTTTTTCTCCTGTGAATTAATCTACTTAATTTATTTAGTTGTTGGAATTGGTCTTACATCAAAATTGATTTTATTCTTTATCTCATCAATACTGTTAAATAATTTTTCAAGTTTGTTTTCAATTTCTGAATTATTTGTTTCTCTCATTTTATTAAGCCGTTCATTAGTTTTAGCCAGATTTTTTTTCATTATTATATTAGTTATTGATGAGTTAATCCAGAGCAGAATGAACAGAAATAATCCGATTAAGAATATTCCAGCTATTAATGGAAAATGTACTACTCGAACTCCTAAATTTACATCAAGTTCAAGCATGAATACATTCCAATTGAAAATTGCAAAAAAGCCGATTATTAAAATGTAAAACACTGCAAGGAACAAAGTAAACTTTTTCATATTTCCTCCAGTTTTGTTAAATATTATCTTTACCCTGATTTATACTAAATACTTCACGGTTTTGGCTATGAATAAAGATGGGAATATTAATTCCTATTAACAATAAGGCAAAAGGATGAAAATGGGATTAATGCATCGGGGTGTTTTATTATATTTGCTTGCACTACTTTAGTCTTCTTTATAAGTATTTAGTTTAGTTAATAATGGAATATAGAAGTAAAAAGTTAATTGAAATTATCATTCAGACTAGTTTACCTGTTTTGTGATAATAATATCTCTATAAGGAATTAAGTAAGGTATTCCATTAACTTTAAATTTAATGTCTAAAGTTTTGAGAACTATTCCATGATTCCCCTTTAGTTTAATCACACATAGAGGCCAGCATGAAATTTGCTTAAAATCAGAAATATTTTAAATAAAGACCATCATTTTGACGGTCTCAAATTAGATTTTATTCCTTATTACTTTTTCATACTTAGCTCATTATCTTTGTTAAAACTCTTATAAGCCATACAAACGCTAAGATCTTTAACTGATTTATTTAATGTATTTTGTGATACAAAATAAATTGCAACATCTCCTTTATCCGAATGAAGATTTTCTAAAGCTAGCATAGAGAGTATCCGAACATCTGTATTTTCATTCTCATCTTTTACATTTTTAATTAGTGGTTCAATAAATCTAGTAAATTTATCCTCCGGAAAGATTATTTCAAGATCCCTTAAAGTTTGAAGAGCAGTGGTTTGCATATGAGAATCATCACTCTCCATGGCATCAAGCAAGGTTTCCTTAGTTTGTTCTAATCTTCCTTTTAGAAATTTTGAATTATGTTGTAAATCAAATCGCGTTGCTTGATCTTGAGCGTTTATAGTAAATGCAAATAAAAATGTAATCACCAATATTTTCAAATAAATTGGTTTCATTTTGTTACCTCTTATATTATATGTTCTTAAATATTCCGCTATTAATTAGCGGATATAAAATTTGATTTTAATAGGAAATTTTATTGAAATTCCATTTCAATAAAGAGTTATTAGATAGGAATTAATATTTTTGACTATTAATTGTGTCGTGTTCTAATTTACAACTATAATATTGTATCTAAGATTAAAAAGTTTTGAAAAATTCTTGGCGATTTGGGATAGATAATGTAGCTCTGAAATCCCATCTTTAATGGATAGAATATTACAACACTTTTAATGTAACCTAATGTCCGATTATATGCAAGAGAAATAAAACCTTTGTAAGATTTGTTTTTTCTTAATCTGTTTCGATAAAACACATCTGTTATTTGAATTTAAAAGCATAATTTCGGAACTCTTCAAAAAAGGGAGTACTTTTTTCTTCAACGCATTTCGCAGCATATAGGTAAAGAGCTGCGCTCCAAGTTTGCCAATCTTGACCCAAAGGTTTACCATCTTGAGCTTTAATCCATTCATTAAATCCAAAATCAAGTTTTTTAGAGCTGGATATTTTTACACAACGTGTAAGTTCCACTAACTTTTTCTCCGCAAGCACATACTTTTTAGTTTTTACCAAAGCTGCAATATAAAATCCACAAATGAACGGCCAAATACCTCCATTGTGGTAATCACCTGGCTTATTATAAATTTCATTTCGCTTGATCCAGTCTGGATCTCCAGGCTTTATAAAAGGAAAGAAATTTGGTGGAAGATCTACAGCTAGTTCATGCTTTTCTTTCATTCCTCTGCATTCCTTTTCTATCCAAGAAATAATTGCTTCTGATCTTGTGTTAGATGTTAGTCCTGAGAGAATTGCAAGACTGTTCCCAAGTAGGTCGAATCTTTCACTACTATAAACTTTATAGGACCAGAAAGCATAGTATGGTTTATGCCTAACAACAAGACCTTCGTGCACATGATGATGAATTGTCTCACCAGTTATTGTGAACCGTTTCATATTGCGTCGTACAATTTCCGCTCTTTCATTTTGTCTAAATAATCTGAGGTAACTATACACTAAAGTGTTTACATAAAGGCCATACCCAATAACCCATTGTTCGTCTCGCCAATCACTTGTGGGTTGTTGTGCAACCAAATACCGATCAGTTGGACTTTGATACTCCATCCAAGTTAATGCTTTTTTAACTGCATTTTCAAGGAATCCATATTCTTTAGTAATAATTCTGAAAATTGCAACACCTATCAAAAACAAAGGAGTAGTATCACTAGCACCTAGCTCCTCTATATTATGCACTAGTGATGGGATATGACCACGTTCTGTCTGATTTTTCGCAAGCATTTCCAATACTTTCCTTATACTTTCTAATAACTCCCGATTACCAGAAACAGCAATCCCAAAAATAGAAAACATCAAATCTCGAGTATAGGGTTCAGGATAACCCCAACCAGCTGTGCGCGGTAGCCCATTATGTGGTCCATTTGCATTATGAAGTAATACTTTAAGAGCCGCATTTTTTGCTTCCTCGATTTCTTCCCAGTTTATAGTCTGTACCGTTTTTTTTATCAATTAATCAATTCCATATTTACTACTAATTATTTTTAAAAAACGTTTCGCAACAACACGATAGTCGTAATTTTCCACAACACGCAATCTAGCTGCCTTGCCCATTTTTTCTCGCAATTTTTTATCAGTCATCAAAACCATCAAATATTTTGCTATATCATTAACATTTGCTCGGTAATCTACTATCCGTGGTTTATCGAATATAACTTTATGTTCATTTTCAAAGCCTGATTCATCACCAAGCGTTACTTCGTTTAGGACAATTTTCTTCGCAATATTTGCTAGAAAAGCAGTTTCCTCATGGATAAGTGTATCAAGCATACCCATTGCTTTAATGCTTATAACAGGTTTTTCACATGCACCAGCTTCAACTTGCGGCATTCCAAAACCCTCAAGCCTTGAAGGAGCTGCATATATATCGCACGCTCCAAAAAGGTATGGCATAAAATTCCTTGAAATAGTATTGGTTGTATATGTAACATTTTTTTCAATACCTAAGTGAGTCGCCAATTCCAAATCAGCAAGGTTTTGAGTCTTTGTTCGCGGTTGAGGCCATACCTTGCAGACATATTTCCAATCGGGTGCTTTTGTGTTAATGATAGCAAGCGCTTGCATTACTTCTTGTGCTCCCTTTGATGCTGCATCACCTCCAACGGTGAGGATCATTATCTGATTAGGAGAAATTCCTAAGGCTTCGCGTACAGCTCTGATTTTGGGGTCATTTTTACTATGAGGTGTAAAAGAGTCAGTATCGCAACCCACAGGCAATACCTCAATATTTTCACCCTTGATACCATCACGAATATACATCTCCTTCACCCAATTGGATGTTACAAGTATTAGCGGAAGTTCATTTAATACTTCTTGATAATTTGCAATATAACCATCTGCGACTAACCAAGGTACTGCCTTCACTCCATAACCCTGCGGGTGAAGTACTAAATGTGAAGTGTGACCCCAATAACCAACTCCTACAACAATATCAGGTTCAAACCAGCGATAATACCATTCCTTCTCCTGCGCTGATTCAAAATGAACAGCATGAGCATCAATCCCCATTGAGAGAAGTCCTTTAAAAAGAAGATCTCCTTGTGTGGCAAGACCTCCTGGAGAAGGAGGATAATCGTACAATACCAAAACTTTCATTTAAGAACTCCTTTATTATTAAGCCATTTTCTAGCATCCTTTGAGTTTATAAATTGCCAAAATGATTCTGTGCGCGGAGTAGTTTTTGCTTCAAAACTGTTTTTTTCAAATCCATATGTTTCTGTAATTATTTTATATTTTCTCTGCCATATAGTATTCGTCAATTTTTGTTTTATTGGCGCAGATTCAATAGAAGTTGGATAATATGTTTTATTCCCATCTTCATACGCAAATGTCCAAAGCTTTGTAGCAAATATTTTATTGCTATGCCAAAGCTTAATAACAGCCTTGCTAACTTCCTCATGTCTCAAATGCCTTGTATATTCCCCTGAAGGATTATGCGAAATAATCAAATCATAATGTTTATCAGGTAATAAATTCATTATAACATATTCAACTTCTTCTTTATTCAAAGGTTTTTGATCAGGTCCATCATCAAGATTTCCAATTACCCCTTTGGAATTAAATATATTCAAAGCTTCGAAAAATTTTGGAGCTCTCTCTTTATCATTACCTCTGCAAAGACACACGATAAAACAATTCCACAAAGGGTGCGACAAAATAGTTCCTCCTGCCCATAACGTCTCATCGTCAGGGTGAGCAACAATAATTGCTACTTTCTTTGTGAACACTGCAGTCATTCTTAAAGACCATTTATTAAGGATAAATAATAATTGTTAGGAAAATTTATATACTGGCTCTGAAACAATAATGAAATCTTAGTATGGATTTAAAAACTATTGAGTATTTAGAATTGATATGCTATCAGTAATTTTTTTAAGAGTTTGATCTGTGTATGAATAATTGGCAATCTCGAGTCGTGTATGCAATGCAAGTTTTTCCATAATATTGTGAATATGGCTTTTGACTGTGTAGGTTGAAATACGCATTTTTTTACCAATCTCTTTGTTGCTCATTCCGTCACTTAAAAATCTAATAACTTCCTTTTCACGTTTTGTCATCTTTACTGCATTTTTTATCATTGGTTTACCTTCTCTTACTGCGTGCTCAACAATCTGAGAAAACAATGAATCAATCAAAAGAGGGGGAAGAACTGTTGATCCTTCTGCTACTGATCTTATTGTAATTAATAAGTCATTAAGTGAAGCATCCTTAAGAATAAATCCATTAGCACCCGCTTTAACATATTGTAAGACATCTGCCTGAACTGGTGCAAGATCCATCACAATTATTTTTGCTTCAGGAAATTCCCTCCTAACCATTTCTACTAAGTGTAGACTATTTTGACTTCGCAATCCTAAATCTAACAAAACAACATTGGGTTTTAGCTGCTGAATACTTGTAAGTGTAGTATTACTATCTCCAGAAGCTGCAACTATAATAATATCTTTATATGGTTTTAGAATGGTAAGAATACCGTCCCTAAGAAGGCGGTTATCTTCAATTACTAATAATCGAATTTTTTTCATTTTTTATCCTACACAAATATTTATAAGTAGACTGAGTATTATTTTATATCAATTGTAATTGGTAAAACGAATTCAATGTTTTTATGAGAAATTACTTCCATAATAAGATGCAAGTAAAGTATGTTATAAACAATCGGTCAAAGGGATGAAAAAAGATCTAACTAATTTGGATTAGTGGAAGGGTGTTAATCTTCGCTGATAAGAGAGGTAGAATCTAAAGCTTGTTTGAAATCTTCTGAAAAATGTGCATGCTTTGCTATTTGAACCCTCGTATTTAGAGCTAATTTTTCAAGGATGTTATGAACATGACTTTTAACTGTATATGTTGAAAGGTTAAGTTTTTGTGCTATCTCTTTATTAGTAGAACCATCTGCAATCAATTCTATTACTTGTTTTTCACGTTTCGTCATGTGAACCGATTCTTTTATAGAAGACCTTATAGATCCATTTACAGCATGTTTAACAATCTGAGAAAAAAGAGATTCAGTTAAATTATCCGGTAATACTTTGGTACCATTATTTACTGATCGTATCGTTTTCAAAAACTCCATTACATTTATATCTTTTAGCATAAATCCAGAAACTCCGGCTTGGACAAATTCATAAATATCCGTTTGAAGAGGAACGAGATCCATAACAATAATTTTTGAATCTTGATAATTCTTTCTAATTAATTTAACCGTAATTAGGCTATTTCGATTTCGCAATCCTAAATCAAGCAGAACTACATTAGGTTTGAGTTTTTTCATCAATTCCAAAATATTTTCTCCGTCACCTACAGTTGCAACTACATGCATGTCAGACTGCTTTTTTAGTATTTCAGATATACCATCTCGCAAGAGTCTATTATCTTCAATAAGTAAAACTTTGATTTTATTTAATATTTTTGACATAAATTAAAGATAATAAATTCTAGATTTTTTAACAATATTGTTTCCAAAACACGAAACAGATGACGATATTCATCTTTCAAAATGTAATATTTTGTATTTTAATTTTTATTAAATGTTTTTCTAGAAATCAAAATAATTGAGATGCGTCGGAAAATTAAAATCGCCACAAATGAATGCCTCATCATTATCCTTTCCTGGATTGCAATATATTACTTCTATTTTCTAATAGCCTTTTGGGGAATTAGTCCCTACTTAAAAGAGGGTCTATTACTCAATAATTTATACGAATGGTACGTACATTTTGAGATGATAGCTGGGAGTACTTTGTTTGGAGTATTATTCTGTATTATTGATTTTTTTACAGACAGAACTTCCATACGCAAAAAATCATTTGGTGCTCTTATTCTAATTAAATCAATTCTCTATTTCGTCATGGTGATATTTGTGTTCGGTCTAGTATACGGTCTGTTTTATCTTTTTGAAGTCGGTCCCTTTAAAACACCTGAGGTAATGCTGGAGATAGTTAAATTTCAATTTATTTTTTCATGGTTTGTATATTTTATCTTTTCCATCCTATTTATGACATTCATGGTTCAAGTTAATCGGAAGTTTGGTCCCGGGAATATGCGTAAAATGATTATGGGCAAATACCACAAACCCAAAGATGAATTTCGCATTTTTCTTTTTCTCGATCTTAAAGATTCAACCACAATTGCAGAAAAGCTAGGACATAATAGATACAGCCAATTCATACAAAGCTGTTATCATGACCTTACAGATTTTATAATTAAATACAAGGCTGATATATATCAATACGTCGGAGATGAGGTAGTACTAAGTTGGATCGATCGAGGTAATATTAATTCATTAAGTGGAATTAAACTTTACTTTGATTACAAAGAGATTCTGATAAAGAAAAACATGTTTTACATAAATAAATTTGGAGTTGTACCTGAATTCAAAGGTGGTATGGACTACGGAGTAGTAACTGTGACTGAAGTTGGAGATCTAAAAAGAGAGTTAGCATATCATGGTGATGTGCTAAACACAGCTGCAAGAATTCAAGCTATGTGCAAAGAATATGGAGCCGACCTTTTAATATCTGAAAATCTCGAAAAACATATCACTGGCTTTGAGAATTTAATATTTGAGTCAATCGGAGACATTATTTTGCGAGGAAAAGAGAGCAAGACAAAAGTTTACAAAGTTGAGTTACAATAAAATCATAAACCACTATTTTCTATTCACCATAATTACACCGATAACTATTACAATTCCGCTCCCTATCATTAGTAACGTAATATTTTCATTTAATAATAACCATGCTGTAAAAACAGTCACAAACGGCTCCAGATAGAGAAAAGCACCTACCTTGTTTGCCGGCAGCTCGTTCATTGCTTCGGCCCATAAAACATACGCCAAACCAGAACAAAATATTCCAAGAAATATAAGGGCACTCCAATCAATGACAGACAATGAATATACTGTAGTGAAGAAGCTAGATGAGATTGTGACAGGCGACAGAAAAACTAACATCGTGATGAATAGGTAAAGAATAGCCAAAGAAGGAGGATAGTCTAAAGTAACTTTTCGACCAAAAAATGAATAAACGCTCCATGTAAATGCGCTTCCTAAAACTAATATATCACCATAGTTCGAAATAAAATTTATAGATTTAATATCACCTTTGCTTATTAGTATCAATAATCCACTGAATGCGATTACTGCACCAGTCATTTGAATACCACTCATACGCTCTTTAAAAATTACGAATCCCATTATTGCCATTATAACCGGGACAATACCTATAATCCAACCCGTGTTTGATGCAGAAGTATATTGCATTCCTGTTACCTGAATCCACAAATGGGATATGGAAATCATGGCCAGTATAAATATCCCTTTGAGATCTTTCTTTTTTATCAAGAAATCTCTTTTTCTTATAAGAGCAATGAACAAGGCAGAAATAATTCCAAAAACTAGCCGGATATAAATTATACCCAATGGTGTGAGAGAATCGAGTAGACTTTTAGTGGCAACAAATGATGCACCCCAAAGAGTTACTGAAACTAATGGCTTCCAGATTTTTCTAAGTGTTAATAACAGTGAAAGTCTTCCAATTAAATTAGAAACAAATATAAGAAAGAGATGTGAATTCTGCGGTTTGTATCAAATAATCAATAAAATGTCTTATTGACTAAAATGGATAAAGTCGGATGATTTGTTTTTGTGCATCCTGCGGGATTCGAACCCGCGACCAATTGATTAAGAGTCAACTGCTCTGGCCAACTGAGCTAAGGATGCGTTGTAAAAATAAGAAAATGGATTTTTTTCTCCAAAGGATGAATTTTTAAATCTTTTATACACCTTAGTCTTAATATCAACTGACCCAATTTTATTTGGTAATTTTACTAAAAAGTTAAACTGATTCTGTTTCTGATGAAAGATTATTGTATTTGATTGTGAGTGATTCATTAAGTATATGATTTTTGTTCTCAGTTAAAATTACAAGAATTTGGTATGCCCATCAATGAAAAGTCACATGAGTTAACTGATGGTAAATAGCATGCCTGGCATTTAAATTGCTGATGGCTAACTTGGTTAAATTGACAGTATTGATGGAGAAAAATTAGAGTCGTAGCGAGAGTTGAGAGACTGAGTTTGAGTGTTTCTATTGGCGTATAGGCGAAACTGTCGCCACGACGCCGTGGGCTGCTTTAAAATTAATTTTGCTAAATCTAATTGCTATCAATTTTTGATTGTTGAAATTAATTCAAATGTGATACATATCACTAAAACTCAAATTGAGTATAACTACCTATTGACAAACTTTTTGAAAAGAGTTATACTAATTATTGGATATTGGAGTTAAGTGTCTTTTGATTTAAGTTTGAACTATGAAACTGATTTCACTAATTATCATACTGTTAAGTCTTCAGTTATGGGGACAAGATTTTGAAAATGAGATGCCTTTCAAAAGAGGTGATTTACTTCATCTAAATTCTAATGTTTTAAACTCTCATCAACTAGATTTAACTGAAAGACTAAGCAATAGACAAGATTCAACCTCATTACTTGATAGTGTTTTTACAACTAGTGAAAGCGGAGGTGGTTCAAAGCATAGTTATTCTTATGACTCCAATGGGAATATGACATTGAGGTTAAGGGAAGGGAGTGATTGGATAAATAATTGGCTACACAGCTACTTGTATGACTCCAATGGGAATATGACACTACAGACCAATAAAGATTTTGATGGGAATCAATGGGTGAATTATAATCGACAAATTTATACTTATGACACAGATGAAAACCTGATTTCAGTTTTAACAGAAACATGGGATGAAAATCTTTGGATGTTAGATAACCGATATATTTATGAATATGATTCCAAAGGAAATTTAATATTGGAATTAAGACAACACTGGAATGGATATGATTGGGTGAATGATTGGAGACATAATTATTCCATTGGTTCAACTGGGAATGTGTTATCAGATCTTGGTGAGATATGGAATGGAAGTCAATGGGTGAGTGATAAACTGAATACATATACTTATGATTCTAATAGCAATTTAGAATTGGAATTAAGGGAAAGTTGGGATGGAACACAATGGGTGAATAAAAGAAAATATACTTATAATTACGATTCTAGCAACAATATAATATTTCAGATACGAGAAAATTGGTATGAAAATCAATGGAAGTATTTTTGGAAATATACCTATACTTATGAAACCAGTGGGAATATCACAATGTTTTTGAATGAAAACTGGGATGGAAGTCAATGGACAAAATGGAAGCGGCAAGTTTACGCTTATGATATTGATGAAAATATGGTGTTAGACTTAACAGAAATCTGGGATGGAAGTCAGTGGGGTAACAATTGGAGATACAGTTATAATTATGATTTTAATGGGAATATGTACTTGGCTTCATCAGAAAGTTGGGATGAGAATTTGTGGGTTGCGAAAAGTGGCCCCTTTACCCTTTTTGATTCATTTGACAGAAAGTTTTACTATTACACTTTCACAATTGATGCATATTATTCAACAATTACAGATGTTGAAAAGAACTACATAAACAGTATAGATTATTCTCTTTCTCAAAACTACCCCAATCCATTCAACCCTACAACAAAGATAAGTTACTCAATACCAAATCAATCTCATGTATCGTTAAAAGTATTTGATGTCTTGGGCAGAGAAGTAGCATCACTAGTCAATAAAGAACAACCAATTGGAAATTACGAAGTAGATTTTAATGCCTCAAGATTGAGTAGTGGAATCTACTTTTATAGAATACAGGCGGGTCAGTTTGTTGAAAGCAAAAAAATGGTGTTGTTAAAATAAAAGGGAAATTTAATGAACAGAATAATTTGTGCTACTGTGCTTCTAATGGTTACTACCATATTTGCTCAGAGAGAACACCCACTTGAATTATTTAAGACTAATAAGATCATGAGGTCGTTAAACTATAATATTAAGGAACTAAGTATTGATAATGATGAAAACCATTTAGTCAGCCTGTGAGTATATCCATGCAGATGGTATGGTTTTTATTGACGAATATGAATTTGAGGAGTCTCAAATTATAGGGAAAATTAGATTTAATAAAAATAATGAGGGTATGCAAAAAAGTTTGAGATTCGAATACGAGTATGATGACAAAAATAACGTAATTAAAGAGACAAGTATGTATTGGAATCAAAATAATTGGTATGAGGATACGGAAACTCTAACAAAGTATGATATAATGGGAAGGAAAACAGAAACTATCATTAGGTTTATGGAAGAATCTGGTTGGCATCCATCTATAAAGATAATTGATAGTTATTCTGATGATGGAGAAATTACAACTATTACTTATCACTACGAAAATAGTGAGTGGATGCTTGGCTCAAGGATTCTTTCTTCTAGAAACGAAACTGGTCTAGTTGAGCAGGTAATTATTGATAAATGGAACGGAAGTGAATGGGAAAATGTTCTCGCTTATACATATATATATGATGACAACAATAACCTAAGTAATTCAATTGGAAACAACATGGAATGGTTATAGTTGGCAGTATGCGATACAAGCATTATCTGAATATGATGAGAACAATAAGTTTACTGAAAATATTGGTGCAAGTTTGGACGGAGAATGATGAATGGGGAAATTATGAGAGACTTAGTTATATAAACAAGAGCGATGGAAGTATTGACACAGTTAGAGGAGAAATATGGAATGATAGTTTATGCATATCCGGGGTAGTGTAAATAGTTTTGTGTAAATGGTAAACATCTATGAAGTTAAGAGAGGCTAAGCCTAAGGAAGCTACATAGATGTTATTGAAAAAAATATTAACTTAATTATTAACCATTTACGTGAGAGTATTTATGAAACTATCAGAAGAAGCCATAGAAGAATTATTAAAAGATTTAGAAAAAGCCAAATCCTATGAGGATCTCATGGGTAAAGATGGAGCCATTAAAAAGCTTCTAAAATCATCTCTAGAAAACATACTCGAATCAGAACTTTCCGAACATTTAGGATATGAGAAAAACTCACCTTATGGGATTCACAGTGGAAATAATCGCAATGGTAAAACTCAAAAAACAATAAAGACAGATGAAGGAAAAATAGAGTTAACCATTCCGAGAGATCGTAACTCGACTTTCGATCCAGTAGTGGTAAAAAAGTACGAAAAGACTTTGGGTCCAATCGAGAACAAGATCATTTCCATGTATGCAAAGGGTATGACCACCAGAGATATTCAAAGTCATGTAGAAGAGATTTATGGCCTAGAAATATCACCAACCACAGTATCTAGAATAACGGATTCCATAGTAGTTCATGCTAAAGAGTGGCAGTCAAGACCACTGTCAGAAATCTATCCAATTGTTTTCTTTGATGCTATCCACTACAAGGTAAGAGAGGACGGGAAAGTGCGTTCTAAGGCAGCTTATACGTGCTTAGCCATTGATTTAGAGGGACGCAAAGATATGTTGGGTATCTGGGTTGGTGAGTCAGAGGGAGCAAATTACTGGCTTGGTATAATGACCGAGTTGAAGAATCGTGGTGTTCAAGATATACTTATCTCGGCAGTTGATGGTCTCATTGGCTTCCCAGAGGCTATTGAATCTGTTTTCCCGGGTTGTGAAGTTCAGCAGTGTATTATCCATCAAATAAGAAATACAATTAGATATGTTGCCTCTAAAAATCAGAAAGAATTTATGAGAGATTTGAAATCAGTTTACAAAGCTCCAACTGAAGAAGCTGGTTTGCTTGCCCTTGATAAATTAGAAGAAAAGTGGGGCAAGAAGTATCCTTACCCTATTAACTCTTGGAAAAATAACTGGGATAATTTAGCTGTCTTTTTCAAATATCCCGAAGAGATAAGAACGGTTATTTACACTACCAATGCTGTTGAAAACCTTCATCGTCAGTTTAGAAAAGTAACTAAAAATCGTGCTCTTTTCCCTAATGATGATGCTTTAACTAAAATGCTTTATCTTGCTTACAAGGACATAGCTAAAAAATGGACTATGCCACTTAGAAATTGGGCATTTATTTTTTCTCAACTATCTATTATATTTGAAGAAAGGTTAAAGCCTTTTATTGAGTAACTAAAATCCCATTTACACAAAATATCTTACAGTCTCACACCCGGAGATTGTTACTTTGGACCTGCCCCCATTATATGTACCAGTGTTAATGTTATACTCATACCCTAAGCACTCGCTACCTGAGGGTATGGTACTGCCTCCGGTACCGGAGGCGCAAAATTTAACGAACTGTGTGGTCTGACATTATTATAATGTTCTCTCCACTGTTCTGTCAAAACTCTTGCTTCTAATATAGTATCAAATATTTCTCCATTCAATAACTCATCTCTCAACTTTCCATTAAATGATTCTATATATCCATTTTCCCATGGACTTCCCGGTTCAATGTATAAAGTCTTAACTCCTATTCTTTGCAGCCATTTTCTTATTGCTAGTGCGGTAAATTCACTCCCATTATCTGATCGAATATAATCTGGTATCCCATGTGAGATAAAGAGTTCACTTAGCTTATAAAGCACTTCTGATGAGTTTATCTGACGATCTACATGGATAGCCAGACATTCTCTGCTGTATTCATCTATTATGTTTAACATCCTCATTGCTTTCCCATCACTTGTTCTTTCAAAGACAAAATCATAACTCCAGACATGGTTCTTATACATCGGTTTAAGTCTTATACAAGATCCATCATTAAACCATAATCTCTTCCTTTTGGGCTGTTTTCTAGGAACTTTCAGTCCTTCTCTTCTCCATATCCTTTCTACTCTCTTGTGGTTTACTCTCCATCCTCTCTGGTTTAACAGAGCTGTAATACGCCGGTATCCATAACGTCCATAGTCTTTTGCTAGCTTTATTATCTCTTCTGTTAGAGCCGCCTCATCATCCTTTTCTCTATTTTTCCGCCTCTGGGTCGATCTTGGTTGTTCTAATACCCGACAAGCTCTTCTTTCTGAGACATTCAGCTTCTTGACTATCTCTTCTACTGCCCGACGTCTCTTTGCCGGGCTTAATAGTTTCCCCGTGATGCTTCCTTTAGTATGGAATTATCTATCGATAGATCTGCTACTATTTTCTTCAATCGTGCATTTTCTTGTTCTAAGGACTTCAATCTTTTCGCTTGATCAATTCGTATCCCTCCGTATTCTTTTCTCCATCTATAGTAAGTTTGATTAGTAATCCCTAATTGCTTACAGATGTGTTCAACTGTCGATCCTTGGGACTGCATTACTTCTGCTTCTCGTAGTTTACCAATAATTTGTTCTGTGCTGTACTTGATTTTCCCCATAACTTTCCTCCTTTGATCCTAAATATAACATTTATAGTGGATCACTTTTTGGGGGGCAGGTCAGTTGATACAGATGAATTTAAGAGGAAATTGAGGAAAGTGACAAAATTAGTATTGTTCTTAATACAGAAGAAAAAGTATTTCTTGATAGTATTAAAGCAGTGGTATTTGATGAATATAATCAAATTGAAATTTTAAGAAACGATTCAACCAAATATTCTTACTCATTAAATGATATTAAGGAACTCAGAATTGAAAAGACATGACTATGGAAAATTAGTTGGGTTGGTTATTTTTGGTGAGGAATTGGACTTATTTTGATTCTTGCTGGTATTATGTACTTGATGTACCCAGACGGTATATCTGTCGGGTAATCTGTATTTAGTTCTAATTGACAACAGCCTCGCTTCACATTCAGCAGTTAATTTCATAATATTTCAACAATTTCCCATTTACCCCCGCGTTCTAACAATAGAGTTGCAAACTACTATTAGGGTGAGTATTTTCACAAGCATTTTGGGCTCATGATGTGAATAGGGTTTTCATATTTTTCTTCCAGAAATTAAGAGAGATCACCCCTAGCAAAAGAAAAGTTCAAAACCATAATTTTTTCATCACTAGGGTTGTGAACCTTTAATGGCAATTGGTTAAAATCTCAAGTTTTGAAAGTCATAAAATATCTAGCTCGGCTCGGCATCTCATGATCAGAAAATCAAAGATTATACCAGATTTATATCATCACTCCATTAAGTGTTGATTGCCAGACACCAGTGCTGCACTGGCTTCTAGGGGTGTCCAAATTTCAACAGTCTTTAAACGCCTGCCCTGCCCTGCGTCATATAGGGTGACTAAAAAGAATCTTTCAAGTAACAGTAATAAAGTTTTTGTCTCACCAACACACATAACTTTTGTCAAGGCCTGGCTGGCTTTGAGCACTGTGATATCGTCTAGGCCTGGCCCTTGCTTTCTAGGCTCGTGATGCTTTCACCGCTTGAAATGCTGATCAGCCTCAAAGGCAGGCTGGGCTTGACTAATCAAATAGTTGCAAACAAACTAATGAGTGGTAAAAGTAGTAAAAGTGGTTAATGTAGAAAATTAAAATTAATTATTGATTCTTGTCATTTACCCTCACCTAAAGGTTTCGGGTAAAATGACGGGGGTTACTTGAAAAACAGTAACCCCTAATGATTAGTTAAAAAAATAAAAACAAATATATTTTTTAGTTAAATCTCTTAACAAATGAAGATATCGCTTGCGATATCTGAATCCATTGTTTTAGTCACCCCTTGGGGTGCTACTAAAATAATCGTAGAATAACCAGGCTATCAAATTAGTATGAAGATATGAATAAATAGTTTGACCACTTTTACTACTTTGATTGTAGTTTAGTCGTCAAATCTATTTAACACACTTTCACTAGTTCAACCAGTTTAACTGTGTATATGGTAACTACTTGCTTTCTTCTTTATTGAATAGCTTGTACTTACCATAACCAGCTTTTTCAATCAGCCCATCAGCAACTAACTTACTTAGCAGTTTGCTGATATTTGAGCGACTTTTACCTAAACGGGCGGCAATGTCACCGGTTTTAAGTTCAAGGTCATAATCACCACCGAAGCAGTCATATACCTCTTTTCGCTCTTTGTTTAGCTGATCAACTTCCTCAGCTGAAATGTGCCACATAAATGTGTCACTATTGAACTCCAGCACATGCTCTGAGTTTTCGATATCTCTACCTGTAATGTAGAGCATGTCCTTTTTGTTCATCTTTCTGAAAACCATTAAGGTATCTGGAGCAGCAATAACACCAACTGTCCCCAAAATGTTTTCAAAAGTTGACTCGCTTTTTGCTTTACGAGTATGGTGCAAGAGAAGCACTGAAACATCTAACTCCTGTGCTAATTCTTGCAATTCGCCAATCATAGCATAGTCAGCATGAAAGGCATTTCCTCGATACTCTTTTTCAACAGCAAAAGCAGCACCAAAAGTATCAATGACGACCACTCTTAGGTCTTCATGAGCCCGAATGATATCAATGATATCATTTAAGCCATCTTGATTGATCTTAGAGAATTTAAGACTCTCTGGAAGAAGCATATTTTCTAACACTTCTCCATCAAGTTCATAGGCATCTAAGATCTTTCTGAGTCGATCATTCAATCGACGTTCACTATCTTCAAAAGCAAGATATAATACCTTACCTTTGTTTGTTGGGTACTGATTTAAAACATCAGTACCAGTGCTTACCCAAACGGCAATGTTCAATGCCAGCCAGCTTTTGCCTTGTTTGGGCGGCCCGGCCATAATCGTTAGGCCTGGGGGCATTAGACCTTCAATGGTCCAATTGATGTCTGGAAATGTTTTGTTTACCAAGTCACTTCCAGTTTGTAATGTGAGTTCCTTTTTACTCATAGAACTCTTGATAACCTTTTTCGAATTAGTGACTTCATCATTATTCGAATCTGGTTTTTCACCACCGTTAGGTGGTCTTTCTTTTTTCTTCATTTTTTTCTCCATTTTTATTAGAAAATTATTAACCTTTAAAAGGTGATGCGATTTTCCATATACGTATTCTGATATGAAACATTTTCGGGGCTGCAAATAGGTTTTAACGATTAACAATTTTTTGGAGAAAAAATGAGCCTTCTAAAAATCCCTAATCCGACTAAAGCAGAAAGAAAACAAGAATGGAATAAATTTCTAAATGACGTAAACTATCTATCAAATAATGCATCGGTTCAGTATTTAGAACTAAGACTTGGCAAACTAATCAAAGTGGTTAATGCTTCTAGAAATTTGAGTATTACAAGAGAGGCTGTCGGGAATAATATTACATTAGCATATCTTTCTCAATTATTCACCCAGAATATGGTTCAAAGTTTAACCGGTATTGATGGAAAGCGAATCAGAAAAATTGGAAATGGAGAAGTAGATTTCAAATATGAAACATTAGTTAAATTTGCAATTGCTCTAATGGTTGATGTTAAATTGTTCTTTATTGATCAGAAGTTTCTGGAAGATTATCAACTTGTTAATGATTCATATGCGCGATTCACCAGCCAAAAATTCAACAAGTTTAAAAATTAATAAGTAAGAATAGTTACTTATCAAAAAGAGATTTTGCAACTGATATCAACACCCTAATAAACAATCACAGAACTAACTGGGGAATCATCCATCAAAGGGGTGCTTTAGTGGGTGCGGCAATTGGTATTTATCATATGCCTTCAAACGAAGGTCTGCAAAAAGGGATTGAGCTAGGTCAAATATTTGGACTAGATATTTCTAAATACAGAAACATTGAATTAGGTTGAAGAACAAAAATGAATTCATAAATATCAGTCCAACAATTCTACTGCTTCTCTTAAATTCTTTTTTGTGAGATGACTATAGATTTGTGTTGTTGTGATGTTTGCATGGCCAAGAAGTTCTTTCACTGAATACAAATCTGCCCCATTCTGAACAAGCCTTGATGCAAATGAATGCCTTGTGCTATGGAGGTGCAATTTTCCATCTAGTCCAGCCTTTCTAACAGCAGCCTTAAATCTATGTGAAATATATGATAAACTTGTTGTTCTCCCCTCTCTATCAAATACCCTATGACTTTGATTTGAATTCTCTACCTTAAATGAATGCAATATTTCTTTAACTCTCTCCCTAAATGGAACTACCCTTTCTTTCTTACTCTTGGTTGTAAAGTTCTCTTTGTTTGTTACCTTGATCTCATTTGTCTCAAAGTTGATATCTGACCAATCAAGATTTAGTGATTCTGAGATTCTCAAACCTGTGTAAAATTGAAATATATATATCTTTCTGTAATACTCCATTGGCTCATTCTCTAAAACAAGTTGAAGCTGTTCCAATGTCAAGAATAATGGGCTGTTTTTTGGCACTCTTACTTTAATTCCCTTGAATGGATTGACCTCTACCATAGACCAAGCTATTCCCCTATTGAAAAATGCTTTTAAAGTCCTTACTTCAAGTGATGCCAAAGTCTTTGACTTTTCTTGAGTTTTCAATATGAATGACTCAGCATTAATTCTCTTGATGTTCTTTAGTAATACCCTCTCCCCAATATGATCTACAAATTTGTCAATGCATGTTTTGTAACCTTTGAAACTACCAATGGTATGGGTAACCTTGATTGCCTCTAAATACTTGTCTCTAAAATCCCCCAAAGAAATATCAGTAAACTCTTCACTTCTTTTCTTCTTCTTTTCAAAGTCCTTTAGAAACTGGTTGGCCTCTCTTTTGATACGGGTTCTGCAAGATATTCTTGTCCTAGCAGAATTCTCTTTTCTGTAATAAACAAACCATATGCCAGATTTTTTGTTCTTAGATAGATACATAGTCTTCATGCTCCTTTAAGTTTGTGATTTGGTTTCTGATTTCGTTAAAACTGATAAATAGGAGCTTTTTAGCTGATAAAAAGAAAGCCACTGGGGTTCTCAGTGGCTTCATTTCCATTAAAAATGGACTAATTTTAGTGATATGTTTTGCTTCCATAAGTCTCCTGGTCCAAATTAAGAGTCAACTGCTCTGGCCAACTGAGCTAAGGATGCGTTGTAAAAATAAGAAAATGGATTTTTTTCTCCAAAGGATGAATTTTTAAATCTTTTATACACCTTAGTCTTAATATCAACTGACCCAATTTTATTTGGTAATTTTACTAAAAAGTTAAACTGATTCTGTTTCTGATGAAAGATTATTGTATTTGATTGTGAGTGATTCATTAAGTATATGATTTTTGTTCTCAGTTAAAATTACAAGAATTTGGTATGCCCATCAATGAAAAGTCACATGAGTTAACTGATGGCAAATAGCATTGTCGGGAAACATTTAAAAGCATTAATTTTTAATGACTACTCAAATTTTAGATCGAAAAGAAATTTTGTTATGTCTACTCCAATTCCCAACAATACAGGTTGTTTTTTTAACTTGTACATAGAGCTATAAGGCACAATTGGCGTCAATAAATTCTCATAATTAAGCAAGTTTATTTGCTTATTGTTTATATTTGCAATAATATAATACAGCAAGCCGGGAAAAATAATTTATCGTTTTACGCGAAAATTTTTAAGGAATATGAAATATGCGATATTTGAATAAAAAACTTGATGGTAAAGTTGGACTCCCCCCTGGAGCAATTGTTTATAGTGGAGATAAAGTTAACCCTACAAAAATATTGCTATATCAATACGATGAAAAATCTTTCAATGAAAGAGAGATAAAGAATTTATCTGATCTTGTCATTGACGAAAAGAAAATAAACTGGATAGAAATCTCTGGTTTCGAGAATGATAAATTGATTATGGAAATAATCAATTCGATTGGAATACATAATATTATTGCCGAAGACATTTTCAATATGAACCACATTCCTAAGTTTGAAGAACATGATGACACAATATTGTGCATCCTTAAAAATCACTTTATTAATGGAGAGAGTGTCATCCAAAACCATTGTTCCGTATTATTAAAGAAAAATTTAGTTATTTCATTTCAGGAATATCAGAATGATCTTCTTGAAAAAAAAATTGACAGAATCAGTCAAGCAAAAGGAAAAGCACGATTTAAAAAAGCTGACTATATGTTCTTTGTTCTTCTAGATGCTTTTGTTGACAGTTATTATACTTTTTTTGAGGAAATTAGAGAAGAGATAAATTCTCTTGAAGATAAATTAATATCTGATAAAAAGGAAAATAGAATTCAAGATATTTACGAAATAAGTAAAAAAAACAATTTCGTTAGAAAAGGGATATACCCATTAAGAGAGGCAGTTAAGGAGATAGTAGATTTGGGGGGTAGTTTCATTGAACCAGCAAATCAGATTTATTTCAGAGATACTTATGATCATATCAATGAACTTCTACAGCTACAAGAATCATTCACTAGTACAATTAGAAGTTTGATTGATTTGAATGAAAACAATATCAGTAATAGTATGAATGAAATAATGAAAATGCTGACCATTGTTGCCACTATATTTATACCCCTTACTTTTGTTGCAGGAATTTATGGAATGAACTTTGAGATAATGCCTGAATTAGGTTGGAAATACGGTTATTTTACGGTGTGGGGCGTGATGATTTTAATAGCGGTTTTCATGATCTTCTTTATAAGAAAGAAAAAATGGCTTTAATAAATTTTCAAAAACATGATTGCACAATTAATCAAAGTTTGTTGAAAACCTTCTATAGTGCTCATCAGTTAAATTAATTGGTCTTCTACTTATCGAGTTTATCGGGCACCAAAATGTTCTTGCATTAGCTAAAACTTTATTATCAGATTTTCTCCTCAATTCAGTAAGCCTTTCAAAAGACCATTTTTCGGCAGAACCAATCCAAGTTTTTGCAATTATTGTGTCACCCTTCATAGCTGATCTTTTATAGTCAATTTCGTGGCGAGTTACAACCCAATAAATACTTTCCTGTTCTTCTTTGGATGCACCAGCAGTCCAATGAGCCAAAGCAGCATCTTGTACCCACCTTAAATATACTACATTATTGACGTGACCGAGCAGATCGATATCTGATTCCAGTACGTTGATCTCAATTTCATAAGGCTGATGCATTTCTTCATTATTCACTTTCGAATACTCTCTTTTTGTAGAAGA
The DNA here is from genome assembly GCA_963751695.1 of uncultured Ignavibacteria bacterium. Lineage (GTDB taxonomy): Bacteria > Bacteroidota > Ignavibacteria > Ignavibacteriales > Melioribacteraceae > SZUA-22. The sequence goes on along the minus strand of CAVVVP010000009.1, from coordinate 136,744 downwards.
ATGCAAGTAAGATGGTGTAAATCTGTATTTTCAACCTTTTCAACTGGGACAATTCGCTCACCAAATGACCAGTAATCCCCTGTAAAAACTTTATAGAACTCTTGTTCAACGATTTTAAATGTTGTATTCTGCATCCACTCATTAATCTCATTTCTTGAATATACTTGTGTTATATAGTTGCCGCCTTTTCCAAATCCAGCATCTGGATGAGTATATATATCTTCGTGATAATTCTCTTCGTTATAGGGAAAACTTAATATAAGATATCCCCCCTCCTCAAGCAGATCGTGGATATTTTTAATCGCAGAGATATGATCTAAAATATGTTCGAGCACGCTAAGACAAGTCGCAAATTGAAATTTAGTAGTAAGTTTCGGATTAGTAATGTCGTCATTTATAATCTTGTAATGACGGTTAAAGAAGCTATTCCAGTATCCATCAATTTTATCAATTGCAGTAACATCGAATCCGCAATTCGAAAGCAAATGAGGCCAAGATGATTTTCCAGGACCTACATCAAGTAATTTCCCACTTCCTTTATTTTGCAGATGTTTAAGAGTAAAAGCATATTCTGTTGATCGTTCGTTTATAAAAGGGAATGGTCTTTTTTTCTGCTCAAGATTTAAGATGGGTGATAGATAAGTTTTTCCAATAAAATTATAGATACTAAACATCAATTTTTTCATTAATTATATTCCACTGCTAATTGTAATTATTATTTACCCTACTAAATTATAATTTAGGAGAAAAGCATCAAAATATTTATCGTTATCTTTGTAGCTAATTATAAAATATTTATTATTAATTATTGATCTGGATATGATACTTTTAACTGATATTGTCGGATATTTGGCAGCAACACTAGCTGCTGTAATATTTTTACCCCAAGTTATTCAAACAATTCGAACTAAAGATACAAAGAGTCTTTCTTTATCTTCATTCATCCTTATTTCAATGAGCAATTTTTCGTGGCTCACTTATGGAATTCTAACTTCTGATGCTGCAATTATTTTATCACAAGTCTTTCTTTTTCCAATGGGACTGCTCATACTTGGTTATAAATTAAAATACAAATAGTCAATTGTTCCAATCATCTGTTTTAAATGTTGGGGCCGGTAATCCTTCCTTATTAAATAGAGAGCATTTGGGAACGTTTTTCCAAGTGTAACGAACAGCAACTGGTTCTTTGATCTTCTTACCTGTTACAATTACCTTATCTTTTTCAATTACTGCAGTTGCTTCAACAAACTTTTTATCTTTCCCTGCGATTGTAAATCCAGAGAGAAATTTTTCCTTTGATGCTAGTCCACTTCCAACTTGGTCAAATGAAAGAATTAGTTTACTATTATCTATTTCCATTGATTTATATATGGGACCAGAATATACCAAATTAGCTTTACCATAATCTTTGGCAAGAGCCCAAAGAGCTAATCTTTCTCCAACATCTTTTTTATTAGCTGGATGGATATTATCAGCCATTCCAATATCAAGTGTGACAGCTACACCCGTATTTTCCAACTCTAAAGCCGCAAGTTGTGATTCCCTGAGTTCAGCAGATTCTGGATGGTCTGGATCAGCATAATTGTATGGAGCGATCTGAACGAAATAGAATGGAAATTTTCCTTGTCTCCAAGCGTTTCTCCAACTTTGGATCATTGCTGGGAAAAGTTTTTTATATTGTTCTGCTCTTCCAACATTTGACTCACCCTGATACCATATTGCCCCACTTATATTATATCCAACAAGTGGTGCTATCATGGCATTATAAAGCATTGTTGGTGATTGAGAGTTAACACTGATACCAAATGCTGGTCTAGCTGAATAGGTATTCTTTGCAACACCATATAAGTAGAATTTGTTATTAAGATATTCCGCAACTGGCAAATACTTCCAACTTCCGGCTATTGAAATTGCTTTATCAGATTTGTTTACTGGATAGATTTTCAATTGTTCTTCTTTTCCATAGATTCCTCCGCCACCTCCAGCATCAATTACTCGAACCGCTATTATATTTGATCCACTCTCCAATAATTCTCCAGAAATTTCATACTTGCGATCAATATTCCACCCACCAATTGATTCATATGCTCCTATTTTTATTCCATTGAAAAATACAACATCCATATCATCAATTGGACCAAGCTCAAGTATAAGATCTGAATTTTTCCAATCATTCGGGACTGAAATAGTTTTTCTGAACCAGATCACTCCATCAAAATTACCAACATCAGTTTGCTCCCATTTAGTTGGGAGGTCCATCTCGTGCCAATCAGAATCATCAAATTCTGATGTTCTACATTGATCATCGTCAAAATTTATATCAACAAATTCGGTTTGGCTATCCATATCTTTAATCTCGATAGTTTTATGTGAATCAAGCCATTCATTAAACTTGTCTTGATTGGCCTTCATCTCATCCAGACTGGATGCAAAATTTTCATATCCAGGTACATCTTTCAAATAGCTTATTTCTGTCCAAGCTTCTGCAGGCGTACCTCCCCAGCTGGTATGAATCAATCCTATTGGGATACCCAACTCCTCGTATATCTTTTTTCCAAAGAAATAGGCCGTAGCACTGAACGCCTGTACACTTTGAGGAGAACACTCTTGCCAGTTTCCTAAAACATCATCCATTGGTGAAGCAGAACGAGCCCTAGAAACAGTAAAGAGTCTTAGATCTGAATAATTAGCACCTGCTATTTCGTCTTCTGAATTATCAATCAAATCATTTGGTGGCCATCCTGCTAAGGGCATCTCCATATTTGACTGTCCGGAACAGAGCCATACTTCACCTATCAGAACATTTTTCATAACAACTTTTTCAATACCATCAGTAATTGTTAGGTTATATGGTCCTCCAGCATCTGGAGTTTCAATTCTCGTTTTCCAAGTTCCATCATCTAGCACTTCAGTACTAGCTGAATTACCCCAGTCTGCTTCAATACTTATGGTTTTAAGAGGAGTTCCTTTTCCCCAAATATTTGCTTCAGAATTTCTTTGTAGAACCATATTATCAGAAAAGAATGTTGGCAATTCAATTCTGGATTGCGCAATATTTACAGTTGCGAATACAAGGCTTAACATAATTAGATGATTTTTCATTTTAGTTCACTTTTTATTTTGGAAATACAATCTACTAATAAATTTTATTCTTATTTTTAATAACCATTACGCACCCACCCCCAATTGCCAAATTAATTTCTACAATCGAAGTATCATTTACATTTAACTCAATCTCATCCAATTTATGAGGATAATGATTGGCATCTGAGGCATCCTTCCAAATTCTTGCCGAATGCTGCCCACTACTTAAAAAACCTAATTCAATCTTTATTTTTCTTTCGAGTGAATTGTTTAATGTTCCTACATACCAAGTATCACCGCTTCTTCTTGCAACAGTGATATATTCTCCAATCTCTCCATGAATGAACTTCGTTTCATCCCATGTTGTTGGAACTTCTTTTAAAAAGTTTAAACCTGCTGGACTTTTTTGATAATTGTATGGAGAGTCACAAAGAATTTGCAAGGCACTTTCGTAAACTATCATCATTGCGAGCTGATGAGTTCTTGTATTCATTACCATTGGATACGGTGATTCTTCTTCAGTCTTAAAATTTTTTTTTGCGACATTCACGAATGCTCCAGGTGTATAATCCATTTCGCCTAGAAGATTTCTAGTAAATGCAATAGTTGTGTTATGTTCAGGAGTTATCAGTTCACTCCATTTTGTGTACTCATTGCCAAGTACACCTTCTCTTGTTATTAAATTTGGATATGTGCGCGAGATACCAGTTGGTTTGTAAGCTCCATGGAAATCTACAACCAAGTGATGCTTTGCTGCTAATTTGACAAGCCTATGATAAAAATTAACCATCTCTTGATCCTCTCTCTGCATGAAGTCCACTTTAATTCCAGCTACTCCCCATTTCTCATAGAGTGGAAATGCTTCTTCCATTTGCTTATCAGCATGACTCCATTCCAGCCAAACTAGGAGTTTTACATTTTTCTCTGTTGCATACTCCACTAGCATTGGAATATCAATTTCGGGATTATCCGTAAGAATATCAGCACTGTGGTTTGTGATTGGTGTTTCACCTTCCCATCTTTCAAAGGGCTCACCGTACCAATGCCAGTCTATCAGCTGGTAATCCCAACCCATGTCAGAGGCAAAATCAATGAAATACTTCATTGTTTCATTGTTTGATCCAAGTTTGAAGTCTGCATCAGGAGCATACCTGTGACTCCACCACCAATCCCAGGCTGATTTACCTGGTTTTATCCAAGAAACATCTTCTATTGAATTTGGCTCGTTCAAATTTTGAATGATATTTGATTCTAAAAACGATCCAGCAGAATTACCCAACATTATCACCCGCCAAGGTGATTGTCTTACAGTTTTCGATTTTACAACAATAGTTGAATCATCATATCTTGGAGCTAGTCTAGTAATTAGGGAAGAGTCAGACTGACTTGACAGATACATACCTGCCCAATCTGTTAAATTTGCTTCTGCTATTGCCGCCCATTGATTTTCTTGAATCTTTACCAACAATGGTAATCCCATAATCTTATCGTCTACATCCGATATTTTCATTTTATTGAAGTGTGCTTCCTGATGAGATACAAATCCATATTCAGCCGCCCAGATCGTATGGGTATCACTGAAGTTAAATGATATATTTTCACTTGAAATTTTAAATTGCTCAAGACCAGGCTGTTCAGGAAGATTATATCTAAACGCAATTCCATCATCATAAGCCCTAACTAAAATATCTAATTTCCTATTGGGAGAATCTATTTCTTCATAGTTCAAGGTTAATTCAAAATAATTGTTCTGGACTGTCTTACTTCTTCCCCAAACTCTCTCCCAAGTCTCATCGATATGCTTTTCACTCTTATTGACGAGAATCAAATTGTTTCCCAACGGCGCCATATCTTTTAACTCAATCCTAATTGGTGAATTTCCGATTACATCTTTATTATTCGCAGCAACTGAATAAGCAAGGTGATTTTCGTTCGGATTCTTAACTGAAGGAATTAGAATCATTTTAGCTGATATATTTCCATTTGGCGAGATCACAATTAGATTTTCGATTGTATTTGATTGACAGCTAAAGATTATCAAGACTAGGGCAATTAAAGTGATTGATTTTAAGATTCTCATATAAATGTATTCCTTGCTATTTGCAACAATTGTTATTCAAACTTGAAATTATTAAATGATAGATATTTAAACTACTATAAATCTCAATATAATTATTGAATTTCATTTTTGGTATCTCCTAATTCAATAACTCTTTTTCTTCTATTAAGGATTAAAAAATATTTTTGAACTTTTTTTGATTTGGAGGATTATATATATGAAGCGCTTATTAAAATTTTTATAATTACAAAAATGGAGTAAAAAATGACCAGATCAATAATATTTCATTCAATCTATTTTCTCTTGTTACTTTTTATATCTGCTGGTTGCACTAGTAATGCAAAGAATGTTGAAAGACCAGAAAAAATAGTAAGCATGAGAGAGATTGTTTATACCCAAGATACTTATGCAGAACTTGCAGAACTTTGGGAAGAATACTATGCTCAATTCCCCTCTGAAAATGCATACGCCAACTGGATGTATGCTTATCGATATTCGAAAAAAGAGGGATATAAACCTCTGCTAGATGAGGGTCTTGAAAAATATCATGGAAATCCAACATTATTGTATCTTGGAGCTATAGTGAACCATGGGGTAGATTTTAATGATAAAAACATCTCAATGCTTGAAAAAGCTGTTGAATTAGATCCAACGTACCTAGATCCATGGTTTGCACTTGTAATTAACTATATGGCCAATAAGGAGGAGGTTAAACTGAGTGAAGCTCTAAATAATCTTTTAATTGGCGGTGCAGTTTCAGATGAAATTCTAGATTATAATTATAATGTTCTCTCTCTTTTAGATAAAAATTCAATACTTATAACAAATGGAGATAACGATACATTTCCAGCATGGATCTTAACCAAAATACTAAATTTTAGGCCAGACGTTAAAATCGTGAATAGATCGCTACTAAATACAGAATGGTACCCAAATATTATAATGAACAATGGAGTTCTAGAATTTGTATCAAAAAGTGGTTTGAAAACTTTAAGAGATGAAATTGATGAAAATATCAAGACAAAGAAAATGGAAACCCCAAAATTCGGTCCATACTGTGATACTTTAATAATCAAGATAGTTGAAAAAGCTGGGGAAGTGAATACTCCTGTCTATTTTGCCTCGACAGTCTACTATACTGATCAACTTAAAAGATATAAAGATAGAGGGCGAGATCTTGGACTAGTTACATTAGTGACTCCAACAAAGATACATTATTCAGAGCAAGTAAAAGAAGTTGTATCAACATGGCTTAACAATTTTAGAACTGGAGGAATGAATAGCTGGACACTACTCCATAGCAATAAATCAAACTCTGGGAAAAGACTCCTAATAAACTACGCAGGAGCGCTTAATCACATGATGGAGCCAATAACAAAATATGCACCGTCACGAAAACTTGGATTGTTTCATTGGTATCAAGATAATCTTTACGATTTGTTAAGTTCGATGGATATTGATAAGTTTAACAGTATGTGGTGTAAATCCAATGATAATAATGAAATTTCTGATTGGTGTAAAAAAGAAAATATTCTAGAATGATATCAGACTGGAATTATTTACAAAAAGCACGTAAAGGCGATCAAGAAGCATTGAACCTTCTTTACGAAAAATTTAGTAAGTCATTATTAAGAATGACTTCACTAATTACAGGATCTGTTGATTCTGCAAAAGATGTAGTACAGGAAACTTTTATTCGCTTGATAACAAAAAGGATAAAACATCAAGATGGAAATTTTAAGTCATTCGTAGCAACTATAGCGTATAGACTGGCTCTAAAAGAGAGAAGTCGATCACAAAGAAACAAGCACATTTTTTCTGATGAACACATTGATAGTACTCCATCACCTATTGAAATACAGATCAGAGAAGAACAACGCATTCTGTTATTCAAAACAATATCCAATCTGCCTGAACAACAGCGCGACATTTTGGTTCTAAGATTTTACGGAGAGCTAAGCTATGAGAAAATTGCTGAAACAACTCAATTACCAATTGGTACTGTTAAATCAAGAATTTTTTACGCAGTTAAAGAATGCCGGAATATACTGAGAGAAAAAGGAGTTTTAAATGATTCATATTGATGAAGATATATTATTGAAAAGTTCACTTAATCTACTAGATGAAAGTGAAAGAAGAAAAACAAAAATCCATCTTGCTGAATGCACTATTTGTTCAGAAAAAATGAAGAATATATATACTGATCTTGATATCATAGGTAGTTTCAATCCAGTGACAGAAGAACAACAGTACCCATCGGTCAGAAATAATAGGAAATATCCTTTCTGGATAAAAAATGTTGCAGTCATTCTTTTTGTTTTTGCTTCAGGTTATTCAGTTATCCAGTTATCAACTCCTAAAGAAATCGTAGTTGTAAAGCAAAGTCTGGAAACAAAATCTCCTAATATTTCAAAGCATCAGTTTGAATCCTGCCCAAATATTGATTTATAGTAGTTTAACATTAGGATTTGTTATATTAACAATAAAATAACTCCAATATATAAATGAATAGACTACTGCTAATCATATCAATTATCTTTACAATCAGTTTCATATCGTGTTCTACTAAAACCACCAACAAACCAAATTTTATAATTATTTTTACTGATGATCAAGGATATGCTGATGTTGGTTGTTATGGTGCAAAAGGCTTTTCAACTCCGAATCTTGATAATATGGCAAATGATGGAATTCGATTTACAAACTTCTATTCTGCTGCTCCAAGTTGCTCCCCATCTAGAGCAGCACTTCTAACAGGCTCTTATCCCGTTAGGGTTGGAGTTCCAAATGTACTTTTTCCAATTAGTCCCACTGGACTTGATTCTAGTGAAATTACAATCGCTGAAATTTTAAAAGATGTTGGATACAATACTGCATGCGTAGGTAAATGGCACTTAGGAGATCATCCATCAATGATGCCACGAAACCAAGGATTCGATGAATACTTCGGACTCCCTTATTCCAACGATATGTGGCCATGGAGAAATGATTTTAGAAAGGAAAGAAAAAAATCTGATCTACATCCAGATCTTCCGCTTTACTTAAATGAAAATGTAATTGAATATAATCCCGATCAAAACCAACTGACAAAAAGATACACTGAGTATGCAGTGAAATTCATTTCAAAAAATAAAGCTAATCCATTTTTCTTATATATTGCCCATACTATGCCTCACATTCCACTTGGAGTAACTGAAAAGTTTGAAGGCAAAACCGAGTACGGAAGATATGGGGACGTGATTGAAGAAATTGATTGGTCTGTTGGGCAAATTATTAAAACTCTTGAGGAAAATAACCTCGACGAAAATACGATGATAATTTTTACCTCTGACAATGGACCTTGGCTGACTTACGGAGATCATGCTGGTAAAGCTTATCCATTACGCGAAGGAAAAGGAACAACTTTCGAGGGGGGAATGAGGATTCCTTGCATAATGAAATGGACAAATACTATTTCTCCCGGTTTTGTCAACAAAGAACTTTCTACAACCATGGATCTGCTCCCAACAATTACATTCTTAGCAGGTAGTAAAGAACCTCATGATAGAGTTATTGATGGGAAAAATATTTGGCCAATTATCAATGAAAAAAGGCAAACTGATTATGAAGCATTCTTCTATCACCGTGGAGTGGCATTGGAAGCTGTACGTAGTGGTAAATGGAAATTACATTTCCCCCATCAATACAGACACATTGCTGGAACCCCAGGTACTGATGGTAAATCAGGTGGTCAGATTGATGCAACAATTGGACTATCACTTTACAATCTGGATGATGATGTTTCAGAGAGTATTAATCTAGTATCTAAATATCCCGATATTGTAGAAAGGTTAACAAAACTTGGTGACATACACATTGAAGAATTGAAAGACAACTCCAGAAGTTCGGTGGAAATTTCAGATCTAAATTGGCGAAAATACCAGGATAAACTTTCGGAAGGAGAATATTTAAAAAATTGGTGGTTGATTGGACCATTTGATAATACCGATAGAAAAGGAATGAGTAAAGAGTATCAACCAGAGAAAGAGATAAAATTAGAAAAAAACTATATTGGTAGAAATGATCAATCTATTGTATGGCAAGAATTTAAAGGTGATAGTGAATACATAAGTTTGGCAAAAATAATCAAACCTTCTGATGTTGGAGTAGTATATGCGTACAATGTCATAAATCTTAAAAATAATTCAGATGTAAAAATTGGAATTGGCTCCAATGATGGAATAAAAATGTGGTTAAATGGAAAGTTAGTTCATGAGAATATTATTTCACGGACTGCCGTGCCTAACGAAGATACTTTTTCAACTTCATTTATAAAGGGTGAGAACCATGTTTTACTCAAGATTGATCAACTAGGTGGTGGATGGGGATTTTATTTTTCAATCATTGAAGGGCAAGATCAAATAGTTAATTAGTATTCAATCTGTGCATAAAATTCATAACTGCCAGACCCAACCAAGTAGTGTGTAAATTCACTATCAGAACTGACAAATTCAATACCTTCAGATTTCTCTGCACTATTTCCTCCTTCTGTTATTTTCAAGGTATCATGGTTTGGTAGTATTACATTAGCTGACATATTTGCAGGTATTTCAATCTTAAATATTATTCCTTCATCTTCCTTATGCCAATGAACACTCACGTTCCCCAGAATTGTTTCAATTTGTGCTTTAACATGAGAGAGAGAATCTGGGATAAAAGGTTTTATTGTTATTCTTTCACAACCTGGGTAATTATCGTTAAGTTTTATTCCTGCAAGAGTATTATAGAAAAATGCATCAATACTTCCTGTCATAACATGGTTGTGTGATTGTTTCAATGTCCAGAACTCGCACATAGTTGTGTACTTCTGCACCATGTCGCTCCAGCTTGGATAACCAGTTTGGGTGGCTAGAGAGTATGCAATATCAGCTCTCCCATACTTCACCAGTGCATCTATCATATATTTTGACCCAAGCACACCAGTGGTAAGATGTCCATTATTATTGATCTCAATATCATGGACAAGATTATTCAAAACATCCTTTTGATATTCTTCTGGAACGAGTCCAAGATAGAGCGGAAAGGCATTTGCCATCTGACTTCCATCATTGTAATTTTTTGTTTCATGATTAAAAAACTTCTTATTGTAGGCTTCTTTAATATTAGTTGCCTTGTTGTAGAAATATTTTGATTCAATTTCTCGTCCCAAGACTTTCGCCGTTTTGGAAAGAATCAAAGAGTTCCAATAATAGAATGCTGTTGGGACTGATATGGGTTCACCTTCATCCCAACCTTCTACAAGACTTCCCCAATCTCCTATCCAACCCGCTTTTAAAATATTATCATCTGCAATTGAATCTAAAAAGCTCAAATACTTTTTCATAGCATCATAGTTCTCTCGAAGTATGCTTTCATCTCCATAATAAACATAATATTTCCACAATAGAATCAAGTATGTACTACTCCATTCAACACCTTCATCCCAAATATATGGCCGTGGAGAAATTATCGGTAAATCGCCAGTAATTTCATTCTGATTGTGGCGAATTCCTGTAATCCAGTTTTGGTAGAATAGGGGCATATCAAAATTGAAGATAGCCTCGTCGATGGTTACCTGAACATCTCCAAACCAGCCAAGCCTTTCATCACGCTGTGGGCAATCTAAGGGATATCCTATCATATTGCTTTTCTGTGACCAAACAGTCGCCCTGTGAATTTTATTTATCGTCTTGTTGTCACATTCAAAACTTCCTGTGAGCTGATTATCAGAATAAACGACCTGTCCCTGAATATTTAGAATTTTAAGTAAATCCGGTTCTGCTCTAACTTCAACATATTTAAATCCATAGTAAGAAAATCTTGGTTCATAGATTTCTACAGAATCTCCTTTAAGCACATATGTTGCTTCCGCTTTAGCATGCTCGTTGCTTGTTATATCAATTGAACCATCTTCATTAATGTCTTCTGCGAACTGGAGATGAAGTTTAGTCCCCTTTCTACCATGAAGTTTAATTTTTACCCATCCGGTAAAATTTTGTCCCATATCGTACACGTATACATCAGGCAACGGATTTGTCACATTTATAGGAGTAAAAGACTGGACCACTCTTATTGCTTGCATTGTTTGAGACCGTAGTTGACCTCCAGGTGATTCAACAATGTTTACAGTATTCCAATCTTCATCATTATAATTTACCTGACTCCAACCTTCACTGTCTTGTGTTGCATTATAGTGTTCACCATCATAAATACAATTGTATTCAATTGGCCCATCCTTGTATTTCCAATTTTCATCTGTAACTATGATTTCTTCATCACCGTTTTGATTCTGTAGGTGCAATTGCATAAATGCACGTTTCGCTCCGAACCACTGCATCCTATACTCTTTCCACCATTTCTTATAAGGATTGAACCAACCATTCCCAAGATGCAGACCAACTGCATTTCTTCCATTCTGTAGTAGTTCCGTTACATCATATGTGTCGTACAAAATTTCTTTTCTGTAATTGGTCTTGGCTGGCGACAAGACGTGATCTCCAACCCTTATTCCATTCAAATAAAGTTCGTAAAAACCCAAACCAGTTACAAAAACTCTTGCATTCTTAATTTTCCTATCAAAGTTAAATTCCTTTCGTAGAAGTAGAGAGTTCCCATGGTAATCAATAGTATCGGAGAATTGATACTGCTCTTTTACCTCCATGAAAAAACCCTTAGGAGATCTTGGTTCAATTTCAGGGCCTGCTCCAATCCATTTAGCTATCCAATTTTTCTTACTAAGTTGCGCAGTCCAGAAAGTCGAAATCTCACTACTAATTTCCTCATCATTGTTAGTCCACACTCTTACTTGCCAGTAATACTTAGTATTACTCTTAAGTTCGTCACCCTTATAATTAACTTGAAATGATTTTGGACTTCTTTCTATTTCAGAATCCCAAATAATACTTTTCATATCAGCAGTAGTGGAAACTATTATTTGATAAGAGGATTGATAAACACTTCTTCCTTTAGACATTAAAGTCCAGCTGAAATGTGGATTTGGATTATCAATGTTGATCGGAGATTGAGCATATTCACATTTTAGATTGCTAATTGTGGTTACAGTTTTATTGTCTTTGGCTATTAAGATTGATGTTAGTAATAGTACTATTTGAAATGTAATTTTTAAGTAAATCATAAATCTATCGAGTTTATTTGATTCTAAGAATGAAGTATAAAAATAATAATAACAACAATGTGATTGAAATCAGTAAGTGAAATAATTTTTAAAAATAACACGGAAAAACATATCTAAATTTACCGGTAATTCCATCTGCTATAAAGGTTGCAATATAACTTTGGAGTTCTGATAAAGAATTGGTTGTTAGAATGTCTTTAAATAATAGTAGAAAAAAAGTTATATAATAGAGAATAAAGAAAAACAGCATTCCCAAATAGGAATGCTGTTATGCTTATAAACGATAATTTAACACTATCTTCCCATCCAACCGCCATCAACGGTTACTACACTGCCATTTAGATAATTGGAAGCATCCGAACTCAAAAATACTACTGTCCCCATTAAGTCTTCAGGTGTTCCCCAGCGTCCTTGCGGTATTCTTTCTAAAATGGCTTGATTTCTTACTTTGTCTTCACGCAGAGCTTTGGTGTTATCAGTAGCAATATAACCAGGTGCGATCGCGTTTATTGTAACACCTTTTGACGACCATTCATTTGCAAAAGCCATGGTTAATTGTTTTACGCCACCTTTTGAGGCTGCATACCCTGGTACCGTGATGCCCCCTTGGAAAGAAAGCAGTGAAGCTATAAAAACAATTTTCCCATAACCTCTTTCAGCCATATCTTTACCAATTTCTCGAGTCAATATAAATTGAGATGATAGATTGATTTCAATTACCTTGTCCCAGTATTCGTCTGGGTGCTCTGAAATCGGACTACGCATTATTGTACCAGCATTATTAATGAGAATATCAATTTGATTAAAATCAGATTTTACATTTTTCACAAATTCATATAACGAATCTCGATCTGAAAAATCTGCACAATATGATTTGAACTTTCTACCAACTTTTGTTATCATTTCTTCTGTCTGTGAGAAATCAGATTCAAATGAAACACCTATTATATCTGCACCAGCCTCAGCAAGTGCCAATGCATAGTACTGTCCGATTCCCTTATTAGAACCTGTTACAAGCGCAGTTTTACCGACTAAGCTAAATTTATCTAAAACCATTTTTACCTCTATTTTAATTTTTTCATTGGAATCCAATCCATGTCATCGAATTCTTGATTCTCACCCCCCATTGCCCATATAAAGGAATAATTCTGAGTACCTGCACCAGCATGCATTGACCAACTTGTGGAAAGAACTGCTTGCTTATCTCTAACCATAATGTGCCGTGTTTCCTCTGGATCACCCAATAAGTGAACTACGACAGAGTCTTTTCTTAATCCAAAATACATATACACTTCTGATCTGCGCTGATGTGTATGTGCAGGCATAGTGTTCCAGACACTTCCTTCCTCAAGAATTGTTAGACCCATTACAAGCTGGCAAGTATCTACCTTCCCATGCAAAATATATTTATGTATAGTTCGTTTGTTCGAATCAGCTACACTTCCTAAATGCACGGATTCAGCATCCTTGAGTTTAACTTGCACAGTTGGATATGAGGTGTGAGCAGGATAACTTACAAAATAAAACATTGCTGGTATTTTAGAATTGCTGCTTTGGAATGAAATATTTTTTGCACCTCTTCCGATATATAATGCATCTATATTATTCATTTGATAAATTTTTTTTTCAATCGTAATTGTTCCTTTGCCACCAATATTGATAATACCTATTTCCCTCCTTTGTGCAAAATAATCAGCAGCCATTTCTTTTTTCGAAGATGCCAATTTTAATTTTTTGCCAACTGGAACCACAGAACCGGTTATTGATCTATCTACATCTGAGTATACCATTGGTATTTGATTTTTAACAAATAGTTTATCAATTAAAAAGCTTTTTCTTAACTCATCTGTTGTTAGCTTCTTAAATCCTTCTTTGTCAGGTGAATATCTTACTTCCATTTTATCTCCTTACTATTTAATATCCAAAAAATGTGGGAACAGCTAAACTTAATTCAGGAATATATGTTACCAGCATCAACGCAATTATCATTGCAATAAACATTGGTATAAGTGGTTTAATCACTTTTGTAATTGGTAATCCAGCCACCGAACAACCAACAAAAAGAACACTCCCTACTGGTGGCGTACAAATTCCTACACTCAAATTCATCACCATTAGTATTCCAAAATGTATTGGATCAATACCCAGCTGAAGAGCTACAGGCAAGAATATTGGTGTAAAAATGAGAACAGCTGGAGTCATATCCATAAAGGTACCAATGAATAAGAGTATAACATTTATTATTAGTAAAATAATAATCTTGTTTTCAGATAATGCAAGTAAAGCTTGTGCTACGTTCTGCGGTATATTTTCGTAAGCCATTACCCAGCTCATAGCCATGGAAGTTCCAACAAGCAGCATAACAATTGCAGTAGTCGAAACACTGCTTAATAATATATTGGGAAGGTCTTTAATTTTAATTTCTCGATAGATAAAAACCGAAAGAACAAATGCATATAAAACTGCTATTGCAGAGGCTTCTGTTGCGGTAAAATACCCAGCAACTATACCTCCAATTACAATTATAATTAACAGCAAACTTGGTACTGCATTAAAGAATTTCTTAATTGAATCACTAAGACTGAACTCAACATTAACTTTGTAATTATGTTTTTTAGCAAAAATATATGCAACGACCATGAGCGAGAGGCCAAAAAGAATACCTGGAATGTAACCAGCAAGAAATAGTGCAGCAATAGAAACTCCCCCACTAGCTAAAGAATATACAATTAATATATTACTTGGTGGGATTATTAATCCAGTCGTTGAAGCTGTAATATTAATAGCTGCAGAAAAAGGCTTATCGTAGCCCTCCTTCTCCATAACAGGTGTCATAAAACCACCTATTGCGGAGGCCGCAGCAACAGCGGAACCGGATATTGCTCCAAAGAACATAGCAGCAAGAATATTAACAAATGCAAGACCTCCAGGCATTTTGCCAACTAATACTTTAGCGAAATCTATCAAACGTCTGGCAATACCTCCACTATTCATCAATTGTCCAGCTAAAATAAAAAATGGAATAGCAAGCAATGCAAAACTATCAATCCCGGTTGCCATTCTCTGTGATACCGTTGTAAGTGATGGGATAGTATTGATGCTTAGAAGCATCGTCAACAAACTTGAGATACCTATACTGAATGAGATTGGTACCCCTATAGATAAAAGCAAGATGAATGATACAACCAATACTAAAACTTCAAATATTTCCATAAACCATTTCCCAGTAAATAAATTTGATTAAGATGATTCTAGTTTCTTAATTTCCTCTGCAATAAAAGTGAATGAGTAAAACATCATTATTGCCCCACTTATTGGTAGAACTGTATAAACATATCCAAGTGGGATTTGTAACGCTGCAGATATTTGATTTGATGTAAGTGTAATATTGACCAACCTAATCCCACCAACAACCATAACTAATAATGAGAATGCAAATATGAGCGATTGAATTCCTATTTCCAGATATGATTTTTTTACATTGTTTAATTTTGTGGAAAGCAAATCAATTGCAAGATGCATTTTTTGCCCAGCAACATAACTTGCTCCCAATATTCCGATCCATATCAACATGTATCTTGCTAACTCTTCCGTGTAAGAACTTGGATCCTGCATAATAAACCGTGTAAAAACTTGCCAAAGAACATTTATGGTGATGACTGCCATAAGAAAAACCAGTACCCACTTTAATATAAGATCTATTCTATCTTTAATAGCTAATAAACTCATTTTGCATTCCTAATATTTTGAATAAGTTCAAACACATCCTTTTCTGATTTAAATTCCTCCAATAAAGGTTGGACTTTATCAATGAAGGGTTGTTTATCAGGATATATTACTTCAACGCCAGCTGCTTTAACAGCCTCCAATGATTCTAATGTAGATTCTTTCCAAAGCTTTTTTTGATAAATGTAAGATTCATCAGCAGCCTCCTGCAACCATTTTTGTTCTTGCTCTGTAAGATCATTCCAAACAACCGTGCTGATAACGAGAACATCTGGGACACCTGTATGCTCATTTATCGTATAGTACTTACAAACTTCATAATGGCGTGATAAGTAAAAACTTGGAGGATTATTCTCTGCTCCATCCACCACGCCTTGTTGTAGTGCTGTATATAACTCACCCCAGGCAATCGGAGTTGCAGACCCCCCCATGGCATTTACCATTCTCACTGAGGTTGCACTTTCCTGAGTTCTAATCTTTAATCCAGCTAAATCATCAGGTGTGTTGACAGGTTTGTCTTTAGTATAGAAACTTCTGCTCCCAGCATCGTAAAAACATAGACCCCTTAACCAGAATGGTTCGGTTTTTAAAAGAAGTTCTTTACCAATTGGTCCCTCAAATATTTGGTATTTGTGCTCATCGTTGTTAAAGATGTAAGGAAGGCTAAATACTTTATAGATAGGAACAAATCCTTCCAATACAGAACATGACACCTTTGTCATTGCAAGGCTTCCTATTTGGAGAAGTTCAAGACATTGTCTCTCAGTACCAAGTTGCTGGCTTGGATAAACGGTTATTTCTAAAGTACCGTTCGATTTCTCTTTTGCTTTTTCTGCGAGATACTCCATCGCTTTATGAACAGAATGAGTCCTGTCTAATCCATGCCCGATTTTTAATCGCTTGACATTTGAAACCTTCGAGCATGATAAGAAAGCAATTGAAATAATTAAAATAGAAACGAATTTAATTTTTTTCATTTTTTCACTATATAGTTAAACATTATAGGTAGAAGATGCTGTTTCCCCACCGCGTCCTGTCCAATTTGTGTGGAAAAACTCTCCCCTCGGTTTATCTGTTCTTTCATAAGTATGAGCACCAAAATAATCTCGCTGCGCTTGCAACAAATTAGCTGGAAGTCTATCATTTCTGTATCCATCGTAATACTCAAGAGCAGTACTAAATGCCGGAATCCAAATTCCATTCATTACTGCAGTTGCAACAACTTTTCTCCAGCTTTCTTGTGCTTCTTCAATTTTCGATTTGAAAAATGGATCAAGGAGAAGATTTGTAAGGTCAGGATTATTATCAAATGCTTCTTTGATCTTTCCTAAAAATACTGATCTGATAATACAGCCACCTCTCCACATTAAAGCAATACCACCATTATTCAGATTCCAACCATATTCCTCCGCAGCTGCTTTCATTAATACATAACCCTGCGCATATGAGACAAGTTTACTAGCATAAAGGGCTTTTTCGAGATCCTTTATGAACTCATTTTTATCCCCTTCAAATTTTGAAGTAGGACCACTTAAAATCTTTGAGGCCTCAACTCTTTCTTCCTTTTGTGCAGATAAACATCTTCCGAATACAGCTTCACCAATAAGAGTAAGTGGGACACCAAGATCCAAAGCAGAAATACCAGTCCATTTACCTGTACCTTTTTGACCGGCAGTATCCAATATTTTATCCACTAATGGTTCACCATCATCATCTTTAAATGCCAGAATATCTCTTGTAATTTCAATTAAATAACTGTCAAGTTCCCCTTGGTTCCATTCCTTGAACACTTCATGCATTTCATCAGCACTCATTCCTAGTAGTTCATTCATAATCTGATAAGCCTCAGTGATCAATTGCATATCTCCGTACTCAATTCCATTGTGAACCATTTTAACAAAATGACCAGCTCCATCTTCACCAACCCAATCACAGCAGGGAGTTCCATCGTCCACCTTGGCAGAGATAGATTGGAATATTGGTTTTACATGTTCCCAGGCTTTAGTAGACCCCCCGGGCATAATTGAAGGACCAAGCAATGCTCCCTCTTCACCACCAGATACTCCTGTGCCAATGTATAATAATCCTTTACTCTCCACATATTCTGTTCTTCTAATTGTATCTGGAAAATGTGAATTTCCACCATCAATAATTATGTCACCCTCATCAAGATGCGGGATTATTTGATCAATAAAGGCGTCAACAGGTTTGCCAGCTTTGACCATAAGCATTATTTTTCTTGGATTTTCAAGCGAAACAACAAATTCTTCGATAGAATGAGTACCTACAATATTTTTCTCTTTTGCTCTTCCATTCATAAAACTATCAACTTTCTCAACTGTTCTATTATAAACTGAAACAGTAAAACCTTTACTCTCCATATTAAGAACGAGGTTTTCTCCCATTACAGCAAGACCAACAATTCCTATATCCGATTTCTTCTCCATCTTTTTCCCTATCAATTACTTTTGAAATTACTATTAATTAAAATTTATTTTAAAGTTCATTTTATTAAACATTTCAGCTGTAACTTCATCACAATTTTTTAAATTTAATGTGTAGTTAAAGAATTCTCTCCTAATTGGATAGTGATTTCTTTGTTTTTCAAATGTGCTGGGTGAGCTTTTTAACCGCTTGCTATCATCGATGATATTATAGGTTGAGCTTATAACTTCTTTAACAACATCTTGACTTTCTTTGTGATTCCCATTGATTGCTAATTCTATTCCATTTACCGGTAATGGAATTTCACTTGGATACCAATTTTTTCCCAACCCCAGATCAAAATATTTATTAACAGCATTTACACAAATAGCCGTTCCATTTGCTTTACCATCTGAAGAATATCCAGCAATATGAGGTGTGGCAATATCTACCAGACTAAGTAATTTGAGATCAATATCTGGTTCATTTTCCCACACATCAATTACGGTTTTTGAAATCTTGCCATTTCTTATTGCATCTATCAACGAAGAAGTCTTTACCACTTCTCCTCTCGATGAATTTATAAAAATGGGTTTCTTTCTTAAGTGATTAAAAAATTCATCATCAGCAAGATGAAATGTTTTGTCCATCCCGTCTCTGCTTAGCGGAACATGAAGCGATAAAATATCACTCTCATTTTTAATTTTATCTAGATCATAGAATATATTGCCTCCTTCGATTCTTTCTCTTGGAGGATCGTTCAGTAACACATTCATTCCTAATATTTCCGAGATCTTTTTAACTTTACGTCCTACGTTTCCAACTCCAATAATACCAATAGTTTTTTCTGAAAGATTAAAACCATCATCTCCAGTCAGTTGAAGCAATGCTGCAGTAATATACTGCATAACAGAACCGGAATTGCATCCAGGTGCATTCAGCCATTCTATTTCGCTTTCCTTGCAAAAAATGGTATCAATATGATCAAAACCTATTGTGGCTGTTGTTATTAACTTGACGCTTGAGCCATTCAATAATTCTTTGTTACATTTTGTTCGTGTTCGAATTATTAATACATCAGCGTCTACAACTTTGTCTTTTGTAATTTCCTTTCCAGGATAATATTCCACATTCGCATAAGGTTCCAGAACTCCTTGCAGAAAAGGAATCTTGTCGTCAGCAATTATTTTAATTTTTTCGTTCAATATTATATTGAGAATTAATTATTAAATCTATCTGTAGATGCCCATAATCCTAGGGCAGGATTGGATACAAAGAATATTTCTTCACCATCTGCCATTTTATTATATCCATCTTCCAGTTTATTCGGATTATATTTTTCCAACATCTCATTTAAGTCTGCATAATTGAAATAAACACTTTCAACTTCTTTTTGAGTTAAATGACCAGGGCAATAAGTTACATTAAATCTTCTCTCAGAAGGACCGTGTATTAAATGTGCCGCCGCGCTTAAGTTGTTTTTAAGGTCATCATTATTTTTAATAAATTCAAGTATCTCTGAAACACTTGAATATCCATATTTCCTAATTAGTCTATCTATTTCAGGGTCTTCTCCAAATTCTCTTAGCCCAGGAGCAAGTACAAGTAACTCTCCCCTATCTGCAAGTGCCATGCGAGTTCTATAAATACTTTTATTTCCCAGCCATGTTGATTTGAACTCCTCGGGATCAAGGTATACCACAATCTTCTTTAAGGGTTCATCCAATAGATCGAAATTGACTTTTTGCGAAAGCTCAGCCGCAAGTTTGAAACACTGATAATCATCGCCAATATACAGTCCTCGTACGACTGGTTTTCCATTTTCATCTTTTGCTACAACTGTTTGAATATAAAGAATAGGAAGATTTTGAGCAAAATTATCTGAAGCATAGTTTAGTACTTTCCTGACTGGAGTATCAGCTCTTCCAATCATTCTTTCCATACCATAGACAGCCCCAAGGAAATGACTTTTATTGATTCCCTCTGCTCCGCCAGTACCAACAAAAATATTTTTATTGTAGTTCGCCATTCCAACAACTTCATGCGGAACTACTTGTCCGATGGATAAAATCAGATCGTGTTCTCCCTCAACCAATAATTTATTAACTTGAGCCGGCCAAGAATAACTTACTCTTCCCTCAGATACTTCCTCAATATACTCAGATGGGACCTCTCCTAAAGTAACAATATCATTACGCCAATCGTGAGTTCTAAAGAGATTATGTGGTAATCCAGGATACATTTTATTTAACTCATTTTCATTCATAGCAAAATGAGTTCCTAGAGCCGGAAGAATATCAATTAGTTTTTCTTTATAATAATCATAAACATAAGTTGTAAGTTCACCGGCTCTCGAATGATATCTAGTGAAATCTGGAGGAATCGCTAGAATTTTTCTCTTATTTCCTAATTTTTCAAAAACTTCATTTAATGCTTCTTTTAAAGTTTGAGAATTCAGAACATCATCTTCAGAACCTCTTGAGTAATATAGCATAATTTTTCCTTTCTATTTACCGCTTAACCCTAGCATTGCCTTCCCAAATACTCCAAACCATCTCTTCATCTGCAGGTTGGGCATAATCAGTCAAGAATGTTGTTGCCATTGCTCCAGTTGCCCATCCGAATTGTATCCATTTTTCCGCTTCCCATTTTTTTAGAATTCCATATAGCAACCCTCCAACAAAACCATCACCTCCACCTATACGATCTAAAACAGTTATTTCACGAGGATTAACAACATGCCAGTTATTACCATCAAGCATAATGGCTCCCCAAAGGTGATAGTTCGTACTGATTACTTGACGGAGTGTGGTCGCAAATACTGAAGCATTAGAAAATTTTGACTTTACTCGGTTGATCATTTCTTTGAAGCTCTCTATCTTTGCTTCCAGACCACTACCACCAGCTTCAGGACCTTCAATTCCAAGACAGAGCTGAAAGTCTTCTTCGTTCCCAACTAAAATATCCGAGATTGAAGCGATCTCTTCAAACGCTTTGCTTAACTCTTCTTCTCGGTCTTTCCAAAAAGATGCCCTATAGTTTAAATCGAAAGAAATTCTCGTACCATATTTTTTAGCGGCGCGTGCTAATTCTAAACAAAAAATGCTTGTTTCAGGAGATAGAGCAGCTATTAAACCAGATAAGTGTACAATTTGAACACCCTCATCACCAAAAATTCTATCAAGATCAAAATCTTTTACATTAAGAGTTCTTCCAACCTCTCCGGCCCTATCATTATGAACTCTTGGTCCTCTAGATCCATACCCGCTGTCTGCTATATTAAATTGGTGTCGATATCCCCAAGGACCCCCTTGATCAATATCTACTCCTTCAAAATCGATATTACGATTCTTTAGATTACTCTTGATCAATTTTGCAATTGGGCTGTCTTTTACAAATGTAGTTAATACTTTAACAGGCAATCCAAGATAACTTGAAATACTTGCCACATTAGTCTCTGCACTAGTAACCTGAAGTTTATAAGTATCGCTGCTATGAACTGGCTGTCCATTCACTGGTGTTAATCTCATTCCCATGCTTGTTGGAACTACTAGAGAATACTTACAATTATTTTTCAATTCTAAACTCATTTCCAATTACCTCATAATGAATATTTAATCAATCTCTATTGTTACACACCACTGTAAATATTAAATCCTCCATCTATGGGAAGAACAACTCCGGTGATAAAACTAGAAACATCTGAAAGAAGAAAAAGTGTTCCTCCAATCAGATCCTCCGGTTCGCCAAATTTTGCCATAGGTGTATTATCAATTATCTTTTTTCCCCGAGCTGTTAGATCATTTGTATTTTCATCAACTAGTAAAAATCGATTTTGATTTGTAATGAAGAATCCTGGAGCGATTGCATTTACCCTAACATTCATTTTTGCAAAATGAACTGCTAGCCACTCAGTAAAATTATTGATTGAAGCTTTTGCAGCTGAGTAAGCGGGAATTTTAGTTAAAGATCTAAAAGAATTCATTGAAGAAACATTTAATATAACTCCAGATTTTCTCTCAACCATTTCCTTTGCAAAAACCATTGTCGGAAGAAGAGTACCAAGAAAATTTAAATCAAAAACTTTTTGGAATCCTTCCATCTCTAATCCAAAAAAAGTGTCTTCAAGAGAATTTACATTTTCATCAGTAATGCATTCATCTTTTGTAGTAGCTTTTGGTGAATTACCTCCAGCACCGTTTATTAAAATATCCACTTTTTTATATTTTTTTAGAATAGTTTTCTTTGCATTCTCAAGTGATGCTTTATCAAGAACATTGGCCTCAATTCCAATAACTTCTGTTCCATAATTTGATCTAACCTCATCATCAACTTTGTCAGCAAATTCTTTCTTAATATCTAAGATAGCTAGCTTTACGCCAATACTTGCTAAACTTTTAGCAAGCACAGTACCAATAACTCCACCACCTCCGGTTAGAACACAAACTTTTCCGTTTAGATCATCGAATGAATATTTTAGCATCTTCTCTCCTTAATACCCTACTTAAATGGGGATAAATGATTTTTAAAATGGTTTACTAAATACTTATAATGAACTTCTTCATTATTCTTTAGACAATCGTAGATTTTATCTTTAAATAAGTAACCCCCTTCAGCGCTAGTACTTGTCAGAACTCTACCAAACGTTACATGTAAAACTTGTCTGGCATCATCTTGTTCAAAAAGATCTAATAGTGCTGCATCAGAATAATTATTAGAAGAATGAACTTTTTCAATATCAGCTGAAACATGATAAGAAAGTTTTTCTTTTTCGTACTCATCTCTTGCAAAATCTAAAATCTTTCGAAATTCCATTGGTTCTTGTGAAGCAACAACCTTAAGCGCTTCTAGGTAACTCGTGCCCGCAGTTTTAACATGAGTATAGCCACGTTTCATTTGACCGATCGCTTTGTAAACACCAAACTTATCACTACCTGAATGGAGACTGATTTTATAAGATCCGAAATATTCCGAAATTTTTACATGTTTAAGATATTCATCTCTAAATAGGTCTATATCCCCTTTGTAGTCAATGCCTTTCTCAAAATCTCCGATGAACCGAGGAGCTAAACTAATTAACTCAACTCCAAGTCTCTGTAACTCAGAAGCCATAAAGAAATGTTCAAATGGTGTTGTTACTGATTCCGTCTCATCAACCGAGATTTCAACCTCATATGGATAGTCAGAATAGTTATTACTCAAATGATCATACAAACTCTTGATATGCGCTACTGCGTTACCATATTTTACTGTTGCTCTAAGAACGTCTTCGTGTGTTGGAGAAATTATCAAGCCTTCTCCCAAATCAAATTCTTGATCAGAATATTTTTCAACAACATCTGTAAATGAATTTTCCAACACTGACCAATTCAAAATTTTTGCTTTTTCTTCTAATTCTACCATGGTTATCGAATCAGCTTCATTAATCACAAATTCACCAGGATCAAAAGTGAACATTGTAAAACCAGCGTTTATCATCAAATCAATATCTTCTTTAGTTTTTAGGTGATCAGCATCAGATCCATATCCATCTTTGTATCCTTCTTGAAATACGGCCCAAATCGCTGCATCCATTACTTGATCAGGTGTTCGGTTAGTTCTAGTTAATTCTCTGATAGACTGTTGTGCAACTATTGGTTTGAAATCACTTTCCTCTAATGATCTTATATGTGCTGGATTCGCAGAACCAAGCCTATCTCCAAACCCGAAAGAGTTATATAATCCAATTACAACAGGTTTTGTGAACGGAAATATCTTCTGGAGAGTAACAGCATTAATATGAACAAGAAAGCATTGTTTTAAAACCAATTTTTCACCAAAATATTCGGTTAGATCTCCTTCAAACTGATCTAATTCATTCAAGTTACTTGTTTCCGTTGCAAGATAGAGATACTTCTCATTCTCTATTTTTCCAATGAAGAATAGAATATCATCCTTCTTGTTAATCGATTTGGGATATACCTTTATACCTCCAAATTCTAAATCAATTAAATCATTAGAATTTTCATTTACAGCTTTTGTACTGATCAAATTTAATTTTTCAATTATCATATTTGTCCTTATAAGAAAATCACAATTTATATGCTTTTTTAACAAGATTATAAGTTAGATCTCTAATAATCCTTTCTGCTTCTCTCATGCTGATCATATGTCTTGAGACAAGACCTCCCAAATAATTCGCATCAATTCGTCTTGCAACATCATGTCTTGCTGGAATTGAAACAAATGCACGAGTATCGTCATTAAATCCAACAGTATTATAGAATCCGGCTGTTTCGGTAACCATTTGTCTATAACGAGTCATTCCCTCAATGCTGTCGTGGAACCACCACGCTGGACCTAATTTCATCGCTGGATAATGACCAGCTAATGGTGCAAGTTCTCTACTATAGTTAGTTTCATCAAGTGTAAATACTATTAAAGTGAAATTCGGATCATTTCCGTAAGTGTTAAGAAGTTCCTTTAAATTATTAGTATACTCTGTGGATTGAGGAATATCGCAACCTTTATCCAAACCATATTTGTCAAAAATTAAACTATTATGGTTTCGATTGGAGCCAGCATGAATCTGCATTGTCAGCCCATCATCACAACTCATTCTTGCCATCTCCATAAGCATGTTCGCTGTAAAGATTTCAGTGTCTTTCTCTGTTAAAGTTCCATTTAAGGCTTTTTGGAAAATGTCATTTGCTTTATGATCACTGAGCTTGTGAGTATAGGGTGAAACAACTCCATGGTCTGTAGATGTAGCACCGGAGGATATGAAATACTCTCTCCTCATCTCAATAGCTTTAATAAAACTTTTATAATTTTTTATTTCTAGCTGTGTTCCTTTCTCCAATTCCAAAATTTCGTTCTTCCAATTTGGATTCATTAAGTTTGTTAAACCATCAGGTCGAAAACATGGAATAATCCTACTATTCCAGTCAGATTTTTTAATTGATTTATGCATGCTCAAATCATCTGTTGCAGCATCTGTTGTCGTTAATACTTCAATGTTAAATTTATCAAATAGATTTCTTGGTAAAAATTCCTCAGTTAATAACTTCTCACTAATTAAATCAAAACCCTTTTGAGCATTTGACCCATTTAGTTTTTCTTTAATTCCAAATACAATATTAAATTCAAAATCGAGCCATACCCCCGACGGAGTACCATCAAACAAATAATAATTTTCTCCAAAGATCTGCCATACTTCTCTAGGATCTTTTGCGGATTGTGTTCCATCTTTTTCCGGAATATCCAGTTCCTCCAAAGAAATTCCTTGTGAGTAGAGCATCCTATGGATATAGTGATCGGGAGAGATAAATAGTTCTGATGGATTTGGAAAAGGTTTATTCTCAACAAAAATTTTTGGATCGACATGTCCATGTGGACAAATAATCGGTAGGCTTTTTACTCCTTCATAAAGTTCTCGCGCTGATCTTCTAATGGAAGGATCTGGATCAAAAAAGCGGTCTTCATGTAAATTAAATTCCTTCAAAACCTTTCCTCTATTGTTCATGAACAATTTTATTTTTTTTAATACATGTCCCTCGAAGTAATAGTTCAGTCGGAATCTTCACTGATTTTTTCTCTTCGGAACTAGATTTATTTATATGAGAAAGTATAATCTCCATAGCATTTTCAGCTATTAGCCTAGTAGGCTGATTTACACAACTGAGTGGAGGTGAAAGATACTTCTGCACATTGGAATCTCCAAAACAAATAAGATCAATGTCTTCAGGTATTTTTAATCCCAGTTCATTTACTGCTTTGTATATTCCTAAAGCAACCGGATATGTAACAGTAAAAATTATTTCTGGGAGATTATTTTCTCTATATAATTCCATGAAAGAATTATATCCATACTTCTCTCCGAATCCACCTTTGAATATCCAATCTGGATTTAATGGAATATTATTGCTTTTTAAGGCCTCTTCAAATCCTAAATATCGTTCACGACCAATATTTACTTCATCATATCCAGCAAAATGTCCAATCTTCGTATAACCAATTTTTATAGCATGCTCGACAGCTTGAAAAGCGCCAGACCTGTCACTAACGTAAACTTTATTTATCCCGTTCATATTGGGAATTCTATCAATAAACACTATTGGAACGCTTCTACTAATTACATTTTCGAATATTGTATAATTCGTTGTCTCTTGCGAGATTGAAATAATTATTCCATCAACTTTCATTGAAAGAAGGGTTTGTATATGCTTCTTCTCACGCTCCGCACTTTCTTGTGATACCATCAAAATGATTTCGTAATTATTCTCAAAAGCAAGATCATAAATTGATTCGATAATCGAACCAAAAAAGAAATGATCAATTTTTGGAACAACGACCCCAATAGTATTTGATTTTTTGGAAGAAAGATTCCTTGCCATGAAATTTGGAGTATAGCCCATTTGTTCAGCAGTTTCTTGAACAAGTTTTTTTGTTTCGAGGGAAATATCTGGATGGTCTCTAAGTGCTTTGGATATTGTAACTATAGATACTTTAAGTTTTTCAGCAATATCATTAAGTGTAACGGATGTCATATTCTCAGCAATATCCAGATTTAAAATTTAAAAAAGATTATAAGAAATGATAGTTTTCATAAGCTTTATCGTTAACTTTAATGTTAACTTTAACGATAAATGCAAATTATTATAATATTCATAAAAAATCAAGTTTAATTAATTATTGATTGTTTCCTCACATTCAATTTGGTAACTCAATCTAAAATAGTTAAGTTCTCCGCTAAAATATTTACATTAATAATCTCAGTTTTAGTTTCGAGACAATATGTTAAAAACTTCTCTAGTTCAAGCAATTTTGATATTATTCATTTTTCTCAACCTCGTAAGCATTGCACAGACACGAATTGGAGGCAAAGTTGGTTTAAGTTTAGAGAAACTCTCCGGAAGTAGTGAAAACATTTATAGTCGAGATTACAAATCAAAGTCTGCGGTTGATTTAGGACTATTAGCTGAATTTTCCATTTCTAATTTATTTTCTATTCAAACTGAAATCCTGCTGGCTACTAGAGGAGGAATTAGAACTGGAATGCAACCTATTCAACCAGAACCATTAGCAGCTTCTTTGGAGGCAAATGGAATTAATATGGAACTACTAAACTTAATCATTGTTGCTGGCGGTGGAGAACCAATAACAGATGAAAATCCATTATATGCTGACTATACCAGCGAAGCAGATTTAAATTATCTAGAAATACCAATTTTAGCTAAATTCAGTTGGGGTGAAGAATGGAGGTTTTTTGTAAATGGTGGACCCTATGTTGGTTATTTATTGAGCTCATCTCAAATAACTTCAGGAGAAAGTCAAATATATCTTGATGCCGAAGGCAACCAACCACTTCAAGTTCCAAATCCATTATATGATCCAGATAATCCTGGAAACCAGCTACCTTATATAGAATTACCGCCGAAATCTTTCCATGCGGATACGGATACAAAAGCAAATCTAAATGATTTTAACTTCGGTATTCATGCTGGTCTTGGAATTGCCAAAAGACTAGGCGAAAAACATGAAATCTTTTTAGATGTAAGAGCATCCTACGGTTTAATCCCTATTCAGAAAGATGAAACATTTGGACAAAGCAGAATTGGGGCAGTTGCATTTTCGATAGGGTATTCTTACGCTCTTGGAAGAAGTATGAATTAGTCTGGCTTTTCACTGTCACTAGTATTTGTTTTTCCAAATTCTGATCTTAATGTGTTAGTGTCCCAACCTAAATCTTTATTTTCATTTTTATAATTTATTTCGTTCAGCATCATCTTTTCAAGATCTTTGATAATCTGCTTTGCACTTTGAATATACTGTTTTCTGTTATGCTTCATTTTAGCAAGTTCGAAAACCGATTCAGTTTCATGTTTTTTAAACTTATTAGCAGATCTAACAGCCTGATGTGATCTAAAGCCAAGCATTTTCAAAGCTTGAATTCCAATGTTCAGTGAAGAGTCCATTGGTTCTAGATAAATATCCTTAATTCCTTTTTCGATAACATCGTATGCATTTTTTCGATTAACTGCTTTAACTAGTATTTTCAATTTTGGAAAATGCTTTTTTGTAATTTCTACTATTTCAGTAATTTTGTCTTCATCTTCTATGGTAATGATAAAAAGAGAAGCATTCTCTGCTCCAGCTGAATGAAGTAAATCTATTCGAGAAGCATCACCGTAAAAAACTTTCAGACCGAGTTTTCTAAGAACTTCGATTTTATCTGGATCTGTTTCAAGAACTGTTGTTTCAATTCCATTTGCCCTCAAAAAACGGCCAATAATACTACCAAACTTTCCAAAGCCCGCAATGATAACTGGATTTTTTTCTTCAATTACATCGCTTTCTAGTTCAGCACTTTTACTGTTTACTTTTCTTAAAAACACTTTTTCATTTAAAATCATTAGCAAAGGAGTTAATGCCATAGAAATAGCAACAACAACTGCAAGAGGATTTGCAGTACTATGATCCATTATTCCATTTTGCACTGAGAAAGAAAATAATACAAAAGCAAACTCCCCACCTTGCGCAAGTGCAAATGTAAAAAGCATTTTATTTGAGTATCCCATTTTGTAAAATTTTCCTAAGGAAAACAACACTAACATTTTTATAAAAACTAATGATATGACTAAGCCAAAGATAAGTGATGGTTGGTCGGCAATCAGATTGAAATCAATTGAAGCACCAACAGATATAAAAAACAAACCCAATAGCAGACCTTTAAAAGGTTCTATATCTCCTTCCAATTCATGTCGGTATTCATTTCCTGCTAGTACAACACCAGCAATAAAAGCTCCGAGAGCAGGGCTAAGACCAATTTGACTCATAAGAAGAGCTATTCCAATTATAATTAGTAGAGCTGCGGCTGTAAATGTTTCTCTCAGTTTACTGGAAGCAATAAATCGGAAAAGAAAACTCATAAGATATTTTCCTACTAGAATAATAGCTGCAATAACAAAGAGCACAGCTAAAGTTTGTCCCCAAACTGGGAGTTCACTTATCATTGTAGAGCTATTGGAAACTGATTCAACGGATGTTTGTAATTCAGTGATAGCAAAGAGTGGTAAAATGGCAAGCATTGGAATAACTGCAATATCTTGAAATAGTAGTACTGAAAAACAGTTCTGCCCTGCTTCGCTTTTCATTAAACCTTTTTCATTAAGCGTTTGTAAAACAAATGCCGTTGAAGAGAGTGAAAGAATCATTCCAATAGAAAGGGCAATTTTCCAGCTAAGTCCAAAAAGTAAACCAAAACCAGTTATTAAAATTGCAGATAAAAGAACTTGTAAACCTCCAAGACCTAGTATTGGTCCTCGCATTTTCCAAAGAATGGTTGGTTGTAGTTCAAGTCCAATTAAGAATAGCATCATCACGACACCAAATTCAGCAAAGTGCATTACATCCTGGCCTTCCAAGCCAATAAGATGAAGTCCGAATGGTCCAATAACAACACCTGCTATCAGGTATCCAAGCACTGAACCCAGACCTAACTTTTTAGCTATTGGGACAGAAATTACAGCTGCTGCTAAATAAATAAATGCCTGATAAAAAAAGCCGCCTTCGTGCATGTTGTTCTTTTAATTTTCTTGAAAGTAATTATTAATTAGCTCCAATGATTGAGCTTTAAAAAGATCTATTTTTTCCTCACTCAAGAGTCTTAACATCTTCTCAATTTTTAATTTGTGATCGGTCACTTTTTCTTTAGTAATTGAGTGAGTACCGCTAACTGTATAAGGTGGCAGGAACTCCATTCTACAAAGTTTTGCAGTTTGCTCAAGGGGAGCCAGAAACTGTCTAATTGTAAAATTATTATAACCACCTTGAGTATATGCACTAGCTTTACCCCCAGTTGTAATAATTTGCATAAAAACCTTTCCTTCCAATTTATCGCCTTTACTACCATACGCCCAATCATGCTCTAGCACAATATCTTGCCATTCCTTAAGTATTGCCGGACTGCTGTACCAAAACATGGGAAACATAAAAATTATTATATCGTGCTCTAGAAGAAGAGATTGCTCATAATTAATATCAATATCAAAACTTGGATACAACTCATATAGGTCATGAAATGTGATAAAAGCATTTTTATCCAGATCTTTTATTAATTCAGAATTTACTCGAGAATTATGCAATGCTGGATGGGCAAATAATATCAATACTTTTTTCATATCAGAAGTTGTTAATTGTGCTATTCTTTCAAGTAATGGAGCTAACTAATTTCTATATTTCTTAGGTACATATAAAAATCCGAACGCTTCACCATCTGCTTTGGTAATATGTTTATGGTGCATTTTATGAGCTCGTCGCATAGAAAGGAAATACTTATTCCTTGTGTTTCGCAGAACCTTGATTCTTTGGTGAATAAATAAATCGTGAACGAATAGGTATGATAAGCCATATAGAGCTATCCCAACTCCAATCCAGAGCGTAACGGTTGGAACACCTTCATTATAGCCCAATAAGATTAGTAAAAAACTAGGGATTGCAAATATGAAAAAAAAGAGATCGTTTTTTTCATATTTCGAATCCTCCTCTTTAACATGATGATCTTTATGTAATACCCACAAAAATCCATGCATTACATACCGGTGAGTTAACCAAGTAATTCCTTCCATTAAAACATATGTTACTAAGACAACAATGATAATACTTAATATATCCATATTAACTTTCTCCTTTTATGAAAACTTTTTGTTGCAAGAATTCATACACATATACATAAAAAAATACTAAAGAAAAATTATAAAAGAAATCTTCTAAAGGAATTGTGGTTATTCGAATATTAAAAATACTCTCAGTTCCGTAAATCACTACAGGCAGTGATGTCAAAAAATAATTAACAAGAAAAAAAGGAATAAATGCTAACAGCATATAAATCCAGAATTGCAGACGAAATAAAATGTCAATTTGAGAAAATGCTATTAAAGAAAACAAAATTCCATTTGTAAACATTACAGTAAAAGTATAATCCTGATCATAGTTAATAATAGAAACAATAAAGAAAACTACGGCAACAATTAATAACATTTTGGGATTGTATTTTATTTCTTTTTTAGTAAAATAATATTTTGAGATTTCGTAGAGAAAGATCATAGAATATGGTACAGTTATGAAAAAGAAAATCTCTTCTAGGGGTAAATTGAATACATCAATGCCCAAAAGAAAATCTGCATTAAATGACCAATCTCCTCTAGAAGTAGCAATTACATCCCAAACTACATAATAAACTCCAACAATAATTGTGGATACAATGACTGCTGGTAATTTTCGAAAATAATTAATTGTAGATTCGAAGGAATACAGAAGAGGAAATAGAATTGTACTGATATTTATTATTAAGTATTCACTCATTTTTATTCTGTTAACGAAAAACGTTCTCTAAGTCTAAATGCTTCCAAACTATCTATCTTTTCCCCTTCCAAAAGGACTTTAACTACCCTTTCGCTTACCCAAGAATGGAGGGGAGAATTAATATTATTTGCCAAGTCATAAATAGTGTTTAATTCTTTTTCTGCTTCCTCTGAATATCCAACAATTGCTGGAACGTTATTGAGAATGTAAAAGTTCAAAAGTCTGATTTCAATATTTGAACTGTCGAGTAACACAGCCTTATTAATTATTCCCAAACCATCATTAAGTGTACTCAACTTATCCCATGGCCAAAAACAGGATTCCGCTAAAATTGATTTAGCTACACCCTTTTACGCAACAAGTAGAGGAAAACATTTTTCTTCATTTTCCGCATTCAAAGAGTTGATGTAACTTTCCAACGAATCAATTTCAATTTTGCCTTCGAAAACAGAAACTGTTAAATCCCTTAAATTATTTACTTCAGTAATTGTAATTTGTCCTATTGTATTATTAAAAGATGGTAATATTAATAATACATATGGAATTGTTTTTAATGAGTAAGCTCCAGTCGAAAAACTCTTATTTTTACATAAGATTTCAGCAATAGATATATTTTGTAAAAATTGGATACTCTTACTCTCGTGGATTTAATTTCAACTACAGATTTATCTTTGATCTTATTAAACAAAGTTACATAATAAATATAAGCAAGGTAAACCCCTAATTTTACACCCAGAGGAAGTTTTTTTATTCCGATTAGAGCCTCATTGAATTCTTGCTCGATTTCTTCTTCAAATTTTACCTTGTTAAAATCATTTATCTCTGCATATTCATGAATACCGGGTAAATAGATTCTACCTTTATCCTCTATATCATCTTTAATATCTCTAAGGAAATTAACTTTTTGAAAAGCTGAGCCTAGTTTTTCAGCATAAGGTTTCAGTTCCTCATAAAACGTAGAATTATTCTGGGTAAAAATTCTTAAACACATTAATCCCACAACTTCTGCAGAACCATTAACATATTCATCGTAACTGGATTGATCATGTGAACCTTTGTAAAGATCCATTTCCATACTATTTAAAAAGCTGTCAATTAGTTCGATTTCTATATTATACTCTATAACCGTTTTCTGGAAAGAATTAATAATTGGATTCGCAGATATTCCATGTTCGAGTGCTTCATATGTGTCTTCTCTAAATTTCGCAAGTAGTTCACCCTTATCATAATCATGAAATGTATCGACAATTTCATCTGCAACTCTTACAAATCCATAAATATTATAAATTGGCTGACGATACTTTTGATAAAAAGCTTTTATTCCTAAACTAAATGAAGTTGAATAGGAAGTTGTAATGTTCTTACTAGTTTCACCACTTATTTTATTATAAAGTTCTATCATTATATATCCTTTCAATCACTAATTTTGAACTAATTATAACCATTGGTAATCCGGTACCAGGAGTAGTAGAAGCTCCAACATAATAAAGATTTTTAAATTTTTCATCTTTATTTGAAGGCCTAAAAGCTCCAACCTGGTTAATATCATGAGCCAGTCCAAGTCCACTACCTTTATACAAATTGAGTTTATCTGCCCAATCTTGAGGTGTCATAATAGTTTTTGTAATTAAATTATTTTTTATATCAAAACCAGTTCTAGAAGAAAGATCATCTATTATATTATCTGCTAATTCATTCTTATCATCCCAATTCGGTTTGTATCGTAAATCTGGGACGGGGCATAGAATAAAGATACTTTCACACCCTTCTGGGGCAACACTCTTCTCTGATTTTGAAAGTACATTAACATAATAGTATGGTTTCTGAGGACTTATTGAAGAAGTAAAGATCTTATCTGCGTATCCTCTAAAATTGCTGCCAAGAAAATAATTATGATGCATTAACTTATCTACTTTTCCATTTACACCTAGATAAATAGTAAATGGTGCTAGAGTCCAATGCATCTTATCAAGTTTTTCTTCAGTGAATTTTTTACGCTTTAAGAGTTGGCCCCTAAACGATGCAGCATCAGAATTTGAAATGAATACATCTGCATCCCAACGTGTTCCATTCTGATCAACCAGACCTTCAACTTTTTCCCCTCGAGAGATGACATCTACAATTTCAGTATTATATTCGATTTTTACATTTCTAGCCTCGAGAAGTTTAGCAATTTCTTCGACTAGTTTATACATTCCTCCTTTTACACGCCAGTATCCATTATGCTTCATTTCTGTATAGTTCAATAGTGAATAGATGGCCGGTGTTTTAAAAGGTGTTGCTCCAAGGAAAAACGCTACCAAGGAAAAGATTATCTTAACTTCTTCTGAAGTAAAAGTTTTTTCAACTTCTCCCCAAATTGTTTTCAATAAGTATGGTAGATGTTTTAGCGGAACTTTAGTTAACTCCAAAATGTAACTAAGTTTATTCTCAAAGTTGGATTTTACAACTTTACCTTCAGTATCATGGAAGAACTCTCCCGCTCGCTTTAAATACTTTTCAGCTTTTTTAGCAAGATCAGGTTCAATGTCAGCAAATTCTTGTTCAAGTCTCTGAAGATCTTTCCAAATTATTCTTGATTTTTCTTGTCCCTCAAAAAAAACTTGATAAAGTGGTTCCAATTCAACCATCTCAACTGGAACCGCTTCACCAATACTTCCAAACAACTCATCTAACTCATAGGTCATACTCATAAATGATGGGCCCATGTCGAACATGAACCCATCTTTATTTATGATATTTAACCTGCCTCCTGCCGTTTCAGCTTTTTCAAGAATAGTAATTTGATTCTTACTATCCTGTGAAAGCCTAAGAGCAGTTGCTAACCCCCCTAATCCTGAACCTATGACAATTATTTTATTCATTGATATATTGTCTGATTTTCATTTACTTAATTAGAATCATTTTTATTTAATTAGATTCATTTTTCTTGTTTGATTAAAACTTCCAGCTTGAATGTTATAGAAGTACGTTCCACTAGCTAAGTTAGAAGCGTCAAAGTTTACTTCATAATATCCAGCATTCATTGTTGTATTTAACAATGTTGCTACTTCACTTCCAAGTATATTATATATCTTTAAAGATACTTTTTCAGCACTAGGAAGTGAAAAACTAATTATAGTAGAAGGATTAAAAGGATTTGGATAATTTTGAGAAAGTTTATAATCCTTAGGCATATTTCCTACTATCTCATTTTCAATATCAGTAATTATACCCGGAAATTCAACAACAGTACCATCTGATAATGCAGCAAACAATCCGAATGCTTCTCCATCTTGATTAGATGATGGTGTTAGGAACCCACTTGCAAATACTACTGCTGAACCACCAGACAAGCCGTTTAAGTCTGCTGTAAAGCTGGCTACTATAATGTTATTGTCCGAACCTGGTGTTACATCTAGTATATAAGATCCTTCTGGGACTGGGATATAATCAGTTCTGTCTGTATATGCTGCATCATCTACTAATGTTGCTACATCTCTAGCTATAACATCTACTGTTGGTGCATCAGTGGCGCCATGTAATACAAAGAATTCAACATTTTCACTCTCTGCACTTTCTCTAGCCATAGCTTTTACTAGCAATTCAAAACCAGTACCTCTTTCATCTGGATTTGCTGCATAACCGCTTGGATCTAAAACACCATTTGCTATTACTACATATGTTTCCATTTCTGCTAAAGCACCTACCGGTATGGTTGCAATTACTTGATCCATTTCATTTGTTGATCCTGGACCTGCTATAATTACATCAAGAGAATCTTCTGCTGGTACATCAACGAAAGGTGTTGCTGCTCTAAAAGCAAAGTCATCTAATTTAACTACTAATTCATCACTAGCGGTATTCCATAAATAGATATCAACTTCAGCTGCTGCAACATCTGCTGAATTATGTATTACCTGCAATCTTGCCATAGGAGAAGAGTACGCTGGGAACTCTACAACAGTTCCATCAGATAATGCTGCGAATAATCCAAAAGCATCTCCATCCTGATTTGCTGATGGTGTTAAGAATCCACTTGCAAATACTACTGCTGATCCGCCACTTAAACCACTTAGGTCTGCTGCAAAGCTTGCTACTATTGTGTTATTGTCAGATCCAGGTGTTACATCTAAAATATAAGAACCTGCTGGAACTGGTAAATATCCTGTCATATCTGTGTAAGCCGCATCATCTACTAATGTTGTTACATCTCTTGCAATCACGTCAACTGTTGGAGCATCTGTTGCACCATGTAATGCAAAGAATTCTACATTTTCACTCTCAGATGCTTCTCTTGCCATAGCTTTTATCAATAATTCAAAACCAGTATTTCTTCCATCTGGATTTTCTGCATAACTTGATGGTACTAAAACACCGTTAGCAATTACTACATATGTTTCCATATCAGCTAAAGCACCTACTGGAATTGTTGCTACTACTGCATCTGCTGGGCCGGTTGAATTTGGACCTGCAATTATAACGTCAAGAGAATCGCCAGCTGGCACATCTACGAAAGGTGTTGCTGCTCTAAAAGCAAAATCGTCTAGTTTAACTACTGTTGTATCATTTGCTGTGTTTTGTAAATAAATATCTACTACTTCTGCTGCTACATCTGCAGAGTTATGAATTACTTGTAATCTTGCTTGAGGTACGTATGCTGGGAATTCAACAACTGTTCCATTCGCTAGCGCAGCAAACAATCCAAAAGCTTCTCCATTCATATTTGCTGATGGTGTTAGGAAACCTGATGCAAATACTACTGCTGATCCGCCACCTAATCCACTTAAGTCTGCTGTAAAGCTTGCTACAACAGTATTGTTATCTGAACCTGGTGTTACATCAAGTACATAAGAAGCTGCAGGTACTGGTATATAGCCTGTAATATCAGTATATGCTGCATCATCTACTAATGTTGCTACACCTCTAGCAATTACATCTACTGTCGGGGCATCTGTTGCACCGTGCAATGCAAAGAATTCTACATTTTCACTTTCGGCTGATTCTCTTGCCATTGGTTTTACTAATAATTCGAAATTAATATCTCTTCCATCTGGATTTTCTGCATAGCTAGCAGGAACTAAAACTCCATTAGCTATTACTACATATTTTTCCATATCATTCAAAGAACCAACTGGTATTGTTGCTACTACCGCATCTGTTGGACCTGTAGAACTTGGACCAGCAATTATAACACTAAGATCAGTTTCTGCTGGAGCATCAATAAATGGTGATGCTGCTCTAAATGCAAAATCATCTAATTTTGCTAGAACACTATGATCGTCACTCATTAAATAAATATCAACTAGTGCTGCTGCAACATCTGCTGAGTTATGAATAACTTGCAATCTTGCTTGAGGTACGTATGCTGGGAATTCAACAACAGTACCATCTGATAGTGCTGCAAATAATCCAAAAGCAGCTCCATCCTGATTTGCTGATGGTGTTAAGAATCCACTTGCAAATACTACTGCCGATCCACCACCTAAACCGCTAAGGTCTGCAGCAAAACTTGCTACAATTGTACTATTATCTGAACCCGGTGTTACATCTAATCTGTAAGATCCGGCTGGAACTGGAATATAGTCTGTCATATCTGTATATGCTGCATCATCTACTAAGGTTGCAACTCCTCGTGCAATTACGTCAACCGTTGGAGCATCTGTTGCACCATGTAGAGCAAAGAATTCTACATTTTCACTTTCAGCTGATTCTCTAGCCATAGCTTTTACTAAAAGTTCAAAACCTGTACCTCTTGCATCTGGATTAGCTGCATAACTACCTGGATCTATAACACCATTAGCAATTACTACATATGTTTCCATATCAGCTAATGCACCTACAGGAATTATTGCTACTACTCCATCTGTTGGACCACTTGAATTTGGACCAGCAATTATAACATCAAGAGAATCGCCAGCCGGTACATCTACGAAAGGTGTAGCTGCTCTAAAAGCGAAATCGTCTAATTTTACTACTAATTCATCACTTGCAGTATTCCAAAGGTAGATGTCAACTTCTGCAGCTGCAACATCTGCTGAGTTATGTATAACTTGCAATCTTGCTTTAGGCATGTAAGCAGGAAATTCAACAACAGTACCATCTGATAATGCAGCGAATAATCCGAATGCTTCTCCATTTTGGTTTGATGAAGGAGTTAGAAAACCAGATGCAAATACTACTGCTGATCCGCCAGCCAAGCCATTTAAATCAACTTGAAAACTAGCTACTATTGTATTATTGTCAGAACCTGGTGTTACATCTAAGATGTAGGATCCTTCAGGAACTGGTATATATTCAGTCATATCAGTATATGCTGCATCATCTACTAATGTTGCTACCCCTCTAGCTACTAAATCCACTGTTGGAGCATCTGTCGCGCCATGTAAACCAAAGAACTCAACATTTCCACTCTCAGCTGCTTCTCTTGCCATTGGTTTTACTAATAATTCAAAACCAGTGCTTCTTCCATCTGGATTAGCTGCGTAACTGTTCGGATCTAGTACACCATTGGCTATCACAACATATGTTTCCATGTCAGCTAAAGCTCCGACTGGAATTATTGCAATTACTTGATCATTTTCATCTGCTGAACCAGGTCCAGCAATAATTACATCAAGAGAATCGCCAGCTGGTACATCCACAAATGGAGTTGCCGCTCTGAAAGCGAAATCGTCTAACTTAACTACTAATTGGTCACTTGCTGTATTCCAAAGATAGATGTCGACTTCTGCAGCCGCAACATCTGCGGAATTATGTATTACTTGTAATCTTGCACTTTGTGCAAAAATACTGCCACTCAATAATAGAAACGCAAAAATCATTGCGAATCTGAATTTAACTTTATGTAACATTGTTTACTCCTTTATTATTTGAATTAAATTTGTTTTCTAAAACTTTACTTCTGTACTCAAAAATGTTTTCAACTCTTTTTTTAATAATTGTTTTGTTGATTAAGTTGCTGAGTACTTTTGGGTATAAATCATATTCAACTGTATCAATTATCTTCGTCTTTGTTCCTAAATCAATAAATTCATGTGTATGATCCCACTTTTTGTAAGGTCCAACCTTTTGTACATCCTGAAACAAATGCGGAGGATCGTATTTTGTAATAAGAGTTTTCCAAGGAAATCTTAAAAACCCTAGTTTTACTGAGTAATCAAAAATCGCCCCGGCTTTCATTACTAATGGTTTTGGAGTTTTAATTTTAAATCCCAAGTTGTTTGGAGTAATTTCTTCCAAATTTTCTGGTGATTCAAAAAACGGAAATACCTTTGAAATAGGTTGATTTATGATCTGTATTTTTTTGTATTCAAACATGTATTTTAGTTATTTTGAAATTAAGGTCTCATTTATTCAATGAGACCTTAATAAATTGATTATTATTTCTTTTCTGGAATTAGTACTGTATCAATTACATGTATAACACCATTTGAAGCCATAACATCTGCAGATGTTACTTTTGATTCGTTAATGTAAACACTTCCTTCGCTAACTTTAATCATAACATCTTCACCTTCTACAGTTTTAGCAGATGTAAGTTTAACAACTTCTCCAGAAGTCACTTTACCACTAACAACATGATATAGAAGTATTTCAGTTAAAGCATCTTTATCTTTCAACAATGCTTCAACAGTACCTTCAGGTAATTTGGCAAATGCCTCATCTGTTGGTGCAAAAACTGTAAACGGACCTTCACCCTTTAAAGTTTCAACTAAATTTGCTGCTTGTAAAGCTGCAGCTAGCGTTTTGAAAGAACCAGCATCAACTGCTGTAGTTACTATATCTTTCTGAGTTGACATTGTCCTTTTATCGTCATCTGAAGCATAAATTGATGAACTTGCTATTAGTAGTGATAACATTATCACTAGCATGCTTTTGATTTTATTTTTTATGTTAAACATTTTCTTATTCCTTTTATTTATTTAATTGATGTTTATGACTTTTTTTTACAATAATTATGAGATGCCTCATTTTGAAATGAAACCTCTATTTATTTTTAGTTTGATGGTAATAATACTGTGTCAATTACATGAATAACACCATTTGATGCTATTATATCAGCTGTGGTCACTTTAGAATCGTTTATATAAACGCTTCCATCAATAACCTTGATCATAACGTCTTGTCCTGAAACAGTACTTGCAGAATTAAGTTTTACAACATCTTCTGCTTTTACTTCTCCACTTACAACATGATATAGGAGAATATTTGTTAAAGCTGCTTTATCTTGAAGAAGACCTTCGACTGTTCCTGCTGGTAATTTGGCAAATGCCTCATCTGTTGGTGCAAAAACTGTAAACGGACCTTCACCTTGTAGAGTCTCAATTAAATCTGCTGCTTCAAGTGCTGCAGCTAATGTGTTAAATGAACCAGCACTTACTGCTGTTTCTACTATATTAGGTGTTACAGCCATTTCTGGTGCTGTTGGATTGTCATCATCTGAACATCCAGCAAATAATGCTGCTGAAACAAATAATGCTACTGCGATTTTTTTGATGTTGGTTTTCATCGTGTTACTCCTTTGTATTGGTTTATAGTTAGTTTGTTATTATTATTTGATTAACTGAATTTCCTTTTGAATCTTTAAGAACGATTCCATTTGCTTTTAATGAACACTTCTGTTCTACAATTCTTGTTTTCTTTAACTCATCATTTTGTAAATCATCTTCGTAGAAGAAAATGAAATTAAATTTTATCATTATATATTGGTATGATTTTACCATTGTTTCATTATTGTCTAAATCTTTCTCTACAAATATAAGACACTGATTATGTTATGTCAAGTCTTTTTTTAAAAATATTTTATTTTATTAGAAATTATCTTGACAAGGGGTTGACAATATATTATATTTGAGACATGAAAAATTCATTTACATATCCAATTAAAGCAGTTTCTAACCTAACTGGACTTAGCTTGCATGTTATAAGAGCATGGGAAAAGCGCTACAATGCTGTTGTTCCAGAAAGAACTGATACAAACAGAAGGCTATACTCAGAAGAAGATGTTCACAAGTTAAAACTTTTATCTAAAGCTCTCGATTCTGGCTACTCAATAGGAACCATTGCCAGTTTTAACATTTTGGAACTCGAAAACGTTTTGGGTAATGTAAATGATACAAATAGAGAGAACAAATCCGTAGAGAAATTAAATTTTGTGTTCGAAAGTACAATTGAAGATCATATGAAGTTGTCTATTGAAGCAATTAAGCAGCTTGACGTAATTAAATTAGAAAATCAGATCTATAAAGTCCTAGTGGAATATCCCTTACCTAAGTTTATAAGTCACTTTTTAGCTCCCTTACTTCAAAAAGTTGGAGAATTGTGGGTATCGGGTGATATTAGAATAGTTGACGAACACATTTCAACCAATGTTATAAGAAAAATTTTATCATCACTAGTTGATAATAGTTCGGTTACAAGTACTTCACCATCAATACTTATATCCACTCCTAAAGGCCAACTTCACGAACTAGGAGCATTAATAATAGCAGTATTAGCCTCTTCGGATGGATGGAGGGTAACTTACCTTGGACCTGATCTTCCAGCAGAAGAAATTGCTGCAGCAGTAATACGCCTTAATCCAAACCTTATTGCTCTAAGCATTGTTTATCCGCATGATAAAAACACTTTAGACCAAGAAATGCAAAAAATGAAAAGATTTCTTAACGGAAGAACTAATATAATTGCCGGTGGAAGAAGTGTCTATTATTATAAAGAAATTCTTGATAGTATGGATGTTAAAATTGTTGATGATTTGACACAATTTAGACACGCGTTAGAAAAAGTTCAAATAAATAAAATCTAATAAGAATGAAAATCTTACTTACGGGCGCAACGGGGTATATAGGAAAACGTTTATTACCTTTTCTCATAAAAGAAGGTCATGAAGTTGTTTGTTTAGTTAGAGATCCAAGAAGATTTCAGAGCCCATACTATGAATCTGACAAGGTTGAGATAATAAAGGGTGATCTATTAGATAGAAAAAGTCTTAATATCATACCTAAAAATATCGATATTGCTTATTACTTTGCCCATTCAATGGGTTCCTCAAGTAGCTCATTTTCTGAATTAGAGGCTAAAAGTGCAAAAAATTTTGTTTCCACATTAAATAATACAGATGCAAAGCAAATAATTTACTTAAGCGGTATTATTAACAATGATAAAATTTTATCAACACACTTAAAATCGAGGCTAAATGTAGAAGCTATATTGAAACGTGCAAAAGCAAATACAACCATTTTACGAGCTGCTATTATTATTGGATCAGGAAGCGGTTCATTTGAAATTATTAGAGATCTAAGTGAAAAACTGCCAATTATGATTGCCCCTAAATGGCTAAAAACAAAGTGTCAGCCCATTTCAATTAAAAATGTTATTGAATATTTACTTGGTGTAATTGATAAAAATGAATCTTTTAACAGAGTTTTTGACATCGGTGGACCTGATATTTTAACTTATAAGGAAATGATTCAGGGTTATGCAGAAGTTAGAGGTCTAAAAAGAATAATTATTTCGGTACCGGTACTAACCCCTCGACTTTCATCTTATTGGTTATATTTTGTTACTTCAACAAATTTTTCATTAGCAAGAAGTTTAGTGGAAAGTATGAAAAATGAGGTCGTTTGCAAGATTGGTGGGATAGAGAAAATTGTTGAAACAAACTTAATTGGCTACAAAGAATCGATAAAAAGAGCCTTTAAAATGATAAGTTCTGGTAATGTTGCTTCTAGTTGGATAGATTCTGCCGTAACAGGCAATTTGAATCAAGATTTTCTTAACAAAGTTGAAGTCCCCCAATTTGGTTGTTTAAATGATCACCGAAATCTAAATTACAGTTCGGATACTCCTAAAGTGAAAAATAAGATTTGGGAAATTGGTGGAGAAAATGGATGGTACTTTTGGAACTGGTCTTGGTCAATTAGAGGATTTATTGATAAAATTGTAGGAGGTGTCGGTCTCCGACGTGGAAGAAGAAGTCCCTCCGATCTGACAGCAGGGGATGCACTAGATTTTTGGAGAGTAATTTATTCAAACAAAAGTATTGGAAGATTAATTTTATATGCAGAAATGAAATTACCGGGAGAAGCTTGGTTGGAGTTTGAAGTTGATGAAAACAAAAAGATTTTTCATCAAAGAGCGACTTTTAGGCCAAATGGTCTGTTTGGTAGACTTTACTGGTATTCTTTTCTTCCAATTCATAAAATAATTTTTAATGGTATGGCTCAGAGAATAATTAATTAAAGGAGAAAAAATGAATTTGTTAATTTTAACACTTACAGCAGTGTTAACACTTTTTAATTTGTCTAATATGGATGGAAACATTCAAGATTATGTAGTAAAAGATATTGAACTAAATGAAGTAAAATTATCAGAATACAATGGTGATGTGTTTCTTATAATAAATGTAGCAAGCAAATGCGGATATACACGTCAGTATACTGGATTACAAAAAATCTATGATAAATATAAAGATCAAGGTTTTAAAGTATTAGGATTTCCCTGTAATGATTTTGGAAACCAAGAACCAGGTTCGAATGAAGAAATACAAGAATTCTGTTCATTAAATTTTAACGTCACATTTCCTATGTTTGATAAAGTTAAAGTACTTGGCGATGACAAAACACCATTGTTTGAAGAGCTTACAAATAATGAAGTGACAGGTAAATCAGATATTAAGTGGAATTTTGAGAAATTCTTGATCGATAAAGAAGGTAACATTGTAAAAAGATTTCGAAATAAAACTGAACCTGAAAACGAAGAACTCATTTCATTAATTGAAAAGGAGTTAAAAAAGTAAAATGATAAAAATATTTGTAATCATAGTAACTTTCTTAATACTCGATGATGTAAAAGAGATATATAATTTTTCATCTAATGAAACTTCAGGCGAATGGAGAATTATAAATGATGTTGTAATGGGTGGGATTTCGAAGAGTAATTTTACCATTAACGATGATAGCACTGCCACTTTCAATGGAGTTTTGTCAGCAGAAAATAATGGTGGTTTTGCATCTGCAAGAAGCTATATAGAAGGTAAAGAATATGCTGGATACAAAGGAGTAATAATTAGAATTCTTGGAGATGGACTGACCTATAGTCTTAGATTTAGAACCGACAATAATTTTGATGGTATGGCTTATCAAGCAAAATTCGTTACAGAGAAACAAGTCTGGATTGAACATAAAATACCATTTTCTAATTTCAAACCAACTTTTAGGGGAAGAACTTTGGATAACAAACCAATGTTGACTTCGGAAAATATTTCACAGATTGGAATAATGATAACTGATAAGCAATTTGGTCCATTCGAACTAAAAATCGATTGGATTAAGTTCTACTAAC
The DNA here is from genome assembly GCA_963751695.1 of uncultured Ignavibacteria bacterium. Taxonomy (GTDB): domain Bacteria; phylum Bacteroidota; class Ignavibacteria; order Ignavibacteriales; family Melioribacteraceae; genus SZUA-22. Next base: position 92,630 of record CAVVVP010000009.1, on the reverse strand, counting down.
AAATAAATGGTAAGCTTAGTGTCTATAAAATCAATTTTATTCGGGCAGATCGATATACAATCCAAAACTGTAAACATAGCATTATTTCTATTAAGGTTTTATGCTGGTTACACAATAATGAATGCTGGTTTAGATAAACTTCCACTGCCAGATTGGATGGTTGATCAAGTTATTGAGATGGATTTCCCCTTCCCTACTTGTTTTGCTTGGATTGCATCGTTCAGTGAGTTTGCATTTGGTTTTCTTTTAGTAACTGGATTGTTGACTAGAATATCAGGATCAATACTTGCAATAACAATGGGGGTTGCAGCTTTTGCTTTCCAGAAAGTAGTACCACTACTTGATATGCATATAGCACAGCACTTCTTTTGGATTTATGTAGTTCTTACCTCAACTGGAGGTGGTAAATATTCTCTTGATTATTATTTTCTCAAGCGGCAGTCAAAAAACAAAGGAATAATTATTGCATTAATCGCTTTTTCACTTTTATTAGGTTTTGGATTATTTAGAGAATTTTCTGCACAACCAACAATTACAGAACGGAAAACCGAAATTTTATCGATAAATGTTGCTGGATCTTTTAATGAATGGAATCCATCGGCAAACGAATTGCTAAAACAACTAGATGATAACTATCTAATCAGCATCCAACTAGATAAATCTGGAATAATTGACTTCAAATTTACGGCAAACAAAACTTGGGATATTAACTGGGGTGAAGAAAATCAAAGTTTTGTAGGATTTCCCATAAATGGTTCCGCTGAGCTTGATACTGGCTCGAATACTAAAAATATTCAAGCTTATATTCCAAAACCTGGTAAATATACATTCATTTTTAATTCCAATAATTTCTCATATTCTCTTGATAGTACTAGAACCAAATAAATATCAAATTTAATTGAAGGCAGCATTGTGAAAACAACAAGAAATTTAATATTACTATTTTTAATGTCAATATTGAGTATAGCTTGCTCTACAACATATTCAAATCGAAATCCAGTCGGAGAAGTATTTCCAAGTGTAACAGGTGAATCTCTTGACAATGAAGAATACATTATTCCGAATGATTTTCAAAACTCAAAAGTAGTTCTGCTTCTTGGATACAAACAAGACAGTCAGTTTGACATCGACAGGTGGTTAATTGGTCTGGATATGACTGAAACCAAAATAAAGGTGTATGAACTTCCCACCATTCAAGGATTATTTCCAAGAATGTTTCAGACATTCATTGATGAAGGAATGAGATCCGGAATTCCAAAGGAAATCTGGGGAGGTGTAATTACAATATATAAAGGTGGATCAACCGTTCAAGAGTTCACTGGAAATGAAAATCCTAACAATGCCAGAGTAATACTCCTCGACAGTAATGGTAAAGTGATTTATTTTCATGATGAGGGATTTTCTGTAATTGCATTAAATAAACTTAGAGACTTTATTACAACTGATAATTAATCTTTGATTAATTATTTGAGTATTATTAGCAAACTATTTTATTTACGGATATTTTGTCTGTATTTTAAGGAGTTAAATAAAACTGATATAAGTAAATGAAAACAAGAGAAGATATAGAAAATATCATTAATAATCGATTTGGATTGAATACAGCTTTTGTAATTGAGATCTATGAAAATTATTTGAATGACAAAAACTCTGTAAGTGATTATTGGAATGAATACTTCAACAATCTTTCGTCAGATGGTATTCCTGAGAAAAAGCAAAATATATCAACTAGCGGAAGTGCACCTAAAGAGAACGCATCTTTATTAAGGTTGACTGAAGGTGAAGAAATTGTCAAAATAATTGGGGTTGGTACAAAATTAATTGAGAATATGGAGAGCAGTTTACAAATACCAACTGCAACTAGTTTACGAACGATCCCTGTAAAATTATTAGAAGAAAATAGACGGATAATCAATCATCATTTAACGAGATTGAATAAAAAAAAGATTTCTTATTCTCATATTGTAGCTTATTCAATTGTCTATTCATTGAAAGATTTCAGCTCTTTAAATAATTCATTTGCTGGTATTAATGGACAGCCACACATCATTAAAAAGGAGAATGTGAATCTAGGAATTGCCATTGATATTATTAAAAAAGATAATTCTCGCTCCCTAATAGTGCCGAATATCAAAAAAGCATCTGAAATGAACTTTGCAGAATTCTGTGATGCTTATAATGAAATTGTCGAAAAGGCAAGATCAGGAAGAATAGAACCTTCAGATTTTGAAGGAACTACTATTTCTCTAACCAATCCAGGAGGTCTTGGCACAGTTTCATCATCTCCAAGGTTAATGAATGGACAAGGGTGTATCTTAGCTATTGGTGCCATTGATTATCCCTCCGAATTCCAAGCAATGCAGCAAGGTACACTAGCATATTTGGGTATTGGTAAGGTAATGAATATTACGAATACATACGACCATAGAATAATACAAGGTGCTGAGTCAGGTTTGTTTCTTAAATCCATCGATGAACTGCTAAAAGGAAATAGCAATTTCTACATCAACTTATTTGAAGATCTCAATATTCCTCAACGACCAGTTTCTTGGGATATTGATAGTAAGACTAATACATTCAGTGCAAGTAATGATATTGACTTTATTGAGAAGCAATCTAAAATACCTTTACTTATTAACTTCTTTAGAGTAAGAGGACATTTGACAGCAAACTTAAATCCGCTTTCTCATAGAAATGACTATTACAGTGAATTAGATCCTGCTGAATACGGATTCACTATTTGGGATTATGATCGTGAATTTTTTACTAATATCACAGGTTACGAAAAAGCCACATTAAGAGAAATTCTAGATGTAATTGGACAGACTTACTCCGAAATGATCGGTGCCGAATATATGCATATTCAAAGCCCAGATGAAAAATTGTGGCTCATGAATAAAATGGAACAAGTAAGAAACAAACCCAATTTCAGTGAAGAATTAAAAAAGAGGATACTCGAAAATCTAATAATCGCAGAAGGTTTCGAACACTTTTTGCACACAAGGTATATTGGGCATAAGAGATTTTCTCTTGAGGGCTCAGAAACACTTATTCCAGTTCTTGATCACTTATTAAACATAGCCGCCGACAGTGAAGTAGAAGAGGCTTGCTTTGGTATGGCGCATAGAGGGCGGCTAAATGTGCTTGCTAATATTATTAAAAAATCTTACGAGATTATCTTTTCAGAATTTGAAGATGCTATTCATGATAGACCCCAGGGAACGGGAGATGTGAAATATCATCTTGGTGCTAGTGGATTCTTTAAGACAAAATCGGGAAAGATATTAAAGTATCTGTTGCATCCAATCCAAGTCATCTAGAATTTGTCGGTAGTGTTGTGCAAGGAATAACAAGAGCAAAACAAATAAGACAAAATGATGTGAAACGAAACAAGATAATTCCAGTTGTAATTCACGGAGATGCCTCTTTTGCAGGACAAGGTGTAGTTGCCGAAACTTTGAATTTTTCTCAACTTCAAGGATACCGAACAGGTGGAACAGTCCACATAATTATAAACAATCAGATTGGATTTACTACCGCACCCGAAGATGCACGCTCTTCACCTTATGCTACTGATGTAGCAAAGATGGTTCAGGCACCAATATTTCACGTGAATGGTGATGACCCTGAAGCAGCTTTATGGGTGACACAATTAGCTTTTGAATATCGTCAAGAATTTAATAAAGACGTTGTAATTGATCTTTTTGGTTACAGACGCCATGGGCACAATGAAGGAGATGATCCTGTATATACTCAACCTATAATGTATAAGAAAATAAAGAACCATCTTTCTGTTAAACAGATTTACTCAGCCAAATTATTATCGGAGAATATTGTATCAGAAGAATTTATTGAGGCAAGTGATAAGAAAATCTATGATCAACTCGATAAATCATTAGAAAAGGGAAAAAGTATAAATGAAGTTTTTGTCCCAGATAGACCCTTGGCCTATTCACTAAATGAATTGAATAAGATCAAATCTCGAAAGGATACTATTATTTCTGAAACTGAATTGACAAAGATTATTGAAGCACTTACCACCTTCCCAGAATCATTTGATCTTAATCCAAAGCTTAGGAAGATTATTATGAAACGTAGAAGTGTGATTGACGAGAATGCTCGAATAGACTGGGCATTATCTGAAGCTCTTGCTTTTGGATCACTCTTGCTTGAAGGATTTCCTGTAAGATTAAGCGGTCAAGACAGTGCACGAGGTACATTTAGTCAGCGGCATCTTATCTTAACCGACATGACAACAGGTAAAGAAATCATACCCCTAAATAGTTTATCAAACCACACAAAGATTGAACCCCTCGATAGTCTATTGTCCGAAAGTGCTGTTATGGGTTTTGATTATGGATACAGTACAGCAGATCCATTAACCCTTGTGATGTGGGAAGCCCAGTTTGGGGATTTTGCAAATGGTGCGCAAGTGATAATTGATAATTTTATTTCCTCTTCTTTTACCAAATGGAATCAACCAAGTAATTTAGTTTTGCTTTTACCGCACGGACAAGAAGGACAAGGACCTGAACATAGCAGTGCAAGATTAGAAAGATTCCTAACACTCTGTGCACAAGAGAACATGATAATTGCAAATCCAACAACACCGGCTCAATATTTTCATATTCTAAGAAAGCAGGTTCTTGGAAGAATAGATATTCCATTAATTCTCTTTACACCCAAAAGCTTGCTACGGTTACCCGAAGCAAAATCAAGTAAAGAAGAGATAACTAACGGGAAATTTTACACAATTATTGATGACAGTATTTCAAAAAAAGATTCTATTAAAAAAATAATATTAACAAGTGGTAAAGTATATTATGATTTGGAAATGCATAGAACTGAACATAACATTGATCATACCGCAATAGTGAGAATTGAACAATACTATCCATTTGATGTGAAACACTTAATGGAAATTGTTAAAAATTATAAGAATGCAAATTCAATTTATTGGGTTCAAGAAGAACCAATAAATATGGGTGCGTGGAGTTTTATAAACAATATTCTTTGGGACATTTTGCCTAATAATCTTAAACTCAAATACGTTGGAAGAAAGGAAAGCCCAAGTCCTGCAAGTGGTTCGACAAAGGAATTCAATAAGACACAGGAAGAATTTGTACAAAATGCGTTTGACTAGGCTTAGTTGCAAGTCTCAAATAAGACTTTCTCCTAGTTCACGATTTATGTAAGACTGCACATCAAACTTTCTTTTACATCCATTATAATTCATATACCTTATTTTGCCAAAAACTGGTCTTTCAATCCATGCCCTATCATGGACACCTCCAATTGACCATGCTAAACCTGTGTAACCATTCGGGTCTCTTCCATCCAGTTCATATTTATCATTTAGGTATATTCCATATTCTAAAGCTTGTTCGGGTGAGTCAGTCCATTCTAATATTTTTTTCGCCCAGTACATCCGCATGTAACCCTGCATTTTGCCTTTTTCAACCATCTCAACTTGAGCTGCATTCCAAAGTGAATCATGAGTTTTTGCTGACTCAAACTCTTCTAAACTATATAAATATTCACGTTTATCATTTCGATGTTCGTTTAATGATTTTTGAGCCCAAGCGTGGAATCCATTAAAATTATCATAATTTGGATTATAATTACAGAAATTATCAGAAAGCTCTCTTCTCACTATTAGTTCTTCTAAAAAAGAGGCAACTGACTCATCAATATGTTTAAAATCATTTAGTACCAACGCAATTCTTTGAGCTGAAAGATGTCCAAAATGGAGATATGGTGACAAATTTGATAAGCCCTTTTTGTTAGGATCATTTCGATTGATATGATAATTTTCAAGTTTCTTTTCTACAAAGGCCTTAAGAATATTTCTTGCTGCTTTTGATCCTGGCATAAATTTCTTAACTATATTGATCGATCTATCAACCTTTAGTAAGCCATAAAGGTCATCCCAATTAATATTGCTTTTAAAAGTCTCTGCAGTTTTCATTTTTTCTATTTTTGGATATTCTTCCAGATAGACTGGAAGTAATTTTTTTATTTTTGGACGAATTGTATAAGCAGCAAATTCCAGCTTTTCAGAGGCTTTCCACACTGGGACTATATTATGAGTATCAACTTCATAGAATGGGATATCTATATTAGAACTGATAATCTCTTTCCACTCTCTGGCTATTCGCAGCGGATTGAAGTCTGTAACTAGAGAAGATATTTTATTTTTTAATATATATTCAGGTAATGTTTCTTTCGGATTTCCCATTAGTATGTGGAATTGGATGTTTAGCTTGCTAAGCTCTTCTGATAGCTCCTTTAAGCCCTCGATCATAAAATGATATTGTCGATAGGATGCACCAAGAAAATTATTAATAAGATTGAAGATTACAATCAATTTTTCATTTTTTTCGATCGCTACATTATAAGCATAGATTAGCGCCCAGTTGTCATCAACTCTTTGATCTCGCTGCATCCAATACACAACTGGACCTTTACTAATTTTACCTTCTTTTAGTTTTCTAACTCGATCGAGATTCATATTTTATTCATTTTTTCAATTATTAGAGATTTGCTTAAATATATAAAGCATTTCGATTCCGATCTGTTCAAATCTCTCTTTATATTTTAATTCTTCAAACTCTGTTCCATCAAATTCTTTTGGATCATCATACCAAACCGTAAAACGTATTTCTGCACCATTAACGATTGGGCAGTTTTCATCTGCGTGTGAGCATGTCATTACAGCAGCAAAATCTTTTTGAGGATTGGATTCATCATCATAAACTTTTGAAAAGCATTGAAGCGGTTCTTTTTCCTCAGAGAAATAAACTTGGTACACAGGATTATCAGCAGCATCTTTTTGAACAACTTTAAACCCAGCATCTCTTATCGTCTTCACTGATTTCGGATTAAACGCAGTTGATTCTGTTCCGCCTGAATAGCACAAGACATTGTTGATTTCATAGTATTCCGCAGCCGTCTGAGCCCATATCTGACTCATATGACTTCTTCTTGAATTATGTGTACAAATAAAAATTAAGTTAACTTTTAATCCGTTTCTGTTCTTTCCGACGATATATTCAGCCAATGAGTTCAGAACTTTTCTTCGTACTTCTGTAATTTCATTTGATCGTACAGTTAAATTCCGTATGAGTTTTTCCAAAATTGCATCTACCATTTTAGTTTTTATAACCAACTACAGTTATGCTAAAAATTCCGAATTCACTTTCTTTGAATGCAGTGAATTGTTCTTTATCTAAAAACTTTTTAACCAAACTATCGGGAAGTTTATTTCTTCTTAGTGATTTAACTTCAATATTTTTGAATCCGGAATTATTAATATGCTCTAAATAATCTTTCTTTTGAAGTGCCCCAGAGACACAACCTGCATATAACTCTGCAGATTTTTTTAGATCATTTGGCAAATCGCCGACTAACACGATATCAGATACACAAAAATGTCCACTTGGATTAAGAATTCTATATATCTCGGCAAAAGCTTTCGATTTATCTGGGACTAAGTTAAGAACACAATTACTAATAACAACGTCAGCAATATTTTCTTCAAGTGGAATATTTTCAATCTCTCCAAACCTGAATTCTACATTATCAAATCCAAGTTTTATATTATTCTTGTTCGCTTTTTCGATCATTTCTTCTGTAAAATCAACACCAATTACTCTTCCATTATTACCAACTATTGCTCTTGATACAAACACATCATTTCCGGCACCAGACCCGAGATCAACAACTGTGTTTCCTTTTTTTATACCTGCGAATTCAGTTGGTACTCCGCATCCCAACTTAAGATCTGCATCAGCTACGTAACCATCTAATCCTGAATAATCTAAATCAAACACTGCGTAGTCCAATTCTTTTGAATCACAACAACCTGATGGTTCACAGCATCCAGTGGAATTAGATTTCTCCTCAGATTGTTTTGCAATCTTGCTATAGTTTTCTCTTACTATATTTTTCAATTCTTCTTCTGTATTCATTTTTTTATCTCCTAATTATATTCCCTGAGAAATATTTTTCTCAAGTATTTTATTATTAAAATATTTCTTTTTAAAATGTAGAGCAACATTTACAAGAGCAATCAGAATCGGAACCTCAACAAGTGGTCCTATAACAGCGGCAAATGCTTCCCCCGAATTAATTCCAAACACTGCTATTGCAACTGCAATGGCCAATTCAAAATTGTTGCTTGCTGCCGTGAATGACAATGTAGCCGTTTTTGAATATCCTGCTCCGATTTTTCTTCCCATGAAAAATGAGATAAAAAACATGACCACAAAATAAATTACCAATGGAATTGCAATTCGAACTACATCCAATGGAATCTTTACTATGTATTCTCCTTTAAGAGAGAACATTACATAAATTGTAAAGAGCAAAGCGACAAGTGTAAGAGGACTGATCTTTGGAATAAATTTTCTGTTGTACCAGTCCTTACCTTTTGCTTTCATAAGGACAACACGTGTTAGCATTCCTCCGAAAAAGGGAATCCCCAAATAAATAAGAACACTCTCAGCTATTTGACCAATTGTAACATTGATATTAAAACTTTGAAGACCGAACCAATCTGGCAATACTGTCAGAAATATATATGCGTAAACGGAGAAGAATAGAACCTGGAATATTGAATTGAATGCTACAAGTCCAGCTGCATACTCTGTATCCCCTTTGGCCAAGTCATTCCAGACTATTACCATAGCTATACATCTTGCTAATCCAATCAGTATTAAACCAGCCATGTAATCAGGATAATCTTGTAAGAAGAATATTGCTAAAAGGAACATCAATATTGGCCCAATAATCCAATTCTGCACTAGTGATAAAGCAAGTATTCTTAAATTTTTAAATACATCCGGTAATTCCTCATACTTAACTTTTGCCAGTGGCGGATACATCATTAAGATTAGCCCAAGAGCAATTGGGATATTTGTTGTACCGCTATTGAATCTACTCCAAAATTCTACTAACTCTGGGAAGAGATATCCTGAGTAAACACCCAAGAACATAGCTAGGAAAATCCAGAGTGTCAGAAACCGATCTAAGAATTTTAGTTTAGTTTTCATTTTATTGCCGCAAAGATGATTTTATTTGGGAATATTGTTTTATCACTTCGATATAGAATTTTTTAATATTCATAATTCTAACAATTACATATTTTCGCAAATAAATTATTTAATAAGGTTTTTGCAGATTCAACTGGTTTTTTATCCAGACAATAACATGTTTTTGGCCCCTCAATTTCCCCTTTAATTAATCCTACTTTTTTTAATTCCATCAAATGTTGAGAAACTGTCGATTGAGAAAGTGGTAACTGGTCAACTATATCACCAGTGATGCAAACATTATTTTCAAAAAGAAGGTTGAGAATTCTAACTCTTGCGGGGTGTGCAAGTGCTTTCGCAATTTCAGAAAGTTCTATCTCTTTTTTTGTAAAAACTATTGTTTTTGCTTTAGCCATAAATTCTCCTTCATCGTATATCGTAAATATACGATTAGCTATTCTAACAATCAAACTATTTCAATAATAAATTTTAATCGCTAATTTTGCCCATCCATTTAATATCTAAATCTCTGAAGGAAATCAAATGAAAAAGTATTTTGCCATTATAATTCTTCTATTATTATCGATTAACTTAGTTGCACAATCTTTTCCAGATAGTCACACTGATGGAGAATATTATGAAGTCAATGGAGCTAAACTCTGGGTCGTTTCATTTGGAGAAGGTGATCCGCTGTTTCTTATTGCAGGAGGGCCGGGAGGTTCTCATTATGGACTAAGAAGCTTTGATTCTCTTTCAACAACAAATACTCTTGTTTATTTTGATGCCTTTGGCAGAGGTAAATCAGATACAGCTTCTGATGTAACAGAATATACTTTGGAAAGAGACATTGAAGATTTTGAAGAATTACGAAAAGTAATGGGTTTTGAAAAAATCAATATTCTTGGCCATTCTTATGGAGGTGTTGTTGCGCAGGGCTATGCAATTAAATATTCTCAAAATGTTTCACATTTAATTTTAGCAAATTCCTTCCATTCTTTTCTAATGTGGCAAGCTAACGATGATAATTGTAATCATGAAATTAAGACTAATTATCCAGAAGTTTGGGAAGAACTTATGGAGGTGAGAAAAAAGGGAGCTGTTTCCAGTGACAAAGTTCATTATGATATTTATAGCAAAGTTCCTTACGGATTTTTATATGCATATAATCCAGATAAATTTGTAAATAGAGGAAGAAAACCTTATCCGAATTCCCTTAACAGAAAACTTTATTATCAAATGGTTGGAAAAGATGGTGATTTTATTGTAGGAAACGATATTGGAAATTTCGACTTTCGGAAAGATCTGAAAAATTTAGAAATGCCAATTCTTATAATAGCAGGTAGATATGATAGAGTTGCAGTACCCAAAATGATGGTTCAGTTTAAAGAATACTGTCCACAAGCTCAATTTGTGATGTTCGAAAAGAGTGGACATAATCCACAAGTTGAAGAGCCAGAAAAAGAATTTGCCATCATTAGAGAATTTTTGTCTAAATGAGACTTGGTATATGTTGAAAAAATATTTAAGTCTATTTTACTTTCTATTAATAATGGATTGCAATACTGACAGGCCTGCCCCAACAAGATTGATGGTAGAATTCATAAGAGATACAGAACAAACTGAAATATTAGATTTAAAACCAGAGTTTACTTGGATTGTTGCTTCAGAACTGGGATTTCAGTCTGCATACCAGATTCAAGTTGCTTCCTCAAAATTGCTTCTCCAAAATGACAATCCAGATTTATGGAGTAGTGGTAAAGTTGAAAGTAATAAGTCAACAGAAGTAGAATATTCTGGTATTGAACTCTCACAAAATTCGACTTATTTCTGGAGAGTCAAAATCTGGGATTATAAAAATGAGGAATCAGATTATTCATCTATTCAATCTTTTACAACTTCTTCATTTATTGGATACAGTACAACAAAGAATAAATTTCAGAAAGTATATATTGACCCTAAGAATATTGTTAGATTAAGTAATTCTAAACATTTTATTGACTTTGGAAGAGCAGCTTTTGGAACAATCCATTTCTCAAATATAGATGTAAAAGAAACTGATACACTAGTAATTCATTTAGGGGAAAAGATTGAATCAGGAAATAGAATTGATCGTGATCCACCAGGAAATATTCGATATCAAAAAGTACTTCTATCAGTAACTAAAGATAAGAAGGAGTACCAACTAGATCTAACAGAAAATAAAAGAAATACTTCAGGAGCCGCAGTCCTCCTTCCAGATTCTATGGGTGTCGTGTTTCCTTTTCGCTACTGTGAGATTGAAAATTATCACGGTGATATAAGTCTAAAAGAAATCAAGCAGGTTATATATCACTATTACTTTGAAGATGATCAAAGTATGTTTACTAGTTCTGATACTGTACTCAATCAAGTTTGGGATATCTGTAAATACAGTATGAAAGCTACATCTTTTACTGGATTATATGTCGACGGTGATCGCGAAAGAATTCCATATGAAGCTGATGCGTATATTAATCAGTTAGGTCATTATTATACTGATAGAGAATATTCAATGGCTCGTTTAACAAATGAATATTTCATCGAAAATCCAACTTGGCCCACAGAGTGGATACTCCAAACAATTCCAATGTTTTACAACGATTTTATGTTTACCGGAAATATTGAATCAATTAAAAATTATTATGATGAACTAAAATGGAAAACTCTTCAAAGCTTGGCTCGTAAAGATGGTTTGATCTCCTCAAAATATGTGACAAATGAAATTATGACAAAATTAGGTTTTTCAGATCCAGACAGAAGAATTAAGGATATTGTTGATTGGCCGCCTGGACAAAAAAATACTGGTTGGAAACTAGCTACTCCAGAAGGTGAACGAGACGGATACGAATTCACCCAAATCAATACTGTAGTAAATTCATTTTACTACTACAACTTAAAGATAATGAGTAAGATTGCTGGGCAACTAGGCAATACAAAAGATTCAATTTTCTACTATACCGAATCAGAAAAAGTAAAGAATACTATCAATCAAAAATTGATTGATAAAAATACAGGAGTATATATTGATGGAGAAGGATCTGATCATTCTTCACTGCATGCAAATATGTTCCCTCTAGCTTTTGATCTCGTCCTGGAAACAAACAAATCACGAGTAGTTGAGTTTATTAAATCTCGAGGAATGGCCTGCAGTGTTTACGGTGCACAGTTCTTGCTTGAAGGTCTTTACAAAGCTGGTGAGTCAGATTTTGCACTTGGGCTATTGAACGCAACACACGATAGAAGCTGGTGGAATATGATCAAATCTGGTTCAACGATTACGATGGAAGCTTGGGATATGAAATACAAACCAAATTCAGATTGGAACCATGCTTGGGGAGCTGCTCCAGCTAATATTATACCCGCATATTTATGGGGAGTTAGACCCATAACACCAGGATTTGAATCTACGGTGATTCAGCCCCAGCTTTCAGAAATATCATATTCCAAAATTACCGTACCCACAATTAGAGGAGGCATTACAGCTGAATTTCAAATAAATGATGGGACCAAGGAATTTAAAATCTACATTCCAGGAAATATGAAATGCTATTTTGATCCTTCTTTTATTTCTTTTTCAACCATCCTTTATAATGGTCAGAAATATGGCTCTACCATCGGGAGTTTTATGTTAGAACCTGGTTTGAATACAATCGACCTGCACTAGACAAACGTTTGTCTATTCATTATATTTGGTATCAATTAATAAAAAATATAAAAAGCGAGTTTGCAATGAATACATTGACCACAAAAATATTATTTCTATCCATATTAATACTAATTGTAGCATCTTGTCAGAAAAAAGAATATAAACCAGCAGCGTCTGACAAATACCGACTTGTTTGGAATGATGATCCATCTTCAACCATCACTGTTATTTGGGATCAACTTCAAGGACAGGATGGAAAGGTATATTATGGGAAAGAAGATAATGGAAGAGATTTTGATGATTATCCCTTAGTTCAAGAACCTACTCGTGAATTGCTCAATTATTATGGAATGAACACATACTACGCTGAGATCAAAGATCTTCATGCAGATCAAAATTATTATTTTGTGATCAAGGATGAGTTTGGTGTGAGTAATAGATACTATTTCAGAACTGCACCTGATAAACCGAAACCATTTACTTTCATAATTGGTGGTGATACAAAATCAGATGACGAGCCTCTTGCAGCTGGTAGAGCTTCGAACATTCTTGTTTCTAAACTAGCTCCTCTATTCGTCATTTTTAATGGTGATTTTAATTCTGGTAATGGTACATATCCAGACCGATGGCATCAATGGTTGAGAGATTGGGATACCCTAGCAACAACTCCAGAGGGCAGAAAAATTCCACTTGTGGCAGTTCATGGCAATCATGAAAATGGGAACAAAACAATTCTAAACAAAATATTCAATGCACCTTTTCAATTCGGAGATAGTACGAATATTTTTTACTCGCTATCATTCGGTGGAGACTATGTGCACATAGTACCAATAAATTCTGAAATTGAACGAGGTGGTCAACAAAAAGAATGGATTGAAAATGACTTGAAGCAACACCAGAATTACAGTTTGAAGATTGCAGCCTATCATAAACCATTCAGACCTCATACTCAAAGAAAGGGTGAACAAGATTATCAATATGAACAGTGGGCACAAATGTTCCACGATTATGGTTTAGAACTTTCTCTTGATGGTGATTCACATATGCACAAGATCACTTATCCAGTAAGGCCTTCAAATGAAGAAGGCAGCTTTCAAGGATTTATTCGTGATGATAATAATGGCACTGTTTTCATTGGTGAAGGAAGTTGGGGTGCATATCCACGAGCGAATGATGATGACAAACCATGGACAGTTCAAAGCGGATCATTTAATCAGATAAAATGGATTCATGTTAAACCAGAAAGTCAATCTAAACTATCCTTAGAAATATTTACTGTGATTTCAGCAACATATGATGAGGATGAAAACCAAACTTTATATGCTGACGGTGTTGAAAATCTTAATGACAGTGATCTATTTAGAATTCCAAAAAATATAAATATTTTTAATCCGGACAGTAAAACACCTTCGGTTAAATTTATATTTGAGAAGTAAAAGTCAAATCCAAATATGCTGAAACATTTTTCTGTGGGATTTACTCAAAGTGTAGTTCCATTGATTGTCTTAATTTTCAACTTTGCCATCTTTGCTCAAGATAATAGTTCTTACCTACTTGAAGATGATGTTATAGTCTCTGCATCTCGATACGAGCAAGATCAGTTTAAAGCGCCAGAGGCTATATCGACATTAAACAATTCACAAATTGAATTGATGCAAACAACAAATACTGCTTATGCTCTTTTCGGCACTTCCGGTATTTGGATGCAGCAAACTAATAATGGTGGAGGTTCGCCGTTTGTGAGAGGTTTGACTGGAAATCAAACGCTTATAATGATTGATGGTATTCGACTTAACAACTCAACATTTAGGTATGGACCAAACCAATATCTTAATACCATAAATACAAGTACTATCGAAAGAGTTGAAATAATGCGGGGATCTGGTTCTGTCCAATATGGCAGTGATGCATTGGGAGGAACCATACACTTTATTACTAAAGCCCCAACAATTTCTTCAGAACAAAACACTTTCGATATAGGATTGAATGCAAAGTATCTTTCTGATAATATGCAAAAATCTGGATTTATGAATTTTGATTATTCCTCATCAACGATAGGGTTTACGGGATTAGTATCATATAAAAACTATGGAGATGTTCTTTCTGGGGGTGATGTTGGATTGCAAATCCCTTCTTCGTATAACGAATATGCAGCGAGTGTAAAATCTATTCTCAAAGTTACTGATTCATATTATCTTACCCTTGCTTATGATTACTTAAAACAAAGTGATGTTGATCGATATGATCAAGTAACACAAAGAGGCTACGAATATTATAAGTTCGACCCACAAGTAAGAGAGTTAGCATATTTGCGAAATAATTTCGTCACGAATTCTGATCTTTTCCAAGATGTTGCCTTTACTTTATCATGGCAACTTTCCGATGAAACTCGAAAAAGGAAAAAAGAGAATAGTCCTGTTCAAACATTCGAGAATGACAAAGTAAATGTTTTTGGAGCCAATTTAGAAACAGTATCACAATTTAGTAATAAATGGAAAGCAAGTTCAGGTGCAGAGATTTACCATGATTATGTTAATAGTGGTAAAGAGACTGAAAATTTATCAGATGGTTCAGTTACATATGAACGGGGACTATATGCTAATGGAAGTAAAGCTTTAAATTTTTCAGTTTACACTTTACATAATTATATACTGCATAAAACTGGTTTTGATTTGGGATTGAGATATAGTGCCAGCTCAGTTGACATACAAGATGAAACATTTGGAGATGTTAAGATATCCCCCATGGCACTTACTAGCCATTTATCAGTCCAATATTATTTAACAAATGATTTTCAATTGATCGGGAGAATTAACACAGCCTTCAGAACACCTAATATCAACGATCTTAGTTCATTCGGTTCCTTTGATTATGGAATTGAGGTTCCAAATGAAAATCTAGACCCAGAGAGATCAATTAACTTTGAAGCTGGATTCAAAGCAAAATCAGAAAAAGTATCTGGTTCATTATTTCTATATCGAAATAATTTATCAAACCTAATAGATAGAGTAAAAACTGCATTTGAGGGAGATTCAACGTACCAGGGTGAAAATGTATATAAAAAAGAAAACGTTGGTGAAGCTTATGTGCAAGGGATAGAGGGAGAATTAACATACTATTTTATTACAAGTTTTTCGTTTTATACCAACCTAACATATACGTTTGGGCAGAACATAAGCAAAGATGAGCCTATGAGGAGAATTCCACCATTAAATGGGAATCTCACTCTTATCTACCAAAGGTCACTACTTAAAGTTTCTCTTGAATTTCTTTTTGCGACAAAGCAAGATCGATTGTCATCCGGAGATGTAGATGATCACAGAATTCCGGACGGTGGCACTCCAGGATGGCAAGTACTTAATTTTTATGGTTCTTACAAGATAGATCCGTTAACTTTTTCAATAGGTTTCCTAAATATCTTTAATGAAGAATACCGAACACATGGGAGCGGGATTAATGGAATAGGAAGAAGCATTTATATAGCTGCAAGACTTCGTTTCTAAGATTTACTTCCCAGAATAATATTTATTAGCAAAAGACACGTACTGCTCCCAATCGTAGAGTGTTACCCCATGTCCTCCAGTTCGAATATGATATCCAATATTCTTTCCAACCGGTCTATCCACTACAGGCATGTTGTTAGTTTGTAATCCTTCAAGTCTAAATAACTGATATACTGGTTCAGCAGCTTTTGCTGATAAAAAATCGCCACGTGGATCAGCCCACCTATCTTTCTCCGCACTTGCTACATAAACCGGACGAGGCGCAGAAAGAGCAATAAGCATATGCTGATCAATAGGGAGATCATCTTCTTTTTCATTATATTTCTTAAAATTATCACAAAACCAGTGAGGAAAAGAATCATTGATCTTCTTGACTGTTTCACCAAATCTTCTTCTTGAAAGTGTTGCTCCTCCACAGCCTGAATTATTCGAAATAACAATTGCAAATCTTTCATCCTGAGCACCCGCCCAAAGTGATGTTTTCCCCAAACGAGAGTGTCCAAATACTATAACCTTCTTATTATCAATTGATGTATCTGTTTCAAGATAGTCCATTGCGCGACTCAATCCCCATGCCCAAGCTGAAATTGAACCCCATTCATTAGGTTTTTGTTTACTTTCCCCTTTCTTTTAAATAGTTGATGAACACCATTCTGGAATTCATCATGATAATCCGGGTCAATATCACCATAATACATCACTCCTAGTCCATACCCCCTACCAATTAAATACTCAACTTCCCATCTTGATGATCTTACTCCACGAGAAGCCTCTGTAGCAACATTATCAGTTATTCCAAAGTCTTTGTTATTTCGCACCCAGCTTTTTGGCAGAGTGATGCCAGGATCACTATTAATCGTTTGATTGCCATAAAAATTCAATCCCAAGAAAACCGGATGGACTGTTTGTTCATTTTTAGGGAGATACAACAAGAGATTTAGTGATAAATTCTTATTCTGATTTGTTATTCTAATTTCAACTTCTTTTCTAATCGCAATTCCGTTTAAAGCTAAACTGTCAACTGAGCTAATCAAAAACTCCAATTTCTCTGGAAGACCTGGATTCTTCCCATAAACCTCTTCAGAAAAGAGATTTAGAATTTCTGGTCTGCGCTTTTCAATCCATTCTTGAGTGCTCGTTACTTTACCACCGTCTTCAAGCACCATAAGATCAGGTAAACTGTAGTTTGGAACCTTTGATTCATCATAGTTCTGTGAATAGCTTGTTGATAATAAAACTAATGACGAGATCATAAATAATCTAATTTTGCAGTTCATTTCAATTCTAATTGATTTTAAATTCTATTGATCGCAAACTTGTTTGAATACTCTAAGAAAGTTTTCACCCAATAATTTTCGAACATCCGATTGTGAATATCCATGTTTAAGCAAGGCAAGGGTTAGTGAAGGTAGTCTGGTAACATCTTCCAAACCCTCTGGCAGATAGCCGCCTGTCCCATCAAAGTCAGATCCAAGTGCTATATAGTCTATACCGACAAGATTAACGATATAATCAATATGTATAATAACATCTTCAATATCGATTTTGCCATCATTGTTAGGATCACCAATAAATGGGGGATAAAAGACAATACCCACAACGCCGCCTGTGTTAGCAATATCCACAATTTGAGAGTCATAAAGATTTCTGTAATGATCTTTAACCGTTCTGGCTCCAGAGTGAGTTGCGACTATTGGATTTTTTGATATTTCCAAAATATCACTAATAGTCTTTATTCCCGTATGGGAAACATCAATAATAATTCCCAATGAATCCATCATCCTTATAACGTCTTTTCCAAAATCGGAAAGTCCAACTGTTTGAGATCTAGAATCTTTTGCGGAGATTGCCCAATCTGTACTGTTGTTCCAAGTAATAGTGAGATACCTCATTCCAGATTCATAAAGTGTGATGAGTTTATCCATACTGTTTTCAATCGAATGTCCCCCTTCAACCCCAATAACTCCAGAAATTCTTCCACTTTCAATTGCATTCATTGAAGAAAGATAGCAGTTATCATTTGAAAGAGAATTTGAGTTTATAACTGTTTCGTACTTGAGGTGATTGATCATTTCTAATGAAGTTTCGTAGTAACTTCCTTCATAAGCTGTAGGACTAATCCACACAGCAAAGAATTGCAGATCAACCCCGCCTATTTGAAGTCTAGGAATATCAGTCTCAAACTTAAAATTATAATCCCCTAATCTATAATTCGGATCTTCCATAAAAACTCTCTCTAAAATATCGTTATGCAGATCAACAACTATAGAATTTGAATGGAGGGTCTCAAGTTTCGTTTCAAAATATTTATTGTCTGTCTCAGTTATAAATAAGGTGTCATTCACATATCCAAACTTCGAAAACACTATTTGCAACTCTGTAAAAAATCTTTTCGTCAGATTAGAAAAATATCTATTTGCTGACCTTAGATTACTTAATCCTACTCCTCGCCCCCCATCCAATTGGATCATTTTCTTTGTGATCGATTTTCCATTTGAACTCAAAGTGTAAAAGTATACACCTGCTGCTCCTATTCCATCATAGTTAATTGAATAAATCCCCGGATTAAGAAAGTATTCTTTAGAATCTACAACTCTTCCTAAAATATCATGGATAGAGATACGAACATCTCCTTGCTCGGAAAGACTAAAACCTAAAGTTGTGCTTGGATTGAAAGGATTTGGATAGTTATTTTCTAATTCAAAAGAAGAAATTAGGTTAGGTCTCTTTACATCAGTAATTGTGAATGACCAACTTCCGGAATTATCCGTAAAAACTGAATCTGTTTCTCCAGAATTAGAATTAACTATTTCAACTTTCACATCATTTAAAAATTCGGAGGTTAGATAATCCGAAACCCTTCCAGAAATTTCTTGTGCTTTAAGAGTAACTGATATTAAGCAATTATAAAAAATATTAAAATTGGGTTTTTCATCTTTTTCTATATCCTTTTTAAAAATAATCAAGATTGACCTAATTCAAAAGTATTGATTTAATTATTTAAGACAAACGATTTTTTAATCTAAATTTGCAATTTATTTTACTTATCTTTAAGTTGACATGTAAGTACTTTTACTTCTTATAAACAAGGAGACCACCAGAGTCTTCAAGGAGGCAATGCAATGAAAAAATCCATAATAATTTTCTCACTATTTATTTTTACAATTTATGCACAAGAAAAAACCAATAATTCCGAAATCAGGTGGGTTCCGGAACCTGATGATATTTATCTACAAGAAATAGCACTTAAGATAAAATCTGATTTACCAGTTACATCAATTGGCGAATCTGATGGTGATTGTTACGCTGTAATTGATAATAAGATTTATAGGCTGGATGACGAAAAACTTGATGTCGTTAGCAATGCTCCTGGAAGAGTCAATTCAATAATTAATGAAGCAAATGAACTTTGGGCTTTATCAGATCTTGGATTGTTCAAATTGTCTAACACAGATTGGGAAAAAATTGATGATAGAATTTTTGTTGATCTTACAACTCACCACGGTGTATTACATGCTGCGACAAAAGAGGAGATCTATAAACTTGAAGATGGCAAAATGATAACAACTAAGCCAACAGATGGTTACTTTACTAGCAATACTACAATGATGATGGAAGATGGAACTCAACTCCTTGCTGACCCTGTAAGAATTGGCCCGATTAGTAAAATCTCTTCCTATTCAGAAACGATGTACATTCTTAGACCCGGTCGATTAGCTCTATTTGATGGAAAAATGGTCAATACAGATTTTATCG
The DNA here is from genome assembly GCA_963751695.1 of uncultured Ignavibacteria bacterium. GTDB lineage: Bacteria > Bacteroidota > Ignavibacteria > Ignavibacteriales > Melioribacteraceae > SZUA-22. The sequence goes on along the minus strand of CAVVVP010000009.1, from coordinate 72,675 downwards.
ACTGGGGTAGGCTCCCATCAAGAAACACAAAAGATATGCTTAGTTTGGGTAGTCGTCTATTTATCTCAACTGACCGAGGATTATCTGTATTGAGGGGTGCCGCACTGAGCACGCTAAAAGGTATTGACGGACTTCCTTATGAAAACGCGACTTGCTTACAAATAGGTTTCGATAACGATTTGTGGATCGGTACAACCAAAGGAGCTATAAGAATGCTAAATGATGATTGGCATTACTTTGGCGCAGATCATTGGCTTCCAGGTGATAATGTAAACGATATAGCTGTTGGCAATAATAAGGTTTATATAGCAACTGACAAAGGGATCGGTATTATTACCTACGAGCCTTATACTCTGCTTAAAAAAGCTAATTATTATGAGAGACATATTAATGAATGGGGTCATAAGCGACTAGGATTCATTCATACTATTTACAAGCGTGGAGATGAATGGGTAAGAGAGGTAAGCGATAACGATGGTGGCCACACTGCTCCTTATCTTGCTGCTATGTCTTACAAGTACGCTGTTACTGGAGATGAAGCTGCTCGTGAGGAAGCTGTGAACTCATTTAGAGCAATGGTTTGGCTCGATAGAATTACACCAATTGATGGATTTATCGCTAGAGCAATTTGGTCTAGAGTTGCAGATAAAGATGAAATGGGTAGACATGGTTCTGGGGGTCTCCCTGCTAAATGGTATCCAACACAAGATAGCTTATGGTATTGGAAAGGAGATACATCAAGCGATGAAGTAATCGCACATTTTTATGCAGTTTCAATTTTTCATGATTTAGTAGCTGAGGGAGAAGAAAAAGAGTTAGCAAAAGAACATCTTGCGCGCATAACATCATACATAATGGATAATGGATGGGTCTACATCGACATGGACGGGAAAGCAACGCGTTGGGGAAGATGGAATCCGGAATACTTACTTCGTCCTTATGGATGGGTAGATAGAGGGGTTAATGGTCTCGAAGCACAAGCTTTTGCATGGACTGCTTACACATTAACCGGAGATGAAAAATATAAAGATGGATTCGATCAGCTAATGGAATTTGGATATCAAAATCATGTTGTAAGGCAGAAAAACACATTCCCTCCAGAAGCGATTGCACCTTGGGATGACAACCTTGCATTCAGAAGTTTTTATCCTTTAATGAAATACATGGATGACCCTTACTTGCGTTCTATATATGTTCGTGGATTAGACAGATCGTACGAGGTTAAAAGATTGGCCCACATTCCTTGGTTTAATTTTGCATATGGTGCATTAACAGGAAACGATTGTGAGATTGATGAAGCAGTTAAACATTTGCGAGAATGGACATCTCGATTGTGTTGAATACAATTATAGAAATTCATTTAGAGATGATATTTTTCCGGAACCAGGTTATACTGCTTATGAAGGTTTTGAAAAAGCATTATCCCCTAGAGAAACCTGTGAGTAGAGGCTCTAGTAATGTGCTTTATCTCGATGGTGGAGTCGGAGGAAGAAGAGTAATGGAACCAACCAGTTATCTTCGTGGATACTGGATGGGAAGATATTATGGAATGATCGAAGCACCCACGACAGATGATGCAAAATTAATCTCTGTTCCGGAAAGTAGCGGTGGGTTATATGGTGCAGAGCCTTATGATGGGCCAGATATGCCGGAGTTTAAATAATCTTACTTAAAACATAAAATCAAAGCTAAGTGAATAATTTCTGATTGGGCCAAGGTTTCCGCTCATCTCAACGTAATTGTAGTTTAGAATATTGTTGGCATTTAGTATTAGCTGAATGGGAAGTCATCAAATATCAATCTGTATCCTGCTCTTAGATCTAACACATTAATGTCAACTCTTTCATCTCCATCGGGAACAAGTCCAAAATCAATTAAGGCATCATCAATTTCAGCAACTTTGCTGTTGTGTCTAAAATCCAAACCAAATAAAAATGAGCCAATAAAGTAATCTGATGATATAATATACGAGTGCTTCGGTCTATATTTCAACTCTTTCCCAGTTGCCAAGTCTTCTGAGTTTAAGTAAGTGTATCCCGCTTTGATATTCCAGCTTTTTTTAAATAGTGAAAGTGTACCTGATATTTCTAATCCCATAACTCTGGCATCTTCAATATTTTCGAAAACAATATTTCCATCGTCAGGATCTATAAGCGGTTCGATAAAGTTTTCATATTGATTATGGAATAGGGCAAGATCAATAAAAAAGATGGAAAACAGTTCTTGGCTCCCACCAATTTCAAATGTGTAGCTTCTTTCAGATTGCAAGTTTGGGTTTGGTTTTACCGAAATTCCGTTTGTAGTTGTTGATGCAAAAGCTTCAGCCAGCGTCGGGGCTCTAAATCCTTTACCAGCAGAGGCTCTCAAAGTTGTTGATTTCGTTAACTTATAATTCAATCCTATTTTAGGTGAGACGTCACTTGAAGAATCTAGACTGTCAAGATTAAAGTAATCGTATCTGGCACCTATAGAAATCAGATATGATTCTGACAAATTATATTCCCACTGACTATAAATACCAAATCCTCTTGAGTTTCGATCTCCAAAAATTGAGGATGTAACATTGTTAACTGATCCTTCAATACCTCCAATTATAAGAGAATTTTCTCCAAGGTTAAAATTCATTTGAACTTCTGTGCGATAAAGATTACTTTTTGAATTGTTTGAGCTTTCCGACTCATCATACCAATATGAACTATATAGACTGGGCTTGATCAATAAAGAAATATCTTTATTTATCATATGATTGAAGAGAATTCCCAATACAAATCTGTCCGATGGTGTAGTTTGTCCGATCTCTTCTTTAGAAGGAAGTAGTACATCATTTATGCCTCTCCAGTAGGTGAACGTTCCTCTATCTCTTGTATATCCAGAGCCGATGAATGTGAGTGAAGTATTTTCACTAAAATCATAAATGGCTTTTAAATATCCAGAGTAACGCTTTTCAAAATCATTCTTTCTATAACCATCATCAGCTAGATATGAGAATAATCCACTAATACCAAGTTTTCCAAAAGATTGAGAATGAGAGAGACTCAATCCATAGTATGGTTGTGTGTTATCTGACCATTTCCATTCATCATAGCGCGGTTTATCGTAAATACCTCCAAATAATTTAACATAAGTCAATGGATTTGAGGTAATTTCTTTTGTGATAACATTAACCACGCCTCCCATTGCATTTGATCCATACATTGAGCTTGCCGCTCCCTTTACTACTTCGACCCTCTCTATTTCCGTAGGAGGAATCATCTGCCATATTATTTCACCGGAATCTCCAGTGAATAGTGGGATACCATCTATTGCAGTCAGCACTCTGGATCCTGCACCTAAGCTATAACCACTTGAACCTCTGATACTGATTTGGTCCTCAGTAATAGTAACACCTGGTTCGTACCGTAAAACTTGATCCAAAGTTATTGTGTTTTTTTCATTAATTCTATCTGATGATATTATAGAAGCACTAACTGTCAAGTCCTTTATTGTACTTTTATGTTTGCTAGCAGTGACAATTACTTGATCTACTTGAAAACTCGATTTTGCTAATTGAATTTTAATGTACTCAGATAAACTTTTTCCTAATTCTATGTTGACTTCTTTTTTTTCATACCCGATCATTGAAACTGAGAGGATATAGTTTTTATTCTCTAATTTGGGTATGGAGAATTCACCTTTAGAATTTGTCGCTGTTCCTATTATGGTTTCTTTTATAAAAATATTGACTCCAATTAATGGTTGATCGTTCTCATCAGCAACTAAACCATTTATAGTATACGTTTGGGCGAATAGACCTATTGAGCAAAGGAGTAAAAATATGATTGGGAATCTGATCATATAGTACTAATTCCCTCCCGGTGGTTGCGGAGGTAGGTTTTCAAAATAGCAGATAATATTTGTTTCAAATTTAAATTTATTCTCTTCAACATAAATTTCACCCTCAGCTAATCCCTCTTTTCCGGAATTGTAAATTCCAACCACAAACCAATCTTCCCTTTCAAGTGAAATAACTTCTGCAGTTGTTTGAATAACAGCCAGATAGGAATATTTTCCAGATTCAACATTTCCGAATAAAATGCTATCAACAGTTGTATAGAAATAATCATCCGCTCCAAAGGGAATGGGTGTGCTTAAGTATTTCAGATTTTGAATATTAAAATCTTCTTCACTCAAAATTGGATCTTTAAACAAAACAATATTTGTTTGAGTTACTTCTGGTGACCAACTCCCCACAAAAGAAATTGTCCCTCCAAATCCTGTTTGATATTCAAGACCCGATTCTTTAGGTGCGAGACCACCATCGCATGAAGCCAAGATTACTAAACAAGCAAAAAGAATAACATAAAATTTCATCGTTTAAGAAACAAATAATAACACGAAATAGCAACCCCTATAACTTCAGATCAGATATTCAATATTTATCTCAAATGATTATCTTTATATATCTAAAATCTGAGAATCATTTTTTTTAATCAGTGACAAAAAAAATATTTCTATATTCATGAAATATCTACAATATATGTTGTTATCAGCATTATTACTTGGCGCAAGCCTTAATGTTTTGATTACTGACCATATATGGCCACTCTCAGGAATTTTTTATTTACTTCCTTTTAAGCTACTTTTAATTGTATCAATGCTATATGTTCTTGTGGGATTTAAAAATAAATTTCATAGAATGTCGTCCTTAGTAATTGCTATTACTCTAACAATCCTTTTATCAATATCGGATTCTGGGTTCATAGAATCTGATTCAACACCAAATCTAATTTGTTGGAATGTAGCTCGTAATTCTACATCATCTGAAGACCTAGCTGAATTTGTTTATAAACATAGAGCGGAAACCTATGTTTTTATAGAGTTCGACAAAAATAAAGAATCAGAAGCTGAAAAAACGAACATTAACAGTATGCTTACTGACTATGATGTGCACCTTTTAAGCGGTAATATGGCAATTATAACTAAACTTGGGACTAAAGTTGAGATATTAGATTCTTTAACTGACTCTTATAATAATTTTAACGTAGTAAAATGTGATAATGTAGTATATGTGATTGTTGACATTGGTTCATGGCCATTATACAATAGAGCTATACCCTTTGGAATGCTTGATAATCTTTTAACTGACTATAAGGTTGATATTATTTGTGGGGATTTTAATACACCTTATAATTCTATTTTCTTCAATGAACTCGAAAATAATTATATTAGCGGGAATACTAATGAAAGTTTTGGCAGGGAAACATGGCCCAGTTGTTTCCCTTTGGTTTCATTGGATCATATTCTCATTTTAAATAAATATACAGTAAAGAATTATTCTGCAATTAAAATTTGTAAAACTGATCATTATCCAATTCAATTAAGTTATGAATAAGGAACAAACTTAAGTACCAATTTATTTTAAATCGATACGAAGGTTTTTATATGCATAAACTTTTATTTTTTTTATTTACTCTAATTTCACATACAATTTATCCACAATCAGAAATCTCGAATTTTGGTAGATTGCTAAAATTTGAATTGCACAACGCACCATTTCCTCATAGAGACAGAGATAATGGACATACCTATAATGATAAGCTATACTCTGCCAAAGAACACTATAGTGATTCAACCGCTTCGGTATTTATTCCTAAATACTTCGAGTCAAAAGGTGTCACAGATTGTTTTGTCTATTTTCATGGTTGGAATAACAATATTGATTCAATGATAGTGCAATTTAATCTTATTGAACAATTCTACAAAAGCGGAATTAATGCAATACTGATAATGCCTGAAGGCCCAAAAAATTCCCCAGATTCATTTGGAGGAAAACTTGAGGAAAGAAATATGTTCTCTAAATTTATCTCAGAAGTTTTTAATAAAACTAGTAGAGAAATACAAGTCAATCTCTTGCCTGGGAATATTTCTTTGGCTGGTCATAGTGGTGGATACAGAGTAATGGCTTATATACTCTTAAGAGGTGGGCTTACTGAAAAAATTAGCAAAGTTATTATCTTCGATGGACTATATACTGATATTGAAAAATATTCCTATTGGTTGGATCATTATAATGGAAAATTCATCAACATTTACACTCAGAATGGTGGGACTAAAAGAGAATCTGAAAATCTAATGGAATGTTTATTTTCATGGGATATTCCATATATATATATGGCTGAAGATAGTCTGTCAGACGCAGTACTCAACAATAATAAAATCATTTTTATAGAATCACAGCTCTCACATGGAGGAGTTATCCATGAAAGAAATCAGTTTGAGAAATTCATTAAAGCTAACTAGTTTAATCAAATAATTTTATCCAACATTGAGACTAATATGAGATACTCCCCAAAAATAAAATTATCAAATATTATAATACACCTCGTAATTATTAAACTCCTAGTTTTCACGAGTTTATTAACCGCTAAATCTTTTACTAATGTTATAGTTCAGATCAGCAAGCAATCGAGTTCTATAGAAATTAAAATTGCTGATCTTCTAATTGATAGACTTAAAGAAAGTGGTATAGCTAAATCACAAGTGGTAATTGATTCTGAGAAAAGTAATTATGATTCAACTACACTACCAATTTTATTAGGAGTTGCTCATTATCACAAACTAATTATAGAAAAGTTTGAAAAATATAGGATCCCCACATTAACAAAATTAGAACCAGGTACTGAAGGATTTCTATTAAAAATGATTGCAAACCCAAATACGCCAATCTTAATTATTGCGGGTGTTGATGAAAGGGGCTGTCTTTATGGAATTGGTGAATTTCTACGTCAGGTTAAAATAAGGAATGGAGTATTTGAAGTCGATGATAAACTTAATATAAGAACTGCTCCAGCTTTTGAAATTAGAGGAACTCAATATGGTCAGAGTCATGTTGCTAAAAAGCTAGCATATGTTAGAGATTGGACTGAAGCTGAAACTCAGCGCGTGATACTTGACTATGCGCTGGCGGGAGCAAACATTTTCAGTACTTCAGCTGGTCCCATGTTTAATTTTGTCAAATCGTATGGATTGATGACTCAAGGAAGATTTGGTGCAAATACTGCAGGTCAAAAGATACCGGAGGAATGGAATGCTTCTGAATCAATCGGCAGATTAGGCTACGTATGCCTATCTGTGCCAGAAGCAAAAGATTATATGCTAAAAAAATGTGAGGAGTATTTTAAGGATAGTCCAACTTACGACCTTGTTAAATTTCATGGCGGTGATGGGGGCGGATGTGAATGTGATAAATGTGATCCGTATGGATTAACTTTTATTAAGACAGTTGAAGAGATGGCTGCGATTATTCACAAATATCATCCTGATACCAAAATCTATTTTACAAATCAAAAATTTGATAATGATGATGACAACGCTATATTTAATTACTTAAATGAAAAACCTCGCACCTGGCTCTGGGGATGGGGATATGGGCCAGGCTCAGATGCAACTACTTGGCAGCCAGGTCATCGACAGACACATAGAATGGATTTATTCAGATATCCTGGTTTTGGGCCCTATGGTTTATATCCCAAAGAGATCATTCGCCAAATGCCTTCTAGGCATGAACTGGTTTATTTCAACGAGATAACTCACTGGAAATATGCTCAGCACGCATATATTCAAATGTACCCACGAGCTGATAGGAATGGTGATCTTCCTCCTCATTGGAGTCACAAAATATATGAACGTCGTCCTGATCAGTTTCTAACCATGGTTTATAATAGATTAACTTTCTATGCTTGGCCGAGATATTATCACAGAGTATTTAATGATTTGATGAGATACGGAATTGGTGATATCACACATTCAAGCGGTCATCACGATCATTTTAACCAATGGATGTGGCAAAGACTACTTTGGAATCCAAGACTGACAGTAGAGCAAGTTGTCAAAGAGTATTGTAATACTTGGTTTGGAGTAGAAGCCAGCGATGCTATGACAGATGCTATTTTTCAGCTTGAGGAAAATCTTGAAGAAATCCATGGAATTCCGCTTGATGAAAAATTGGGTATTGATAAGTATTATGATCTTGTTAAGTATGCCGGGAAAATGATGCCTAATGAATTACTTGATAGAAACTGGCTCTGGAGAATGTATATGCAGAAGGCTGCTCTTGACAAATACATAAAAAATAAAGTGATTCAACAGAAAGAATTTCAAAAGTATATCGAAGATCATGTAAGAAAGTACTTGTCAGGAGATGATGATATTGATCTGAGCAAATTAATTTCAAGTTTTGATTTCATATATGAAACAGATGAAATGATTGACCTGAGAGAAGAAGCAATGAAGCTTGGGGAGGAAAGCAATAAATTATTTGGAATTCGAAACGATGGGAACTATAATTTGGAACATGACTTTATTGGGCTTGAATGGCTACAGCGCCAGTTAGAGAGAGCTGAATCTGCTGAGGAGGAAGAGCGTAAAAAACTCATGAAAATGATTGTTGAATATGAAAATCCGGGAGAAGGTGGTTTCTATGATAATCTTGGTACCTTTAATAGGGCTCCCAACGTAGTAGTTGGATATCCATATGATCATGGCCAACCTTATGTTAGCCAAATGTTGTCAGAAGGAAATCGACCCAGTCAAAGATCAATGCATTTTACTCAAGACGAAGATCAGGGTGTAACTCTTCAGTACCGTGATTTAGATTCTGAGGCAAACTACTCTATTCGTTTTACCTTTGTTCGGCCTTGGTATCAAGATAGATATTCATTTAGGATGAATCAAACGTCGCAGAGTATATATGCTGACAATCAGTTATTGGTTGAGGACCTTGAACTACCATACAGAATGAGTGATTACTTCACATTTGATATTCCTCAAGAAGCAACTAATGATGGCGAGCTGATAATTCGTTTGGAAAAAACACCAGATGTTGCAAATGGAGATAGAGTAACAGTCGAACAGTGGCGAAACTCAGGAGGTTGGGGAACTCTCGTTTCAGAAGTATGGTTGATGAAAGAATAGAAAACACTAAAGACTACTTGAATCTAGTTGCTGTTTAAGCTGAACTTCAATGTTTTACTAGTAATCTGAGGTCTTACATATTTTTTCAAATGTTCTGGATAACCTAATTCCCAAGGAGAAGGGCCAACATATTCTGATTTCTTTCCTGAAATTTTTATATAACCGGAAGTTGAAATTTCAACAACTGCGAAAAGCGGATCTTTATAAGGAGCTGTATATTTTATCCATTTATAATCTTTATCCACCTCTTCATTGTATCTAATGTATTCATACTCCTCCCCTAGCCATTTATATGCCATCGAGTTGATTGTTATATACCATATTTCATTTATCTCTTCTGCATAATCATGATGTGTATGACCATTAAAACAAGCAATCACTTTCTGAGTATTAAATTTATTATGTGTTTCCAGAATTTTTCTAACTTCTTCAGAATTCTCAATTGAATATCTTTCTCCAGGATTCTTGGGATCTGTTCCGATACCCTGGTGTGAAAATATTACGATTGGATTTTCAGCATTTGCCAGTTCCCCTTCTAGCCAATGGATCTGTTTCTTTCCGATAAAAGACCGATATCCTTTTTGATCTTCATACTTTTTATCATTACTATCCAACACAATAAATTTAAATCCGCTATTAGAAAAAGTATAAAAGGAATTTTCCATTTCTCTATATGCCAGAGCTTCTTTAAGAGAAGTTCCTCCATCCATTTCATGGTTACCAATTACGTGATACTTTGGTTCTGGGAATAAATTCCAGATTGAATACATATGATCATATTTTTTATCAGGTATCACAAAATCGCCAAGTTCAATTATAAAATCTGGTTTCAAAGATTTCATACTATCTATAAATGTAGTGATCCGCTTTTCAGAATCATGCATTGTTGGCAGATGAACGTCCGAGCAGATTCCAAATCGAATGGTTCCCTCCTCTTGTTCATCATTACATGAAGAGAGAAATAGAATTGAAAGAAAAAGAATAATATATTGCAACAGTTTCATCGCTTAATCCCTTCTTGGTTCACTTATAATCCCTAAATATCGTCCCATCCAATACGGAAGCAGGAATGTATCGCCAGCGCTAAGTTCACTATTTCGATCACCAGTATCTAGTTTGAACCAACTTCTGTTGTGCTTCAATTCGGGTCTTTCATCTGGCGGTAATACTTCTGTTGTTGTTTGTCCCCAAAAATTTGGTTCTAGATATTCTAAATCTTTTCTATGACTGTTTTTTTGCTCAAATTCAATCATATCTAATGGCCATTCTTTTAAAGTCCAAATGGATTCTTCAAGATCGAAATCTGCTGCACCTGTCATCGCATAGCAGAAATTCCACAATGGATTTTTTTCAGGTCGTTCAGAATTCCAGTGATCTTGGATTGCCACTCTAAAATTATCTTTCAATGTATCATTAAACGCATAGGGATAAAGCGACCAGTAAGCAAGAAAATACATTTCATCATCAGAATGGTTCCATTCTTCTGAAAGCATTTTACTCCAGGCATCTGCATCTTCTGGAGCTGGACCAATTTCACTGATAGGCCGCATCAAGTTTTTCAGATACCCATGCTTGTTCATCAACTCAAATGCCTTTTCCTTGAATATCTCTTTTCCTGTAAATTTGTAAGCTGATTGTAGAAATGCAATAATATTTGATGAGCAAATTTTCCTATCCCCGACCATTTCTGGAAATCTATTTACATATTGTGGATTCCATCTTCCCCAAAGAGTTGGCTTACCATTTGTGTCTATCAAACACATATCATTATTAACAATGTAGGTCATTAGATCATTGAGAATAGTGATCGCTCGCTGTCGCCAATCCTCATCATCACTATACTCAGCAATTAAAGTCATTGTAAATATTTGTCCAACAGTCTGATCGCTGCTTGCATGTGCTTTCCAATCCCATTCATCATCATCTGCATGATGCCATGCTATTGTACCTTGATAACCATCGTACCAGTAATCCTCTACATATGTTCGATATGAACCCTTAAATTCCATATATCCTCTTCTCTCAATTGATCTTCCAAACAGACCTTTGATATTGTTTATATTATGGAATCTTTCAAGGATTTCAAATGCTTCATAACAGTTTTGTTTCGCTTCCTCTGAACCAGTTACAAGATACCTGAATAACTGACTTCCAAAATACATGCTAGTCCAAAGATTATCACTATCAGCTGGTTTGTTCTGAGCTGTTGAGAGATCATGATTTACTAAACTACTCTTATCCACAGCCATTCCATACCGGATCTTTCTTTGTCTTACATCTTTTTCAAACTTCATAGCTTTATCTTCCAGCGTCATTTCCTCAAAGCAAATCTGACCAAGACCTGTATCCGTTAGAATGAGAACTGAATTTTCTGGACCCTTTTCGATATGTCTAATTATATTACTGGGAAGCCATCGTTGGCCATAATAATAATTGAACTTACCATCAGATCGGAGCATAAAAGCTCCTTTGGAAGAACCAAACCAAATATTTCCATCTATATTTCTTATTGCCGTCAATTCCGGCCATGGGAGTTTATTATTTCGTGCTGCAACTATTTTCCCTTTTTGGTCAACTTTTAAATAACCATCATTAGTTCCTATCAAATATCCATCGTTAACGATCTCGATACAAGTAAGGTTTTTACCAGAATATATTCGATCAATTTTATTTGTTTTTAATATGAAAGAATTCAATGATCTATTCGTTAGAATTAAGAATTCGTTTTTAGTATTGAAATATTTAATTTCAATAATCCTTTCGCCATCTATTTTACCATCCCACAATTGATTTGATTCTTTAATTAGTTGGAGTTCTATTCCATCAGAAACAAGAAACTCAAAATCCTTGCCACCGCATACAATTTTTGCTTTGGGAAGATTGTGTCTTGAATAAAGTTTACCAGCCCAAGCGTTACTAAAGACAGCCTTATCATCTAGGTAAACAAACTGATTTTTATAAACGGTTATATCTGCTACTTTCTTGTCTGGCATTGGCAAATATCGTTTATCCAGTTTAAGAGTGCCAGGATATTGCAAATGTCCATTTACAGGTTTGTAAATCCCATCATTCGTTAGGACTTGGATAACTCCATTTCGATCAGTAAACACTTTCTTTGTTTCTTTACGGTCACCTTCAAAATAATATTTTACTGCATAATCTTGCAGATAAGGTTTATCTTCATAAACTGGTTGTGTTTTTTTGGAAGTTTGATCCACTTTGCACGAATTCAATAAAAAAATCACTAATAAAAACTGAATTGCATATTTCATTTCACAGCCTATTATTTTTTGATTAACCAAACATCAGAAATTCTTGAATAGAATTTCCATCGAATATGTGATTCTTCAGGTCGATCAAAGGTTAAGGTTATTTCTCCATCTCCAATCAATTTTCGTGGAACTACAAACTCTTTAAACTCCTCGACCTCTTTATTATAAAGGGTCGGTTCCATTCTTAATCCATCAATTCGAAGCAAAGCGTCTCCATAACCTGTAATTCGGATAATATACCTACCGTTTGGATCCAGATCTTTATACTCCAATATAGGATCATTCTGGTATACTTGAGATGAAAGTCGCATTCTACTGTAACCGGAATCCCACCATCCAAAATCAACAGCATCATATACGGTTGTGGTGACTCTTGGACTATTTGCAATATTCGATATATCATCGTAGTAACTTCCTGGTCCAGGATTTTCCCATGTCCTAATAATTTCTAATCCTTCCATTTTTTCTTGTTCAGTTTTCATATCACTAATCTTTTTAAACTCATCCTTATACCACCATCTGTTATTCATGGGATAATCAACAAAATCCAAAATGCATCCTCTCTGTGAATTGCTTGCTTGGTATAATTCCACGCTAGTTTGGAGTCCAATTATATTGAAAAGATCCTCACAATATCGAACAATGCTAGCTTTAAGATCTTGCTCTATTGGATTTGTATCTGATTCATTTATCTTTTCCAGCGCAAGTTTCATTGATTCTTCAATCCTAAATTCATCAATATTTTCAAGAATTTTATTTGCGTCTCTCTCCAAATTCTTCTCATTTAATACTCTTCTCCTAATATAGGTGTCATAGTCCGCTCTTAACTGAAGCATTAGCCATCTCCAGTTTGTAGAGAGTTGTGGATTTGACATTTCTAATTCTTTCCAAAAAGCATAAGTCATTTCCACACTACCATTTGATTTTAGAGGACCAATCCAATTCTGCTCGAGCCCCAAAATCCCTTCAGCTGATTGAATTGCTATGTCTGGACCAAAAAAGAATCGTCCATATTCAATTAATATGTCTCTTATACTTTTATTTGGATCCCAACCACGCATGACTCCAAATTACTTTATTAACATCATCGTGACACCCATCGGAGTAAGCGATAAATCCATCCGTAAATTGGGCATAATCTCCATGAATTTTTGCATAATATACAGGTTGTGGATTAATTCCTTCCCTTCCAATTGTTAGTGCAAAAGCCTGATCAAAATTTAATGCAGGGAATTCGCACCTAACATTGTGAGTAATATCCGGATATTGCCGATGTCCATATTTTTTATCTAACCTAAAGCGTGTTTCTGCAATTGGCGGGCTGCTTGGTCCAGATACCACACCACTTAACCAGTCTGTTTCATTTTTATCAAGATAATTATAGAAGTAGTCTACTTGCTCCTCACTAAATCCTTGCAGTGATATCCAAATTCCAGCATCTTTGTGGTACTTCTTAAGAAGAGAATGAAGATCTTTTAAGTAAGGCATAACTTCACGTGGATGATTATGACCAGGATCACCACCTGGGAAAAACACATTGTCGAGTCTTGGACATTCCTTGTAAAATTTTTCATGCCGTTCTAATTCTATTTGCCTTAAACTGTCATTTCTAAGATCTATTGTTGCTGGAGTCCAAACCCAATAATCAATATCATATGCATTACATATATTCCCTAACTCTATATTCATTTTTTCACGAGATAACTTAAAATGAACACTTATATCAGTTTTATCACCCTCACTTCCAATTGGTATATTCTCAATTGAATTGCTACCAAAAAGCGCAAGTTCTCGAATATACTGCTCATATTGTTCAACACTCCATGCATCATATGAATTTGCTGTATTTCTATACCCTAATTGATGTCCGCGAATTGCATATGTTGGGAGAGATGCAAAATCTACTGGAGTCGGTAGAACAATTATTCCTTTGCTCATTTCTACACGACGAAGTAACTCCCCAATCCCAAATAAGATCCCTCTATTATCGTTACCAATAATCCATAAAATATTTTGATCAGTTTTATTATCAAAAAATAATCTAAATCCCTCACTTTTCGTCTTATCAAAATTCTTATCACTACAATCTGGTATTTTTCTACCCTCCAATTCCTCAGATGCTGAATAGCAAAGTGCAATTGATATATTCTCAGAAGACCAGTCTGAAATTTGGGATATTTTAATACCGGTTCGCTTTTTTATTTCTTCTTGCAAGATACGAACGTAGGTTTCACCTTGAAGAGAGGATATTTCTTCAGACTTTAAAATCTCACTGTTCGAAAGATCAATTTGTAATGCATAATTGTTTGCTAAATAAATAGTAAACGAAGATATAAATAAGGTTGTAATAATTATAAATCTAGATGACTTATTCATTTTGGACTCACAAAAGTTTTTATTTGCTTGATTTTGCACCGAACAATCGTTTGTTCAATTGTCCAAAAATAAACAAACATTCATTCTATACCAAGTGAAATCGTGAAAGATTTATGATTATAGCAGTTTTAAAAACAGATTATAAACTCCAACTAAATATTTAAAATATCATTAAATTAAAGTCCAAAATGTCCAATCTTAGTATTTAGTATCTCTTTGATTCGGAATCCACAATGCATCATTGGAGTAAAAATGTTTGAAACAATTGATATTATCATCATCACCGTTTTTTTTCTCATCGTAATTGGAATTGGCTTTATTGCCTCAAGAACAGCTGGTAAAGATTCAGCAGAATTTTTTCTTTCAGGTAGAAATATGCCTTGGTGGCTGATAGGAGTATCAATGGTTGCTTGTACTTTTTCAGCCGATACTCCAAATCTTGTTACAGACATAATTAGGAAAAATGGGGTAGCTGGAAATTGGGTTTGGTGGGCATTCTTGTTTACCGGTATGTTGACAGTATTTGTCTATGCAAAACTCTGGAGACGATCTGAGGTAATGACTGATCTTGAAATTTATGAGATCCGGTATAGTGGAAAAATGGCTTCGTTCCTTCGCGGTTTTCGCTCGATCTATCTTGGGCTATTTTTTAATGTAATGATAATGGGTACTGTGTCACTCGCAGCTATCAAGATTGGTGAAGTCATGTTTGGAATTGACAAATATACTACAATAACCTTAGCATCATTTGCTGTAGTTATCTATGCAACGGTAGGTGGTCTCAAGGGTGTTGTCTGGGCAGATTTTTTCCAATTTGGAATTGCTATGGTTGGGTCCATTATTGCAGCCGTTGTGGCACTAGGACAGCCAGAAGTTGGGGGTTTAACTGGATTGATAAATCATCCAGCTCTCGCAGATAAGTTGTCGTTCTTTCCAGATTTTAGCAACGCAGAACTCTTAATTCCTTTATTCGTAATTCCGATCGCTGTTCAGTGGTGGAATGTATGGTATCCAGGAGCAGAACCAGGCGGTGGTGGTTATATTGCCCAAAGAATGCTTTCAGCAAAGGACGAAAAGAATGCGGTTGGTGCAACACTGCTATTTAATATTGCACATTATGCTCTCCGTCCATGGCCTTGGATAATTGTTGGATTAAGTTCTCTCATCTTATATCCAAACTTGGCAGATATTCAATCTAACTTTCCGAACATAAGTGATCAATATCTGAAGGATGATATAGCATATCCAGTAATGATGACCCTCTTACCAAAAGGATTATTTGGGTTAGTGGTTGCCTCACTAATCGCCGCTTACATGTCAACTATTGGAACTCATCTTAACTGGGGTTCATCATACATTGTGAATGATTTTTATAAAAGATTCATAAAACCAGAAGCTTCTGAAAAAGAACTTGTGAGAATGGGTAGATTGTTGACAATTGTATTGATGGTGTTAGCTGCGGTTGTTGCCCTATGGCTTCAAAATGCTAAGCAAGCCTTTGATATTTTACTGCAGATTGGTGCTGGCACCGGACTGATATTTATCTTACGCTGGTTTTGGTGGAGAATTAATGCATACACAGAAATTTCAGCAATGATTATATCTTTCTTAATAGCTCTGTTCTTTCAATTCGCAATTCCACAAGTTAAAGAAGGAACTTTACCAGAGTGGTGGCAAATGGCACATTGGCAATTAGTTGTTGGAATAGTAATAACTACGTTGACCTGGTTAACTATTACTTACTTGACTAAGCCTACTGAAAAAGAAACGCTTAAGGGATTCGTAAAACTTACTCGCCCTGGTGGGCCGGGTTGGAGAAAGATAAATGAGGAGTTGGAAAGTGAAGGGCATCCGAAAATCGTGAACAATCTCCCATCCGAAATATTACTTATGTTTGTCGGTGTCTTCACGGTTTATTCAGCTTTGTTCGCAACTGGTTTCTGGATTTATTCAAATATTGGTGCAGCAATACTATCTTCTGTTTTATTGATTGTTGGCACATATTTCCTTGTTAAATTATCTGGGAAGTTAAAGTTTGACTAAAAAATAGGTTCTCTGATATGAGTGAATTTAAGTCTGTGTTCGAAAAGAAATTAAAAGATCTATATGGAAACGATCCTTTGGAAATTGAAGCACAAAAGGAAAGGTTTCTAAAACTAGTTGACACATTTGAAGAATATTTTGGATTAGGTGAGGTTACTTTAATAAGCACTCCCGGCCGAACAGAACTAAGCGGAAATCATACTGACCATAACAATGGAATTGTATTAGCTGGAAGTATTAACTTAGATACCATTGCCGCTTGCTCTCCAGTTGCAGAGAATAAAATTATTATAAAATCAGAAGGATTTAAAGATCTGATTCAGGTTGAACTCAAAGATCTTGAACCAAAAGATGAGGAAGTTGGTACTACTGAGGCATTAATTCGAGGTATAGCCTCTCGCTTTAATAAATTAGGATTTAATATTGGCGGATTTAATGCTACGATTACCAGCAATGTAATGCAGGGTTCTGGATTAAGTTCCTCAGCTTCTATCGAGGTTTTAGTTGGCACAATGCTGTCAGCACTTTATAGCGATAATATCATTGATGCAAAAACTATAGCTCAAATCGGTCAATTGCTGAGAATAATTTCTTTGGAAAACCATGCGGCCTTATGGATCAGATGGCATGTGCAGTTGGTGGAATAATAAAAATTGATTTTGCTGATAGTTCAAACCCAAAATATGAACAAGTCGATTTAGATTTTGAAGATAATGGATACCAACTATTGGTCATCGATTGTGGTGAGGGTCACGACAATCTTACAGATGAATATGCAAGTATTCCCAAAGAAATGAAGTCAGTAGCAAATGAGTTAAATTGTGATCTCTTGCAAGAGATTGAATTTGAAAATTTTTTATCGGAAATGGATAGACTAAGAAAACAACATGGGGATAGAGCAGTACTTAGAGCTCTTCATTTTTTTAAGGAGAATGATAGAGTTGAAAAGCAATATTTAGCTCTAAAGAATAGAGATGTTGAAGAGTTTCTAAAATTAGTAAATGAGTCTGGAAATTCTTCGTTCAAATATTTACAAAACATTTTCCCAACTAGTAACCCAGAAAACCAACCAATAAGTCTTGCTCTGGCTTTGACAGAAGAATTTATTTCCAATTTTGGTAAAGGTGCATGTCGAGTTCACGGAGGAGGATTTGCTGGAACGATACTGGTATTTTTACCAATAAACTCAGTGCATGAGTATAAAAATGTCATTGAGCCGGTTTTCGGGAAAAATTCTGTAAAACAAATTAGAATAAGAAAATATGGTTCATATATTTTTTAATAACTAGTTTTCCAATTCCATTATTTTTTTAAGATCGTCCTCTTCTACCGTTAATAACCCTGGTTCAATTAGTCTTGGAGTTAATGTTTTCCAATTCTCATCTTTATTAAAGACTAATCTAAATAACTCTAATGCCTCTTCTAGTTCACCTTGATTTGCAAGAGTAACTGCATGCCAATATTTCATTTCTAGGTTTTCTGGAAACATACTTTCTGCTGCAGCGTATTCCTCCATTGCTTTCTGCATATTGCCATGCTCTACCTCTAAATCACCTTGATTCATATGTTCATAAGCACGATGAACTTTTAAAATTCTTCTTAATTCCCTTAACGGTTCCGAATGATCGTCTACCCTAATATCAACTACTCGATCTTCCCATACTTTTCCAGAAGATTCTGGTTTTACAATCAATAAAGCTGCGGATTGTTTTCCGCGAATATCTCCCCCAGCCTTTTCAGCTGCCTCCAATACAATCAGAAGCCTTTCAGCTAGTGGTAGATGACTATTATCCTGAAAAGCTTTGCTCATAGTTGGCCATACTGATTCAGAACTCATCAAATTCGCTTGAACCGAAAAATTATCACCCTCAATATGTCCAGCAAACGGAATACATTTTTTGCCGGTGAAACCAGCTGTGTTTCCTTCCTTATCCAGAATAGCCAATTGTCTCACATCTCTTCCTTCATCACCAGAAATTAGAATTTTTAGCACTTCCTCCGCTGATTTTCCTTCTTTTAGCAATTTCAGTCCATCTGGTCCAAATGCTGGATTTACAAAAGATTGAGTTGCAATTACTCCAACTCCAGCTTCACCCCACGATACAATTGTACCTACAGAAAACCAGTGAGATTGAACTGCAACTCCCATTTCCCCCGTTTTTTTATCTCGGGCAACAATAGAATAAGTATAGGCAAGTGGCTCACTACCATAAGGTGATTGACTAAAAAACAATTCTGCAGACACAAAGAATAAAAGAATAAATTTTTTCATTTTTAATTACCAATGCTAGTTTGAGAAGAATTTTCTTCAAATTTAAAATAAAGATTTATCTTCTTTCGACATAATACTACTCAGAGAAATTTGTTTCTAATTCTTCAACTTGTTTTTGATGTTTATCAAAATTTACAAACTGAATTACTACTAACATTACTAATGCAAATGCAATATAGGTCAAAATAACAAACTCCCAATCTAACATATCCTTTAATGGACCAATTATCGCAGCTCCTACGGACATGCCTAAATTACTTATTGCCATATATAGTGTAAATTGAGTTGCAGCAATTTTTTTCCAAGATAGCTGCATAGCTGAAGCAAAAATCGCAATTGTATTGAAAGTATAGAGAATATAGAAGATTACAATGAAACCAATAATTAAATCATCGTTTACCCATAAATTGTTAAGGAATGAAATTGCTGAGACTGAAATAATTAACATGATAATATAAATTGTGATCATCCTTACTTTACCAAAAAAATCAATTAACGCACCCCCGACGAACATTCCTAGAATTCCACCAACAAGTTTTGCGGTTGCAAAAACTTGAGAGTATTCTGTATCTACCCAATTTAATTTTTGAACAGTAAAAATTGGAAGAAGAGCATCAATCAAACCGTCCCCAATTGCTAAACTAAATACACCCACACCCATTATAAAGCTAAATGGAAGAAAGAAAACTTTTATCAGACTTTTTGCTATAACCCTCCAACTATGAAGCTGCAAGTTTGCTGAAATTTCTGAAGCCTCTCCATCAGTCCAAGGAAGTAGCCTCTCTCCCTTACGTTCTCTAAGAATTATTGGAAATATCATTATCAACATGATCAAAATGGAGAAACAACATATTGTTATAAAAAATCCAAATTCGTTTATCATCCAGCTTCCAAGAGATACTGAGACCGAAACTCCGATCATTTTCGATCCCCACATTAATCCATTTGCTCTCGCTTGTTGATCAACCGGAAGAATATCTATGGCCATACCATCCACAGCTATATCTTGTATAACTGTGAACAAATTAACAATAAAACCTACTGCCATTAATGGGATGAGATTATTCGCTGGATCTGGAATCAATGATAACACTAAAAAACTTACTACCAAACCAGACTGACCTAATAATACCCATGGTCTTCTCCTTCCCATTGGAAGAAATGTAAACCTGTCCATAAAAGGAGCGTTGATAATTTTAAAGCTCCAGGGAATACTAACGACGGCTATGTAGCCTCCTATTTCAGTTGGCGATAAATCATTCATCGCCAACCATGCTGGGAAAGCATAAAAAAGCAATCCAGCTGGTATACCTTGAGCTACATATAGAATTGAAAATGTTATATATCTTAAAATTGCATTATCTTCAAGAGCGGGTAATGATTTGGAGTTTAAAATTTTAGTGTTATCAAACAAACTAATCCTCATTAGGAATTATGGGAAATAGAAGACTTAATGTCTGATAATAATTATCCAAAGTCAAGTAATTTAACAGAGGAACATTAGTGCATATCTATTGAATAGGAAATTATTTCAACAGTATCATTTTTCTTGAAGTTGTGAAGTTCTCTAACAGTAATTGATAATAATAAATTCCACTTGAAAGATTGTCCGCCTCAAAAATAACTGAGTAGTACCCAGCTGCTTGTTTAGTATTTATCAAAGTCTTTACCAATTTACCAACAGTATCGTAAATATTAACTTTTACATTTTGTGTATTGACTTCTTTATGTTTAGCAATGGAATAATTTATTGTAGTCTCCCAGTCTGAGCAGTTAAACTTTGAGAAAAAGAGAGCACCAAAATTATTATTAACGGAATTAGTTATATATACATACCATCTTCCCATAAAATGATTGAAATTTAACTAATGTTCAAAGTGGAAATTTTTTAGACAAATGTCAAAACAATGATATAGAAAAATTAATAATTACCTGAATGTTAATTCAGTTTTGTAATTTTAAAAATGAGAATTGGCACATGTAGCTGGAAATATGAATCATGGCGTGGATTGGTGTATCCTGAGTTTGGAGATATTAATTATTTAGAAGAATATTCAAAGGTATATAACACTGTTGAGATTGATCAATGGTTTTGGTCTCTAAATAAGCATAATGCAGTACTTCCAAAACCATTTGTTGTTGAGGGATACAATGATGTTACTCCCAGTGACTTTAAATTTAGTATTAAAGTACCAAACAGCTTAACCTTAACTCACTATTACAAAAGTCAGATTATTAATCCATTTTTCTTATCTCACGATTTAATGGAAGCATTCATTGATTCTTTAAAGCCACTTCATGAAAAGATTGGACTTCTAATGTTTCAATTTGAATATTTAAATAAGCAGAAGATGAAGTCACTATCAGAATTCATTTCAAAGATCAATAAATTTATTTCATCATATAAACATGGAATAAAAATTGGTATTGAAACAAGAAATCCAAATTATCTTACAGACGAATATTTTTCTTTCCTAAAAGAAAATCGAATTACTCCTGTATTTCTCCAAGGGTACTATATGCCTTCAATAATTGAAATATATCAAAAGTTCGAATCTTACATAAATGAACAAATCGTAATAAGGCTCCACGGTTATGATAGAGAAAGAATTGAAGAAAGAACTAAGAAGATATGGGATCAGATCGTTGAACCCAAAGATGATGAACTTGTTGAAATTATCAATGTGGTCAGAGATCTCAAATCAAAGGATATCGAAATATTCATGAATGTAAACAATCATTATGAAGGATCTGCTCCTTTGACCATTAAAAAAATTAAAGAGTTTTTATAGAATTTTTATCAGTGAGTAAAGTTTAACCGAAATACTATGAGGATCAAGGTTGGCAAGTCCTTAGTAAATTATGATTTTATCAAAAAAAAGTAAAATTAGGGAAAAAAGTCAGATTTTAATATATCTCCATATCTCTCATTGTATACTTTGATGAAGTAATCTGATATCACCAAACAGACCATAGTCCAGAATCTGGTATTCACCCCCAGGGGGATACCCCTCTGTACCACGCCAGTGCCAAGGACTGACAAGTCCTGGTTTGGGATTTTTGTGATGAGGCCCCAACAAGTTTTTAAGACTTCCTACAACAGTAACAATGACTTTGTTTTTACCAACCTTTATTTGATCTGTAACATCAATTTTGTCTGAGTGCAACGCAATTATCCCTGCATCTTCGCCATTTATATTTACACTTATGACAGTTCCTTTCCAGTCACTAACCTCAATAAAATACTTAGAAGATAAACTTGATATGTTAAATTCCTTTGAATAACTCACACCCCAAGAATAGAAAGGCATTCCTTGAGCTTTCCAACTTTTCATTTTCATTTCTTTGTAGGGAGCAGAAATGGACCATCCCTTTTCCATCGAGTTAACACTAAAATCACCAACTATATAAAGTGGTTCAATCTCAGCATGGATATTCATTGGCTGGCATTTAATTTCAATTCTATTTAATCCTTGTCTGACAAAGTCCCCGATCATGAATACACCAAACTCTTTATCCAACCACCATTCACCAGCTGTATTGCTGATCTTCTCACCATTGATTGAAACATTCAAGGTCTGAGGTCTTTCTATGACCACTTTTAAATTTGAATAATCGAATTTATCATTGATTGTAAAATTGTAAATTGCATTAAAACCGCTCTCTTCAGAAAAGTTGCCCTTATCAAGAACAGAAGTTTTATATTGAACAGAGTGGTTCCATGGATTACCATCTTCAAATCCATTTGATTGGAATACTTTTTCCCCAGCATCATAGACATTAAGATCAGTGATTTCTTCACCATCTATTCTTAGATCACAGAAATCAATTGTTAATACGTTATCCCGAAGGCGAGATATTTTTATATCTGAATTCGAAACAACTTCCTCTAGCACAGTAATCGATTTATAGGGCTCGTATTCATCTCGGGGAGAATCTGGAATAAACAATAAGAGACTTTCAGCTGGATAAAGGATAAACTCCATTTTAATACCACTTTCGGTAGTTTTACATGGATATCTCTTGATCTTACCATTAAATGCATTCAGCATTAAAGCGTCCTTACCATCGATAATAACATCCCCACTGGTTTCCTCATCCAGGCTTGAGTTAACCATAAACAGTATCTGCCCATCATCTAGCTTTCTTCTATGATGGTAGAAATTCCCTCCTTCAAAATTGAATTGTACCTTTTCGTTTCTGAAGTGACCAGAAATTACAGCATCCGTAAGGGAATTAGCAAATTTGACTTTTCCACTATTATTAGAAAAGAGATCTGCAACGTTTTGGTTAAATTCACCATCAACTAGATTTGGTGAAGAGAAAGATAAAACTATACCACCATTTTGAACATATTTTACTAATAAATCGTAGGTAGACTTATTTAGGTTTTCGACTAACGGAGGAACAACAATCAATGAATAACTCCTCTGTTCAACAACAAATTTTGATTTATTTACCTTTCCGTGATTCTTAATAATATCTTCCGAACCTAGATCATATTCAACTTGATTCTTTTCAAGATTTGTGACAAATTTTTGAAATGTCAGACCGATTTCTTCATTCTTCTTATTTACAGCATCTTTAACATATGAATCATATAACCAAGCGGTGGTAGTCGGTTCAATAACGAGAATATTATTCATTTGTTCACCTGAAGACATTAGAAAAGATAATCTCTTGTAGTAATCATTTAAATGCTTGTACTGTTTCCAATACGGCGTATGATATGAAAATGAAGGAGGATAATCATACTTTCTCGCACCAGCTAATGTATAATGAGACAAATGTTGATTCATAAAATTTACACCCAGAACATATTCCCAATCACCGAGCCTCTTAAAATCTTCAAATGTTTCTTCCCAGCCCCCACCGCCATAAGTTTCTGATAATGTCCGGTGTCGTCCAAGTTGATTTGCAACACTTGCTAATTCTTTTACTGCACGGATATTTCCAAACTGGGCCTTATTCGATTTTTCGTTAAATTGATTAAAGAGCATATCAATTCCTGGCATTTGATGATAAGCATACATTGCCATATTATCACCACCTAATTTCATACTTGGCCAGCCATGCTCCCAGTAATGTCCAGTAAATATTAGATTGTTCTCTTCATTGAATTTGTATTGCGGTTTTGACCATCTTTCAATAAATAATTGCAGCATTGTCTGTGTATAGTTATGTCTTATTTTTTTCCAATCTCCAATTTCTTTGTAGAGTGAAGGAAAATTCTCCTCAAGATCATAGCCCCACTGCTCTTTGAAAACTTCAAATAAATCTGGAGTCCACCTAACACCTCCTGGTGTTCCGATCTCCGGTTCATCTGTAAATACGCCTTTTATTGCCTTCCCGAAATCTTCTTTTGCTACTTTTATATATCCGGACATGGTTAGATCAATAAATTTCTCAGTGACTCCAGGATAAACTAAGTCCACATATGACCATCCTCCAAACCATTCAGATGTTCTGTAATAGGTTTTCAAAATTAGAGAGTACTCTCCCTCTTTTCCAACTTTTTGATCTGCAATGTCGGTTACGTTTATGTATTTTCCTTTGGATTTCTCATAGATCAAGAAGTAGTCTTTATAATTGGCCGGAACGACGTTTGTATCTTGAGGTTGAAGACCTTGTCCATGATTATAGGATTCTGGCATTTCTGCTGGGACATGCCCTCCAGCAAACCCGCTAGGATAGGAATTTTCATCATATATCCAAACGTTGAGTTTTAGCTCTTTGGCTTTTTCGACAGTGTATGCAAAAAGTTCAAACCAATTATCAGAAAGGTATTCAGTGATCAGACCAGGTCTAGGATGGACGAACACACCCCCAAATCCAGCCTCTTTAAATTCAATAAGATCTTCTTCAATTCTTTCTTTAGTAATTATTCCATTCCACACGTAAAGCGGAGCCGTTCCATAGTCTTGGTGTGGCTCACTAAAATTATTTACTAAATCATCAAAGTTGGAAAATCTTGTAATAGCTTGATTCTTATCTTCCATTGAACAACCTGTTATTACAATTAATAAAAGAAATAATGTGATTTGAATAGCATTTAATTTTGAACACTTTTGCATCTCATCCTCTAAATTTAAAGAGCAATTGATTTTTATTGTAAAAAATGAATAGTCTCTTCTTAACAACAATTATTATTTTACGAAAATAGTGAACTCTTATTACAAGTACAGAAAGAAATAGTATTTGAAATAAAAAATTATTTTGATGTATATTAATACATATTAGTAAAGTTTGTTCTTAATAACATTATAAGGATAAAGGATTGTGAGAAAAGGTTTTTTCATTTTAAATATCATCTTAATGTTCATAATAAATTCTAATTCTCTCGCGATAAATGCTGTTCTTGAAAATGATAAAATTAAAATTGAATTTAATGAGAAGAATGGATCGATTGAAAAACTGATAAGTAAAATAAATGGCTGGGAAATTGAACGACGATCTGACTTAGCTCTTTCTTTCCTTATGAATGTTCCTAAGCCTAATCAGCGGTTTAATCCGGTTATTGGTAATTCGCAGAATAATGTTGAGATTGAAATTGATGATGAAGCAAAACAGATATTACTCACTTGGAAAAATCTTCAAAGTCAGCAAGGGGATAGACTTGATATTATTTTCAAGGGTATTGTTAAGCTAAATGACAACTGTCTAACATTTATAGCTGAACTGGAGAATAATACTCCTTATACTATTGAAACCGTAAGATGGCCTCAATTGGGAGATTTATCAATACCGGATGGCACAGATCGTTTTTCCCAGATTGGGATTGATTATGGCGGGATGAAAGAACTAGAGCTTTATCCAAAGTTTGATAATCAGCCAGGCTATTTTGCAGTTGATAATCCTCAACAAGCTTTAAATTCTCCAGATACCCCCTTCTCGATAATCGGCAATGGGAAAGAAGGTATCTATATTGGCTATCACGATACTTCGGTTGAAGATCTAGTACAATTCAAAGCTGAATTGAAACCGGGATATTTAAGCTATGAGTTGTGGGATACTGGAGTAAATCCTAAAGGTGATACGATTGCTGGGCAAAAGGTGCACATTGAGTTTTCAACAGTTCATTTCCTTTTCGTTAATCCAAATACCAGTGCAAAATTGAAGCCTATCGTATTACAGCCTTTTACTGGTACCTGGCATAAAGGTGCAGACATCTACAAGGAATGGAGATCAACGTGGTTTGAAGCTCCATATTCTCCCGTATGGTTTAACAAAGTACATTCATGGCAACAGATACATATGAATAATCCTGAAGATGATATTAGATATAGCTACACTGATTTACTCGAAATCGGCAAAGACTGTGCAGCAAATGGAGTAAAGGCTTTACAAGTAACTGGTTGGACAATGGGAGGGCAAGATAAAGATAATCCTTCTCACGATATTGATCCTCGATTGGGTACATGGGAAGATTTTTCTAATACAATAAAAGAAATACAGAACCTGGGAGTAAAAGTAATTCTTTTTACTAAATTTACTTGGGCAGATAGAGCAACAGAGTGGTACAATAACGAACTGATTAAGTATACTACTAAAGACCCATTTGGTGATCCGCACTATTATAACGGATATGCTTATCAGACTGATGTTCAATTAGCAGAAATCAATACTCGCCATTTCTCACCAATGTGTCATCTTTCGGCAGAGTGGCGAACAATTGCAAGCAATGAATTCAGTAAAACATTGGAGCTCAACGCTGATGGAATGTTGTTCGATGAGAATCAGCATCATGGAGGAGCTAGATACTGCTATGATAAATCGCACGGTCATAAACTACCTGCCCATATATATAGTGGAGATCAAATTCTTGCAAAAGGTTTTGAAGATATTAGAGATGATTCAAAACCGGATTACATTTTTGCTGGTGAGGGCAACTATGATTTGGAATTTAGCCACTATAACCTCTCCTATTTTCGTGTAGATCTTAATCATGTTCCAATTCACAGATATGTTGCCCCCGATGAAGAAATGATGATTGCAATCTCAGGTTATAACGATCGAAACCTAATAAATACGGCTCTTCTATATAGATACATTATCAGTTATGAACCACGAAACTTCAAAGGAAGATTGACTGAGTTCCCAATGACCTTGGAGTATGGAGAAAAAGTTGATTCACTAAGAAGGAAATACGATGACTTGCTTTGGAATGGAGAATTTAAGCACACAGTAGGTGCAACTGTTCTAGTTGAAGGCGAACCATATGAGAAGTATTCAGTTTATGAAAATAAAGCAAACAAGAAAAGAGGAATTGTAGTAGCAAACTTTAACTATGATAGATCACTTGAAGTTGATATTGATTTTGAAGGGAATTACTCTCCCCTTTTCATTGCATCCCCAGAACACTTTGCTGCAATTGAAAGTAATGGTAAAGAAACCATTATTCCTAATTCAGCGATTTTTGTTTTTGAAAAGTAAATTACTTTTCATTTTTGGTTGAATTAAATCAAGTCTTTACTTAAGTTCTAGTAAGACTGTTTAAACATGTATGTTTATAGTGACTTTGATTTAAATTAAATTATTTGAGGGAATGATCATGTCGACAGCAACTAGTAGAACCATAATATTGCTCTCATTTTTATTCTTGGGACTTTTATTTAGTTCTAAATCCGCACAAGCTCAAGTTAATTTCTTACCCTATAAAGTCTCTCAAAATAATAGAACCAATACAAGTATTGATATAGCTGAATCAGATTACACTTACATTCCAAAACTAGCTGGTCATTACGCTAAGGATGATTGGGCTAGAGTAATTGACTCCACATGGGGTGAAGGCGTTCCCACGCAGCAAAAACTTGAAATCTTTGATAGAGCATATGATTATATTGACCATGGCTACGGTGCATTTGTAAATTTGAATATCAACCTCGATTCCCTCAGAAATCTTTACCGCCCAGAAATTGAAGCTGGCGTTAGCAAGGGAAGATTTACAGCTATAATGAACTACCTTACTATGGCTCTTATGGATGGACATACTTATATAACTGACGAAAGTATTTATTCTGGCATTGAACAAGTGCCTGGTCTTCCACTTTTTTTAGTAAGCACTGCACAGAACAATTCAATATTCGGAGCTTGCCTCACTCCAATGCCTGATAGCAGTTTGTTGGTTTATAAAGCACTTCCAGGACATAAACTTGGTCTTGTTCCTGGGGACTTAGTTTTAGGCTATGATGGAATCCCTTGGAAAATTCTTTACAAGGAAATTATTGAAGCACAATTACCGATTGCTTTATTTTATGTATTTGGAAGCACAGATGAATCAATGACGCATTACCTTCTCCAAAGTGCTGGACTGAACTGGCATTTATATGATACAATTGATATTGTTAAATATTCAACTGGCGACACTCTTCATCTTCCAACTAGTCAGATGTTATTTCAGTCAGGAAATATTTGGGGAAATGAACAATTACCAGTACCAGGAATTGAGGAACCAGATTTTTATAATGGAGATTTCATAACATGGGGAATAGTTGAAGGGACAGACATTGGGTACATGTATATTGCCTCCTGGGATTGGAGAAATGAGTTTCGTATAAGTGAACAATTTTATGATGCTGTTGATAGTCTAATGCATGTGCATGAAACTAGCGGAATGATTATAGACATGCGCTGTAACTATGGTGGATCAATGCTTGAGGCAGATGATGGTTATTCTCTCCTTTTCAATTCTTATATTTCTAAAGTAGGTTTTGAGTTACGCGGAGACCCAAATGATCATTTCGATATGGTTCAGCACCCAACTTGGTCTAATAGGTTGTTTGACATTGCAGGCAACCCTTCATCATACTACGATAAACCAATTGCAGTCCTAACTGGCCCGGGTGCGGTAAGTAACGGCGATTGGGAATCCCTTCGTCTAGGTTTTCATCCAATGGCGCGTGTATTCGGTAAACCAACCTGCGGAGCTTATACGCTTAGTGATTATCCCGATCTTGGATATGATAATTGGTTATTTACAAGAGCTACTGGCAGTGGGTATGTTTTACCAAGTAGAGAGTATATGGCACATACTTCAGCTCCTATCGACGAAGAGGTTTGGCTTACCCAAGAAGATGTGGCAAATGGTGATGACACAGTTGTTAAAGCAGCAATGGACTGGATAAGAAGGACAACTCAAATTCAAGAGGATAAGGTAAAGATACCGCATCAATTCAGACTTTCTCAGAATTTCCCCAATCCTTTCAATCCATCAACAAACATCAGTTACTCAATACCCAATCAAAGTTATGTGTCACTCAAAGTGTTTGATGTCTTGGGCAGAGAAATAGCAACTCTTGTAAATATAGGACAGACATCTGGAACTTACGCAGTAGAATTTGATGCCTCAAACCTAACCAGTGGAATATACTTTTATAGAATTCAAGCGGGTCAGTTTGTTGAGAGTAAGAAGATGATTTTGATGAAATAGAGATAATCTACAGTAAGATACTGTAATAAAGCACCTTACGATTGTTCAGTAACGGATAAGTAATAAATTTTCACAAAAATCTTTTTTGGGTATTATCTTTGTTATGGCCGTTTGCGTTTATTTCTCCCATTCACCGTTTAAAAAATCCATCGTGATATCAGAAAATATGGTTGACCATTTAGAACCCCAAATCGGAGGTATGTGCTTTCCGTTAGGTAGAGTCCATAAATAAGCATTTGGAATTGATTGATACATCTCAACCGGAATATCAATCGGAAAATACTCATCCCGATCCCCATGTATAATTAAAACAGGACATTTTATCTTAGCTAAATATGCTGGAGTGAAGTTCATATCATCATATGTTTCGGATAACTCATTAAACTGATATATTAACTTCTTAATCTGTTCCTCTCCGCGATTTACATGTTTATTCATCCATGTGTATTCTTCCCACTCTGAAACTTTATAACTAAGCATACCTTCTCGACACTCTTTCGGATAATAGGAAGTTGCACCAATTAATACCATTGAAGTAATTCTTGAAGTATCCATGGTAGCCATATGAATTAGGGTCATTCCTCCTGTGGATGCACCCAATGCTTTGAATTTCTTAATTTTTAGATAATCCATTAAAGCATAAATATCTTCAGCTACATCCCGATGTCTAAATACTTTTTTAGGATTGGTAGATTGTCCATGTCCTCGCAAATCTGGCAAAATAACCTGATATTTTTTTGACCAATCTTCCACCCATCGGTCATATATCTTGTTGCTACCCATGTACCAATGCAATAAAACCAGGGGTTCTCCATCGCCATGGATTTCATAATAAATATCAGCACCATTTAACTCAACTATATCACTTTTCTGACCATAGGTGTTGTGAATGGCAAAAAATAAAAGCAATAACATCATTAGTATTTTCATAAAAAACTCTTTTAGTTGATTGATTTCAATTGGCCATAACGGTTAGTATATTCTAGTATGTTTATCCACACAAAATTAGTGGTATAAGTACTATTGTTCATATATTTCTTATACTAACCTTGATGAAATAGGAAATGTTAGTACTTATTATTTTTCCTTTGTTTTTGGTAGTTCTTAATTATTTTTCCTAAGTCTTTGTCCTTCTTCTTTCTTTCTAATGCATTTGATTCAAAATACATTTTTTCTTTTTCCATTTTTCGAAAATTAGCGTAGGAATCTTGATCAATATCTCCGTTTTCTACAGCTGCTAAGATAGCGCAACCTTTTTCAAGAGTGTGAGTGCAATCTTTGAATCGGCAATTTTTAGAATATTCAACAATGTATTCAAATGTAGTATCTAATCCACTTGTTGTGTCTGCAATACCAACTTCTCGCATTCCGGGATTATCTATTAAGATTCCCCCACTTTTCAATACAATTAACTCACGATGGCTCGTAATATGCTTTCCTTTATTTACGCTCGAACTTATTTCGCCAGTTTTCATTAGTTGTTCTCCCGAGAGACAATTCAAAAGAGTAGATTTCCCAACTCCGGAAGATCCAAGCAAACAATAAGTTTTACCTTTCTTTATGGCAGTTTCTAGTTCACGGTAACCTTTTGTTTGGTTGCATGTGGATACTATTGGTAAATCTTTAATTCGCTGACTAATTTGATCTTTCAAAGATTCCAATTCAGAGTGACTTATTAGGTCAATTTTGTTTAAAACAATTAGCGGTTCAACTTTAGAAGCATAACAGATTGTTAAATATCTTTCTAACCTATTTAGATTGAAATCTCTATCAACTGCTTGAACAATTAATCCACAGTCAACATTTGTTGCGATTATTTGTATTTGTCCGGATTTGCCAACCGCTTGTCTTTCTATAATAGAAATTCGAGGATAAATTGCATGAATTAGAGCTTTGCCATCATCATACTCAGAAAAAGCAACCCAATCACCAACTGCAGGAAAGTCATATCTACTTTCTGCAGTAAACCTTAAATTACCTATAAGCTCGGAGTCAAACTCTTTTTGAGGAGTCTTGACAACATACCTTTCTTTGTGTTCCGATATTACTCGACCAGTCTCAAAGGAATCTAAATTTTGTTCTTTTCGAAATTTTTCTAAACTTCTGTTGTATCCTAATTCCTCAATTGTCATATTCTTTTCTAATATAATTTAATTATAGATCAGGTCTGCTTGCACAAAAACCCAAAGTTAATCCACCATCAACAGTTATACTTGTTCCAGTAATATAGTTTGCTGAATCTGAACTTAGAAAAGTAACGAGGTGGGCAATATCTGTTTCTTTACCTACTACACCCGCGGGAATAGAAGTAAGCATGTTTTCACATCTGTCAGCTGGGGTTAGTTCTGTTGCAATTGCCCCTACAACAATAGAGTTTACCTGGATATTGTACTCAGCTAGTTCTAGAGCCATGCTCTTACTCAGGGTCTCTAATCCACCTTTTGAGGTGCTGTAGTGTGCATAATTACGTCTCACATCATAGGCATGTACAGAACTGATATTAATAATCTTTCCACTACAATTTTCTTTCATTATTCGGCCAGCGTGCTGTCCACAAAGAAATGGTGCCTTTAAGTTGACGGCTAACACTAGGTCCCAATCATTTTCCGTCAGTTCCAGAAATGGACTTGGGTTTTGAGTTGCAGCATTGTTAACTAATATGTCCAAACGACGAAACTTTGAGGTAATGGTTTCAAATAATACTTCTATGGCCCTACTGTCTGACAATTCGGCCACAACCTTAATTGAACCTTGATTGATTGCACTAACTTGCTCAAAAGATGAATCTAATTCTTCTGATTCCATTGGACCGTGAACAATAACTTGGGCGCCTTCCTTCGCTAATTCCAATGCAATTGCTTTACCAATACCTCTACTCGAACCTGTGACCAGAGCAACTTTGTTATTCAATTTCATATACATAATCCCTTTGTAAAAACTAAAAGTGTGGAAGGCTCCATAATAAGTACATTTAAATCCTTTTCCAAAGCAACACGTTGAAATTCTTCCACATCACCAGTGTTTATGGAAAACATATTATAGTGCATCGGTACTGTCAAACCAGCACCAATACCACATGTAAATTCTACAGCTTCAACAGAGTTAAAATTACCCTCAAATCCCAGGTCGTGACGGAACTTATCTCGTCCGTTAATAGGTACAAAAGCTAAATCAATCTCATGTGATTTGAACTTATCGATCTGTCCAATATATGGAATGGTGTCTCCAGCATGAACTAATGTAAAGTCTTCTATCTTAATAATATAACTCAAATATGGATAACCCATGATTTCATCTTTATCGAATTGTTCATGTTTAGCTGGAATAGCTTCAATAGTAATATCTGAGATCGTTAAGGCATCATCACCTTTGAGAGTATTAATTCGATCTTCTGATATATAAAAATTAAGTAATGTTTGCCGGGCACACTCTGGAACAAGAAATTTGGTTTGTCTAGAAGCATTAGCTATAAGTGGAATACCTTCAGGGTCAATGTGATCAGCATGATCATGGGTGCATATTACTAGGTCGGCATTGGTTACTTCCTCTGGATGCATAGGTGGTGGCATCATTCGGATATGTTCGTCAGGTTTACCTAAAGTGATTCTTTCAGCGTAAGTACTCAGGTATGGGTCGATGTAAATAACTTGATCATGTGTCTTTATTGCATAACCTTCTTGACCAAGCCACCAGATACCGAGTGTACCAGATCTTATATCTGTATTGTTAATTTCATTTATTAAAGGATTCATATTTCACAGTTCAATACAATTTTAATTGCCTTGCTTTGAGCTTTGTTAACAGCAGTTTCGAAAACCTTAAGACCATCGTTAAGATTGAAACGGTGAGTTATCATCGGATCAACTTTGACAAGACCACTAGCTAATAACTCAATAGCTCTTGGGAAGTCAGCATACATAGCGTTAGTCGATGTCTTGATTGTTCTTTCACCACTGAGCAACAAAGCTGGAAAATTGATCTCCTCATTTTTAGTAGCTAACAGCACCGCTATTCCTGTGTTCTTCAATAAAGTGAGAGATTCAACTATACTTTCTTGTGATCCAACAGTGTTAAAAACTCGATCCACGCCTAATCCATTCGTCTGTTTTTTTACAAGGTCAGTAATTGATTGTCCTGAGTCAGACACATTCAAAGTATGGTCAATCCCAAGTTGATGGGCAACTTGTAAGTTATCATCCGTGATATCTGTAATAAATGTTTTAGCGGCACCAAAGACTTTGGATAATTGTGCTATCATGATTCCTATGGGGCCTGCACCCAGCACAACCACACGATTGAGAACTTCAGGTTTTCCCACATCTACTGCATGTAGAGCTGCTGTAAGTGGGTCGAGAAATGTAGCTTGCTCATTTGACACACTTTCAGGTAGTTCATATACGTGATTGCTGAAAGCAGGACAATACTCTGCCATTCCACCTGGATAAAATTCCATCTCACCCCAACCTTGTCCATGCCCAAGATGCTTAGTTT
This sequence comes from uncultured Ignavibacteria bacterium, assembly GCA_963751695.1. GTDB lineage: Bacteria > Bacteroidota > Ignavibacteria > Ignavibacteriales > Melioribacteraceae > SZUA-22. The sequence goes on along the minus strand of CAVVVP010000009.1, from coordinate 38,840 downwards.
CTCTACAGAAATTCTCTTTGCCACGCCGACATGAATCACAACGCCCGCAAGCGGACCATGTTTGCACAGCTACTCTCTTACCAATAAGCTTCTCATCGATCGAATCATATACTTCAACAACATCTCCAACGAACTCATGACCAAGAATAATATTAGGCGGATTAGGAATATTCATCTGAAGTGTTTGCTTTGCCCATGGGTTCTCTCCGTGGAAATATCTAATATCACTTCCACAAAGACCGCAATTACTCACTTTCACCATTACTTGACCTGGAGAAAGGACCGGTTTAGGAACATCCACAACCTCTAGTGATTCACGAGATTTCAGCACTAATGCTTTCATTTTTGCCCCAAGCTCTTCTATTCTGAAACAAAGCTTATTTATAAACTACGTTAACATTCATTGATATAGAGATAACAGTTACTTTGTTAATAATTTTCGTAATCTATGAAAATCATCATTACTTTACAATAATTTCATGCGAGGTTTAGTAAATATTTGGATTTTATATTCTAATATTTCAATTGAATGAATTATTTAATACTACGTGTGATCTCACATAGCAGATCCACCCTCTATAAAACTTGTCTCTATTCTGGCATATATGAGCTTCATTTTCTCAGTAAGCAGTCACCAAATGTCAGTTTAAAGTGTAATTATTTTATAGTAGTTTTTTTTCTCTGAAAAGTTATATTTTAAGTTTGTTAGTTTATGAGGTAAATTTTTTTAAAAGAAAATTATAGGGAGAATTTGATTGTTTAGAAGAAACTACAGTAGGTTGATCATTATTGTTAGTTTGACTTTTTGTTACTCAAATTTATCTTATGCAAATAATGGATTCAGACTACTTGGATTTAGTAACAGCTATCATCATGATGAGCAAATTCTAGAATTTGATTTTGAACCTGAAATTAAGGTGCATATTAATGCCCCAGCAGCAAATAATTTCAATCCAGAATCAAAAATCGTAATTGCACTATACGCATTACCAAATGGCAATTCGACAGGCCAGACAATTGGTAAAGTGATGCAAGCCGGAGATGATTGGCACTTCAATATTCAACACATCGGAGCACAAACGAGATTTATTAGGAAAAGTGGAATCGATTATAATTTTGTTACAGTCTACTTAGAAAACAATTTACTTTCATGGCCTGCTTGGAAAGCTAAGTATTCCAATTATCATGAAATAATAGATAACTTGGTGAGTAAGATACAAGCAATGTTTTCTGACTTCGAAACTGAGATTGTGTTAACAGGTCATAGTGGAGGCGGAAGATTTGATTTCAGTTTTATTGATCATTATGAATCAATTCCTCCATTCGTAAAAAGAATAGCTTTCCTTGATAGTAATTATGGGTATGATGATTCTTACGGGGCAAAATTCGTCAATTGGTTAAATGCATCGGATGAGAATATGCTCTTCACCCTAGCATATAATGACAGTGTTGCTCTTTATAATGGTCAACCGATTGTCAGTGCAACTGGTGGAACCTGGTACCGCAGCAGATGGATGCACAGATTTCTATCTAATTACTATGACTTTGAAACAATTGAAGATAGCGAATTCATTATTCATACAGCGCTGGATGGAAGAATCCAAATAATTCTAAAAAAGAATCCTGAGCGGAAAATTTTGCATACAGTTCAAGTTGAAAAGAATGGTTTTATTCATGCAATACTATCAAATACGCCACAAGAAAATATTGGTTATGAATATTATGCAGATGGAGCCTACACAAATTTGATTCAAAAAAGCGAAACTAATTATACTAAGTTGAATATTCCGCCTAGACCTACGGATGCACTTTCCGGTTCAGAATTTATGACAAGCGTTCAAAATCTTACTTTTGAAGAAAGAGAAGAGAGACTTTTTGAAGAAATATCAAATGGAAATATTCCAGATTTTTTAAGGACTCTCACAAAAATAACCACATCATTTAATGACAATTCTGGAGTCGCTCATACAGTATCTTATGAAGTGATGCCAGATTATTTAGCTGTAGGATCGGATGAGGATTTCTGCAGAGTTCCAATGGGACCAATTACTGCCCAAAAAATTGCTGATCTTTTCGGAATGACAATGCCAACAAGAAAATTAGTAGATAATATATATATAAATTGTGATATCAAACTTGAACCAGTCACCTATCCATGGCATGAGAGGAACACTCTTGTTCCAAAGTTTGTTGAACATAATGATGCCATCGAAACTCAACGAGAGGTGGCTTCTGCTAGGTTAGGTCAATTGGTTGGTGGTACAAAGAAAGATGTAGTAATCAGCAATTTAATTGTTGATCCCACAAGATTAAATAAAGTAGTGATTTATGGTTGGCATAAACTTGATGGGATCCCATGGCAGCCTTTATATAACGGCCATACAGAGCTCTATGTTGATTATAGTCACGGGATTAGATTTGTTAATAATCTAACAATTATAGATAGTAACATCGCTAATCTACGCGATGCTTTAAAGGATGATAATCTTTATAAAATTTTTAGCGACGAAGTAGGACCAATGAGCCAGCCAAGCTACCTGGAAATATCTGGTCTGCCATCTAAACCAGCATCATTTGGAGTAATATCAGTAGATGGAGACAAATTAAAAATAGTATTGGAACAAGATGATAATGTTGAGTTTTACAAAGCTTATCTAAGCAATGACGGTATTAATTTTGGGACAGCGATTGAGTTAGATCCGAATAATTTAATTATTGATCAACTATTTGACAATAAACTAGTATTTGTAAAAATCAGAGCAGTTAATTCAATTGGAGAGAGTAATTATTCAGAAGTGCTTGGAATTGGTATTCCTTCTGATGGATCAACTCCACAGGGCCTTATTGTTAATGGTTTTGACAGAGCTTCAGATGGGAATACATATGACTTTAATCGAATACACGGCAAAGCGTTCTATAATAATTCCTTTTTTTTTAACTCAGCTACAAATGAAGCTATATCCAGTGGTCTTTTTGACTTAATGGACTATAAAATCGTCGACTATATTCTGGGTGAGGAAAGTACCGTGGACGAGACTTTCAACGAGACTGAACAACAGTTATTTTCTACTTATCTTGATACTGGAGGAAACTTATTCGTTTCAGGTAGTGAAATAGCTTGGGATCTTGATTACAAAGGTAGCACTACTGATAAGAGTTTTATCAAAAATTATTTAAAAATTAGATATTTAAACGATGCTCCATATAACACCAAGAATGTTTATTACACAGCTAATGCATTAGGTGGCTCATACTTTCAAAATTTATCCAATGTGAGATTTGATAATGGAACTCACGGCACCTACAATGTTGATTGGCCAGATGTCTTTGGTTTATCGGAGGGGGGCGTTGGAGCTTTTGAATATTCTGGTTTAGATACAGCAGATGGGTTCGCTGGAGTTTTTTACGAAGGCTATTTCCCAAATGGTTCTGAAGAAGGTAAAGTTATTGTATTAGGATTTCCATTTGAAACAATCTATCCAGAAGAGACAAGAAATGAACTGGTAAATGAGATTCTAATCTTTTTCGATCAACGAACAAATATTTATCAACAGAAAGAAACAACAACTATTGAAAATTTTACTTTGTCTCAAAACTATCCTAACCCTTTTAATCCAACCACAAGAATCAGTTATTCCATTCCGAAACAAAGTTTTGTCTCACTCAAGATTTACGACCAACTTGGTCGAATAGTTACTGAGCTTGTCAACGAACTACAGTCTCCCGGAATCTATGAGATAAACTTGAATGGTTCAAATTTAGCCAGCGGAGCATATTTTTATAGAATTCAAGCTGGAGATTTTATTGAAACTAAAAAAATGCTTTTAATGAAATAAACAAGGAAAGTAGTCCTACCAAGTTCTTCTCAACTATATATTCAATAAAGCCTACACTTAAAATATAAAACTAAGAAGCAAATCTAGTTGTATTGAGGGTCACTGAAAAAAAAGAATTTAAAGAGAAATGATATATCAAACTCTCATTAAATAAAAACGTCAAAAGCATTGTTAGATAAAAATAAATGTTGAGGTAGTAAATGAAGAAAACTATACTGTTCTTACTCTTATTAAGCAGTACTTTATTAGGTCAAGAAAAAACAATTTTTGGTTCTGGCGAAATCTCCCATGGGGGATTCGGCGGCCCGGTTGTCAAATTTTCTAGTATAAGAGATCAATTTGCCGTTTTAGTAGGTGGACGAGGTGGCTGGATAATAAACCATACTCTAGTTATTGGTGGAGGTGGTTATGGGCTTGCCAATGAAATTTCTGGAACTAGAAGTTATTTAGGGGAAGAAATGCTCATTAATTTCGGTTATGGTGGTTTTGAATTAGAATACATTGTTAATTCTGATGATGTATTACATGCAACTATTTACCTATTGCTTGGAGGTGGAAGTGTTTCTCACCGCAGTGGTTACTACTATGATGATTCGTGGTTTGGAAACAGTGATGAGTTTTTTGTTTGTGAACCAGCAGTAAATGCTGAATTAAATATTCTAAGTTTTATGAGAATAAATTTTGGTGTCGGATATAGATATATAAATGGTATTAAAGATGATAATTTGGGTGATTCGGAATTTTCCGGTTTATCTGGTATTTTAACATTTAAGTTTGGCTCATTCTAAGATCTCAAAGAGACTAATTCCTTAAAAATCAATTTTGATAAAAATTTCACTCTATAATAAAAAGCGAGAAGCCCCAGCCAAGACTTCTCGCCATCTGATAATAACTACTTCAAAATATATCCCTCAATTAAACGAAATTCTTTTTGACACTCATCAACTAAAAATGGAGGCCTTCCATCTCCTGGGGTAGGGTTTTTAATTCCCATAAGAAACATCTCCATAGTCATTTTTGCTACCATGCCTTTTACTTCACCATCTACCCCAACACCCTTAGCATCAATTGTAACTAATCTTCCAATTTTGTACCCATGCCATGTAAATTCCCATTTCCCTTGACCTCCAGTGACTACTAATTCAATTTTACCCCAAAGTTTTGCTTTAAACCAATCTGCTTCAATGTTCTTACTAGTTGCCCAATACATTTCTCCATTGAGTAAATCTTCCGATACATCCATAATATATTTCGCTTTTACTCCTCTTTGATGCCTATCTCCATTCGGTAACAATTTCATCGTTCCATTTGTGGCACCGCCCCAATAACAATCAATATCCGCAGTTCCGGTGAAATCAGTTTTTGTTTTTGCTAGTGTAACTTGATCGCTTTGCCCAGACTCAGGACTAGTAGGATTGTTATCTGAGCAATTAAAAAAGATCATAGTTGCTGCCATTACAAATAAGATAAAAATTAATCGTTTCATCATTTTCTCCTTTTGTTTGTGTTTGTTCATCTCTCGTATCACTAATACTTGAGAATTTTCTTAAAACTTTGTTTATCTAATTCTCATCAAGACTATTCATCTTTAGATGCTGATAGTTTATAATCCGCAACATGATCAGCAATTATCATCCATTTTTCATCTTGCTTTAGGAGTATATCTGTGTTAAGACCTGACTTTTCTTTTTCACTTCCATCCTCATTCTTATAAATAACAGAATAGGAATAGTGAACAATTGCAATATCCTTGATTATCTTAATTTCCATCGGAATTATTCTATAAGAACATATTTCTCGTTTAGGCAAGTGCAGTAATTCATTTTTAATATCTGCTTTTCTAACTGGTATAAAAGCTTTATAATTCCAACCAGAATAGTTATTATGAAAATATTCTAGAAAGCCATCCATATTTCCCTTCATTATAAGTGCAGTATATTTCTCCACATTTTTCCAAATCTCTTTTTGATCGACACTGAGCTTATGTTGAAGAAGATCATTTTTCATTTGAATGAATCTGAATTATGTTTAGTTTCAATATATGAGATCAATTGAAGAATTCATTGTAGAAAACCGACATTTCCTTGTAAAAAACCGACATAATTAGGTGAAAATCTTGAGAAGCGAAGTTTTAACTAATTTAGAAGGGAAGTTCTGTGAAGTATTTTAGTGCTATATGATCGTCACTATCCAAGAACTCTCCAGGACTATGACCAGTTAGTTCCTTAAATTTATTTGCAAATGAAGGCGCATCGTAATAGTTTGATTTATACGATAAATTCTGAATTGAGCCATATTCTTTCTTTTGCATTAAATTGATAACATAGTGCAATTGAATGATCTTAGAAAAGTATTTTGGACTTATACCTACCAGCTTTTTAAATTGTCTCTCAAATTGCCTTTCACTTTTATAGATTTGTTCAGATAGTTCAGCGATGTTAATACGGCCATTAGCTTTTTCCAAAATACCTACAGCTTTATCTATATATTCGCAAAACTTCAATGCTTTATTTGATTTTTCGATTAACCATTTTTCAAGAATTTCAATTTGGTCAAATTTATCATTACAATGTTGAAGTTTAACTTTAAGTAAATGTGAGTTGTCAGTTGGAGAAAACTCGGAAAGGTTTAGAATTTTGTTAAGATAAGATTTTGGAGATTTGTGAAACAGATAATAAAAACCTGTTGCAGTGAACTCAATCAGTATTTGGCTTAAATGTCCATTATAATTAACATGAAAATCTTCTCCGATCTTTGGTCCAACAATCTGTATACGCTCTGCAAGAGGTTCTTCTTCTTTTCCAATTATTGGTAAAGGAATATCTTTGTGATTGTAAGAAAGATAAGTATATGCACTTGGGGTAAGTTTCTGTTTGAAAGTTATTATGCTTTGACTCTCAAATATTGATACTTTTCTGACATATTTTGAGAGTTGTTTGCTAGGTTTTATATGTTTGATGTCAATCACAACCCGCCCTCAACAGCTTTCACAAGTTCAAATTAATTTTATGACTCATAAATACTTTAGCGATTAAAATAAGATATATCCCCCACATTATCAACATCATTCAGTTGTTTTTGACTTAAAGGTTAGGATCGAATCATTAAATAAGGGAAGCACAACTAAGTGCTCCCCCTAAAGCAGAGAGTCACTGAGAAATAACTCTCTAACTAATTTAGATGAGAAGAACCATATTGACTTCCCATCTTAGCAATTGTACAGGAGGGTTCTTCCTATACAGTAATAAGTATATATAATTTTAAAAATATAGTTGTGATTTATGTCACAGAAATTTTGAACTAAAAATTGTATTCTAATTTTTATTCATAATTTTAAGACTGTTACTACTATCAAACTATTCCATGTAACCTTTTGAGCATAAGATGCGTCTATAATTATGAGTACCATAAAAAACCGGGGGGTCAAAATGGTTACTGGAAAAAATACATATCGAAAAACTCCAACATTTGTTGGATTGTCATTCCTATTATTTTTCTTTTTATCAAGCTTAACTTATTCTCAGACAGACGCTAATCAAAGGATTGAACTTTCAGATATTGCAATTGTAAATATTCTAAATGGGATTCAATCTGATAACTATGGTGTCAAGATAAGCTGCATTTACTTTGCGGGGAAATATAGGATTATTGACGTAAGTGAAGATCTTGTTAAGGAGATGAAAAAGTCAGACAATGATGAACTTTGTCAGATGTTAGTCTGGAGTCTCTATCAAATTGGTGATGAAAAATGTTGTCAGGAATTAAAATCTATTATTGAAAATCATCCCTCTGAAAAGATAAGAGATTTTTGCAAGTATTTACATAATATTAAAGAATATGAGTCTGCAATTGCAAAGTACTAAGTGAAAAGACTGGAGATTAATAGGAAATGATGTTTTCATGAGTGATCTAATTCAAATTTTGAATAGTAAAATATTGATAATTTTATAAATGATCATTAAGTTGTTTCTATAAGTCTTTCCACCTTGAGAGAAACGTTTTGACTTTTGTGTTGAACTTTCTCTCCTACATTTATTGAGCTTCTCCCAAGGCGGCTGTTCAAATTATGAAACGAAAAAGTCTGAGGGAGTCATGAAACGAGCTATTTTGGTTTTTGTCCTGTCGCATACTGCTATTCTATTTTTTCCAAATAATCTTCTAGCACAAACAAATATCGGAGGAGGAAATGTGTTTGGCATTTGGACTTCAGATAATTCTCCTTATATCATCACTGATAATATTGAAATTCCAGATGATTCAATATTGGTTATTGAGCCTGGAGTAAGAATTGAATTTCAAGGCCATTATGTTTTAAATGTTCAAGGTGTCCTGCATGCAATTGGAACTGAGTCTGATAGTATTACATTTACAGTTAATGACACCATTGGTTTTAGTGATCCTAATTCGACTACTGGCGGTTGGGGAGGAATAAGAATCATTGATCCAGATATCACAAATGATTCTACGAAATTATACTACTGCAAATTTGAATATGCAAAAGCTGTCGGAGATGTTTGGCATATAAATGCTGGTGGCGCTTTAACTGTTATAAATTTCGATAAGGTAGATGTTTCTTATTGCATGTTTACTAACAACAGTGCAGGAGGTGACTCTTCAGAAGTACCAACAGGAGGTGCAATTCATTTGGCATGGTCAGATATATTGATTGTTGGGAACACATTCAATCGTAATCGAGCTGTATCTGGAGGCGCAATTCAGATGCATGAATCGAATCCCACCTTTGCAGCAAACATCTTCAATAACAATTATGCAACAAATAATGGTGGTGCAATAGCCATTGGTTGGGAAAGTTCAACAAGCTTTAGTGGGGATAGATTTGAATATAACAGTGCTAAATATAATGGAGGAGCTGTGGCATGTTGGGATTCAACAACTGCAACTTTTAGAAATGTAGTGCTACAAGAAAACAATAGCAATGATGGTGGGGCTATATACGCTACTTCTGCAAATCTAATTTTTTCAAACGCTACTTTTCAGAATAATGGAGCTAGTTCTATTGGTGGAGGGATTAATTCATTTAAGAGTGATATACAATTAGACTCTTGTCTATTCGCTAATGATACAGCTTCTGTCTTTGGGGGAGGAGTTGGTTTTTATCATTCAGAAATTTTAATAAATAATTCGGTGTTTAATGATAACTTCTCCGGAGACTTGGGTGGGGCTATACATTCAGATTTCAGTAACATTGAGGTAAATAATTCAGATTTTTACAGAGATACAAGCGAATCTGGTGGTGCAATTTTTTCTTGGTTCAATAACCTAGTTATCAAAGAATGTGAATTTATAGAAAACTCAGCAAAGTACAATAGTGGGGCTGTTTATTCGGAAAATGGTAAAAGCCAAATAATTGGTTGTTCTTTTGATAACAATAGATCTATATGGGGAGGAGCTATAGGGTTTTATAATGATACCACAATAATAAGCAGCTCAACATTTACACAGAATGTAGCTGAACATGGTGGTGCATTGAACTCAGGATTCTCCAATCTTCAACTATCCGATCTTATCTTTGTAGATAATCATTCAATCTGGGGAGGAGGTGCATCATTTGGTAATTGTCATCTATTAGTAGATAGTAGTTTGTTCATTGGGAATCATGCTACCAGTAATGCTGGGGCGATCGAATATTTTACAGATACTTTAATACAGACAAACCCATACACTTTTAAGCTCCTCAACACAACTTTTGATGATAATTTTGGTTACTACAGAGGAGGGATTGAGATTCAGCAGAGAAAAGTATTAGAATCGATATTAGATTTAGAGATTGATGGTTGTAGTTTCTTAAGAAATTCTTCAGATAGAGGAAGTAATATGTTAATAAGTGGAATAATTGATGATTTTTATTTAACAAACTCAATCATTGCTGAAAATACTAGCGTATTACGAACTTCGGGTTTTCAATTTTCTAATCTCTCAAATGGTACAGTTTCAAATTGTTTGTTCTCCTTTAATAAAACTGCAGGAGGAAGCTCAGCAGCAGCTGTGGGAACCAACGCAAAGGTAGCATTCATCAATTGTACGTTTGCAAATAACAAGGGAATCAGTGGAGCAGCACTTACACAAAGAGGGACAAGTTCAACAGTTTTATTAAACACAATAATGTGGGGAAACGACCCGACTAATTGTATAGTTAATGCTGCATCAGATACCGTTGGATGTGATATGAATATTTATTACTCTGATATTCAGTTTGGTCTGGATTCAATAATTGTCAACGATTCAATATCTGCTGTAAATTGGGGCTTGGGGAACGTGGACATTGATCCCCTTTTTCAAGATACTCTTAATTCAAATTTCAAGCTTGCTGATTCCAGCCTCTGCCTAGGGATTGGAGAAACATCAGTTGAAATTGAAGGGGTGGCATATTTTAGTCCTCTCTACGATTTAGAAATGACACCTCGACCAAGCCCAGAAAACTCCAAACCAGATTTGGGTGCTTATGAAAACTACAATGGCACTATGGTGTCAATCAATGAAGAATCTTTTACTGTTGATAAATTTGAATTATTTCAGAACTACCCCAATCCTTTTAATCCATCAACGATAATTTCATATACTATCCCAGAAAAAGGCTTTGTTATACTGAAGCTATACGACGTGCTTGGAAGGGAGATAGCAGAATTAATTAATCAAGAACAAACAGTTGGTAATTTCTCAATTAACTTTGATGCTTCAGAATTAACAAGTGGAATATATTTTTATAGATTGCAAACAGGAAGCTTCTTAGCAACCAAGAAGATGATATTAATGAAGTAGAAAAATGGTTCTGTTAAAATAAAAAAGGCGAGAAGTCCCAGCCAAGTTCTTCCCGCCTTTAAATTGTTCGTATTGTCATATTAAATATAATACAGTTTGTTATTTCAAGATGTGATTAGGATCACACCTCTCACCGAACTATTAGACCGTTCATAGAATTACTATTCATTGTTAAGAAAAAGTTATTAATCTTTGTAAAACAAACAATATTGGAGAAGAAGTATGTTCAATTTTACTCTGTATAGATCACTTATTTTAATAGCATTATTCTTAGTCTCAACAATTTCCTTTGCTCAAAATCTATTAGATGGACCAGAAAGTGTTGCCTATGATTCAGTGAATAATCGCTATTTGGTCTCAAGTTTAAGAACCAATAAGATAATTTCAATAGATAAGCAGGGGAATCAATCTCTATTCAAGGAGAGTATTGTTGCTTATGGCAATTGTATAAAGGATTCAGTTTTATATGTAACCGGAAATGCAACGATTCGTGGATTGAACGTTAATACCGCTGAGGATATATTTACAGTTACAGTACCGGGAGTGCAGCAATTTGATGGAATAACTGCAGATAATTCTGGTTTTATATACGCACTCGCTACCAGAATTGGTATTGTGTATAAAGTCCATATTGAAACTAAGAATTATTGGGCTTTTGTGGATTCGGGATTTGGAGCTGCTCCTCAAGATCTGATATATGATAGCTTTAAGAACCGAATAATTGCATGCCAATGGCATGATGATTCAGACCTGTTAGCAATCGATCTAATGGATTCAACTTTATCAGTAGTCGTGGAAAATACTGCTGGCAGATCAGATGGAGTAACAATTGATAAAGAAGGGAATATATACTTTACATCCTACAGTCGAGAAGGTGAAATTTATATGTGTGATAATGACTTCAGCAATCCCCCAGAGTTAATATACATCGGGATTCCAGAACCTGCCGGATTGGATTACAATATTGTTGACAATATACTTGCTGTCCCAAGTTTTATCGGAGATAAAGTAGAGTTTATCAAAATGCCTCCAACTTATCTTTTCCCAAAAGTTAGTTTTGACTTCAGCACCGGCCACGCTCCGCTTGAAGTTACTTTTACAGATATCTCCAGTTCAAATCCAAAGATAAATAAATGGGAGTGGGATTTTGAGAACGACGGTGTATTTGATTCTGAAGAACAAAATCCGACATGGATATTCAATGAACCCGGAGTATACAAACTCAAAGCTAATTTCCATTCAGACTCGCTATCATCTTTCTATGCCCCTCCAGATTCGATTCTTGTTTTTGAAGGTGAGAGTTCCCTTTCCTTCCTAAAAACAAGTTCAAGAGTAACTATTAAACCGAATGAAAGCTTTGATTTCAAGAATAACTGGACATTTGAAACTTGGATTAAACCGACATCTCTTCATGGCAAATATATATTTGAAAACAAGAATATCCAGATCTATACAAACAGACTAGCATCGGGATTCAATAAAAACAGCCTTGTGGTAAAATTGATAAGGGAAGACAATACAACTATCCGTTTCTCCACTGAGGACAGCTCACTTGTGACTAATAAATGGCAGCACGTCGCGGTTACGTACTCGCTATCTAACCAATTAATGGATGTTTATATAGATGGAAAACTACAGGCTTTGTCACTTGATAATAGTTCAATTTTTGAAAGTCCGATTTCAGATGATTCCTATGACACTTTAATTCTTGGAAACAATTATTCGGGTCTAAGATCACTTGTTGGGAATCTTGATGAAGTAAGAATGTGGAATATTTTTAAAAGCAAAGAAGAGATCGAAGAAAATTTATATAGTTACTTGGAGGGAAATGAGCCGGGGCTAATTCTTTATTGGAAGATGAATGAAGGGAATGGGGAGATCTTGGAGGACAATTCGCAAAATCATCTGGGGGGAATTATTGAAAATTGCAGATATGATTGGGGAATTGATTATTCTACTCTTGTTAGCGCTAAAGAGAAGATAGAAATAAATTCTAATCCAATGAGTTTTAGCCTGTTTCAAAATTATCCCAATCCTTTCAATCCAAGTACGAAAATAAAATACTCAATTCCTGAAAGAGGCAATGTGGAGCTTAAAGTTTTTGATGTCTTAGGTAGAGAAGTTAAAACCCTAGTAAACAAGGAGCAACCAAGTGGTGCCTATGAGATTGAATTTAATGGAACAAAGCTAGCAAGTGGTATCTATTTTTATACTATCCACGCTGGGAAATATATTAAAACTAAAAAAATGGTTCTGATAAAATAAAAAAAGGCGAGAAGTCCCAGCCAAGTTCTTCCCGCCTTTAAAATGTTCATATTGTCAATTAAAATATAATACAGTTAGTTATTTCAAGTTGTGATAAAGGTCACATAATTTCTCAAAGTTTACCAAAAAATTAATCGCTTATTTAATTGTGATTTACATTTTTGTTTAGTTATATTGGACTAGATATCTCATTTGATGATCGTTGGGCAAAAGTCTTACTTTATTTTACTTTCTATTATTAGCCTAAGCTTTGAGCCTCCCTTTCATTTTATGAGATATGAAATAACCTTATTATAAAATATTTAAGAGGTGTATATCATGATCGATGATCAATTAATAGATTTATTTAAATCAAGCCTTAGGGGTGAAGTAATCAGTCAAGCAGATGTAAAGTTTGAAGAAGCCAAAAAGGTATATAATGGTATGATAGATAAAAATCCGTCTGTGATTGCATGTTGTTCAGATGTTGCAGATGTAATTACAGCGGTTAACTTAGGTCGCGAGAACAGTTTGTTAGTGGCGATTAGGGGTGGGGGTCATAATGCCGGTGGATTAGGAATATGTGATGATGGTTTAGTTATTGATCTTTCAGATATAAATTATGTTCATGTTGATAAGAAGAATGAAACAGTTAGAGTTGGAGGAGGAACAACTTGGGGAGATGTCGATCATGCTGCCCATCCATATGGTCTTGCAGTACCTTCAGGCATCATATCCACTACTGGAGTTGGTGGCCTAACACTAGGTGGAGGAGTGGGTTACTTAAGCAGAAAATATGGGCTAACGATCGATAATTTACTTGAGGTAGATATGGTTTTAGCTGATGGATCTTTAGTAACAGCTAGTGCGAAAGAAAATGAAGACCTGTTTTGGGCAATTCGCGGTGGCGGTGGCAATTTTGGGATCATTACTTCGTTTTTATTCCAAGGTCATCCAGTACATACCAGCATTGGTGGTCCGACTCTATGGCATATTGAGAAGACTGAAGAAGTATTGAAATGGTATCGCGATTTTATTCTCAACGCTGATGAAGACCTATATGGTTTCTTTGCGACTCTGACTGTCCCGGGCCCCCCTTTTCCCGAAGAACTTCATGGCAAGAAAATGTGTGGGATTATATGGAATTATGTCGGTCCGCAAGAGAAGTTTGATGAATTGTTTCAAAGAAGTACGTGATCTTAATCCAGACTTTGAATATGTTGGGCCGATACCTCATCCTGCACTAAACAGTATGTTTGATGTTTTTTACCCAAGTGGCCTGCAGTGGTACTGGAGAGCTGATTTTATTAAGGAAATCCCAGATGAAGCTGTAGCTCAGCACGTTAAGTTTGGAAATGATCTTCCTACTCCTCATTCAACAATGCATCTTTACCCAATAAATGGGGCAGCACAAAGAGTTGGACCTAATGATACTCCATGGGCTTACAGGGACGCAAATTGGGCACAAGTGATGGTTGGAGTTGATCCAGATCCGGCAAATAAAGAAAAAATAACTAAATGGACCAAAGATTATTATGATGCTATTCACCCATATTCTGCTGGTGGAGCATATATAAATTTCATGATGGAAGAAGGTCAAGAAAGAGTTATGGCCTCATATAAAGATAACTACGCTAGATTAGTGGAAGTTAAAAAGAGATATGATCCAAGTAATTTCTTCCGAGTTAATCAGAATATTAAACCATAATATATTGGATATAAGCTGGGAAAAATAAAAATGCTCTCAAATCAAGATTTTTAAAAGCATTCATATTAATTGAGGGTGAGACTAACTTAGTGACTGGAACAACATTAGTGGGTAGGTCATCTGCCCACAATTAATTATTCTGCTTATGCAGAGAGTTTTGTCTTAAACTCTCTGAAATATTATGAAGAAATAAAAATATTGCTGGAGCAGCATAATCAAGCGCTACTTCGTTACAGTAGTAATCCTCCTGATTGTCATAATAAATTATTTCTGATTGAAATTGTTCGAATCTATCATCTTCTAGTTTTAAGTTTGGAAATACTATTCAGCATTGTTAATCTGCTGATGAAAATCATCAATATGAGGTTGTCCTGCTTCAGCAAAATGTGTTATACCTTCTCGCTCAGCAATTTTATTAAACCGATCATAAGTTCCATCATACTTTGAGTTCATAGGAGAGCGTTTACATTTTAAGTACATTAATGGTAACCTCGCCAATTCAACGCGTTTTTTAATTTCATCATTTTCAGCTGCTATCTCAGCGTTGTTGAATATCAAATCAGCTTCTCTAATAAAATCGTCAGAGAACAAAATATCATCTGGCCTCAATCCTAAATGAATATGAGTATTCGGTTGAACTTGGTCATGAAGCAAATCAAAGTATTCTCTGACGTACTGCCCACTTCTTCCGTAGTAACCATACATAAAATCATCAATTACTTCATTAACATTGCACTCAGCATTCCAGAGAAGTTTAGAAATAACATAAGCACGTAATTCGGAAAACTCCCCTCCTCTGCTTTGGTAGGCCGCTTGTTCCATAATTCCAATAGAACTATTGTCTTTAAAAGTTTTAATGTTTGGTTGTAAAACTTTGAAATTCGGATATGGCATAATGTAGTGGCTGAAATTCACAACATAATCCCAAATATATAAATGAGGAGATATTGCTGACCATTTTTGCAGATCGGAAAGAAATTCTTGATTCTCGGGACAGCTAGCAAAATCATGAGAAAAACAACACTCAATACTGCATAATCGTATTACTACGTTTTCCTTAGGCCGAATATTTTGAGGAGGCTTTCTTGTATATTGATAAGCTAATGTTCCAACATACTTACCAGGAAACTCTTCTTTAATATTTTCAGCAACCTGATTTACAAACCAAACCATGATACCAGATTGAGTTCCTTCTTCATCAACAATCGCTTGACAATTGTCGCATTGACATGGATTTCTCCAATCATTTTGCGAGACGGAATAGATCAAATTACTCGGATTCTCTTTCATCGCAATTTTCAATCTTTCTGTGATAATTTCAAGTACATCTGGATTAGTTAAACATAACTGTGCACGTTCGTGAATTCTTTTTCCATCAATCAAACTATAATACTCGGGGTGGTTTTCATAAAATTCGGAAGGAGGCATAAATCTGTAAAATGTATGTACGGCCCAATATCCTTCAATATCTCCATATTGTTTACGAAATCCCATAGCCCCATTTATTTTATTATGTGCAGCCCATGTGGGATCAAATGCCTCATAGTAAAAGTCATTTCTCACTTGTATTGAAGGACTCTCATAATGGTCTATAAAATCAAATGAGTATTCATCCCGATGAGGGATTGCTGTTACACTTGGGGTGTACCATCTTACACCTAGTTCATTTTCCAAAAATGAAAACACCGCATACATGGTTCCACGCTGCTTACCTCCAGTTAAAACAATATTTGACTTTACATTTTTATAAATGAATGATTCATCAAGCAAAGTTGGTATCTCAAATTCTTCACCCAGTAGCCTTTGCGAATGTTTATTATATCCAATAATTATTTCATTCTCAGTAAATTCAGAATTATCACTTTCTATTTTGAATGATGCCCCACTTATTTCGGTCAAATTTTTTTTCAACTCATTAGCCGCCCACAGCTCAGATTCTGAAGCACTTTCACCAACAATTATTCGATAGTCCGTTTTCTTGTTTGAGAATAAAGTATAGGGAATCCGTTTCCCGGACTTAAATTTAATTTCATCATTCCATTTTTTATTGTCGCGTCTCTCTGCATTAATTTTGAGGATGTATGATTTGAATTCTTTGTTATTGATCTCCAATTTCATTTTCTTCTTTCTTGTCCATTCAGCAGTCCAAATTAGTTCTTCGACTTGATCATTTGAGAAAATTTCTAGATTAACCGACTTAAATAAATTATCCACAACTCGGTCACTTAATGAAAATCTGAGTTCTGTTTCACCATTTGGTAAGGTAACCAAATTGAAGAAGTTTCCTCTACTAGTAAATGCATCAATATCAAATGGAAGTATCCGAGCACAAAATCCCCAACTATTTCCCCTTTCTTCAATCTTCAATAGAATTTCATTTCTTCCTTCATTTAATAAAATCGGTATTAAATTATCATCTGGCTTTAATCCGCGGGCACCTGGGAAATCCCAAACTTCTAATCCATTTACCCATAATCTGCCTCCATCATTGGTTCCCAACGAAAAAGTAAAAGTCTCCTCTTTCTCAGAATATATCTCTTTGTATGCATACGCTGCAACAAATGATTTCTTAGATACAGCTTTATCTAAGTTGATAATTGAATCTGGACTTGTATACTCAATCCATGAGACAGGGGAGTTTTCAATGGATTCAACTTGACCAACCTCTACTTTATGCTTAGTATCTCCATTTAGAACAGAAAGTCCGTCGAATTCAAAACCAGGTAGATGATTAACCTCATTTGAACTTTCTTCAAGTTCTATTGGTCCTAGTAAATACCAATTTGTTATCCACTGATTTGGTTTGAGTTTATCTTGTTGTGAGAAAAGATTGGTATTGTTAAACAGAACAAAAATAATTGGGACATGGATTAGAAGTAATATTTTTCTATGCATAAAATAACTCCATAATAAATTTCATTATTGTGAAAGATAACTATCAATACTTATGTTCATTTATACCAAAGACCGGTAATACATTTTGTATTTTAATTTCACCTTCACCGGTTGGTAGAGTGATCAATTTACCACCAGTAGGCCATGCTTCATTAGTCGACTCACCACTAATGTAACCATATGCTAAAATAATATCCCCGGTATATTTTCCCCAATAGTTATTATAATGATCATGTCCACAGAAGGTTGCCTTAATATTTCCAATATCTAAAAATGCGTTATAAAGGGAACCATCATCCTCTTCGTAAAAGACTTTTTCTAAACTGATTCCACTTTTCTTAATGCTGGTGTCGTTCCATAGCTCTTGATATTCGATAAGAGGAATATGAAAAATAGAAATTGCCCTTATCGATGTATCGTATTTTTCTTTAACCTGGATAGATATTTCTTTATACCAATCAATTTGATCAGGTTGAACGGCTTTTCTTCCATTATGCGGTCCGGTATCGAAAGCATATACTTGCCAGCTTGGAACTGTTTCATTTCCAATTATTATGTCTACGTAATAATCGTATTTCTTCAGATTCTCTGACTTATGAAATCCAACAACTCCCCATTCAGAAGTTTTGAAAACTTCGTAAATATCATCATGTCCAAATCCACCCTCCGGATCGTGATTTCCGAATACATAAAACCAAGGTCGCTCAAGCTCATCAAAGAAATGTACAGCATAGGCTGCTAATAAACTTCCGTATGGTTTTTCACCTGTGAAGAGATCACCTGTGATAAAGATAAATTCTGGATTATATGTTTTTACCAGTTTCTTAATTCTGTTAAAAGTGTTTAGGTCATCTTTCCAATGACCTCTGGATCCAACGTGTAGATCAGTAACTTGCAAAATTTTTATTGAGTCTAATTTTGAGTTTTCAATAGTAATTTCAAAATGATCTGATTCTATTCTTCTTATTTGTGATTGTGCGGTGATATTAAGTGGGAGTAAAGAAAGTACCCATGTCGATACAATTAAAATTCTAATTAGTAATTCCATTTAGTTGATCCGGTTGAAAAAAGCAACTATAGAGCATCTTGTGATTTTAGTATAGTAAGTAACAAAATTACTGAAATTTATAGAATCTAGGTAATGGAATTTGTCTTATTTATGAGTGAATTACTTTAAGTTTTTGTAGGGGGCAGGTCAGACTGAACTCCGGCGGCTGATTACAGAGAAGATTTTTGCATCCATAAATTGTTGTAAATAAATAACTTACAAATGAATGACGTTGAAAGCAAGGTATGTTTTTTTTCAATCTTTATTATTATTTGAATATGTTTTCACAGAATATCCAATCATCAAACAACAACTCATTTTATTTTTAAAGGACAAATTATTCCTAATTTGACAAATAACTTCCTACCCCTATAATAAACGTTGAACTGATCAAAACAATAATCCCAGCAAATATATATCTTTTCGTAAGTTTGCTGCTTGACTCCCATTCCTTAAAATATATTCCCCACATATTGCTGAAAACAATTATAAATGACATATGGATACTCCAGCTAGAAAAATCATATTCTCCCATTTTAGTTGTACCCATTCCATAAAACATGAACTGTAAATACCAAATAATACCGGCCAGAGCGGAGAATAAATAATTCTTATAAAAATATTTATTCTTGCGGTCTAAAAATTCTTTGAAAGTCTTATTCTTGAAACCTAAAAAAAGGCAATAAACCAGATTGGTAGTAAATCCACCAGCCATTATGAGGATAAAAACCGGGCTATTAACGAACAGAGCCGGGGCACCAAGTTCAGCAGCACTTGCGGCAATAGGTTTCCCAGCCGCTATCCCAAAAGCAAAACTTGCACTCATTATCCCGGCAAGGAGGGCGACTATTATTCCTTTTTTTAAATTAAACTCTGTTATGCTTTCTATTTTCTCAGTTTCATTTAACTCGGCATCTTTTTTTAATCCGGCTTTACCAGTGATTGCTATCCCAAGAAATGATACAAATACACCGCAAAGAGATACCCAACCCGAAAGATTAGAAATCAATTTAGAAAATTCGCCAAAGTAGATTGGAGGTATCAGAGTACCAAAGGCAGCTGTAATTCCAAGTGCCATCGCGTATCCTAAAGACATTCCCAAATAGCGCATAGTAAGACCAAATGTGAGTCCTCCTATTCCCCAAATCATTCCAAATATAAATGTCCAAGTAATAGTGCTGATTTCAACTGAACTGATTAAAGCGAAAATATCAGGTACAGTAAGATATGAGACAAGCCAGGGTGCTAAAATCCATGAAAATACACCTCCGGTTATCCAGTAAGTTTCCCATGACCAGCTCTTTACTTTTTTGTATGGAATATAAAAACTTCCTGCAGCAAGCCCGCCAATTGCATGATATAAAATTCCAAATACCGAATCCAAACTCAGCTCCTTTTGCAGATTTTGACAGGATACATATTTAAAAGATTTACTAGCTTTTCAATTATATCCACAATTTACCTTGCACATTTATCTCAGTGGTGTGAAGGCTTCTGCACCATTTTATTTAAATCACAATTTTTTCTATCTAGAAATTTTTAGATTTACTGGACCAATCAAACCAGATCCTTGTGGTCCAAGATCCCTTGCCCGACGAGGCAATGAATAATGAGGTGCCAACGTATTAGCCACCCTGACTTCAACTTCATTTTCTCCCGATTTTACCAAATTCGAAATATTGAATTTAAAAGGTTTTGCCACCTTTACTCCTGCTGATTTATTATTTACAAAAACTTCGGCAGCAACAAGAACTTCTCCCAAATCCAGTATAATTTCCCTTTGTATTTCTTCGTCATTTAATTCAATTTGTTGTTTATAAACACCAATACCAGAATAAGTCGGCAGAGCATAATTTTTCCATAATCCAGGCTGAATAATTCCTCCTTCGAGCCTAAGTTTAATTGGCTCTTCAAAAACTGCCCCAGCATATTTGCCATGCTCCATGTTAATCTGCATGGCAACTTGAGATACCTTGATTGGTGACTTATTCAATTCAACTTCACCATTATTTACTTGAACTTCATTTCCATTCACCCAGACTCTAGCTTCCTTTGCTAAAATGGTCATTCCTTTTAATCCAGGTGGTGCTTCAAAGCGAATCCAGCCAATTCGTTTAGCGGTTTCGGGTTTCACATCATACGTAACAGATGGCATTTCACTAAATATCTCCAGTATAGGAGAATTAAGAGTAACTGACAAGGGCCGGTATGGGGTGGTTGAACTTCCCACATTTTTCAGAAATTCACTCCCCCATGGTTTACCATTGGCATTCCCCCTAACAGAAACCAATTCCCAATCAGAATCGTCGAAATCAACTGCTTCCCAGTTTTCCACTTCTTCTACATGGCCTTTCCATGTTTTGTCTGTAATTAAATCATGTGTTTTTCCATTGTTGGAAACAGCTTTCATTGCCAAAATAAATCCCTTATAGTCATCAGTATACGCAACATGTAATCCTTGAAAAAATTGTCCCCAGACAGCAAATACATTCCTTCCTTCTTTCAAATATGGTTTAATATTGATTCTTTTCGGGTAATTCCAGGTTGCCCATGGTCCAATATCTTCTTCAACTTTTTTACCATTGATATACAAACTAAACCCTGAAACACCCGTGACAGTGACATAAGCAGTTTCCAGTAATTCGTTTACTTCAATCGACTTGCGAAAATATGCACCTTCGCTGTTGCCCGACCAAATCCAGGATGCAGTGCTTAAATCGGGCATGCTTATTTCGTTTTCATTTTCCGATCCTTTTTGTAATACGGGAGCATCTTCCTGCACATAAAGCATTCCTCCCGTTCCACCGGTCACATCAAGTAATACGTTATTATAACCTTTCTTTAACGGCAAATTACCAACAGCACCTGAAAAATATTCTTCTTTTCCATTGACCCAAAGCCGGATTTCCTTATTACGCAGTTGAACATTTAGCCCCCTTATTTGATTATCAGGAGAATAAATCCTTGTAAATAGAAGGTTCCTGTCTTTATTCAAATGAATAAAGTTCTTGTCGTAATGACCATCCGGATAACCGGAATGACCACCCCATGGTGCGGGTTGGCTTAATCCTGTCTTTTGGGAAAAAGTTACTTCTTCCCATTTATGATTTACTTCGTTGACTGAAAGTATACTGCCCGATTTTATTTTTTGCTGGTCAGCAAGAATGGATTGTATTACGTGCCCGTTTTCAGGAATACCTTCTAATAGAAGCCAATAAGGGCCCTGACCTGAAAAAACCTCATCCCAATCACGATCATCATACCCTGGCTGATTCCAGCCTTTCTTAATTCCTTCCCCGTCACTTTCCTCTTTATATTTAAATTGCCTTACTTCCGGTCCGAGTTTTTCATTGGAAGGGGGCCATTCAAAATCACCCCATTGATTATCCCTGGTTGGAATAACGTAAAAATCCCAAAAATCAGCTAATGCTTTTTCATCCCATTTGACAGCTGTTGTTTTGTTTTTTAATTCCTTTTTTTCTGGGTTTAAAACGATAAGTTGTGCAACATTTCCCTCCAAAGAAATGGTTGCGTAGGTATATCCGTTTTTTCGTTCGAAATTATTCAATTCAGTTATTTTACCTGAAAATGGATCCCACAATTCCGGCACACCATCAGCACGAAAGCGAGCCTTTAGTTGTATGGGACTATCTTCGGTATTTTGAACGAGATAAACATTTATACTATCAATACTTCGATGGGAAAGGAATACATCCCCACCACTTCCAATAAAGTCACGGTCAATATGAGTTGAAAGAAGTGACGGAAATAATTCACTTAGTTCAGGCACAAACGCCGTGTATCCTCCATTTTTGAAATTGTGTTCTATGGTTTTTTGTGTTTTCATTTCCCCCGATGATGTTCCAAGTAGTTGTTCAAACAAAGACCGAACATGTGAATCTTCTTTCCCATTTTCAACAGAAGCCCTGGGTAACTCCCCATAAAAAAGAACCACCCCACCATTTTGAACAAATTCTAATGCTTTTTTAAGAACTGCCAGCCGAATGGTTTTTTCAGGCCCAAAAACCAGTGCCTGGTATTTGTTGCCCCGAACTTCAATTCGACCATTCTGAACTTTTGCGTCTAAAATAGACTGATCGTCAATGATGTCGTTATCCATTCCTTCATTATAGATAATTCGGGATAGTTTCATGTAACCATTGTAATCGATGTTGTTTTTTCCCATATCAGCCAGTAAGCTTACTACCGGATAATGAACAGCTACGTCGACAACAGATTCACCCTGAGACATAAGGTAACTGGTTCTGGTAACCCAATTGGAGATATCCTGGTAATATTCCCAATAAGGTTGTCTCCAGTGAGGATCGGGGGCAGCATGTTCCCATGTACTTGCATTTAATGAATAATACAGACCATGCTCGTCGTACAAATTAGCCCCAAATGCATAAAGTGTCGATAACCAAGTTAAAGTTTGATTGGTGGTCCGACCCCACCCTGAAGTGTGAAATGCTTCGGCCCAGACTCGTGGTCGATTATACAAGCGTGCGATTGAGGATGCAATCTTAGTGTCATAATAATTTCTGTCTTCTATTGATCGCTGACCTGAATCATCAAATCCTGGAGCCGAAAACCATCTCTGAGTCCGAAAATAATCAATATAACCCTCACTATGCCGATAAATATTATTACGACCCCAGTTATCATGGCTTGTCAAAAGGTTTTTGTTAGCTGTCCAGTCATAAACTTTTTCCCAATAGTTTTTTTCGACAATTGCGAGATAAGCATCAAAGTAATCAATACGATATTTTGGCGTTTTCATGCCAACATCAAAATATTGTGCTGGAATAGCCCTTGCAATATTGTAACCAAACATAGTTTGAAAAGTATCGGCCAATTCCTGAGTAAAAATATCACGCGGTGTAGGTGGGTGTTCATCCTGAAATACTCCTGCAAGACTTGTGCCCATAGCTTCCACACCAACAACATTTTCTATTTTCTGATACAACTGCTGCAGAAAAACATCAGTAGAGGCTTCATTCAAATAAAACGATTTGTATGGAACAGCTACCGAAACAGCAATTTTCCATTGCCCCTCACCCGGCGGAGTCCAAACTAATAGCTCATCTTGTACATGTTCTCTAATATCTATACTGTTTTCATCGCTTGCAGTATCGTTCAATACCGGGTAAGCTCGAGCAGTCAAAAGTTTCACTTTAGATAACTCTATGCGAATTTCATTATTTGATTTTTCTGAAGCCGTAAAAAACTCTATGCGGGAAGTACCTGTATTTTCCACTCGCGCCGCTGCCTTTTCCAACCAGCCATATTGCCCATAACCAACCTGATCATACAGCCAAAGGTGCATTCCCAGACGTTCACATTCCTGATGAACATATGATACCATTTCCCACCATTCTTTGCTGAAAGAATTAGGGAATGAACGTGCCGGTGATCGTTGTATCGGGCAAACAGCTTTTACCCCTTTTTTCCAAAGCTCTTCAAGCTCCCAGGTTACTCTATCTTTATTTAAGGAGTCAGCCTCCCACCACCAAAGCGGCACCTCGCCCCATTTGGCAAAATTAGGTGTCGTAAATGAATTGACTAATGACGAATAACTAACTTCAGATTGAGCGTTTAATTCAGTATTAGTAATAATGCATACAGAAATGATAAGAACCCAAATACACGATATTTTTAAAACCATTTTCATATTATTCATACTTACACCTTAATTAGACTATTTAAAATTTAACCTATTTTTACGACGTCCATATTTAAAATCCGCCCCAGTTTTTCAATTTTATCTGCAATATGCCCTAATCCTATTGCACAGTGGTGTGCGGGCCCTTGCTTCGACCATTGATTTATAAAATTTTTGGCCCCCATTGAGAATCGATAACGACTGTTGGTATTCCCAATTTGAAGAATTGGACCTGGAACTGATTCTCCTTCCGCTACCAAAAGAAAAACAGCATCTTTTCCTTCAACAACCGAAAGTAGAGTTACGGGCCCATGCTTTACATTCATCTGAATCGAGAGGCCTTTCCCTGGTTTCCCGTGATAGACTGGAAGTGGTACTAATTTTACTTTTTCTTCTGAAATTGCGAAATGAGCAGGTCCATCGTGTCCCAGATAAACAACATCATCCTTAAAATCCATCAGATAAAATTCTGAAAAGGAACCCCCGGCTCCAAACTCAGCCATTATTTTCATGGCCTGTGCATTTTTAACCTCACACTCACCGGCAACGGGAATATTTCTTCCTGTTAGCAAAGTATTGCCCGCAATTATAGATGTAGCAATGTTTTCATATTCATTACCTGGCTGCCCTTCATAATAATAAGCGATCGAACCCAAGTTGCGGTTTTTTATTAATTTGTCGAGTGCTACCGATGTACGGGCAGCCCGCTCTATTTCTAGGGTTTCACATTCGGGTGCAACTTCAAATTGGTTGTGAAACTCTTCAATTTTTCCGGCCACCTCAACTTCGCTTGTTTCGTCTCGATACTTTTTTAATTCACACATTTCAAGCAACTCAATATGAGTACCAAATACAGCAGACTGTTTAGTCGTGTCTGTATATACATCCAACATTCCATTATAATAGTGTCCTAATATGCCCAAACGATTATTTCGCATAGATGCTGCTACGTTCGCAGCTTCAGTCCATGCTTTGATTTCATTCCAAGCTTCATCGTCTTGCAAATATCCGGTTATAAAATCATATTGAATCCCGGAGCGATTAAAAACCGCTGCAACTTCGGGGACAGAGCAGGCTTGACAATGTTCCAGCCAGACACCAGTCATTTTACCCCGGTCGCCCAGTTTGTTAAACGATTCATAATCCAACTGAGAAACCGGTTGGAGATTTAATATTACCACCGGTACTTTTAGCTTTTGTGCTACCGGCAAAACCGTTGATGATAAAGCATAGGTAGAAACATATAAAAAAACAATTTCTACATCATGTGATTTCAAGTAACTAGCAGCCTCACGCGCTTTTTTAGGGTTATCTACCATTCCCGCATCTATCACCTCTACGCCAAAGCCGGAGATTTTAGTTCTAATTTCTTCCTGATATCCTTTTAGGTTTTCAAGTAATTCTCCAAATTGTGACCAATATGTATCGAGCCCTATTCCAAATAATCCAACTTTCGTCATCTGTTTATTCCCTAAAATATTTTAAAATTTCATTTGCAATTAATTCATGTCCCTTTTCATTTGGGTGATTCACCTGAGACATATATTCAGCAAGTTTTTGTTTATCAGAATATAAAAATTCAAAAGCTTTGTAGCTGTCAACAAGCCCAACTTGGTTTTCTTTAGCAAGTCCGATGATCTGATCGGTATGTTTTTTCAAGTCATTGTCCGGAGAATCATAGTTGACTCTTTGATCCGGTGAAGGTGTGAGTAAAATAACCGGTATACCATGTTCCTTTGCCTGTTTTATCATCTGCGTCCACGAAGTGTATGCATTGTTAAGACCTGTTCCAATATCATTTAAAGCATAATCGATTAAGATTACATCGGGTTTATGAACCAATACATCCCTTACAAATCGTTCAGCACCTTTTACTGAGTTTTCGCCGCCAATTGCAGTAACAATTACATTTACCACCGCAAAAGGATAAATACTTTTCAGTTTTTTCAGAAATAAATATGGATAAGCCGATAAGGTATTTACTTGAGGTGTTTTAAAATATCCCGATGGTACACTGTGCCCATGGAATACAATATTAATGGTTTTATTACCAGGCCACTCCTTTTGTAATTCGGTTTTTAATTCATTCAAATAATTGCCAGGACCTGTTTTTTTCCATTTTGGTTATACCCAACCAAGCCAAGCAGAATAAATGTAAAAAAAATAAATTTTTTCATAATGAATTATGCTTTTTATCTAATCGATTCTTCATTCAATAACTTCATGAATAGTAACTGGCCCCAGCAATCCCGAAGGCAGGGGCTCTGTAAATTTAAATGACTTCATTGCTTCTTCAGTTGTAAAAGTATACCTACCAGTGGTAAATTCCTTTCCTCCCATCAAGCCATTTTCAAATTTCACGAATCTCACATTTGCATCAGGTTTTTGTTGATCACCTAGCAAACGATTTATCCAACGATTGGCTACTTCTATTTCCAGTTCGTTTTCACCTTCGTTTAGTGCTTCAGAAATATCTATTCGCCAGGGAGCACACCAAACTACCCCAATATCTTTTCCATTCAGTTTTACACTGGCTATATCATGCACTACTCCAAGATCGATAAAGTAGGATTGATTTACCAGGTTACTAACCCTAAATGTTTTCCGATAGGTAGCAATTCCCGAATAATACTTTATTCCTCTCGTTTCATGTGTTGTCCAATCTTGTAGAATGCTAAAGATGATTGATTTTGGACCTCCCATTTTGGGATTGAATGAAACTTCCCATTCTCCTTCTAAAGTTTTTATTTCTTTTAAGTTTAGGAAGTTTGGCTCTGATTTTTCTATAGTTGAATTGCTTGATTTATTTTCTACGAAAACAATAAAGAAACTTTCGTAAGGGAAAAATTCCATTGGAATGGATGTTATCCCATTTTTGACAGTATAATCTGCAATTTTTCTTGATTCACCCGTGGCAGTTATCCAAATTTCCGGATTTCCACTTGCTCTGAAATTACATTCAGTGGTTTGAAAAGTATCTGTTCGGTTAGCTATGAAATATATATCCTTGTTAGTAGTTTTACGATGGCCATAACGTATAGAGTTGTTCTTTGAATTGAAGTCTTGATGAATTCCGATTAGAGATAAGATTTCAACTGTACTTTCATAATCCGGATAAAGAGCTCCTAGCGTTTCGGCGTTGTGTAGATTGCCACCCCAGAATATCATTCCTTCACCAAACTTTCTTTGCTCAAGGTTTTGAGGACTTTCAAGAGTACCCCAAAGCTCTTCAGCCATAGCTAAGACTTGATTATCACAATTTGGGTAATCCACCAAACTCGGGGATTTCAAAGGAGGTGTGCCAATTATTTTTGCTCCCGACTTTACCAATGAGGTAATTTTCTCAAGTAGCGCAGGAGTCATAGTTTTAAAGTTGGGTAGTACCATTACTTCGTAAGAGGAAGCTCCAGGAAAAACGACTTTCCCGTCTTTAACATCAGCGCGTTCCAAAAACATTTTTGGAGAACATGCATCAAACCCGTATCCCTTTTTATCTGGAATTTTACCATTATCTTCCAATGCATCCGAAGGAGGTGTAAACACCATAGGTGCACCTTCGGGAGTTATGTATAGAATATCTGAAACACTTTGTCCCTGCTGCATCATATGCGAACTGCGACTAATATATTCATGGTATGCTCCAACCATTGGCCACCAGGTTTGCCCCCTGTCCCAATGCACGCCATATTGTCCCATGGTCATTCCCGGACGATATTCATCGCCCAAAGGTTTATGTGCGAAAGTATGAAAAATAAAACGATTTACACCCAGAGCCAGGGCCCAGTCACTCTGGTCTTTCATCGATCCGGGATACTCTTGCCACAACTCTTCTTTATTTGAAGTAAATACTTCTGCACCCACAATTGGCTGTCCGGTAATGTGAGAGATTGAAGTAGCTTCAAGAACTGCGTAATGTGTGCCATAGCCAAAGCGTTTGCTCCAGAATTCGGCCATTATCACATCAGCAACAGCCCCTAAATCTAGATCGCCAGCAGGATTCATATCATAAGGTTCTATGGTCAATTCCAATCCGTTTTTATGAGCATATTGTTTTGCAAATTCTGCGTGATTCTCCAACAATAATTCCTGGCATGTGAGGCGAAGATCCCATAAAAAACGTTCGCTGATTTCTAAACTTTTAACTGCACGACCTGTATAGGTAAGGAAAAATGGCTCAGGATCGTATCCTCGTCTATTTTTAAATTCCTTCACAATTCCGTCTGTCCAGTTTTGCGAACCGCTTTCCCAACTATCAATATGAAAACCTGTCCAGCCAACACCATCCTTTCGGGGGGCAGTTTTCTCCAATAAGATATCAGTATAATTTTTCAAATGCCGTTCAAAGGCCATGGCATTTAATTTATCCGATTCAAGTCCTATCATGGACTTTGGTGATGGACGAGTGCTGGCACCCGTTACTTTTAGTCCCATGCGCACGATGGTCCAATTTCCTTTTGGGGCATCCCAAATTAATTGTCCATCAGCTTGTAAAAATTCGGATATATCAATTATTTCATTTGGATTAAGCAACACCTCTTCATTCAAAGTGTCAAATTCTGATGGGGCCGGTAAATATGGTTTTACTCCTTTATAAGAAGAGTATGGATACCTTTCATAAAGCGCTTTTTCGTTTATATTTTTAATAACAGCTATAGCAGAACTTGGGATTGCATAAACATAGATATCCTCATAATAGGGATCTTTCATTTTGTGCCAAGGGGTACTTCGTTGTTCTGGTTCGGGAAGTGTTATCGTAACTTTTTGATTTCCCTTGATTTCTGTTTCACTAAAAACTAAATGTTTCATTGATTCTTCCGGTTTCACCCATGGTCCTCCGCTACCACACCAACCAGGACCTGCGCCCAATCGAATTTTTATTCCCAATCGTTCGGCTTCTCTAACTGCGTGCACAAATAGATCCTGCCATGGTCCACTCATAAATTCAACAGGGCCCCGGGGAACACCAATACCTACTTCAAGAAATATTAAATTACTTATACCTGCCCCCTGCATGGCTTCCAGATCTTTTGTCATCTCTTGGCGCGACAAATTCCCATCCATGAAGTACCAATAAACCCCTGGTTTTGCTGAAGCTGGTGGGTTTTTAAAACCTTCTTTTAATATATCTATTGTTGGAGAGTTGCAACCTAATATTGTTAAAAATAAAATAGATACTAAAGTTATCATTCTAGTGATTGGTAGTATAGTAATTTTCAGTGACACTACTTTTTTATAAATTTTCATTATTAGTGAAATTATTTAATTTCGATTGTGTTCGATGTCTTGAAAAGCTTATGGTCAAAAGGCCTAATGATTTGATAGACAGTTTTGATCATTCTTAATAATTAAAAATAATTAAGTAATCAATAAATTGCTTTCTTTCCTTTTAAGTCTTCAATTTTAATTGTTTCGTTGACCCCCATACCTTTAAATAATTCATTGAGGATGTAAATGCTACCCAGTTTGCACAATGTTAAAATAATTTTGTCAATGCAGATGTGTTTTTATCAAGTGAAATTTTAAGAATATGTTGGTTAGATTTTGGTACTAAATAAATTAAATATTATTATCAACTAAAGAGGCCTTTCGGCAGTAGTAATTATAATACTACTACTCTTAATAAGCTGTGATGATTCTATAAATTGACCAGTCGACTCTAATCTAAACTATGAGCAACAATTGTTAAAGATAGGAGGGGAAGCACAATTCGGTACAATAAACAAAGATATTATAAAAGTAAAATTTTCGAAAGTTGGATCAGACTGCTAGACTCTCATACACTCAGATAATGTTTTAGAGGAATGCCCAATTAGTGCAAACGAAGAATGGATGCAATTCATTATGTGTAATGAGAAGTACAAAGTTACGTTCATATACTCTACCCAAGGTAACGATACAGTTTACTTGCAACTTTACAAGTATGAGATGCTATAAAAGAGGAAGGGACAAATATGGATAAGCAAAGTAATTATATTGGTAAAACTTTGACGGCGATAACTAAAAAAATGACTTTCGGAGAGTTCCTATTTCTGCTTGTCTTTGGTCTTGTATTACTTTATGGTATTTGGCTACTCATAAAATATTTGACTGGGTAGGAGAAAATTTATACCACGTTAAACCGAATTTTAGAAATTACAATAATCAGCTAAAATCCCCAGTTGAGCGAGAACAAGAAATCACCGTTATTTTTTTCAATCATTGTTCCATCATCTTGTTCTTCTGAAGAAACTAGTGATCGGTATTGTGCAATTGCAAAGATATCGTGCAGCATTTCATATCGAACTGACAATCCCCAATTAGAATAGTTGCTTTTTAATCCCCAGAGGAACTGATGTTTTTCTTGGTACCTTGGTTCATCCTCTCGATTCTCTCGAACCTCTGCGGATATATGTGTACCAACCTTTTACTCTTAGACCTCTAATGATGTGTTTAGTGAAAGAAAGATATAGCTGATCTGAGTTACTTCCAATCCAATGGCCAAGCTGATAATCGTAGTTTGTATAATTCTGTGCATCATTTATATGAAAGTAAACATAGGGATCTATCTTTGTGTACTCAACAATCAGTTCTGATTCTGGAATCAATGGATTTATTATATCTGCTCCAAGAGTATATCCTATTGCTCTTGGACCATCGGTTCTTGAATAGAAAATTCATCAATAAATACTGAGCCATAGAATTTGGTATTTATAGTTGGGATATTATACCAAGTGAAGAAAATAGCTGAGCATTTCCCGCTGCTTCATCTGGAGCGGGTTAAGTAAGTGGTCAGCAAGTCGAAAAAACATAACTGGTATTAAATAAATCGGCTCAAATGTATCGCTATATACAATTGACTCTCCAATTGTTAGATTGAATATTTTCCATGGAGTAAATGAAAACTCATGTGCTACATAATATTTTGAAACATGCTTGTAACTTATCCATCCATTTCATTATATCTAATTGTTGTTGAATCGATCACTTGTGAATTTAGCCATCCATGCACATATGAAAATTTGAACCAATCTACCGGATAAGCCTCTATTTTGATTTGTGGGAAGGAGGGAGCCTTATTTCCAAGGATCAGATTTCCATTTGCCCCATCACCATAATAAACAAAGTCCTTCCCAATAGTAAAACTGCCCCAGCTATTTGAGAATGTCAGATTTGCATTTACATCATCAAATTCAAAGCCTCTTTCTTTTCCAACTCTAAATGAAAATCCGGTAAGAGGAGAAAACTCCCTTGTGTAATCTATGTTATCACCATTCAAAGTATTGTCACGGAAGTTAAGATCAAATCCCACCCAGTCACTTATTCTTCCATACATAGAGAGCCCATTCCAGAGGTGGGATTCACTAGATAGATTTCCACTTCCAATTTTATATCCCAGTATTGGATCGAGAGTAAAAGTGAAAAGAGAATCATCTGCATCGACCAAGTGTAATCTTCCATACTCATTGAAACCAACAACTCCCCAAAGATTTAGATCATTTTTTTTATTAGCTAAAATTGAATCAACATTGACATCCATTCGTTTTAATTCTCTTGCAAAGTCTTGAGTGTAAAAGATCAGCTCATCTTTCTCGAGATTGGAGAGGTCATTCATATTCTCTTCTAAAACGATCTTTAGTTTCTTAGCAATATATTCTCTTGAGAATGGTTTTATCTCAGTGTTTAACTGAAAGTAACCTTGAATGGATAATCGATCTAAGTAATTGTAAATAGACTTATTTAATGGTTCGTAATTGACTTGCGAGAGAAGAGTAGTGCTGCTAAAAAGTAGAAGAATCACTACTCTAATTTTATATTGGATTTTATTCAGCATTTATTCCGATAATTGTAAGGTATAAAAATAAAACAATTGCAATTTATATGCCGGATAAGTTCACAGTAGAAAAATTTGGCATTAAGTAAGATTAAGATTCTAATACTTATAAATATAGGTGAGAATGAGAGTATTCTCACCTATATCTAAAATGAAGAAAATAGTATTACGTCAAATAAATCTGAAGGCTATTTAATAAGTAACATCTTCTTTGTTTCAGTAAAATAATCCGCGTTACTACTATTTGGTACAGCATCTATTCTATAAAAATATACTCCACTACTAAAGTTTGTAGCTATAAATTCAGCATCATAATTACCAGCCGGTTTTTCAGTGTCAACAAGAGTAACCAACTTTCTTCCAAGCATATCGAAAATCTGAATTTTAACATAACTCTTCTGAGGTATAGAATAATTTATTACTGTACTTGGATTAAATGGATTTGGATAATTTTGACTTAATGTAAAATTATCTGGAATTACAGACTCACTGTTATCAACATCTGTTATTGCAATTGTTACAGGATCATAATCTTCACTTACATTTCCAGCAAAATCAGTTGCTCTAACTATATAAGTGTATTGAGGGGATCCATTTATGGTTTCATCCTCATAGTAATTTATCTTTGTATATGAGAGTAGTGAGCTAGAGTCAGGTATCAGGATGCTCAGTACGATAAATACTATATTTAGAGACTTCTTCATCATAATTTTCATCCCAATTAATTTTACAATCTTATCCTCAACAAAAGCATTTAGATTTTGTGGTTTTGAAGGAGGTATTTAATCGCTCAATCCAGTCATCATTGACTTACCAGCTATTTTTATATCACCCGAAATATAATTAGTACAATGCGCAGAAATTGATATCAATGAAACTGAGTCTGGTATGATTAAGGACTTATTATCTGAAATGGAACTGCTTAAATCATATTTTGTCCATGATGAATCATTTACAGGGAACTCAAAAATGTAATCGGTCTCACCAACATAGAAATTTAATATCATACTTGAGTTACCACCTTTTATCCAAAATTCAAATTTATTCTCACCTTTTTCAACACCACCTAATCCCGAGATGTAGAATATTTGGCCATTAGAATTTAGTGATAGAGAATATGGATCTGCAGTTGCAGGGTAATCTATAGTGTCTAAAACAACATCCAGATTTGAAATTGTATACCCATCTGGGATTCCATTATTATCAATATCATTCTTTAATTTTGGGAAAATATCAGTATATGGATTTTGAACAGTCTCATATAATATTTCTCCCCAACTATCAATATCCATAACAGGAATACTGTTCTTACTGCATCATTCCAATATTGCATCTGTTATTTCCAATTATATGTTCGCTCCACCAAGATAAGTACTGTTAGCAAGAAATCTTCTTTTAGCAATTCCATCAGCTATTTTTGCCTTAATTTCCTCTAATGTCCAGTTATCCTCATCAAAATCTCCCCACATCATTCCAAATCTTTTGTCTTCGTTTGGATTAAATTCATTATAACATTTTAAAGAATTATTTGGAGGATAAGCTTGTGCACTTGTGTATCCAAATTGAGTACCGTAAGTGTTTTTACTTTCTGTCGGAGTAATTGTTGGATAAAGTGCTGAACCTGGAGGAATGAACATATATGGTCTTTCAATATCATATAGTTCAGATAATTTTAGTGATTCTTCTGCCAAAAGACTAATCGCTTCAGTTGCTAGATGAATATCATGTAAACTAAAACTATATGCCAAAATGTTAGCCTTTAGTCCAAGATCTATTGAATCTCCCCACACATCAGGAAACTGTACACTAAAGTAAGGACTTATATGTTCATCTATCAGTACAATTTTGTCAAGGGTAGGAAAGTAGAGGTAAATCTCTTGACTATTAAAGTTTTCAAATCTTTCTGCAAAAACTCTATTACCTAGTATTGAAGCATCAAGTTCCCTAATTCTTTTCGATTCATCTATCTCTCGAATTTCAAATATTTTGTTATCAATATATGGTAACCTCTCTCATTAAAAGCGTAATCAAAAGGGTGAAATTTTGTTATAAAATATTTGTCCTAAGATTAGGTGTGATATCAAAAAGTTTATGACCTTCGGATTGCAACTGTTTTAGACCGTTGAGGTAATTTTCGTCTTCCATTTCAGCTCTACCCATTGCAACAGCAAATCCAAAATTATAACCTCTTGAATTAAATAATTCGGAATATTCTATCAGCTTATCAATTGGTTGGATTCCGCCTACCTTGGAAGCTACTCCGCCTTGTTTAGTAGTTTCCCAATCCTCATGAGGTTGAGACATTATTATACTGGGAATAAAGAATAGGGATATAAATATTACTATGCTATTTTTAAGAAACTTAAATGTTTTCATTTTTAATCCTAAAATAATTTTTATAATTCAAATTTGCGTTAGAAAATTAAGAGACTAGTAGAGTCAATTACAATGCGAATTAAAAAACCCTTTTTTTGCTAAAAATGCTGCAAAATTATTGAATTTCAAGTTTTAGGAAATGAAATATTCCATTTTTAGGATTAAAATTCCCAAATTGATACAGAAAGTATTTTTTAATTATTTTTTGAAGAAATTAATAATTTTGGTCTAAAAGATGAAGATTCTTAGGAGTTATTGTAAGGTTTGTATTCTGGCACTATTTCTTGCATCAACTCAATCTTCTCTTCTCTGCTATTGCTATTCTGCTACGCATAATCGATTAGATTAGAGACAAATTAATCAAAATTTGGATGGACCCATGTTGCAGCATTTTCAGCTCTAAATGTTTTGATTATCTGGCATGCTGAGCCCTGTGCTGATGTATATTAGTATTGTTTCAGCATCCCTATCTTTTAGATTCCGGATCGGAGGCCGGAATGACAATACCCTTTAACTCTGGCATGCTGATGAAGATTTGCATCTCTCTCTTAGATTCCGGATCAAGCCTCGAATGACAGTTGTTGTTTGTCATGTCGAACCTTGAAGAGGTGTGGTATCTCAGATTTCTCTTCGCGTTGCTCATCGAAATGACAAAGGAGATTATGTCATATCGAATAAGCACTTTGTTGAGATCTTACATTTCTCCTCATTACAATCGTCGAAATGACAAAGCAAGCTATTCCTTCGTAAATGACAAAGGAAGATTGACGTCATATCGAATCCTTTTAGGGTGAAGATATCTCTCCTTCTGTTTGAGATTTCTCTTCGCTTCTTTTCTTTCTCATCGAAATGACAAAGCAATCTATTCTTTCGAAATGACAAAGGAGATTATGTACATATCGAATAAGCACTTTGTGAGAGATCTTGAGATTTCTCTTCGCTTCGCTCATCGAAATGACAAAGCAAGCTATTCCCTCGAAATGACAAAGGGAGATTATGTCATCTCGAAAAGCACTTTGTGAGAGATCTTGAGAAACAATATTTAATAATCTGATATTAACGAAGAAGCAGGAATATTTAATTTATCATGCAATGCCCTGATCATAGATAAACTTAATTTTCTTTTTCTACTAAGTATCTCTGAAGTTCTACTTTTTGAACCAATTACCGATATCAGAGCAGAACGGTCAATACCAAGTTGTTCCATCCTAAATTTGATTGCTTCTATTGGGTCAGGATATTCAATCGGATATTTTTTCTTTTCATACTCTTCTGTCAATAATGATAATAATTCAAGTTCATCATATTCATCCGAATTTGCTTTCAAATCTAGTTGCATTAAGTGATATATTCGATCGAGTGCACCTTTATACTCTTTTTGATTCCTTATAGGTTTTATTTTTATTGCTGCCTTTTTAACCATGTTTAAGCTCCTTGATATTCATTTTATCATACTCCTTATGTGCACCTATCCAAACAATAAATACGATTCCTATTCTATATTCAATGTCAACAACTAGTCGATAATCATTTCCTTTAATGTTAAATACTACTCTTTTATTAGAGATTATTGATGCGTTCTTATATTGCTTTTTTAACTCATTGGGCGACTTCCATTTAGCAGAGCGTGCTTCATCATACCAAGCTTTTAGTGCCTGCTCACTTTTAGAATGTTTGCCCCAAAAGTTTATTAGTGTTTTTCTTGAAATAATTCTCATATTTTCAACTTTAATATAGCAAAAGTTCCCAATATGGGAAAGAATTTTATTTGACCTTCTGAGGTAATGTCGAAATGACAAGAGTACTATGTCATATCGAAACCCTTTAGGGTGAGAGATCTAGAGATTTCTCTTCGCTTCGCTCATCGAAATGACAAGAATACTATGTCATATCGAATCCCTTCAGGGTGAGATATCTAGAGATTTCTCCTCATTACAATCGTCGAAATGACAAAGGAGGTCTGTCATCTCGAATCCCAAGGAGATGAGAGATCTGGTTTTTACAACCATAATTCAATCGATAAATCCTCCCAATTAGGATTCATTGATTCAACAAGTTTATTCTTCTTCTCCCGTCGCCACTTTTTAATCTCTTTTTCTCTGTTAAGAACAATATTTACATCTGAAGAAGATTCATAATAGACTAATTTACTGACATTGTACTTTTGTGTGAATCCACTAAAAAGTTTGTTTTTGTGTTCGTACATTCTTCTTTGAAGGTCGTTTGTCATCCCTACATACATAACCTTGTTATTCTTGTTTGTAAGAATATATATGTAATAAGTTTTCATTTTCAGATTTCTTCTCATTACATTCGTCGAAATGACAAGAGTACTATGTCATATCGAAACCCTTTAGGGTGAGAGATTTTGAGATTTCTCCCTCCGGTCGAAATGACAAATGAGGTCTGTCATCTCGAACAAGCATTTGTGAGAGATCTCAGATTTCTGTTTGAGATTTCTCCCTTCGGTCGAAATGACAAAGCTAGTTATTTCTTTTCAATGACAAAGCAAGCTATTCATTCGAAATGACGAATTAATTATTTGTTGTATTCGGTTTGTATTCTGGTACTATTTCTTTCATCAACTCAACCATCTCTTCTCTGCTATTGTTATTCTGCTTGGCATAATCGATAAGATTAAAAACGAGTTGATCAAAATTGGGATGGACCCATGTTGCAGCATTTTCAGCTTTGAAAATCTTTTTATGTTTTGTGCTAGAATAATCTTCCCCTTCCAGAAAGAGTTCTTCAAACATTTTTTCACCAGGACGTAAACCAGTTATCTCAATATCTATATCCTCCTCAAACTTCAATCCAGAGAAATGGATCATATCTTTTGCAAGATCAATTACTTTAACCGGTTCTCCCATATCCAAAACAAAGACCTCACCACCCTCATTCAATGTTGAAGCTTGAAGAACTAATTGAACAGCTTCTGGAATAGTCATGAAGTACCGTTTTATGTTTGGATCTGTGATCTTTATCGGACCGCCATTCAGTATCTGCTTTTCAAAAATCCCAAAGACACTTCCTCGGCTACCAAGCACGTTTCCGAAACGGACAGCACTATAAGCAACGTTATGTTTTTTTGCTGCATTCAACACAACCATTTCTGCCATTCTTTTTGTGGTACCCATAATATTAGCTGGATTCACTGCTTTATCAGAGGAGATAAGAATGAACCTCTTTACATCATTTTCTAAAGAAGCATTTACTAAGTTTTGAGTACCTAGAACATTATTGGTTATCGCTTCCTCAAGATTTCCTTCCATTAGAGGAACATGCTTATGTGCAGCAGCATGAAATACGATCTCAGGTTTGTACTCGATTAAAAATTGAGTTAATTCGTTTTGAATTACGTATATCAGCAATAACTGGCTATTAATATTTCTTCAGTTGATTCGTTTGAATTGAGCAGCTCTTGTTCAATCTCAAAAACTGAGTTCTCTCCATGACCAACAAGTATTATCTTCTCTGGATCAAAACTGGATATCTGTCTAACCATCTCACCACCAATTGATCCACCAGCACCAGAGACTAAAACGGTTTTTCCTTTGATAAGATCTTTTACATAATCAAAATTGATCTTTATTGCATCTCTTCTGAGAAGATCTTCCAGTTTAACTTTTCTAATAGAACTTGTTTTAATTTTACCACTGATTATAGACTGGATTGAAGGTATTGTAAAAAGTTCAATCGGTTCTTCTTTACACTGTTCATAGATCTCTTTTATCTTCATTCCAGAAGCAGTCGGCATAGCAATAACAATCTTGGAAACTTTTCTTTTTCTAGCTATAGTGCAAACGTCATCAGTGTTGGAAATAACAGAAAGACCTTTAATTTTCAAGCCAATCTTATCTTTATCGTCATCAAGAAATCCAACAACTTTTCCAAAAGAAGGATTTTGCTGTAGCTCATTTAATACAAGTACCCCGGCAGAACCTGCACCAATGATCAAAACATTAGTATCAGAACTTATTCTGCTAGCCCGGTAGTTCATGGCTTCAACAAGTCGGATACTGAACCGTGAAAGAGCTACAAGGGCAACTGAAATGAAGCTATCCATCAATGGTAATGAAATTGGAAAGCTCTCAACGACTGGAACCTGAAGATATCTGAAAATATAGAATACAAATACTTCGAACAATACGATAAATAATCCAGCAAATACCATCCTTGCAAGTTCATCAATGCTAGCTGATCTCCAAATTCTATTATAGAAACCAAAGTAGTAGAATATCGGAAGCTTAATACCACCTAATATTAAGGTGAATAATAGCAAAGAATACCCATAGATAGAGAAATCTATATTCCCTTCTAGTCTTAGAAATAGAGCTAATGTTGGAGAGATAGCAAGGATTACTATATCAAGGATTAGAAAATGACGGTTTCTAAACTGACTTACTATATTTGAAAGTTTTTCTAAAGGCACTAATTTCCCTCGTACTTACATTGCAAATATAAGCATTGAGAAAACAATA
>CAVVVP010000008.1:0-5186 GCA_963751695.1 uncultured Ignavibacteria bacterium | reverse complement strand
AAGCAGCACAAACAATTTCTTTGAGTTTGTAACATTAGTTGATGGCCTTGATTTAACCCAACTAAAAATAACAGATAATGGTGTTACAAGTTCTGGAAATATCAACAATCCCTCTGATAATGAATCTGGAGTTATTGAAGGTATATTCGATCTCTCCTCCCTTTCGGGAAATTGGACCAATGTTCCAGGAGGTACTTTTATACGACTTGGACTGACTGATGATAATGACCCATATGATGACCGTATAATGGCGTCATCAATTTCACCGTCAGGAAATTTTTCATTGACACCAACAGGAGACCGATTAATTGCATATACGGGTTCTGAAAATTCTCCGACATTTATTGCATGCCTAAATTATTCTCCAAGCGGTTGGGCACTCTGGACTTTTAGTTTTTGGATATTTATCCCTAGCATTACAGATGCAACTTCATATAATCCTGGAACAAGTTCAAATATTATGTTACCAAATGGATCAAATTTTTATTTCGTGGGAAACGTTGATGGAACTAAGGAAGAGACATTGGCAGCATTTGCTGGATACAATAATTCCAATTGGACCAATCCGACCGAATTAGTAGAATTTCAAGATTTATCTACGAATGTAGGAAACAGTGCTCTGCCAGTAGAACTAACTTCTTTTACTGCATCCATTTCAAATGACAGAGTTATTCTCGAATGGAAAACTGCAACAGAAGTAAATAATTATGGTTTTGAAATTGAAAGATCATCTGACGAATCAAGCGGAGTGTGGGACAAAATCGGTTTTGTTGAAGGTCACGGAAATAGCTACTCCCCTAAAGATTATCTGTTTGTTGACACTCAACCATTGAATGCAGAGAATTCTTACCGGTTAAAACAGCTCGATACTGATGGAGCATATGAGTATTCTGATGAAATTGCTGTTGAGTATTCAGTAATAGAAAAAACGGAGTTGTATCAAAATCATCCTAATCCGTTTAATCCAACAACAACGATTACATTTTCTTTGAGAGAACCAACTCGAGTAAACCTGACAATCTATAATGCAATCGGACAGAAAATAGCTGATCTACTAAATAGACAAATGGCTGCCGGGGAACACAGTGTTGAGTTTAACGCCTCGGGACTGGCAACGGGATTTTATCTCTATAGGATAGATACACCGAATTTTTCGAAAACTATGAAAATGATCTTGTTACGATAATTAACATTCAATAAGGTGAAGTTGAAAATCAAACGCTGCTTCACTTTCAGATTTTTAAGTTTGATACTTATATAAGGATTCACATTATGAAAAAATATTCCAACCCAATATTTTTTCGACATATACCAAGAATATTTTTGTTATTCACACTTCTATTTTTAGCTTCTTCTCATTCGATCAGTGCAAAGAAGGTGACATGGACAGGAGCCGAGAGTTCAGATTGGAATGATCCAGACAATTGGAGTAATGGTAAAGTTCCAACATTTAAGGAAGATGTAACAATTCCTTCGGGATTAACATATTATCCAATTATTTCCACTGGTGATGATATTTTAGCAAAAAGCATAAAGATCAATTCTGGCGCATCTTTTACAGTAAATGGAGGAAATGTAGAGGTTGATAGAAAGATTGACAACAGTGGGACGTTAATTCAAACTGGTGGCAATGTTTCGGCAAAAGATATTGACATTAAGAGCAGCGGAACTGGAAGTATAACCGGTGGAAATTTATCACTTTCTGGCAAGTTAAAATTAGATGGGGGTACATTTGACCAGGATGGCGCTATAATCTCTATCGAGAAACTTGAGATCAAAAATGGTGGAGAGTATAATCAGGAGGAAGGAACTCTGCAAGTTGATAATGAATTCAAAGTAACAACAGGCAACACCTTCAACTCCATCGGTGGTGTGGTTCAATTTACCGGAACATTAAAGAAATCAGATTATCGTGGTGATGTCCAATTTCATGACATCGTAATTGATGACGGAGTTGATCCTAAATTTGATAATAACGGCGGTCCAGATATTTATGTTTCTGGTGATTACGAAAACAATAACCCCGACCTTAAAGTAACTCAAGCAAAATTTATTTTTAATGGAGACTCTCCACAAACAATCAGCAGTGCTTCAACTCTTGGGAACAGCACTTTTGGAACAGTTGAGGTTGAAAATGATGGAGATGTTTCCATTATTACAGATCTTGAAATTGAGATTGAACTGCTTCCTTCTAATGATGCTATAAACCTGAATGGGAATACTTTAATTGTGGGTGGAATTCCAGTTCCTGTGGAATTAACATCCTTTGAAGCCACTCCGGTAAAAGGTGGTGTAATGCTTAATTGGTCAACAGCAACAGAAGTAAACAATTACGGATTTGAGATCGAAAGATCAAATGCTAATAAATGGGAGAAGATTGGTTTTGTTGAAGGGCACGGCAATAGCTACTCTCCTAAAGATTATTCATTTTATGATGACTCCCCTCTTCCAGGAAGTTCAGTCTACAGACTTAAGCAGATAGACACTGACGGAGGTTACGAATATTCATTTGAAGCTGAGGTGACATCAACAATATCCAAAAAGATAGAGTTGTATCAGAATCATCCGAATCCGTTTAATCCGGGTACGACAATTAGTTTTAGTCTTCCGGAACTTTCTTACGTAACATTGATAATTTACAATGCAATTGGAGAGAAAATTGAAGAACTTGCTAATGATCAGTTTGAGGCTGGCCATTATACTCTCAATTTTAACGCATCATATTTATCAAGTGGTTTCTACTTTTACAGACTCGAGACACCAAACTATGCCCAAACCCGAAAGATGGTGTTGATAAAATAAATTAGAAACGGGGCATCTATCAGAATGGAGAGATTATGAAAAAAGTTTGTTTACTGTTTTTAATTTTATATGGGTTCACTCAAATTACGTTTGGGCAAAACGCTTGGATAAACGAGTTCCACTATCAAAATGCAGGCAATAATCAAGGACAATTTATTGAAATTGCAATGGAAAATGGTAGTTTCGTTTCAAGTTCGCTTACATTACGCTTTTACAAATCAAATGGAAAATTGACCGGATCTGTAATCAACGGTGATCTTTTGACAACTGGTGTTACAGAAAATAATATCACACTCTATTCAATTGCATATGATCTTGGTAACGCAAGCGGAATTTGTCTGGATTATGATGGGACTGTGATTCAATTTATAAGTGTCGGTGGAGTAATTACTGCTAGTGAAGGTATTGCCAATTCTTTATCGTCAGAAGATATCGGGGTGAGCGAATCTAATTCTACACCACTTGGTTCTAGTCTTGGTTTAACGGGAACCGGGACTCAATATTCAGATTTTAGTTGGACATTATTTTCTGCATCAGCAACCCAAGGAAGCACAAATACAAATCAAGCTCTACCGGTTGAACTTACTTCATTCACAGTTACACCCAAAGACAAAGCAGTTATGCTAAACTGGGCTACTGCTACAGAAGTTAACAACTATGGATTTGAAATTGAGAGGTCGAATTCTGAAGTTTGGGAGAAGATC
The DNA here is from genome assembly GCA_963751695.1 of uncultured Ignavibacteria bacterium. Lineage (GTDB taxonomy): Bacteria > Bacteroidota > Ignavibacteria > Ignavibacteriales > Melioribacteraceae > SZUA-22. Next base: position 1,680 of record CAVVVP010000008.1, on the reverse strand, counting down.
GGTTTTGTCGAAGGGCACGGCAATAGCTACTCTCCGAAAGAGTATTCATTTTATGATGACTCCCCTCTTCCGGGTAATTCATCCTACAGACTTAAGCAGATAGACACTGACGGAGGTTACGAATATTCATTTGAAGCTGAGGTAACATCAACAATATCCCAAAAGATAGAGCTTTATCAGAATCATCCGAATCCGTTTAATCCAAGTACGACTATAAGTTTTGCAATTCCAGAAGTTTCTTTAGTAAGATTGACAATCTACAACGCAATAGGAGAGAAAATTGAAGAACTTGTTAATGAACAGTTTGAGGCTGGCCATTATACTCTCAATTTTGACGCATCATATTTATCAAGCGGTTTCTACTTTTACAGGCTCGAAACACCAAACTATGCCCAAACCCGAAAGATGGTGTTGATTAAATAAATAATTATTAGGATTCATCTCAAAAAAGTAAAAATATGCGTGCATCTTTTAATAAAAATTCTTAGTTTGTTTCTTAAATGTAATGAGGGTTATATCTTCCATAATTCTCCCATAACCAGCTTACTTCCAAAGTACTAAATATTTATTTTTTATTATAAAACGAAGCATAATATCCACTTGGAGGAATTATGAAGAAAGTTTATTTACTGTTTTTAATTTTATTTAGCTTTACACAGATTGGACTTGGACAAGATATACTTTCAGACCTAGTTATTTCAGAATATGTTGAAGCAGGAAATAAAGACGACTATGTTGAAATTGGAAATTGGACTGGTCGCGATGTTTTATTACAAAGTTATGATATAAGAATTTATCAAAATGGGGCCCTTAATCCATCAAAAATATTTCCGTTAGGCTCCCTAGGGACTATCGCTCATGGTGATGTAATCATAATTGCATATAATCAAGCTAGTCTTTGGACAGGCGGCACCCCTGATCTCCTAGATAACAATTTCAATTTTGATGGCAACGACGCCATAGTTTTAAGAAATGTTGAAGTTGAACCTCTAATAATTGATATCGTTGGAACAATTGGAGACAATACAGTATTTGGTGCTAATACAACACTTACCCGAAATGCAAGCGTTCAACCAACTGATACATATTTAGAATCAAATTTCACTGTAACTTCACCTCCTGTGGTTTCTGGCTTAGGAGATATTGCCCCACTCCCTGTAGAACTAACCTCCTTCACCGCTTCCTCAGGCAATAAAGGAGTAATGTTAAACTGGTCTACTGCCACAGAAGTTAACAATTATGGATTTGAAATTGAGAGGTCGAATTCTGAAGTTTGGGAGAAGATCGGTTTTGTGGAAGGGCACGGCAATAGCTACTCTCCTAAAGAGTATTCATTTTACGACAACTCACCTCTCAGCGGAGAAGTAAAATATAGACTAAAACAGTTGGACACAGATGGAGCTTTCGAATACCACGACGAAGCTATAGTTAATGTTAAAGGTTTAGGCAAGGTTGTGCTGAACCAGAATCATCCAAATCCGTTTAATCCTTCGACTGCTATTAGTTTTTCACTACCAGAAGTTACTTATGTAAGAGTAGTTGTCTATAACGCAATTGGCCAGCAAGTTGCTGAACTTGCAAACGAACAAATGGAAGCCGGTAACCACAGTGTAGACTTCGATGGTGCAAACCTCTCAAGTGGTATGTATTTCTACAGACTCGAAACAGCATCATACTCCA
>CAVVVP010000007.1:0-30418 GCA_963751695.1 uncultured Ignavibacteria bacterium | reverse complement strand
GTTTTGAGCACTGTGCTGAACTTTCTCTTTTAAACAATTCTGTTCCTCCAAGGAAACGCTCCTTTTATATGGCATATAACTATTGAATAGACTTAAATAGAATCTGTAGCTGTTATTTCTAAATAAGAGGAGTCCATATATGAAAACTCTAGTATTTATTTTTTGCTTATTTTTATTACTTTGTTGTCAAAAATCTATAACCTTAAATGAACCCCAGACCACTTCTGATTCTCCAAATAACAATGTTTTAAAATATTCTATATCAGATGACTTAACTGTAAATCCAGAATTTGACGTAAATGTATATCTCTTAGCTGAAGGATTATCTGATCCAGAGGGCGCAGTGTTTTATCCTCCTTCAAAAGGACTACTAGTTAATGAAAGCTTAGAATCAAAAATAGTCGATCTGAATCGTCATGGAATGATAAGTGATTTTGCCAGTATTCAATTTAGTAATCCATGTTTGGTTGATCTCTTATATGCCCCTAATAAAGGTGTATTTGTAACATCTCTATTTGACGGCAAGATATTCAATATTAATAAACGTGGCATAGTAGAAGAATATGTTAATGGATTGTCGATGCCATTGTTTATGGAGCTAGATAACAAGAAAAATATTTATGTAAGTGAATTAACGAATAATAGCATAATCAAAATAGACGAATCTAAGAATATAAGTATGGTTGTTGACTTCGCCGATTACCACTATAGATATAGTCCAAGGGGAATTGCATTTGACCATAAGGATAATCTGTTCGTTTTGTCGGGAAGAGAAAACGAAATTATGTGTTTTGATATTGAAAATAAAACTGAGTTCCCAATTATTGCTTCTGCATCTAATGTGGTTGCTAAACTTAATGAGGCAAACAACGCACAAGATTTGACGATTGGATTAGGTGGAAATATCTTTGTTATTGATTACTATAATATCTGGATGGTAGAAATGAATGGGACTCAAGCAACAGATGTTTCTATTTTTGTCTCTGGATTAGTAGGTCCATTTAATACAATTCATTCAAATAGTAGTGGGGATTTAATAGTAACTGATTATGGAGCTGGCAAAGTATACGGTATATCAAAGACAGTATTTGCGATAAATTAATCCTCCTTGAGAAAATATGTTGATTATTGACTGAACTTTCTCTTCAACAATAGATTATTGGAGAGTTTATGAAAAAGATTTTACTACTCTTATTTGTCTTATCATTCTTATCTGAAAATCTATACTCTCAAAGAGAAGTTGTTATTGAGTCCTTTGATGATTGGGGGGCTAATGGATTGCCAGTCGGTTATGAATGGAACATTGACAGTATGAAAACTCCTTTTTTGAGCTGTATTAATCAAGTTGATGGGATCAGTGGGTCAGCAATTAAACTGATTGATTCATATTCTGCAACTAGCAATCCCACTAATTCATTTTCGAGAACAATCAATTTTGTTGATGAGGTGCCGGAATCAATCAGTGTCGTCCTTAAAAACTTTGGTTCTGAGAATAGAAATGGGTTTATGAGTGTGAGTGCTTATAATGATTCCCAACATGTTATATTTTTTGTTCCACCGGGCAATTCAGATTACCCCGAATGGTATACATATACTAAATACTTAAATGATGGATCACCGATTGAATTTAATAAAGTAATTATTAGGATTGTTCCTTTTGCCCACCCTACGCATAATAATGCGTGGCAAATTTATGATGAAATAAAATTTATATGGGGAAGTTCAGTAAAACTAATTGAACCGACGAAAGACGATAAATGGATTTGTGGTGAAAAAGAAACGATTAAATGGACGACGAGGGATACAACTGACAACGTAAGAATAGAGTATAGTGAAGATGGGGGGATCTCTTATAATTTGATTGATGATAATATTAATGCTTCTGATAATCAATATGAATGGACAATCCCAGATATTGAACCAACCACAAAGGCAAGAATTAAAATAATCAGTCATAATACTAATGATCAATTTGAAAGTAAGAATTTCGAAATAAAACCCTATATAATTACAAGGATAGATAATAATGGAGACTATATTAGTTATGACATTAATATTGACCGCTGGAATTATGGCAACTATCCTAATGACATGTTTCCTTATAGTTGGTGGTTTAATAAGTTTGATTACAAAAATGGTATAGACCCTTTTACAAATGATACCTATCCTCAAACTTATTTACTGAATCCTTTCCGAAATGCATTCAGGTCTGATTTTCCAGATTGGATCTCCTTTGTAAACGCATTCTCGGTGGGCACGTGTTATATATCAACAAGCCTTGGGATATATTCTCCGATGGCATTGTTGAAATGGAGTGCAATTAAAAAACCTTGGGGAGGGAGTTGTTTTGGTATAGCAAATGCAAATGCACTTGCTTTTAGTAAACGAACTGAATTTCAAGCAAGATACCCCAATTATCCAAATTTCATGGATCCAATCAATGTTCGATCAGATTCAAATGTCATTAAGGTTATCACAGAGTTATTCACAAAACAATTTGGAAGACTTACATCCTTACATCATGATTTATACTATAATACAACCGTAGATAATACTTTGGATGAATTAAAATTAATGCTAAAGGAAGACAATACTCCAATAAGAACACTATACATTAGAAATAATACACCAAATACTGCCCAAGCACATGCTGTTCTTCCTTATAGATTGAAACGGATTCAGTTGATAGTAGGTATTATGATTTGTGGGTATGGGATAATAGTTATCCAACTAACACCAATGCAATAATTAGAATTGATACCTATGGTCCTGGAGTGTGGGAACCGATGTATGGTTGGAATGGATGGGGTGGATATGATTGGTTCTTTCTTGAACCAGTATCAGATCTTTATCTAAATGATGTCTCTTTACCAAAAACCTCCCAAAGCGAAAACCAGTTATTTTTTCCAATGGCAGTAGAGATTGATGCAACAGAAAAAGCCGATATACTAATCACAGATAGTCTGGGAAATAATATGGGATACCAAAACAATAATCTAATTAATGAAATCCCAAATGCACTCCCACTTATCTTTGTCAATGGGAGCGAAGGACCGCCATACGGTTATCTGCTTGGAATAAGAGACTACACAATAGAGCTAAATAATTTTACTTCTGATACCGTTGAGACTTATTTTTTCACAGATAACAAAGCATTCAGCTATGAAAGGTATGATGCAAATGAACAACAAACTGATGATTTCCTATTTGATAGAGGAATAGAGGTAAAGAATCAAGATGAAGCTATTAAATCAATAAGACTTATGAACATTGTTGATGGAGGAGATGATGAGAGAGTATTTATCGTCAAAGGTTTGGAATATAAGCAAGGATGAATCTATCAAAATAACTAATCCAGATGATTACAACCTTGACCTTATATCTAATGGAGCTTCCAAGTTATATGACATTGAGATTAACCATGCATTAGAATTGGGTCTAATTACATTTAACCATAAAGATGTTAAGCTAGGTGCCAATAGCACTCATAAACTGAAACCAAATTGGGGAGATTTTGCAGCACTAAGGTTAGAGATATTAGTTGATGAAGGTAATGATGGAAATATTGATGACACATTGCATCTTGAAGACCAATCTACTGGAGTTGAGGAACATAGATTAAATACACTCCCAACTGAATTTGGCTTGGAGCAGAACTATCCAAATCCGTTTAACAACTCAACGATAATAAGATATTCTTTACCCACAGAAAGTTTTGTCACAATCAAAGTCTATAATACTATTGGCGAGGAATTGCAGACCTTGATTAGTAAAGAGCAATCATCTGGCAACTATGAAGTAGAATTTGATGCCACGGACTTGACTAGTGGAATATACTTTTATAGAATTCAAGCGGGGATTTTGTTCAAGTAAGAGATGGTGCTGATGAAGTAATATTTTAAATTGGGGTTATACATATGAATAATATAATTAATAAAAGTAAATTGTTTATAAGCTCTTCTAAAGTTCATGTCGTGCTCATAATTGCTTTTCTGATTACTCAATCCTTCACAAATGCTCAAATTATTATATTAAGATATACTACATTAACGGGTTCGCATACGTTTGAGCAAGGGATTGGTGCATATGATCCAAATGTAACAGTAAGAATTGAAAATGCTATTATTATATTTATGCAAGGGATGGATATTGAATATGCTCATTTAAGTGTGAGAAATTCACAATTATATTTTTACAATGGATATGGCTTAACCATTAGCAGAAATACAGTATTCACAGCTTCAAATGATTGTAGATTTCAGGCGGAGATGATCCGAGAGGTATTTCACTCTGGAAATGTAGGGCATATATCATTGATTGTAGATTTGAAAATGTGTCGATCAGTGTGATGGAGACTTGGGAAAATAATCTGACAGCCACACCCACTTTAAAAATTGAAAATTCTGAGATAAGTCTTGATGGAGATGATAATAATCCAATGATATTCAGTCAAGGTGTAAATATGAAAATCTCCAATTGTTCTTTTCATAGAGTTGGGGATTTTGTTACGGGACAATACCCTAACATTCATCTCCAATCGAACAAATATTCGACTATAGAGGATTGTTATTTTTGGGATGGAGGCATTTCAGCTGGAAGTTCACTTAATTCCGAAATTGAAATAACTAATAATTCAATTTATAGAGCAGATAAAGGTATTTCCTTTTGGGGAGTAAATAAAATAATGCATAACAAGATTGATATTGTTAATGTAGGACTTGAGGGTGGAACTGTATCAAACAAACTACAAAATGTAATTATTCAGAATAATGAAATTCATAATGTCACCGCTCAAGCAATTGACTTGGTTGGCAAAAACATAACACGAAGTAAAAATAGTATTAGTGGTAATGGTGAATCTGGGAAGGGGATCAAAATCATATACAGTTCTGGAAGCATTTCAAATAATTTGCTTAGAAATTTTAAAATACACAGAATCATCTAATAGTAATGATGGGATTGCTTTGTATGTAAAAAATTCAAAATCTGAAATCAAGATACATAGAAATGTAATTAAATTTTGTGGACTACACGAATCTGCTAAGTAAAGATATGGTTTCAAGTATTGTTTATTTGGATTCAAAGGTGAATTTTTCAAAAAAGAATGAGCTACGCAACAATACACTTGGAGGTACATACTCGCCAACAAATTCATATAGCGGTGGACCAATTGGAGATATTGTTTGTAAAAGCACAAATAGTCCAGCAATAGTATCAAATAATCTCATAATTAATAATTTTTTTGAAGGTTCGGGAGTCTATGAACCAACTAATACATCATGTACCTTATATTTTCAATTGATTTTGACCGTAGAGTTACTTTTAAAGGTAATATTCTTTGTGGTGACTATAATTCTTCTCTAGGATTAGTTTTATTTCCAAATTTTTCCGGAGGGATCGTAGGTGATTCTCTTATCTTTGAAGAAAATACTATAAAGAAGAATTTAGTCTAATTTGGGACAATGCAAACTCCCAATTTAAGTGGACAAAATACCTTTAGTGAGAATAAAAGCTATCACATAGTAAGATTTGGATATTCACCGGAGGTCTTATATGCTTTATTCAATAATTGGGGGGAGAATGATACTATAAAAATTGATAACAAATTATTTGATGATGAGGAAGGAAATAACCTTGGTCCAATCGATTTTGGTAGTTATTATACTACAGATAATAAAGTAAATATTTAAATACTTCAATACCCTCGATGAATGAGGGTCAAGAATTGGAAATAGTTGTGGAGGTAACAAAATCAGATGGCACTCCGGAAGCAAATAAGTACGTATTCTTTTCAAGTACTAATCCACAAGTAGCTATGTTCCACAGATGGTCAAATGCTCACAGACAGTGAAGGAAAAGGATCTGGAATAATTACTGCAATTTCTGGAGGTAATACTCTTGTGAATGTTTATGTGGGTGATATTGTAAGCGAAGCTTTTCAAATCAATGTTGAAGAAATTACTTCTGTGAAAACAACCTATGATAACTTTTCTCTAGAAGAGTTCATACTATATCCTAATTATCCGAATCCATTTAATCCTACAACAAAAATCAACTACTCAATCCCAAAACAAAGTATTGTGACACTAAAAGTATTTGATGTCTTGGGTAGAGAGATAGCAACACTGGTCAACAAAGAACAATCGGTGGGTAATTATGAAGTTGAATTTAATGCCTCAAACTTAACTAGCGGAATATACCTCTACAGAATACAGGCTGGTGATTTTGTTAGAAACAAAGAAGATGGTTTTGATGAAGTAAATATAAACTTGGAGGAATAAATGAAAAGAGCAATTGGAATTTTATTAGTTATTATTCTTTTTATATTTTCATGTAAAGAGAAAGAACCAACCGCACCTGAGCTAGAACCTGCATCAAAAATCATCGAAGCTAGAAGTGGAGGAACAATAACGACAAGAGATGGAATCACATTAGAAATTCCACCAGGTAGTTTACTCGAAGATACAGAAATTATTTTAACTTCATTCAAGGAAACCGATATGCATGAATGGGGTGCGAGTGCCGTTCATCTCGAGCCAGATGGACTAATCTTGGAAAAACCAGCACTTTTAAGTTTTCCTCTTCCATCAGAATGGCCAGTAGATCATCAGCCATTGATTTTTATATCTTTTGAATCTGATCCTGCTGAATATTTCAATACAGGTATTTGTGCTGATATTATCAGTTCTAAAAATGGATTATTTGCACAAACTGAAGTATTACATTTTAGTAAGTGGGGTGCGATAGGAAACTGCCATAAAGGAACTTTGGTATCTTTGTTAGAGAACTTTGAGCAAAGGGGTTGTCATGACACTACGGCTTGGAGAAAGGTTAAAGAAAATTATCCCAATACAAATACAGATATTACTTTAATACCTCGAACTGGCCCGAAACTATTCAAGCATTCTTGGGAACATACTTCCAAGACGTTGGCGGTTTTAAGAAAGATGAATCAGTCAACAAAGATAACAAATGGGATGAAATAATCGACTCTATCAAGTCAAAAAGAAAAGAGTAGTGGTGTTTTTCGCAAAAAATGAATGGGGGGAGCGAGATCTAAGGGATTTTTTGAACATATTTCACATAGTGCGACTTTAGAAATGAAAAATGGGAAATTGAAACTACGAAATAGCATTAGTGCTGGTCACAAGATTATTACTGCATTGAAAAATAAAAATGGCGAAAATGTCATCTGGTATCCAAGTGGTGATAAAGATATCAATGCCGCGGAAATGGATAAATTCAGAAATATGAGAAGTTATGAGGCAGTCGAAAAAGAACTAAGTAGTAGTCCACAACTTTTCTCAATTTACCAGCATTGGAAGAAAGACTCAACCATGGACTGCGATAAGATTTTACGTCTCCAACAAAGCCGAAGATGAAAATCCATGCGATGAAGAGATTCAATTTAAACACTGTGAGATGATGTTTAGTGTTATTTCGATAGCGGACACTCTAAAGGGGAGTGGTCTCCAGGTTGGTATACAGATGGATCATTTACGGATAATATTTACACGGGGGCTATAAATAAAGAGCGGCAAGGTGGTAATGCTACTGGAACCATAAAGATTGAGGTTGATGACGATTTTAATATCAAGTCACTGAATGTTATGGCTTATCATACAGATGAATATGGTAGTTCTCAGTGGGGTTTCACAGCTGCAAATGTTCCACCATATGAAAATGAACCCTATCTGGTCGTTTACAACTCTTCTGGTAGTATTGTTTGTAGCTACGTCAAAAATATTTATGCTAAATATACTTTCCCAGATGGAAGTTATACAGAATATAAAAACCATGAATGTGAAGAAGAAAGTCATTTACACATAAAATTTCATAATTATGACTAAACTGATTTGATGGAATTTTGAATTACGTCTGAATAAAAAAAAAGGCGAGAAGGCCCAGCCAAGTTCTTCTCACCTTCAATAAAGATTGTTCGTATTGTCATTCTAAATATAAGTCAACATATCAAATCTAGTTGTGATGTTAATTATTCATTTCAATCCAAAAATCTCAACTCAGATACACCCTATGGGGAGTTAAAAGATTGGGATAGGATTGTCAATTGAAAGCGTTCAAACATTGTATAATCATTATTACTAAATCAAATTACAATAATTAGTTTTTAAGGTATGATTTAGCTATTGATTTCATTTGGGAAAAGTTCTTAAAATGGTAGTAAAATACTCTTAAATAGTAGCATAAAAATGACCTAATTGAACTATTATTTTGGCTTAATAATTGAATATTAACGTGAACCAACCAAAAATTTATTGATTAAGAAGCATTTTACTGGAGATATTATTATGGGCAAATAACAGAGACAACATTTAATGTTGTAATATTCCTTTTTACTATTCTATTTTTTATATCATCTATAAGCTTAGCTCAAAATAGTGGTTATGAGCAGACAGAAAGTTGGGAAACTTCAAAAAAAGGTGGTGTTTGTTTCAGGGGTATATGGTACACATTCTGTTGATACTTATTCTGAGTATTCAGAAATATTCAACGACAGGGGATAAAAATTTTAATTTTTCCATCGGTTTAGCTAGCGAAGGAGTTAGTGCAAATGAATATGTAGAAGGAATCAAGGCTTTACAAATGCAAGGACATGAACTTATTGATGCAACTCCAAATTATAGGACAAATTATTTCATTACGATCTTTGAGCCCCTTGATTATAAAAATGCTCCAGGTGTTCAAAATTTAATCGGGGATAAGGTTTGTTTAGAGTTTGCCCCTTTAGATCCTTTGAAAAGTAAAACAGAGGGATATGTTAATATTTTTAACAACAAAGTTTTTGGTGAAAACGAATTTAGTTCCTTCAAAGAAGATGAAAATTTTCTCTATTTTCCTTCATTAAATAGACTCGTTTTAATTAACATTATTTTGGCACTCAGAATAGTTTAGAAATTACAGATGTGTATGGTGACTCTATTGATTTGGGAGAAATGTCTAATGTTCAATATTACCTTTTCTCTAATGAAGATATTCATTTAACTGAAGAAGCATTGATCTCTTTTAGGGAATGAATCCCTAAAACTATCAGAACACTATGGAATTGAGCGCCCTTTCATTTGGAACCATCCTAGTGGAAAATTACCAACTGTCAGAACAAAAGATTTGGCGAATCAGTTAGGTTCTTACTTAGATTACATTTCAGGATCTGTTTATGATTCAGAAACTGCTATAGTCAAAACTTATAACGAAGATAATGATGAACAATATCGTGAATTTGGTATGAGAGGTAACATTCCACTTGATGAACTAGCCTTGGAGGAAATGAAAACTATTATTGCTGATGGAGTTGCAAAGCATCATGTTCTCTTTAATCATTCAACATTTGGTGATTCATTAGGTAAACTTAGTGGTTACTCTATATAAAACAGAAGCATTGTTAGACTGGCTGCAAGTAAATGAAATACCTGTGGCAACTCAAAGTTATTGGAGCGAATCATCTATATAAGACAGTTCAAAACCCATATGCAGAAGTAATGCCACCCTTAAACTCAGATATTGATGGAAACAATATACCAGATGGTTATCATCTAAATCCAGTTTATTACGAAAGCAGACTTGATACTACTGACGGGGCACCTGTGGCTGAGAATTATTCCATTAAAATAAACAAAGTTGATAGGATGACTACAATTCCAGATTTAGGTGGAATAGAAAAAGGTGAAAACAAATTTGAAATATGGACTAAAGGTAGTGAAGGAAGTTTTATTACAGTCAAGTTCGAAATTGGATCTGAAATTTCCCGGCATAAACTTCCAGCAGAGAATCAAGAATGGACAAAATACGATCTTTCACAAAGCTTAACAGAGAATAAATCATTATTTATTCCTGATTCAATTAACACAATTTATGTTGGTATTTTCTGTACCGAATTTGTTACTGGCGAAGTAAAAATTAGTGGTATGTCTCTAAAATCGGCTCAAATTAATGAAATTTCACCACCTCCAGTATTAGCCTCTCCAAGTGATGGGAGCAGTACTATAGATCAGACACCAACGTTTGATTGGGATGATGTAAGTGGGGCAATAAGCTATGAGATACAGATTGATAGTAGTCAAGCTATAGAAGTTACTCAAAGTACTTATACACCTAACTAGTGACTTATCTGGTGGAGAACATACTTGGAGGGTAAGATCTGAAAAATGATGCTGGTGTAAGTGCTTATACAACTTCCTTGGACTTTCACTATAGTTACAGTGTCACCACCACCAGTATTGGTTTCTCCAAGTAATGGGAGCAGTACAATAGATCAGGCACCAACTTTTGATTGGGATGATGTAAGTGGGGCAACAAGTTATGAGATACAGATTGATAGTAGTCAAGCTATAGAAGTTACTCAAAGTACTTATACACCTAACAGCGACTTATCTGGTGGAGAACATACTTGGAGGGTAAGATCTAAAAATGATGCTGGTGTAAGTGCTTATACAACTTCCTGGACTTTCACTATAGTTACAGTGTCACCACCACCAGTATTGGTTTCTCCAAGTAATGGGAGCAGTACAATAGATCAGGCACCAACTTTTGATTGGGATGATGTAAGTGGGGCAACAAGCTATGAGATACAGATTGATAGTAGTCAAGCTATAGAAGTCACTGAAAGTACTTATACACCTAACAGTGACTTATCTGGAGGAGAACATACTTGGAGGGTAAGATCTAAGAATGATGCTGGTGTAAGTGCTTATACAACTTCCTGGACTTTCACTATAGTTACAGTATCACCACCTCCAGTATTAGCCTCTCCAAGTGATGGGAGCAGTACTATAGATCAGACACCAACGTTTGATTGGGATGATGTAAGTGGGGCAATAAGCTATGAGATACAGATTGATAGTAGTCAAGCTATAGAAGTCACTGAAAGTACTTATACACCTAACAGTGACTTATCTGGAGGAGAACATACTTGGAGGGTAAGATCTAAGAATGATGCTGGTGTAAGTGCTTATACAACTTCCTGGACTTTCACTATAGTTACAGTATCACCACCTCCAGTATTAGCCTCTCCAAGTGATGGGAGCAGTACTATAGATCAGACACCAACGTTTGATTGGGATGATGTAAGTGGGGCAATAAGCTATGAGATACAGATTGATAGTAGTCAAGCTATAGAAGTCACTGAAAGTACTTATACACCTAACAGTGACTTATCTGGAGGAGAACATACTTGGAGGGTAAGATCTAAGAATGATGCTGGTGTAAGTGCTTATACAACTTCCTGGACTTTCACTATAGTTACAGTATCACCACCTCCAGTATTAGCCTCTCCAAGTGATGGGAGCAGTACTATAGATCAGACACCAACGTTTGATTGGGATGATGTAAGTGGGGCAATAAGCTATGAGATACAGATTGATAGTAGTCAAGCTATAGAAGTCACTGAAAGTACTTATACACCTAACAGTGACTTATCTGGAGGAGAACATACTTGGAGGGTAAGATCTAAGAATGATGCTGGTACTAGTTCTTACACATCATCCTGGACAGTTAAAATAGTTACTGTACCTATTGCACCGACATTAATATTTCCAGAAAATGGAACTCAGATTTCGGAAGAAAACCCAACTCTAGATTGGGAAGAAATTGAAACTGCAGACAATTATGAAATCCAAATGGATAATGATCCCGATTATAGCTCCACAATTGTTAGTTTTATATCAGATATTCTTGAATATAAAGTCAATGAGGAATTAGTAAGTGGTAAGTATCATTGGAGAGTAAGGGCATCAAACGAAGCCGGAACTGGTCCTTGGAGTGAAGAATGGTCTTTTAGTCTATTAGTTACATCTGTTAAATTGGATGAAAACGGATTACCTACAGAATATGCATTATTACAGAACTACCCCAATCCGTTCAATCCAAGTTCAAAAGTTTCCTATACATTACCGGAAGGAGCTAAAGTATCAATTAAAGTATACAATATTATGGGAATGGAAGTTCAGAGGCTAGTTGATGAATACCAAAATGCCGGCATTTATACAGTATTATTTGACGCAAAGGATTTGGCAACTGGGATTTATGTCTATAGAATGGTAGCTGGGGATTATGTTGAAACAAAGAAGATGGTGTTGATGAAGTAGAAATGAAAAAAGCAAGTTTTACTATAGGAATATTATCGATTTTGATTGCGATAATTGTATTTGTCTTTGCTGAAGGCTCACGTAGAATTTATAGCGGTGTCTTTTTTACAATACTTGGAATTGTTTTATTAGGCAATGGAATATACTGGTCCCGTAAATGGGGTAAGTCAAAATCATAAAATAACGCTTTTTGATGTATTAGAAATAAAACAATTAAAAAGGTGAGAAGTCCCAGCCAAGTTCTTCTCACCTAATAAGATAGTCTTCGCATAAAAATTATCCTTTAAACCACTCACTCTCTTTTAGTCTTCTGAGAAACTTATCTACTTCAACCATATTTCCATTTTTAAAACCAAATTCAAGCTGTTCATAAAAACGTGCTCTTTTCTCTGAGACTGAAGATGTATCCCATTTATCTTGAAGATAGGGGACTTCTAGGTTTAATTCCTTATTGTGAACAGGGGCAACTTGAAGTAAATGAAAAAGTTCAAGCCATTTATTAGTATTAGGACAAATGTAATTGTTATCCTCAATAAATTTCTTTAATTCAAGATACAGACCGATATTGAGAAACATTTATTCCTTAAATAGATTTATAATTCTTAATAAGTTAATATCAAATAGTTTAAGTTTCAAGGAGTAGATTAAAGATGAAGAACACAAAGATTTTCAAAACGGTCCCAACAACATTTTAGCTTTTTGGTGATTCAATTTAGCAGCTCTGCTTAAATATCTATTGGCGGAGTACTCATTTCCTTTTTTTGTGTATTGAACTCCCAAATTATAGGTAGCCTCTGCAAATCTTGGGCTTAACTCTAAAGTTTTTGTATAATATTTTATAGCATTATCATCCTCACCCAAGGCAGTATAGTTTTGTGCGATGAAGTAATAACCTAGATCGTTTTCGGGATTTAATTCGATCATTTTTCTAAAATAGCTAATAGAGGTATCGTGCTCCATGCTAAAGTAAGCCAAATATCCATTATGAAAAAGTTGTTCTTCTTTTAAAACATTAATATTCTTCGTGTATTCTATTAAAAATTGAAATTCAGCCTGATGAAAAGCATCCGATAGTGTAGCTCTTTTTAAACTTTCAATTTGAATATTAGCCTTATTAGACCGATTTTTAATTTCTTTTATTTTATTTAATACTTCTTGAATACGTGATATTTTATAAAGTCGATTTGTTAAGACTGTAGTATCAATTAAACTAGTTACATTCAGATTCAATTCATGAGTAGTCCACTCACTCTTAGTAACATCAATTTCGACTACACATGGAATCAGTGTTTTAATTTCGTCTGACTTAAAATTGTGATCCTTAAAAGAATATTCATTTGAATCAATATATTTATGAATTTGATGAGCAAGGTCCAGTTTAGCTCTGTTTAGTGCTAACACTTCAGCTGTAATTTTACTGTCTAGCCTGTTCAAATTGTATTCAAAGGACGCACTAAACGTAGTATCTTGTGCAAAGATGACTGTATTAGTTAAAGTCAATAAAAATAGTAATGTTTTCACATGTCTCTCGTTTAATAAAAAATGCACAGAAAGTTATCTGACATGCAAAAATCATGCTCGTTATTCAGATCCGCTGGATTACGCATCAGGTGTATTTTCAACACATAAATTACTATCAAGAATAAGACTTTAGTAAAATATTTTAACTAGAGTTAAAAATCTTAACATATCTTTTTAGAAATGTTCGAAAAAAGATAAAAAAAGCAATTACATTTAGACACAGCATTTGCGTGTTGGGTATTGATAATAAACATTTTAAGTTAAATAGGAGCTGAGGTATGAGAAAGTTAATTAAATTAATGTCAATTGTCACCATCTTCGGAATCACATTTTGGGGATGTCAAGATTTTCAGTCTCCAACCGAGTCAGATGTAAACAATCAATCTTCAGCTTTAGTTAAGAAGAACGTAGAAGAAGCAAAATTGTTTCTAGATGTTACACATATCGATGGGATAAAAACACTCCAAATCTACAAAGTAAGCGAAGTATGGAGTGAGGCTCTTGCAACCTGGATTAGGAGAACCGACGAGGATTGGTCAAATATGGGTGGAACCTATCATCCGAACCCAGTAGTTGAACATACGGTAAGTGAGCCATTCAATGGAGTGCTTGAGATTGACATTACAGACCTATGGAAGGATGGAATACCTCCTAAAGGCATATTAATTAAAGATAAAAATCCTTCTGGAGAAAATAATTATATCCAATTTGCTAGTAGAGAGCATACAACCCGAATGGCTCCAAAAGTAGAGGTTCTCTATGACAAAGGTTCAAGAAAAACAATAAATGTTGTTTCTGATTCATATCTATGGTACAAAAAGTTAGCCCCAAAAGGAACGGTTCCATACCTCTTTGCTGGAAATGTATATGAAAGAGAAAAAAGAACAGTATTAAATTTCCTTGAAGACAAAGAAAGTAAATCTTGCGAAACTGCATTTGGTTACAATAAGAACCTGGCTCAATGTTTTATTGATGATCTTGATTATGATTTTAGTAGATGGGGCTGGACCAATGGTGTGCTTAATTCTGGTGATAACATTACTTTGGATGTGTATGCAGGTGCTGGGCAATGTGATTTATCCAAGGGAACAAAAGTAGGAACTGTCGAGGTTAAATATGATGGTGAAAATGTTATTGTTGCATACAATATGATGTCAGGATATACAATGAGTGAGATCCATTTTTATGTAGGTAATACAAAATATCCTATGGTTGAAAGAGGGAGGAATGGAAGTGTACCAACAGTAGCTCCTGGTAAGTATACCTACAAAAAAGACCTTGATGGAGCTAGTAGTCATAGTTTCTCATTAGAAGCAACTGGCGATATTTATATCATTGCTCACGCAGTTGTTTGCGGTAATTTTTAGGGAGAGAATATTTCCTAGTACTCTAATATTTTGCAATAAGATATTGAAGGGATTAGTTTTCTAATCCCTTTTTTTATGCCCAACCACATCAAGATACAAACAACATTTAATGAAAATCACTTGTTAAATTTTTTTACAGAAGTAAGAAAATTTAATACCGCTGAATATTATTTCCATAAAATAGTTGAAATATGAAGAAAATTCGACATGGCACAGCAGTTGCATTATACTGAGTCCGGCCAATATTGAGTTGGCTGTTCAAAAGCATTCATATTGTATTCCCCCAACTCATAAACTAATTGAAATTAAAGAGAGAATTATTTGTCAGGTATTCAAATGATATTGGCTATAGGTGCAATGATATTTCTAGCAATGGTTATTATAACTGTGAATGCAAATATCTTAACCACCGAAGAAGTTCTTTATGATTCTAATTTTGGAATCCTTGCAACATCTATTGGATCCTCAATAATTGAAGAAGCTAACAAGAAATACTTCGACGATCTTACTGATACTGTTGTTGCGAAAAGTACTTCTGATTTAGCTTCAATAACTAATCTTGGAATAGAAGGAGGAGAAGATCCGAACGATTACGAAACTTGGGACGATTTTGATGATTTCAACGGCTATAGCTATATTGAAAATAGTTTACCTTCCGCGATATTTAACGTTGAGTGTGAGGTCGTCTATATTGACCCTACGAACCCAGATGTGGCTTCTTTAACCCAAGAGTGGTCCAAAAAATTGATTGTTAGAGTATCAAGTCCCTCAATGGTAGATACCATGGTTCAATCAACTATTTATAGTTATTGGTGGTTCAGATAAGATGGGATTTGTAGGAATATTAGATGTGCTCGGATCAGTGGTAATTGGCGGCTTTTTAATGCTCACCTTATTTAAGATGAATGCCGCTGCATCAGAAAATACTTATCACTACACCGGAGAATTAGTTGTGCAGGAAAATATGGTTTCAATAGCAAAATTATTAGAGTATGATTTTAGAAAAATAGGGTATTGTGAAAATCCAACATTAATCTCTAGGCCGTCAACAGCAATTGTTTTTGCTGATACGAGTACATTTACTTTTTTAACAGATGTTGACTTTGATGGAGATGTTGATGTGGTTAGTTATTATTTGGGAGCAGCAACGGAGTTAACAGAGACACCGAATCCAGACGACAGAATGCTTTACAGGTCAGTAAACAATATACCGGTAGCAGCAAATCTTGGAGTGACGCAATTTAAGATAAGGTATTATGGTTTCTTAGGATTGGAACTTACACCTCCTTTATCATCACCAACTGGAATATTTTCAATGCAAATCGACATTAGGGTTGAAAACACTTCCGCATTCGGTAATGAGTATAGATATGCATTTTGGAGGCAATTAAGATTATCATCAAGAAATTTATCCAATAGATAAAAATTATGGTAGGAAAAGCACAAATAATATTGGTTTTAGGATTTGCTCTCATCTTTATGATGATGGGATACTTGTGGAGTGACTTAAGTAGCAGATCAGTTGATAACCAAGTTGACTATTACAAAGAAACAATTGCACACAACCTTGCTGTCAGTGGTGCAAATATGGCTTTGCATGAAATATTTGTTGATCAATCATGGACAGCTGGGATAAGTGACTTGGATTACTTTGATGGGGAAATAGATGCAAATGTGACTGTGGTTGATAGTGATAATGTAGTGCTTACTTCAGTAGGTGAGTACATGAATTATACTCATACTGTAAAAGTAAAATTGAAAAAAAGTAACTACGCAAAATTTGCATGGTACATCGGAAACGCGAGTTCAAAGGATTTTATTACTGGAGATACTGTCTGGGGACCTTTTCACTCACAATCCTTTATCAATATTGCTGGTGATCCAGCATTTTTCGGAAAGGTTACAACTCTGAAAGGAATAAAACCTTCAAGAGCTCAAATGATTAAAAATGGATATTCACCTTATTTTAGTCAACCTCCACTAAGTGGTGTAGATATTCCATATCCAAATAACTATCAGTTTGTTGAGCAGAAAGCTAGTGCCATTGCTGGAGGCTCACATTTTGAAAGCACTGATATGTGGTTAACATTTGCTGGTGAAAACATAACTTATAGGTTTGGGACCGGAGATGATTCAAGTACATACTCAGCACCAATCACCGTTCCACTAACAACATTTGCCCCCACTGGAGTAATCTATTTAGCGAAAGGCGATCTTATATATGTCTGGAACATTAGATGGGCAAGTATCTGTTGTTGCTGGAGAGGCATCCGGAATGGGAAACGGAAATGTATATCTAGTTGGCGATATGTTATATGAATCAACACCGATGGTGAGAAATGGGATGACCGTTCCGCCAATATGGACCCCGACAAGCAGTGATGATATGATGGGAATAATGACAACGAATAATTTAATTGTTGCGACTAGTGCCGAATCAGGAGGATTGAAAGAAAATGTGCAAGAACAAAATATAACCATTAACGCTATGGTTTTTTGTGCACAAGGTGGTGTGCAATTGCAAGATTATAACGGTGTAAATCAACATTGTGGGACATTCCACATAACTGGTGGAGTCGTAGCAGCTAAAGAAGAATTAATTGCAAAACTGGACAACAAAGGAGTAGTAACAGCGGGGTATGAGAGATATGTAGTTTTTGATGAGAGATTTTTATTGGATATACCACCGGATTTTCCACCGACAGGATTATATGAGGTTATTTCATGGTTAGAATAAATAAAAAATTAAGAAGAACTCTAATTCCTCTTCTTATTCATAACAATCTATTAACAAAATAGGAGACAAAAATGGGACAACAACAATTATTGCTCTTAGTATTAGGAGTGATTATAGTCGGAGTCGCAATTGTGGCCGGTATTGGAATGTTCAATGCAAGTGCAGAAGAATCAGTAAAAGATGAACTCACTATCACAACTAATGGCTATTGCAGCAAATGCTCAACAATGGTATCAAAAAACCAGTCGCTATGGGTGGCGGTGGAGGTACTTTTGCATGGCGTATGGTCATTCCAGTAAAGAATGAGAGCTACTTCCTCAGTGCTGGTGTTGTTGATCTGAATACAGGTGATGCAACAACAGATGGTTATACTGATCGGCTGCTGTGGGAACAACTGCTGAGATCACATTCACTGGCAACTCCAAACCTTACTAGTCTTGGATTACAATTGGACAGCTACAGCAGTAGTTACACCAACAAATATCATTACAAGTAGTTCCAGTAGAATCCGTAGGACTTATAATCATGATTGAACTTAAGTTCACAGCGGAAAAACTAAGTGGTGAAATTATCGGCAGCGTTGTTGCTGCCGATTCTTTCTCTTCAGCAAAGGAGAAAGCACACTTAATTGCAAATCAAAATAATCTTACGATTCAATCGTTTGAGAAGAAAAAGCCTTTCATTTACAAAGCCCGTAAAATGAATAACAAGGTTATTAAAGGTCAAATGAATGCCTTTAATCGAGAAGAAGTTGTTGGGGCTTTGAATCGACTGGGCTATGAAGTAATATCTGTAAATAAGAAATTATTAAATTTTGATAGAAAACCATCCCAAGCAGATATTCTAAACTTTGTAAAAATCAGTGCTGATATGCTTGAACAAAAGCTTTCGTACGGAGAGACATTAACTTTTCTTATTAATGATACAAGAAATAAGGTTTTTAAAGATGTCTTAATTGATATAAGCAAGGAATTAAAAAAGGGTACTGATAGTGAACATGCATTTATGAGGCACAAGGATGTCCTAGGTAAATTTACAGCATATATGCTTGGATTAGCTTCTAAGAGTGGTAATATGGCAGAAATATATAGGGCTACAGCAAAGTTTTTGGAGAGGAAATACGAGTTTAAGAAATCTTTACGAAGTGCACTCATAACTCCGTTGTTTACACTTATAGTACTATTTGCTGCAGTAATATGGTATGTGGCATATATTTTCCCAGAAATAGCAAAACTCTTTCTAAGATTCAAAGTAGAGTTGCCACCATTAACCGCTGCAACTTTAGATCTAAGTTATTTTCTAATTGCCTATATAATCCCTATAACTCTCTTCATTATTCTGCCTCCAATATTTCTGTGGAGAATGTATAAGCATCCAAAAGGAAGAGTCATTTTTGATCAGTACTTAATGAAAATTCCATACTTGGGCGACCTAATCCATAGAACATATATTGAAATATTTTGCAGGGTATTTTATACCCTTTACACGGGATCTGCAGTTAGTATTGCTCCAATTAAAGTAGCAGCTGAATCAACTGATAACAAATATTTTGAAAAGCAAATAGTTGATATAGCACTTCCTCTAATGATGCAAAGAGGAGCAGGTATTACTGATGGTATGATTGCCTCAGATGTCTTTACTGATACTGCGATTTCAAAATTTAGAGCTGGGGAAGAAACTGGTAATATTAAAGGAGCAGCACTTCAATTAGCGGATTATTACGAGAGTGACACAACCTATAGGTTAAAGAACTTCATAGAATGGATACAAATATTTATCGCTATGATAATTCTAGTTGTCATGATAATATTAACACTAGTATCAGCTGAGACAGCTTTAATAAGACCAAATAGAAGTGGTACTATTTAAGAAAACAAATGAACAGAAAGTGATATAACATGGATATTGAACATAAAAATGAATTAGGAAAATTACTGCTTAAGAAAAAAGTTGTAGAGCAACAAGTTTTAAATCGAGCACTACAAACTTTGAATGGTAATGGAGGTAATTCAAGGAACCTAGCCAATATCCTAGTTGAGGATTATAAGTTCGACCACCATACTATCTATAAAGAACTTGCAGATCTATATGCTTTTAGAACTTTAAAATTCGACGAAGAAAATGATTCTGATAATGTAATTGAAACAATTAAAAGATCAATGGAAAGATATGATACTGAGTTTAAAAAACTAATTTTAAGTCATCAGCTCTTACCGTTTTCTTTTGATAAGGAGACATCAGATAAACTAATTTTTGGAACAGTAGATCCAACAAATAGAGAACTGCCAAAGATTATTAATAGACTAAATTTAAATAAGTATGAAGTAGCTTACCTCCCTCCAAATGATTATAAGAAAATATTAGAAATTATTGACCCTAAAGAGAATGAATTTCTTAAGAATCTCGGAGAAACTGAAGAAGACTATACCGTTGAAGATGAAAATTCACTAGATGAAAATCTTATTGAGGTGGAGATAAACAAAAGTGCTCTCATTAATCTATTTGAGGGAGCTTTGATCGAGGGTGTAAGAAAAGGAGCAAGTGATATTCACTTTATTCCTGAAAACAAAAAATCTGTATCAATCTTTTTTAGATTGGATGGTAAACTTAAAGAGTGGCATCGTCAGCAAAATACTTTACCTGAAGCAATGGTTGCTGTCATTAAGGATCGCTCTAGAGGTCTTAACAGGTTTGAAAGGGAACTTGCTCAAGATGGATTTATCCAAAGAGAAATTGACAATCAGATCATTCGATTTAGGGTCTCTATTTTACCGTTAGTTGGAGCAGAGTTTAAAAGCAAATTTGAAAGAGTTGTAATTAGGATTCTAGATGACCGTAAAGTAATTACTGATTTAGAAACACTTGGATTAGATGGCTACTCAAGGAAAATTTTTGAGAATGCTGTTAAAAAGCCTCAAGGTATGGTAATACTAACTGGCCCTACTGGTTGTGGTAAAAGCACAACACTAGTAGCTGCACTGCATCAAGTTATAAATCCATCAGTCAATGTCCTCACAGTTGAAGATCCGGTAGAATATGTTATTAAAGGTGCCGCTCAGCTTAAGATTGGTCACAAAATGGATTTTGAGCAAGCGCTTAGATCTATTCTTAGGCATGATCCAGACGTCGTACTTGTTGGAGAGATCAGGGATAGAATTACTGCAGACATTGCTATTAAATTAGCTAACACCGGTCACCTAACATTCTCCACTCTTCATACAAATGATGCCCCAAGTGCGGTTGCAAGACTATATAAGATGGGTATTGAACCATTTCTACTAGCGTCAGCAATAAATATTATTGTCGCACAGAGACTTGTAAGAAAATTATGTTCTTGTAAAAAGAGGAATGAAAATCTATCAGATGAGTTTTTCGAAAATTTAGGTTTGAAACCTGAAGAGTGGAAACATCATAAAATATATGAACCAAATGGATGTTCAAAATGCTTAAACACGGGATTTAACGGTCGTATGGCAATTCATGAAGCTTTGAAATATAACGAGGGACATTAAACATTTGATCTATAATGCTGGCGAAGAGATTAATGAAGATGCAATTAGAGAGATTGCAAAACGAGATGGGACCTTAAGTCTCAGAGAATCAGGATACGAAAAAGTTAAGCTAGGTTTGACTTCGTTTAATGAAGTGATTACAAATACAATGGAAGATTAATAAAAATAATTGAAAATGAAAAATGATTGACCAAAAAGTAATAGTGCCTGAAGAAACAGAAAGTATCCTTAATAATATCATTTCTAGGATTCCTAAAACTCTGAAAGGAGCTGAGAGGGTCAGCTTTTTAGTTGACCATTTTTCGGAAATACTTGTTGAAGAAAGATATTCACTGATGAAAGTTGTTGATGATATTCTGCAGCATATGGTAGAAAAAGAAGCTTCGGATGTTGAGCTCGGAGGTTTTGGAACCGAAGGATATGTCTGGTTCAGAATATATGGTCAAAAAAATATTGTTGAGGAGTTGCCGAGATTCTCAGACGATGAATCAGCAATACTTATACTGAGTTTGATGAGTGACAAACAAAGAAGCATTTTAGAAAAAGAGAGAAATCTTGATTTTTCATATACTGTGTATGACGAGAAGAATAAATATGCTCAAACCGATTCGACTACTTTATATGAATTAAGATTTAGAGTTGATGCATATTTTGACGTCGATCGATTAGCATTAAATATGAGATCTATAATACCAAAGCTTAGGACTCTTGAAGAATTAGAATTTGGTCATGAAGTTGAACGTGTATTATCATATGATTACATAAGCCAAGGATTAGTATTAATAACTGGTGTAACAGGTTCCGGTAAATCCACTACCCTTGACGCCATAATACAATGGCATAATAATAATGTTAATGCCCATATTGTAAATATTGCTGCTCCACTTGAATATGTCCACCGTTCAAAAAAGTGTATCATACGACAAAGAGAAGTCGGGAAGGATGTATTGTCCTTTCATGAAGGAGTAGTTCAATCATTGCGTCAAGATCTGGATATTATGGTAGTAGGGGAGATGAGAGATCCGGCAACAATTGTTGCAGCCTTAGAGGTTACTGATACTGGGCATAAAGTTTATTCTACAATGCATACTTCATCAGCTGTAGAATCTTTGGATAGAATTGTAGCTGAGGTACATGCGGAAGAACAAGATAGAGTAAGAAATAGATTGGCTGATGTATTGACTGCTGTAATTTCACAAAAGCTTGTTCCGGATTTGGATGGAACTCTCATTTTAGCAAAGGAAGTTTTAATTGTAACTCCTAATATAAGAGCCGCAATTAAGAACAATAATACGAGTGAAATTTATCTCATGATCAATCAAGGATCTGATTTAGGAATGATTACGCTTGAGCAGGACTTAAAAAACTTATATCTGGCAAATAAAATTTCATTGGATACGGCAATTCAATATGCAAACAACAAAAAATTATTCAAGCAGATAGTAGGAGAACTCTAATAATATGAAAAAATTAGCATGCATATATTTCGAAGGAAATGATAGCAAGATAGTCCTCTTCTCCAAGAATAAGAATAGTTTTAAAGCTCTAAAAGCTAAATCAATCGAAAGTTCTCAGGCATTTGCAAACAAAAAAACATCTTCCAATTTAAAGGGTAATTCTTCAACTGATGTGTTGTATTATGACACCTTATCCGAAGAGGCTTTGGCTTACAATAATTCATACTTGCAGAAATTAAGTGGCTTTCTAGCTGGAGAAAATTTAAAGGATTATGAGTTTATTCCAATCCTTACTGAACCCGGAGTACACTTCCATAAAATTAATAGTGAAAAAGATCTTTCAGGATTAAATGTAAATGCAAAAGGTAAAGGAAAAGATAAGAATAAAACTTTAGGATTTATTGAGCTAACTGATAATTCAAAGATTGCTGTATATCCTTCGGGGCAAGTCAATTATTTACAGGCTTTAGATTCATTAGCAAAACTTAATGGAATGCGTCACTTAAAAACACCTAGGGTAAAATGTGCGGAAGTATCATTAGCTAACTATATAATAAAAAAAGAGAAAGTTGCATCAGATACAATATCACTAATCATCTATTTTGGTAAAGAGTACACTAAACTAATCTTCATGAAAGGTGAGCAATTACTGCACCTTGGAGCCACATTATCAGTCGGTAAAAATAATGGAAAAATTAATAATGTTGTGATTTCTAAAATATTATTTGAAAGAGAACACGCCTCGATTAACTCACCAGATAATATTCTAATTTGCGGAGAGAAAGTATCAGAAGAATTTAACACACTATTGAAAGGTTCCTATCCAGACGCCAGAGTTAAAAAATTCCCTGATGATTTATTCCCTGAAAAAAATGATAATGAGAATACAAATACATCTTGGTCGCAGTTTACAGTTCCAGTAGCAGTTGCCCAAGAATACTTTGATGAACTGAATAATAAAACAAAGGGAATAGATTTATTACCTTCTTACATAAGAGAGCAGCAAAAAAGTTTTCAGTTGGCATGGCATGGTGTAGCATTGTTTTTAGGATTATTTGCAGCTGTGATGTTAATGACATACAAAATTTTTATAAATGAATATCAATCTGATAAAATAGATTATGAAATAAATTCACTTTTGCTTGTCCAGAAGCAAAATCAAGAAATTGTTGATCGGGTAACGAATCTAAATAATAAAATTGATAAATCTGAAGAAACAAAAATTTTCTTAGACCAAATTTCAGCTGGAACTGGGATGTGGGTTAGCAATATGGAGAAACTAGCAAGGTTCACAGACCAAAAAAGAAATATTTGGCTTCAGAATATTAAAATAACCAAAGCTCAACCTATGGTTGTTGAAGGATTCTCAACATCCAGATGGGTTCTTCCAGAATTGAAGCGATCTTATGAGTAATTCCTCTTTACAATATCTTCATTATGAACCGCTGCGTGATAGAAATACTTATGAATTTAATCTAAAAGTAAATACACCAAATGTAGGTCAATGATGAACCAGAAAATAAAAAATAGCATTATTATTGCGGTCCTATTCTTCCTGATCATTGTTGCTGGATTATCATATATTTTTCTAGTGCAGCAGAAAGAATTAGACATTAAAAATGAGAAACTTTCAGAATTAAAAGCGAGTTACTCAAGCATGGAAACCCTCCTTGATCAACTTTATAAAGCAGAAAAAGAAGTTGCAGTAATTGATTCAGCTTTGTCACAGAGAAAATTTATTATTCCTCAAAATTTACCACAAGAAAAATTTTATGATTTTGTAGATGATAATTTTACAGATTCTCCAGTACACAAATTTGTCAGTATCGACTTCAACGGAGAAGTTCAAGAAGCTGGAGTAAAATTTTATAATTACAAAGTAGATGGAGTTGGTTCTTTTGAAAGTGTCTACAGATTATTCTATGCTATTGAGCATAGTAAGGAGTTGAAGAAAATAGAATCTGGACAAGTATCAGGAAATACTACAGTAGATACAAAAGGGAATCCTAGATACCTTGTAAAGTTTGAACTTGAAGTAAGAACTTACTTTGCTGATAATGACCTATTCTCATCAACCAATTATGCTGAGAATAAAATGTCACCTAAAACTTTACATGATGCATTCTATCCTTTAATAAGAAATAGTATAAAACCGAATCTATCAGGCCTTCCTGATATTCAAGATGCAGAGTTGCTCTTCTTATACCCTGACGGGGCATTTATTAAAGATGCGAGGGGTAATACATTTATGCTGAAGGAAGGTGATCAAGTATATCTAGGTTATGTAACCACAATTAATTATAAAAGCAAAAGTGTTTCCTTCATCCTTAATAAAGGTGGAATTGTTGAATACTATACACTTGAAGTTAATTCAAATAAATCGAAGAGGTCAAAGTGATGCGTACATTTAATATAATACTAATATTTTGGTTGATTGTAACGGTTAACTATGGCCAAAACTATTTAGAGAGGGAGTTAGAAAGGCGATATAGCGAATCGGAGCTTGTTACAATCTCTCCCACACTAACATTTGACCAAGCGATTCAAATGCTAAGCACAGTCAGTGAACTATCAAGTGGAAAACCGATTGTGTCGACGGTTTCTATAAATTCCCCTGTAGGTATTGAACTGAATAGTGTTTCCTATCATTCAGCCCTTAATATTATTGTAAATCTTATGGACTTAATGTATGAGGAAGATGAAAATAATATTGTAGTTAAGCGGAAAATCGAGGGAGATGAGGATACATTTGATGAAAGTATTTACGCCGATATTACAGATAAAGAAGTTAGAATTTCAGCGGTATTTTTTGCAGCTGATATTGAAAATTCAAGGGAAGTTGGAATGGATTGGAAATGGCTTATTGGGAAAAATGGGTTGAGTGTTGGTGCTGAACTTAGATCACAATCTCAAGTGGCAGAAAATGCCGGTGGTATAACAGAACGAGTTCTGCCCCCAGAATTTAATGTTGCATCAGATATGGCCTTTACCATGGGAGAATTTCAAGGTGACGCAATGGCAATGTTCAAGTTTTTTGAAACTGAAAACCTTGGTGAAATTATTGCCAGCCCTTCTGTAACCGTTAGAAACAAACAACCTGGAAGAATACAAGTGGGTGAAGATTTTTCAATTAAACAAAGAGATTTCTCTGGTAATATAATTGATAGATTCTATTCTGCAGGCTCCATTATTGAAGTAACACCATATATTTATGAAAAAAATGATATTGAATATATTCTGTTGAAGCTAAATGTTGAAAAAAGTAGTTTTTTCCCTACTGACCAAACAACAGTTGTTAAAAAAACAACAGCATCATCGGATATTCTTTTATTAGATGGACAAGAGTCTGTAATTGGTGGTCTATATGAAAATGAAGAAAAAGTGGTTCGCAATGGGATCCCATTTTTGAAAGATCTTCCTTGGTGGGTATTGGGAATAAGGTATCTCACTGGATATGATCAAACAGTTATACGAAAGAAAGAAAATATAATTGTGATAAAGGCTGAATTATTAGCTACAATTGAAGAAAGAATGACGCTGATTGAAGCTGAAAATGTTCTTAAGGATCAGATTAAGAAGGACAAAGAATCAATAGAGAAGTATAGCCAGAAGTATATAGAAAAAGAAAAGTAAATTCCTCCCAGTCGAGAGAAGTGCACTTAAATGCTCATCCTGGTAGTCTGGGCCGGGGTGAGTTTTTTATTTCTCCACAGAAACTCTTATTGGTTGAATCCCACGAAATAGCAAGTTCCTAAATTCTGATGAACGATATATTTGAATTGAAATCAGCACTAAAGCGATCATTCCACAAAAATCTGCTAGATTTGCTACTCCGAGTGGAATAATGAAATAATCTCGAACAACTCCCAATAATAATCTATCCAAAATCAAATTGCCAAACAATCCTGTTGTTTAAAAATGCAAACGAAAGGTCTATAATAAGATTATTGCCTAAAATTCTATTATAATTTTTTACAGAATAGATGACACCTAACCAAACCGCTAGAACAAATATCTGAAGAAGTAAAATCGAAAAATCTGAAATATTCGAAGAGACATATATTCCAGGATTCGTTACATATGTAAAACCAATTTTATCGAAGATCAAAATACTTTGGTTATTAAATTGGGTTTGAAAAAACCATTTAAGCAATTGATCTGATAAAATGAGTGATAAAGCTAAGAGAAATGCACGTTTCAATTTTGAATTTCCTTTCAGTGGCAAAAATATCAAATTTTCAATATTTATACCAAAAATAAATTTGCAAAATCAAGAAAAAATGAATAATTGTTTAATAATATGGTTAAAAATGAGTAAAATATTCCCTGTAAAAATCGTTGTGAAATAAGTTTTTGCTAAACTTACCAGAAATTAGGTTTGCAAACAATATTTACCTAACTAAAATTATTTACTTATAAGTTTTTTAGATAGGCGAGGAAAGTGTGGAACAATTCTTGAGTAATGGAATTATTAAAGTATATTGGGAAGAATTGGAGACTAAGTGAAAAAGGTTGTATTGTTAGTATTAGTTAGTCTTTTATTGTTTACAATTGCTTGTAGCGACGATGGATGTGAGAACCAAAATCCAACAGTTAAACTGGTCAACAACGGCACCGGTAAAGCTGACATACAAATTAAAACCAGTAATGGTAATACTGAGAATATTAACAATATAGAGCCTGGGACTTCATCAGCAAGAAATCATTTGCACCGGGCGATATTGAATTTACTATCTCAATTCAAGGTAAAGCAGACCCAGTAGTCTATATGCTGACAACTTTATTCTGTAATGACTATACCGTAACTATCAATGAGGATAACACTGTGACCTCTTCTGGAATAAAGCTAGAGAAGGAAACTTTATTGTAAAATAGCATTAAACGATAATTCCTCTGGATCTTTAGGTAAATCCCGAGTTCAATATCATTCCCAGCTCTAAACTTAACCGTTGGGGCTTTTATTGAAACAAATCCAATTTTCAAATTATTATTGATTGACGTGTTCGAAGTTACTCGGATTTATAAGTAACAATATCGTAACAATGGTAATTACTTCACGTATTAAAGTAGTTTTTTGCGCACAAGAAGAGAAATAATTGAAATATTTAAAGAGAATAATGAGACTGAATATATGTAGTAAAAGTTTAAAGGTCGATTTTCGTTCCTAATTGAACAAAATAGACCAAACTCATTTGATATCTTTTTATGTACTTCTTTTTTTAAATTTTGTAAGCACTTTAGCACCAAAATTGTTGCGTACTAGTTTCATTTTAACACAAAAGAATATTGCGCGATCAATACTGGACAAATGCTTATAACCTTTGGTGGTATAATGCTCCTATCATTAAATTATTCTTCCAGTAACAAGCAATTTTCTTCATACCGAAACCTCCCTTATGGATTCTAAGTTTCACCCTTTTAGGCGTTTCTCTTGGCCACATCAATGATGGAGAGAGTTACCGGTAAGTCATTTGATGAGAACTCAAATAACAGAAATGTTTTATCCCTAGGTGATCTTACTAGTATTGGACCAGAATTGGGTGAAACTTATGCAGATTTTGATGATTTTGATGACTACGATGGTTTAGTTAAGTGGGATAACTCAATGCCAGTTACTAATTACAAAATTGAGTGTAAAGTTAGCTTTGTAACTCCAACAAATTTAGAAAAAGGAACAACCTCAAAGACATGGCATAAGAAGTTGGATGTTATGGTATCTACACCATCCAGTGAAGACACTGTAGTCATGTCAAAAGTTTACAGTTATTTTTATTTTAGGTAAAAAATGGGTTTTAGTACACTAATAGACATAATGGGTTCAATAATCATCGGTGGAATGCTGATGATGATTCTGTTTAGATTAAATGACGCAGCTGTTGCAAATTCGTTTCAGTTCGGTGGAGAACTACTAATTCAAAAGAATCTAGTAGAGGTTGTTGACTTGCTTGAGTTTGATCTGAGAAAAATTGGATATTGCGCTGATTGGAAAAAGTTGCCGAATCCTTCCAAATATATTGTCTCAGTAGATAAGAATAGTATAAAATACCTTACAGATGTTGATTCGGATGGAAATGTAGATTCATTAAGTTACTACCTTGGCCCACCTTCAGAGCTTTCCAAAACAGCAAATCCAAGAGATAGAATGCTCTATAGAAAAGTAAATAATGAAAGACCTTTAGCGGCTAATCTTGGTGTCACAGCATTCGAATTTACATTTTTCGATGTATTTGGAAACCAAATACCATTCCCAATTGCTATTACCTGGAGAAATTCAATCAATGCAAATAGATATTGCTGTAGAAGATATTGCGGCATACGATGAAAATTATCAGCGTATTTTTTGGCGACAGATTCGTCTTGCAGCAAGAAATCTGAGAAACAGATAGGAGTTAATTATGGGCGGAAAAGCAGCTTTACTTTTAGTATTATCCTTTAGTGTTTTATTTCTAGTCTTTTCTGGAAGGTTTAACTGGATGACTACAGAGTCGGTTGATAACTTGGTTGATTACTACACTGAAACTAAAGCACAAAATCTAGCAGTGAGTGGTGCAAATATGGCTGCAAATGAAATTTTCTTCAATGGAAATTGGGAAGATGGTTATGCTAATCTTAAATATGATGGCGGAGAGGTAAATGTTGGTGTAAAAACAGACGGTGCTGAAAAGGTTGTTATTTCAAGAGGTGAATACGGAGGCGTAACTAAAGAAGTTCGTATTCGATTTAAACCTAGCAGCTTTGCCAAGTATGCATATTATATGAATCTTTTTGGTGGTAATGATATTTTTAAACTGGAGATACAATTTGGGGTCCGATGCATACAAATGGAATGTGGGTACGGAAGGCAGCCCGGTCTTTTTTGGTAAAGCTTCCTCAAAACTTGGTTTGAAAATGAATGCTCCGAAAGATCCAAAATTCTATGGCGGTTATGAAAGTGGTGTAGATGTGCCTTTTACTTTTGATACTTCCGGCATACCCACTGCTGCTGCAATTAATGGGAAGCTTTTTCCAGGCGGGCCGCAAGATGTAAGACTAGAGTTTAATGCAGATAAAACCGTTACTTGGAGCACAAGGCCATCCTCGGGATCTTGGAGTGCGCCAGTTACAGAATCATTGGCTGCTTTTGCGCCTAATGGTGTAATTTGGAATACAAAGGGTAATCTTTATGTATCCGGTACAGTTAATGGGCAATACACAATTGGTGTTGGAATAAGCTCTGGAGTTGGTAGCGGTAACGTCTATATCGAAGATGTCCTGGTCTATAGAACAGATCCAATTCAAGATCCAAATTGTACCGACATGCTTGGGGTTATTTCTGGGAATAATGTTGTTATCTCTGATACTCCCGAAAATCATAATGATGTAAATATTCATGCATCAATTCTTGCTACTCAGGGTGGTTTGATGGTAGAAGATTTAAACTCATTTCCAGCTGCAGGCCACCTATATATGGCAGGTGGTATAATTGGTCATCAAAATCAAGACTTTGCAATAACTGGTAAAACAGGTGTTGTTACTAATGGTTATTATTTGAAACTAAAATATGATGAAAGATTTATGGTTGTTGCTCCACCCATGTTTCCAAACTCTGGAAAATTTGAAATAGTTTCTTGGTATGAATAAAAGTAACTAGTATTAAATTACAGCGATTTCTGAGATCCCTATTTCAATATCGCTCCCAGCCCCATACTTAACCGTTGGGGCTTTTTATTGCAAGGTACTTAAT
>CAVVVP010000006.1:0-49764 GCA_963751695.1 uncultured Ignavibacteria bacterium | reverse complement strand
AAAGTCTTAGCATGATTTGTCAATTGTCTAAGGCTTTTTCTTTTTTAAATAGGTGTCGGATTCCAAATTCTGGGTATCAATTTTAGGAACACTTTAAACTGCCCATTCGTACCTTTCGATACTCAATCATTACTTTTAGAACAAGTTAATAAATACTGCATTTTGAGCTAAAAATCACTTTATTTTGTGCTTTATTTTTATCTTGTCGATATTGTCTTCATCTAATGCATTTCTAATCACTGTAGATAAGTTCCATTCAAGCTTTTTAGTAATCTTGGCAATCTCTTTTACTTGGTGGTCTGTTATAAATATATTGATTCTTTTCATATTATAATATACGTATAAAATACGCTATAGTCAATTAGTAAATGCTGAAGACCAATGCTAGCAAGGGTTTAGTGAAATATAGTATATTATCTTTGTGCTGTTATATGTCATGCTATACATCTAAATTTATGGCTTCTTCAAGGTTATTTACAGATTCTTTCCTAATTTCAACCAAAATTCTCAACGAAAAAGCACCCCATAGGGCGTGAAAAGATGGGGGTGGGGTCGTGCGTCAGAAGTGCTCATAAATTGTAGAACAAATTTCCAAATACCCTTTGCCATTAGCAAACGATAATTATTGACAGCATGAATATATTTTCTTAAGTTGTATTTATATTCCTCCTTGAGAGAAACGTTTTGAGCACTGTGCTGAACTTTCTCTTTTAAACAATTCTGTTCCTCCAAGGAAACGCTCCTTTTATATGGCATATAACTATTGAATAGACTTAAATAGAATCTGTAGCTGTTATTTCTAAATAAGAGGAGTCCATATATGAAAACTCTAGTATTTATTTTTTGCTTATTTTTATTACTTTGTTGTCAAAAATCTATAACCTTAAATGAACCCCAGACCACTTCTGATTCTCCAAATAACAATGTTTTAAAATATTCTATATCAGATGACTTAACTGTAAATCCAGAATTTGACGTAAATGTATATCTCTTAGCTGAAGGATTATCTGATCCAGAGGGCGCAGTGTTTTATCCTCCTTCAAAAGGACTACTAGTTAATGAAAGCTTAGAATCAAAAATAGTCGATCTGAATCGTCATGGAATGATAAGTGATTTTGCCAGTATTCAATTTAGTAATCCATGTTTGGTTGATCTCTTATATGCCCCTAATAAAGGTGTATTTGTAACATCTCTATTTGACGGCAAGATATTCAATATTAATCAACGTGGCATAGTAGAAGAATATGTTAATGGATTGTCGATGCCATTGTTTATGGAGCTAGATAACAAGAAAAATATTTATGTAAGTGAATTAACGAATAATAGCATAATCAAAATAGACGAATCTAAGAATATAAGTATGGTTGTTGACTTCGCCGATTACCACTATAGATATAGTCCAAGGGGAATTGCATTTGACCATAAGGATAATCTGTTCGTTTTGTCGGGAAGAGAAAACGAAATTATGTGTTTTGATATTGAAAATAAATCTAGTTCCCAATTATTGCTTCTGCATCTAATGTGGTTGCTAAACTTAATGAGGCAAACAACGCACAAGATTTGACGATTGGATTAGGTGGAAATATCTTTGTTATTGATTACTATAATATCTGGATGGTAGAAATGAATGGGACTCAAGCAACAGATGTTTCTATTTTTGTCTCTGGATTAGTAGGTCCATTTAATACAATTCATTCAAATAGTAGTGGGGATTTAATAGTAACTGATTATGGAGCTGGCAAAGTATACGGTATATCAAAGACAGTATTTGCGATAAATTAATCCTCCTTGAGAAAATATGTTGATTATTGACTGAACTTTCTCTTCAACAATAGATTATTGGAGAGTTTATGAAAAAGATTTTACTACTCTTATTTGTCTTATCATTCTTATCTGAAAATCTATACTCTCAAAGAGAAGTTGTTATTGAGTCCTTTGATGATTGGGGGGCTAATGGATTGCCAGTCGGTTATGAATGGAACATTGACAGTATGAAAACTCCTTTTTTGAGCTGTATTAATCAAGTTGATGGGATCAGTGGGTCAGCAATTAAACTGATTGATTCATATTCTGCAACTAGCAATCCCACTAATTCATTTTCGAGAACAATCAATTTTGTTGATGAGGTGCCGGAATCAATCAGTGTCGTCCTTAAAAACTTTGGTTCTGAGAATAGAAATGGGTTTATGAGTGTGAGTGCTTATAATGATTCCCAACATGTTATATTTTTTGTTCCACCGGGCAATTCAGATTACCCCGAATGGTATACATATACTAAATACTTAAATGATGGATCACCGATTGAATTTAATAAAGTAATTATTAGGATTGTTCCTTTTGCCCACCCTACGCATAATAATGCGTGGCAAATTTATGATGAAATAAAATTTATATGGGGAAGTTCAGTAAAACTAATTGAACCGACGAAAGACGATAAATGGATTTGTGGTGAAAAAGAAACGATTAAATGGACGACGAGGGATACAACTGACAACGTAAGAATAGAGTATAGTGAAGATGGGGGGATCTCTTATAATTTGATTGATGATAATATTAATGCTTCTGATAATCAATATGAATGGACAATCCCAGATATTGAACCAACCACAAAGGCAAGAATTAAAATAATCAGTCATAATACTAATGATCAATTTGAAAGTAAGAATTTCGAAATAAAACCCTATATAATTACAAGAATAGATAATAATGGAGACTATATTAGTTATGACATTAATATTGACCGCTGGAATTATGGCAACTATCCTAATGACATGTTTCCTTATAGTTGGTGGTTTAATAAGTTTGATTACAAAAATGGTATAGACCCTTTTACAAATGATACCTATCCTCAAACTTATTTACTGAATCCTTTCCGAAATGCATTCAGGTCTGATTTTCCAGATTGGATCTCCTTTGTAAACGCATTCTCGGTGGGCACGTGTTATATATCAACAAGCCTTGGGATATATTCTCCGATGGCATTGTTGAAATGGAGTGCAATTAAAAAACCTTGGGGAGGGAGTTGTTTTGGTATAGCAAATGCAAATGCACTTGCTTTTAGTAAACGAACTGAATTTCAAGCAAGATACCCCAATTATCCAAATTTCATGGATCCAATCAATGTTCGATCAGATTCAAATGTCATTAAGGTTATCACAGAGTTATTCACAAAACAATTTGGAAGACTTACATCCTTACATCATGATTTATACTATAATACAACCGTAGATAATACTTTGGATGAATTAAAATTTAATGCTAAAGGAAGACAATACTCCAATAAGAACACTATACATTAGAAATAATACACCAAATACTGCCCAAGCACATGCTGTTCTTCCTTATAAATTGAAACAGGATTCAGTTGATAGTAGGTATTATGATTTGTGGGTATGGGATAATAGTTATCCAACTAACACCAATGCAATAATTAGAATTGATACCTATGGTCAGTGAGTGTGGGAACCGATGTATGGTTGGAATGGATGGGGTGGATATGATTGGTTCTTTCTTGAACCAGTATCAGATCTTTATCTAAATGATATTTCTTTACAAAAACCTCCCAAAGCGAAAACCAGTTATTTTTTCCAATGGCAGTAGAGATTGATGCAACAGAAAAAGCCGATATACTAATCACAGATAGTCTGGGAAATAATATGGGATCCAAAACAATAATCTAATTAATGAAATCCCTAATGCACTCCCACTTATCTATGTGGATGGGAGCGAAAGACCGCCATACGGTTATCTGCTTGGAATAAAAGAATACACAATAGAGCTAAATAATTTTACATCTGATACTGTTAGGACTTATTTTTTCACAGATAATAAAGCATTCAGCTATGAAAGGTATGATGCAAATGAACAACAAACTGATGATTTGCTATTTGATGGAGGAATAGAGGTAAAGAATCAAGATGAAGCTATTAAATCAATAAGACTTATGAATATTGTTGATGGAGGAGATGATGAGAGAGTATTTATCGTCAAAGGTTTAAATATAAGCAAGGATGAATCTATCAAAATAACTAATCCAGATGATTACAACCTTGACCTTATATCTAATGGAGCTTCCAAGTTATATGACATTGAGATTAACCATGCATTAGAATTGGGTCTAATTACATTTAACCATAAAGATGTTAAGCTAGGTGCCAATAGCACTCATAAACTGAAACCAAATTGGGGAGATTTTGCAGCACTAAGGTTAGAGATATTAGTTGATGAAGGTAATGATGGAAATATTGATGACACATTGCATCTTGAGGACCAACCTACTGGAGTTGAGGAACATGAATCAAATACACTCCCAACTAAATTTAACTTGGAGCAGAACTATCCAAATCCATTTAACATCTAACAAAAATCAGATATTCAATTCTCTAGTGTTAGCTTCACATGTTACTATTAGAATATTCAATAGTACTCGGAGAAGAAGTAGCAGAACTAGCAAATGAAGTTAAAAAGGGGATAATTGGAAACCACACAGTCTCATTTAATGCATCAAACTTGACAAGCGGAATTTACTTGTACAGAATACAAGCTGGGGATTTTGCTGAGACTAAGAAGATGGTGTTAATGAAGTAGATAAAAAAAAAAAAAAAAAAAAAAAAAAAAAAAATTTTTTTTTTTTTTTTTTTTTTTTTTTTTTTTTTTTTTTTTTTTTTTTTTTTTTTTTTTTTTTTTTTTTTTTTTTTTTTTTTTTTTTTTTTTTTTTTTTTTTTTTTTTTTTTTTTTTTTTTTTTTTTTTTTTTTTTTTTTTTTTTTTTTTTTTTTTTTTTTTTTTTTTTTTTTTTTTTTTTTTTTTTTTTTTTTTTTTTTTTTTTTTTTTTTTTTTTTTTTTTTTTTTTTTTTTTTTTTTTTTTTTTTTTTTTTTTTTTTTTTTTTTTTTTTTTTTTTTTTTTTTTTTTTTTTTTTTTTTTTTTTTTTTTTTTTTTTTTTTTTTTTTTTTTTTTTTTTTTTTTTTTTTTTTTTTTTTTTTTTTTTTTTTTTTTTTTTTTTTTTTTTTTTTTTTTTTTTTTTTTTTTTTTTTTTTTTTTTTTTTTTTTTTTTTTTTTTTTTTTTTTTTTTTTTTTTTTTTTTTTTTTTTTATTTACCCTAACATTCATCTCCAATCGAACAAATATTCGACTATAGAGGATTGTTATTTTTGGGATGGAGGCATTTCAGCTGGAAGTTCACTTAATTCCGAAATTGAAATAACTAATAATTCAATTTATAGAGCAGATAAAGGTATTTCCTTTTGGGGAGTAAATAAAATAATGCATAACAAGATTGATATTGTTAATGTAGGACTTGAGGGTGGAACTGTATCAAACAAACTACAAAATGTAATTATTCAGAATAATGAAATTCATAATGTCACCGCTCAAGCAATTGACTTGGTTGGGGAAAACATAACACTAAGTAAAAATAGTATTAGTGGTAATGGTGAATCTGGGAAGGGGATCAAAATCATATACAGTTCTGGAAGCATTTCAAATAATTTGCTGACAAATTTTAAAGTGCAAGAGAATCATCTAATAGTAATGATGGGATTGCTTTGTATGTAAAAAATTCAAAATCTGAAATCAAGATACATAGAAATGTAATTAAATTTTGTGGACTACACGAATCTGCTAGTAAAGATATGGTTTCAAGTATTGTTTATTTGGATTCAAAGGTGAATTTTTCAAACAATGAGCTACGCAACAATACACTTGGAGGTACATACTCGCCAACAAATTCATATAGCGGTGGACCAATTGTAGATATTGTTTGTAAAAGCACAAATAGTCCAGCAATAGTATCAAATAATCTCATAATTAATCATTTTATTGAAGGTTCGGGAGTCTATGAACCAACTAATACATCAGGTACCCTAATTTCAATTGATTTTGACCGTAGAGTTACTTTTAAAGGTAATATTCTTTGTGGTGATGATAATTCTTCTCTTAGGATTAGTTTTATTTCCAAATTTTTCCCGGAGGGATCGTAGGTGATTCTCTTATCTTTGAAGAAAATACTATAAAGAAGATTTTAGTTGGAATTGGGACAATGCAAACTCCCAATTTAAGTGGACAAAATACCTTCTGTGAGAATGAATTCTAGCACATAGTAAGATTTGGATATTCACCGGAGGTCTTATATGCTTTATTCAATAATTGGGGGGAGAATGATACTATAAAAATTGATAACAAATTATTTGATGATCAGTAAGGAAATAACCTTGGTCCAATCGATTTTGGTAGTTATTATACTACAGATAATAAAGTAAATATTTTAAATACTTCAATACCCTTCGATGAATGAGGGTCAAGAATTGGAAATAGTTGTGGAGGTAACAAAATCAGATGGCACTCCGGAAGCAAATAAGTACGTATTCTTTTCAAGTACTAATCCAGATGTAGCTATGTTCACAGATGGTCAAATGCTCACAGACAGTGAAGGAAAAGGATCTGGAATAATTACTGCAATTTCTGGAGGTAATACTCTTGTGAATGTTTATGTGGGTGATATTGTAAGCGAAGCTTTTCAAATCAATGTTGAAGAAATTACTTCTGTGAAAACAACCTATGATAACTTTTCTCTAGAAGAGTTCATACTATATCCTAATTATCCGAATCCATTTAATCCTACAACAAAAATCAACTACTCAATCCCAAAACAAAGTTATTGTGACACTAAAAGTATTTGATGTCTTGGGTAGAGAATTAGCAACACTTGTAAACAAAGAACAATCGGTAGGTAATTATGAAGTTGAGTTTTTTGGTTCTAGACTTAACAAGTGGAATATACTTCTACAGAATACAAGCTGATAGATTTTGTAGAAACAAAGAAGATGGTATTGTTGAAATAAAAAAAAGGTGAGAAAATGAAAAAAACAATTACGCTTTTAATAATTATTTTTCTTTTTACTTTCTCGTGCAAAGAGAACGAGCCGACAGCACCTGAATTAGATCCAGCCACTAAAATTATCGAAGCTAGTAGTGGTGGAATTATTACAACACCAGATGGTATCACATTAGAAATCCCGCCAGGTGCTTTACTTGAAGATACAGAAATCAGTCTAACTTCCTTCAAGGGAACAGATATGCATGAATGGGGTGTAGGTGCTGTTCATCTTGAACCGGATGGACTAATATTGGAGAAACCAGCGCGTTTAAGTTTACCGCTGCCTTCAGAATGGCCAATAGATCATCGTCCATTAGTCTTTATATCTTTTGAATCAGATCCTGCTGAATATTTTAATACAGGTATCTAGTGCTGAAATTATCAGCTCTGAAAATGGACTGTCTGCGCAAACAGAGGTTTCCCATTTTAGCAAATGGGGGGCGGTTGGAAACTGCCATAAAGGAACTTTGGTAACTTTATTGGAGAAATTTGAACAAATGGGTTGTCATGATACAACCGCTTGGAGAAAGGTTAAAGATAAATATCCCTCAGTAAATACAGATATTATCTCAATCCAACGAACTGGGCCCGCGACTATACAAGCATTTCTGGGGACTTACTTCCAAGATATTGGTGGTTTTAAGAAAAATGAGACAGTTAAAGATAGATGGAATGAGATAAAAAACTATATCAAAACCCAAAAGAAAAGAGTAGTGGTGTTTTTTGCAAAGGATGAATGGGGGGATCAAGATACTAATAGGTTTTTTGAGCACGTTTCACATAGTGCTACACTAGAAATGGTAGGTGATAAATTAAAATTACGAAATAGCATTAGTGCAGGTCCGAAGGTTCTCAATGCATTAAAAAATAAAAATGGTGAAAATGTAATCTGGTTTCCAAGTGGAAATGAAGATATTGATGCTGACAAAATGGATAAATTCAGAAATATGAGGAGTTATGAGACGGTTGAAAAAGAGCTAAGTAGTAGTCCACAACTTTTCTCGAATTTACCGGCATTGGACTGAAAGATCTCAACCATGGACGGCAGTAAGATTTTCACGTTTCTAAAAAAATCAGAAGATGATAATCCGTGTGCTGATGAATTACAATTTAAACATTGTGACATTATGTTTAGCGTTGTTGGGATTAGAGACACAGTAAAGGGAAACTCGAATCCCGGATGGTATACAGATGGGTTATTTACTGATAATAGTTTACACAGGGGCATATAAATAAAGAGCGACAAGGTGGTAATGTTACTGGGTCTATTAGGGTTGAAGTTGATGATGACTTTAATATTAAGTCGTTGAAATAATGTCATGGCATATTATTCGGATGAATTTGGGGAGTTCTCAATGGGGTTTTACTGCGGCAAATGTTCCACCATACGAGAGTGTGCCATATCTGGTTGTTTACAACTCATCAGGCAGTATTGTTTGCAGTTACGTCAGAAGTATTTATGCTAAATATACTAACCCAGATGAAAGTTATTATGAAATTACCAACTTTGAATGTGAGGAAGAAAGTCTGTTACATATAAAATTTCACAACTATGATTAAACTGATTTGATTGGAATTTTGAATTACGGGTCTCAATAATAAAAAAGGTGAGAAGTCCCAGCCAAGTTCTTCTCACCTTCAATAAAGATTGTTCGTATTGTCATTCTAAATATAAGTCAACATATCAAATCTAGTTGTGATGAGGGTCACATTCATTTCAATCGAAAATCTCAACGAAAATACACCCTATGGGGAGTTAAAAGATTGGGATAGGATTGTCAATTGAAAGCGTTCAAACATTGTATAATCATTATTACTAAATCAAATTACAATAATTAGTTTTTAAGGTATGATTTAGCTATTGATTTCATTTGGGAAAAGTTCTTAAAATGAGAAAATACTCTTAAATGGTAACATAAAAATGACCTAATTGAACTATTATTTTGGGTTAATAATTGAATATTAATGTGAACCAACCAAAAATTTATTGATTAAGAAGCATTTTACTGGAGATATTATTATGGGCAAATTTTAGAGAGAACATTTAATGTTGTAATATTCCTTTTTACTATTCTATTTTTTTATATCATCTATAAGCTTAGCTCAAAATAGTGGTTATGAGCAGACAGAAAGTTGGGAAACTTCAAAAAAAGGTGGTGTTTGTTTCAGGGTATATGGTACACATTCTGTTGATACTTATTCTGAGTATTCAGAAATATTCAACGACAGGGATAAAAATTTTAATTTTTCCATCAGTTTAGAACTAGTGAAGGAGTTAGTGCAAATGAATATGTAGAAGGAATCAAGGCTTTACAAATGCAAGGACATGAACTTATTATCGATGCAACTCCAAATTATAGGACAAATTATTTCATTACGATCTTTGATACCCTTGATTATAAAAATGCTCCAGGTGTTCAAAATTTAATCGGGGATAAGGTTTGTTTAGAGTTTGCCCCTTTAGATCCTTTGAAAAGTAAAACAGAGGGATATGTTAATATTTTTAACAACAAAGTTTTTGGTGAAAACGAATTTAGTTCCTTCAAATTATATGAAAATTTTCTCTATTTTCCTTCATTAAATAGACTCGTTTTAATTAACATTATTTTGGCACCAGACAGTTTAGAAATTACAGATGTGTATGGTGACTCTATTGATTTGGGAGAAATGTCTAATGTTCAATATTACCTTTTTCTCTAATGAAGATATTCATTTAACTGAAGAAGCATTGATTCTTTTAGGGAATGAATCCCTAAAACTATCAGAACACTATGGAATTGAGCGCCCTTTCATTTGGAACCATCCTAGTGGAAAATTACCAACTGTCAGAACAAAAGATTTGGCGAATCAGTTAGGTTCTTACTTAGATTACATTTCAGGATCTGTTTATGATTCAAAAACTGCTATAGTCAAAACTTATAACGAAGATAATGATGAACAATATCGTGAATTTGGTATGAGAGGTAACATTCCACTTGATGAACTAGCCTTGGAGGAAATGAAAACTATTATTGCTGATGGAGTTGCAAAGCATCATGTTCTCTTTAATCATTCAACATTTGGTGATTCATTAGGTAAACTTAGTGGTTACTTATATAAAACAGAAGCATTGTTAGACTGGCTGCAAGTAAATGAAATACCTGTGGCAACTCAAAGTTATTGGAGCTAATCATCTATATAAGACAGTTCAAAACCCATATGCAGAAGTAATGCCACCCTTAAACTCAGATATTGATGGAAACAATATACTAGATGGTTATCATCTAAATCCAGTTTATTACGAAAGCAGACTTGATACTACTGACGGGGCACCTGTGGCTGGGAACTTATTCCATTAAAATAAACAAAGTTGATAGGATGACTACAATTCCAGATTTAGGTGGAATAGAAAAAGGTGAAAACAAATTTGAAATATGGACGAAAGGTAGTGAAGGAAGTTTTATTACAGTCAAGTTCGAAATTGGATCTGAAATTTTCCGGTATAAACTTCCAGCAGAAAATCAAGAATGGACAAAATACGATCTTACACAAAGCTTAACAGAGAATAAATCCTTATTTATTCCAGATTCAATTAACACAATTTATGTTGGTATTTTCTGTACCGAACTAGTTACTGGCGAAGTAAAACTAAGTGGTATGTCTCTAAAATCGGCTCAAATTAATGAAATTTCACCACCACCAGTATTGGTTTCTCCAAGTAATGGGAGCAGTACAATAGATCAGGCACCAACTTTTGATTGGGATGATGTAAGTGGGCAAATCAGCTTTTATGCAGATACACGATTGATGGTCGTCAAGCTATAGAAGAGAGTTACTCAAAGTACTTATACACCTAACTAGCGACTTATCTGGTGGAGAAGCATGCTTGGAGGGTTAGATCTTAAAAATGATGCTGGTGTAAGTGCTTATACAACTTCCTTGGACTTCCACTATAGTTACAGTGTCACCACCACCAGTATTGGTTTCTCCAAGTAATGGGAGCAGTACAATAGATCAGGCACCAACTTTTGATTGGGATGATGTAAGTGGGGCAACAAGTTATGAGATACAGATTGATAGTAGTCAAGCTATAGAAGTTACTCAAAGT
This sequence comes from uncultured Ignavibacteria bacterium, assembly GCA_963751695.1. Taxonomy (GTDB): domain Bacteria; phylum Bacteroidota; class Ignavibacteria; order Ignavibacteriales; family Melioribacteraceae; genus SZUA-22. The sequence continues at coordinate 38,804 of CAVVVP010000006.1, read as the reverse complement.
ACTTATACACCTAACAGCGACTTATCTGGTGGAGAACATACTTGGAGGGTAAGATCTAAAAATGATGCTGGTGTAAGTGCTTATACAACTTCCTGGACTTTCACTATAGTTACAGTGTCACCACCACCAGTATTGGTTTCTCCAAGTAATGGGAGCAGTACAATAGATCAGGCACCAACTTTTGATTGGGATGATGTAAGTGGGGCAACAAGTTATGAGATACAGATTGATAGTAGTCAAGCTATAGAAGTCACTGAAAGTACTTATACACCTAACAGTGACTTATCTGGAGGAGAACATACTTGGAGGGTAAGATCTAAGAATGATGCTGGTGTAAGTGCTTATACAACTTCCTGGACTTTCACTATAGTTACAGTATCACCACCTCCAGTATTAGCCTCTCCAAGTGATGGGAGCAGTACTATAAATCAGACACCAACGTTTGATTGGGATGATGTAAGTGGGGCAATAAGCTATGAGATACAGATTGATAGTAGTCAAGCTATAGAAGTCACTGAAAGTACTTATACACCTAACAGTGACTTATCTGGAGGAGAACATACTTGGAGGGTAAGATCTAAGAATGATGCTGGTGTAAGTGCTTATACAACTTCCTGGACTTTCACTATAGTTACAGTATCACCACCTCCAGTATTAGCCTCTCCAAGTGATGGGAGCAGTACTATGAATCAGACACCAACGTTTGATTGGGATGATGTAAGTGGGGCAATAAGCTATGAGATACAGATTGATAGTAGTCAAGCTATAGAAGTCACTGAAAGTACTTATACACCTAACAGTGACTTATCTGAAGGAGAACATACTTGGAGGGTAAGATCTAAGAATGATGCTGGTGTAAGTGCTTATACAACTTCCTGGACTTTCACTATAGTTACAGTATCACCACCTCCAGTATTAGCCTCTCCAAGTGATGGGAGCAGTACTATAGATCAGACACCAACGTTTGATTGGGATGATGTAAGTGGGGCAATAAGCTATGAGATACAGATTGATAGTAGTCAAGCTATAGAAGTCACTGAAAGTACTTATACACCTAACAGTGACTTATCTGAAGTAGAACATACTTGGAGGGTAAGATCTAAGAATGATGCTGGTACTAGTTCTTACACATCATCCTGGACAGTTAAAATAGTTACTGTACCTATTGCACCGACATTTAATATTTCCAGAAAATGGAACTCAGATTTCGGAAGAAAAACCCAACTCTAGATTGGGAAGAAATTGAAACTGCAGACAATTATGAAATCCAAATGGATAATGATCCCGATTATAGCTCCACAATTGTTAGTTTTATATCAGATATTCTTGAATATAAAGTCGATGAGGAATTAGTAAGTGGTAAGTATCATTGGAGAGTAAGGGCATCAAACGAAGCCGGAACTGGTCCTTGGAGTGAAGAATGGTCTTTTAGTCTATTAGTTACATCTGTTAAATTGGATGAAAACGGATTACCTACAGAATATGCATTATTACAGAACTACCCCAATCCGTTCAATCCAAGTTCAAAAGTTTCCTATAGTTTACCCGGAAGGAGCTAAAGTATCAATTAAAGTATACAATATTATGGGAATGGAAGTTTAGAGGCTAGTTGATGAATACCAAAATGCCGGCATTTATACAGTATTATTTGACGCAAAGGATTTGGCAACTGGGATTTATGTCTATAGAATGGTAGCTGGGGATTATGTTGGAAACAAAGAAGATGGTGTTGATGAAGTAGAAATGAAAAAAGCAAGTTTTACTATAGGAATATTATCGATTTTGATTGCGATAATTGTATTTGTCTTTGCTGAAGGCTCACGTAGAATTTATAGCGGTGTCTTTTTTACAATACTTGGAATTGTTTTATTAGGCAATGGAATATACTGGTCCCGTAAATGGGGTAAGTCAAAATCATAAAATAACGCTTTTTGATGTATTAGAAATAAAACAATTAAAAAGGTGAGAAGTCCCAGCCAAGTTCTTCTTACCTAATAAGATAGTCTTCGCATAAAAATTATCCTTTAAACCACTCACTCTCTTTTAGTCTTCTGAGAAACTTATCTACTTCAACCATATTTCCATTTTTAAAACCAAATTCAAGCTGTTCATAAAAACGTGCTCTTTTCTCTGAGACTGAAGATGTATCCCATTTATCTTGAAGATAGGGGACTTCTAGGTTTAATTCCTTATTGTGAACAGGGGCAACTTGAAGTAAATGAAAAAGTTCAAGCCATTTATTAGTATTAGGACAAATGTAATTGTTATCCTCAATAAATTTCTTTAATTCAAGATACAGACCGATATTGAGAAACATTTATTCCCTAAATAGATTTATAATTCTTAATAAGTTAATATCAAATAGTTTAAGTTTAAGGAGTAGATTAAAGATGAAGAACACAAAGATTTTCAAAACGGTCCCAACAACATTTTAGCTTTTTGGTGATTCAATTTAGCAGCTCTGCTTAAATATCTATTGGCGGAGTACTCATTTCCTTTTTTTGTGTATTGAACTCCCAAATTATAGGTAGCCTCTGCAAATCTTGGGCTTAACTCTAAAGTTTTTGTATAATATTTTATAGCATTATCATCCTCACCCAAGGCAGTATAGTTTTGTGCGATGAAGTAATAACCTAATCGTTTTCGGGATTTAATTCGATCATTTTTCTAAAATAGCTAATAGAGGTATCGTGCTTCATGCTAAAGTAAGCCAAATATCCATTATGAAAAAGTTGTTCTTCTTTTTAAGCGTTTAATATTCTTCGTGTATTCTATTAAAAATTGAAATTCGGCCTGATGAAAAGCATCCGATAGTGTAGCTCTTTTTAAATTTTTAATTTGAATATTAGCCTTATTAGACCGATTTTTAATTTCTTTTATTTTATTTAATACTTCTTGAATACGTGATATTTTATAAAGTCGATTTGTTAAGACTGTAGTATCAATTAAACTAGTTACATTCAGATTCAATTCATGAGTAGTCCACTCACTCTTAGTAACATCAATTTCGACTACACATGGAATCAGTGTTTTAATTTCGTCTGACTTAAAATTGTGATCCTTAAAAGAATATTCATTTGAATCAATATATTTATGAATTTGATGAGCAAGGTCCAGTTTAGCTCTGTTTAGTGCTAACACTTCAGCTGTAATTTTACTGTCTCGCCTTGTCAAATTGTATTCAAAGGACGCACTAAACGTAGTATCTTGTGCAAAGATGACTGTATTAGTTAAAGTCAATAAAAATAGTAATGTTTTCACATGTCTCTCGTTTAATAAAAAATGCACAGAAAGTTATCTGACATGCAAAAATCATGCTCGTTATTCAGATCCGCTGGATTACGCATCAGGTGTATTTTAAACACATAAATTACTATCAAGAATAAGACTTTAGTAAAATATTTTAACTAGAGTTAAAAATCTTAACATATCTTTTTAGAAATGTTCGAAAAAAGATAAAAAAAGCAATTACATTTAGGCACAGCATTTGCGTGTTGGGTATTGATAATAAACATTTTAAGTTAAATAGGAGCTGAGGTATGAGAAAGTTAATTAAATTATTGTCAATTGTTACCATCTTCGGAATCACATTTTGGGGATGTCAAGATTTTCAGTCTCCAACCGAGTCAGATGTAAACAATCAATCTTCAGCTTTCATTAAGAAGAACGTAGAAGAAGCAAAATTGTTTCTAGATGTTACACATATAGATGGGATAAAAACACTCCAAATCTACAAAGTAAGCGAAGTACGGAGTGAGGCTCTTGCAACCTGGATTAGGAGAACCGACGAGGATTGGTCAAATATGGGTGGAACCTATCATCCGAACCCAGTAGTTGAACATACGGTAAGTGAGCCATTCAATAGAAATATAGAGATTGACATTACAGACCTATGGAAGGATGGAATACCTCCTAAAGGCATATTAATTAAAGATAAAAATCCTTCTGGAGAAAATAATTATATCCAATTTGCTAGTAGAGAGCATACAACCCGAATGGCTCCAAAAGTAGAGGTTCTCTATGACAAAGGTTCAAGAAAAACAATAAATGTTGTTTCTGATTCATATCTATGGTACAAAAAGTTAGCCCCAAAAGGAACGGTTCCATACCTCTTTGCTGGAAATGTATATGAAAGAGAAAAAAGAACAGTATTAAATTTCCTTGAAGACAAAGAAAGTAAATCTTGCGAAACTGCATTTGGTTACAATAAGAACCTGGCTCAATGTTTTATTGATGATCTTGATTATGATTTTAGTAGATGGGGCTGGACCAATGGTGTGCTTAATTCTGGTGATAACATTACTTTGGATGTGTATGCAGGTGCTGGGCAATGTGATTTATCCAAGGGAACAAAAGTAGGAACTGTCGAGGTTAAATATGATGGTGAAAATGTTATTGTTGCATACAATATGATGTCAGGATATACAATGAGTGAGATCCATTTTTATGTAGGTAATACAAAATATCCTATGGTTGAAAGAGGGAGGAATGGAAGTGTACCAACAGTAGCTCCTGGTAAGTATACCTACAAAAAAGACCTTGATGGAGCTAGTAGTCATAGTTTCTCATTAGAAGCAACTGGCGATATTTATATCATTGCTCACGCAGTTGTTTGCGGTAATTTTTAGGGAGAGAATATTTCCTAGTACTCTAATATTTTGCAATAAGATATTGAAGGGATTAGTTTTCTAATCCCTTTTTTTATGCCCAACCACATCAAGATACAAACAACATTTAATGAAAATCACTTGTTAAATTTTTTTACAGAAGTAAGAAAATTTAATACCGCTGAATATTATTTCCATAAAATAGTTGAAATATGAAGAAAATTCGACATGGCACAGCAGTTGCATTATACTGAGTCCGGCCAATATTGAGTTGGCTGTTCAAAAGCATTCATATTGTATTCCCCCAACTCATAAACTAATTGAAATTAAAGAGAGAATTATTTGTCAGGTATTCAAATGATATTGGCTATAGGTGCAATGATATTTCTAGCAATGGTTATTATAACTGTGAATGCAAATATCTTAACCACCGAAGAAGTTCTTTATGATTCTAATTTTGGAATCCTTGCAACATCTATTGGATCCTCAATAATTGAAGAAGCTAACAAGAAATACTTCGACGATCTTACTGATACTGTTGTTGCGAAAAGTACTTCTGATTTAGCTTCAATAACTAATCTTGGAATAGAAGGAGGAGAAGATCCGAACGATTACGAAACTTGGGACGATTTTGATGATTTCAACGGCTATAGCTATATTGAAAATAGTTTACCTTCCGCGATATTTAACGTTGAGTGTGAGGTCGTCTATATTGACCCTACGAACCCAGATGTGGCTTCTTTAACCCAAGAGTGGTCCAAAAAATTGATTGTTAGAGTATCAAGTCCCTCAATGGTAGATACCATGGTTCAATCAACTATTTATAGTTATTGGTGGTTCAGATAAGATGGGATTTGTAGGAATATTAGATGTGCTCGGATCAGTGGTAATTGGCGGCTTTTTAATGCTCACCTTATTTAAGATGAATGCCGCTGCATCAGAAAATACTTATCACTACACCGGAGAATTAGTTGTGCAGGAAAATATGGTTTCAATAGCAAAATTATTAGAGTATGATTTTAGAAAAATAGGGTATTGTGAAAATCCAACATTAATCTCTAGGCCGTCAACAGCAATTGTTTTTGCTGATACGAGTACATTTACTTTTTTAACAGATGTTGACTTTGATGGAGATGTTGATGTGGTTAGTTATTATTTGGGAGCAGCAACGGAGTTAACAGAGACACCGAATCCAGACGACAGAATGCTTTACAGGTCAGTAAACAATATACCGGTAGCAGCAAATCTTGGAGTGACGCAATTTAAGATAAGGTATTATGGTTTCTTAGGATTGGAACTTACACCTCCTTTATCATCACCAACTGGAATATTTTCAATGCAAATCGACATTAGGGTTGAAAACACTTCCGCATTCGGTAATGAGTATAGATATGCATTTTGGAGGCAATTAAGATTATCATCAAGAAATTTATCCAATAGATAAAAATTATGGTAGGAAAAGCACAAATAATATTGGTTTTAGGATTTGCTCTCATCTTTATGATGATGGGATACTTGTGGAGTGACTTAAGTAGCAGATCAGTTGATAACCAAGTTGACTATTACAAAGAAACAATTGCACACAACCTTGCTGTCAGTGGTGCAAATATGGCTTTGCATGAAATATTTGTTGATCAATCATGGACAGCTGGGATAAGTGACTTGGATTACTTTGATGGGGAAATAGATGCAAATGTGACTGTGGTTGATAGTGATAATGTAGTGCTTACTTCAGTAGGTGAGTACATGAATTATACTCATACTGTAAAAGTAAAATTGAAAAAAAGTAACTACGCAAAATTTGCATGGTACATCGGAAACGCGAGTTCAAAGGATTTTATTACTGGAGATACTGTCTGGGGACCTTTTCACTCACAATCCTTTATCAATATTGCTGGTGATCCAGCATTTTTCGGAAAGGTTACAACTCTGAAAGGAATAAAACCTTCAAGAGCTCAAATGATTAAAAATGGATATTCACCTTATTTTAGTCAACCTCCACTAAGTGGTGTAGATATTCCATATCCAAATAACTATCAGTTTGTTGAGCAGAAAGCTAGTGCCATTGCTGGAGGCTCACATTTTGAAAGCACTGATATGTGGTTAACATTTGCTGGTGAAAACATAACTTATAGGTTTGGGACCGGAGATGATTCAAGTACATACTCAGCACCAATCACCGTTCCACTAACAACATTTGCCCCCACTGGAGTAATCTATTTAGCGAAAGGCGATTTATATATGTCTGGAACATTAGATGGGCAAGTATCTGTTGTTGCTGGAGAGGCATCCGGAATGGGAAACGGAAATGTATATCTAGTTGGCGATATGTTATATGAGTATCAACACCGATGGTGAGAAATGGGATGACCGTTCCGCCAATATGGACCCCGACAAGCAGTGATGATATGATGGGAATAATGACAACGAATAATTTAATTGTTGCGACTAGTGCCGAATCAGGAGGATTGAAAGAAAATGTGCAAGAACAAAATATAACCATTAACGCTATGGTTTTTGTGCACAAGGTGGTGTGCAATTGCAAGATTATAACGGTGTAAATCAACATTGTGGGACATTCCACATAACTGGTGGAGTCGTAGCAGCTAAAGAAGAATTAATTGCAAAACTGGACAACAAAGGAGTAGTAACAGCGGGGTATGAGAGATATGTAGTTTTTGATGAGAGATTTTTATTGGATATACCACCGGATTTTTCCACCGACAGGATTATATGAGGTTATTTCATGGTTAGAATAAATAAAAAATTAAGAAGAACTCTAATTCCTCTTCTTATTCATAACAATCTATTAACAAAATAGGAGACTAAAATGGGACAACAACAATTATTGCTCTTAGTATTAGGAGTGATTATAGTCGGAGTCGCAATTGTGGCCGGTATTGGAATGTTCAATGCAAGTGCAGAAGAATCAGTAAAAGATGAACTCACTTCACAACTCATGGCTATTTCAGCAAATGCTCAACAATGGTTCAGAGAAAACGAGTCGCTATGGGTGGAGGTGGAGGTACTTTTGCAGGCCTATGTCATTCCAGTAAAGATGAGAGCTACTTCCTCATGCTGGTGTTGTTGATTTGAATACTGGTGATGCAACAACAGATGGTTATACGATCTCTGCTGTGGGAACAACTGCTGGGATTTCATTCCCTTGCAACTCCAGTCTTACTAGTCTTGGATACAATTGGACAGCTACAGCAGTAGTTACACCAACAAATATCATTACAAGTATTCCAGTAAATCCGTAGGACTTATAAACATGATTGAACTTAAGTTCACAGCGGAAAAACTAAGTGGTGAAATTATCGGCAGCGTTGTTGCTGCCGATTCTTTCTCTTCAGCAAAGGAGAAAGCACACTTAATTGCAAATCGAAATAATCTTACGATTCAATCGTTTGAGAAGAAAAAGCCTTTCATTTACAAAGCCCGTAAAATGAATAACAAGGTTATTAAAGGTCAAATGAATGCCTTTAATCGAGAAGAAGTTGTTGGGGCTTTGAATCGACTGGGCTATGAGGTTGTATCTGTAAATAAGAAATTATTAAATCTTGATAGAAAACCATCCCAAGCAGATATTCTAAACTTTGTAAAAATCAGTGCTGATATGCTTGAACAAAAGCTTTCATACGGAGAGACATTAACTTTTTGATCGGACTGATACAAGAAATAAGGTTTTTAAAGATGTCTTAATTGATATAAGCAAGGAATTAAAAAAGGGTACTGATAGTGAACATGGATTTATGAGGCACAAGGATGTCCTAGGTAAATTTACAGCATATATGCTTGGATTAGCTTCTAAGAGTGGTAATATGGCAGAAATATATAGGGCTACAGCAAAGTTTTTGGAGAGGAAATACGAGTTTAAAAAATCTTTACGAAGTGCACTCATAACTCCGTTGTTTACACTTATAGTACTATTTGCTGCAGTAATATGGTATGTGGCATATATTTTCCCAGAAATAGCAAAACTCTTTCTAAGATTCAAAGTAGAGTTGCCACCATTAACCGCTGCAACTTTATATGAAGTTATTTTCTAATTGCCTATATAATCCCTATAACTCTTCATTATTCTGCCTCCAATATTTCTGTGGAGAATGTATAAGCATCCAAAAGGAAGAGTCATTTTTGATCAGTACTTAATGAAAATTCCATACTTGGGCGACCTAATCCATAGAACATATATTGAAATATTTTGCAGGGTATTTTATACCCTTTACACGGGATCTGCAGTTAGTATTGCTCCAATTAAAGTAGCAGCTGAATCAACTGATAACAAATATTTTGAAAAGCAAATAGTTGATATAGCACTTCCTCTAATGATGCAAAAAGAGGAGCAGGTATTACTGATGGTATGATTGCCTCTCTTAGATGTCTTTACTGATACTGCGATTTCAAAATTTAGAGCTGGGGAAGAAACTGGTAATATTAAAGGAGCAGCACTTCAATTAGCGGATTATTACGAGAGTGACACAACCTATAGGTTAAAGAACTTCATAGAATGGATACAAATATTTATCGCTATGATAATTCTAGTTGTCATGATAATATTAACACTAGTATCAGCTGAGACAGCTTTAATAAGACCAAATAGAAGTGGTACTATTTAAGAAAACAAATGAACAGAAAGTGATATAACATGGATATTGAACATAAAAATGAATTAGGAAAATTACTGCTTAAAGAAAAAAGTTGTAGAGCAACAAATTTTAAATCGAGCACTACAAACTTTGAATGGTAATGGAGGTAATTCAAGGAACCTAGCCAATATCCTAGTTGAGGATTATAAGTTCGACCACCATACTATCTATAAAGAACTTGCAATCTATACGCTTTTAGAAGTTTAAAATTCGACGAAGAAAATGATTCTGATAATGTAATTGAAACAATTAAAAGATCAATGGAAAGATATGATACTGAGTTTCAAAAAACTAATTTTAAGTCATCAGCTCTTACCGTTTTCTTTTGATAAGGAGACATCAGATAAACTAATTTTTGGAACAGTAGATCCAACAAATAGAGAACTGCCAAAGATTATTAAACACAGAACTAAATTTAGAAAAGTATGAAGTAGCTTACCTCCCTCCAAATGATTATAAGAAAATATTAGAAATTATTGACCCTAAAGAGAATGAATTTCTTAAGAATCTCGGAGAAACTGAAGAAGACTATACCGTTGAAGATGAAAATTCACTAGATGAAAATCTTATTGAGGTGGAGATAAACAAAAGTGCTCTCATTAATCTATTTGAGGGAGCTTTGATCGAGGGTGTAAGAAAAGGAGCAAGTGATCATCACTTTATTCCTGAAAACAAAAAATCTGTATCAATCTTTTTTAGATTGGATGGTAAACTTAAAGAGTGGCATCGTCAGCAAAATACTTTACCTGAAGCAATGGTTGCTGTCATTAAGGATCGCTCTAGAGGTCTTAACAGGTTTGAAAGGGAACTTGCTCAAGATGGATTTATCCAAAGAGAAATTGACAATCAGATCATTCGATTTAGGGTCTCTATTTTACCGTTAGTTGGAGCAGAGTTTAAAAGCAAATTTGAAAGAGTTGTAATTAGGATTCTAGATGACCGTAAAGTAATTACTGATTTAGAAACACTTGGATTAGATGGCTACTCAAGGAAAATTTTTGATAATGTAGTTGGTCAAAAAGCCTCAAGGTATGGTAATACTAACTGGCCCTACTGGTTGTGGTAAAAGCACAACACTAGTAGCTGCACTGCATCAAGTTATAAATCCATCAGTAAATGTCCTCACAGTTGAAGTCCGGTAGAATATGTTATTAAAGGTGCCGCTCAGCTTAAGATTGGTCACAAAATGGATTTTGAGCAAGCGCTTAATCTATTCTTAGGCATGATCCAGACGTCGTACTTGTTGGAGAGATCAGGGATAGAATTACTGCAGACATTGCTATTAAATTAGCTAACACCGGTCACCTGACATTCTCCACTCTTCATACAAATGATGCCCCAAGTGCGGTTGCAAGACTATATAAGATGGGTATAGAACCATTTCTACTAGCGTCAGCAATAAATATTATTGTCGCACAGAGACTTGTAAGAAAATTATGTTCTTGTAAAAAAGAGGAATGAAAATCTATCAGATGAGTTTTTCGAAAATTTAGGTTTGAAACCTGAAGAGTGGAAACATCATAAAATATATGAACCAAATGGATGTTCAAAATGCTTAAACACGGGATTTAACGGTCGTATGGCAATTCATGAAGCTTTAAATATAACGAGGGACATTAAACAATTGATCTATAATGCTGGCGAAGAGATTGATGAAGATGCAATTAGAGAGATTGCAAAACGAGATGGGACCTTAAGTCTCAGAGAATCCGGATACGAAAAAGTTAAGCTAGGTTTGACTTCGTTTAATGAAGTGATTACAAATACAATGGAAGATTAATAAAAATAATTGAAAATGAAAAATGATTGACCAAAAATTAATAGTACCTGAAGAAACAGAAAGTATTCTTAATAATATCATTTCTAGGATTCCTAAAACTCTGAAAGGAGCTGAGAGGGTCAGCTTTTTAGTTGACCATTTTTCAGAAATACTTATTGAAGAAAGATATTCACTGATGAAGGTTGTTGATGATATTCTGCAGCATATGGTAGAAAAAGAAGCCTCGGATGTTGAGCTCGGAGGTTTTGGAACCGAAGGATATGTCTGGTTCAGAATATATGGTCAAAAAAATATTGTTGAGGAGTTGCCGAGATTCTCAGACGATGAATCAGCAATACTTATACTGAGTTTGATGAGTGACAAACAAAGAAGCATTTTAGAAAAAGAGAGAAATCTTGATTTTTCATATACTGTGTATGACGAGAAGAATAAATATGCCCAAACCGATTCAACTAGTTTATTTGAATTAAGATTTAGGGTTGATGCATATTTTGATGTTGATCGATTAGCATTAAATATGAGATCTATAATACCAAAGCTTAGGACTCTTGAAGAATTAGAATTTGGTCATGAAGTTGAACGTGTATTATCATATGATTACATAAGCCAAGGATTAGTATTAATAACTGGTGTAACAGGTTCCGGTAAATCCACTACTCTTGACGCCATAATACAATGGCATAATAATAATGTTAATGCCCATATTGGCAACACCGCCTGCTCCACTTGAATATGTACACCGTTCAAAAAAGTGTATCATACGACAAAGAGAAGTCGGAAAAGATGTATTGTCCTTTCATGAAGGAGTAGTTCAATCATTGCGTCAAAATCTGGATATTATGGTAGTAGGGGAGATGATAAATTCGTAAAAAATTGTTGCAGCCTTAGAGGTTACTGATACTGGTCATAAAGTTTATTCTACAATGCATACTTCATCTGCTGTTGAGTCACTAGATAGAATTGTAGCTGAGGTTCATGCGGAAGAACAAGATAGAGTAAGAAATAGATTGGCTGATGTGTTGACTGCTGTAATTTCACAAAAGCTTGTTCCGGATTTGGATGGAACTCTCATTTTAGCAAAGGAAGTTTTCTTCAAATAGTAACTCCAAATATTAGAGCCACAATTAAGAACAATAATACGAGTGAAATTTATCTCATGATCAATCAAGGATCTGATTTAGGAATGATTACGCTTGAGCAGGACTTAAAAAACTTATATCTGGCAAATAAAATTTCATTGGATACGGCAATACAATATGCAAACAACAAAAAATTATTCAAGCAGATAGTAGGAGAACTCTAATAATATGAAAAAATTAGCATGCATATATTTCGAAGGAAATGATAGCAAGATAGTCCTCTTCTCCAAGAATAAGAATAGTTTTAAAAGCTCTAAAAGCTAAATCAATCGAAATTCTTAGGCATTTGCAAACAAAAAAACATCTTCCAATTTAAAGGGTAATTCTTCAACTGATGTGTTGTATTATGACACCTTATCCGAAGAGGCTTTGGCTTACAATAATTCATACTTGCAGAAATTAAGTGGCTTTCTAGCTGGAGAAAATTTAAAGGATTATGAGTTTATTCCAATCCTTACTGAACCCGCAGGTACACTTCCAGAAAATTAATAGTGAAAGATCTTTTAGGATTAAATGTAAATGCAAAAGGTAAAGGAAAAGATAAGAATAAAACTTTAGGATTTATTGAGCTAACTGATAATTCAAAGATTGCTGTATATCCTTCGGGGCAAGTCAATTATTTACAGGCTTTAGATTCATTAGCAAAACTTAATGGAATGCGTCACTTAAAAACACCTAGGTTTAATGTGCGGAAGTATCATTAGCTAACTATATAATAAAAAAAGAGAAAGTTGCATCAGATACAATATCACTAATCATCTATTTTGGTAAAGAGTACACTAAACTAATCTTCATGAAAGGTGAGCAATTACTGCACCTTGGAGCCACATTATCAGTCGGTAAAAATAATGGAAAAATTAATAATGTTGTGATTTCTAAAATATTATTTGAAAGAGAACACGCCTCGATTAACTCACCAGATAATATTCTAATTTGCGGAGAGAAAGTATCAGAAGAATTTAACACACTATTGAAAGGTTCCTATCCAGACGCCAGAGTTAAAAAATTCCCTGATGATTTATTCCCTGAAAAAAATGATAATGAGAATACAAATACATCTTGGTCGCAGTTTACAGTTCCAGTAGCAGTTGCCCAAGAATACTTTGATGAACTGAATAATAAAACAAAGGGAATAGATTTATTACCTTCTTACATAAGAGAGCAGCAAAAAAGTTTTCAGTTGGCATGGCATGGTGTAGCATTGTTTTTAGGATTATTTGCAGCTGTGATGTTAATGACATACAAAATTTTTATAAATGAATATCAATCTGATAAAATAGATTATGAAATAAATTCACTTTTGCTTGTCCAGAAGCAAAATCAAGAAATTGTTGATCGGGTAACGAATCTAAATAATAAAATTGATAAATCTGAAGAAACAAAAATTTTCTTAGACCAAATTTCAGCTGGAACTGGGATGTGGGTTAGCAATATGGAGAAACTAGCAAGGTTCACAGACCAAAAAAGAAATATTTGGCTTCAGAATATTAAAATAACCAAAGCTCAACCTATGGTTGTTGAAGGATTCTCAACATCCAGATGGGTTCTTCCAGAATTGAAGCGATCTTATGATAATTCCTCTTTACAATATCTTCATTATGAACCGCTGCGTGATAGAAATACTTATGAATTTAATCTAAAAGTAAATACACCAAATGTAGGTCAATGATGAACCAGAAAATAAAAAATAGCATTATTATTGCGGTCCTATTCTTCCTGATCATTGTTGCTGGATTATCATATATTTTTCTAGTGCAGCAGAAAGAATTAGACATTAAAAATGAGAAACTTTCAGAATTAAAAGCGAGTTACTCAAGCATGGAAACCCTCCTTGATCAACTTTATAAAGCAGAAAAAGAAGTTGCAGTAATTGATTCAGCTTTGTCACAGAGAAAATTTATTATTCCTCAAAATTTACCACAAGAAAAATTTTATGATTTTGTAGATGATAATTTTACAGATTCTCCAGTACACAAATTTGTCAGTATCGACTTCAACGGAGAAGTTCAAGAAGCTGGAGTAAAATTTTATAATTACAAAGTAGATGGAGTTGGTTCTTTTGAAAGTGTCTACAGATTATTCTATGCTATTGAGCATAGTAAGGAGTTGAAGAAAATAGAATCTGGACAAGTATCAGGAAATACTACAGTAGATACAAAAGGGAATCCTAGATACCTTGTAAAGTTTGAACTTGAAGTAAGAACTTACTTTGCTGATAATGACCTATTCTCATCAACCAATTATGCTGAGAATAAAATGTCACCTAAAACTTTACATGATGCATTCTATCCTTTAATAAGAAATAGTATAAAACCGAATCTATCAGGCCTTCCTGATATTCAAGATGCAGAGTTGCTCTTCTTATACCCTGACGGGGCATTTATTAAAGATGCGAGGGGTAATACATTTATGCTGAAGGAAGGTGATCAAGTATATCTAGGTTATGTAACCACAATTAATTATAAAAGCAAAAGTGTTTCCTTCATCCTTAATAAAGGTGGAATTGTTGAATACTATACACTTGAAGTTAATTCAAATAAATCGAAGAGGTCAAAGTGATGCGTACATTTAATATAATACTAATATTTTGGTTGATTGTAACGGTTAACTATGGCCAAAACTATTTAGAGAGGGAGTTAGAAAGGCGATATAGCGAATCGGAGCTTGTTACAATCTCTCCCACACTAACATTTGACCAAGCGATTCAAATGCTAAGCACAGTCAGTGAACTATCAAGTGGAAAACCGATTGTGTCGACGGTTTCTATAAATTCCCCTGTAGGTATTGAACTGAATAGTGTTTCCTATCATTCAGCCCTTAATATTATTGTAAATCTTATGGACTTAATGTATGAGGAAGATGAAAATAATATTGTAGTTAAGCGGAAAATCGAGGGAGATGAGGATACATTTGATGAAAGTATTTACGCCGATATTACAGATAAAGAAGTTAGAATTTCAGCGGTATTTTTTGCAGCTGATATTGAAAATTCAAGGGAAGTTGGAATGGATTGGAAATGGCTTATTGGGAAAAATGGGTTGAGTGTTGGTGCTGAACTTAGATCACAATCTCAAGTGGCAGAAAATGCCGGTGGTATAACAGAACGAGTTCTGCCCCCAGAATTTAATGTTGCATCAGATATGGCCTTTACCATGGGAGAATTTCAAGGTGACGCAATGGCAATGTTCAAGTTTTTTGAAACTGAAAACCTTGGTGAAATTATTGCCAGCCCTTCTGTAACCGTTAGAAACAAACAACCTGGAAGAATACAAGTGGGTGAAGATTTTTCAATTAAACAAAGAGATTTCTCTGGTAATATAATTGATAGATTCTATTCTGCAGGCTCCATTATTGAAGTAACACCATATATTTATGAAAAAAATGATATTGAATATATTCTGTTGAAGCTAAATGTTGAAAAAAGTAGTTTTTTCCCTACTGACCAAACAACAGTTGTTAAAAAAACAACAGCATCATCGGATATTCTTTTATTAGATGGACAAGAGTCTGTAATTGGTGGTCTAT
Organism: uncultured Ignavibacteria bacterium; assembly: GCA_963751695.1. Lineage (GTDB taxonomy): Bacteria > Bacteroidota > Ignavibacteria > Ignavibacteriales > Melioribacteraceae > SZUA-22. The sequence goes on along the minus strand of CAVVVP010000006.1, from coordinate 23,101 downwards.
ATGAAAATGAAGAAAAAGTGGTTCGCAATGGGATCCCATTTTTGAAAGATCTTCCTTGGTGGGTATTGGGAATAAGGTATCTCACTGGATATGATCAAACAGTTATACGAAAGAAAGAAAATATAATTGTGATAAAGGCTGAATTATTAGCTACAATTGAAGAAAGAATGACGCTGATTGAAGCTGAAAATGTTCTTAAGGATCAGATTAAGAAGGACAAAGAATCAATAGAGAAGTATAGCCAGAAGTATATAGAAAAAGAAAAGTAAATTCCTCCCAGTCGAGAGAAGTGCACTTAAATGCTCATCCTGGTAGTCTGGGCCGGGGTGAGTTTTTTATTTCTCCACAGAAACTCTTATTGGTTGAATCCCACGAAATAGCAAGTTCCTAAATTCTGATGAACGATATATTTGAATTGAAATCAGCACTAAAGCGATCATTCCACAAAAATCTGCTAGATTTGCTACTCCGAGTGGAATAATGAAATAATCTCGAACAACTCCCAATAATAATCTATCCAAAATCAAATTGCCAAACAATCCTGTTGTTAAAAATGCAAACGAAAGGTCTATAATAAGATTATTGCCTAAAATTCTATTATAATTTTTTACAGAATAGATGACACCTAACCAAACCGCTAGAACAAATATCTGAAGAAGTAAAATCGAAAAATCTGAAATATTCGAAGAGACATATATTCCAGGATTCGTTACATATGTAAAACCAATTTTATCGAAGATCAAAATACTTTGGTTATTAAATTGGGTTTGAAAAAACCATTTAAGCAATTGATCTGATAAAATGAGTGATAAAGCTAAGAGAAATGCACGTTTCAATTTTGAATTTCCTTTCAGTGGCAAAAATATCAAATTTTCAATATTTATACCAAAAATAAATTTGCAAAATCAAGAAAAAATGAATAATTGTTTAATAATATGGTTAAAAATGAGTAAAATATTCCTGTAAAAATCGTTGTGAAATAAGTTTTTGCTAAACTTACAGAAATTAGGTTTGCAAACAATATTTACCTAACTAAAATTATTTACTTATAAGTTTTTTAGATAGGCGAGGAAAGTGTGGAACAATTCTTGAGTAATGGAATTATTAAAGTATATTATTTGAAAATTGAAGACTAAGTGAAAAAGGTTGTATTGTTAGTATTAGTTAGTCTTTTATTGTTTACAATTGCTTGTAGCGACGATGGATGTGAGAACCAAAATCCAACAGTTAAACTGGTCAACAACGGCACCGGTAAAGCTGACATACAAATTAAAACCAGTAATGGTAATACTGAGAATATTAACAATATAGAGCCTGGGACTTCATCAGCAAGAAGATCATTTGCACCGGGCGATATTGAATTTACTATCTCAATTCAAGGTAAAGCAGACCCAGTAGTCTATATGCTGACAACTTTATTCTGTAATGACTATACCGTAACTATCAATGAGGATAACACTGTGACCTCTTCTGGAATAAAGCTAGAGAAGGAAACTTTATTGTAAAATAGCATTAAACGATAATTCCTCTGGATCTTTAGGTAAATCCCCAGTTCAATATCATTCCCAGCTCTAAACTTAACCGTTGGGGCTTTTATTGAAACAAATCCAATTTTCAAATTATTATTGATTGACGTGTTCGAAGTTCTCGGATTTATAAGTAACAATATCGTAACAATGGTAATTACTTCACGTATTAAAGTAGTTTTTTTGCGCACAAGAAGAGAAATAATTGAAATATTTAAAGAGAATAATGAGACTGAATATATGTAGTAAAAGTTTAAAGGTCGATTTTCGTTCCTAATTGAACAAAATAGACCAAACTCATTTGATATCTTTTTATGTACTTCTTTTTTAAATTTTGTAAGCACTTTAGCACCAAAATTGTTGCGTATTAACTTTCATTTTAACACAAAAGAATATTGCGCGATGAATACTGGACAAATGCTTATAACCTTAGCTGGTCTAATGCTCCTATCATTAATTATTCTTCGAGTAACAAGCAATTTTCTTCATACCGAAACCTCCCTTATGGATTCTAAGTTTGGCGTTTTAGGCGTTTCTCTGGCCACATCAATGATGGAGGAAGCTACCGGTAAGTCATTTGATGAGAACTCAAATAACGGAACTGTTTTATCCCTAGGTGATCTTACTAGTATTGGACCAGAATTGGGTGAAACTTATGCAGATTTTGATGATTTTGATGACTACGATGGTTTAGTTAAGTGGGATAACTCAATGCCAGTTACTAATTACAAAATTGAGTGTAAAGTTAGCTTTGTAACTCCAACAAATTTAGAAAAAGGAACAACCTCAAAGACATGGCATAAGAAGTTGGATGTTATGGTATCTACACCATCCAGTGAAGACACTGTAGTCATGTCAAAAGTTTACAGTTATTTTTATTTTAGGTAAAAAATGGGTTTTAGTACACTAATAGACATAATGGGTTCAATAATCATCGGTGGAATGCTGATGATGATTCTGTTTAGATTAAATGACGCAGCTGTTGCAAATTCGTTTCAGTTCGGTGGAGAACTACTAATTCAAAAGAATCTAGTAGAGGTTGTTGACTTGCTTGAGTTTGATCTGAGAAAAATTGGATATTGCGCTGATTGGAAAAAGTTGCCGAATCCTTCCAAATATATTGTCTCAGTAGATAAGAATAGTATAAAATACCTTACAGATGTTGATTCGGATGGAAATGTAGATTCATTAAGTTACTACCTTGGCCCAGCCTCAGAGCTTTCCAAAACAGCAAATCCAAGAGATAGAATGCTCTATAGAAAAGTAAATAATGAAAGACCTTTAGCGGCTAATCTTGGTGTCACAGCATTCGAATTTACATTTTTCGATGTATTTGGAAACCAAATACCATTCCCAATTGCTGTACCTGGAGAAATTCAATCAATGCAAATAGATATTGCTGTAGAAGATATTGCGGCATACGATGAAAATTATCAGCGTATTTTTTGGCGACAGATTCGTCTTGCAGCAAGAAATCTGAGAAACAGATAGGAGTTAATTATGGGCGGAAAAGCAGCTTTACTTTTAGTATTATCCTTTAGTGTTTTATTTCTAGTCTTTTCTGGAAGGTTTAACTGGATGACTACAGAGTCGGTTGATAACTTGGTTGATTACTACACTGAAACTAAAGCACAAAATCTAGCAGTGAGTGGTGCAAATATGGCTGCAAATGAAATTTTCTTCAATGGAAATTGGGAAGATGGTTATGCTAATCTTAAATATGATGGCGGAGAGGTAAATGTTGGTGTAAAAACAGACGGTGCTGAAAAGGTTGTTATTTCAAGAGGTGAATACGGAGGCGTAACTAAAGAAGTTCGTATTCGATTTAAACCTAGCAGCTTTGCCAAGTATGCATATTATATGAATCTTTTTGGTGGTAATGATATTTTAAAACTGGAGATACAATTTGGGGTCCTTTGCACACAAATGGTAAGCTGGGTACAGAGGGTAGCCCGGTATTTTTTGGTAAAGCTTCATCAAAGCTTGGCCTAAAAATGAATGCTCCTAAAGATCCCAAATTCTATGGTGGTTATGAGAGTGGAGTTGATGTTCCATTTACGTTTGATACTTCTGGTATTCCAACCGCGGCAGCAATAAATGGAAAACTTTTTCCAGGCGGGCCGCAAGATGTAAGATTAGAGTTTAATGCAGATAAAACCATTACTTGGAGCGTAAAACCAAGTTCAGGGGCTTGGAGTGCACCCGTGACAGAATCAATGGCTGCTTTTGCTCCTAACGGAGTTATTTGGAACACAAAAGGTAATTTATATGTATCGGGAACAGTAAATGGACAGTATACGATTGGTGTTGGTATAAGTTCAGGTTTCGGTAGCGGTAATGTGTATATTGAAGATGATCTAGTCTACAGAACAGACCCAATTGAAGATCCAAACTGTAAAGACATGCTTGGGGTGATCTCGGGAAATAATGTTATAATTTCAGATACTCCAGAGAATCATAATGATGTAAATATTCATGCATCTATTCTTGCTACACAAGGTGGACTAATGGTAGAGGACTTAGGTTCGTTCCCAGCGGCAGGAACACTTTATCTGGCAGGCGGCATAATTGGTCATCAAAATCAAGACTTTGCAATAACTGGTAAACAGGTGTTGTTACTAATGGTTATTATTTGAAACTAAAATATGATGAAAGATTTATGGTTGTTGCTCCACCCATGTTTCCAAACTCAGGAAAATTTGAAATTGTTTCTTGGTATGAATAAAAGTAACTAGTATTAAATTACAGCGATTTCTGAGATCCCCTATTTCAATATCGCTCCCAGCCCCAAACTAACCATTGGGGATTTTTATTGCAAGGTACTTAATTATGGTAATATTGAATAAGAGTATAACATATAGTGACAACGAAATAATTTTTCTTAACAAGTTCTTGTCTGCTTCTGAGGATGATAATCTTTTTCTTATTTTGAATGGTACGGAAAATAAAGTAAAGATCTTGGACAACTGTGATGGAAAGATAGAAGACCTACCAAAGGGGTATATTCTAAAGGTCTCAAGTAAAGATAATAAGCTAATATTAACTAATATTCAGAATAGCAAGTCATTCGAAGAAAATCGAACTACCTCACGTTATAAGACAAAGATTAAATTAGATATTACATAAATTCTTTTTTTATTATTCCTCTGGTTCTGATGGCTGAGATACAAGTATATGTTCCCTCATAAATAAAAGTTTATGAGGGATATTTTAACGTATCTGACCTTATTTTCTTTAATGTTGTTTCTTAGATTTGCGAAGTAGAATTACTCTAATACTAAATATCAGGATTTAGTAATTACTCTCTAGGGATTGGTCCTAAATCTGATGCAAGACAATTTTCTATTACTTGTTCAGTTGTCTTGGCTCCTGGAATTACTATTTGACAAGCTGGATGTGAAATACAAAATCTCAAACTTGTTGTGGCCATACTATCATCTGGGTACTTGTTATATACTGACTGAATTTTCTCAAGTTCATGTAAATAATTTTTTAATTTTTCAGGTGATAAATTCATCCTTCTATGATCATCTTCCGAAAATGTCGAGTTTGCATTAAACTTCCCAGTGAGAAATCCAAAAAGTAACGGGATGCGCACGATAACTCCAACTCCATACTTTTGAGCTTTGGGAAAAAGTACTTTCTCTGCCTCTCTTTCTAAAAGATTATATCTAACTTGGATTACACTAATTAGCTTCCAATGGTCATCAAGAATTTTTGCTTGTTCACTCTCCTTAAAAGATTGAACACTCCATCCAGCATATTTTATTTTTCCTTGACCCCTTAAAATTTCCAATGCCTCCCAAGGTTCATCCAGCTCTAATTTATCAATGTGTGGACTGTGGAGCTGTAAAATATCAATAGTTTCAATTCCAAGTCTTATTAAACTTTTCTCAGTAGCTTCAATAATATATTTTTTTGTATATGTTTGTTTAATAGCGCCATAACCCTCGTCGTCTTTATCAGTGGCATAATAAAAATCATTTCCAACTTTTGTAGCAATAACAATATTTTCTCTTCCATGGTCTTTAATTATTTGTGAGAGCAATTCTTCTGAATGCCCAAAACCATATACATCAGCAGTATCAAATAAAGTAACACCTTGTTCTACTGCTTTATGTAAAGCATTCAATGATACGGTGTCATCAGTATCCCCCCAATTCATTCCACCTATTGCCCAAGCCCCAAATCCAATAGTAGAAACAATCGGTCCTCGATGTCCTAAGCGTTTATAAAGCATAATGATCGCTCAAAGATTGTTCAGAAGTGATTTTATCAATAATGAAATTAAATAATTATTTTGATTTACAGAAGACCAAAAAGTAATATTAGGTTATTTTAAATAATATTGAAAGTCCAGAGAATTTAAATTATTATCTTTATACACAGGATAATTTTAGTATTACTAAGACTCAAAGGGATTAGTTTGAATTTAAATTTTATAAAAAAAAACAAGCTTTATATAAAATAAAATATTACTTTTGCTCTATATTTTGAAGAGGCACCAAGTGGAATTGAGAAAGGAAATCTTCGATTTTAGTAATGAAAAAATATTAACCTATACTCAAAGTCTGAGAAATGTTAATGACCTACTTGTGATGAGGGTCACAGATCAAATTACAATTTCTAAAAGAAGAAGCAACTTTTAATAAATAAAAACATCTTTATAATTAGAACATAAAGATGGGAAGGTTATGCGTAACTTCTTAATATTAGTCCAAATTGCACTAATTTGTCCGTTTATCTATGCTCAACATGAAATTACTCCAGATTCACTTAATCAATTACTGGAAGATTTCGAGTTCGGTAAAGTTGTTCATAACATTAAGCATATAGAAAGAACTAGAGATTTAACAGCCGAAGAAATGATAATTGCAGCAAAAGCATATCAAGGTACATTTAATTATCCTCAAGCAGTACATTATCTAAATAATGCCTATGACAAAAGTGGATATTCATTAACAATAAATAGTATGATGGCCTTTGTCCTTAAAGAACTTCATCGAACTAGAGAAGCAGAAGAATATTTAAGAGAAATTATAGAAAATGATCCAAATAATAATTTTGCAATTCTTGGACTTACAGAGATTCTAATGAGTCAAAGCAGATTCAACGAGGCTTTAGCATTTCTTAAAACTTTAATGGAAACTGATTCAATCTATACTCATTTACTCAATAAAGTTGCTTACATTAATTTAAAACTGGGTGATATAAAAAATGCTACCAAATTTTATAAAAAGGTTTTAAGACTCGAACCAAATAATAATAAAGCAATTTTAAATCTTGGTAAAATATTATTAGATGCTGATTCTTTAATTGCTGCAAAAGATCTTCTGGCTAGAGGAGTTACAATCTATCCAGATAATCGGACAATGGAGAAACTTCTAGCAGAATCATACTTTAGAATGGAAGATTTTGAAGAAGCAGTAATTCATTTTGGGAAAGCAACTTGTAATGGAGATTCCACAGCTTCTCTTTTCCAAAAACTTGGATTCAGTTACTACTTCATAGCAAATTCAAATGCAGTTCAAAGTGAAGGAGTCTACTTGCTTAAAATACAAGAAGCACTTAATTCATTTCAAATAGCATTTATTAAGGAAGATACAAATCCGGTTTCAGCTTATTATATAGGAATTTGCTATAAGGAATTAAAAAAATATGACGAAGCTATTGAATATTTCAATAAAGCCGTTGAACTAATATTCCCAGATTATTTAACGGATCTTCTTACGAATTTTGGTGCAGCTGAAGAGTACAGAGGTAATCTAGGAGAAGCTATAACGCTTTACAATCAAGCATATAAATTCAACACTCAAAAAAAATATCTATTATTTTATATCGCGTCAGCAATGGATAGATATTATGCTGATAGGGCAACTCCCATTATTTACTATAATAAATTTCTAGAAGAAGATAAATCTGAAAATCAAATACTATTAAGATACGCCAAAGACAGGATTGAATCACTAAACACTGAGTTGCATTTTCGTGTAGGCGAAAAAAACTTAAAAAGGTGAGAAGTCCCAGCCAACTTCTTCTCACCTTATTTATTTTAAATGGTCAGTTGATTCTTGGCGATATGACTGATCATCAGTTTTTAATCGCCCTTTCTAAAAACAAATTTATTATATCTATTATTTAAACATTGAGGTGTTATCAGTCGTGATCAATTTTCCTAGTTTGTATTGCGACCATATCTGACCTATCACCCAAATGTCCAAAAAAGTAAGTTTATCAATTAGAGATTAACTTCCTCATCCCAAATTCTTTTAAACAAATTTTTTATTGGTTCAGTTGTATTAACATTTTTTGGCTCTAGTTTTTTTGGATTTATTGTAGTAATGACATTTCCCCTTTTTTCTGCTACGGCAAATCTAAAAAAGTAAAGTTCTCTAAATCCCATTCTTAAATCAGTGATTACTATTTTTTTATCAATTTCGCTTACCTTATAGAATCCTTTTGTAAACCATTGTAATCTTTTCACATTCCAGTCATCAATTATTGTAAAAAGTAGATCATTATCTGATGAATATTTACTGAATTTAATTTCATCAGAATCATCAAAAAGGGAAAAAACTCCTTCAACATATCCGTTGTCGGTCATGCTTATTGATCGCCACAATAGTGTATTAAAAGGTGATGGACCAACAAGAGTTTGAGATACTTGAATATTTTGATTTTGCAGAGATTGTTCAACTATTGAACTTACATGTTGTTTTGCTCCAACAGTCCAAATTAAATATAAACTGCTGAGTATGAGTCCTATTATATTAAGTTTTAAAGCCCGTTCATGATTTTTCTTAATTAAAAAGACAGCTGATCAAACCCATTAATAATGGCAATGTATATAGTGGATCGATTACAAATATAGTACTCCAACCAACGGGGTAATTTGAAAACGGCAGCATCATCTGTGTACCGTATATGGTGAAGGCATCCAAAATAGAATGTGTTACAAAAGTTAAGAAAACTGCCATGAACCATCTTAATTGATATTCTTTTGTTTGAGGATAGACTTTTAAAATAAACCAAAGAATAATCGGTGCTGCAAAAGCCATATAAAAAATTGCATGACTTTCAGCTCTGTGATATGTAAAATCCTTAACAGCATTTCCCATAGGTACTAATACATCTAGGTCAGGCAGTGTACCACATATTGCTCCCCATAAAGTTGCTTTTCTACCAACTTTATTTTGCATTACTGCTTCTGATACGCTTGCCCCAAGTGCTATTTGTGTTAATGAATCCATCTAATACTTTTGTTGATTATTTATGATCTAATAAATGTAGAATTGAATAAATGCTCTAATATCAAATTCATTTTTCATTTCCTAATAGAAGAAACTCCTTTTTAACGCTAAAACAATTTTAATACTTCGAAATAGGGATAATAAAGATGGATTTTTACTAAATAAATTTATCGTTAAATATAATTTCAAGGATTTTACATAGGTTAAGAAACTAATATATTAAAATGAAATTGAAAAACTTATGGGGACTGACTAAACACCAGCCCCCTATAATAAATTTATTATAATTCAACGCTTGGTGGAATCATTACAGATTTAATAGTGTGGATAACACCGTTAGCCGCATCTACATCATATAGGGCGAGATTGATATCAGCGTAACCATACTTTTCATTTCCAATTGATGTTCCTTTTACCATTGCAAATTCTTTTACCATAGTTCTTACTTTGTCGCTAGATAATACATCATCAGAGAATCTTTCACCGGGAGCAACGTGATAAAGAAGAATTTTTTGAACAAGAGGTATGTTTTTTTCTACAAATAGTTCTTCTGCAGTTAAGCCTAGTTTTCCTAACAATTCAACAAATGCGGCATTGTCTGGAGCAAAAACAGTAAATTGACGGTTTCCACTAAGTACGCCATCTAATCCAGCAAATACAACTGCTTCTACTAAAATTGAGTACTCATCATCCACTCGCTATGTCAACAATTGTGTTACCAGATTGACTCGGTGGTTTCATAAGACTTTGTTCACTTGAATTAGGTGAACTATTAGTTGGACTATTAATCATACTATCTTCTGAACATCCTAAGAAGAAGATTGCTGTTGAAACAAATAGTGCTAGTATTACTTTTTTTATGTTGGTAGTCATGATACTACTCCTTTATATTATTGGTTGTTATAGTTATGTATATATGTTGTCTATAAATTACTTAACAAATATAAGACATAGTGTCCATCTTGTCAAGCTTTTTTTTGAAAAAAAAAATTTAAATAATAATTAGGGATTTTCGCTGAAACTTAAGTAGTTGTTTTATAAGGGGTTAGGGGGAAGTAGAGCTTTAGTCATAAATGAATTTTTCAGCACCGAACTTCTTATCTGTTTTATAGGGCAGTATCGTTATTAAATGTTTTAACTTGGTGTAAACTTTTTTAACGAAAGAATTATCTAAATATTTGTGAAAACATTCCGTTTTCAACATTTTTTAAATGGCACCCTTCTTGACCAATTTTAAATATATCTTAAAAAACAATCACAAAAGGAAAAGAAATGAAATACGTAATAAAAATAATTTCAATTATTGGGACTTTAAGCATTCTATTCTTGGGTTGCCAAGATATGCAGTCTCCCACAGAGTCAAGTACGAATCAAGAGTCTTCTAGGCTTTTTAAGGAAGTGGATGAAGCAATACTTTATCTTAACATGAAACATATTAGCAATCCAAGAACTATCCAAATTTACAAAGTAAGTGAGGAATGGAGTGAAGGATTAGCTACTTGGACACAAAGAACAACAGAAGCTAAAACAGGTAAAGATGAAAGCTACGTAAATCCTCCAGAGAGGTTACACATAATGTAACTTCAACTGGGGAACTTGAAATTGATATTTTCATCGCTTTGGGAAAATGGTGTCCCACTTTATGGTATCTTAATTAAAGTAGAAAATCCATCTGACCCGAATGATTATATTACTTTTGCAAGTAAAGAACATCCTACGGGTAATGCTCCTAGGGTTGAAGTATCATATGATGATAGTTATAGCGATACTTTTCCCAGTAATAGCAGACACATACCTATGGGATTTCTAAGTTGACTCCAAAAGGGTAGGAACCCACACTCTATGTTGGGAAGGTAGAGAGCAGAGAGAAAAGAACTTTATTAAACTTTTATGTTGATAATGAAGCAAAAGAATGTGAAACTGCATTTGGTTACTTTTGATAAAAAAGATCTCTACTTGTTTCCTTGAAGAAGGATTTAACAGATGGGGATGGACAACTGGTCCACTTGGGATTGATTCTTATACTTTAGATGTGTGGGCAGCAGCTGGACAATGTGATTTTGCTAAAGGAACAAAAGTTGGAACTGTGGATGTGAACTATGATGGTTCAGAAGTTTCTGTCACTTACAATATGATGTCTGGATTTACAATGGATGAGGTACACTTTTATGTTGGTGATACAAATTTCCCGATGGTTAAGAGAGGTAAGAATGGAAGCGTACCAACAGTAGCTCCAGGTAAGTATACTTATAAAAAAGACGTTGATGGTGCTAGCAGTCATAGTTTTACAATTGATGAAGATGAATTTGATACCAGATGAAGATGGGAAAATTCATATAATTTCACATGCTGTTGTTTGCGGTAATTTCTAAATCAATTACTGGAATAGGTTAATATGTTTGAGGCCTCTGGGAAATCCTAGGGGCTTATACATTCGATAAATCTAACAAACTTCAATGTACAAGGAATATTAGTGAGATCATAATATTTTGAGGATTAAACTATGGGCAGTATAGGTATGTTTGAGATGCTCGGAATTGTAGTTGGTGGTGGACTCCTTGGTAATTGGTTTGTCTGTAATAGTTTTTGAACTATTTAAAAGGTTGGGCAATTATTCTCTCTACAGAAAAAAAGACAACTAAATTCTTACAAACACAAAAGGGCTATTAAAAAGGACCAAAATAAAAGAAAGGAATAAAGCTGCAGAAAAATTGAAAATTTTATTACAACCAGATAATAAATTGCATTTTGAAAATTTTTGTAATGTTGTTAAATGAGATAAGGTTCCCAGCGTACCTCCAGACTTCTGTTAATGAGAAAGGCACCAAAATTCCACCTTCAGTAGAAGAAATGAAAGTTATGAAGATGAGTTTGATGAGGCCTTAGATGAAGAAGATAAAATGTATGACCTTTACATACTCTATTATTCCAAATCAAGAAAAATTGAGTTAACTGAATCGCAATTATCTTATGTTGTTGATTTATAAGAAAAATATTACACAAAGAGAACATTTCTAAAATATAAAAATGAATTGAGCTTAATTTTTAAAGATTATAAACAATGCTTTCCCCCTTAAATTTAATTCATGGAATCCTTATTCTGGGAAAAGAAATAAAGTCAAGCCTTCAAAAATATTAAAGAAAAAAATTGCTCCAAGAACTAGGCATACAAGAGAAAGGAATCTAACAAAAACTATATATAACCTATAAGGATTTTCACTGAAACGTAAGTAGTTGTTTTATAAGGGCTTAGGGAGAACTCCGGCTTTTATAAAAATAAGGGGTTTAGAAGGTATATTTCTTATACACCTAGTTATTATATTTGTTAATAATTTGAAAATAATTTTTGTTATACCCAAAAGATAAAAATCCCATAATTTCAAACGATGAACTCATCTATTACAATTGGCTAAAAAAATAGGAGGCTACTGTGGATTGCTGCGAGAAGAAAGAAATAATGTCAAAGGATGAACTGCTTACCGAGGTGCAGAATATAAAGCTGGAAATGGAAGAAAATCTGAGGAAAAGTCAGCAGTCGAATTAAGTCTAGATAAGAATTGAAAAAATTGCTAATTTTAAATGTAACCCAAGAGGTCACACCCAATAATTAGAAGCCTTTAGTTACCACCCTCGACTAGAGGCTTTTTATTTTTTTGCTAAATTATGATTTTTAAAATCTTTGATTTTAGTCTGTTTTCTAACTTTTTGAAAACATTCATAGAATCAGACTATTCTTAAATTTAGGGACAGAACCCCAAAACCCCCTAGAAACTTTTCCGCTATATGGTATGGGTTTTAGACCTATCCAAGAAAGAATGTTTTTACCGACAGAATTCGTCTAGATATTCAGCATTTGGGTCAATATTTTTTTGCTTCTTTTCTTGCATCCGAGAGAGAGGGGTGTCTAAATGACTTCATAAAGATTACAACGTCCTTGCCCTTTGGGTTAGGTAACAGTCAATAAGCTACTTGAAGCCCATCCCTTTCATTATTTTTGCTTTTTGTTTATATGCTCTTTGCCATGAACTTGAAACTTATATGTTTTTTAGTCTTCTAGAGTTTCCATATTGCACTATTCATCGGTTCCCTCTGTATTGTGTTTATAGTCTCACTCTCGGCTTTTAGTTTTTTCTTTTCTTCGATGTCATTGAGTAGACTTTGCTGAGTTGCTTCTAGTGAGAAACTACTAGGATTGAACTTGTATTTGTTTGTTCTAGTACCCCCATACAGTCTCTCCAATTGTTTATGACCTTTAGGGCACTTGAATAGTCTTGTTTGCTTTTAGCTCCATCAAGGATTTTCTTCTCTTCATCAATAATTTGTTTGGCACTTATGCCCTTGCTTTCATATAGCTTTTCGATTTCTTCTAATGTCATGTTTTGAACCCGTTTTCGTTTGATTAAATGTTTGTATTTAAGATCAGGCCTCTTCTCAGTTGCGTCATAGACGTTGATTAGTTCTTGGATGTCCTCTGGGGTTATTTTCCCTTTCAAGAGTTTCTGAACGTACAATTTCACGAACCTTTTTTCTCTAAATAGTAATTTCTTTAATGCTGGCTCGCCTTCTAATGGTTTTGCTTTCTTTCTATTGTTTAATTTCATTTTCATTTCTATTTTTGTTATGGTTTATTGAATCCAACTTGGATTTATTGAGAAGCTGAGGAATTATCCCCAGCTTTTCTCTTTTTAAAGCCTTCAACTTAATCCGTATTTGAGATGTTGGCTGATCTTAAGACTTTGTTTTTCTAGTTCGATTTGAGTGACACCTAGCCCACCTTTTCGGTTTTTAAGTATTCCTAGATTAAGAATGATTTCAGAGGTTTCCTCTTTAGGTCTCATATCTTTCTGTTTCCAAAGAGCAAGGACAAAATCAGAAGCCTCATCAATAGCACCAGAGTCTCTAGCTGCACCTAGTTCTAGTTCATCATATTCAGAGTATCTTTTAGTTACTTGAGATAAGTAAATGATAGGAGTGTCCGTATCTTTGGCTAGGTCTTTAATCCCTCTAGCTACTTTAGATACTTGCTGATAAATGTCATTACCACTTGATTGAACTAAGCCTAGATAGTCAATTAATACTAGTCCAGTTTTCTTATGGTAGATATTAGTTTCAGCATGGTGAATGAGTTGTTTAATCTTCTCCAGATCTAATCCAGTTTTAGTAATAGTATAGAAGTTTGGAATCTTGCTAAAGAGTAGGTCTGCTTTCTGGCGTATATCAGATAACCCTTCTTTAAACTGATTCTCAATAGTAAATCCAGCTAGTCCAGTTTCAATTTGTAGTGCCCTTTCAAATACCGAAGTAATTGGCATTTCTAAAGAGAAGAATAGTACTGGCTCACCAGATTCAAGTGCATAGTTATGACCAATGTTTTGAAGAAAAGCAGATTTACCTACCGAAGTTTTCCCAAGAATAGAACAAGTTTCACCAGGCATTACTCCACGAATCTTTTTATCAATTAATTCATAACCCAGATTGACTTTTCTTGTGCTTTGTTTCTGTAGGAACTCTCTGTAATTATCAGCAGCTTGTTTGAAGTCATATACAAGCGTTTCTGGTTCTTTCTGTTTGTATCTATTATATGCACCTTGAATTAAATAGCCAAGTTCTCTTTTATCAATAGGCGGAGAGTTTTGAAGATTCCATAGATTTACTATCTTGGAAGTTAATTCCTTACTAAGACCTTGATTGATTAGAGTTCCAGTTAGTTGAATAGCAGAATTATTTCTATTTCCTTCGGTTACTCCATCAAGTAAGCCTAATAGAGAACCAGAATCAGTATTGTTTTTAGGTTCTTCTAGAATTGGCTTTTCAAATTGTGCTTTGAGATGAGGATTGACCTCCATTTCATTGGGTGAAAGTAGTTCAATATTTCTCTTCTCTTTTGCTAGGTTCTTGATTTCTTCGATGGAGAGGTTTTCTAATTCATCAAATGTTAGTCTGATTTTATATAAACCAGATTTAAGGTTTTGAGTATTGGTTATTCTTAGGAGTCTTTTGAGCTCATAGATTGATCCATCAACATATTTGAAACCTTGACATAGCTCTAGAGCAAGATTCTTGTATCTTTTCCAGAAGTCTTCATTTCCAACTAGATTATCAGTTATGCAATTGAAAGGAATCGATAAATGAAAGCCCTTCGAACCAGAGAAGGTAATTCTGATATTATCGAGAGGTAAATCATAAGTATGTGAGAGATATAAGCAGAAATTTTTTACTTCTGTTTTAACGTCTTCTAAGTCTTTGCCATCAAAATCAAATACTAGAGTATCAGCTATATGTTTCCCAGAATATCCAGTTACACTGCCGGTTTTAGCTACATAGTATTTTAGTGAGTCATCGAATAGAAAGATTGACCTATAACATTCAAAGTCATTCCCATTTAAATTGAAGTTCCTTGTGTCTTCAATCTGATTCCGATTAGAAATACCATCAAGGGCATATTCTGCGAATTTATACATTAAAACCCCCTATAGAATGTTTTGAGAATCATTAGTATTTGATACTTTGAAATCGAAGTCTGAGATTAACCTCATAATATCTTCAGTATCGGGATCAGAATACATATCATAATAGTCTTGTTTCATTTCCAGCCCTCCTCATCTTTGTTGATTGAAGGGAGAGAGTCTGCAACAGATTTCGAACCATTCATTTTTAGATAGAGCTGATCGAAGTTCTTTCGGAGACTACTTGTACTGAGAATATTATTCATCCAGAAGTCATCTTGTTGAGCCCAGAGAATTACCTTTTCGATTTCTTCTGGTGTTCGTCCATCTAATCTAATTAGGTAATCTATGTTCTGAGACCAATCTTGAAGTTTAGGCTCTCTCTGTTTCGGGTTTCTGTTTTTAATCATACTATAGAGAAGGTCAGATAGTCTATATTCATTTGAGTCTTGACTATACTTATCTAACTCTTTCTCTAACTCTAACTCTGTTCCGTTATTTAACGTTATGGGTAACGTTACCTTAACGTTACTTTTTCTCTTCATTCTATGTCTTGATTGACGTATCCTATTTTGTTCTTTAAGGCGTTCCATTTCATCAACATTCTGGTGTTTTTGCCAGTTTTTAACACTTATTACACCATTTTTTGATTTGCTGATTAGGCCAAATTCAGAGAGAATTTTAATTGATTTTGAAAGTGATTCAACAGATTGATTAAAAATTGTAGCCAACATTTGTTCAGAAAAAGAAGTTTTTTTGTTAAAAGATATTCGTCCTTTTGCGTTACTTTTTCCGGCTAAACAGAGTAGCTTCAACCAAGTAATTAAGTGAGTATGCCCTTCGGGTAAGGACTCGATTAACTTAACTTTTTCGTCTTGAAATGTTGAGGTTTTTAACTTGATCCAGAATATGTCAGACATTATAACCCCCATCATTGATGAAGGATTCTAGATCGTAATTAGTGTCAGTATCCTCAAGTGTGCAAATTAAATCATAAAAGGAATAGATATTATCAGATATAACTCTAGCGTTAATATCCAATGCCTTTTGGATTTTGCCCTCAATTGAAGTTTTAACTGAAAGGTTGTTGATGTGGTTTCGAATTGCTTCGAAATCGTGCAGGAGAGACCTTGTTTGGTCTCCTAGTTTGGAAAGTTGCATATTGTTACCCTTAAATATGAAATGAATTAAAGAATGCGGGAGTAAGGGTAATAAAACCTCCCGCCAAAAATTTATTTTGCAGTATTACCCTTCTACTATTAGTAGAGGAGGACAAAACTGCTCACGAAAATTCACTTATATCATTTGAAAATGAGTTATAAACGAAGAATAAAAAAAATTAAAAAGACAAAACTTCTCTTAAACTGCTCTAAAAACTAGATGAGAATCCTTGATCTGGCAATCCATCATCATCTAGGTCTGAGATATTCTTCCTTTTTTTCGATTTGTGTGTGTCTTTATAGTTGTAGTTGTCATTGTATTCTTTATTTCGGCCATTCAGCATAACTTTGTTTCCACCATATTCGCTGAGTAATCCATCTCCATAATAATGAATTTGGGATAGTTTCTGAGTAATAACTATTCCTGCATCTCTCCACAACAATACTTTAGTTTCTTTTTTCGCTTGGTTTTTTTTCTTTAATAAAAACTCTAATAGCCCAGCTAGAAATTTGGGATCACTAAAACACCTCTGGATTTTTTTATAATGGATTTTACATTTTTTCGAAATACTACTTATATTCGGATCTAGTACTTCAGTATTTTCAATGTTTTCTGCATAGACTTTGAATATTTTTTCCCAATCGGATATGTATTTTTTTCGCTGGTGATATTCTTCCTTAAGTATCTCTTCTAGAAATGAAATCCTTTTTTTAGATTCTTGAATAAACTTAATTGGAATTTTTTGTTTTTGATTAACATTATTGTGAATTTGTAGAACTATTAACCCCATATATGAGAAAACTTCTTTAATGATTAGGTTAATTTTTTCTTCTCTAAGCCCTTCTCTATTAGATAATTCTACAGCTCCCAAAATTCCAGCAAAGATTGGAGCCTCTTTTTCATATTTACATTTAAGTAGGATTTGTTTAAAGCTGAACAAATGAATTAAATCTGGGGTATGATTCTCATCAGTATCTAATATAGGCATGAACTCATCATTAAAAACTTTTTCTACCTTATACCATAGTTCAGAATCCATTTCTCTTTAGATTGTTAATATTTTTAATTTCCTTTCTAAGCCATTCAGGTTTTTTCATTTTCCTTTCTCCAAATTCGAATTAGAAACCCAAAGACCAGCATTGCAATTCCAAGAGCCAGAAAAGTTATTTGATCTCCACTATAATATGACTCTCCAACTACTCTTTTGTCGCCTTGAGGAAATAAGTTAAAAATGACCATAAAGGACCCAACAACAAAAAAAATAATATCAAGTATTTTGGTTTTCATAAGTTCCTCACCTATTTGTTCCTCTTAGTCAACCTAACAACTATTAAAATTTTTTTTTTTTTTTTTTTTTTTTTTTTTTTTTTTTTTTTTTTTTTTTTTTTTTTTTTTTTTTTTTTTTTTTTTTTTTTTTTTTTTTTTTTTTTTTTTTTTTTTTTTTTTTTTTTTTTTTTTTTTTTTTTTTTTTTTTTTTTTTTTTTTTAAGTTCAAGAAACCTTGTGTCTGTTTAAAGATATGGAGAGTACTTAATTAGAAGTTGTAAGCAACTACTCGAAGATTTAATTGACATTGCCTAAAATTTTTTGTTAAATAAAGCATAACGCCATATAAAACCACAAGGTTAAAAATGGCACGGAAAAACAGAACACATCGCAACATTCCAAACCTAATTGGAATAACTCTACTAATTTTATTCTTATCCTCTTCTAAACTAAGTTCACAATCGACATCCTTCCAACAGTATGAAATTTCAGAACTTGCTATCTCAAATATTCATAATGGAATACACTCTGATAACCTTGGTGTGGAGATAAACTGTATTTACTTTGCTGGTAAATATAAGATCCTAGATGTCAGTAGGGATTTGGTCGAACAAATTGATATATCAAACGATGAAGAGCTTTGCCAGATGATGGTTTGGAGTTTATATCAAATAGGGAATGACTCATGTTCTGAGGAAGTTCAAAGAGTGCTGGGAATCATCGATCGGATAAGCTTAAAGAATTATGTGCTTACTTACATAAGATTAAAGAGTATCAAACTGCCATAGCTGGAAATTGAAAAAAGATTGTCTAAAGTTCAGAATGCGATTTAGAATCTTCCAGTTGATGTTTTAATTCTTCTATGTGGATATTGATATATCTGGTTAGGTCCATATGAAGATTATTTTGAAAGGTTTGCATTTCATGGGTTGAGAATATAGTCTCGTGGGAATAGGTAAACCATTTTTGCAATTCATACCTAACGAAACTATTTAAATCATCGTACTTAATTATGATTCGGTCAATGTTTTCGTCTTTCTGCAGCAGTTCGATAATTTCATTGTAATGAAAAATGAAGTAAGAGAACTCAAGTTCTCTTCGATGTAAACAATTCGGGCATAATCCAGTTGATGTAATTCTTTTTACTCGAATCCTTTTAACAATGCCGGCATGTTATTTTTTCTTATATTTTCAAAATCCCTCATGTTGATATATCCTTAACATAAGGAAATCAAAAGTTATGTTCAACAACCTTGTTGTCTTTTTATAAGCTAAAAGATTATTTATTTAAATAAATATTACTATATTATTTTAGATTTATTGATAATAGGATAGGTTAAATAATGAACACTTTGTATTCAATTATATTTTGTTTAGCCATTGATGATGATAGTAATTTGGATGAAGAATTTACAAGTACTCCCGAAAAGCAAGACCCATTTAAGAAATTTAATATGGTTAGGAAAACACTTGAAGCCCTTAAAGAAGAACAGCGACTAGAGTTTGAAAAAGCAAAAGAACTTTTAGAGAGAGGCGAAATAAAAATGGGCATATTCCTTTTAGAAAAAATTATGTATGAAGATGGATTACTTCTTCCTGAAAATGTTTATGCTCTTAGATTAGGTTATGCATACTTTGAAAATGATATGCTGGAACAATTGAAAAAGTATATCGACTTTGTAATTAAACAGTTCCCAACTTGTCATGATGTTGCAAAAGACTTAAAAAATAAATTACGTGAAAAAGAATATAAATCAGTACGAAGCTTGTCCTCAACTGATCATTTCTGATATTGTATTAAGACTCCTAGTAACGAAACCCAAAAAATGAACCATCCGAACAGATAATTCTTTTTTTTAATTATTAAGCAACTCGATTGATTTTCTTAAATCTTCTGTCCTTACATGGGAATAAATTTCTGTTGTTGATACTTTTGAATGTCCTAAAGTTTTGAAACTAGATAAATGTTTGCTCCTTCTTTTATTAGATTACTTGCAAAGCTATGCCTAAGGCTGTGAAGGTGAATGTCTTTGTCTAATTCCGTTTGTCTTAATGCTTTCTTGAATTGTTTACTTACATATTCTACATTTAATTTGACGCCATTCTTGAGGAACAATAATTCTCCCTTGAATCTGCTAGGCTGCTATAAATGATATTATAGACATGTTGGCTCATTGGGATAGCTCTCTCTTTTCCAGTCTTTGTGTTAAATGATTGAGAGTTCTTAATGAATATTATGCTTTGTTCAAGGTCTATGTTATTCCAAGTCAAGGAAAGGAGTTCATTTGCTCTCATTCCAGTGTAGAAAAGAATTTGATATATATCTTTTAATACGTTTGAATTTATATTGTTTAGAATTTCTTTCAGTTCGTTCTCATTTATCCAAATAGGCTTTTTTTCTGGAAGTTTTGTAGGTTTCATTCTTGCAAGAGGGGATTGGTCAATGTAGTCATTATCTCCAGCCCAATTAAAGAAAGTTCTAAGATTTCTAAAGTGCTGGTGTGCTTGGTGAAGTTTATTGTTTCTAATTTTGTCTTCAAGAAATGTACTAAGCATATTTTTATTTATTGACGAAATATTATTCTTGTCATATAAATTAGAAAATGAGTTGAGTGTATAAGTCATATTCTTATAGTACTTTTCTGAAAACTGTAATTGACAGTAACCCAAGATCCTGATTGAGCGAAGAGAAATTATTTATCTTTTGCTTTTTTGAATTTATGTTGTCTTTAATCCTAACTGGAAGACTATCAGAGCTTCATCTTTTCTTTTTTTGCCGATACATACTCTTTTTTCTTGGCCATCCACATCAACATACTTGATGTAATAGTATTTTTTGTTTCTTCTGAAGAGTTTCATTGTTATCCTCCTTTTTCTGCTCGTATCGGAAGGATTGGGTATCAATTTTGGTATCAATGGGGTTGTAAAGTGTGTTTTTGGTTCAAATTCAAATAGAGTCAACTGCTTTGGGAGCAGGAGGTTGCAGGTTCGAATCCTGCCGCCCCGACAAAATAGGTTGGGATGAATTTTGGTAAGAAGTAATCTATAGCAGCGCCAGTAGCTCAATTGGATAGAGCAACAGCCTTCTAAGCTGTAGGTTAGTGGTTCGAGTCCACTCTGGCGTACAGATTGTTACATGGTGGGTGTAGCTCAGTTGGTTAGAGCGTCTGGTTGTGGCCCAGAAGGTCGTGGGTTCAAGTCCCATCACTCACCCAATTTGATTTTTAGGCCCCTTGGTGTAATTGGTTAACACATCACCCTTTCAAGGCGAAGAGTACGGGTTCGACTCCCGTTGGGGTCACAAAATAATTAGCCTCGTTGCATATGCAGCGAGGCTTTTTTATTTTATAAAGAAAGAATTTAGAGTATACTATGAAACTTGTTACAAACTACCGTGATATAATTGCTGGCAAAGATGAATATATCTCTCCCCAAGTTCAGAAAAGCAAAATCCCCGAACTAAGATTTTATTCTAATTTGTTAAGAATTTTTACAAGAGCAAACGGACAAGCGGAAAAAAACCTTTACGATAGATACCAGTGGGTTGAATCGTCAAGAGATATCATGCTTAGTCTAGAAAAGGTTGGTGTAAAAAATCCATTAACCGGAATGGACAATCTTAATACTTTAAATACTTCTGTTGTTTTTATTGGAAATCATATGAGTGTTCTTGAAACCCTTGTCTTGCCATGCATTATAAATCCAGTTAAGCTAGTTGTTTTTGTAACAAAAAAGGAACTTACAACAATGCCTCTATTTGGCCCCATTAATAATGCCTGTCATCCCATTGTAGTTGGAAGAAGTAATGCTAGAGATGACCTCAAGTTAGTAATGGATCAAGGTGCGAGTAGAATTCAAGAAGGTAGATCGATAATTCATTTCCTCAGAAAAAGGCGAAGAAAGTAAGATTTTAACTCCAAATGAATTCAATACTCTTGGTACAAAATTGGCGAAAAGGAATAATGTTCCGATAATCCCAATAGCATTACTAACTGACACGTGGTCAAATGGAAATTAAATCAAAGATATAGGCATATTTACACATCAAAAACAGCATATTTTGCATTTGGAGAACCTATGGAAATTTCAGGAAACGGTTCAGAGCAGCATCAAAAGTAGTTATCCATTTCATCTCTGATAATTTGATTAAGTGGGGTAAACCAGAATTTGTCAATCAATAAGCAAGACCGTTTAGTAATAAAAGAGGTTTATAAATTATGATATACATATTGAGACGATTGAGAAGATTTATGATCAGCGAGAGTAAATTCTCAACTTATCTATTATATGCTGCTGGTGAAATTGTTCTTATTGTAATCGGTATTCTACTTGCCCTTGAATAGATAACTGGAATGAATCGAAAAAGAATGAATCTGATATCAATAGCCTTCTAGTTTTACTGAGAACTTAAGAGAAGATATTATAGAGCTGGAATCAAATTTATCTATGGGTAAAAAATTCCTTAACTATTTGAGATCATAGAATATACAAAAATCCTTCCTCAAACGGACAAACAAACTTGATTAACCACCTAGGAGTTTATGATTTTAACAGCAACAATTCAGGATATTTAAATGTCAATAAGAAGTAATAAAATTTCGTTGATTAGTAATAGAAAGCTGGTTAATGTATAACAACATATTATGAACTGCGCTTCCGAGAAATGGAAAACAGATCAGCAGCTTTTAACAGACAGACACTTATCTTAACTAATAAAATCTTTGATTCACTTTCCCGTTCCGAGGGAATTAAAAACATGTCTAAAAGAACTCAATTATTTACTCAATATTATCCGGGATTCGAAGAAACTTTAGGTGAACTTGTTGGTACTACAGATCATTTGCTAGCAAAAATCGGTGAAAGGATTAACGACTGGAAATGCCTTGATAAGATCTATCAGCAACAAATTAAATAATTACTAAAAACTAATTTTTGTAACAAAATTGGTAAAATATGTATTATGGATAAAAACTTAAAAATTGAAAAACAAGTAAGTTTTCCTGTTGAAAAGTCAAAAGTGTGGGATGCTCTTATAAATCCAGAAGAGACTCAAAAAATATCTTTTTGGAACCGAAGTTCTCTCTGATTGGAAAGAGGGAAGTCCTCTATATTTAGGGTGAATGGGAAGGTAAACCTTTTGAGGACAAAGGAAATATTCTCAAAATTGAAGAAGAAAAAAACTATTCCAACATAATTATTGGAGCGGATTCTCGGGTCTTCCCTATTTGCCAGAAAATTATTCAATTGTAACTTATCAATTAGCATCTAGTAAAAATCATACGATTTAAAACTCACTCAAGAGGGATTTGCAAAAACGAGTGAGCAAAATCTCATTCCGAAATCAGTTGGGATATAGTTCTACAGAATATGCAAGATATCTTGGAATAAAAAGGACTCTGAATTCGGACAAATATGAAATAATTTTCAGATTAATTCTGAGATTGAAATTTTGT
>CAVVVP010000005.1:0-695529 GCA_963751695.1 uncultured Ignavibacteria bacterium | reverse complement strand
TTTGCTCCACTGATAAACCGAATTATCACCGCCAGCTGAAACTGTAAACATAATACTTGCCCCAACATCAATTGTTGTATCTATTCCTAACCCAAGGCTATCTTGGGGTGAATATGTAAAGGTTGTTGCAATTCCAATATTTGGTTCAATATCCTTAAATGTAAAATTATTCTCTTCAATGAATAATTGTGTAAGAGGGGTCAGTGTAGATAAATCTGGGAAATCGGTTAATTGATTGTTATTTATACTAAACTTTTCTAATTGAGTCAGATTAGTTATCTCTTTTGGAACTGAGCCGGATAACTGATTATTAGATAAGAACAAGTTATTTATACTTACTAAACTCCCCAACTCAGTAGGAATTGTTCCAGTAAGTTTATTATATTCTAAACTAAGATGGTCCAAAAGAGTTAATTTCCCCAGTTCAACTGGAATAGACCCAGTAAACTGATTTCTGTGTATAGACATTCTAGTCAAACTAACTAAGTTACCAAGCTCTGCTGGTATTTCACCGGTTAATTTATTCCAATATAATGCTAAGCCTATCAAGTTACTAAGTTTACCAATTTCTGGCGGAATACTTCCATCCAACTTATTTTGCCTGAGGTCTATGTTCGTTAAATTGCTTAGATTACCCAGCTCCGGAGGTATTGGTCCATCAATTCTAAAAGTCCCACCAATATTTAATATTTTTAATTTAGAAAGATTTCCTAATTCAGAAGGTAAATGACCGCTTAACGGATTATTAGTTAATTCAAGAATTTCGAGGTTTGATAGCAAATCAATATTATTTGGAATAGGACCTTCAAAATTATTATTTCTGATTTTCAAACTAATTAAATTTATTAAGGCTAATATTTCCTCTGGAAATGGGCCTGAAATTTCATTTCGTTCCAAATTTAATTCTGTTAGACCTGTGAGATCATCGAGATTTGAGGGGATTACACCAACTAAATTATTATTACTTAAAATAAGATGAGTAACACGCTCATTTGATACAGTAATTCCAAACCAATTAGAAACGGGTTCATTAGATAACCAATTAGTATTGGTTGTCCAGCCTGAACCATTAGTGCTGTCATACAAGGCAACAAGGGCAAGGGAATCTTGTTCTAAAACTTGTGCTCTTGCCTCTTGATTATTGCCAAAAAATAAGGAGATAAATAGAGCTAGTGTTATCGTAAATAATTTGCCTTTCATTGTTCCTCCAATTAATTACTCAATAACATTTAAGGTTAAAACACTCCCATTTCATTAAATAGTATAATAATGAAAGGTGTCTTGCTTAAATCTATTAATAAACTAATTTGCTCTTTTGAAATTGAGTATTACCTTGGGAGAAGTCCAATAGTTGAGTAAGAGAAAATTCCGCAAGAGTAAGTCAGAATGTTTCTCTCAAGGAGGAATATAAAGGTAACATAAGAAAAACTATCAGTGCTGTCAACTTTTTTCGTTTGCTGTTAGCAATTAAAAAACGTGCAAATTATCACGCTAGTTTACGTAATGTATGTTATGCGACATGATTTATTGCGTTTTTGAGCTTTTTTTGCACTTTCTTAAAAAATGATGCGAATTTTGACAGAATGGCAGATAAAATAGGATGTGTAACAACTTGGGAGATTTTCTGCAAAGTTAAAATTTATATTGAAAATAGTCCTTTCTTCTGGTTGAAATTCATCAATTAAAGAACTGATATATATATGAAAATGCCCTATCAGAAAACTTCGAGCGACCTAACTCAAAATCTAACAAGGCTAGTTTTTGTTAAAAATCAATTGTTGTTGGCATACCGAATCTTTTGTAAACGTATAAAATAATACACTTTTTGTCAATTCATATATAGCTAGTCATCTAAGATTATTGGACCAAACTTTTTCTCATACTGTTCTAGATTGGTTTGTATCGCTTTAAATAACTTTTTCATATGCTTTGGATTTGTAATTACTCTCGATACTAAATTTGCTTCTTTTCTTGGGTATAAATGGAAAAGATAGTCCATAACAAATTCTGTTTCTGTGTGGGTAATGACTGTGCAACATTACAATATACACCTTCAGGACATTTTTTGTAGAACCTACTATTTTCACTTCAAATTCATTTAGTGTAGGTTCTTGTTCAGTCTTTGTTTCAATCTTTTTTTTGGTTTTTGAGGTCATGGTATTCTCTTTAAATATTTTTTATTATAGTAGTTATTTCTTTAAGTATTTTTTTATTCAATTTTTCAGAATAAATAATTAATTCTCTGTTTTGTTTTATTTTAGGTTTAATATCATATGGATTATCACACAAAGTTCGTTTTATATTATCTACGATATTAAAGTTGGCGGTTGAAGCATATCCTTCAGTTTCTTCAACTCGAACATAAGTAGTTTCCGATTTTATGTATATTTGCCTTCTATGAATTGAGCAGTTCCGATATTTTTCCAGATCTTCAAAATAATTTGAATCAATCAACTTTTTAATACTTGTATATAACGGAGTAGAACTTTGGGTTTGAGCTAATTTCGAATAAATCTGCTTAAAACTAACGCTCCTTTCATCACCTTTATAATATTTCTGATTAATTACTTGTGCAACAACATCTAATGATGAGAATAGAAAAGTGAAAAATGACTCTACATAAAAATGGAGTGTATCATTAACTTTTAATTCAGTATTTGAATCAGAATCTTCTAGAAAATTATAATATGACTTGATTTGGGATAAAGCATAATTCGCATTTCTAATTTTAGCCATAATTCCAGCAGAATAGATATTAATTTTTTTCTTCGTTAGACCACTTTCGCCAGAACTGATATTCTAACCATTAATTCAACTGATTCTTGGAGGTCCATGACTAACTTATCCTATATGTTACAAAAATCTGATTAATTATCAATCATTCTTTAATCTGATTTGTAGATTTATTGAATTTTAATGTCTAAATCATTTCCTAGATTCTTCTTTATAAGTTTAAGCATGTTCATTATTGAATCCTTCTTATCTTCAGCGACCGTAAAATCATCATAATTGTCTGACTCACAATATCTAATTTTTGTTACCTCAGTTTCAAGAAGAGATGTTTGTGTTTCTTTGTCTAAAGCAAAAATACTTACATTATTACTTGAACAATCAATTTCACTTATGTCTTTTGTCAGCTCAATAATCTTGTCGTTGGTAAATTCTAAATATTACATAATTACTTTCATACCCTGAGCAACCGGATAGATCAAGACTTGAATTTATTCCAATTGCAAATTGTGTCCCATTTCTGAACATTGAAACTTTAATTGTCCCTTTAGTATTCTGCGATTGGGCTATCGTCTTGTAATAAGTCTGCTTTATTGTTTTTGTAAGTCATCTCGTTCATCCCTTAATAGTTCTTGTGCATAAAAATTACTGCAAATCATTATAGCTACAAACATTTTAAACAATTGCTTCATTTTTCGCTTCTCAGACTTTTTATTTAAATTATCCTTCGACAGAGCATTGCATTGAATCTACCATCATTCCGTTCTTCTTGCGCTCCAATTGTTTTATATCAACAGGATAAAAGCCACTTTGAATTATTCTGTTTTGTGAAGCATCGAACACAACTCCGAACGTTTTAGTTAATTTATAGACTTCTCTGTATTCGACTATTTGATATTTATCTTGATCTATTTGAACTTCTCTTGGCCTTGCATTTCTGCTGTAAACTTGAATTCGTCTAGCTCTACCCTTTATCTTTCTTGACCAATCGTAAAATTCTTTATCCGTAATCTTGCCATCGCCGGTTAAATATAGATACCCTCCTACCTCGACCGAATTATAGACTTGTCTTGTGGTCTTTTCATTATTCACATAATAATCATAATAAGTCTTGTAAACGGCTGATGTAACCAATTCTTCCTCATTAGTAAAATACTCGAAAGTATCGATTTCTGTTTTATTATAATACCATGTGATGTTTAATAATTGACCAACTGCTCCTATTTTTGTGTCGCTTAAGAATTTAACCCCACGCTCAATAAATTTGGGTTTACCTAACAAACTATCAATTTGTCTGTCGGTCATCCCTATTTCAATCTTGGTAATCTTTTCATCAAATGTAAGTTGTTTCTCACTACAACCAATTAAGAAGAGAATTAAGCTGAAAAATATAACCCTCATATTGCGCCTCTGAAGTTAATAGACTAGAAATTAGTAATTCTTACCTCTATATACTATAAGCATTAAAATAAAACATCATTGTATTATTAACAAATTTTTGTAGCGGAAAATTTTATTCGGTTTCTAGATTTTTACTATTTTTATTTATGTAATTACTTGGATCAAAATGGCCCAAAAACAATAACTCTGTGGGAACTAAAACTTTTCTAAAAGATAAAGATTGGAAAGAGATTGAGGAAGATGTATGTCTTCTCCATAAGCTCAACACTACAAAATCAAATAGTAAATATCTACCCTATGCTTCAATTGAGTTCGAGAATAAAAAAGTAGCAGGATTTGCTACAGCTTTCATTACAAATAAACATGATTTTGAAAATTTAAACTAGCCTTGAAGGTAAAAGAACAACACCCAAAAGTCTGAGATTTCTTCTTTTGGACCAAGCAAAACTATAAGAGTTATGCAAAAGTTTTTTCAATTTTCTTACCTCGACTGCATGTCATGTTATGCCACGAAGAAGCTTATAAGCTATATGATCCAAATTACAAACCAGAAATTGAAGGTGAGGAAAGGTTTTTGGCAGTGAAACCAATATTGGATTGGAAACCAAGTATAATGCGCTAATTAAATATTGATGCATCTGTATTAGACAATCGATTTAATTTCACCTTCCTATGTTTTGTCATCAAACCATTTTTTCTAATTCTTTCGCGGCTAACTTCATCAAAGCCTTCCTGTGTTCTATAGTGAGGTCATCTTCCTTTTCACCCATTGGATATAAGCCAATTAGTTTTTCTCTGTCTTTAATTACTTCAAGTGCAGTCCTATATTCTTTTTTTTCTTTAGCTTTTTGGAAAAGATACTCTCGGTCAAGCATTGCGCGTTTGTAAGATTCTTTCAGATTTTTATTGCATATTTTCCTAACAGCTTTTTTTGCTTCAGCAATATCCCGTTGGGCTGTTCTTTGTGAGACTCCAAAATCTTCCATCACCAATTTTGTAAATTCACCGCTTCTCTTGCTACCTAAATTTTTTGGATTGTCGGTCAACATTATTGCAATCTTATCAATCCTAGCTAAAACATGATCTGTGTGTTTATCTTTTATGGCTGGCATAAATTATCTCCTTATAATCCTTGATGAAGGCTGAAGGTAAGTCTAAATCAATTTTACATGTCTAACATTAATTTTAAAGACCTTTTGTGATCAACCCTAACATTTGTATCATCTTTCATTTTATACGTCTTTAAATTGCTTTAAAATTAGTCCAATTGCTTTCAAAATGGATATTCATATTCATGTTTTTTAGACTTTTCAAGAGATACCTCAACATATCGATTATTTACAAACCTAGTTATAAATGCTTTATTCCCTATCCCATGCCTTATCCCCCTATTCATTACAACATAGTCTCCTTGTGTTGCGTAATACTTCACACCTCCCAATTCAATTGGTTGTTTGTCTTGTAAAGCTTGAACGTAAAAATAATAGTTGGAATCCCTGCTCAATCCCTTTGCCTCTGCTTCTCTCATCCCAGAATCATTAGCTTGACTTACTAACAAAACTATTATGTTTAAATTCTTTGCCATTCGCTTGAAGAACCTCGAAAGATAATTTAGTTCTTCCCTTTTTCCTTAAATTTGTGATTGGACTCCATCAACATTAAATAATCAATTACTACCATCTTAACACCATGGGCTTTTATTAACTGTTTGGCCTTATGATATAATTGATGTTCAGTATATAATTCATCGACTATAAATAGTTTTGCCCCCTCGAAATCTTTAATTAAACTTTTCCGAATGCCGATCAAATTCTTCATCTGAAATTGATTCCCATTTCGGATTTCTTAAAGTGTTTATTGAGATTCCAGTTCTCATAGAAAAAGTTTTCATTAAAAAAAGCTGTTTAACATCCATCTCAAAATTGAAAATCGCAACTGGTTCCTTTTGTTCTAAGCAAATATCCAATGCTATTTCGTGGGTTAAAGTCGTCTTACTTGATTTCTCCTTACCATAGATTCCTACTAAGTCGGATGGGAGCATTCCCCCAGTTATCTTGTTGAATGTCGGTAACGATTTAACCATTAAGCCGTTTGTATTCTCAGATGTTCTATTTTTTTTAGTTTCAGTAATGAAGTGATTAATATCAATTGGTTTGGTATTTAAAGCCATTTTATAATTAGCTTCTACGGTGCTGATCATTAGAGAAGCTTTATCAAGGGCTTCATCAAAATTTTTACAATCCATAATTTTTTCCATGCCTCTTTTCAGAAAGTTCAATTGGTAGTCATCATAAAGTTTCTGAGCTTGTACTATTACTTTTGAGTTTAAGGGAATATCCGTTAGAAGTGTGCACTTCACCCCCTCAAGAATCAAATCGATTTCACTCACCTTTCCATTTGATTCATATATTGATAATATTCTTTCGAAAGATCTCCACGTGATTGAAAATGTATTGGTTCTAGAATAGTAATTCAGAAATAATACTATTATCAAGCAGCATTGCAGAAATTATAACATCTTCTCTCATTTTATTCCCCTAATTAAATTTCATAATGTTTTGAGTCTCATCATTTTGTATTTCATTTTCCCAGTAACGATTGTATATCCAAGATTTTAAATGTTTCCATTCTGGAATGAACTTTCCTTCGCTTTCTTTTTGCTGCCTATCATTTATTTGGTTGGCTAAAGCTGGTTGCAATCTGGAAATCACTTCTGCCCAATCTTTGATTGTTTTTGTAAAATAATTAAACTCAGTTTCAAGGCCCCTTTTGGTTCCAGGATAATTTTTTCTAAATTCCTCAAATATCTCCAAATAGTTTTCTTTATAATTTTCTTTAAAAGATCTTTCTTTCTTTGTTCTCAAATTGATTACGGTTTTTGGATTAACCGTCATTGCATTGATTACACTACCGTTCTCAAATCGATTACGGTTATTCGTTTCATTAGGTGTTCTTAATTTGATTACAGTCAAATCCCAACTATCATAATTTTTGTTGATTCCAATTATCCTTTTTTGAGGGGAAACTTCATTCACGAAAACTATGTTTAGCTTAAACAATTCATTAAGAGTTTTACCTACATTTTGGAAATGCAATCCCGTTCCTTTCGCGATAAATCTTAATGACAATTGTTTTTCCTTCGCTTAAATCCATACGTATAGCGAATGATTAGTAATACCACTTTTAATTGCCTTGCGGTTAATGGTGCTTTTAAAATGGCCTCATAAAGTTCGTTGGCAATAGATGTGAAACCATTATCGGTTTGTGGATTTGCCATTTTATGCTATCCCACTAAACAAAGTTGGCTCAAGTATATCCACAGCTTCACTCATCAAGATTGATTTTGTTTATATCGAGTATGATTTGCTTATCTACCGACTCATTACAGTATGGGGATGCAACGCCCTCATTTAGCCACTTTAAGCGTGTTGTAGTAATAATCTGGTCATTAAACTTGACCATAATTTTATCAAACTCTTCATCAAAAGAATTTCTTCATTTATCCCAAGTCCTTCAAATCCAAAGAGTTTAAATACGTTTTTCTGGCTTCTTGGAATATGATAAAATATTCTCAGCTCGCTGTTGATTATGCCAGCAAAAAAATTATTCTGTCTAATAAATACTTTTGATTCATTTGGACTAATAAGCACTAAATCAATCTGTGTCATCGCTGGCCTCATCATCTGGGAGATTGTCATTATGCTGTGAATAGGGTTTTAGGATTTCAACAACTCGTGTTAAGTAATCTATATTGGGCAAGTTGGGTGTAAGTTCATTCAAACTCATTGAATCAAGAAGGATATCTATTTCGGAAGAATCTTTGATTGTTGACATCTTACTTAGCAAAACATTCAACATTATCAGGTCTCCCAAGCGTGATGGAAACAAATATTTTTCGCTATTTCATTAACTTTCATAACCTTAGTATTATTTACTTTCTTCGTATCGAATTGATCTAATAGATATAGAACAAGTTTAATTGCCTCCCGAACTGCTTTTAATTGTTTTTTATTTACTTCCATTTTGGACCTCTCTAAATTCTGCTGCATCAAGACGTTCTGCATCTATATAAGCCAAATCTTCTATATAACGGGATTCAAGGATTTTATCATTTTGTCGATTAGCATAAATAATTCTTTTGCAAATTAATTCTCTTTTTTCATCTAGCTCAGCGAGGCGTTTACATGGAATGACTTCATAGTATTTACTATGTTTACAATATTGTTTCATAATTACAATCCCTATTGTGATTTATGATTATGATAAGCTGACCTCTACAAAAGGTTGGCTTATTTTATTTAAAACAGAAATGCCATGATGGGAGTCGGATTCATCATGGCACATCCATAAATAAAATATTTTCTTAGGATCCGACTCCATTAAATTTTCAATTGGTTCCATGCAAAGGCTGTTCCAGTGCATTTCAGTGCAGCAAAAAATTTGTTATTGATTGAAAATGACGGGATTGATTAGTGCACTACATTTGTCTATTATTTTAGCGCACTTTTTTATTAGGTTAATTCAGTGCAGGAGACTATAAAGTTTTATGGTAGTCTGCAGAGAATTTAAACTTATCGAGCATGTATCTATAACCAGAGTCACTTTTATATCCAAGCGCTTTTGCCATTGATCTAATAGATAATTCACTATAGTTCTGAATTTTTTTAATACTGGTTAATAACTCTTGCTTTGTTTCATATTTTGGTTTTTGCCCAGGTTGTGATCTACTCGACTTAGAACCTGAATTTATTATTTCAGTATTTTTATTACTTTTGAGTTTAATGATTTCTTTCTCGAGTTCTGTATTTTTTTGCTTAAGTTTTTCTAAATCATTTCTATATCTAATAAATTCATTTTTAGCTAGTTCTATATTCTTAAAATTCAATTGTTCAGTTTCTATTAGAACTTCATTTGAAATTTTTTCATTATTTATATACTTGAATATTATTACGTCTCTTGAAAATATGTAACAAGAGTGCAATAAACTAAAGGTATTGACCACTATCAGGGATTTATTTTATCAACTGGCATGAGCAATGTATAACGATTTGCTAAAAGGATATTTCTCCAATCAAATTTACCATTAAATAATTGTTGATTTAATTTGGTTATCATTTCTATATAAACAGAATCCCTTACTTTTTTGGCATATTCTCCATGATCTATATTTATCCAGCTTAAAATAGTTACAATAATATCTTTTGAATGAGTAAACAATAGTGGCCGATTATCGGAATTATTTGGAATTGAATATTCTTTCCTTATTACCTTTAAAAATTTT
Source organism: uncultured Ignavibacteria bacterium (assembly GCA_963751695.1). Classification (GTDB taxonomy): domain Bacteria; phylum Bacteroidota; class Ignavibacteria; order Ignavibacteriales; family Melioribacteraceae; genus SZUA-22. The sequence goes on along the minus strand of CAVVVP010000005.1, from coordinate 686,117 downwards.
TCATATATTTTAATCAGTTGGTCAAAATCGAATTTCTCACTGAATATCCTTGAAAAATTTTGGTAACTGTTACTATCTTTGACATGCCCAGCTAATAGTTTAAAAGTCTCCTTCTCAAATTGGAAACAAAGCCACTTTTTGAACTCTTCTTTTTCTCTTTTTTTCATGGTTCCGACTCCACAAAATTATTTCCAAAAATTTATTTGGTGATTCTCATTATCCCTATTAACGATATTTTTTGCAATTTATTCCTTGATTAGTTTAATTGCAGCCCAATTTAATTGATTCTGACAAAATCTTTCTTGATAATATATAAATAAACGAACAGATACTGCAAATATTTATTAAAATATTGACAATTTCTCAACACTTTCTCTGAGTTCATTGTTGCTGACATGAGCATAAATCTGAGTTGTTCTAATATCAGAATGACCAAGTAGTTTGCTAACATTTAAGTATAGGAACTCCTCTTCTGGACTAACCAACTAGCAAAAGTGTGTCTTAAATATGGAAAGTTAACTCAGATCTTATCCGAGATTTTAGCCCGATACTTTCTGAAAAGTTTTACTGTCTGTTGACTCGATTAAAGTGGAAAATTCTAGTAATATATAACTCTTCTTTCTAATAAGCACCTCTTTCGCTCTATTGTTCAAGCGGGACTGCCCTAATCCTTTTTGTCTTTGTAATATGTTTTCTGTTATCCAGAGTAACGATCTATTTCCCTAAATCTATTTGCTCTTTGGTTAATGTAAGCAATTCCATCTGTCTCATACCGGTGTTTATAGCCAATAATACTAGGTCCTTGAATACTTCATCATCTATAATTGATAGGATTAAATTTATTAAACTCTAGCTTTGAAAAATATAGAGGTTGCTTCTCTGGTATTTTGGTTTCTTATGTTCTTGATTGGATTATCTTTTAGATAATTATGAATGATCGAATAGTTCAATATATTTGATAGAGTAGCTATATCCCTTCTCACATGGACATAGAACGGTTTTGTTGTTCTGTAGATGATATATGATTGAATTTTTTGAGGATTAAGATTATCAATTGAGATATTACCAAGAAATTAATTGCTTGGTTTAAGGCTACTCTTAAAGTCTTGGTATGATTCCATTTATGGATTGTCTCCGAGTTTTTAAGAAGTTCAAAAATTAGATCTTTGAAGTATATTCCTCTGAGCTCTCTCTCTTCCTGTTCTCTCTTGAAACTTGAAAGAAAAGAAAGTGCTTCTGATTTAATTTTAGCTCCAGTGGACTTGCATGTCAAATTCCCATCTTCTTCCTATAGAAGAGATAGTAGATGTTATTTCTTTTTGTTAGATACATAATAGCTCCTCTGAGCTCTTAGAATCACTGATGGCATATCTAAATCCATATCAAAGGGAGGTAACTATAGGCCAAGTGGTTTAAGGCGAAGGTCTGCAAAACCTTTATTCGTCGGTTCGAATCCGACCGTCGCCTCAAGAAAGTGTGATTAATAAGTTTAATTGCACTTTTTTTGTTTTAAAGATAACTTAGATGATTCAATAAAAACATAGAAATATTAGAAATCGTCTACAGTTTAGTCTACACCTAAGGATTCTGTAACTTTTTTTTGTTTCCCAATCAATAATTCAATGAACTTAGAATAATCTTATTATTAGAAATTGTTAAATTGCAAATTATAAGATAGAGTAATATCTCTCAAAGTCAAGTGTTTATAGGGGCTTAGAGCTTCTCTTATACTATTGGCAACGAGCAACATTGTTTATTTGGGTTTGGGATTTGATTTTTGATTGTGGAATTTAATACCGTTTGGGAGGGATTGTATACACGTAAAACGAGCATATCTCGTCCTTACGGGCATAAACAATTCAGGATGACAAATCATATTGGGAAAATTAAATGAGAGGAACGTTCCTAAATTACAGAATTACTATCAAATTAGAATCCTTAATTTTTAAAATTATATTAACATACACAAACGAAAATTTGGGCGCTGAGATTGACTAAAAATAGAGATAAAGCTGCGAATACGATCCTTAATGCTTGCCTTTGGGATGAGTTGGGGTATGACTATATTCGCTTTTTGTAATCCTATCTATCTTTATTTGTACAGACTAAGTTTTTGAATAATGACGTGCTGGTTAGTAGCAAAAAAACAGTAATTAAAAATATTTTGTCCGGATATAAATTTTATCTTAACTTTTAGTATTACATTATTCAACCTTCAATTATTTGATATTTTGGATAGAAATTATTTAGAAGTTCTTCGGGATTTTGGTAGGAGATATGACAAGAAATAGTAGTAATCAAATATTAAAAACAAAACTATATAAACCAGTAATAAAAGATCATTATCTCACCCGAAACCATATAATAAAAAAACTGGAAAGATACCGAGAGAATGTTTTGACATTAGTAGTAGCACCTTCGGGCTATGGGAAAAGTGTTGCAGTAAGTCAATGGTTAAACTCTACTAAATCTGAGCATTGTTGGATTTCTATTGATGAGGAATTCAATGATATCAGAACTTTTTTACTTTATCTAACATATAGTGTGAGAAAGATTTCTTCAGAATATTTTAATGAATTAAACAACTTGATTTCTGCACAAAACTTACCACCTCAAAAAGTCATATTAAATACTTTAATAAATGAGATTGATGAAATTGATCAAGAACTAATTATTGTTCTCGATGATTACCATCTCATCAATAATGAGGAAATTCATAATACTATTAATAAATTACTTAAGTATCCACCACGTAACTTTCATTTAGTCATTATAAGCAGAACCGATCCATCTATAAATTTAAGCAAACAAAAATCATTTCAAAATATTACTCAAATTAGAACAGCTGAATTGTGTTTTAGTAAAGAAGAGACTAAGATATTAGCCCAAAAAATTCAAGGAAAAGACATTCATGAGCAAAATATTAATTTAATTGTTAGTAAGACGGAAGGATGGATTGTTGGTATTCGACTTGTCATACACTATTTGGATATAAAAAATAAATTGGAAAATCCTTTAGAAGAAATAAAAGGTGATAAATATTATTTAACTGAATATTTACTAAATGAAATTTTTAATCAAATTCCAAAACATTCTAGAGAGTTATTATTAGTATCTTCAGCTTTTGCTCGTTTTAACAAAGAGCTTATTATTGGATTAGATAAAACAATAAAAAAAGGAAATCAAAAACTTAAAAATGAGGGTGAATTGTTCTTTGAGCAGTTCAAAAATTCTTCTCAATTTATTGTGCCTTTAGATGAAAAAGAAGAATGGTTCAGATTTCATCATTTATTTTCTGATTTTTTACTTCAACAGTTAAAAAATAAAACAACAGAGTCAGAGATTAAAGCTATTCACAAAATAGGTAGCGAGTATTTCTATAGAAACGGTTTATTTGAAGAAGCAATAAAACATGCTGTAAAATCAGACAACATTAGCATCATAAGAAATATTTTTAGAGAGAATAAATACAAATTGCTTAACAGAGAAAAATTCAACACTCTATTGAAGTGGTTAGAGTTGGTGCCAAATGAGGTTATAATAGAAGAACTTGATTTGCTGCTTACAAGAGCTTTATTGTTTGATCTTACTGCAGAGTATATTTCTATGAAAATTGACCTAGAAACTGCTGAAAAATTGTTGAAATCACTTAAGCAAAAAAATAAAGATACTGCGAATTTAAAAGGAGAATTTCATTCAATTTCTAGTGGACTCTTTTACTACAGTGGCAAGCTAGAACAGAGCTTAAATCACTCACAGCAAGCAATTAAATTATTAACATATAAAAATCATTATTACTGGGAATTTACTATTGCAATGAACGCTATTGTGAAAAATTCCTTGGGTGACTTTAAGGCTGCGGAAAAGATGCTTGAGAGGATATCACAAGAATTACCTCCGGAGTATATACATGGCAGAATTAGAATAGATCTAGCAAAAATAATTCTCTACGCATACCAAGGAAACCTTAAGAAAATTTTACAGTTATCGAAAGAAAACCTTGATGTTTGTAAAGAAAAGAAACTTTGGGTAACCTATTCAAATCTAAATTATTATTTAAGTAGAGTTAACTATGAGTGGAATAATTTAGATAATATAATAAAATATACTGACAGTATTGAAGAATACAAATATGCCGGCCGACCTCATTGGATACAAAATTGTTACTATACAAAGGTATTTACACTTCAACAGCTTGGAATGAAAGATGAGCTTGACTTAACTCTTTCGAAGTTGTATGATTTTGCTAATGAACATGAAATAGAAGATCTTATAATGATGGCTAAAACATGTGAAATTGAATTAGCAATTAGACAAAAGAATATTAAAAAAGCCTTAAGTTTGAGCAAGGGAGTAAACTTTAATGTTTATCCACCAGTATTCTATTATTTTTTCCCACAGTTAACTGAAATAAAATTACTTTATTTTTCAAATGATCAAGCATTAAAGGAAGATGCTAAAGAAAAACTTGCAAATCTTATTACATTTGGAGAAAACAGTGGAACGCAAAATTTACTATTACAGGCGTTGCCAATGTTGGCTATAATACTATTTGAAGATGGTAATGAAAAAGAAGCTGTGAAAATAATTCAAAAGGGCCTCTTTTTAGCTAAACCTGGCGGTTTTATAAGGGCTTTTATTGATTATGGAAAACAAATTGAAAAAATTCTGATGCTTGTGCAAGCAACCGAAAAAAATAATAAATATGTGAAAAAAATATTAAATCAGTTTAAAAAGAAAAATCCCCCAAAATTACTGCACATATTTTCAATAATGAAAATGCCGATGAGATAAATCTCACAGACAAAGAAAGAGAAATATTAGTTTTTGTAGCAAATGGATACAGAAATATTGAAATAGCCAATAAGCTCTATATCTCTTTAGATACTGTAAAAAAACACTTATACGTTACTTACAAAAAACTGGGCGTAAATAACAGAATAGCTGCAATTATGAAAGCAAAAGAACTAGATCTTATTAAGATTGAAACCGAACATCATTAAATTACTACTTATCCTCCCAAAAGATAATTATTTACTATTTCAATGATATTTAATGAAACTTTGTGTATAAAAAATACTTTGTCTTCATTATTCCACTTTAGTGGAATTGAATGAATTTATTCATTTTAATATTATTTAAGCTTAAATAGATTTTTTTGGAAAACCTTAATGGAAGTTTTATCCGAATGTATTTATTCTACTCAGTGTTAATTTGGTAACGTGCTACTCAAAAAGAAAGGTTATGATATTTCTCAAGCAGATATCACCAATTCAAGTTTCATTTATCATTTAACGAATAAGAACATTTATTTTGGAGGATTTATGAAATCCATTTCAATTTTAGTATTAATAACTATTTCTATTTTTATTCAATCTTGTGGAGATAATATTGTCTATGACATTGCCATTATTAATGGGCGTGTTATTGATCCGGAAACAAAATTAGACGGTATCAGAAATGTAGGTATTAAAGATGGAAAAATTTCCATCATTACTGAAAAAGAGATTTCTGGTAGAGAAATTATTGATGCCACAGGACAAGTTGTTTCCCCGGGGTTTATTGATATTCATGCTCATGGGCAAAATATTGGTGATTACCGCATGCAAGCAATGCAGGGTGTTACAACAATGCTCGAACTTGAATCCGGAGTTCTGCCAATTGACCAATGGTATTCAGCTCAATCCCAAAAGAAACTGCCATTAAATTATGGCGCCGCATCTGGTTGGACATACGCACGTATTGCCACATTTTCAGATACAAAACCTGAAGCTACTGCAGCTTATTTTCAAAATGCTCAAAAGGATAACGACTGGAAAATGGAAATAGCCACTCCTGAGCAAGAAGAAAAAATACTGGCCTATGTTGAAGAAGGTATAAATCAGGGAGCATTGGGAATTGGCATCAATGCTGGATACGCACCAGGATATGGAGAAAAAGAATATTACGCATTAGCTAAGATGGCTGCTAAATACGATGTAGCAACTTATACACACGTAAGGTATGCTAGCAATATGGAACCTAAAAGTTCTTTTGAAGCCATTAAGGAGTTAATCTCAAATTCCGCTCTAACTGGCGCACATATGCACATTTGCCATATAAATAGCACATCCTTAAAAGATATTGAATCAATTATTCCCTTGATTGATGATGCTTTTGAGCAGAATATAAATATTTCAGTTGGAGCTTACCCTTGGGGTGCTGCAAGTACTGTTATAGGTGCAGCAATGTTTACTGGTGAAGGCTGGCGTGAGAGAATGGGTAGCACTGCTAACAATTTTCAACTTGGTACCGAGCGTATGACCGAAGAACAATTAAATGATTACCAAAAGAATCAGCCAGGAACTTTTATTGTTTGGCACTTTTTAGATGAAAGTAATCCTGAGGATCTTGCGCTACTTGATAGGTCGATACTTCATCCACAAATTCATATTGAATCTGACGAAATGTTTTGGATGACGATGGATCATTGCGGACATATACATAACTATGAGGGTGATGAATGGCCACTACCAAAAGAAACATTTAGCCACCCAAGATCAAATGGAACATTTGCAAAAATTCTTCGCTCATATGTGCGTGAACGTAAATTAATGACAATACAAGAAGCTCTTCGTAAAATGACTTTGATGCCGGCTCAAAAGCTTGAAAAATTTGTGCCTCAAATGAAAAAGAAAGGACGTTTACAAAAAGGAATGGATGCCGATATAGTAGTTTTTGATCCAGAAAAAATATCGGATGTTGGAACTTATGAACAACCAAACCAACCAGCAATTGGTGTAAATAATCTTTTAGTAAATGGTGTAGCTGTCATTTCCAATGGAGAATTGATTGAAAAATCAGCCCCTGGACAACCAATTAGAAGAGATAACATTAAATAAACTTATTCAAAACAGAAGAGGAAAAAAATGAAAAAAAATAATTCAATAATTTTAGCAGCATTCTTAACAATGCTGATCTGCTTTTCACAATTAAGTGCTCAGCAAATTTATGACGTGGTTATTTTAAATGGCAGGGTAATGGATCCCGAAACCAAATTTGATGCCGTACGAAATGTAGGTGTTATAGATGGCAAAATTGCCATCATTACCGAAGAAGTAATTACTGGAAAAGAAACTATCGATGCTAGGAATCATGTAGTAGCCCCAGGCTTTATCGATGGGCACCAACATTGCTTGGAACCCTATGCCTACAACCTGATGTTGCGTGATGGTCGTACCACTATAATGGATTTAGAAATTGGTGCTCATGGTCCTAAAGTAGATGAGTTTTATAAAAAACGCGAAGGTAAAGTACCTTTAAATTATGGGGTTGCTGTAGCTCATGAGTTCGCCCGTGCAGCAGTATTAGATGGTTTTTCTGATTGGAAATACTTAAATACACCAGATGCGATTAAATCAAGACTCAGTTCTGGATGGACAAAAACAAGACCTAACATGGAACAAGGAAACGAAATTTTATCACTTATTGATGAAGGTTTACAACAGGGTGGTATAGGTATTGGATCAACTGTTGGATATATGCGTGCTGGTGTTTCAACGCGTGAAATTTATGAATTGCAAAAATTAGCCGGTCTATATGGTCGTCAAATGGGGATGCACTTTAGAGGAACACCTGGAAATGATGTAGCCGAAGTAAATGGTATACAGGAAATGTTAGCAAATGCGGCTGCATTAGGAGCACCGGCTATCGCGTGTCATTTTAATAACCCTGGTTATAATTTAGTACATGAGTTACTGGTTAAAATGCGTGAACGTGGCTACAATGTTTGGGGTGAAGTTTATCCTTATAGAGCTGGTTCAACAGCTTTAAACGCTGTGTTTTTAGAGCCTGAAGTTTGGGTGAAATCATTGGGTTATAAATACGAAGAAACAGTACAAGACGTGGCAACATTGGAATATTATACTGAAGAAAGCCGCGCCGAAATGCTAAAAAAGGAACCTACACGTGCGGTTATTGTTTACAAAATGCCTGCAGAAGCAGTTGCTGATTGGTTAAAAATGCCGGGTGTTGCCATTGGTAGTGATGGTATGCCTTTAATTCCAGATACAGGTTTGGATAGAAATACACCTTTTGATGAACTTCCTAATACGCATCCTCGTTTTTCCGGGTCTTTTGCTAAAACGCTTCGTTTTGGACAAGATAATAATATTCCTTTAATGCAACTAGTATCAATGACCAGTTACAATTATGCCAAACCTCTTGGTGAAATGGGCTTAAAAGCCATGCAGGTGCGTGGACGTATGCAAAAAGGTATGGTTGCTGATATAACCATCTTTAGCCCTGAAAATGTAAAAGACAACGCAACTTATGCTAAAGGTACTATACCATCAACAGGTATTCCTTATGTTTTGGTTAATGGAGTTATTGTTGTTAAAGATTCTAAATGTATGCCTGATATTGTTAACCCAGGTCAAGCTATTCGTTTTGAACCGGTTACCGAAAGTAAGTTGAAGCCTTTAACTCTTGATAGTTGGAACAAAGAATTTTACGCTGTTCCTGAAGACTTTGGTGGTGGAGTTCCAGATATACATTAATAATATGTTCAAATATCAAACAATAATTTCTGAAGGTAATTGACACAAAAAGTTTACACCGTACCTGAAGATTTTGGTGGTGCATATATTAAATGTTGTGATTTTGCAAATGAACCAGATCGCAAACATAAATTCTAAAATCACATGGAAAATAGGATGAATAAAAAAATAAAAAGATCAAAAGCAGATAACTTGGCAAAAATAGATGTTGTGCAAGATTCAGGAACAAAAGGAATGGATCGAAGAGATTTCCTTACAAAAAGTGCCATTGCTGGAGCAGCTGTTGGCATATCCGGGCTTGGACTTACCTCAATATCATGCTCAGAAAATAAAAATAAACCGGTAGCTAAATCACTAGCAACCGGCTTTCAACCGCTTGAGGTAAATAGTCCGATGGCTAAGTGGAAAAACCCTCAACCACTTGATTTTGTTTCACAAGCTACTAAAAATTACAATTTTCGTAATTGGCAGTCGGGCAATGATGAATCAATTTATTACAACCTGAATTTGCCATCATTTTTCAAATCAAGAGTAGTAATGCCCCCTTCTAAGACTAGCCCGCTGGAACGCAACATAAATGCTGATTTGTTAAACTTAACCTTTAATGCTCATGATAAAACTACCACACCAACTCTAAAAGAATATTTAGTTGGTCCACGGCAAGTACAAGCTATGATGATGGCACATAAGGGGAAAGTTGTATTTGAATGTTATCCTGGCATGAATCCAACAGATATTCATGTTTGGATGTCGGCATCAAAAACAACAGCTAGTTTGCTGGCAACTATGTTATGGGAAGATGGGAAACTGGATTTTGATAAAACAGTCCCAAACTATGTGCCGGATTTAAAAGGTACTGCCTGGGATAAAATAACTGTAAAAAATGCTATGAACATGGCCAGTGGCCTTGATATGGAGGAAACATTTGAAAACCTAATAAATCCCGATTCGTGGATTTCAAACTTCTTTACAGCTGTATTTGATGGTAAGGGAGATTGGCAGCAATTAGTTCAAAAAGCTAAACCTATTGCTGGTGAGCAGCCAGGTGATAGGTTTAGGTATTCTTCGGCCATTACTATGGTACTTGTTCTTATTGTCCAAAACATAACTCAAATGCCGTGGCAAGATTTATGGAAAGAACGTGTTTGGTCAAAAATTGGTGCTAGAAATCCGTTCATCATAGGACTAGCTCCTGATGGTACGCCAATAGCAGCAGGTATGATTAATACAACTCCAGAAGATATGCTTAGATATGCTTTACTTTATACACCTAGTTGGGATGTTGTTGCTAAGGAAAAGGTTATTTCCGATAAGTTACTCAAACGTATTCAAACTCTAGGTGATCATAAAGCCTACCATGCTTCTACAGAAGAAGAGTATGGAACAAAGTGGTTTGGAGAAACTCCAGACCTCAATACAGCACAATGGGATCATGCTTTTAAAGATGGCGCAATGTTCAAACACGGAAATATGGGTCAAGGTATTTATGTTGATCCAGAACGCGACTTCTGCGGTTGTTATTTTGGTCTAGCAACAAACGATGAAAAAGTTGCCGGTATTGATCATTCCCCTGGTTATTTGCGTGAAGCGGCCAAAGTTTTGGCTGGAAAATAATTATTAAACAACAAGTAAAAATGAAAGTGAGAATTATTTATGAAAAATATAATAAATACTAAAACTAAATGGCCTGTTTTATTATTATCAATTTTGCTTTACAGTTCATTAATAATAGCACAGGATAATCCTCTTAAAAAATACCTTGAAGTTCCTGGAGCTACGGTTACTTTTCCAATAAGTAATGCTAAAAATGGTTTCACATTTGATTTTGCAAATGACGCTCGTGATAAATTTGAAAACTTTCATTACCAATTGGGTGGCGATCATGCAGTTTACTACAACTTACATTTGAGTGAACTACTTCCTTCTGCTGTATCGGCACCTAATTCAGAATATAAATCATTGGGAAAAAATATAAATTCGGAAATTGGTTCAAAAGTAAGTTTCAAAGTAAATGAAGGTGAATTAACATTAGATGAATATTCGGTTCATCCAAACCATAGGGTTCAAGGTATTTTAATGATTCACAAAGGGAAAGTAGTTTATGAAACTTATCCTGGAATGAACCCAGAAGATATTCACGTATGGATGTCACCTGGAAAATCAACTGTAGGTTTAATTATTGCTCAACTTGAAGCTGAAGGTAAGATTGATATGCAAAAAGAAGTAGTTGAGTACTTGCCTGAATTTAAAGGAACATATTGGGATGGTATCAAAATGATTGATGCGGCAAACATGGCAACTGCGCTTCAATTAGAAGAAACTTTGGATGCGATTATAGATCCTACTTCTATTATTGTTCGATTTTTTAGCGCAGAGTTCGGTTTCCCAAATCCTGATGATGGTAAGGTTGAAAATTGGCTAAATATTTTAAAGGAAGCTCAACCAATTGAAGGTGAAAAACCAGGTGAAAGATTTCGTTATTCATCTGCTGTAACTCAAATTTTTATTGTAATTGCAGAACGTATTGAAAATAAAACATGGGCAAACCTTTTTGAAGATCGAGTTTGGGGTAAAATGACCGCTCGCAGAGCTATGTTACACCACTTGACTCCTGATGGTACATCTGTAGCACACGGATTGCTTTCAACAACGTTAGAAGATTTTGGCAGATTCGGAATGCTGTTTACCCCAAGCTGGGAAAAAGCAGCTGTGGGACCAGTGGTAAGTGAAAAAGTATTAAAAAGACTACAAACTGCAGGAAGTAGAGATGCTTTTGTTGCCGGAGCTAAATACAAAGGTCTTATTGAAGATTTTGGTGAAGAGCCTTGGATGAATTCTTTTCAGTTTGATGCTGTATTTAAAGATGGTGCATTATGGAAACATGGTAATGTTGGTCAAGGTATTTATATTGATCCTGAACGTGATTTTGTAGGAGTATACTTTTCAACCAACGGTTATATTCCTCCTTACGGTGAGGATAAAATGCCTGGTTATTTAAGAAGAGCCGCAAAATATTTAGCTGGTGAATAAATTAGCATTTTTATAAGATCATAAAGTTAAAAAGATGTTATGTTTCTAGTAACATCTCTTTTGTATTAAATAAAAATTTTTAAATATTCTATTAAACCTAAAATTTAGATAAAAACTACATAATGGAGATTTTAATGAAACATAAACCATTACATCTGTTTTGCTTCTTTGTGGTTTGTTTATTAGCAACAACTGTCCATGCACAGGAAATAGATTCATTAAAAAATGAAATCAACCAGCTCAAACAAAAACTGAGTAAAATTGATGAGTTGGAATTGCGATTAGCTGATCTTGAGGGTGATAGTGTTGTTGTACAACAAAAACTTACGCCAGAATTTGAATCGGATAGCACAGCAAAAGGACTTGAGCAAATTCCAAAGCAGGATTTACGGGATCAAAATATTGTACCGCTTTCCGGCAGTGATCTTGTTGCCTCCGAGTTTCTTGGCTCATGGCCAATGTTCGGTACAAAGTTTAGAATGAAAATTGGTGGTTATGTAAAAACAGATTTTCTATATGATATAACTGGAACTAGTGATCGGACTCAATTTTTATTGTCGACCATACCGGTAGAAGGAACACCGGAACACGAAAATAGCGGGTATTTTAATGCTTTTGCTAAGGAAACAAGATTTAATATTGATGTGCGAAGGGTGGCTCAAGATGCTCTTCCATTAAGAGTTTTTATTGAAGGTGATTTCTGGACTTCAGGCAGTCAATTCAGACTACGTCATGCTTACATAACAGCTGGTAATTTTACTATTGGACAAACCTGGACTACCATTTCTTTTCTTGAAACTATTACAATATTCATTGACTTTGCTGCCGGTGATGCTTTGTATGGTGGGCGCGCTGCTCAAATACGTTATGATTATCGTATAAACGATAATTGGAAATTTGCAGTTGGTATAGAAATGCTCGACTTTATGGGTATCGAAAATCCCAACGATATGCCTGGGCAAGCCAGTTTGGGATTACCTCTATTAGCAGGAAGATTGGACTATTACTGGTCAACCGGATTAGCACTGCTTGGAGCTCAAGTTGCTCAATTGCGCTGGGATGGCGGAGGCCTCGGACCTGATGCGACAGCATTACAAGCATCTGTTGTTTTTGGTGGTAGACAATACATTGGAAAAGAAGACTTCTTTACCTGGAATATCTCATACGGTAAAGGATCAGGTGAAAACATTATGGCTTTTGCAGGTAGTAACGCAAATGCTGTACTAAACGATCAGGGCAATCTAGAAACTATGCCCGCTTTTGCCTTTGTAGTTGGTTTTATGCACCGATGGAATAAGCAGTTTTCTTCAAACCTAGGTTATGCGTACGGGTGGTTAGAGACACCGGATTCAAGAGATGCGTATGCACTGGCTCAAGGTGGTATTGGACATGTTAATCTTTTCTATAGTCTCAGTGATGAGATGTCTACTGGTATCGAATATATGTGGGGTACACAGAAGACAACAAATGATGCTTTAGGTAGAGGGAGTAGAGTACAGTGTATGGTTAAATTTGAATTTTGATATAATAAGGGTTTAATTGAAATCAAAATGTATTTTTACGATAATTTTATTATTTCTATTATTCTGCTCGGGACTAGCTCAGCAGTTTAATACTGATAATTACCTTACAATGCCGCATGGAACTAGTACAATTTGTTTGACTGTAGGAGAACGAAATGCCACATTTATTAACTCATTTGCTTTAATTCAGAATTGGGAGTTCTTTGTACAAGCAAATCTATATTGGGAAAAAAAAGAGCTAAATCTGCCGCAACATTTTTCCACAACTTTTTACTTTAAATATATGTTTTACGAAAATTCAGAAAAAACTGGTGGATTTGCGGCATTTTTAGGTTATGGTAAATCACCAGGGTATTACAATCAATCACAATTCCTTGATCGCCATACAAATTTATGGACTGCAGTCCCAATAACAATTCCTTTTTTTGAGAACACGTTATCTTGGGATATTATGCCAGGAGGTACAGTTGATTTTGATTATGGCAATAATAAAAAAACAGCTTGGGGATTTACATATTCTACCAGACTGGCAATCTATAAGATTATCCCACAAAGTGCCATTGTAGGCGAGTACTATGGCACTGCTGGTGAGCTATATTCAGAGCCGAAATATAAGTTTGGAATTCGCTGGGAACCAAATGATACTGTAGTTCCGGCAATTAGTTATGGTTCAGCAATTAATGGCACACAAGCAGCCGGTTTTGAGATTGGTGTAGTAATATTTTCACCTCAATTTCTAAAATTATAATTTTTTTCGGTATGAAAATATTGACTGAAAATTAAGTTAGGAATGAAAAAGTAAAATTGAAACTAAATAATAAACTCTGGTTGGTAAGATAGTATTATTGTTTTGGTGATTAGTACTTTTAAGGATTAAAGTGGGTATCATTTGGGGATATAATTTTACATACATAGTGCCCTGACTCTAATTTTATTGCCAATGTTTTTTTAGGATTTCAGACAATCTTTGTTTTATAGGGGCTACAATTAGTTCAGTAAATATCGGAGTTGATTATATGGCATTGCAAAGAGGCGATGGTGATGGAATGAAAGGAATTAGACATAGGTTGCACAACCAAAAAAAACTATTAATTAGAATAAAAATTTGAAATTATATAATTCAATAAATATAATTAAAGTAATAATTTCTATCTGTGTTATCTTAAGTCTATTTTCTTGTTCAAGTAGAAAGATACTTCTCGATTTTCCTCCATACATGGATGAACTTCCACAAATTCAAACCGGTTATTATTCTGTTTATGAAACTGACAATGGTATTCCCTCAGATACTATTGGTAATGAATTTTTGGGGGAATTTAGACATATCTCTATAAAGCTGATTTTTTGGAAGATGGAAAATATTTTAGTGGAATTAAAGGTTCGTTCTTGCCTAATAATTATATAAGGACAAAACTTGTCAAGGGTGAAAATGTCTACTATTGGTATGATGCGGTTGATGAGGAGAAAAGTGGTGAAATAATATTCAGTATAATTACAGAAACTAAACTTTTTTCACAAGTTGTCACAAATACCGGAGAAAAACTCGAATTTGAATTTAAATTCTATGGTAATCAATTAGTTGATAGACCACTTAAAACAATACCGATTGCACATCGTGGTGTCTGTTATCAGCCTCCTAATAATTCAGATGGAATTTTCCCAGCTAATACATTCCCCGGATTTGAAACGGCTTTAGTATCGGGCTATAAAGGATTTGAACTTGATGTAAGAGTCACCAAAGATAAAAGGTTTATGATAAGCCACGATGAAGATTTGAGTGCCGCAACAACTCTACGAGGTTTTGTTAGAGATAAAAATATATCAGAATTTGAAAATGCGCTGGTCTTAAAAAGTGCCGCGATTCCTGAAAATAAGGCGACAGCCGCTGAAGCTTTTATCGCAGCCCCAATGAAACCTCTTTATGATGTCTTTTATCATTTTATTGATGACCCGCGCTTAAAAACTTTTGTAGTTGATGTTAAACCCGATTCTGATGAAAATATCCTTGCTGCGGCAAAATACGATTTTGAAGGTCTCTCAATTGAAAGACAAAAGAAGGTGCTTTTTTTAACCAGGGCTGAAAGTACCGCGAAAATATTTAAAGATCTTTGTCCATATTCTGATATTGCCCTCGAAGGTTCTATAGGAACAGAACCTGTTGAAGAATTAGACAAATATTTCCCGGAAGCCGTGGGTTTGCAAAGAAAGTCGCATAATACTATTTCTTTTGGTTCAAATTGGGTCTTAGCATTTAAATCTGTTGATACTAGTTTAGACCAGATTGAAAAAGTAATGAATAATGCAAAAAGTTTAGATTATAAAGTTTGTATGTGGACTTTCGCAAAAGAAGATAGACTCAATTTTCTGCGTGAAAATAGTTTTTATCCGGATTTTATTTTATGTGATGTTCCTTATTATCAATTTGCGCTGCAAAATTTGAGATATGCAAAGGAAGAAAATATTAAACTCCCATCGAGAGATGAAATTTTAATAAAGTATAAAAATCCAATATATAAAAGAGTTTATAAACAATATTTAACAGAGTTCTGGTTTCAATCAAGAAATCTTATAGAATTAAGTTACGGAATGAAAAAGTTTAGCAATAATGATTTAAATGGCAGTTTTGCAAATGCAGGGAAAATCGAATTAAAGTTAGGCAGGAGTGAGCTTGATAAATTTTCAAAATCCAATGCTCTGCTTAATGAATGGTATTTAATGTTTGCATATAGCAATAGTGAGTTTGCAATCGGCAACTCTGAGTCAGATGATATTTCAACTAAGTTTTACCATTTTGGGGTAGGACAAACTGAAGGCCTAGGTTATTATGGACCTCATATATCATTTATTCCATACATTTCACAATCCTTAATTTGGTCAAAAATGGACGAATATAGTAGTAATTCAAATACTCCAATATCGTCAAATGACGAAGAAATATTAGGCAGGTACAAAGATACATTCAGATTTGGTGATAGAGTTTTGTACGGAATTAAACTTGATATTTTATCAACTCTTCAGCTTTCGCTTAACTATGAAACTGGGGTAATTTATCCACGTACTTTATTTCTAAAGTGGGCCGGAAGTTTTCTGATTGCTCAGGTTGGTTATAATGCTTTAAATGTGGCTGCGGGAAAGTGGGTAGACGATAGTTCGGTTTTTGGTCCAATATTTAATATGTTAATTCGTACCGGATATTTATATGCTTACTATGTTTTGCGCAAAGATAATATGAACTGGCCTTTTCAAACAGAAACCCCTTTGCGCTATGAAGGATTCAATTTTGCAGTAAGTTTTGTGCTATAGATTTAATAATAATGGAAAGAATATGAAATTAAAAATAGTAACTGTTCTTATAATCTTAGGAATTGTAACTAGTGTAACATTTAGTCAAGATGAAAAATTAGACCTACTGAATAAAGGTAGTTTGTATTCTGGATTATCGTTTAATTTTGGCACTAAGAATACAGAAGATAAGGACGTGTTAGTTTACGTTATTAAAGATAGGACGGATGATAATGTTAACATAAATCTTGATCAAGGTTATTTTATTAAAGATAATTTTGCCTTAGGCGCATTGATAAATTTTAGTTACAAAAATAAAGAAGGGATACAGGAAAATAGTTCTAATGTTCTTGAAAATGTGCATAGTAAATCAATTGGATGGTCGATATATGGTACAATGAAAAACTATCTGTCTCTTGATAAAGCTAAAATATTTAATGTGTTTAATTTAATAAAGTTCGGCGGAACTTTTGAGAACTCATTAACTGAAACAGTTTCAAATGATATTTTGACCAGGGTCTACACTGAAAGCAAATCAATTGAACTTCTTTTCTATCCCGGTTTAATGGCGCGTGTATCTGCCGGGTTCTGCATTGAAGCTGGAATTGAAATTGCTGGATTTAAAAGCAGAATGGAGCGACTCTAAAAAAAATGGAGTAGTGGGTGCTTCCGAGTCTTCATTTTCAGGTGACTTTACAATCAATATCCTAAAGATTGGTATCGGATTTTATTACTATTATTAAAATGGAATTGTGATGAAAAGGAATAACAAATATATTTTTATAACTTTTTTAATTTTGACATCTCTATTTGTTTCTTCATGTATCACTGAAACATATTTCGGTGAATCTGAATTGAATAAAATATTGTATTTTACACTTAAAGGACAAGTTGGAAATACTACAATAAAAGAAGATAGTTTATTGATCTATGTTACAGTTGGAGAAGAGGCTGAAATTACAGCACTTCAACCGGACTCTGTATTACTCTCAACTTTTGCGAGGATAGAACCTTCACAATATGATGTTGTTGATTTTACTAATCCATATGAATATACGGTTATAGCCGAAAACGGTTCAAAGGCATTCTACACCGTAGTAGTAAAAAAAGAAGGTTCTGAACCTCAGTTAGAAAATACTAATTTCGATTTATGGTATACTCCAAATGGCAAAAACTATATGCAGCCTGGCGCTGATGGAAATAGTATCTGGTCTTCAGCAAATGACGGTGTTACGATACTTGGTGACGATAATGCGAATACTACTCCAGAACAGATTGCTGGGTTAGATTATGCCGCAAAATTATTGACAAAAGATTTGGGAATATTATCCCTTGGTCAAAGAATGGGCTCGGCTACCTTATTTACTGGGAAATTTGAGTTAAATATTTTAGACCCGCCTTCATCTGCAAAATTTGGTGTTGCTTTTTCGGCTAAACCTAAAGCGTTTTCAATTGATGCCAAATATATGGCTGGTTCACCCTATAAAAGTAACACTGGGAAAGTTTTAGATAAAATAGATTCTGCTGATGTATATCTATTATTAGAAAATCGAGAAGATCTGGATAATGTTATAAGGATAGCAACTGCTTGGATCCGCACCGGTGATATAGATGAATTCATCAATATCAAAAAAGATTTAATTTATGGAGTATTGCCAAGTGGAACTCCTTCATATCAATTACCACAAAATGGATTATACGGAACAATTGATGATAAAGTTACTCACATTTCGGTTGTTTTTGCCTCAAGTGCAAATGGAATTAATTATGAAGGGGGTGTAAATAGCACACTAGTTGTTAACAATCTCGTTTTGCATTATTGATTATCTTTTCAGATGCATAAATAAAAAACGCTTAGGATTAATTATTTGTAAAAAAATAGGAGTTTAAAATGGAAACAAATTCAAAAAGCATAATCGGTCAGGCAGCTTCTACATTATGGTGGCTAGTACTTTTAAGAGGTATTCTGGCAATCATACTTGGAATTTTATTCTTTACTAATCCCGGGGCAACTCTCATTATTATTATGACATTTCTTGGTGCTTACTGGATTGTAGATGGTATATTTACTTTATTTGCATCACTCCAAGGTAAGAAAGAAAATAATAACTGGGGTTGGGGTATTTTCGTATCTATACTCAGCATCCTCGCTGGTTTAGCGGTATTCTCACAACCTATCTTCACTGCTTTATTCACTACAACTTTCTTAATGTATTTTATGGGATTTATAATACTGGCATCTGGAATTTCATCGATAGCAACAGGATTCAAGTTGGAAAAAGCATCCAGTAAAAGGGTAATGGTATTTGGTGGTGTATTGACAGCATTCTTAGGTCTATTATTATTAATTAATCCTATATTTTCAGCAGGAATTTTTGTTTCAATATTGGGAATCTTTTCCGTTTTAGGCGGAATAATTTTAGTTGTATTATCGTTTCAGATACGTAAGTTAAAAAATGTTTAGGTTTGATTGTAAATGTTTGGTTTATTTTTTATAATAAAAAAATTTCTAGAATTATTATTAATTCATGTAAGGCTCTGGAAAGAGGATGAACAGTTTCGTTCACTCGTCATTATTATGGTTGCCATTCTCCTTTCAGGAACCGCATTTTATTCTTTTGTTGAAAAATGGAGCATCATTGATTCCATCTACTTTTGTGTTATGACCATCTCAACAATTGGATATGGTGATCTTGCACCAACCACACAATTATCAAAAATATTCACGATTGTAATGGCATTGTCTGGTATAGGAGTCTTTGTTGGAATTGTTACAAAGTTGGCTCAAGGTTTAGCTCAGAGTAATATTGAGAAAAAGCATAAAAATAGAGATGAAAGTAATTAAGCTATCTTAATAGTTTATTCAATTAAAAAAATGTTAGTAGAATTAATTTTGAAGATGATATCGAATTATCACAACCTAGCTCAAATACAGCCCAGCTCTGCCTAGACAACCACAAAGCACATTTCTTTATGCTAATCAATACTCACCATGTTGTGGGAGGTGAACTTGACTATGAAAGTAGATGAAGTTGCGAATTCGATTTATAATGCTTGTCTTTAGGAAGAGTTGGGGTGTGACTATTTTCGCTTTCTACAATTAGTTCTATCTCTAATTATTAAGATGAGGTTTTGGATAGGGACAATTATTGAAATCAGTGTTAGTTAACAAAAATATTCATAAATTGAATGGGATTTTTGTAGGTCACTATATTCAAACCTCTGTAATAGTTGTCCGGATGAGGTTTTGAATAGGGATAATCAAACTGAATTAAGATACCCAAACATTATAAATGAATTTACTAAATAATAATTGATTTAATTAATAATGGTAATTACATGAATTCTTATAATCGAAGATCGTTTCTAAAGAAAGCTGCAGTAGTTACTGCTGGAACATTTATCTTACCTAATTGTTCTGGTGGAAGGATTGGAATTTCAGAAAATAATAAGCTCAATATTGCAATGATTGGGTGTGGGAATATTGCGAGCATGGCTCTTGATGGATGTTCTGAAGAAAATATTGTTGCCCTATGTGATGTTGATTCCAATATGCTTTTTAGGTACGTAGAAGAATATCCACAAATCAAAAATGCAAAAACTTTTAGTGACTTCCGGGTTATGCTAGACAAAATGGGCAATGAGATTGATGCCGTTTGTATCAATACACCGGACCATACACATTTTGTGGCTACAATCGCTTGTATGGAGCGAGGCAAACATGTGTTTACTCAGAAACCTCTGACACATAATATTTGGCAAGCCCGCACGCTCCGAAAAGCTATGCACAAATATAATGTGATTACCAACATGGGAAATCAAGGACACACCTATAATGGTATCCGACGTCTTCGTGAATGGTATGAGGCAGATGTATTTGGACAAATCACAGAGGTTCACAGTTGGATTAATGGCCCCGATTGGAATGGAACTTATTTTGGAATGCCTAATAGTTTCCCACCCTCAGCAGATCCAGTGCCAGATGGACTTGACTATGATCTTTGGCTTGGACCAAATCCCAGTGCACCATTTAATAAATTGTATCATCCAAAAAAATGGCGCGGATTCAATCAGTTCGGCACTGGAACTTTTGGTGATTGGTTCTGCCATGTTGCCGATGCACCGATTTGGCTTCTGGATTTATATGAACCAGTTAGTATAGAAGCCGAGGCGGTAACTGGAGGCAATGAATTTATGGTTCATGACAGTGTAAGCGTTCGTTACGATTTTGTACAACGTGGCACAAAAAATCCTTGCAAGTTTTATTGGCACAATGGACCGAACGCGACACCTGATCTCAAAGAAAAATGGGGATTAAGTAGAGATTTACCTGAAGATGGTTCAATTTATAGGGGTGAAAAAACAATTGCTACTACTAATCACCGTTCTGACAGTCCTCGTCTTATCGATCTTGATGAAATGAGAGAGTTGAATAAAATGAAACTGCCGGAAAAATATCCGCGTGTTGAGGGAGGACCGGTTAAAGAATTTGTACGAGCAGTTAAGGGTGAAGGCCCGACTCCAGGATCAAACTTTGACTACGCTGCACCGATGAGTGAAATCATGCTACTAGGTATCATCGCAGCCAAGCATGGAGGTAAGATCGAATGGGATTCCAAAAATATGAAGATTACAAATCGTCCGGAACTAAATACTTACCTGAAAGAACCAGTTCGTAAAGGCTGGGAATATGGGGAGGATTTGTGGGATTAATTTTTACAATAAAAACCTGTCCCTATTCAATTGCTCATCCTAAGAGAAAGTCTAAATCGCTGACAAGCTTTTGGGTCCCATAATGGGCTAGAAAGGGGACCCAGAATTCTGGCGGATAAACCAAAACCTTTAAAACTTCTGGTTAAAGAACGGGTACCTCTTCCAGAGAGAATTCAGACATACATTTTTTTGATTATTAAAATATGCTGAAATAAAGGGCAGTTTTGAAAAATGCTATCTGATCAATTATCAGATGGCTAATTACTGTTTCCAAATCGAGTTCATTTCCCACAATTCTAATAATTCAATTTCAATTATTGAATTTTCACCAGATATTTCAAAATCAAGATTATTCATATCCGGATATAGAACCTTCGTAGCACAAACTAACCCACTATTGATAAAAACTTCTATTATTGTTCTATCAAAGAATAATTGTATATCATAAATTTGTTCCAAGAAAGGGGGATCAATTTGAATTCTATCCATTGCAAATGAAATTTGAAATGGCGTAATATTGATTACATATTTCTTTCCAGATTCTTCATTGAATCGAAAACTTACAAATTGAGTCCCATCTAATCCAAATGAGGCCTTCAACTCAAATTGTGGATAAGTAATTTCTTTGATCATTTCATAATTCTTTAACTTGATATTATTTATAACCGTATAATTACCGCGTAACTTTTCAAGTTCATGTATCGGTTTCTGAATCAATCTTCCTTCACTATCAACTGATAAATCTCTAGGTAATGAAATAGCTCCTTGCCACCCTTGTTTAGATTTAAAACCTTTTATCCACGCAAACGTGATTCTTCGTCCATTCTCCATTTGCAAGGTATTTGGAGCATAATAGTCACAAGTTGGGCCATAATCAATTATACCGTGAAATTCAGGAATAAATTTTTGCTTCTCAATAAATAATTTACCTGTATAGAATTTCACAATTCCATGCGGCGAATAAATCAAGACATATTTATCACCAATTTTAAATAAATTGGGACACTCCCAGTTTTGTTCATTACCTTGGAAAAGGATACCTAAATATTCCCAATTTGTGAGTTCAGAATTTATTGCTTTGTATAGCATTACTGATCCGAATTTGTTTTTTGGGTGCCCTCCAAGAACCATATAAATATTCCCAGCTTCCCCAAAAATGAATGGATCTCTCCAATCTTCGATGATTAGGCCTTTGTGAATTTCCATACTAAGAATTGGATTACTTTTAAATTTTTGCCAAATACTTAGCTGGTCACTCTCTGCCATCGCTGCCCATTGTTCAGGGGCTCTGTTTCCTATTGAAGTATAAAATAATATTGGATGAGAGTCATTCCGAATAAATCCACACCCAGAAAAACAATGTTCTTCGTTTTTATTTAATGATGGACTGATTGCAATAGGTAAGTGTTCCCAATAAACTAAATCCTTGCTTCGTGCATGCCCCCAATGTATAGAACCCCAGACATCATCGTAAGGGTTATGTTGATAAAACATATGATAATAATCTTTCAAGAAGATTAAACCATTTGGATCGTTCAGCCAATT
Organism: uncultured Ignavibacteria bacterium; assembly: GCA_963751695.1. Taxonomy (GTDB): domain Bacteria; phylum Bacteroidota; class Ignavibacteria; order Ignavibacteriales; family Melioribacteraceae; genus SZUA-22. The sequence goes on along the minus strand of CAVVVP010000005.1, from coordinate 663,487 downwards.
AGAAGGAGGTAAGAAATGAAAAGCTGGTCTATTAGAATCGTTTCTATTTTTTTTTGGAATTATAGAAAATGATTTTTTTTCTTGGTTCAACATAACATCAGGGTAATTATTTGTTTGAAATTAAGTATGACAAAAATGAATATTCTAAGTTATTATTGTTTTTGCTGGTATCATTTAGATATATAATATTTACATAAATATATGAAATATAATAATTAGTTAAAACGATTAACTGAAGTAATCATTTTCTCTACGTTAAAGTATTGTTAAAATTCATTAAAAACAGATAAAATATTAACGTTAACCGAAAAAACTTGACATGAGCTTAAAATAATCTTATATTCAAGTTAAACGTTTAACTAATTTGTCTATGAGACCAACAATAAAAGATGTAGCGTTGCAAGCAAATGTTTCAACTGCAACAGTTTCACTTGTGCTGCATGACAACCAAAGAATTTCCACTACAACTAAAAATAAAGTTTTAAAAGCTGTTAAAGCATTAAACTATCATCCCTCCAGATCGGCTCAAGATTTAGTTCGCAAGCGCACAGGAAATATCGGTTTTATCCTAACTGACGACCGTTTTCTAAGGACAGAACCTTTCTATACGAGAATATTTTTGGGGACTGAGTTTGCAGCTGGAGATCATGACTATTATGTATTGTTGAAAACAATAAAAAAAGATTTTCAAAGAGGAGACACCTTGCCAAGATTCATTCTTGAAAGAAGTGTTGACGGAATTATCATTGCAGGAAAAGTTCCGCAAATTTTTATAGATAAAATTTTGCCCTATAATTTACCTATAGTATTTATTGATTATCAAACTCCAAATCATTCTTTACCGGCAGTCATTATTGATAACGTTCAAGGAGGCGTAGAAGCTACTAATCATTTAATTACTCAAGGTCACAAAAGTATCGCCTTTATTGGTGGAGATATCAGTCATCCAAGTATTAATGACCGACTAATTGGATTTAGGAAAGCTCATGAAAAAGCAGCATTACCTATTGATGAAAGGTTAATTATTACTAAATCTGAAAATACGGATAGACAAGGTGGTTATAATTCTGCAAAAATATTGTTCAAAAAAAACAAAAAAATTACAGCCATCTATGCCTGTAATGATGCTATGGCAATTGGTGTAATGCAATTCGCCAAGGATAATAAAATTAGTATTCCAAAAGATATATCTTTGATAGGTTTTGACGATGTTGAAGTCGATTTATTATTAGACCCTCCCTTAACGACTATCAGAGTCCCCAAAATAGATTTAGGTATTGAAGCAGTGCATTTACTTATAAATGATATAAAAACAAAAATTCAATCATCAAAAAAAATTCTTGTTCCAATAGAATTAATTGTGAGGGAATCAACAAGAAAGTTATTGGATTGATGACATTATGGATCAATCCAAATTTAAAATATTTCCTATGTTCAAAATTATTTAACTAATCACCAATAATTATATGGAGTATTTATGAAAAAGTCTTTTCAACATTTTTATGGGTATTGGCTTGTTTTGCTATTTTTGATTTCAAGTCCAATATTATTCGCTCAAGGAAGCGTAACTTTAATCGGCTCCTTTGAAGCTGATATGCCATCGTATTGGACAAAAGGAGCAGAACCGGGCGGATCGACCCTAGAATGGGCAAGTGATGAATCCTTTGTCATGAGTCGTTCATTGAAGATCACGAAAGAAGCAACAGCAGAAGCAGCCATGTGGACCTCAGAAAACATGTGTGATAACTGGGGACCAAAGTTGAATGCAAATGAACAATTCCAATTGGGAGCTTTTATAAAAACAGAGGGAGTAAATACAAGCCCAGCCAATGATGATGCGAAATGGATGATCAATTATTCATATTACAATCAGAGTGGAGGCTTGATAGGAACCATCCCAATAGAAATTGATCAAAGTGCAGCTAGTGCAGATTGGATGGAATTATCAGATTCAGTAACCCTACCAGAAGAAGCCTATACAGTGATAGTAGAACTAGTGGGTGGTAAGGATGCTACAGGAACGGTCTGGGCGGATGCATTCAAATGGCCTTCCTCATGGAACAGGACATTGGAATTGCCAACTGGATTTTTTAACTGGTTCCCATGGGATGGCAACAATGTATCTAAAGGATTTGAGAATACAAGAATAACGACAGAAGAAGCCCATACTGGACTTCATTCCTTGAAATATGATTTGCCTTTCGACAGACCACAACAAGATGCATTTGTTGCATCTAGGAGAGTTGAATTTGACGATGGAGTTTCACCAGGAGATATTGTTAGAATAAGTGTATGGATCAAGGCAGAGAATTTAGTACCAGATTCAGCGGCAAAATATCCAGATTCATGGGCATTTGGTTTAACCCCATTAACATTTGCTGGAGCAGGAAATAATGATGGTTACGAAGTTATCTGGGGACCAGATTTACAATTTAAGTTCCCGGCAGTTACCTCATTTGATTGGACAGAATATTACGAGGATATAGAAGTACCGGAGGCTGGAGCAATAGAAGTAAGATTACATGCATACAGCAGATTTACTGGAAAAATTTATATGGATGATCTAAAGATTGAAAAACTAGAATTTCCAGAAATTTCAGGAATCGGCTCCTTTGAAGCTGATATGCCATCGTATTGGACAAAAGGAGCAGAACCGGGCGGATCGACCCTAGAATGGGCAAGTGATGAATCCTTTGTCATGAGTCGTTCATTGAAGATCACGAAAGAAGCAACAGCAGAAGCAGCCATGTGGACCTCAGAAAACATGTGTGATAACTGGGGACCAAAGTTGAATGCAAATGAACAATTCCAATTGGGAGCTTTTATAAAAACAGAGGGAGTAAATACAAGCCCAGCCAATGATGATGCGAAATGGATGATCAATTATTCATATTACAATCAGAGTGGAGGCTTGATAGGAACCATCCCAATAGAAATTGATCAAAGTGCAGCTAGTGCAGATTGGATGGAATTATCAGATTCAGTAACCCTACCAGAAGAAGCCTATACAGTGATAGTAGAACTAGTGGGTGGTAAGGATGCTACAGGAACGGTCTGGGCGGATGCATTCAAATGGCCTTCCTCATGGAACAGGACATTGGAATTGCCAACTGGATTTTTTAACTGGTTCCCATGGGATGGCAACAATGTATCTAAAGGATTTGAGAATACAAGAATAACGACAGAAGAAGCCCATACTGGACTTCATTCCTTGAAATATGATTTGCCTTTCGACAGACCACAACAAGATGCATTTGTTGCATCTAGGAGAGTTGAATTTGACGATGGAGTTTCACCAGGAGATATTGTTAGAATAAGTGTATGGATCAAGGCAGAGAATTTAGTACCAGATTCAGCGGCAAAATATCCAGATTCATGGGCATTTGGTTTAACCCCATTAACATTTGCTGGAGCAGGAAATAATGATGGTTACGAAGTTATCTGGGGACCAGATTTACAATTTAAGTTCCCGGCAGTTACCTCATTTGATTGGACAGAATATTACGAGGATATAGAAGTACCGGAGGCTGGAGCAATAGAAGTAAGATTACATGCATACAGCAGATTTACTGGAAAAATTTATATGGATGATCTAAAGATTGAAAAACTAGAATTTCCAGAAATTTCAGGAATCGGCTCCTTTGAAGCTGATATGCCATCGTATTGGACAAAAGGAGCAGAACCGGGCGGATCGACCCTAGAATGGGCAAGTGATGAATCCTTTGTCATGAGTCGTTCATTGAAGATCACGAAAGAAGCAACAGCAGAAGCAGCCATGTGGACCTCAGAAAACATGTGTGATAACTGGGGACCAAAGTTGAATGCAAATGAACAATTCCAATTGGGAGCTTTTATAAAAACAGAGGGAGTAAATACAAGCCCAGCCAATGATGATGCGAAATGGATGATCAATTATTCATATTACAATCAGAGTGGAGGCTTGATAGGAACCATCCCAATAGAAATTGATCAAAGTGCAGCTAGTGCAGATTGGATGGAATTATCAGATTCAGTAACCCTACCAGAAGAAGCCTATACAGTGATAGTAGAACTAGTGGGTGGTAAGGATGCTACAGGAACGGTCTGGGCGGATGCATTCAAATGGCCTTCCTCATGGAACAGGACATTGGAATTGCCAACTGGATTTTTTAACTGGTTCCCATGGGATGGCAACAATGTATCTAAAGGATTTGAGAATACAAGAATAACGACAGAAGAAGCCCATACTGGACTTCATTCCTTGAAATATGATTTGCCTTTCGACAGACCACAACAAGATGCATTTGTTGCATCTAGGAGAATATGGTTAGATGGTAGTCATACTATACCGGGAAGGATGGCAATTGAAAGCAGTACATCATCAATTCTTGCAGCAAGTCCTGGGGATATATTAAGAATAAGTGTATGGATCAAGGCGGAGAATTTAGTACCAGATTCAGCAGCCAAGTATCCGGATTCATGGGCAATCGGATTAACACCGTTAACATTTGCTGGAGCAGGTAATAATGATGGTTACGAAGTTATCTGGGGACCTGATCTGCAATTTAAGTTTCCAGCAGTTACTTCATTTGATTGGACAGAATATTACGAGGATATAGAACTTCCAGATGCAAAAGCATTGGAGGTACGATTACATCCATACAGCAGATTTACAGGTAAAGTATATCTAGATGATTTATCCTTCAAAGTTATTAAGGTTACTGATCTAGATGAGGAAATAAGTCTGCCGAATAGCTATGAATTATCACAAAACTATCCTAATCCATTTAATCCCAGTACTATTATAAGCTATGCAATTCCGCAGACTTCGTTTGTAACTATAAAGATATATGATATGCTTGGAAGGGAAGTCAAAACTCTTTATAATGCAGAACAGGTAGCGGGTGTACACCAAATTACTTGGGATGCAAGGAATGACAATGGTATTAAGGTATCAACTGGAACGTATATTTATAGAATCGTGACCGGTTCATTTACAGAAGCAAAGAAAATGCTTCTCCTCAAGTAATTCTGTTAAGAAAAGTTGGGTGCTAATTTTTAGTACCCAACTTTCTATGTGGTAGTAGTGACAATATTTTTAAACTTTGAATAATCTTAACTATTATTAGGGTGAATGTAATGTTCACTAAAATTTGTATGAAACGATTGAACTATCTCAAAATATTATTATTCCTATTTGTTGTTGCATCAAACATTCAAGCTGGCACTACAGGTAAAATTGCAGGAACAGTAAAAGACGCTTTAACAGGAGAACCCCTAATAGGAGTAAATATAATTTTGGTTGGAACTAATTACGGCGCAGCAACAGACATTGATGGAAATTATTATATAATCAATATTCCTCCTGGTTTGTATGATATGAAAGCCTCAATGATTGGATTTGCTTCAAAGACAATTCAAAATATTAAAGTCTCAGTAGATCAGACGACTAACATAGATTTTGAACTTGGCCAATCAACCATCGAAATGCAGGATGTTGTAGTTTCAGCTGAGGGAAGTATTGTTAGAAAAGATCTTACATCAACTGAAGCTAAAGTTAGTGGAGATCAAATTGCATTGCTTCCATTAGAAGATGTTCAATCTGTTGTTAATTTGCAGGCAGGTGTTATTGATGGACACTTTAGGGGCGGTAGAACAAACGAAGTAAAATATTTGGTTGATGGAATTTCTGTTAATGATGCCTACTCAGGTAATTCAGCTCTTTCTGCTGAAGTAAACAGTATTCAAGAAATCCAAGTTCTGACGGGAACTTTTAATGCAGAATACGGCGAAGCAATGTCCGGGGTTGTAAATCAGGTTACAAAGATTGCAAGCGATAAATACGATGGGAACATATCATTATATTTAGGAGATTATGTCACTAACAGAAATGATTTGTACACTAATATTAGTAGTGTAAACCCAACTGATATACAAAATATTCAAGCTAATTTCAGCGGCCCGATCCCGCTCACAAATGGATTTATGAAATTTTTTCTTTCAGGGAGATATAATAGTAATGATGGTTATTTGTATGGCCAACGAACGTTTAATCCAAGTGACTCCTCAGATTTTTCAGATAACGACCCAAATAACTGGTATGTTGGTTCCACAGGAGATAATGAGTATGTTGCAATGAACTATAATAGGCTTTATTCTCTGCAAGGTAAATTATCATTTGATGTGGGTTCAGGGAAAGGGATTGTACTCAATGGATTATATCAAAAAAATGATTATAAAGATTACAATCATATCTACAAATTGAATCCAGATGGGGACTATCAGAGATTTCAAGAGAGTTTTTTAGGAAGTGCAAGTTATACTCATGTTTTTAGTAATTCGGCATTCCTGGATGTAAGTGGTTCATACTTTAGCACAAATTATAACCAGTATGTTTATGAGAATCCACTAGATCCTAGATATGTTGATCCACGCAGAAAACAAGATGTGAGTGGAAATGCTTTTTATACTGGTGGAACTGAAAATTGGCATTTCAATCATATAACAACGACTTATACAGGCAAGTTGGATTTTACTCTTCAAGCAGATCTTATCAATCAGCTAAAAACTGGTGCAGAATTTCAATATCATAACTTAGACTACGAAGATTTCCAAATAGTAATAGATGCAACTTCAGATTTTCAACCGGCGTTGTCTACACCTGGATCATTCAATTACAATATATATAATGCTAATCCTTATCAAGCAGCGGCTTTTATACAAGATAAAATTGAACTGGACTATTTAATTGTTAATATAGGATTGAGGTTTGATTATTTTGAACCGGATGGGGAATATTTAAATGACCCAAATAATATTGCAGTACTAGATGGTTTAAATCCTCCTTTCCCTGATTCACTTATGAAGAAAGCCTCGTCAAAATCTCAATTCAGTCCGCGTATTGGTATTTCCTATCCAATCACTGATAAGGGTGCGATTCATATTTCATATGGTCATTTTTTCCAAATACCCCCTTTTGAATATCTTTACAGAAATCCAAATTTCAGAATTCCGCTTACGGGCAATTATCCTGAAAATATTGGGAACCTTATCGGAAATGCAGATCTGAAACCTCAGCAGACAATTATGTATGAAATAGGTTTACAACAAGAGATATTTACTGATATAGGAATTACTCTCACAGGTTATTATAAAGATATACGCAATTTATTAGCCACAGAAATTTATATTAAGAATGATTTTAAAAAATTCAGTAAACTTGTAAATCAAGACTATGGTGCAGTTCAGGGAATAACGCTTTCATTTGAAAAAAGATTTACCGACGGTATAGGTGGAAGTATTGATTATACATTTCAAGTAGCTAAAGGAAATGCATCAGATCCGAATGATAACTTTGACAAAGCCCAAGCTAATCCTCCAATTGAGATAAATAAACAACTTGTATATTTGGATTGGGATAGGACTCATTCATTTAATTTCACCCTCACAGGCGGTATACCTGGAAATTATATCATAAGTGCTATAGGCAAATATGGAACAGGTTTACCATATACACCATCAATTCAGAATCAAAGAACTGGTCTTGAAAACAGCGATAGAAGACCATCATATTTTAATGTAGATTTATTTGCTACAAAATATTTTGAAATATTTGGATCCCAACTATCAATATTTGCAAGAATCTATAACTTGTTTGACACAGCTAATGAAATAGATGTTTTTGGCGACACTGGAAGGGCTGGGTACACCCTAGAGGTAACAAGATCACAGGAACCACCGAGAGGAGTAAATACAATTGAAGAGTTTTACACAAGACCGGATTATTATTCTTCACCCAGGTCTATAAATATTGGTTTTTCTTTAACATTCTAATCCCAGTGATTGGAGGATTAAGGTGAAATTTAAAAAAGTTTAAATATGAAAATAATATTAAGTACACTTTTATTAGGAATATTAAGTCTCAATACTTACTCGCAAGTTATTGTGGATAAGAACAAGGGGGATCAAAACCAAACCCGTAAAGGTTTTATGGATGGGAATCTAGTCTCCACCGTTTACTATAATTTTGGAGAGATAGCAGATTGGGAAAATGAACCTAGCAGAAGTGGTGTTTGGCCCAAAGGGACTAATCACACTTATGTTGATGGTGTCGCTATAATCGTTCAAGCTGAAGCAACAACTCCAGCAGGGTTAAAAATTCATCCTTTGGAAACAAATTATTATGAGTATACAAGATATGACGCTTCAACCGGAGTGACTTATGGCTGGTGGCCACTACCTGGATATTCAGACAGATTTTCAACAATTCCAGCCCGTAGTGATATCCCGGATTCTTGGCCAGAACACTGGCCGGATAGACCAGATGATTGGAACAATGCTTGGAACGGTTTTTTTGGAAAAGGTGTTAAAAATGCTGACGTAGAAACATATTTTGTATTTGATGATCATTTGGATAGAGAATATTTATTAGAACACAACTTTACTCCAGATAATGAAGATCCTGATAGAGGTGGACTCGGAATGCAGGTTAAAGCAAGAGGATTTCAGTGGTCACAGGTACTAGCAGAGGATGTGATATTTTGGTACTATGAAATTTCAAATATGAGCACAACTGATTATGATAAAACTTTGTTTGCGCAGTATGTGGATTGGGGAATTGGAGGGCATGATAATTCTTCGAACAATGCAGGGGATTATAATGAACTTCAAGATATGTCCTATGCTTGGTCCACGGTACCATACGGCAGTCCAGGGAATTGGAGCCCAGTTGGTTTAAGCGGGTATGCATTTCTTGAAAGTCCAGGAGTTCCTGATGATAGCAGAGATAATGATAGCGATGGTATTACTGACGAAAGAAGGGATAATAATGCGAACGTTTTTATAGAAAATGTAAACCAGGATCCATTTCTTAAGGATGTTGTACAAGATACAATCAAATTTAAAGAATTTTATGGTTATTCATGGAAGCCTCATTGGGATGCAGATGAAAACGCCAATTGGAGAATTTATTTTGATGTTGATGGAAATGGAAGATGGGACCCAGGTGAACCAATTAATGATGATGTCGGGACCGACGGTATAGGACCTTTTGATGATGGTTATGAAGGACCAGATGCTGATGGAACCGAGGTGAACGGAAAACCCGATCAGGGAGAACCTAATTTTGGTATTCTTGATAAAGACGAATCTGATCAACTTGGCCTTACTGGATTTGCAATATTCCCGACTCATAGATATGACCTTAACAATGACGAAGTAAACTGGGAGGTTTTATCAGATCTACCAACACCTCACGGTCAGTCTTTGGAAGGAGTTAATCTAGCTAACTATTTTTCTAGCTATCTTTTTTCAATGCAGGGAAGAAATTCTTATTCCTCTGAAACAGGTAATGAAGAGGCCACTGGCGAGACCGAAAGATTTTCAATGTCCATGATATTTGGAATTGACCAAGACGATCTATTCCGAAGAAAGAAAACCGTGCAGCAAATTTATAATGCTAATTATAGATTTGCCAAACCTCCAGATAAACCCATTATTAAAGCTATTCCAGGTGATGGTAAAGTAACATTATATTGGGATGATAGAGCAGAGCGTACATTCGATGCTTTTTATCAAAAATATAACTTTGAAGGTTATAGAATTTATCGCGCAACTGAAGCAAATTTTTTAGAGATCAAAGTAATTACAGACGCTTTCGGTAAAGCTACATTTAGAAAACCGATTGCCCAATTTGATTTAAGGGATGGAGTTAAGGGATTGCATCCAATCGATGTAAATGGAGCAATGTTCAATCTTGGAGAGGATAGCGGAATAAAACATTCATATGTAGATTCGACAGTTCAAAATGGTCAAACCTACTATTATGCCGTTGCTGCCTATGATCAAGGCTTTTTGACAACAACAGTAGAAGGCAAGGTTGAGGGTATACCCCCTTCAGAAACTCCGACAATTTTCAAAACTGACGTTAATGGAAATGTTACAACAGATATTAATACTGCCGTAGTTGTACCACGCGCTCCTTCAGCGGGTTATATTGCTCCGGAAATTGAAAATTTTATTGCAAGTGGACCGGGTACTGGGAAAATCTCAGTAACCGTATTGGATCCAGATTCTATAAAAAATTTTCATACCTATAGAGTAGAGTTTGAAGATTATTCAACTTTTCATAATAATCCGCATCCATATTATACCTTGATAGACTATACTAGTAATGACACACTTGTACACGAAACACAAATGAAGAGCGATAATATTCAGTTACCAGTGATAGACGGGTTTACTGTTAATATTAACAATGATTCTTTAGTTACAGTAGATCAAGATAAGTCTGAGGTGACAGGAAATACAAATTATCTCATTAACTTTGGTTTTGACTCAAGATTTGTTCCAACTTATGGCTCTAGAAGAGTTGATATTCCTGCTGATTTTGAAATATATTTACTGGAACCTGGTGCTGGTGATTTATCTTTTCCTGCAACTCGATTTAGCGATCCAATACAATCAAACGTAGTAATTAAGAATTTAACAGATGGAATTGATCATCAAAGTTTTGTTTTTCAAGATTTAAATGGTGATGCAATATTTAATGAAAATGACGCGATATTCATAGCAGTTGGTGATTCAATTAACCTTCCCCCAACTAATTTTAATAATTTGAAGGTTAGCTGGTCGGTTTCATTTTTTAGGGACACTACATTAGCAGAAGAAGATCAGATACCTCCTGAAATTGGTGATGTGTTTACACTAGTGACAAAGAAAACTTTTAGAAGTGGGGAGTATTTTGAATTTACTTCAAAAGCTCAGGACTTTGATATTTCAAAAGTAGTCACTGATATGGATAAAATAGCTGTTGTTCCTAATCCATACGCTGGAGCAGCTTCTTGGGAACCATTTTCAAACCAAGTAGGAAGAGGCGAAAGAGTAATTTATTTTATCCATTTACCAAATGAATGTACAATAAAAATTTATACTATTAGTGGAAAACTTGTTCAAACTCTTCAACATAGTAGCACAATATCGGATGGACAAGAATCATGGGATTTAGTTTCCAAAGATGGTATGGACATCGCATATGGTATTTACATTTTTCACGTTGAAGCAGCAGGAGTTGGTGAAAAGATAGGTCGATTTGCAATAATTAAATAAATTGAAAACAATTAGAAAATACCATGGTGATACCATGATTAAAAAAATCATAATAATCAGTCTATTTGTAACCTCATTTATAAATTTTGTGAATGCTCAGAATGTCTCGAAAACAGGAACCACGGCTGCTAATTTTCTTGATATATCAGTTGGAGCCCCAGCGGTTGGAATGGGGGGTGCGTTTGTGAGCCTTTCTAATGATGTCACTGCCTTATACTGGAATGCTAGTGGGATTGCAAATTTAGAAAAACATGAGGCAGTATTAAATCATATTAATTGGATTGCAGATACAAAATATGATTTTGTTGGACTAGCTCTGAATCTTGGTACTTTCGGCAATCTTGGATTTAGTTTTATTTCACTATCCATGGATGATATGATGGTGCGGACTGTTGAAAAACCTGAGGGAACAGGAGAATTTTTCAGTGCACAAGATATTGCGATCGGTCTCACGTATTCAAAAAAATTAACAGATAGGTTTTCTATTGGATTTACTGGCAAATATATTCAGCAAAATATTTGGCATATGTCGGCTACTGCATTTGCCTTAGATATTGGAACACTTTTTAGGACTGATTTACTTGGGGGTATGGTAATTGGGGCGTCACTCTCTAATTTTGGTACATCCATGCAATTAGAAGGCAGAGATACAAGATATTTTATAAGAGTTGATGATACAAAAAAGGGTTCAAACGAACGTATACCTACCAATATTGAAATGGACAGCTGGGATCTCCCATTGCGATTTAGAATCGGGGTTTCAACGAAAGTAATTAATACAGAAAATTATGAGCTCACAATTGCTATTGATGCTGTCCATCCGAATAACGATTATCAGAGCATGAATTTTGGTGCTGAATTCGGATTTATGCAGTTCATATTTTTTAGAGCTGGATATCAGAATGCTTTTCTCATCGATTCAGAAGGTGGTTTATCATTTGGAGTTGGTGTTAACTCCAAAATGTTATTTAGTGAAACAGTTGTAAAATTTGATTACGCTTATAGTGATTTTGGACGACTTGAAAATGTCCACATGTTCTCAATTGCATTACAATTCTGATAATATGGCAATGAATATGGGCTATTATCAACTTAGCGTGAGAATAAGTATAGCATTTATAATTCTAATAATTCCTTTCAGTTTAGTTTGGTCTCAGATACAGGATTCATATAATCATCACTCAATTATTGCGAAAGTTGATACCCTTATTATCACCGCAGAGGAATATTATCTCAGCTATGAGTATGGACCTGCGTTTGTAAAGCGAATGCCAGACTCAAAGGTCAAACATTTGGAGTACCTACTAAATGAAAAATTACTTGCTCTTGATGGTTATACAAATAGCATTGATACGACACGACTGGTAAGAGAAACTTATAAAGCTTTTATTGCAGATTTATCAACTGAAGAAATGTTTAAAGATAAAATTCTAAAAAATATTATGAATACTAATGATGAAATTGATACAGTTATAACAGAAAAATTAATAGAAGTTAATCTTAGGTGGTTGTTCACTAAATCTGATATCACAATAAATGAATATTCTTTAAAACTCAATTCAGGTATTCCCTTTGATAGTTTGTTTAACACTCAATTGAAAGATTCAATCTTAATTGAGGATAGATCATTGCAAACAACAAGATATTTAATTGGAAGAAATAATCCGGACCTCGCGGCAATTATTGATACTTTAGAAATTAAAAGCTATTCAGCACCTATTCATACAAATGACGGGTGGTATATTTTATATCTGGATAATTTTTGGCAGAATAATTTAATAAGTGAAACAGAAAATGCTCGTCTAAAAGAAGAAGCAATTAGCGCTTTAACAAAAAGAAAAATGGATGTTCTCTCTGATAAATATGTCGATAGCTTGATGAAATCAGAAAATGCTACTATAAAAAATTCTTCTTTTAGAATTTTAAGATCATATTTAGGAAAATATTTACTCAACGATAAATTGTATGATCAATGGAAACTTCATGAAATTCTAAATGATGCCCGAAATGAGGTTAATATTAAAGACTCTGAAAAAATAAATAATATTTATCTGGTAGTGCTGAAAGGACAAAATATTTTACTAAAAGATTTCCTTGAATGGTTTTGGCTAAGGGATAATTATATAAAATTAAATAAAGCATCCTTACAAACATTTTCCCGATCATTGGAAATGGCTGTTTGGAGAATGGCAAGAGACGAAATTTTAACGCGTGAAGCATATTCAAAAGGGTATCATACTAGTAACGAAGTCCAAAAACAAATTGCGTGGTGGAGAGATAAAATTATATACAGCGCTGTTAAGAGTGAAATTGCAAATTCAGTAATTATGGATTATAGTGAACTGAATCAATCCCAGCGGGTAGAAAAAGATGAGAATATTAAATTAGATGCTGAATACAAGAGAAAAATTGTTCACAAACTAAACGCTCTCAAAAAAAAATATAAAATAGAAATAAACAAAGAAACATTATATCATTTAGCTGTATCTACAGAAAATGATTTAAAAGCCATCGATTTTTATGCAGTAAAAAAAGGAGGCTTAATTCCAAGAACGCCTTATCCAACAATCGATAATGATTGGAGTAATTGAGAATTTTAGCAAAATGAAAATATTATTAATTAAGTATTTAAAAAATAACTTAATCGGGATTTTGTTAATCTTGTCTTTAATATCATGCAATGATACTGGTGAGAATAGAGAATTTAAATTATTGTATTGGTGTTCAAATAATCCATATGAAGTTGAATATGCTGATTATATAGTTAAGAAATGGAATTTACTTAATCCTAATAGTAAAGTTAAGTATCAGCCTGTTCCTGAGGGACGATCTAGTGAAGAGGTAATTCTGGCTGCAGTTGTTGGAAAAACAACACCAGATATTTATTCTAATATGTGGCAGGGAGATGTGGAAGTATATGCACAAGCCAACGTATTGATTCCGTTGGATTCCCTTTATGGGTATATGAAATACATTTATAATAGATGTGATAGTAGTGTCATTGAGGAAGTGACCTCAATCGATGGACACATTTACCAGGTACCATGGAAAATTAATCCGATAATGATGATATATAACGAGACCTATATGAGTGACATAGGTTTTTCAGAAGTTCCTAAAACTTATTCAGAATATAATGATGCTGCAAGTAAGTTCACAATTGATAAAGATGGAGATGGATACATTGATAGATGGATAGGTTATTCTGAGGTTAAGGTTGACTGGTGGCAGCGCTTTTTTGATTTCTATCCTCTCTATCTTGCTGCGTCCGGCGGTGCACCATTAGTAACAGATAATAAGGCAGTTTTTGACAACAAATATTCCATTCAGGTATTTTCCTTTTTACGTAATCTTTACGCAAAAAATTATTTCCCACAGGAGAGGCTAACGGCAAGACAAGATCCATTTTTAGCGGGAGCAATCGCAACCAGGCTTGTCGGTCCTTGGGAAATAATTCATGCAGAAAAGTTTAAAGACGATGATTTTAAATACAGTTATAGTTCAGTACCTGTTCCTGATAATCATGATGGGCCCATTTATACATATGGCGACCCAAAAAATATTGTGATATTTAATACTTGCAAGAATCCACAATTGGCGTGGGAATTCTTAAGTTATTTTTGCAATAAAGAAAATGAGTTAGAATTTATAAAAATTACAACACAGTACCCACGTAGAAAGGATTTATTGATGGATTCATTGTATATAAAATATTTCAATGATAATCCTATGCTAAAGATATTTGCAAAACAGGCAAAATATGTAAGAGGAACGGACGCATCCCCGGTACTTAAAGAAGTATTTGATTTAATATCCATGGAATATGAGGCTTGTGTTATATACGGCGTTAAATCTCCAGAAGATGCTATCCGCGATGCCGCAAAGGCAGTCAATTTGTTGTTTTTAGATTAAAAATGAAATATGATACAAACAAAAAAAATAACGCCATATTTACTCGTGTTACCATATATACTGCACTTTCTTACATTTGTAGCTTTTCCAGTAATTTTCAGTATCGTATTAACTTTTCATAAATGGAATATAATTTCACCAATGGAGTACACTGGTTTCGCTAATTATATACGGTTATTTCAAGATGCGATATTCTTAAAATCAATTGGCAACACATTAATATTTTTAGTTATTCATATTCCTTTACAAATTATATTTGCTCTATTTCTTGCAGAAATGTTAAATCAAAAAATTAAGTTCAAAGGCTTTTTTCGAGCGGCATTCTTTCTCCCGGTAATAGTATCCGGGGTAGTTGTTACTATGTTATGGGAACAGCTGTATGCTTTCGATACTGGTCTTCTAAATAGATTGCTTGTTAATATTGGGCTAAACAAAGTAGGGTGGTTAGTTGATCCAATGATAGCGATGCCTTCTATCGCATTAATGGCTACATGGAAAAATATTGGATTATATGTTGTACTATTTTTAGTGGGATTGCAGACTGTGCCCCCACATTATTATGAGGCTGCGGATCTAGAAGGTGCTACGCATTCTCAAAAATTTTTCCATATAACTCTACCAATGATAAATCCAACCATATTTATGGTTGTAATATTATCAACTATAGGAGGGTTTTCATTATTCATTGAACCATATATAATGACTGGAGGCGGTCCTCTGAATAGTACTATCTCAGCAGTATTATATATTTACAAGCAAGGATTCTTCTATTATCATATGGGTTATGCAACAACTCTTGGTTTGTTTTTCGCAGTTATTATTCTTGCCGTTGTAGCTATCCAAAAGAAATTTATTGAAAAGGATAAATGAAAAAGGTAATTCTATATATCATTATAGTTGCAGCTGCACTTGCATTTCTGTATCCATTTATTTGGATGATAAGTGCTTCCTTTGCACCTGAGAATGAGATAGGGGGACTATATTTATTCCCCAGTTACTTCACTTTAGATAGCTATATCCAAATGGTTTCTAAAATACCAATCGGAAAAGCTTTTGTGAATAGTATGATAGTTGCCTGCTCCATAACAGCTGGTGTGCTGGTTTTTGGATCAATGGTTGGTTATGCTTTATCAAGATTAGAGTTCAAAGGGCGGAGTCTAATATTTTATATCATAATTTTTACTATGACGCTTCCATTTCAAATAACATTAATTCCTCAATATATAATTATGGTTAAATTAGGATGGGTTGATACTTATCTTGCTCTTATTGTTCCTTACTTAATGAATGCATTTGCAATCATTATGTTCAGGCAGTATTTCAAAAGTATCCCAAAAGATTTAATTGATGCCGCAAGAATTGACGGATGTGGGGAGTTAAGAATCATTTTTACAATTCTCTGGCCAAATTCATTACCTGCAATTGTAACTATTGCTATTATCACATTCATGGCAGCTTGGAATGAAGTTTTGTGGCCATTGATAGTTATCCGGGAAGAAAGTCTAATGACTATGCCTCAATTGGTCACATTATTTTCTGTTGGGGGAAGAGCAGAAGCACAATTAGGTGTTAAGCTGGCTTCTGCAGTTATGCTTGCTTTGCCGATCATTATCGCATATCTATTTTTCCAGAAATATTTTATTCAAAGTATGGTCTCAACAGGATTAAAGGAATAGCTCAATGAAATTAATAAGAGATGATATAAAATTAATCGCAGATCCAAAACGCGTAATACTAAAATTCTTTTATCCAAGGAATTATCAAAGAATAACTAATATTGTTGATCGAGTTCTATCCTTAACAGATAGTAACACCGAAATAATTTTGGAAGACATAGTTAGTCGATTCAATTTGCGACATAAAAGATTTGCAGAAAATCTTAAACAAAATTTTAAAAATATTGAAATATTATTGTCCACACGTATTGAAACAACGGAAAAGCGAAAACTTTTAATTGGTGCCTATTTCACAAGTGAATACTCAATTGAGGCAGCGGCATTATTTAATCCATCAATAGTACCTCACTTTGATCAAAATAACGTTAAAGAAGGAGAATTAAATTTTATTTTAAGTTTAAGAGCAACTGGAGAAGGCCATATATCTTCGATTGAGTTTAGAGAAGGCAAACTGTTAAAGGATGCTGCAATAGATGTATATAAAGTTTCTAAATTTGTGGAGTCATCTACTTTCAATAATGATATGATTTACACCACAAAATTTCTAAAAAGTAGGTTGACAAAAAAATCAAAAAATGAATCAGAACTAGTAAAATTATTACCGAATCAATTTTCAATGAGGAATATAAAGAAACAGCAAATAATCCCCCAAAAAACTTCAAACATTTCTGATTTACTGAACTCGAATTATGATTGTCAGTTTTCAAAGGATACAAATTTGTCAGAAAGGGTACTCTTCCCAGTTTCATATTCAGAAAGTATGGGCATGGAAGATGCCAGGTTTGTTCTATTCAATAATGACAATGGGGATCGATGTTATTATGGAACATATACTGCTTATAATGGAAAGAAAATGAGAACTCAGATAATTGAGACTGAGGATTTTAATAATTTCAGAATTAGAACATTACATGGAAAATCCATTGTAAATAAAGGATTTGCAATATTCCCGAGAAAGATTAACGGGCAGTACTATATAACTTCTCGATTAGACGGTGAGAACATCTTCATGATGAATTCGGATAATTTATTTTTTTGGAACAATTCATCAATAGTTCAGATACCGGAAGAGCCTTGGGAATATGTGCAACTTGGAAATTGTGGTTCACCCATTGAAACCAGTGAGGGTTGGTTACTAATGACTCATGCTGTTGGTCCAATGCGTCGTTATGTTATAAGTGCAATTCTTCTTGCTTTAGATGAGCCATCCAAAATTATAGGTCGACTGAAAGTTCCCCTACTTGAACCAACTGAAGAGGAGAGGGAAGGATATGTCCCAAACGTTGTCTATTCATGCGGTTCCATTATTCATGACGATTTCTTAGTAATTCCTTATGCTATGTCTGATTCTGCTTGTAGTTTTGCAAAAATTGATCTTAACACTTTGTTAAATAATATGAAATAAACTTTTAGAAGGCAATATACTATGGGAGCATTTAAGCATTCAAAAAATCCAATATTGACAAAGGAAGATGTTCCATTTCAAGTGAATAGCATATTTAATCCCGGTGCCGTAAAATTTGGCGATACATATCTTTTAGTGTGCAGAGTAGAAATGCCTAATGGCAGGTCCTCATTTGTATTAGCAAAAAGCAGCGATGGCATACAATTTAACGTTGAGGATAGACCATGTTTGACACCTGAAGATCATGGAGATTTTTATAAATATGTTGAGTGGGGTATTGAGGATCCGCGAGTTACTAAAATTGAAGAACGATTCTATTTATTATACACAGGGTATTCCAGATATAAACCATTGGTAGTTTTAGCTGAAACAATCGATTTTAAGGATTTCAAGATTATAGGACCCGTAACGGAACCTTCAAACAAAGATGCAGTTTTATTTCCAGAAAAGATAAATAGTTTTTATTGGAAAATTGATAGACCTGCAGCAGAAGGCCAAGCCGATATATGGATTAATAAAAGCACTGATTTACTGCATTGGGGAGGTTATACATTTGTTGCTGAAAAGGAAGCTGGAACATGGGAAGCTACAAAAATTGGTTGTTCTACACCCCCTATAAAAACAAAAGCTGGCTGGTTATTACTCTATCATGGTGTCCGTGGATTTGGGATCAGCTATTTATATAAGATTGGGGCAATGCTCTTGGATTTGCATGAACCTTGGAAAGTGATCGGTAAAACTAAAGAACCTTTTTTAATACCTGAATATGACTATGAGCGTATTGGAGATGTTAGTAACGTAATCTTTACTAATGGGTGGATTGTTGAAGAGAATGGTGATATCAAAATTTATTATTCTGGTGCAGATACAAATATCTGTTTGGCAACAACAACAACTGAATATTTAATTTCAATTTGTAAATAAATTTATTGACTTATATGAACTATACTAAAAGAAATATTTCGTCATTAGTAATTTTGAGTTTTGTTTTAGCATCAGTAATATCCTGCAATTTAGATAGTAAACCGAAGTTAGTTAATGACAAACATTTAAACCATCTTTATGAAGAAATAGTTGCTGATGGTAATGATATGGCCATTATTCATATCTATGCCGAGTATCCCTCTTATGATTGGGTTGATGATTCTGATGAAGGAACTTCGTGTGTTGATGACGTTGCACGTGCAGTAGTATTTTATGTAAAAGATTATGCTTACAATGGAAATGATCAGAGCCGAATTCGTGCACAAAAACTAATAAAGTTTATTCTTCATATGCAGAGCGGGAACGGGTATTTCTATAATTTTATTTTCTCAGATACTAGAATCAATAAAGATCACCCGAATAGCGTTAATAATCCTAATTGGTGGAGTTGGCGAGCGTTATGGGCATTAACAGAAGCCTATCCAGTATTAAAAGATTTAAATACCGAACTTTCAGAGAAAATATTAATCGCCATGAAAAAAGTAGTTGAAAATATCAAAAGTGAATTTCTTCAAGTGCAAGGGACAAGGATAATTGAAGGAATTAAG
This sequence comes from uncultured Ignavibacteria bacterium, assembly GCA_963751695.1. Classification (GTDB taxonomy): domain Bacteria; phylum Bacteroidota; class Ignavibacteria; order Ignavibacteriales; family Melioribacteraceae; genus SZUA-22. The sequence goes on along the minus strand of CAVVVP010000005.1, from coordinate 643,877 downwards.
TTTCCGCGATGGCTTCCATATGAATATGCCGCAGATCAAGCTTCGATTCTTATGATAGGCCTTTCAAATTATCAGTCCATTATTGCAGATAAATCGGTTGAAGAAATCATTAATCACTTTGCAAACGGAATTATAATGATGCAAGTAAATAATCCAAAATTTGAATTTCACGGTGTCTTTCTCAGCTGGCAGAACAATTGGCATGGATGGGGGAATTTGCAATCTTACGCCTTACTAAAAGCATACAACATCTATAAAAATCAAAGATATTTGGAAAGTGCGTTGTTAGAAATTGATCATTTTTACAATGAGCTCTTTAATCGAAAATACCTTAACCAATTTTCAATAAGTAGTGACAATGGAAATTTTAAATTAAATAAAGTCGAACATTATTCTCAGATCGCTTATTCATTTCGTCCAATGGTGTATGCTGCTTTGGAGGCTTTTAAAATTACTGGAGACAAAAAGTATATTAAATATGCGACTAGCTATTCTAAATGGTTTTTTGGAGACAATCATCAAAATCAAAAGATATATTTTCCAGAGACGGGAATATGCTATGACGGACTCAACGAAACAAAGGTCAACAAAAATTCTGGTGCCGAATCAACACTTGAAGCTTTATTATTATTTCAAGAAATAGAACAGAATGATATTCCTCAATTTCATTTAAATGATACAAGTGAATAAAATGAAAAATTTAATAACTCAAGATAAAATAATCTTCACCCCAGGGGACGTAGATCTATCCCAATCACCTTTAAGGGAGGGAATAAGTGAAGAAACATATGTTCTTGGCACATTTAATCCTGGATTAACAAGACTTCAGAACGGTAATTTGTTAATGATGGTTAGGGTAGCTGAAGCATTATCTATGAACATTAAGGATGATAAACTCTTAGTAATTAGAAAACCGGTGGATTCGAAGTTTCAAATTGAAAAATATGAATTAAAAGATTTTCACACAAGCGACCCGAGAAAATATCTTTCTAAGAATTTTACTCATGCAAAGATTTATGCATTAACTTCTTTTTCTTGGTTACTACCCGTTGAGCTATCGAAGGATGGATTAGAGGTTTTAAATATTCATTATAATAAAGTTATTGTGCCAGAAATGAGCTATCAAGAATATGGGATTGAAGATGCACGAGTGACTAAAATTGATAACAATTATTACATGACTGTTTGCTGTGTTGGATCGGAACGACATCCAACTGCATTATATACTTCCCAAAATGGTTTAGATTATTCAAATTTAGGTATTATTCAAGATCATCAAAATAAGGACATGGTTATTTTCCCACAAAAAATTGGGGATTATTTTTATGCTTTAACAAGACCTCTAGGAGATCATTATTTTATATCTGGTCAAAACACAAATATTTTACCTGGACCATCCATTAATATAGCACAATCGCCAGACTTAATGCATTGGAAGCCGCTGGAGTCACCGCTAATTTCTATGAAAAAAAATTCTGTGATTACAAAGAAATTTGGTGCTGGCAGTCAGCCAATTCTAACCGAAAAAGGCTGGTTAATATTATTCCATGGAGTAGAAAACTGTGATGAAGTTGGTTGTTACAATACTTATTGGGCTTTACTTGATATAAACAATCCTTCAATTATTGTTGAAATGGATATAGAAAAACCAATATTAAGATCGAATTCTTATTTAACTACAAAGCTAACATTCTCTGAATATGTTGAAAATGTTGTTTTTACAACGGGTATTGATAAAATAGATGATTACTATATTGTTGCATCGGGTGAACTCGATCTTTATTGCCGAATGACACATATTTCTATTAAATGGAACTAATCTATGAGTGTTCGAAATAAGATAATGAGATTTAAGCTTATTTTTCTTTCTTTATTATTTGCAAATATTGCAAATATTGCAAATGCTCAGCAAATCAATGTAAGTCGAATTGAACAAATGCCAAATTTTCCTTCTCCATATATTATGAGGGATTGGAAACATGTTGCAATTGGATACGATTCTCTGGTTTTTAATTTTGATTTGTCTGGGGAATTTTTACCATTGGGTAATATTAAAACTACTACTGTTAATTACCCAGGACATAATAGCTTTGTGTTACACACTGTTGTTGGAACACCTTATCCTGAATCGGGTGAAAGTATAAATTGTCTGCCTGCTTTAATTAGTGCAAGCCTAGTAGGTATTGATAAAAGAAATCAGAATGGGTATGACTGGGTTCTAATGAGTGAGGAATGGTTTAATAACCGACCGGAACAAGCTGTATATAAAAATCATCCGGTTGATGACACTTATGATGACTGGTGGTATTCGACAATGCCAAATGTTTTCTTCTACCAGTTATATGATTTGTACCCGAACACGGGCGATTTTGCTTATCAATTAAAAAGTGTTGCTGATCAATGGCTGCTCGCTACGGCATCAATGGGAGGTAAATTAACACCATGGAAAGTGCCGTATATGAATTATAGAGGATTTGATTTGCGTTCAATGACTCCTTATGATAGTGATCCAACAGAGCCTGAATCGGCTGGAGCAATTGCATGGTTACTATATAATGCTTATGCAGAAACAAAAAATGAAGACTATAGAATTGGGGCTGAATGGGCAATGGAATTTTTAAATGGTTGGGGAACTAATCCTTCATATGAACTTCAATTATCTTACGGAACTTATATCGCAGCGAGGATGAATGCAGAACTAGGAACAGATTACGATATAACTAAGTTCGTTAATTGGTGCTTTAATATTGGCCCATTGAGGAATTGGGGTGCAATACTTGGAACATGGGACGGAATTGATGTTCATGGTTTAATTGGAGAATCAATCGTCAATGACTATGCTTTTTCAATGAACACATTTGAACAGGTTGGTGCTTTGGTACCTTTGGTTAGATATGATGATCGTTTTTCAAGGGCCATTGCCAAATGGGTATTAAATGCAGCAAATGCAAGCAGATTATTCTATCCAAACTATTTACCAGGGTTCAAACAGGACAGTGAAGAATGGGCATATCAATATGATCCAAATTCATATATAGCACATGAAGCCATGAGAGAAACTGGGCCAGGAGGGTGGAGCCCCTATGCTACAGGTGATGCTATTTCTGGTGGATGGGGAGCTACGAATTTAACATTGTATAGTTCATCTCACATAGGAATACTCGGAGGAATAATTGATACAACCAATGTTGAAGGAATTCTTCAACTTGATCTACTTAAAACTGATTATTTTCATTCGGAGGCCTATCCAACATATTTGTATTACAATCCACATAATGAGGCAAAAAGTGTAAATATAAAACTTCCTTCCGGCAATTATGATTTATACGATGTTGTTTCTAATACTTTTGTAGCAACCGGTGTAACTGGAAATCCAAATATAAATATTGATGGAGATTCAGTAATGCAATTAGTCTTTGTCCCAAGCGGTGGAAGTGTATCCTATTTTTATAATAAAACACTTGTTAACTCAATCATTATTGACTATAACTCCGGACTTGCGGTCTCGAACTATCCTCCAAGAATAAAAAGCCTTTCACCTATGTCTAATCCAGTTGTAACCGACAATTTAACTCAAATTTATTGTACAGCAGAGGACTTAGATGGAAATAAAATTAATTATGCTTGGACAAGCAGCGGTGGAACAATAACAGGTTCGGATTCAGTTATCACTTGGCAGGCACCTAGTCAGCCTGGATTATATTCAGTTTCAGTTATTGCAGATGACCAGAATGGGGCTTATGATACAACAACTATTGAAATGGAAGTTGTTGGTTCTATAAATCATGATCCCCAAATTAATAAAATTAAGGCATCTCCAAGAAAAATAGATTTGGGTGGAGAAGCACAAATTGAATGCTTTACTGTCGATGAAGACAAAGATGAATTGAGTTATATGTGGAATTCAGCTTCTGGAACTATTACGGGGATTGGAAGCATAATTGGATGGACTGCCCCAACTGAAGTGGGCAATTATTATATATATTGTGAAGTTACCGATAATAAAGGCGGCATTGTTCTGGATAGTATAAGTTTATCCGTAAGAGATTTTTCAGATTACACAAAAGGTAATTTGGTTGCATTTTATCCTTTTAATGGGAATACCAATGATGAGAGCGGAAATGCACTTCATGGAACAAATTTCGGTGCACAACTAACTTCAGATAGATTTAATAATCTCAACAGCGCATACTTATTTGATGGCGAAAATGACTACATCAGTATTTCAAATAATAATTTGTTGAATTTCACAAAAATGATATCAATTAATTTTTGGATAAGAATTAATGAGCTTTTTGATCGCGAAGCATATCCTCTGTCACACGGTAGCTGGGATAACAGATGGAAAGCTTCCATTTCCAATAAGAGTATGCGTTGGACTTTAAAAACAAGTAGCGGTATAAAAGATCTTGATTCTGAAACTAAGTTGGAAGAAGGATTATTATACAATGTTACACTTATATATTCTGGTACTGATTTCGAATTATATTTAAATGGGAATTTGGATGCATTTAGTAGTTGGAGTGGGGATATATCTACTACTAATATCAATTTAACAATTGGACAAATGCTTCCGAGTGACAATAATTATAATTTTAAGGGAGTCTTGGATGATGTCCGGATTTATGATTATGCTTTGAGTACCAGTGAAATAGAAGATTTATATGATATTGAAACTTCTCTTAAAAATGACATACATTCTTTAATACCACAATCAACAAAATTGCATCAAAATTACCCAAATCCATTTAATGGTTCAACTCAAATTATGTATGACATAAAGGAAGATTCAAAGGTCACTCTAGCTGTATATGATTTACTTGGACGGAAAATTTCAACACTTTTTGAAGGATATCAAAATCCGGGTAAATATTCTGTTTTTTGGAACTCAGTAAATGTCAACGGTAATCAACTAGCATCTGGTGTATATTTCATAAGGCTAAAAACCAGCAATTACTCTGATACAAAAAAAATAATACTGCTTCAATAGGAGATTAATTATTGGTTACGGCATGAAGTTACTCTCATCAAACAATATTGAGAAATTTAATTAAATGAATAGTCTAAATAATAAATCTAAAATTCTACTTCTTATATCATTGCTATTCTTTTTTATAGTTACGGTTGCATGGTGTCAGGATCTTAAGCTAAAAGTAGAAGGGAATAATGAGGTAGGCTACAGAGTCAATATTTATGATGGCAATAAATTATTACTTCAAAACAGTGAAGAATTATCTCTCCAAATGTATAATCTTGATATGAGTATAGTTGCAAATATACCGCGGTGGCTGGGCCAGGAATGGGAAGGCAATGAAAAGAGAATCACCTTAAAAAAAGAATCCTACATAAAAGAATTCGAAGTCAACTTATCGGTTTCAATTACCTACCAGATTATAAATGCAAACCTTATTAAAAAGAGAATTGAGTTATTTCAGCCAAATATGCCTGGTCTTTATTATATCATATCTGAAACTGCAAAGCCAGCTGAAAAACCAAACCGATACGTAACATTTGAATACAATAATTTCCCGGGAGGATTTGTTCATGAAATATTTCCAGCTGCAGGTTTTGTTACTCCTAGTAATGATGTCGTAGGTTTTTTAACTGATGCAGGTTATAAAAATCAATTTACGAGAAATACCCGTAGAAGAGTTCTACGTGGAGGTGGATTTGTAGGTATACGTAAATTGGCCGATGTTAATTTATTTTCAGTTGCATGTTCATCCGAAAGAAAAGAGAATAATAATTATATCAAACAAACTTTTGGTGAATTCTACCATCTTGATGCTGGAAAAGAAACCTTATTAAAAATAGATTCGGATATTCAGAGGGTAGGAAATTCAGAAATACAGATTGAAAAGGATCTTATATCGATAACTGGTCATCCTGGCAGTAGAGCAGGGATTGAATTTATTGCTCCGTTAAAAGATCAAAATATATACTCAATTTCCTTTTCTTGTAAAGGAAATACAGGCGTAGCATTAAAACTTTTTAGGATTAAAAATGGAAAAAAAACCTTTGAACTTGAGCATGGGGTAAAGTACATTGATAACTTCGGGACTATGGAAAACGAATGGACTTCTTTTAAAGGCAGCATCTTAGTTCCTTATATTGAAAATGATAGTGTATCAATGTTCATAGGCACTCAGTCAGGGCAAGAATGTAAACTCAAAATTAAAGATTTACAAATAATTGAGCATCAGCCTAAAAAGGAACCATTCAACGTTCTACCGCTCGGTAAAAAAGTAGAGAAAATCACATATATTTTTGTTGAACCTTGGAAGTCGCATCAACAATTTATGATCTCTTCGCAGTCACGTTTAGCTGAGGGAAAAGATTTTAAAGGATCACTCATTGAAAAAATGTTGTACGCCAATTTACAAATGCTTACATGGATTACAGATACCAGAGATTTTACTCCATTTAATGTACCTAATATGAATTATGCACCAGATATGTACAACAGGGATACCTTTTTCTCCATTGTTGCAACATATAATAAAGAGTTAAATCTTTCTATCTGGGATAAATGGAGTAAAACACAAACACCAAAAGGAGTGATTGGTACCATTGTTACTCCACTTATAGGATCAACAGAGGCAAAGGACAATGAAGCAACTATCCAATGGCTCATCTGGGCTATGCTTAATAAACGACGGTTCGATGTTAAACTTCCTCAGGAAAAAATAAAAAAAGCTGTTGATTATGTATTGAATGAATTAGATGCCGACGGGGATGGAATATGCAAAGCCCATTTTTCATTGAGTCAGGTGGATATAGTTGATTTTGAGCCCAAAACTGACAGGCTTGGAGTTAACCAAGGCATGTTGGCAATTGCATTGAGGACAATTAAAGAACTGGGTTTTGATATTGCTGAAACCTATATTCAAAAAGCTGAGGAAGAATATAGAAATTTTTACGATGCAGAAAGGAAGCATTTACTGTTCGACCGAAATTACCCTGATGTCATAAGTTTAACAGATTTGGAACCAGAATTCTTTTCAATATGGTTATTTAATCGACAACTACTAACTGATGAGATGGTAAAAAATCACTTAGATCAGATGCCTGTTCTTAACAAGGTAATCAATTCGCCTCATCCTGAATTTGGTACTACTATACCAATCTGCGTTAGGTTAGTGCAGAATGAACAAAAATTTTCATATCTCTCAGCAGATTATCAACCTTTTGGTGAATTTGGTGAAAATAATTATCGTGATGGTAAAAGGGATGGATTTTATTACAATGGCGGCAGTTGGTTTAGGGCAGAGTATTGTGCTTATGTGGTAGGACTAAAGCATGGTTGGGATAGGGCTAAAAAATTAATGGAAAATAGGGTGTGGGCAGAGATTTACCTAAATCCTAGATGGCCATTCAGCAAAGAATTTATACCTACAAAATGGAGTTCGACAGATGATTGGTGGGTATCCACCAGAGGATTATGCTGGAATGTTTTTATACTAATGGCAAATGAAGTGGCAGGCTTGCGAACTGCAGATATGGATCCTGATTATAATAGAAGATAGTATTCTGTGATATAATGAAGACTAATTAAATATGAAAAATATATGAGTTAATAATGGCAGATGTAAAACTTGTTAATATTTCAAAAAGTTATGATGGAAAAACAAATGCAGTTGATAATGTTAATTTGGAAATAAAGAATAAAGAGTTTGTTGTGCTTGTTGGTCCATCAGGATGCGGTAAATCGACCACGCTCCGTATGATAGCCGGACTAGAAGAAATTTCAATGGGTGAATTATATATTGATGGTAAAATCGTAAACAATGTGCCGCCAAAGGATAGAGACATTGCAATGGTTTTTCAAAACTATGCCCTTTATCCGCATATGACTGTTTATGATAATATGGCATTTGGATTGAAACTGAGAAAATTCAATAAAGATGATATTGCCGAAAGAGTAAATTATGCTGCCGGTATTTTGGGAATTGAAGAATTGTTGAGAAGAAAACCTAAGGAATTATCTGGCGGGCAAAGACAAAGAGTGGCATTGGGAAGGGCAATTGTGAGGAAACCAAAAGTATTTCTATTTGATGAGCCTTTAAGTAATCTTGATGCTAAACTCAGAATCCAGATGAGAACGGAAATTTCTAAACTGCACAAGAAACTTGAAACAACCATGATTTACGTAACTCATGATCAAACCGAAGCAATGACGATGGGAGATAGGATTGTAATAATGAAGGATGGATTGGTAAATCAAATTGATTCACCTATCAATTTATACAATAAACCCGTCAATAAATTTGTTGCCGGATTTATAGGCAGTCCGTCAATGAATTTTGTTGAAGGCACTTTTACGAATGAAGTTAATTCAAAATTTGAAAGCAATAATCGCGAACTAATTATTCCTATTAGTAATATTGATCAGAATGAATTTAGCAATAAAACGATCTTTGCTGGCATTAGACCTGAAGATATCCGCACACAACAAGGAGATCTATCTAATACAACTTCTGTAAAAGTTGCACTGGATCTAGTAGAACAAATGGGAAACGAAGCATTAGCATATTTTCAGATTGAGGGAAATCAATTTGTAGCACGTTTTCCTGCATCATATCCGACTATAGCAAATAAGCACGTTCAAATATTCATTGATGTTTCGAATATTCACTATTTTGATAGAGAAAGCGGCTTAAATATTTTCTCTTAATAATTTTGTTTTCAACAATTCGACCAGAAATTTGATGATCATATTCCAAGAAAGAAGATGGAAGAAAATAAACTGCCCCCTAAAGATGTACAATGATAAAGTTATACTCATAACACAAGGAGGAAATCAACATGCCCAAAAGAAAATACACTACTGAACAAATGATCAATTTCATTTATCCACAATTTCTTCAAGTTTTCCGTTAGCCTCAATCCCAGCGTGCACACCTGATCCACTAAATAATATTTTATTATTTCTTTTTTCGGTAAGAATAATTTTCACTTTTCCATCTAGACTTTCGGAAACTCTTTCGAGCATTTCGTTTTCATAAGGTGCGTGAAGTTGTCCGCCAATTGTGCGCATGGCAGTAATTTCAATTTTGTGTTTGCGGTCAGAAATTTCGAATCTGATTTCTTTATCGTCTAAATATAAATATTTTAGTTTTGCTCCTGTATATGTAGCAAATCTGTAAAGTTTATCTTCAATTAATAATCCAGCAATAAAACCTCTAAACCAACTGTTTCTCCAAGGTATTCTTGCAACAGAACCTGTAAAAGATACATTCTCTTTTTCAAAATGATTACTCTGCATCCAGACATAACTGCTCGGGAATGAGGAACCCCAATCTTTTTCAGTATATCCTTTACCACCTTCAAAATTAATTTCTTTCTGGTTATTTACAAGTATGCCGGAGAGCGAATGGTTTAAACTAACTACCCCATGATTACATTCCATATATGGGACATAAGAATACCATCCCATTATTCCCGGTGATAATAATGTAATTGGCCATGGTTTTAATTTATCAAAATGTATTTGACCTTTTAAGGAAATATTTTCTCTTTCTATCTTAAGTTCTATAAAATCTTCAGTAAAAATTGAATTTCCAATTTTTATTTCAAATTTGTTTTTCTTTGATTGAAATTCATTGAAACTAAATCTGCAATAATGTGATTCATGATTTTTACCGTTTAGTATCTGAATAAATGAATGTTCTTTTGTTTTGTCTTTACTTATAAAAACACCTGGTATTATTGCAAAGATGTTATCGCCTTTAGAATCAACTATTTTATAAAACCACCCTTCAAAAAAATCATTCCTTTTACTATTCCCATGATAGTGAGATGGAGTAAATATGTTACCTATAAAATCAAACATTTAATTTTTAAGCATTTTTATAATTTTAATTAATAATTATTAATATAAAATAGAGCGTAAATAAATTAAGCGTCTCACATCTTAACAAAAACAGTCTTAATAGCTTAAATTTAATCGAAATAATTTGCTTTTCATATATAAAACTAACAATTATTACACGATGAGCAGAAAAAGGGGAATACATATAAGGTGAATCTATTCATAACCATCTCTAAATATCAATAGTTCAACTTTCTACCAGGCGTAGACACTATACATTAAAATCATTGATGAAAATCAAATTTGTTAGAAGATAAAAATGTATTATTTTAGACTGTAATGTAAATCACTATTTGATAATTTCATGATCATTATTGAAATATTAAAAGTTGCTTTTAATTCTTTAAGAGTAAACAAACTTAGATCATCACTTACAATTTTGGGCATAGTCGTAGGAATATTTTCAATTATTGCCATCAGCACAGTGATTTCAATGCTTGAAAAAAGTATTGAATCCGGAGTATCGTCCCTCGGAACTAATACCTTTCAAATTCAGAAATGGCCAGCTGTTAGGATGCACGGACACAATAAGGATCGTGAAACTAGAAACAGAAAAAATATAACTCTTTTTGATTTTGAAAAATTAGAGGCGAAACTTACCACAGCTAAATCGATTGCTGCAACATACACTTCTAGGGGAAAGATACTCAAATATAAAAACGTTAAAACCAATCCCAATATCACAGTTTATGGTGTTACACCTGGGGCGTTTTTAACAAAAGATTGGAATTTAAAAAGTGGTCGTGATATAAACTACCAAGATTATAAAAGAGGCAGAAACGTTGTTGTTTTAGGGGCTGACATACCAGATAAACTCTTTGACGGGATTGATCCTCTTGATAAAGAAGTAAATATTGGAGAATATAAAGCTACTGTTATAGGTGTTTTGGAAAAAAAAGGGGCAATTTTCGGTATAAGTCAAGATAATTTTGCAATAATCCCATTGTCTCTTTTTAAAAGCTTCTATGGGGATATAAATAGAAGTCTAGCCATTTCAATAATGGCAAGTGATAACCAACTTTATAATGAGTTAATCGAACTGGCTCAAGGATATTTCAGAGGAATTAGAAAAGTTCCCCTAGGGGAAGCTGATGATTTTGAAATAGTCTCTAATGAATCTATTTTAAAACAAATCGGTAGCATTACTTCAGGGGTAAAAATGGGATCTTTTGTAATAGCTGGAATTGCATTGTTAGCTGCTGGCATAGGAATTATGAATATCATGCTTGTCTCTGTAACGGAAAGGACTTCTGAGATCGGATTAAGGAAAGCTGTCGGTGCAAAGAAAAATAATATTCTACTTCAATTTCTTTCTGAAGCAATTACTTTATGCCTTTTAGGTGGAATTATTGGAATCATTGTAGGATTATTAGTTGGAAATTATGCGGGATCACTTCTTAACGCAAAGGCAACTATCCCAATAGATTGGGTGATAATCGGTGTTGCACTTTGTGCATTTATTGGGATAGGATTTGGAACTTATCCGGCTATTAAAGCTGCTAATTTAGATCCTATTGAAGCTCTCAGACATGAGTAGGAATATATTTAAGCTATAGTAACTCAAATAACCTAACTCTAAAAATCACTTTAGATAGAGCATTGCTCAATGCAATTGTTTCCCCCACTACCCAAATAGGGAGTAACCATTTAAATTGCCAAATCTTTATTTTCTCTGAATACTTTTGAGGATTTTTAATTATTAGATAGATTATCAAAAAAATAAAACCAAGGATACCAATCATTGATAATAATACATGAACTTTGAACAACAAACTATACCAAGGTACAGTAGAAACTCCTGGTAATTGAACAGTAGGCGTAATTTTTAATGAGGCAAGAATAGCGGTAGCAACATCAATAATTAGGGCTATGACTAAAAATAGAATAAACTTATCCTTGTCTTTATAGAATCGATAGCTCCCCACGATATAAAGAGCCATAGCTAATGCTGCTAAAAAAATGTTGATTAAGCAATACGGATTAAAAGACATAACCTTACCTTATAATCTTGTTTAGAAAATAATAAATATTAATCAATATTTCAAAATTAATTATATTCATCAATCTAATATTGCATCAACTCTTTCCTATACTTCTTAAAAGTTGCATTGTATTAAAAGATATATTTAGTCAAAATAAACTATCGGATAGATTTGTAGAAAACCTTTATTCGTCGGTTCGAATCCGAACGTTGCCTCATAATTCCTTATTTTATAAAAGCTTTTGTGTTTTAATGCCTACATACGTGACAAAAACGTAACATTTTTGCTCCTTATAATTGGTTGTATTATCTTATTATATATCTATCGACCTATCCAAACAAGTTGCAATAGGAGTCACATTTTAAAATAAATAATTTATAAGAATTGTAAGCGTATTATTATGCTGGCCCAAGACTGTCGCTCATCCGAGAAAAAGATTCCTAAAAAATACAAGCAAAATCTCATGACTTTAATCCCTTTCTATTTCAGCAATTTTTAGTTATTATAAAATTTCGAGTTCTTGTTATTTGTTGATGAAAACCTTCAAAATTTGTTTTATTGAAAGGGTCTTTGTAGGATTCTCATGAAGAAGTTTGATAGAAAATATGGATTCAATGTATCCAATCTTCAATCGGAAGATTTAATTGAAAATGCATCTTCGCAAGGCATGACTCATATTGAAATAAATCTTTCCAAAAATATAATGACTCTGGATGAATTTGATTCAAAGAAAATAGAATTATTAAAAAGTCTTTCCAATAAGCACAATGTATCTTTAAGTTTTCACGTACCATACCATATAAACATTTCTGAAATATTGATTCCCATTAGAAACTCCAGCTTGCAATATCTTTATAACTGTATTGATGTTGCAGCTAAATTGAATGTTACTCATATTACTCTTCATCTCGGAAGTTTTTATTGGTTTCCAGTTGAAAAATGGAAGAGGAGGAGGGCACTGCTCAGATTTATTAGTAGTATCAGAGAAGTAATATCCATCTGTGAAGAAAAAAAATTGACAATAGCACTTGAGAATGTTGTCCCAATTCCAAATGGTTCCGAATTTCATTTCTTAGGTGACAATATAAGTGATTTTGAATATGTCTTTTCAGAAGTTAAATCACCATGGTTAAAATTTTGTCTTGATACAGGACATGCAAATATGGCAGAAGGTGTTATAAAGTATGTACATTCTTTCAGTGAGAAACTTTGCTCTATCCATTATCATGATAATAATGGTAATAATGATGAACATTTGCCTGTTGGAGAGGGGGGAGTTCCATGGGATAAATTTGCTTTTGAATTGCAGAAAATTTCTTTTGATGGACCAATTATAAGTGAGTGCAGAAACATTGAGGCAGATAAATCGGCACTACTATTTGAGAATTACTTTTCTAAAATTTGACTAAATTGCTTCACCGCTAAAATCATAACTCAACTTCTTTTGAATACTTAAAATTTGAGAGAATATGTTTTTTAAGGTTTTCTGCTCAATTTGTGTTAACTCTCCTAGATTTATATAATTATCAGCAGGGTTTTTCCCCATAAGTTGAGTTGATTGATGCTTAATTCGCAGTTGCATTAAATAATTGTAGGCTTGTTTTAGCTCAGCGTAAGTAGTGGAATTGATTACTCCATTTTTTAGAAGATCACTCAACCTCTCAAGAGTGCTTGTACTCCTGATATTATATTTCAATGCATAAATTCTTGAAAAATCGATTATTGGCATCGTTGCCATTTTAATATCAAATTTTTCAGAGTGTTCACCCTTAGATTCAACAACAATTTTACCTAAGAAACTAACAGGTGGTTTATGAAGTAAACAATTCTTAGCCAAATGTTGAAAAAATCCAGCCTGTCCTTCAACTACTTTTGAAACGTGATTTCTAAGTCGATCTGCTAGTTCTTTATTCCCGTAAATAGCACGAAAGTCAAAGAAAATACTTAAATCGATTAAATCCTGCTGCTCTGAGTTTGTAATCCAACTATGGAAATATTTTTCCCATTGTGAAATTGATTGACACCATTTAGGATTTTTAGCCATCGCCTCACCTTCACAAAATTCAAATCCACAATCATTAAGCCAAATACACACTTTTGTACCAAGTTCTATGAAGTACTCATGAATAAATTTTTCTTTATCAGCCGAAACTTCTTGGTAGATAATTGTATTGTCTTGATCAGATGTTAAGGTTTGTTCTTCTCTTCCAACACTACCTAAAGCAACAAATGCAAATTCAGCAGGGGGTTCACCAAGCTCATCAATCGCAAATGAGATCGCTTTTTCTACAATTGCTTCAAAAATGGAAGTTAGGATATGACAAATTAGCTGACTCCTTGCTCCGCTTTCAACTAACGTATTTACTAGCGTTGGTACTTTGGTTCTTGTATTTATTAAATCATCAATGTTTGTGGAATTATCAATTTCTCTTAGAATATAACTAGTTGAATTTCTTTGCACATTAATAAGTTCTTCGCTACTGATAATGCCAATATATTTATTGTTTTGATCCTTTACAGCCAAATGCCTTGTTGAGTGTTCATGCATCATTAAGAAAGCTTCAAAAACTAGTGATGTTGAGGAAATTGTTAATAGTGGGGAACTCATTACTTCGAAAATAGGAATTTCCAAACTATGATTTTCAGCCACAACACGTTTACGTAGGTCATGATCTGTTATAATCCCAATATAATTGTCCTTTTCTGTTTTAACTAGAGCAGCACTGAATTTCTCGTTTGTCATCTTCTTGGCAACTTGATGAATGGGCATATTCATATCACAAACAACAATGTGTTTTACAAAATGTTCAATTGGCTGGTTCAAAAAGCGAAGGGATGTTTGCAATTCTGTTATTAAATTATCTCTTTCTTCTTCTTGCTTTATTCGATCAGAAATATCATCAATAGTTCCGTCAAAATATTCTATTTCTTTCTTAGTGTTTTTAATAACCACAGCCGAAATAGATACAATGGAGGTTGATCCATCCTTCATTTTAACTTGAATAATATTGTCCTTTATTGATTCTTCAGTTTTAAGTCTTTTGGAAAACGATGTTCTATCAATCACATTATGAAATAAGTCATACAACCCTATCGAATATAAATCTTCAGGTTTATCATATCCAAGTATTTTTGCAGTTGACTGATTAGCCTCGATAAATTTTCCTTTGGACTCAATCTCTGCCCTAAAAACACCAATATTAATGTTGCCAGCTAAGGACAAGTATCTTTCTTTATTAAGGTCAAGTTCCTCTTTAATTTTTTTACTTGTGCTAACATCCTTTACAATAATGGTGAGTCCCTCTTTAGAACCAAACGAAATCTTTGAAGCGTATAAAATTACATCAATGATTCTTCCGTCAAGTCTTTTTAGTTGAGCATGATATTGAGTGCTGGCTTTTCTACCTGAGATTAATTCTCTAAAGTATTTTGATCCTGAAGTCTGCTCATCATCATTCCCACACAACAGATACTCTAAATCAATTTCAGTATTGATTTCAGTACTATATCCCAAGAGGTTCAGTAATGCTTGATTAGAATAAATATACCGGCCTTCAAGTAACATGACCAGTCCATCTGTAGATGCCTCAACTAAAGCTCTGTACTTAGCTTCTGATTCTTTTAATGCCTCTACAGCGGTAAATCTTTTCCCCTCTATCATCAAACTTTGTTTCCCAATAAAGAAAAGGATTACTGCAAGTACAAATAATATGCTTACTGAAATGTATAGCAGATTGCTTGTTAATGATGATATCTCTTCATTGACATCTTCTATATAGATACCAGTACCAATCACCCATCCCCATTTATTAAATCCACGAACAAATGATAATTTTGGTACTATCTTTGTTGAGTCGTCTTTCCATTGCCACATATATTCTGCATATCCCTCTCCAGCTTCATTGACGATATTTCTAAACTCAACAAACATTTTCTTTCCTGTTGGGTCTTTATAATCTGAAAGATCGGTGTTATTCAGATCAATTCTATATGGGTGCATAATCATTGTTGGATGCATGTCTGTAATCCAAAAATAGTCTTTTCTTTCATCACCGTAGCGCATACTTCTTAGTTTAACGACAGCATCTTTTTGAACTTGTTCAAGAGTTATGAGACTATCACAAATTTCTTGATCTAGTTTTTCTAATACACTCCAAGCAGAGTTTGTTAATTCTTTAATCATCTCTCTTTTACCGTCAAGCATATAACTCTTAATTGATGGAATGATCAGAGCGAAAATTAGCGTCGTAAAAATTGCGAATGCCAACAACGTCGGCAGTATTATCTTAGTTAAAAAATCTTTATTGATGATTTTACTATTCATTTATAATTAAGCCCCGCTAGCAGCGGGGCCAAATCCTTTTTAATTCACTTTATAGTTATGAACTTTTTCAGCTAAGAATTTTCTTATTTCTAATGGAGTTTTATTTTTAGAAAGTTTTGATGCAATAATATTTGAGAATATTGCCAACGGTGCTCCAAGCCACGCAAAATACCAAGCGTTCAAGTAGTAGTTAATAAAACCATGATAAGGGAGTGTTACTCCATATTTTCCTGTTATAAAATAGACCAAAGTAATAGTAGCAACAGTGCCACCAGCTATAAGTCCAGCCCATGCTCCAGTTCTATTTGAGCCACTCCACCAAATACCTAGGAGGAATAGAGGAAATATTGTACAACCAGCAAGTGAAAAAGCGACCGCAACTAACTGAGCAATAAGTCCTAAATCTAGTATTGCAATAATAGCAACACCAGCAGCCATTAGAATAGTTCCTACTCTCGCCATTAGCATTTGATTTTTCTCTGTAGCTTTTGGGTTTATTACATTAAAATATAAGTCATGTGAGAATGCAGAGGCGCCAGCAACTAATAGTCCAGATACAGTTGAGAAAGCTGCAGATACAGCACCGGCTGCTAAGAAACCAACAATCAGTGGGAAGAGATCTCCTAATTGTGCTGTATATACTACGATTGCATCTTTTGCCAACCTTCCGACTTCTGGATTGGATGATAGGATTTTACCAAATGCAGAATATACTGGAGCACTCCAATAGAGAATGCAAATAAAAAACAATCCCCATACAACAGACCATCTAGCATCTCTAGCTCTTGGCACAACATAAAATCTTTGAATAACGTGGGGTAATCCAGCAGTTCCAATCATTAGTGAGAAACAAATTGCTAACCACTGAAAAGCTGTTTGCCCAGTGGCTGGATCCCAGGGCATCGCAAATTCAGGAGAGGGTAATATAGCAAAGTCGTGTCCCATGGAAGTAATACCACCTCCTGGTGCGATACCATTTACTATGTCACTTATTACTTGGCCATAACCAACTTGTGGTAACCACGCAAAATATCCAAATTTGTATGTTAAAATAAACAGTGGGATAATAAAGGATATAATAATTATTACATATTGGATTTGCATATTTTTGGTAACTCCCAACATACCTGAAATAAGTGTGTAGGTTAAAACTACAGATGCACCAATGATAACTGCCCATTCATAATCAATTCCTAAAATCCATTTGAACATAAGCCCAATACCGGCAAACTGCCCCACACAATATGAAAAAGAAATAAGTATTGCTAAGACAGCACCAAAACCTCTCAAACCTTGAGAGTAATACCTATCTCCAATAAAATCTGCGGCTGTATACTTTCCATAACGTCTAATCTGACCAGCCATTAATATAAGAAGCAATACATACCCTCCAGTCCATCCAACAACATACGAGAGTCCATGATATCCTGAACCATACATAACTGCTGCCATACCTAAAAATGATGCAGCGCTCATCCAGTTTGATGCAATAGCCATTCCAGCTCCAACCGGCGAAATTTTTCTGCCTGCTGCCCAATAGGTTGAGGTATCTTTTGCTCTATTAAAAATTCCAACTAAAATAAATGTCACCAGAAGTAGAATTAAAATTATTGCTGGTCCAACCTTAAATTCCCCTTCGAGTTCGGTTGCTGATTGAGCTAGCATATTGCCATTTATTATCAGCGTAAAAAATACTATGTAAAAAACTTTATTTAACTTGCTCACATTACCTCCTGTCTATTAAGTTTAAGTTTCTTCAACAAATTCATGTTTTTTGTTCATCTTTTCTATTACTAGGGCATAGATTAGACACAGTCCTACAAAAAGGAATAGGAGAAACTGCGCTGTGTACCAGTAATGAAATGGAAATCCAAGAAACTTAAAATCGGTTAAGATACTTTGGTTGTGAGTTAAATAAAGATTCATAATATCGGGTAGAGATTTTTTGGAGGCATCACTTAAAATTGGACTTTCAACTTTTACTAGTGAGGTTTTAAGCAAATCTTTCATGATCTTGTCAAACCCTTTAGAATCAAGGTTGATTGATAATGCAGCAGTGTTGATCGCTTGAGCATCTAGTTCACCTTCCAGAATAGTCTTTGCAGAGTCTGCTTGAATTGAATAAATTGACCAGCTTAGTGATTCTTTTAAAACGTTTTTGTGATCATCTTTAAGTGCAATGTTTTTACCCAGTACCATTAAGCATGTTCGAGCGAAGGTTTGTTTCATTTCATTTGCTGATGATTCTTCTAATACTTGAGGCCAAACGGAGCTAAATTCATCCAGTGTTTTTTCCGGTGTGGGAGTTGTAATAATAATCAATAGAAAATGGAATCCGAAAACTGCAATACCCCAGGTAATAGCTAAACTCAATATTAATTTCTTATTTGCCTTCGCGTGTTCAGATAAGGGTCGAAAGAAATTAACTTCATAATCTTCTTGATTTGCCATCAGTTCCTCAATAGTTAATGATTGATTTAATGTTTATCATATTTTCGATAATTGTTGTTTATGCTATAAGAATTAAGTCCTAGAAAAACAAATAACCTGCCAATAGAACTCTCATATTTCCAACATTGGTAACGTCTTCAACTTTGCTTTTATTATTTTCATTCGGTGTACCATATCCAGCAGAAGTGTATTCCAACTCAACACCAAATTTTACATTCCCCATTTTATACTTAATTCGTGGCGATATTCGGTATACATTATCTATATTTGATCCTCGAGCGTAATATATTCCGACATTATTTGCTTTAGTCCCTAGGTTTTTTGTATACCCAGCGAATATTCCCAATTCTAACACTTTCCCATATGATAAATCAGTCCATAATGAGAGTGTATTAGATCCTGTATATTCTTCAGCACCGGTTGTAGCATCAAGTGATTGAACAGCATATCCGCCTATCATTAGTAAGTCCGTCACATTACTTCCATAAATCCCTTCAAATTTTGCTATAAAATCACCGACCATAAATTTAGCAAATCCCATTGCGGAAATTCCAGAAACTGAGTTATTGGTAGAATACTTTTGTGGAATATCTGCATTATAATCATCCGAAGAAAAAATCCGAGGTGTTAAAGTCATATAAGTTGTACTAACTCCTAATATCATTACTGGATTGACATATTTTATTGTAAAGTTTAAAATAGGGACTACTGAATTTCGTAAATAGGATGAGTTCACACCATTAGGTCCATAACTGGCAAAATCTAATTGAGAGGCTGCTGTTAAACTTAAATAGATGCTTGATATATTTTGAGTAAATTTAATTTGAGGATTTCTTGAAAAGGGTTGAAATGGTACTCCACTATTAAAGGAAAGTGTAGAGGGACAAAGTTCAATCATAAACATTGGGTGCCAATACTGTCCTACTAATAAGGTTGAATTTTCCCAATCGAGTTGTAAATATGCATGGCGGAGTCTAAATCCGTTAATGTCAGGATTTACTGACCCAAAGAAAGAACCCTCAATAAGACCACTTGATTTTGCACCAAATGCATCAGGTCCCGTAATATGTCCTGTAAGTCGAGTCTGAATCGAAAGCATATTAAAATTTGGTGTAGCATTAATATCAGATCCATTAACATCTAAATTCTCAGATGCAGGATAAAGGAGAAAATGTCCATCTCGGGCAGTAATGGTCTGGCGGGAATCCATCATGACATCTGTTTTAACAAAACCTGTCAGTTCAAAACCAAATGAACCTTTTGATTTTTCTTGAGCAAACAAACTAGTGACGAAAACTAAAATAATAAAAAACTGGCTTTTCATATTCTTTTCCTTTTAGTTGGTACTTGTTTAAACAAAATATTAAGAACTGTTTGTCTTTTAAAGATTGAAACAAAAATATGAAAATTTTATATAATAGTGTCGAATTTTATCAGTTATTGATCCTTTTACAAGGTTTTTTACTAAAAATAGTTGATGATTTGGTATTTACTTGAATAATTGTGTCGATTAATTATAATGTCTTATCATTTGGGAAGTTGATGAAGCAGAAGAGGTAAACTTTGACAACTATGATCAAATATTTTCTTGCTCAATAGTGAAGTTAATTTATCACTGCATGATAATGTCGATTATAAACTAATAATAGATATGGAGACTGTTTCATTACCTTTAATATAGCAAGGTGAATAAAAATAAGTTATAGTTTAAATAAAAAAGGTGAGAGCTTTGGTTTTAGCTCTCACCTAATTCACTTACGTTGAAGTGACATCATGAGACTTACTAACTAATATCTAAATTTTAAGCAAAGACTAAATCTTCATTTTTTAGGAAGTACTCTTCAAATTCCTCTTCTTCAATATCTAGTTTATTTTCTTGATATTCCTTTAATAGTTCGGTATACATTTGGAAGTTATTCAACATTCCTTCTTCAGCAATAGCGTGAAGATCATCATCTGATGTCTCATTATCTTGATTAGGATGATACTTCTTATATAATTGTCTAGCTTGTTCCATTTGTTTTTTTGCATCCAAAGTAAATCTTTTTTCAGCGAATTCTAAACTTGCATGATAATGATCGCTTATAATACCAACTTTATTATCCATCTGCTTTCCAAAAAGTGCCGCTCCATAGTTTTGAACCAGATAAGCACGTTTTTCATAAATTTCCTGGGTATTTGATGATGATACTTCTAATCTTCTTGTTAAAAACAAAAATGAAAGTTTCATCAGTTTTTGTAATAAAAGATCAACTTCATCATCATCGAACTTTACGGAATACAGTTCATAATTAAGTCTTTCCATAAGTAGGTCGGCCATTGCAATTCCAAGAATTCCAACATTTGTGCTATCCCAATGGGGGAATTTATGCCTGATCCCAATTTCAACAGCTTTCAAAAATATTCTTGCTCTCATGATGTTATCCACTAGTTAAAAATTTCAATGAATAATCCAAAAGGTGTGCCATTATAAAAGTTAAGAATAGGGGCTTAAATCAAAGGATAAGTGTTCAGTTATGTATCAATATGAGAAACGACATTATTATCTGAATCAGAATAAGTGCGTTCAAAATTTTAATTGAAAAAAGATTATTAGTTTATTTCCCTGTATTTAATTCTAAGTGATTCCAATTCATATTTTAATTCTTTAACAATTCTACTGGATTCCATAGAAAGATAGATATTGGAAACCTCATTTGGATCATTCTGTAAATCGAACAATTCCCATTTATCAATATCGTAAAAGTAGATAAGTTTAAAATACCCTTTTTTAATACCATAATGCTGTCTTACCTTGTGCCATCCGTGTGGATATTCATAATAATGGTAGTAAATAGAATTTCGCCAATTGGTAGTTTTTCCCTCGAGTAAATTCTTGAAAGATTCACCTTGAAAATCGATAGGAATATCAATTTTTGAATAATCAAAAAAAGTAGGAGCGTAATCAATGTTCATTACAAAATCATCTATCTTCGAACCTGGTTTAATTTTTCTTGGGTAACGAATTAAGAGGGGAGTTCTGAAAGATTCTTCATACATCCATCTTTTGTCATACCAACCATGTTCCCCAAGATAAAATCCCTGATCAGATGTATAAACAACAATTGTATTTTCTGAGAGGCCATTTATATCCAAATAGTCAAGTATTTTACCCACACTCTCATCGACAGATAGGATGCATGAGAGATAATCATTAATGTATCTTCTATATTTCCATTTTAATAGTTTATCCCCTGATAATTCTGCAAGTCTAAATTCTTCATTGATTTTGTCATAATATTCATCCCAAATCTTTTTCTGATCATCAGTTAGCCTTCCGTATGTAGATTCCCAATTCTTCTCAACCTTTTTGGCAAAAGCAGAATTTCCACCACTTCCAGTTTCTTTATCATAACTATCTTTTTGAAGTTTTAAATCGAAAGAAATATACATATCATCAATCCTCATGTCGGCTTCAAAAGCTTGAAAACGAGAGGAATAATCATCCCCAAAAGTAGTTGGTACGGGAATATCAAGTGAATCAAAAGCCCCAAAATATTTTGGATTTGGCATCCAATTTCTATGTGGCGCTTTGTGATGAATCAGCATTGCAAACGGTTTATCTTTATCTCTATTCTCTAATTCTTCAATTGCAAAATCTGTTATGATATCTGTAGTATACCCGATATATCTATTGGTATCTCCCATTTCCCAAAAATCAGGATTATAATATTGCCCCTGTCCTATCAAGATTCTCCAATTGTCAAATCCAGTTGGCTCTGTTTTCAAATGCCATTTCCCAATTATAGATGTTTGGTAACCATTTTTCCTTAATATTTTTGGAAAAGTCTGTTGACTTCCATCGAACTTATCTCTATTATCTCTTAAACCATTTTGAGAACTATATTTGCTTGTAAGCATTGCAGCTCTGCTAGGAGCACAGATCGAATTTGTTACGTAACTTTCAGTAAATATGGCACCTTCCTTGGCAAGTCGATCGATGTTAGGAGTTTCAATAAGTTCTTTTGAATAAGCACTAATAGCTTTTTGAGCATGATCATCACTCATTATAAAAATAATATTAGGTCGTTTTTCTTCAGATGTACACGAAAAAAAAGTGATTGCTAGTAACGCTAAAACTAATTTAATTGGAGTCATCCTTTATCCATTCTCTTTAATCATTAATAATTCAAAGTTAAGAAAGTTCATGTCAATTAGATAGATAGCTTTACGAATACAACAGTTTTAAATGACTTTATTTTGCCAACATTGATTCTTATATTTCAATCCATGTTTTAAGATAATGTATCTCTATTAAGACTCTCTAAAAATATTTAAGGATTTAAAATTGCAAAAATTTATTTTACCAACTCTTGTTCTGGCTATATTAGCACTCGTTTATTTCTCTTATTTTTCACCTAGTGATGAATTGGGTGATTTTTCAAAGTTAGATACGAACAGTAATGCAAGTGTTCAAATAGTTGTTAAGTTAGTAACTGAAAAAGGGATCACCAGGGATTCTCAGGGGAATACTATTTTTTATGTAATCGATAAAAATAATAGGGAAGTTGAAGTTTCTGGTGTTTCAAATCTACCACCCGGCATGGACAATGCTGTTTCTCTGGTTCTCACTGGTCATTTAACAAGAGACCATTTTCATGCGCATGGTCTTGAGCTGAGAAATTAATAACTATCAGACTGACTTTTATCAGTCTGATAGCTCAAAATAGATTTATACTTTTACAAAAGTCACGTCGGCTACAACTTCAACGCCTTGAAATTCTATTGGCCAATTCTTAATAACTCCTGTATTTCCATTAATGGTATATTGCAATGATTCTTTAGTCCCATCACTATCTACCATTGTCAGTACACCACTAGCTGTACTCCATGTACCAGTTTCAATTTCTGCTATTTGACCTTCTGTAATTGAAATTTCATAATTACCATTTTCACTAAATGTTACGAATGCAGTATATCCAATATCTGCGGGTGTAAGAGTTTGGTTCAGTAGTGCAATGTAGGCTTCAGTTGCTTCCCATTTGCCAATAAGAGCTGGGTCATTTCCTTGTGTTTCTGTAGGATTATCATCCTCACTACAATTAACTAAGATTAGTGAAAGGAAAACTAAAGTCAGAATTCTCCAAGTAATGTTCAAATATTTTCGCATAATTTGTTCCTTATTATTATTGAGTTGTACCGTTTAATAAATCAATTTTTAGTTCGTTGTCTTGGGGTAGTGGATCGAGCCACAGTAATTTTAATCCAGAAGCAATTTGTTTTATCGTCACATTTTCACTCAATTCGAGTTGTTTAATCTCATCTAAAGTCTCTTGAGATGCGTTTTCATCCCCAGCATAGTGTGCCATTATTCCTTTTGTCATTAATGGAGAAGCCAGTTCAGCTTCTGCTTGTGAAACTGAAAAATATCTAACCAGATATGATTCAATCAATCCAGGAAGACCCTCCTCAACAGCCTTTCTACCATATTCATCAAAAGATAAACCACCTGTATCGAAAGCTATACTCGTTACTCTTTTACTGTGAATATTTAATATTCCATTTGTATTTAAATCTATTATACGAAATGGTGAAGGCCAAGTTACTAGTGAACCGGTCTCTATATCAAAAATAAAATCATCTCCACTCTGAAACTTAACAATATCCTGCGCATGGAAATGCCCAGTGAAAATTACCTTCATGCCAAGTGATGCTAATTCAGCTCTAACATTTGAATAATTTTTTGTTACATATTGAGGAAAGAATTGAGTTTGTCCAATGAAATGTTCGGTTACAGCATGATGCATCATTCCAAGAACTGTTTTATTTGAAGCAATTCCATCTGTAATTTTTCCTTTTATCCAATCATATGTTGAGGCCTTTATCTCACCACTAACTTCAGATGTAATGTTTGCGATGTTGTTCTCATAAATACATCCATCAATTCCGATTATCCAAAGGTCTTTAACTGGTTCAGCAACATAGCTTAAAGAATTCGGATCCTTGTAAAGAGCTTCATTATAACCAAATTCATCATAGATCTGGCTAAATTGTGAGGGAGAAATATATTCTGTGGGAGTTGGTTCTGAGCTATTATAACTCTTAGCGTGAGCATTAAAGATGTCGTGATTGCCCGGGACCACGTAAACTTTTATATCCGAGTTTTCCAATTTTTGCAAATGCTGAGCAAACTTTTCGTGACTCTTGAGTTCTCCGTCTTTAGTCAGATCTCCTGGAATAAAAACGAGATCAACATTCTCTGCTATAATTTCATCAATTGCAGAAAGTAAAATTGCCTCACTAGCTGCAATCATCTTATTAGTATAACCTAGAACTTCAGGATTATCGACAAGATTGCCACCTAGAGAAGGATCAAGTAAATGTGGATCAGAAAACACGGCAATTTTTGCCCTTGAAGTACCTTTGATACCTGGATCTTCAGTCGGGCTTTCTTCATTACATGATATTAAGACAAATATAAAAATTAGTGAAATTAACAGATGAAAAATTCTAAAAAAATCTATTTTCTTCTTATGAAAAGGGAACATTCGTACCAAAGATTATTATAAGATAATTAGTATTAAATACTAGTTATTTTTCGAGTTAAAATCCAGTGTAGTTATAAAGGGATGAACAAGTAATTAAGCAGAACCTATGGAAATAGGTTCTGCTTAAATAAACCAACACTATTTAACCAGCATCATCTTCTTTGTTTGGACAAATGATCCTGCGGAAAGTTGATAATAGTATACACCACTTGAGATATTACCCGCATCAAATGTAACTTGATAATTTCCTGCTGGTTGATTGCCGCTAATAAGTGTTTTTACTTCACGTCCAAGAACATCGAAAACCACTAGTTTTACAGACTCTTGTGATTCATTTCCGTTTGCTGCTATAGAATAATTAATCGTGGTGGTTGGATTGAAAGGATTTGGATAGTTTTGATCTAAAGAAAATTCAACAGGGGAATTAATTTTATCGCCAACATCCGTAACTGATCCCATCACAATATTGTCCAATAAAATATATGAGCCTATTGTTTCTAAATTTCCTTCAGACTCAGATGAATCTAGTAAAGCAAACTGGATATACATATGCGAAGCAGCTCCTTCTGAATAATAGTCCATAGGAACATTCACTTCTGACCAATTTGAGCTCAAATTATTTATTGTTTCTACTCCTACAGCAATCGAATTTCCATCTTCTCTAAGAATTGAAGAAGTTACATAAGCAATAGCAGTCGCTTTAAATTCTCCCTTTACCTGAAAACTGAAAGATCCATAATTCTCAGATATTGAATGACCAAGTAAGGTTTGATCTTCATTGAAGGTTTGAATCCAACTTGGAAAAGGCATTCCATTAAAGTTAACAATTTCCATCTTTGCTGAAGATGATCCATTATAAGCATCATTTGATTGTGTTACTGAAACAGCTACATTTGGAATATTAGCACCGAACCAGCCTACGGGAATACCTCCTTCCCATTCCTCGAAACTAGAATTTAGAATTTGTGAAAAACTAGTATTCAACAAACAAAACGAGAAAATTAAAATTAAAGTATGTAAATTTTTTGAACTCATGATGGTCTCCTCTTTCTAAGTTATTGTAATATTAAATAGATAGTTTGTCTGAATAAGATAAGATAATTATAGATTTAATTCAAATTTAAATAGTTAAATAATAATGGACATTATAGCGGTTGGTTACTGAAGATTTTTTATTTAATTTTGTAATTCAATTTAGACAGCGCCATTGAATAAAATTTATTTACATAACCTCGCAAAATGTGAGGTTTTTTTATGGGAAGAAAAAGATGAATAATATTAGAAATATTGCAATAATTGCGCATGTAGATCATGGTAAAACGACTTTAGTGGATCAACTACTGAAACAGAGCAAGATTTTCAGAAAAAACCAGGTTGTTCAAGAAAGGTTCTTGGATTCAAGTGATTTAGAGCGAGAGAGAGGAATAACGATCTTATCAAAAAATATAAGTATTCCTTATGAAGATTATAAAATAAATTTGATAGATACTCCGGGGCACTCTGATTTTGGTGGGGAGGTTGAAAGAGTTTTAAAAATGGCGGATGGAGTTCTATTATTAGTTGATTCGTTCGAAGGACCGATGCCCCAAACAAGGTTTGTTCTGGAAAAAGCACTACATCTCCATCTTAAACCTATCATAGTAATTAACAAAATAGACCGTCCAGATAACAGACCCGAAGAAGTTCTTGATGAGATCTATGATCTATTTATTGATCTTGATGCTACAGAAGAACAATTAGATTTTGAATATGTATTTGCAAGCGGTAGGGATGGTTGGGCAGTTACAAACCTTGAAGAAAAGTCTGCAGATCTAACTCCACTGCTCGATAGTATAATTGAGCATATCCCTCCACCAAAATTTATGGAAGGTGATCTCCAACTTCAAATAACCTCAATTGACTATAACGACTATGTTGGAAGAATTGGAATTGGAAGAGTTTTTAGAGGGACAATGAGAAAAGCAGATAGTCTCAGTATAATAAAAAGAGATGGTTCAGTTCATAAGATTTCTATTAAACAGTTGTTCATATTTGAAGGATTGGGTAAAGTTGAAGTTGAAGTAGTTCCTCCAGGAGATATATGTGCTCTTGTTGGAGTTGAGGATATTGAAATTGGTGATACAGTTGCAGGAGGAGAAAATCCAGAGCCAATGCCGATAATAGCTATTGATGAACCTACAATAAGTCTTAACTTTACAGTTAACACCTCACCTTTCTACGGAAGGGAGGGAAAATATGTGACATCTAGACACCTTCATGATCGACTTCATAAAGAACTACAACAGAACGTAGCGCTTCGTGTGGAAGAGACTGGCTCACCCGATACATTTAAAGTCTCTGGTAGAGGGATACTTCATCTTTCAATATTAATTGAGAATATGAGAAGAGAAGGTTATGAGTTTGCAGTGGGTGCACCAAAGGTTATTTATAAAGAAATTAATGCAAAGAAAGCTGAACCAATTGAAATATTAACAGTTGATGTTCCAAACGAAATATCTGGTAAAGTTATCGAGCTTGTCGGGCAAAAAAAGGGAGAGATGGTCAAGATGGAATCTAAAGGTTCACTAACCAAACTTGAATTCCATATACCTGCCCGAGGTTTAATGGGTCTTAGAAATAGGATCCTAACTATCACTTCCGGTGAAGGAATAATGCATCACCGCTTTTATCAGTATGAATACTTTAAGGGTTCAATTTCACAGAGACAAGCTGGTGTCTTGATTTCTATGCACGAAGGGACTTCTACAGCGTATGCGATTGATTCGCTTCAAGATCGCGGAAGGTTTTTTATTACTCCCGGAGATATTGTTTATCAAGGTCAAGTAGTTGGAGAGAATAGTAAGGACATTGATCTAGAAGTTCATGTTCAGCGTGAGAAAAAGCTAACAAATATGAGAGCCTCTGGGGCTGATAAGGCTGCTAAAATTGTTCCACCGATACTTTTTAGTCTGGAGGAATCTCTAGAATATATTAAGGAGGATGAACTGATAGAAGTAACTCCAAAATCTATACGAATAAGAAAACTCCATTTAGATCCTCATTCTAGGAAAAAATACAATATGCAGATGAAACACTAATCAAAATTATAAATTTGGATTTTTCGTTTTTCTGCTGAGGTCTTATATTGGTCAGTATCATTTCCTTTAATTCAAGAATCATGAATATTAATTTATTATTAATAATCAGATAAAAGTTTGAATCTGAATTAAAAAATTCATACATATATGAAAAACAACTACATTTATATTAAGTAAAAAATAGAGGAGAGCAAAAATGCAAGTGCACGAATTTGAGAGTCCCAGAAATCTATACGAAAAACTTGTTAGAGATAATAAGCGACTAGAGAAAGAGGTAAATGGAGATAACCTATTTTCTTTTGTTGCGACAACAGTTAGTTTGCAACCATGGATCAAACAGTCCCCGCTTAGCTCATCCGAGACGATGAGTAGAATAATGAGAAAGATTGCTAGGCATCCTTATGTAAAATTGTGTAAAGATATTACACAATCAAAATCAGTATTTAAATTGGAAGTTAGTGACGATAATAATGCAGATATGAAAATTGGAGATGCAACTTACAATGTCCATGATTTCAGATCGCAAATTCAAGAACTGTACGATGAATTTTTCAAAAAAAGATAGTGTACAATAAAATACCCCTCAGATTTGAGGGGTATTTACAAGACTATCTCATCTTGTTGGTCAGCTATATATAACTGAATTACCAATTAAGGTGTTACCAGTTAAAAACTGACACCTCAAATTTACTAAATTCTAAAGAAATTAGAAACGACTAACTGTCTTATTAAATAAATTTGGTTTGATTTTTGAACCAGATAAGTAAAGTTTGGAATAAGATGAGCATTTTTTCAAGAATATTGACCGGTTTTGTAATAATTTTAATGATTATTTACTTCTGTGCAGTACTTTTTGAAAGGTCACTTACCGAAAAAACTGTAGAAACTACGATATCAAAAATAGAAAAAATTACTTCTGAAGATGGTGATATATATCACTTGATATATACAAAAAATGAAATTTTCATAAATAAAGATCATTATTTTCATAACAAAAATAATTCCCGACAAATTCAATCAAAATTAAAACCAAAGGGAAAGTACAAATTTAAGGTCGTTGGATTCAATTTTGGAGCAGAGATTCCATTATTTTTAAATTATAGAAATATTCTCGAAATAGTAGAATCAAAAACATTTTATAATGTAACTCCTAAAGATTACTGATAACGCTGAACTTACACTATTTTTATTGAATCATACGAATAACTATCCACGTTTTATTTTTTTCTAATTTGTTTAAATCTTCGATGGAACTTTCCTAATATCCTACCGTCTATAATGGTGAAATCAATAAATCGTTCATTTTATCCGGGGGGAACAAAGTGAATAAGTTACATGCTTCTGTTGTTCTTTTAATTATGTTTTTAGCTTCAAGTTTTCTCACTGCTAGCGAACAAAATATTCAAGTAAAGAAAATCTCTTACAATCAGATAGAACAAACCCTCATTCAGGGTGTTAATTCAGAAAATTTTGGATTAAAGGTTAGTTCCATTTATATGCTCGGTGAGATTAAGTCAGAAAATTCGGTTAATATTTTAACAAAAATGCTGCGCGAAAGCGATAATGAAAAACTTCGCTTAGTTGCAGCTCTTTCATTGTTAAAAATTGGAACAGACCGGAGTATTTATATGGTCAAGAAAAGTCGCGTATTTAACAGCAGTGAAAATGTGCGTAATCTTTGTGATCATCTTTATAATTGTCATCTCTACAAAAAGTATTGTGAAAACAAAGAAGGTAAGGAAGAGCTAATGTCATATTTAATGGAACCAAATAGTAATTAAAATATTAATTCTCAATCATCCTAGTGTAACCGTGAGTTAATTGGTGTAACCCGCCTTAGGTAGGCGGGTTTTTTTTAAAGCTTGCTTCTCGATCTTCAAATTCAATTGATCCAAAAGTCTAAAATAAATCATATCTTTAGCATTGAAAAATTTAGACGAAAATGTACGAAGACGAAAGAAAAGAATTAGTAAATATTCTTATATCAAAAAAAATTACTGACGATCGGGTTCTTGGTGCAGTAGCACAGGTTGAACGTCATCTCTTTGTCCCAGATGTAATAAAAATGCATTCTTATAAGGATGTTGCTTTACCAATTGGTTATGAACAGACAATTTCACAACCATACACGGTTGCCTTTATGACCCAAGCATTGGAAGTGAAGTTAGGAGCCAAAGTGCTGGAAATAGGTACTGGTTCTGGTTATCAGGCGGCCCTGCTTTTAGCGATGGGGATCAAAGTCTTTTCCATAGAAAGAAATCATGATATTCATATTAGAACTCAAAAGCTTTTTGATGAACTTGGACTGCGTGCTGCTTTAAGATACGGAGATGGTACTCTTGGTTGGGAAGAGTATGCTCCTTACGAAGGAATTCTTGTCACAGCTGGTAGCCCATCAGTTCCAAAGAGACTTTTAAGTCAGCTTGCTATTGGCGGTCGGATGATCATTCCGACTGGTGACAGAAGAGTTCAGACTATGAAAATTATCACCAAAACCTCGAGCGAAGAATTTAAAACGGAAGAAGTACCAAACTTTACATTTGTTCCACTAATTGGTAAAGAGGGTTGGAAAGAAGAGTAATAATCATTTTGGGTCCAACATGTTCAGGCAAAACCTCACTTTCACTAAAACTAGCCAAATCACTTTCAACTGAAATTATATCAGCTGATAGCAGACAAATTTATAGATTGTTAGACATCGGCACTGCAAAACCATCTCAAGAAGATCTGATTTCAATCCCTCATCATTTTATTAATGCTCTGGACCCTTCCGTTGAGTTTAATGTAAGTAAATTTGAAAACCAAGCATTATCTAAGGTAGAAAAACTACATAAAAAAAAGAAAATACCAATTGTTGTTGGCGGTTCAGGATTGTATATAAAAGCTATTGTCGATGGTATTTTTAACGAGGTGGATACAGATTTAGAATTTCGTAAGAAGATTCTTGAAGAAAGAAATAAGTTTGGAAATGAATTTGTCTACAAAAAATTAGTGAAAATTGATAAAAAGAGTGCTGATACAATGATTCCGCAAAACTGGAAAAGAGTAATAAGAGCGCTCGAAGTTTTTCATATTACTGGAGAACCGATATGGAAATTTCATGGAGAACATAAAAGAAAAATTGATATTGACTTCCTCCAATACGGATTACTTTGGAATCGAGATATTTTATATCAGAATATTGAAGCTCGCGTTGATATGATGATTGAAAGTGGTTTAGAAACAGAAGTTAGTGCGCTTCTTGCTCAAGGTTACTCACAAGAACTTAATTCTCTCAATACTGTCGGTTACAGAGAAATCATTTCATACCTGAATGGTGAATACGATTTGGAGAGGGCGATTGAGTTGATTAAAAGAAATTCAAGGCGTTATGCAAAACGTCAATTGACATGGTTTAATAAGGACAAAAGGATTAAATGGATTCCCATTAAAGAATCAGAAGAAATTGATTCAATTGCCCAATCAATTACAAGGGATCTATAATTTTTGAATGAAGAAATAGTTTGAATATATTAAAGACAAATAATTTTTACCCTACGGAGAATTAATATGTATGATGAACAAGCAAAACAAGTACAGAGTTTTAGAGAAAAAGTAGAGAAATTACGAGGTTATCTTTAAGGTAGATGAAAAGCAAAATAAGATCGAAGAACTCAGATCGAAAACTGAACTTGATGGTTTTTGGGATGATCAACAAAAAGCTCAAAGAATTTTACAAGAAATAAAATCCCTTGAAGATTGGGTTGACCTTTGGAAAGCCGAAAAGAAGCGGCTTGACAATTTAACAGAATTTATTGAACTCGCAGATATAGAAAAAGATGATTCTCTTGGTGAAGAAATAGATTCAGATTTAAAAATTCTTGAGCAAAAGATTGATAAACTAGAACTCAGAAGTATGCTTAGTGGTCGAGATGACAGCAAGAATTGCATATTAACAATTCACTCTGGAGCTGGAGGTACTGAATCTCAAGATTGGGCAGAGATGTTAATGAGAATGTATCTGCGCTGGGGAGAGCAAAATGGATACAAAACCACGATCATGGATATTCTTGACGGTGATGGAGCTGGAATAAAAAGCACTACTATCGAATTCAGCGGTGAATTCTCTTTCGGATATTTGAAAGCAGAAAATGGTGTTCATAGACTAGTTCGGATTTCTCCATTTGATTCCAATAAAAGAAGACACACTTCATTTGCATCAGTATATGTGATTCCAGAGATTGATGATTCAATAGAGATTGACATTAATCCCGCCGACCTAAGAATTGACACATATCGTGCTGGAGGAAAAGGGGGGCAGAATGTAAACAAGGTTGAAACTGCTGTGCGAATTACTCATATTCCTACTAAAACAGTTGCTGCTTGCCAAAGTGAGCGCTCTCAAGGGCAGAATAAAACTAATGCTATGAAAATGCTGAAGTCGAAGCTATATCAAGCAGAGTTGGAAAAAGCAGAAGCTGCGAAGG
This sequence comes from uncultured Ignavibacteria bacterium, assembly GCA_963751695.1. Lineage (GTDB taxonomy): Bacteria > Bacteroidota > Ignavibacteria > Ignavibacteriales > Melioribacteraceae > SZUA-22. The sequence goes on along the minus strand of CAVVVP010000005.1, from coordinate 611,179 downwards.
ATGCGACCGAAAAAAGTAAAATGAAAATTGAATGGGGTAGTCAGATTCGCTCGTATGTTTTTCATCCTTACAATATGGTTAAAGACCACCGAACTAATACAGAGACATCAAATGTTCAAAATGTAATGGATGGAGATTTAAATGATTTTATCAAATCCTTCTTGCTTATGTTTTCAGAAAACTAATTCCTTTCACTCCAAAGGAGTTAGGAATCCAAATGGTCTGTAAAAATCGAATTATGAAGAAAAAGAAAAACGAAGATTTTTTTGATAGAGTATACCAAGTCGTTTCAAAAATCCCCTATGGAAAAGTTACAACTTATGGTGCAATAGCAGAAGTTTGCGGATTAAAATCAGCCGCAAGAACAGTTGGCTGGGCGCTGAATGCTGCTTTAGCTGATCTTCCTTGTCACAGGGTGGTAAACAGATTTGGAGCACTAACCGGCAAAATTCATTTTGGAGATCCTACTTTGATGGAAGAGTTGCTCAAATCAGAGGGAGTTGAATTTCTTGAAGATAGCTGCGTTGATATGGAAAATTATTTCTGGTATCCGAATTTGGACAGTTAGATTTTTTTTAACAATTTATGAACTAGTACCAGAGTACCTTTAGAGACGATATCCCACCTTCTAAATCAATAAAAATCTTATTCACACTATTCTTAAAATTCTCCGAACGATAAAGCCGTTTGTCTACTTTTTCAAATCCTTCAAAGTCTTTAGAAATTAAAAGCATTTCTCCATTAATTTCACATCCAGAATCGTAAGGTATATAGATTCGAAGTGCGGCAGCACCCATTTCGATCTTTACATTTATTTTTTCTGTTCTATCTCCAAATCTCAGTTTAGTTGAGGACGCGCCTGTATGCATGGAGAAATTTGAAATTTTATATTCAGAAAGATCAAGATCTGCTCTGGCTGCACCAAACTCTAATTTCATATCCCAGACAGGAATTGGATTGAGTGCTAACTTTATATGGTTTTTCTTTTGCTTTCCAAAAAACTTAAATTTCTGAGGCTCGTAATTAAATTTAACAATTGACCTATCAAATCTATGATTTGTCGTTACGTCATATGTGTTAAAATAACCTGAATAATATCCATCAAAAAGTTTGTCGGTTATACCTTCAATTGTAACTTTTCCCAATCCAGATTCAAGTCTTAGTGTGGCAGCCTTATTTGAATCAATTAGTTCTTCATTGAAAGATTTATGTCTGTATTCAGAATCATCAAAGTCTGAGTCTGAAAACTCCATCTCATGATATATAAGCGCAAAAGGTGAAAAAACAAAAAAGCCTAACATGACTCCTGAGATTACAGATAGAACCGGTTTAACAAAAGTACCTTTTAGCATTATTGCAAAGCCAGCAATGATTAAAAGTAATGGCCAGTAACTCATGATCGTTTCGAAATCAATAATAAAGTAATCTTTTTTCTCTAACAGAAATAGTATTCCCACAGTAAAAAAGAAAAATCCCCAAAATAACTGTCCGTTCTTTAATTTCATTTTATCTTCCAATTTTTAAAGAGTTATAGATCAAACCTATGCCTACACCAATAGCCGCAATTGGAAAAAGATCTGTAAAATTAAGGAATGAAAATATTTCAACTCCAAGGAAAAAGAGACCGGCTATTATTAATAGTACTCCAATTATAAAAGTACCATTAGAACTTTTCTTGGGAATGTAGTCATTTGTGAAAACTCCTTCAGTTTTAATTTCCTCCTTTTGAGTTGGTGGTTCTGGAGGAGTAGTCCCATAAGCGGTATAAATATTTTCTTCAGGTATTACGATCCATAATATAATATATAGCAATATTCCTATCCCACTTAAGAAAACTGATACTACAAATAATACTCTGATAATTATTGGATCAATTTTAAGGTAGTCACCTAATCCCGAAGCAACACCTCCGAAAATTCTATTTTTCCTGGATCTATATAGTGTCTCTTTCATGTTATCAACCATTTGTTCAAAATCTTAGACGCACGAATAAAAAAAATGTTTTCTCTATAAACTATTGAAGATACAGTTCTGCATTCCTATATTAATAGTTAGATTAAGAAGAAAACGGAGATAATATGCAGCGGACCTTGCCATTTTTATTTGAAGGAAGTGTGGAAAAATATCCTAACAAAGTTTTGATGTGGGAAAAAACTGCTGATAAGTTTGAAGGAACCACATATAAAGAAACACAAAAATTGATTCATGAGTTTGCCGCTGGTTTGTTAAGGATTGGTTTGGAGAAAGGAGAGAGGGTTGCTTTAATTTCAGAAGGAAGAAACGATTGGGTTATCAGTGAGATGGGAATTGTTTTTATCGGAGGTATCAATGTTCCAATTTCTGTAAAAATTGATGAATTGAATGATCTTAAATTCAGACTAGCTCATTCAGGTTGTAAGTTTGTTATTGTATCAAAGCGACAGCTTGATAAGATAAGGCAGATCGAAAGAGATCTACCAGAATTGGAAAAAGTAATCGTTCTCGACGCAGTTGATGATTTTAGAGAAAATGAAATATTTAAAGATGAAGTATTAAAACTCGGAAGAGATTATCTTGAGACAAGCTATGAGACTTTTAATAATATCTGGAAGAATATAACCGAAGACGATTATGCAAATATATGTTATACATCTGGAACAACTGCTGATCCAAAGGGAATAATATTGACACATAGAAATTATACTTGCAATGTCGAGCAAGCATCTGATATTCTTAATATTCCACCTGATTATACTTCATTATTAATTCTTCCTTGGGATCATTCATTTGCCCACACTGCCGGCATTTATACGTTGATGAAAAATGGTGCAAGTATGTCATCTGTGCAAATCGGTGCGACTCCACTTGAAACTCTAAAAAATATTCCATTAAATATTAAAGAAACAAAACCAACATTTTTGCTTAGCGTACCAGCATTAGCGAAAAATTTTAGAAAAAATATTGAAAGTGGTATCAAAGCTAAGGGACCAAAGGTTGGGAAATTATTTAATAAAGCTCTTGAACTTGCATATGAGTACAATGGTGATGGTTATAAAAAAAGTAAAGGACTAGTGAAGTTTAAACTTCCGCTATTAAAACTTTATGACAAAATTTTATTCAGTAAGATAAGAGAAGGTTTTGGTGGAAGATTGAAATTCTTTATTGGTGGGGGAGCGCTACTTGATATTGAATTGCAAAAATTCTTCTATGCAATCGGGATTCCAATGTATCAGGGTTATGGACTTACAGAAGCATCTCCAGCAATTTCTGCAAATGTTCCTGTTCTGCATAAGATGGGTTCATCTGGTCAGATAGTTAAATATTTGGATGTCAAAATAATTGATGATACTGGTAAAGAAGTTCCAATTGGAGAGAAAGGAGAAATAATCTGTAAGGGTGAAAATGTAATGGCTGGTTATTGGAAAAATGAAGAGACAACCGCTGAAACAATAAAGAACGGATGGTTATATACCGGTGATATGGGATATCTTGACGAAGACGGATTTCTATATGTGCTCGGAAGATTCAAAAGTTTGCTAATAAGCAGTGACGGTGAAAAATTCAGTCCGGAAGGAATCGAAGAAGCATTAGTAGATCAATCACCATTTATCGAACAGTCAATGCTCTATAACAATCAATCACCATACACAGTAGCTTTAATTTTCCCCAATATCGAAGCACTTAAAGCAGAAGTTAAAAAACAAGGATTAACATGTGATTCTGAGGCTGGAAGAGAAATTGCGCTAGATATCATTCAGAATGAAATCAATAAATACAAAAAGAGTGGTGAATATGAGAACATGTTTCCCGAGCGGTGGTTGCCAGCAGCAATTGGAATTTTAGGTGAAGGATTTACTGAGCAGAATAAATTTTTAAACACCACACTGAAAATGGTAAGAGGAAAAATCACTGAATTTTACTCCAACAGAATTGAATTCCTTTACGAAGCAGAAGGAAAAAATATAAAAAATCATCAAAATCATAAGATTTTATCTTACTGGGAACACTAATTCTCTTAAATGAAAGCCCAAAGAATGATTTTTGGGCTTTCATTTCTCATTGCCTAATTTTTCAATCTTCACTATTTTTAATCTCTTCAAATTAAAAAAAGAATCGCATTTTATGAGAATTGCATTATGTCAAATCAATCCAATAATTGGCGACATTGAAGGAAACAAAAAAAAGATTTTAGATGGATATAAATTTGGAATAGAACAAGAAGTTGATCTTGTTATTCTACCTGAACTTGCAATCACTGGTTACTCACCTCAAGACCTTATCGAGAAAAAAGAATTCAGGACTATTGTTAAAACTGCGGCAGATGAAATTGCTTCTAATACAAATTCTATAGGTCTGATTTTCGGAACTATCACAGAAGAGTTCGATAATGTTGGAACGGGATTATATAATTCGGCAGTTCTCTGCTACGAAGGTAAAATTCAGTTTACTCAAAATAAAACACTACTTCCTAATTACGATGTTTTCGACGAAGTAAGATATTTTGAATCTGCTAAAGAAGTTTACACATATAACTTTAAAGGTGAAAAACTTGGTATTTCTATTTGTGAAGATATATGGAATGATGCAGATTATTGGAAACAGAGAAGATATTATAGAGATCCAGTACAACGATTGGTAGATAAAGGCACGACAATTTTGATCAATATTTCTGCAAGTCCATATGCTTACGGTAGAAGGCAAGAACGATTTGATATGCTCTCAACACTTTCCAAAACTAATAACTTACCTCTGGCTTACGTCTGCACCGTCGGGGCACAAACGGATTTAGTTTTTGATGGAGCCAGTATGTGTTTCAATGGAAATGGTGAATTAAAGAAACTTGGCAAATCATACGAAACCGATTTTTTTATTTTTGATACAAATGATCATACTGAATCCATTACGAATGTTGAATCATCATATGAAGAAGAAATTTTAAATGCTCTTACACTTGGTGTCAAGGATTATGTTGAGAAAACAGGATTCAAAAAGATCATTGTCGGTTTAAGCGGTGGAATTGATTCGGCACTTGTAACTTATATTGCTGTTAATGCTGTTGGGAAGGAAAATGTTCATGTGGTAATGATGCCTTCAATATATTCAAGTGAAGGTAGTATATCTGATTCGAAAAAATTGGTTGCAAATTTAGGAATCACTTCAAATCAAATCTCGATTGAACCGGTTTTTGATGAGATGATAAAAGTTCTTTCTCCCTATTTCAATGGTCTTCCGGTTGATGTAACTGAAGAAAACATTCAAGCTAGAATACGCGGCATTTATCTCATGGCAATGTCCAACAAACTTAACTTTTTGTTATGTACAACTGGAAACAAGTCCGAAATGGCTGTTGGATATGCCACACTCTATGGTGATATGTGTGGTGCTTTAGCTGTAATAGCTGATGTTTATAAAACCGAAGTATATCAGATAGCTAAATTTATCAATCGACAGAAGGAAATTATTCCAAATGAAATTATTGAAAAAGCTCCCTCTGCTGAATTAAGACATGATCAAAAAGATGAAGACTCCCTACCTCCTTATGATCTACTTGATAAGATCATTAAACTTTATTTAGAGAATTACAAAGAGTATTCTGAAATAGTTGAGAAAGTGGGAAATCCAGAAATTGTGAAGAAAGTGTTAACTCTTGTAGATAGAAATGAATTTAAACGCAAGCAGGCTGCTCCTGCGCTGAGAGTCACAACAAAATCTTTTGGTTATGGCAGAAGATTTCCTATAGTACAAAAATGGAGATAAGAATCTACTATAGTCGCACAATTGACACTGTTAAAATGTAAGTATGTATATATTTTATATGTAATGTTTAATTATGAATAAGGATTTGATATGAAAAAATTGTTTTTTCTAACCCTTTTAGTATTCACTATATTTAGTCTAACGGTTTATGCGCAATTTGGAATTGCAAATGATCTGGTAAAACTTGAATTATTTAGCTCGTTTGATAAAGTTCAAAATAATACTGAAGTAAAACTTGCTATTAAACTTAAAATTGAAGATGATTGGCATATTAACTCAAATATCCCCAATGAAGATTTTCTAATACCCACAGAATTAATTTTTGACAGCAATAAAATTGAGATAATAAATATTAAATATCCACATGCTGAAGAAGTAAAATTTAGTTTTTCTGAAATCCCGGTATCAGTTTTTGAGGGAAAAGTTTTTATTGGTGCTTTAGTAAAAATTCCAGAATCTACAAAGCTTGGGAGTTTTGAAATTCCTATCCGTCTTACATATCAGGCTTGTAATAACTCAACTTGTATGGCACCTGCAGATATCGACACAACCTTAATACTTGAAGTTGTAGATAATACTACTCCAATTAGTGAAATTAATAGTGAGGTCTTGAGTGCTCTTGATATATCTTATTCTCCCAGCGAAATTGTTCAAAGCGATGAGGGAGGTGGAATTGCAGCAACACTTGAATCAAGTGGGATCTTACTGGGATTGATTTTCGTATTTCTTGGTGGGCTTGCTCTTAACTTAACTCCATGTGTTTATCCTCTAATTCCAATTACGATAGGGTACTTTGGAGGACAAAGTGAGGGAAAAACTGGGAAGTTATTCTTGCTTGGAATTCTGTATGTCCTTGGTATGGCCCTTACTTATTCTGTTGTAGGTGTCATTACAGCTCTTAGCGGTTCAGTATTTGGTGCATTGATGCAAAATCCGATAGTCATAGTCCTTATTGCAGCAGTATTTGTTGTTCTTGCACTAAGTATGTTTGGGCTATATGAAATAAAAATGCCAGATTCCATGGTTGCCAAAGCTGGAGGAGCACGGTCGGGAGCATTTGGAGCATTCTTTATGGGACTTACAATGGGAATTGTTGCTGCTCCATGTATAGGACCTTTCGTTCTCGGATTAGTAACATATGTTGCCGCAAAAGGAGATGTTTTTTACGGTTTCATAATGTTCTTCTTCTTGGCAGTTGGCCTTGGAACACCATATCTTTTTCTTGCGATATTTTCAGGTAGAATTAAATCATTACCTCGCGCTGGTTTCTGGATGGAAGGTGTAAGAAATATTTTTGGCTTTATCTTAATTGCAATGGCAATATATTTCCTTGATCCACTTTTACCCGAATTTTTAAGTACTTATTTACTTCCTGTCTTTTTAGTTGGGTCAGCAATTTACATTTTATTCATTGATAAGTTAGCAAATGACGTAAAAGGTTATAGAATCTTCAAAACAGTTTTTTCAATTTTCATGATAGTAATTTCCGTCTGGATGTTATGGCCTGCTGAGAATAGTTCACCGAAATGGGAAAAATATTCTGAGAAATCTTATGAATCAGCATTAAATAACGAGAAGATATTGGTCGATTTCTATGCAGATTGGTGTATTCCTTGTAAAGAGTTTGATGCTCTCACTTTTTCAGATTCAAGAGTTATCGACGCTCTGTCTGAGTTTAAAACATATAAGGTCGATATGACTAAAACAATGTCTGATGAAACAGCTGAAATAAGGGAAAAGTTTAAAATTGTTGGAATGCCAACAATTCTCTTAATTAATAACAAGGGTGAAGAAATTCATAGAATTTCAGGATTTAAAAATGCAGATGAATTTTTAGAATTAATTTCTGATGTAAAGTAGATAAAATTTCTTTGCTAATGTATAAGACTTTATTAAGTTTCATTATCAAAATAATTATTAATTGTATCACAGAAAGAGATATTTAGATGGGTGAGAACAACACAAAAGAAATAAAAGAACTGGCCGATGTTACGGTTATGTTTGCTGGAGACTCCGGCGATGGAATGCAGTTAACAGGTACACAATTTAGTGACACTGCTGCATTTGCTGGAAACGATTTAAGTACGTTACCCGATTATCCCGCTGAAATTAGAGCACCTATAGGCACCACTTATGGAGTTAGTGGATTTCAGCTTCATTTTGGATCACACGAGGTGTATACTCCTGGAGATAGTCCAGATGTTTTAGTCGCAATGAATCCGGCGGCACTCAAAGTTAATCTTCCAAATCTTAAGAAGCATGGGATAATAATTGCTAATAAAGATGCATTCGATAAAAAGAATCTCTCACTTGCAAAATATGAATCAAATCCTCTTGAAGATCGAACATTAGATGGATATCGAGTTTTTCAGGTTGCAATTACAACAATGACCATGGAAGCTCTCAAAGATTGTGGTCTTAAACCAAAGGAAGTAACTCGAAGTAAAAACTTTTTTGCTTTAGGCCTTATGTATTGGTTATTCAATAAGCCGATTGAACAAACACTAGAATGGGTAGAAGAAAAGTTTGCGAAATCCAAAGGCATAGTTTGCGGAAATTCAAAAGCTCTCAAAGCTGGTTTCTACTATGGAGAAAATACAGAACTTTTTGCGTCTCGCTATAAAGTAGCAAAAGCTGAATTGCCTAAGGGACTTTATAGATCTATTTCTGGTAATGAAGCAACAGCTCTTGGATTTGTTGCCGCGAGTAAATTAAGCGGTTTACCGTTATTCCTTGGTTCTTATCCAATAACCCCGGCGTCAGATATCCTTCATTTTCTAAGCGGTTATAAAAAATTTGGCGTAAAAACATTTCAAGCTGAAGATGAGATAGCTGGAATCGCCTCGGCAATTGGCGCAGCATTCGCTGGTTCATTAGCAATTACTACAACTTCTGGTCCTGGATTAGCACTAAAAACTGAAGCCGCCGGTTTAGCATTAATGACTGAGCTACCATTGGTGATAGTGAATGTTCAAAGAGGGGGTCCAAGTACCGGATTGCCGACTAAAACCGAACAATCAGATTTGCTTCAAGCAATGTACGGAAGATCTGGTGAATCTCCACTTGCTGTACTAGCTGCCACTACTCCTTCAGATTGTTTTCATATGGCTATTGCAGCATCGAAATTAGCATTAAAATATATGGTTCCTGTAATTCTGCTCACAGATGGTTACATCGCAAATGGCGCAGAACCATGGAGGGTTCCACATGCTAATGAACTAGAAAAAATTGAAATTTCTCAGCGAACTGAAGTAGAGAATTTTAATTCCTATGACCGAGATGAAAACTTGGCTCGTCCTTGGGCTGTTCCCGGTACACCAGGTCTAGAACATAGAATTGGTGGTTTGGAAAAAGCAAATATCACAGGTAATGTTAATTATGATCCGGATAATCATGATCTTATGTGTAGACTCAGAGCAGAGAAAATTGAACGCATGCAAAAAGACATCCCTGATATTGTCATAGATGGTGATGAAGAAGGAGAATTACTCGTTATAGGATGGGGTGGTACTAAAGGGGCAATTACTGAAGCAGTTAATAATGCTAGAACTCAAGGATACAAAGTATCGAGAACACATATTAAGTATCTAAATCCGTTCCCAAAAAATCTTGGTGAAGTATTATCAGGATTTGAAAAAGTCTTAATTCCCGAGATCAATTTAGGACAACTTTCAAAGATGATTAGAGATAAATTCTTATTACCAGTTCTACAATTTAATAAAATGAGAGGATTACCATTGAAGACATCCGATATAACTGATGAAATCGTTAAGATTTTCGGAGGTTCAAAATGAATGATAAAATAGTTGTTCCAGATATAGATTTAACCGTTAAGGATTTTCAATCCGATCAGGATGTTAGATGGTGCCCGGGTTGTGGTGACTATTCAATTTTGGCACAAGTTCAAAGAGTATTTCCAACTCTTGGAATTAAAAAAGAAGATTTTGTCTGGATTGCGGGCATTGGTTGTTCTAGCCGTTTCCCTTATTATATGGATACTTATGGTATGCATGGAATTCATGGAAGAGCACCTGCAATTGCTACTGGTGTAAAGATCGCCAATCCAAATCTTTCAGTCTGGGTAGCAACTGGCGATGGTGATTTGATGAGTATTGGTGGAAATCACTTTATTCATGCTTGTAGAAAAAATATTGATTTGAAAATAATCCTATTTAACAATAAAATCTACGGTTTAACTAAAGGACAGTATTCTCCTACTTCTGAAAAAGGAAAAGTTACAAAAAGTACACCTTTTGGTAGTGTTGATTATCCATTTAATCCTAGTTCACTCGCATTAGGTTCCGAAGCTACAATGGTTGCCAGAACCATTGATCGAGAGACCAAACACATGAAGGAGATGATTAATAGGGTGGCCGAGCATAAAGGCCTAGCATTCCTCGAAGTATATCAAAATTGTCTGATCTTTAATGATGGTGCCTTTGAAACGTATACGGATAAGCAAATAAAATCGGACCATGTCATTGTTTTAGAACATGGGGAACCACTAATCTTTGGTAGTAACCTAGATAAAGGTATTATGATCAAAGAGTTCAATCCTGTTGTTGTTGACCTTAATGATGGTGTTCATACGGTTGGCGATCTCTGGGTGCATGATGAGAAAGATGAAAGTCCAATTAGAGCTTTTATACTCTCACACATGACGGATGATCCGAATTTGCCAACCCCATTGGGTGTTTTTAGACAAATTCTAAAACCAACATATGATGGAGGTGTTCAATCACAAATTGATCACATTATGGAACGAGATGGTCAAGGTGATCTTGAAGAACTCCTATTTAGTGGTAATACTTGGGAAGTCGAATAATAATTTGCACTTATTATTTTAAGGCGGAGATTATTCTTCGCCTTTATTATTTTAAACGATGTGGTTTGGTAATAGAATATGACTATAAAAGATCAAATACATAGAATAATCTTAGAGAATGAAAAATTTGTAATTACTAGTCATGTTAATCCAGATGGTGATGCAATAGGTTCAGAACTTGCTCTTGCCAGGTATATTTTTAGCCTTGGTAAAAAAGTTAGAATAATCAATCATTCACATACACCAGAATACCTTTTGTTTATGTTGGATGAAGATGAAGTTTTTGAGTATAACTCATTTGATCATGATAAGGAAATAGCAGAAGCTGATGTAATCTTTCTTTTAGATCTTAATCAGTGGAATAGAACCGGTTCATTATCTGAATCTCTTCAAAGGTCTGCGGCAAAAGTCGTTTGTATAGATCATCATGAATATCCTGATGAAATTTCAGACATATTGTTTATTGATACTACAAAAGCTTCAACCGGTGAATTGATCTATGATCTTTTAGTTGATGCAAGAATTAAGATTAGTTACGAATTAGCCCTTCCAATATATGTTGCCATTCTTACTGATACTGGATCTTTCAGATTTGATAGAACTACTCCAGATGTTCATCGCATTATTGCTGAACTTTTAGAAACTGGTATTAATCCAAAAGCCGTGTATCATAAAATTTATGAACAGGGAACTTCGGGAAGGATTCAACTTCTTGGTAAGGCACTTAATTCTTTACAACTTTGCTGCAATGATAAAGTTTCTTACATGGTAATTACAAAAACAAATCTTACCGAAACCGGCACTACTGATGAAGATGTTGAAGGATTTGTTAACTATTGTTTAACTATTAAAGGTGTTGAAGTAGGACTCTTTTTCTATGAGAAAGAAGAGGAAATTAAAGTTAGCTTCAGATCAGCAGAAAAAGTACCTGTAAACAAGTTCGCTGCACACTTTGGAGGTGGAGGTCATTTTCATGCTGCAGGAGCTTCATTTATAATGACCGACATTGAAATTGTAAAACAAACAGTTCTTGATCAGGCAAAAATATTTATAGAAAAACATTATTAGGGTAGATCTATGATTTTTAATATTGAAATCACAAATAGTAAATCAGATTATTCGCAAAGGCAAAACTCACTTTTAGTAAAAATATTCTCTATTAAGGGAGAACTGTCACTACAACTTGATGAGTTTTTATCAAAATATATGCTTGATCTAAATTCGAATCTCAAAAAAGATATTCTGAGTGATGATAAAGATGAGATAAAATTTGTAAATCATTCAAATAAACCTGACTATATAATTTTAAAGAAAGTATTTCCTGATGAAAAATTTGATGTGGATAAATTTCGTGATTATTTTTCAAAATTGGTCATAAACCTTGAGAGTACCAAAATAAAAAATATTCAAATTGAATTGCCTAATTTCAACCTATTTAAAAACCATCTTTTAGATTCTGATTATTTATATCAAACTATTATTGAGGGAATCCATCTAGGAAATTATAGCTTTACAAAATACAAATCTGATAAAAAGACTCCCGAAAAATTAAATATTAACTTTTCATCCAAATCGAACACTGTTACAAAAGCTATCAAGGTTGGGACAGCATTAATTGAATCCGTAAATTTTGCTAAAGATCTCTCTAATGAACCCGCAATTACTTTAACTCCCAGAGAATTAGTAAATCGAGTTAAAAAAGAATTAACTCCACTTGGAATATCTGTATCCTCGTTAAATAAAGCGGAGTTGAAGAAACGTAAAATGAACTCACTGTTGGCAGTAGCAGAAGGTAGCAGTAATTCACCTTACTTATTAGTTCTAAAATATAAACCCTCAAAAAGGTCTAACAAAAAAATAGCTTTAGTTGGAAAGGGGGTTACCTATGATTCAGGTGGATATTCAATCAAACCTTCAGATTCAATGATTGAAATGAATGCAGATATGGCTGGTGCTTCAACAGTTATTGGAACCATAATGGCTGCAGCAAGATTAAAATTGCCTGTTGAAATAATTGGTGTTATACCCGCAGTAGAAAATATGATATCTGGTAGTTCATATAAACCTGGAGATATAATCTCAACTTCAAGTGGCAAAACAATTGAAGTCAAAAATACTGATGCAGAGGGGAGACTTATTCTCGCAGATGCGCTTGAATACACATCTAAACTTAAGCCGGATGAGATTATTGATTTTGCAACTTTAACAGGAGCTGTTGTAGTGGCTCTTGGAGAATTTACAGCAGGACTTTTTACTAAAGAGAGTAAAATTGCAGAACAGCTTAAAAAATCAAGTGAAAAAACTTTTGAAAGGATTTGGCAGTTACCATTTTGGGATGATTACAATGAAGGACTCAAAAGTGAACTAGCAGATACAAGTAACCTTGGCCCAAGATGGGGTGGGGCAATTACTGCTGGAAAATTTTTAGAAAAATTTGTTGAAGAAAAAATTCCTTGGGCACACATTGATCTTGCTGGACCAGCGCTCAAGCATAAATTTAGAAGTTATACTGAAAAGTATAACACTGGTTTTGGTGTTAGGCTAATGATAGCTTATTTAAGCAATGAGTGATTTGGGTTGCTGCAAAATATTCTGGAGAAAGGTACATAGTTCTAATGCTTTAAACAACTATTCCGTCTCTCATCTCTAGAACTCTATCTCCTAGGTCAATAAGTGATTTGTTATGTGTCACTACTAAAAAAGTAAGATCGAACTTATCTTTTAACTCTATAATTAGTTCATGAATAATGAGGCTGTTGGCAGAGTCCAAATTTCCGGTTGGTTCGTCAGCGAAAACGATCTTTGGATTATTTGCCAATGCACGAGCAATAGCTACTCTTTGCTGTTCACCACCAGAAAGCTCAGAGGGTTTGTGATCTTTTCGATCAGATAGTCCAACAATGTCTAATAATTCCATACTTCTTTCAGCTGAAGATGACTTGCTCTTACCAGCGATCATTTGAGGAATACTGATGTTTTCAATTGCAGTGAATTCTGGTAGTAAGTGATGAAATTGAAAAATAAATCCAATATTTTTATTCCTAAAATTAGAAAGTTTTTCATCGTTGAGTTTATTGATTTCAACATCGTTTACGAGAACTTTTCCTTTATCCGGATTATCCAAACCTCCGAGAATGTGTAAAAGTGTACTTTTACCGGCACCGGACTTTCCAACAATAACACTTATTTTCCCAGTCTCAATAGAAAGTGAGACTCCTTTAATTATTTTCAATTTTGATGAATCAGATTTATTAAAGGACTTATATATATTTTCACATGATAAAATTGAATTCATTCTTTTCTCATTAAACTTTTACTTGTTTCGATTCTATAAATATAACTAGTTTGATTTTTATTGTGCTTGGGATTTAATTTATGCAAAATTGCATCCACTAAGGAAGGTTCAACTTTATTCTCGAACACTAATTTTTTATTAAATGTATTTTCGAACAAACTGACTCTTTGTTTTATTTCAACATCTCCAAGAGTGACTAAATATTCTGGAAAGAAGATAGTATTTTCTTCAATTTCTTTCTTTAAATTCTCAAAAGAGGTCCTCTCGTATGAAGTAAAAGTTGGAGTCCCAGTTTCGAGATAAAACAGAGGGGGTAGAATTGCACCATCCATGCCACTATCCCAAATTATGGATGAGATATGATCTTTCTGAGATAAATAGTAGAGGGATTCTACTCGATTCTTTTTCCCATATGTGAATGTAAAAACTATCAAAAAAATAGTGTTGATAGACCAAAACCAGATCCAACTGTATCTCAACCACTTTTGTCTGCTTTTCCAAAATTCAGATTTAGCTACGAACTCGTTCCATCCCATAATTCCCAGCATAATAATTAGAGGTACTACAGGTATAATAAAACGTTCTTGTTTATTAGCAAAATAGGAATGAAAGAGAATAAAAATAAAGGTCGGCCAAAAAAGCAAAGCATATTTCTTAATTGTACTAAAGAATCCAACAGATATGAAGATACTAATCGGTGGAATAAGCATTCCTAAAATTAAAATAATATAGTTATACCAAGGTTGTATTATATAATCAAATTGATGCTCAATATTATATGTGAAGTAGTTTAAAAAAGTATGAAATGGGATTCCGTAAACGATCCAATCTACAACCCCCATGCTAAATAAAACTGTAATGAATAGCCCGATGTTAAAGAATAAAAACTTGCCCCAATCCTTATTGAAAAGAAGGACAAGTCCAATTCCAAAAATTATCAATGCCGATTGGAAGCGTATTATAAAAGCTATTCCTAGTAAAATGCCGCTAATATAAATCAATTTTTTTGAATTGTTGTCAAGAAGATAATAAAGGCCCATTAATATCGGTGGAATGCTGACCACTTCTACCAAATTTCTGACACTTAAAAATGGTAGAGGCCACAAAATTGCTAGTAATAATCCAACAAGTTTAGCATTCTTCTTATTAGAAAGTTCTAAAGTAATTTTATATCCATACCAGACAACTAAAAGAGAATAAAGAGCATGTATCAATCTTATCCAAAACATCTTAATTTGCGGGTCAGTTATCCCAAGAATTTTATCAAAAAAAGAGAATAAATAGTAATGAAATCCTACATAG
The DNA here is from genome assembly GCA_963751695.1 of uncultured Ignavibacteria bacterium. Lineage (GTDB taxonomy): Bacteria > Bacteroidota > Ignavibacteria > Ignavibacteriales > Melioribacteraceae > SZUA-22. The sequence goes on along the minus strand of CAVVVP010000005.1, from coordinate 596,021 downwards.
AATAGATTTACAATATCAGTGTGTTCATCTGAAAACCAGTTAAGGGAATTAGAAACCCATTGCTGAGCTTTTTCAATTATCACAAAATGATCATCACTCATTCCATAACCTTTTGAAAAAATTACGGCTATGAGTCTGAAGAGAATTGCAAAAAGAAAAATTATCTTTAAAGGCTCTTCATCCCAGTATCTTTTTATATGTGATGAAATTCTACTACTCATATTTGATCGAATCTATCACATTTAATTTGACTGCTCGTTTAGATGGATAAAGTGATGCAAAGAATGAAAGCAGCATTGAAACTATTGGTATTATTATCAAGTCGCTAATTTCAAGTTTTATAGGAATTGCGTCAATAATATATTTCATAGGATCTAATGGATATAATTTAAATTCCATTTGAAGATAACATACAAGTAATCCTAGAATATATCCTAGAATTGTACCTATGGTTCCAATAAGCAAACCCTCAAACATAAATATCCGCAAAATCGAATTTTTCTTCGCTCCCATTGATCTTAAAATTCCAATGTCTCTGCGTTTTTCAATTACCGACATTGTTAAGGAACCAAGAATGTTAAAAGTTGCCACTGAAATAATTAACATTAAAAGTATAAATGCACTCCATCTTTCAATTTGCATAATATCATAAAAATCTTTATGCATATCATACCATGTTTCAACTCTATACCCAGAGAGGGAAACATCATTCTCCAATTTATCTTGGACTAGATAAGAGTCCTCAATCTCACTTAGTCTAATTTCAAAACCAGATATTGATCTTGTGCCAAAAAGTTGTTGCGCAGAGGTGATTGATGCATATGCAACCTCAGGTCCGACACTTTTACTGTTAGACTGATAGATTCCACTAACAACAAATCGTTTTGTACTTGGAATTGCTAGAAAATTTGAAATCAATTTTTCAACATTCTTTAATGATGCAGATGTAATTGTATCTCCAACTTTGCATCTTAACTTAAGTGAAGTTTTTAAACTTAAAGCAATCTGTGGAATACCTGATACTGATTCTAAATTTAACTCTCCGGTATAGAGGTTCTGGGAAATTCCCCAATCTTCTTCTGAGTTCGGTTTTTCAATGCCCTTAAGATCTAAGAATTGATAAGAGTTCTTATTCTGCAAAATTATTTTTCCATCAAGATATGGATAATAGCTTTTTATCTCAGATATTCTCTGAAGCTGCGAATTTACTTTATCAATTTCGAATTCGCTTTGAGCGCTTGCGATAATTCTAATATGAGGATCAAAATTAAGTAGCATTGATTTTGCCAGTGATCCGAATCCATTAAAAACTGATATTACAATTATTAACGCAGCTACACCGATTGTAATTCCAAGCGTTGATAAAATAGAGATTATCGTAATAAAATTAAGTTTGTGTTTTGTACCAAGATATTTTTTTGCAATGAAAAATTCAAACATGATCAATCAAACCTTATTGCTGATATCGGTTTTATATTTGAAGCTATGTAACTTGGAATTACAGAAGACAAAACACTGAGGAAGAATGCTGTAAAAGAAACTATTACATAGTTTAAGATATTTATTTCTATGGGAGCAGAGTTTAAGAAATAAACCGTTTCGGGTAGTTTAATAATATTAAAGGATAGCTGTAACTCACTTAAACTGTAGGCTAAAATATTTCCAAAGAGAATCCCTAAAACTCCAAGATAAATACCCTGGATTAAGAATATTTTTAATATATGACCTCTGTTTGCACCCAGTGATTTTAATATTCCTATTTGACTAGTTCTCTCAACAATATTCATCAGAATTGTTCCTACGATGTTAAAAATTGCAACAAGAACTATTAAACCTAGTACTATTGGAATAGGTTTTTTTTGGAGTTCAATCCAAGTAAAAATATTTTGATGTTGCTGGAATATTGTTCTAATATAATATGGATATCGGAATTCATCTCGGAGTTTTTCAGAGGTTTCTGTTAGATTTGAAATATTTGAGAATTTAATATTGTATCCAGAGATCATTGATTCCATTCCAAATAAGCTCTGAGCACTTTTGATCGATATGTATGCTTTTAGATCATCATATTCGGGCATACCACTCTCATAAATTCCGGATATGGTAAATTGTGAAACTGCGGGAGGATTTGAATATGAGGGTAGCTGATTATTTTTTAAACTGAATACCGTTAATTTTTCTCCGACGTCTACAGACAATTTTTCAGCTAATTTCTTACCAATCAATATTCCTTTTTGATCTGAATGAAACTCAAAATCTCCATCAATTAAGAGATTTTCAATACCCAAATTTGTGTTTTGAGGATCGATTCCATAAACTATAATACCTTCAGATTTTGATCTTGATCTTATTATGGAATTCTTAGAAATAAACTTAGAAACTGAATATTCTTCCTTTGAAAGAATTGTTGATATCTTTTCCACTACCGATTTCTTATCTTCAAGTTCTTTCTCTCCGAAACCCGAAATTAGAATATGCGAGTTGAAATCGACAATTTTTTGACTTATAACAGAATCAAATCCATCCAGAACTGATAGTGCAATAATTACAACTGTTACTCCGATTGAAATTCCTAGAATTGTAATCATTGAAACAAATGAAAAAAAGAAAGAAAATTTGTTCGATCGTATATATTTATTTACAACAAAAAATGGGAAGGACATCATTAAACCAAAATTTAAAACATTATATTAACTAATTTTATGAAATAAAACACACTAATTGACATTAGAAAAATAAAATAATAAGTTAGTAAGCCTGATTTAAAAGTACTTTGTTCTTAAATTTAATGATGTAACTAACAACGGATCTCCGAACAATTTTAATTAGAATTTTAGTAATTAAGATATTTTACGGGGCGTAGCGTAGCCCGGTTAGCGCGCCTGCTTTGGGAGCAGGAGGTCGCAGGTTCAAATCCTGCCGCCCCGACAAAATAGGTTGGGATGAATTTTGGTAAGAAGTAATCTATAGCAGCGCCAGTAGCTCAATTGGATAGAGCAACAGCCTTCTAAGCTGTAGGTTAGTGGTTCGAGTCCACTCTGGCGTACAATTGTTACATGGTGGATGTAGCTCAGGTGGTTAGAGCGTCTGGTTGTGGCCCAGAAGGTCGTGGGTTCAAGTCCCATCATTCACCCAAGTATGATGTTGTTAGGCCCCTTGGTGTAACTGGTTAACACATCGCCCTTTCAAGGCGAAGAGTACGGGTTCAACTCCCGTAGGGGTCACAAAAGTCTTAGCATGATTTGTCATTCGTCTAAGGCTTTTTCTTTTTAAATAGATGTCGGATTCCAAATTCTGGGTATCAATTTTAGGAACACTTTAAACTGCCCATTCGTACCTTTCGATACTCAATCATTACTTTTAGAACAAGTTAATAAATTCTGCATTTTAAGCTAATAATCACTTTATTTTGTGTTTTATTTTTATCTTCTCAATATACTCATCTAATGCATTTCTAATGACTGTAGATAAGTTCCATTCAAGCTTTTTAGTAATCTTGGCAATCTCTTTTACTTGGTGGTCTGTTATAAATATATTGATTCTTTTCATATTATAATATACGTATAAAATACGCTATAGTCAAATAGTAAAATGCTGAAGACCAATACTAGCAAGGGTTTAGCGAAATTTAGTATATTTTCTTTGTGCTGTTATATGTCATGCTTTACATCTAAATCTATGGCTTTAACACGGTTGTTTACAGATTCTTTCCTAATTTCATTCAAAAATCTCAACGAAAAAGCACCCCATAGGGCGTGAAAAGGTGGGGGTGGGGTTGTGTGTAAGAACTGCTCATAAATTGTAGAACATATTTTTAAATTATCCTTTGCTACTAGCAACTTAAAAGTAATTGACAGCGTGATAATATTTTCTTAAGTTATTGTATTCCTCCTTGAGAGAAACGTTCTGAATATCGTATTGAACTTTCTCTCCACCAACAATTGGGCTTCTCCCAAGGAAATGCACATTCAATAAAGCACATTACAATTTAAAATATATTTGAATTTGGTGAAGTTTCATCGACGTCACTATCCATGCTGTGAGATTACTATTGTTTGCAACAAGAGTGTAAGATTATCCTTCCCAAATACTTTGTAATGAAACTGAATCATTAAAAAAAGAGGCGCAATGAAAACTTCAAAACTGTTTATTCTATTATCACTTCTCTCAATTTCGCTAACAAATATTCACTATCTGTAAAAAAAATTCTTTAACAAACAAAAGAGGATTTATCATGAAAAACAAAATTTTATTAATCTGGGTTTTGGCAGCAGTTTTAATTGTTTGGAGTTGTAACGAAAAAAGTCCTGTGGCACCTGATTTCGTAAACCAAAACAAAACACTCGATAAGAAAGTTGCCGTTGGAACAGTAACACCATTATTAGATTTGAACAAATCTGCAGTCCCCGATTTCCCACCTGCTGCTCCAGGCGATTCACCTGAAGGTATTGCCATTGACAAGAGCGGGAATATGTATATTAGCAATACAAGAGGAGTTGATCGGAGTATTAACGAAATTCTTCGTGTCACACCGAATGGAATTGCCGAAGTTTATGCAACGCTACCTGGTTCAGGTCATGCTCGTGGTCTTGCAATAGACAATAGAGGAAATGTTTATGTAGCATTTGCGGATAACCCAGATAAAAAGGGTGTCTATCGCATCAGACATAATAGAAATCCTAAGCGCCTTGAAGGCTCAAAAAATATTGGATCACCAAATGCTTTGACATTTGATTCAAAGGGTAATTTATATTGTACGAGTTCATTGTACGAAGACTCAGAATTTGGTGGAGCAATCTGGCGATTTGGCAAGGAACAGACTTTCGAGAGATGGTTTATGAGCCAATATTTAGATGGTGCATCACATCATGTTGCTGGAGTACTTGTGGGTGCTAATGGGATAGTATTTTATCCACCAAATAAATTATATGTGGCAAACACTAGTCAAAACAGCATATCTTGCATAATTATCGGAAAAAATGACCAACCAATAGGTGTAGAATGGTCTAAAAGTGATTTTCTACTTATGAATATTGACGGGATTGCCGTAGATGTAAACGAAAATATTTACGGTGTACTCCCGGCGAGTACACTAAATAACATTCCTGGCGGATTTGGACCACCTCCACTACCACCGCTAGTAATGCTTAATCCAAGTAGCCAAATGGTAACCCCAGTTGTTGTTATTGCTGATGCATATAATTTTAATACACCAACAAGTTTGGCATTTGGAACTGGAGGGTCTTGGAATCGAAAAAGTGTCTATATAGCAAATGCAGGTCTTTTTTATGGACAGTCGCATGTACCTTGGTCAAATCCAGGTGTAGTAGAAGCGTATGTTGGTACTCCAGGGCAACCATAGTCCGAAGTACGCAATGTGTTATTAAGTATCTATCTGATATTAAAAAAGGTGAGAAGTCCCAGCCAAGTTCTTCTCACCTTAAATAAATTGTTCGTAATGTTTACACTTCAAATATAAAGCTATAAATCAACCCTAGTTGTGAGTTGAATCACAATTCATTTCAATAAAAAATCTCAACCGTTTCTTACTCTATAGGGCGTGAAAAGATGGGGGTGGGGTCGTGCGTCAGAAGTGCTCATAAATTGTAGAACAAATTTCCAAATACCCTTTGCCATTAGCAAACGATAATTATTGACAGCATGAATATATTTTCTTAAGTTGTATTTATATTCCTCCTTGAGAGAAACGTTTTGAGCACTGTGCTGAACTTTCTCTTTTAAACAATTCTGTTCCTCCAAGGAAACGCTCCTTTTATATGGCATATAACTATTGAATAGACTTAAATAGAATCTGTAGCTGTTATTTCTAAATAAGAGGAGTCCATATATGAAAACTCTAGTATTTATTTTTTGCTTATTTTTATTACTTTGTTGTCAAAAATCTATAACCTTAAATGAACCCCAGACCACTTCTGATTCTCCAAATAACAATGTTTTAAAATATTCTATATCAGATGACTTAACTGTAAATCCAGAATTTGACGTAAATGTATATCTCTTAGCTGAAGGATTATCTGATCCAGAGGGCGCAGTGTTTTATCCTCCTTCAAAAGGACTACTAGTTAATGAAAGCTTAGAATCAAAAATAGTCGATCTGAATCGTCATGGAATGATAAGTGATTTTGCCAGTATTCAATTTAGTAATCCATGTTTGGTTGATCTCTTATATGCCCCTAATAAAGGTGTATTTGTAACATCTCTATTTGACGGCAAGATATTCAATATTAATAAACGTGGCATAGTAGAAGAATATGTTAATGGATTGTCGATGCCATTGTTTATGGAGCTAGATAACAAGAAAAATATTTATGTAAGTGAATTAACGAATAATAGCATAATCAAAATAGACGAATCTAAGAATATAAGTATGGTTGTTGACTTCGCCGATTACCACTATAGATATAGTCCAAGGGGAATTGCATTTGACCATAAGGATAATCTGTTCGTTTTGTCGGGAAGAGAAAACGAAATTATGTGTTTTGATATTGAAAATAAAACTGAGTTCCCAATTATTGCTTCTGCATCTAATGTGGTTGCTAAACTTAATGAGGCAAACAACGCACAAGATTTGACGATTGGATTAGGTGGAAATATCTTTGTTATTGATTACTATAATATCTGGATGGTAGAAATGAATGGGACTCAAGCAACAGATGTTTCTATTTTTGTCTCTGGATTAGTAGGTCCATTTAATACAATTCATTCAAATAGTAGTGGGGATTTAATAGTAACTGATTATGGAGCTGGCAAAGTATACGGTATATCAAAGACAGTATTTGCGATAAATTAATCCTCCTTGAGAAAATATGTTGATTATTGACTGAACTTTCTCTTCAACAATAGATTATTGGAGAGTTTATGAAAAAGATTTTACTACTCTTATTTGTCTTATCATTCTTATCTGAAAATCTATACTCTCAAAGAGAAGTTGTTATTGAATCCTTTGATGACTGGGGGGCTAATGGATTGCCAGTCGGTTATGAATGGAGCATTGACAGTTGATATATGAATACTCCGTAGCTGTATTAATCAAGTTGATGGGATCAGTGGGTCAGCAATTAAACTAAGTGACTTATATTCTGCAACTAGTCACATTAATTCTGTTTCGAGAACGATCAATTTTGTTGATGAGGTGCCAGAATCAATCAATATCGTCCATTAAAAACTTTGGTTCTGAGATAAAATGCGATTTATTGATGGTGTGAGTGCTTATAATGATTCACAACGTGTTAAAAGACATATTTTTTGTTCCACCGGGAATTATATTATCCCGAATGGAATACATTTAGTGAATACTTAAATGATGGATCACCGATTAGAATTTAATAAAATAATTATTAGGATTGTTACCTTTTGCCCACCCTACACAATAATAATGCGTGGCAAATTTATGATGAAATAAAATTTATATGGGGAAGTTCAGTAAAACTAATTGAACCGACGAAAGACGATAAATGGATTTGTGGTGAAAAAGAAACGATTAAATGGTCAGCAGATGATGCCAATGATTCATTAAAGATCGAATATAGTATTGATGGGGGAGTCTCTTATACTTTGATTGCTGATACATTAAAGGCATCTGATGGGAATTATGAATGGTCAGTCCCAGATATTGAACCCACCACAAAAGCAAGAATTAAAATAACCAGCCTCAAAACTAATGACGAAGCTGAAAGCGAAAACTTCGGAATAAAACCCTATATAATTACAAGGTTAGATAACAATGGAGACTATATTACATACGATATAAATATTGACCGATGGAACTATGGCAATAATACGAATGACATGTTCCCTTATAGCTGGTGGTTTAATAAGTTTGATTATCAAAATGGTATAGACCCTTTCACAAATGATACCTATCCTCAAACATTTTTAATGAATCCTTTTTCAAATGCTCTACGATCTGACTATCCAGATTGGATCTCCTTTGTAAATGCATTTTCAGTGAATACTTGCTATGTATCAACAACTAATGGGGTCTATTCCCCAACAGCACTCTTGAAATGGTTAGCAATTAAAAAGACCTTGGGGAGGGAGTTGTTTTGGTATAGCAAATGCAAATGCACTTGCGTTTAGTAAACGTGATGAATTTCAAGCACGCTACCCAGACTATCCCAACTTTGTAGATCCAATCAATGTTCAATCAGATACAAACGTTGTTAAGGTAATTACAGAGGTATTCACTAAACAGTTTGGAAGACTTACAACCTTACATCATGATTTATACTATAATACAAGCGTAAATAATACTTTGCATGAATTAAAACTAATGCTAAAAGAAGACAATACTCCAATAAGAACGTTATATATCAGAAATAATACACCAAATACGGCCCAAGCACATGCTGTCCTTCCTTATAAATTAAAGCATAATCCAGACAATGACTATTTTTATGACTTGTGGGTATGGGATAATAGTTATCCAAATAACACGAATGCAATAATTAGAATTGATACCATTGTTGCTTTCGGTAAAGAAGGGCTTTGGTATCCCCTATATGGTTGGAATGGTTGGGGTGGATATAATTGGTTTTTTCTTGAACCAGTATCAGATCTTTATCTAAATGATGTCTCTTTACCAAAAACCTCCCAAAGCGAAAACCAGTTATTATATCCAATGGCAGTGGAGATTGACGTAACAGAGAAAGCCGATATACTGATCACAGATAGTCTGGGAAATAACATGGGATACCAAAACAATAATCTAATTACTGAAATCCCAAATGCACTCCCGCTTATCTTTGTCAATGGGAGCGAAGGACCGCCATACGGTTATCTGCTTGGAATAAGAGATTACACAATAGAGCTAAATAATTTTACTTCTGATACTGTTGAGACTTATTTTTTCACAGATAACAAAGCATTCAGCTATGAAAGGTATGATGCAAATGAACAACAAACTGATGATCTGCTATTTGATGGAGGAATAGAAGTAAAGAATCAAGATGAATCTATTAAATCAATAAGACTTATGAACATTGTTGATGGAGGTGATGATGAGAGAGTATTTATCTTCAAAGGATTAAATGTAAGTAAGGATGAATCTATCAAAATAACTAATCCAGATGATTACAACCTTGACCTTATATCTAATGGAGCTTCCAAGTTATATGACATTGAGATTAACCATGCATTAGAATTTGGTCTGATTACATTTAACCATAAAGATGTTAAGCTAGGTGCCAATAGCACTCATAAACTAAAACCAAATTGGGGAGATTTTGCAGCATTAAAGTTAGAGATATTAGTTGATGAAGGTAATGATGGAACAATAGAAGACACACTACATCTTGAGGACCAATGGACTGGAGTTGAGGAACATGGATCAAATACACTCCCAACTAAATTTAGCTTAGAGCAGAACTATCCTAATCCATTTAATCATCTACAATAATCAGATATTCATTTCCCAGAAAGTTTTGTCACTATCAAAATCTTCAATATACTGGCGAAGAATCAGCAGAACTTGATTGAGTTAAAGAAACTGGTAATCACGCAGTCGCATTTGATGCATCGAACTTGACAAGTGGAATTTACTTTTACAGAATACAAGCTGGGGATTTTGCTGAGACTAAGAAGATGGTGTTGATGAAGTAGATTAAAAAGGTGAGAAGTCCCAGCCAAGTTTTTCTCACCTATCAATAAAGTCTACAACTTTAAATATAGTTTAAGAAGTCAAACCTAGTTGTGATGAGGGTCACATTCATTTCAATCGAAAATCTCAACGAAAATACACCCTATGGGGAGTGAAAAGATTGGGATAGGATTGTCAATTGAAAGCGTTCAAAAATTGGATAACCATTATTACTAAATCAAATTACAAAAATTAGTTTTTAAGGTATGATTTAGCTATTGATTTCATTTGGGAAAAGTTCTTAAAATGAGAAAATACTCTTCAATAGTAGCATAAAAATGACCTAATTGAACTATTATTTTGGCTTAATAATTGAATCTTAAATGTGAACCAACCAAAAATTTATTGATTAAGAAGCATTTTACTGGAGATATTATTATGGGCAAATTCCAGAGACAACATTTAATGTTGTAATATTATTTTTTACTATTCTATTTTTTATATCATCTATAAGCTTAGCTCAAAATAGTGGTTATGAGCAGACAGAAAGTTGGGAAACTTCAAAAAAAGGTGGTGTTTGTTTCAGGGGTATATGGTACACATTCTGTTGATACTTATTCTGAGTATTCAGAAATATTTCAACGACAGGGATAAAAATTTTAATTTTTCCATCGGTCTAGCTAGCGAAGGAGTTAGTGCAAATGAATATGTAGAAGGAATCAAGGCTTTACAAATGCAAGGACATGAACTTATTGATGCAACTCCAAATTATAGGACAAATTATTTCATTACGATCTTTGATACCCTTGATTATAAAAATGCTCAAGGTGTTCAAAATTTAATCGGGGATAAGGTTTGTTTAGAGTTTGCCCCTTTAGATCCTTTGAAAAGTAAAACAGAGGGATATGTTAATATTTTTAACAACAAAGTTTTTGGTGAAAACGAATTTAGTTCCTTCAAAGAAGATGAAAATTTTCTCTATTTTCCTTCATTAAATAGACTCTGTTTTAATTAACATTATTTTGGCACCAGACAGTTTAGAAATTACAGATGTGTATGGTGACTCTATTGATTTGCGGATAAATGTCAAATGTTCAATATTACCTTTTCTCTAATGAAGATATTCATTTAACTGAAGAAGCATTGATTCTTTTAGGGAATGAATCCCTAAAACTATCAGAACACTATGGAATTGAGCGCCCTTTCATTTTGGAACCATCCTAGTGGAAAATTACCAACTGTTAGACCAAAAGATTTGGCGAATCAGTTAGGTGCTTACTTAGGTTACATTTGAGGATCGTTTTATGATTCAAAAACTGCTATAGTCAAAACTTATAACGAAAATAATGATGGATTATATCGTGAATTTGGGGGCATGAAAGGGGTAACATTCCACTTGATGAACTAACCCTGGAGGAAATGAAAACTATTATTGCTGATGGAGTTGCAAAGCATCATGTTCTTTTTAGTCACTCAACATTTGGTGATTCATTAGGTAATCTTAGCGGTTACTTATATAAAACAGAAGCATTGTTAGACTGGCTGCAAGTAAATGAAATACCTGTGGCAACTCAAAAGTTATTGGGCTAATCAGCTATATACGACTGTTCAAAATCCATATACAGAAGTAATGCCACCCTTAAACTCAGATATTGATGGAAACAATATACCAGATGGTTATCACCTAAATCCAGTTTATTACGATAGCAGACTTGATACTACTGACGGGGCTCCTGTGGCTGAGAATTATTCCATTAAAATAAACAAAGTTGGTAGGATGACTACAATTCCAGATTTAGGTGGAATAGAAAAAGGTGAAAAAACACATATTGAAATATGGACTAAAGGTAGTGAAGGAAGTTTTATTACAGTCAGTTTGAAATTGGATCTCAAATTTCCCGGCATAAACTTCCAGCAGAGAATCAAGAATGGACAAAATACGATCTTTCACAAAGCTTAACAGAGAATAAATCATTATTTATTCCTGATTCAATTAACACAATTTATGTTGGTATTTTCTGTACCGAATTTGTTACTGGCGAAGTAAAAATTAGTGGTATGTCTCTAAATCGGTCCAAACTTAAATGAAATTTCACCACCTCCAGTATTAGCCTCTCCAAGTGATGGGAGCAGTACTATAGATCAGACACCAACGTTTGATTGGGATGATGTAAGTGGGGCAATAAGCTATGAGATACAGATTGATAGTAGTCAAGCTATAGAAGTCACTGAAAGTACTTATACACCTAACTATGACTTATCTGGAGGAGAACATACTTGGAGGGTAAAGATCAAGAATGATGCTGGTGTAAGTGCTTATATAATTTCCTGGACTTTCACTATAGTTACAGTATCACCACCTCCAGTATTAGCCTCTCCAAGTGATGGGAGCAGTACTATAGATCAGACACCAACGTTTGATTGGGATGATGTAAGTGGGGCAACAAGCTATGAGATACAGATTGATAGTAGTCAAGCTATAGAAGTCACTGAAAGTACTTATACACCTAACAGTGACTTATCTGGAGGAGAACATACTTGGAGGGTAAGATCTAAGAATGATGCTGGTGTAAGTGCTTATACAACTTCCTGGACTTTCACTATAGTTACAGTATCACCACCTCCAGTATTAGCCTCTCCAAGTGATGGGAGCAGTACTATAGATCAGACACCAACGTTTGATTGGGATGATGTAAGTGGGGCAACAAGCTATGAGATACAGATTGATAGTAGTCAAGCTATAGAAGTCACTGAAAGTACTTATACACCTAACAGTGACTTATCTGGAGGAGAACATACTTGGAGGGTAAAGATGAAGAATGATGCTGGTGTAAGTGCTTATACAACTTCCTGGACTTTCACTATAGTTACAGTATCACCACCTCCAATATTAGCCTCTCCAAGTGATGGGAGCAGTACTATAGATCAGACACCAACGTTTGATTGGGATGATGTATATAAAAAAAAAAAAAAAAAAAAAAAAAAAAAAAAAAAAAAAAAAAAAAAAAAAAAAAAAAAAAAAAAAAAAAAAAAAAAAAAAAAAAAAAAAAAAAAAAAAAAAAAAAAAAAAAAAAAAAAAAAAAAAAAAAAAAAAAAAAAAAAAAAAAAAAAAAAAAAAAAAAAAAAAAAAAAAAAAAAAAAAAAAAAAAAAAAAAAAAAAAAAAAAAAAAAAAAAAAAAAAAAAAAAAAAAAAAAAAAAAAAAAAAAAAAAAAAAAAAAAAAAAAAAAAAAAAAAAAAAAAAAAAAAAAAAAAAAAAAAAAAAAAAAAAAAAAAAAAAAAAAAAAAAAAAAAAAAAAAAAAAAAAAAAAAAAAAAAAAAAAAAAAAAAAAAAAAAAAAAAAAAAAAAAAAAAAAAAAAAAAAAAAAAAAAAAAAAAAAAAAAAAAAAAAAAAAAAAAAAAAAAAAAAAAAAAAAAAAAAAAAAAAAAAAAAAAAAAAAAAAAAAAAAAAAAAAAAAAAAAAAAAAAAAAAAAAAAAAAAAAAAAAAAAAAAAAAAAAAAAAAAAAAAAAAAAAAAAAAAAAAAAAAAAAAAAAAAAAAAAAAAAAAAAAAAAAAAAAAAAAAAAAAAAAAAAAAAAAAAAAAAAAAAAAAAAAAAAAAAAAAAAAAAAAAAAAAAAAAAAAAAAAAAAAAAAAAAAAAAAAAAAAAAAAAAAAAAAAAAAAAAAAAAAAAAAAAAAAAAAAAAAAAAAAAAAAAAAAAAAAAAAAAAAAAAAAAAAAAAAAAAAAAAAAAAAAAAAAAAAAAAAAAAAAAAAAAAAAAAAAAAAAAAAAAAAAAAAAAAAAAAAAAAAAAAAAAAAAAAAAAAAAAAAAAAAAAAAAAAAAAAAAAAAAAAAAAAAAAAAAAAAAAAAAAAAAAAAAAAAAAAAAAAAAAAAAAAAAAAAAAAAAAAAAAAAAAAAAAAAAAAAAAAAAAAAAAAAAAAAAAAAAATACCTAATAAGATAGTCTTCGCATAAAAATTATCCTTTAAACCACTCACTCTCTTTTAGTCTTCTGAGAAACTTATCTACTTCAACCATATTTCCATTTTTAAACCAAATTCAAGCTGTTCATAAAAACGTGCTCTTTTCTCTGAGACTGAAGATGTATCCCATTTTATCTTGAAGATAGGGGACTTCTAGGTTTAATTCCTTATTGTGAACAGGGGCAACTTGAAGTAAATGAAAAAGTTCAAGCCATTTATTAGTATTAGGACAAATGTAATTGTTATCCTCAATAAATTTCTTTAATTCAAGATACAGACCGATATTGAGAAACATTTATTCCCTTAAATAGATTTATAATTCTTAATAAGTTAATATCAAATAGTTTAAGTTTCAAGGAGTAGATTAAAGATGAAGAACACAAAGATTTTCAAAACGGTCCCAACAACATTTTAGCTTTTTGGTGATTCAATTTAGCAGCTCTGCTTAAATATCTATTGGCGGAGTACTCATTTCCTTTTTTTGTGTATTGAACTCCCAAATTATAGGTAGCCTCTGCAAATCTTGGGCTTAACTCTAAAGTTTTTGTATAATATTTTATAGCATTATCATCCTCACCCAAGGCAGTATAGTTTTGTGCGATGAAGTAATAACCTAGATCGTTTTCGGGATTTAATTCGATCATTTTTCTAAAATAGCTAATAGAGGTATCGTGCTCCATGCTAAAGTAAGCCAAATATCCATTATGAAAAAGTTGTTCTTCTTTTAAAACGTTAATCTGTTCGTGTATTCTATTAAAAATTGAAATTCAGCCTGATGAAAAAAAACCGATAGTGTAGCTCTTTTTAAACTTTTAATTTGAATATTAGCCTTATTAGACCGATTTTTAATTTCTTTTATTTTATTTAATACTTCTTGAATACGTGATATTTTATAAAGTCGATTTGTTAAGACTGTAGTATCAATTAAACTAGTTACATTCAGATTCAATTCATGAGTAGTCCACTCACTCTTAGTAACATCAATTTCGACTACACATGGAATCAGTGTTTTAATTCCGTCTGACTTAAAATTGTGATCCTTAAAAGAATATTCATTTGAATCAATATATTTATGAATTTGATGAGCAAGGTCCAGTTTAGCTCTGTTTAGTGCTAACACTTCAGCTGTAATTTTACTGTCTCACCTTGTTCAAATTGTATTCAAAGCTCGCACTAAACGTAGTATCTTGTGCAAAGATGACTTTAGTAAATAAAGTCAATACAAATAAAAATAGTAGTGTTTTCACATGTCTCTCGAATCTTAAAAAAAAATTTACATTGTCTAGCACGCAAAAATCATGCTTAAATAGAAATGATATAAAACATAAATTTATATTCTGATAAATTTGTTGCTTTTTATCCCAAAACTGGGATAAATAACTTTCTACACCGAAAATACTAATAGTTAATTGAATTTAAATCGGATCAATCTGTAGTTAAAAATTTTTACAAAAGTCAAAAAATTTAACACCCCGACGTGTTTTATTCCCCAAATAGTCGAAATATATAGAAATACCGACATGGCACGACACTTGCCTTAAATACTGTCCGGCCAATATTGAGTTGGCTACTCGAGAGCATTCATATTGTATTCCCCCAACTCATAAACTAATTGAAATTAAAGAGAGAATTATTTGTCAGGTATTCAAATGATATTGGCTATTGGTGCAATGATATTTCTTGCAATGGTTATTATAACTGTGAATGCAAATATCTTAACCACCGAAGAAGTTCTTTATGATTCTAATTTTGGAATCTTAGCTACTTCTATTGGATCCTCAATAATTGAAGAAGCGAACAAGAAATACTTTGATGATCTGACTGATACTGTTGTTGCTAAAAGTACTTCCGATTTATGTTCAATAGCTAATCTTGGAATAGAAGGAGGAGAAGATCCGAATGATTACGAAACTTGGGACGATTTTGATGATTTCAATGGCTATAGTTATATTGAAAATAGCCTACCTTCCGCAATATTTAATGTCGAATGTGAAGTCGTCTATATTGACCCTACGAACCCAGATGTGGCTTCTTTAACACAGGAGTGGTCAAAAAAATTAATTGTTAGGGTTTCGAGTCCTTCCATGGTTGACACAATGGTACAGTCTACTGTATACAGTTATTGGTGGTTCAGATAAAATGGGATTTGTAGGAATAATAGATGTGCTCGGATCAGTGGTAATTGGCGGCTTTTTAATGCTGACGTTATTTAAGATGAATGGAGCAGCCTCAGAAAACACTTATCACTACACAGGCCAATTAGTCGTGCAAGAAAATATGGTTTCAATAGCAAAATTATTAGAGTATGATTTTAGAAAAATAGGGTATTGTGAAAATCAACATTAAACAATCTCTAGGCTGTTAGAGCAAGATTGTTTTGCTAAATACGAAGTACATTTACTTTTTTAACAGATGTTGACTTTGATGGAGATGTAGATGTGGTTAGTTATTATTTGGCAACAGCAACGGAGTTAAACAGAAACACCGAATCCAGATGACAGAATGCTTTAACAGGTCCGTTAACAATGTGCCGGTCGCAGCAAATCTTGGAGTGACGCAATTTAAGATAAGATATTATGGTTTCTTAGGATTGGAACTTATACCCCCATTATCATCACCAACCGGAAAACATTCAATGCAAATCGACATTAGGGTTGAAAACACTTCCGCATTCGGTAATGAGTATAGATATGCATTTTGGAGGCAATTAAGATTATCATCAAGAAATTTATCCAATAGATAAAAATTATGGTAGGAAAAGCACAAATAATATTGGTTTTAGGATTTGCTCTCATCTTTATGATGATGGGATACTTGTGGAGTGACTTAAGTAGCAGATCAGTTGATAACCAAGTTGACTATTACAAAGAAACAATTGCACACAACCTTGCTGTCAGTGGTGCAAATATGGCTTTGCATGAAATATTTGTTGATCAATCATGGACAGCTGGGATAAGTGACTTGGATTACTTTGATGGGGAAATAGATGCAAATGTGACTGTGGTTGATAGTGATAATGTAGTGCTTACTTCAGTAGGTGAGTACATGAATTATACTCATACTGTAAAAGTAAAATTGAAAAAAAGTAACTACGAAAAATTTGCATGGTACATCGGAAACGCGAGTTCAAAGGATTTTATTACTGGAGATACTGTCTGGGGACCTTTTCACTCACAATCCTTTATCAATATTGCTGGTGATCCAGCATTTTTCGGAAAGGTTACAACTCTGAAAGGAATAAAACCTTCAAGAGCTCAAATGATTAAAAATGGATATTCACCTTATTTTAGTCAACCTCCACTAAGCGGTGTAGATATTCCATATCCAAATAACTATCAGTTTGTTGAACAGAAAGCTAGTGCCATTGCTGGAGGCTCACATTTCGAAAGCACTGACATGTGGTTAACCTTTGAAGGTGAAAATATTACTTATAGATTTGGAAATGGTGATGATTCAAGCACATACTCTGCACCAATTCACAGTACCTCTTACTACGTTTGCACCCACTGGAGTCATTTATCTAGCGAAAGGTGATCTTTATATGTCAGGTACTCTAAATGGGCAAGTTTCTGTTGTTTCGGGGGGAGACATTGTCTCAAAGGAAACTCGGTAATGTATACCTTGTTGGTGATATGGTCTATGAATCAACTCCAATGGTAAGAGATGGAATGACGGTTCCACCTATTTGGACCCCAACAAGCAGTGATGATATGATGGGAATAATGACAACTAACAATGTCATTGTAGCGACAAGCGCAGAATCTGGAGGGCAGTTAGAGAATGTTCAGAATAGAGATATAAATATTAACGCAATGGTCTTTTGTGCACAAGGTGGAGTGCAATTGCAAGATTATAATAGTGTAAATCAGCAATGTGGAACCTTTCATATAACAGGTGGTGTAGTTGCTGCCAAAGAAGAACTTATAGCCAAACTTAATAATCAAGGTGTAGTTACAGCTGGCTATGAGAGGTATGTTGTTTTTGATGAAAGATTCTTGCTGGATATACCTCCGGATTTTCCTCCGACCGGTTTATATGAAGTTATATCATGGTTGGAGTAAAGGTCTTAATATGAGACATAGGGGATTATAAAAACCTTAAAATCAAGCTAAAAAGCAATAATATATTTGGTATGAAAATAGAATTAACATAATAAAAAAATTAAGAAGAACTCTAATTCCTCTTCTTATTCATAACAATTAATAACAAATTAGGAGAAAAAAATGGGACAACAACAATTATTACTCTTAGTATTAGGAGTGATCATAGTAGGAGTCGCAATCGTAGCTGGTATTGGAATGTTCAATGCTAGCGCAGAAGAATCTACTAAGATGAGATTACATCACAAGTAATGGCTATTGCAGCGAACGCACAGCAATGGTATAAGAAACCCGTTGCGATGGGTGGCGGTGGCGGGACTTTTACCGGCTATGTATTGCCAGAAAAATTCAGTGCAACACCAAATTGTGGTACTATTACTGTAACAGGTAACAACTACAGCTTATACTGCGGGATACTTTGCAGCTGCTACAGATCAAACACTGACAATTACAGCAAATCCAAATCTAAACTGATTATACTTGGAGCGTAACAGGTACCGTGACTCCAGTCAATATCCAGACTGTAGTTGTGGGTGGCGAATTAAAAGGATGGATCATCTATGATCGAACTAAAATTCACAGCAGAAAAACTAAGTGGTGAAATTATCGGCAGCGTTGTTGCTGCCGATTCTTTCTCTTCAGCAAAGGAGAAAGCACACTTAATTGCAAATCAAAATAATCTTACGATTCAGTCGTTTGAGAAGAAAAAGCCTTTTATTTATAAAGCACGTAAAATGAATAATAAGGTTATTAAAGGTCAAATGAATGCTTTTAATAGTGAGGAAGTTGTAGGAGCTTTGAATCGACTTGGATATGAAGTAATATCTGTTAATAAGAAACTATTAAATTTTGATAAAAATCCTTCTCAAGCCGATATTCTAAATTTTGTTAAGATCAGTGCAGATATGCTTGAACAAAAGCTGTCGTACGGAGAGACCTTAACGTTTCTAATTAACGATACAAGGAATAAGGCTTTAAAGATGTTTTAATTGATATCAGCAAGGAATTAAAAAAAGGTACCGATAGTGAGCACGCTTTTATGAGGCACAAGGATGTTTTTGGAAGATTTACAGCCTATATGCTTGGATTAGCTTCTAAGAGTGGTAATATGGGGAAATTTATCGAGCAACAGCAAAGTTTTTAGAGAGGAAATACGAGTTTAAGAAATCTTTACGAAGTGCACTCATAACGCCGTTGTTTACACTTTTAGTACTATTTGCTGCAGTAATATGGTATGTAGCATATATTTTCCCAGAAATAGCAAAACTCTTTCTAAGATTCAAAGTGGGAGCTGCCGCCATTAACCGCTGCAACTTTAGAATTGAGTTATTTTCTAATTGCCTATATAATCCCTATAGCTCTCTTCATTATTCTGCCTCCAATATTTCTGTGGAGAATGTATAAGCACCCAAAAGGAAGGATCATTTTTGATAAATACTTAATGAAAATCCCATATTTAGGTGACCTAATCCATAGAACATATATAGAAATATTTGCATGGTATTTTATACCCTTTACACAGGATCTGCAGTTAGTATTGCTCCAATTAAAGTAGCAGCTGAATCTACTGATAACAAATATTTTGAAAAACAAATTGTAGATATAGCACTTCCTTTGATGATGCAAAGGGGTGCGGGGATTACAGATGGTATGATCGCATCAGATGTATTTACTGATACTGCAATTTCAAAATTTAGAGCTGGAGAAGAAACTGGAAACATAAAAGGAGCAGCTCTTCAATTAGCAGATTATTATGAAAGTGATACAACCTATAGATTAAAGAATTTAATCGAATGGATACAAATATTTATCGCTATGATAATTCTAGTTGTCATGAGAATATTAACACTAGTATCAGCTGAGACAGCTTTAATAAGACCAAATAGAAGTGGTACTATTTAAGAAAACAAATGAACAGAAAGTGATATAACATGGATATTGAACATAAAAATGAATTAGGGAAATTACTGCTTAGGAAAAAAGTTGTGGAGCCACAATTTGAAATTGAGCACTTCAAACTCTTAACGGTAATGGGAGGTAATTCAAGAAACCTAGCCAATATTCTAGTTGAGGATTATAAGTTCGACCACCATACTATCTATAAAGAACTTGCAGATCTATATGCTTTTAGAACTTTGGAATTCGACGAAGAAAATGATTCTGAAAATGTAATTGAAACAATTAAACGATCAATGGGAAAGATATGATACTGAGTTTAAAAAACTAAGTCTTAAGGGATCAGCTCATACCATTTTCATATGATAAAGAAACATCAGATAAACTTATTTTTGGAACAGTAGATCCGACAAATAGAGAACTTCCAAGGATTATTAATAGACGAAATTTAAATAAGTATGAAGTAGCTTACCTCCCTCCAAATGATTATAAGAAAATTTTAGATATAATTGATCCTAAAGAGAATGAATTTCTTAAGAATCTTGGAGAAACTGAAGAAGACTATACTGTTGAAGATGAAAATTCATTAGATGAAAATCTTATTGAGGTTGAGATAAACAAAAGTGCTCTCATTATCTGTTTGAGGGAGCTTTGATCGAGGGTGTAAGAAAAGGGGCAAGCGATATTCACTTTATTCCTGAAAACAAAAAATCTGTATCAATCTTTTTTAGATTAGACGGAAAACTTAAAGAGTGGCATCGCCAGCAAAATACTTTGCCTGAAGCAATGGTCGCTGTTATTAAGGATCGCTCTAGAGGACTTAACAGGTTTGAAAGGGAACTTGCTCAAGATGGATTTATCCAAAGAGAAATTGATAATCAGATCATTCGATTTAGAGTCTCTATTTTACCTTTAGTTGGAGCAGAGTTTAAAAGCAAATTTGAAAGAGTTGTAATTAGGATTCTAGATGACCGGTAAAGTAATTACCGATTTAGAGACACTTGGATTAGATGGATACTCAAGGAGAATTTTTGAAAATGCTATTAAAAAGCCTCAAGGTATGGTGATCTTAACTGGTCCGACTGGTTGTGGTAAAAGTACAACGTTAGTAGCTGCACTGCATCAGGTCATAAATCCTTCTGTCAATGTATTGACAGTGGAAGATCCAGTAGAATATGTTATTAAAGGAGCCGCTCAGCTTAAGATTGGTCACAAAATGGATTTTGAGCAAGCACTTAGATCTATTCTTAGGCATGACCCAGACGTCGTACTTGTTGGAGAGATTAGGGATAGAATTACTGAGACATTGCTATTAAATTAGCTAACACCGGTCACCTAACATTCTCGACTCTTCATACAAATGATGCCCCAAGGTGCGGTTGCAAGATTATATAAGATGGGTATTGAACCATTTTTACTAGCTTCAGCAATAAATATTATTGTAGCACAGAGACTTGTTAGAAAATTATGTTCTTGTAAAAAAAGAAATGAAAAACTATCAGATGAGTTTTTCGAAAATTTAGGTTTAAAACCGGAAGAATGGAAACATCATGAAATATATGAACCAAATGGATGTTCAAAATGTAATAGAGGATTTAAAGGTCGTATGGCAATTCATGAAGCTTTGAATATCACTAAGGACATTAAACATTTGATTTATAATGCTGGCGAAGAGATTAATGAAGATGCAATTAGGGAGATTGCAAAACGAGATGGGACCTTAAGTCTCAGGGAATCAGGATACGAAAAAGTTAAGCTAGGTTTGACATCGTTTAATGAAGTGATTACAAATACAATGGAAGATTAATAAAAACAATTGTAAATGAAAAATGATTGAACAAAAAGTAATAGTGCCAGAAGAAACAGAAAGTATCCTAAATAATATCATTTCTAGGATTCCTAAAACTCTGAAAGGAGCTGAGAGGGTCAGCTTTTTAGTTGACCATTTTTCGGAAATACCTGTTGAAGAAAGATATTCACTGATGAAAGTTGTTGATGATATTCTGCAGCATATGGTAGAAAAAGAAGCTTCTGATGTTGAGCTCGGAGGTTTTGGAACCGAAGGATATGTCTGGTTCAGAATATATGGTCAAAAAAATATTGTTGAGGAGTTGCCGAGATTCTCAGACGATGAATCAGCAATACTTATACTGAGTTTGATGAGTGACAAACAAAGAAGCATTTTAGAAAAAGAGAGAAATCTTGATTTTTCATATACTGTGTATGACGAGAAGAATAAATATGCTCAAACTGATTCGGCTACTTTATATGAATTAATATTTAGAGTTGATGCATATTTTGACGTCGATCGATTAGCATTAAATATGAGATCTATAATACCAAAGCTTAGGACTCTTGAAGAATTAGAATTTGGTCATGAAGTCGAACGTGTATTGTCATATGATTACATAAGCCAAGGATTAGTATTAATAACTGGTGTAACTGGTTCCGGTAAATCCACTACCCTTGATGCCATAATACAATGGCATAATAATAATGTTAATGCCCATATTGTAAATATTGCTGCTCCACTTGAGTATGTCCACCGTTCAAAAAAGTGTATCATACGACAAAGAGAAGTCGGGAAGGATGTATTGTCATTTCATGAAGGAGTAGTTCAATCATTGCGTCAAGATTTAGATATTATGGTAGTGGGGGAGATGAGAGATCCGGCAACAATTGTTGCAGCCCTAGAGGTTACTGATACTGGGCATAAAGTATATTCTACAATGCATACTTCTTCAGCTGTAGAATCTTTGGATAGAATTGTAGCTGAGGTACATGCGGAAGAACAAGATAGAGTAAGAAATAGATTGGCAGATGTATTGACTGCTGTAATTTCACAAAAGCTTGTTCCGGATTTGGATGGAACTCTCATTTTAGCAAAGGAAGTTTTAATTGTAACTCCTAATATAAGAGCCGCAATTAAGAACAATAATACGAGTGAAATTTATCTCATGATCAATCAAGGATCTGATTTAGGAATGATTACGCTTGAGCAGGACTTAAAAAACTTATATCTGGCAAATAAAATTTCATTGGATACGGCAATTCAATATGCAAACAACAAAAAATTATTCAAGCAGATAGTAGGAGAACTCTAATAATATGAAAAAATTAGCATGCATATATTTCGAAGGAAATGATAGCAAGATAGTCCTCTTCTCCAAGAATAAGAATAGTTTTAAAGCTCTAAAAGCTAAATCAATCGAAAGTTCTCAGGCATTTGCAAACAAAAAAACATCTTCCAATTTAAAGGGTAATTCTTCAACTGATGTGTTGTATTATGACACCTTATCCGAAGAGGCTTTGGCTTACAATAATTCATACTTGCAGAAATTAAGTGGCTTTCTAGCTGGAGAAAATTTAAAGGATTATGAGTTTATTCCAATCCTTACTGAACCCGGAGTACACTTCCATAAAATTAATAGTGAAAAAGATCTTTCAGGATTAAATGTAAATGCAAAAGGTAAAGGAAAAGATAAGAATAAAACTTTAGGATTTATTGAGCTAACTGATAATTCAAAGATTGCCGTATATCCTTCGGGGCAAGTCAATTATTTACAGGCTTTAGATTCATTAGCAAAACTTAATGGAATGCGTCACTTAAAAACACCTAGGGTAAAATGTGCGGAAGTATCATTAGCTAACTATATAATAAAAAAAGAGAAAGTTGCATCAGATACAATATCACTAATCATCTATTTTGGTAAAGAGTACACTAAACTAATCTTCATGAAAGGTGAGCAATTACTGCACCTTGGAGCCACATTATCAGTCGGTAAAAATAATGGAAAAATTAATAATGTCGTTATTTCTAAAATATTGTTTGAAAGAGAGCACGCCTCGATTAACTCCCCAGATAATATTCTAATTTGCGGAGAAAAAGTATCAGAAGAATTTAACACACTATTGAAAGGTTCCTATCCAGACGCCAGAGTTAAAAAATTCCCTGATGATTTATTCCCTGAAAAAAATGATAATGAGAATACAAATACATCTTGGTCGCAGTTTACAGTTCCAGTAGCAGTTGCCCAAGAATACTTTGATGAACTGAATAATAAAACAAAGGGAATAGATTTATTACCTTCTTACATAAGAGAGCAGCAAAAAAGTTTTCAGTTGGCATGGCATGGTGTAGCGTTGTTTTTAGGATTATTTGCAGCTGTGATGTTAATGACATACAAAATTTTTATAAATGAATATCAATCTGATAAAGTAGATTATGAAATAAATTCACTTTTGCTTGTCCAGAAGCAAAATCAAGAAATTGTTGATCGGGTAACGAATCTAAATAATAAAATTGATAAATCTGAAGAAACAAAAATTTTCTTAGACCAAATTTCAGCTGGAACAGGGATGTGGGTTAACAATATGGAAAAACTTGCAAGGTTCACAGACCAAAAAAGAAATATTTGGTTACAAAATATTAAAATAGCCAAAGCTCAACCAATGGTTATTGAGGGATTCTCAACATCTAGATGGGTACTTCCTGAATTAAAGCGATCTTATAGTAATTCTTCTTTGCAGTTTCTTCATTATGAACCGATGCGTGATAGAAATACTTATGAATTTAATCTAAAAGTTAATACACCAAATGTAGGTCAATGATGAACCAGAAAATAAAAAATAGCATAATTATTGCGGTCCTATTCTTCCTGATCATTGTTGCTGGATTATCATATATTTTTCTAGTGCAGCAGGAAGAATTAGACATTAAAAATGAGAAACTTTCAGAATTAAAAGCGAGTTACTCAAGCATGGAAACCCTCCTTGATCAACTTTATAAAGCAGAAAAAGAAGTTGCAGTAATTGATTCAGCTTTGTCACAGAGAAAATTTATTATTCCTCAAAATTTACCACAAGAAAAATTTTATGATTTTGTAGATGATAATTTTACAGATTCTCCTGTTCACAAATTTGTCAGTATCGATTTCAATGGAGAAGTTCAAGAAGCTGGAGTAAAATTTTATAATTACAAAGTAGATGGAGTTGGTTCTTTTGAAAGTGTCTACAGATTGTTCTATGCAATTGAACATAGTAAGGAACTAAAGAAAATAGAATCAGGCCAAATTACAGGAAATACCACGGTAGACACAAAAGGGAATCCTAGATACTTAGTTAAATTTGAACTTGAAGTAAGGACCTACTTTGCTGATAATGACCTATTCTCATCAACTGATTATGCTGAAAATAAAATGTCACCTAAAAAACTTCACGACGCTTTTTATCCGTTGATAAGAAATAAGATTAAACCGAACCTTTCTGGTCTCCCTGATATTCAAGATGCAGAGTTGCTCTTCTTATACCCTGACGGTGCATTTATAAAAGATGCAAGGGGTAATACATTTATGCTGAAGGAAGGTGATCAAGTATATCTAGGTTATGTAACCACAATTAATTATAAAAGCAAAAGTGTTTCCTTCATCCTTAATAAAGGTGGAATTGTTGAATACTATACACTTGAAGTGAATTCGAATAAATCTAAGAGGTCAAAGTGATGCGTATATTAATAACTATAATAATTTTTTGGTCCATTGCTGGAATTAACAGTGGTCAAAATTATCTGGAGCGCCAGCTAGAAAGGAGATATAGTGAATCAGAACTTGTTACGATCTCTCCAACGCTAACATTTGATCAAGCAATTCAAATGCTAAGCACAGTCAGTGAATTATCAAGTGGAAAACCAATTGTGTCGACGGTTTCTATAAATTCCCCTGTAGGTATTGAACTTAATAGTGTTTCATATCATTCAGCCCTTAATATTATTGTGAATCTCATGAATCTAATCTATGAAGAAGATGAAAATAATATTATTGTCAAAAGAAAAATTGAGGGAGATGAAGATACATTTGACGAAAGTATTTACGCCGATATTACAGATAAAGAAGTTAGAATTTCAGCGGTATTTTTTGCAGCTGATATTGAAAATTCAAGAGAAGTAGGAATGGATTGGAAATGGCTTATTGGGAAAAATGGATTGAGTGTTGGTGCTGAACTTAGATCACAATCTCAAGTGGCAGAAAATGCCGGTGGTATAACAGAACGAGTTCTGCCCCCAGAATTTAATGTTGCATCAGACATGGCGTTTACTATGGGAGAATTTCAAGGTGACGCGATGGCAATGTTCAAGTTTTTTGAAACTGAAAACCTTGGTGAAATTATTGCAAGCCCTTCTGTAACCGTTAGAAACAAACAACCTGGAAGAATACAAGTGGGTGAAGATTTTTCAATTAAACAAAGAGATTTCTCTGGTAATATAATTGATAGATTCTATTCCGCAGGCTCCATTATTGAAGTAACACCATATATCTATGAAAAAAATGATATTGAATATATTCTGTTGAAGCTAAATGTTGAAAAAAGTAGTTTTTTCCCTACTGACCAAACAACAGTTGTTAAAAAAACAACAGCATCATCGGATATTCTTTTGTTAGATGGACAAGAATCTGTAATCGGTGGTTTATATGAAAATGAAGAAAAGGTGGTTCGAAATGGTATCCCATTTTTGAAAGATCTTCCTTGGTGGGTATTGGGAATAAGGTATATAACTGGTTACGATCAAACAGTTATCCGAAAGAAAGAAAATATAATTGTAATAAAGGCCGAATTATTAGCGACAATTGAAGAAAGAATGACAATGATTGAAGCTGAAAATGTTCTTAAGGATCAGATTAAGAAGGACAAAGAATCAATAGAGAAGTATAGCCAGAAGTATATAGAAAAGGAAAAGGAAAAGTAATTTCCTCCCAGTCGAGAGAAGTGCACTTTATTGCTCACCCTGGTAGTCTGGACCGGGGTGAGTTTTTTATTTTCCAACAGGGACTCTTATTGGCTGAATCCCACGAAATAGCAAGTTCCTAAATTCTGATGAACGATATATTTGAATAGAAAGAAGCATTAATGCGATCATTCCACAAAAATCTGCTAGATTTGCTACTCCGAGTGGAATAATGAAATAATCTCGAACAACTCCCAATAATAGTCTATCTAGAATCAAATTTCCCAACAATCCTGTTGTTAAAAATGCAAATGAGAGATCAATAATTAGATTATTGCCTAAAATTCTATTATAATTTTTTATGGAATAGATGACACCCAGCCAAACCGCTAGAACGAATATCTGAAGAAGTAAAATTGACAAATCTGAAATATTTAAGGAAATGTATATTCCTGGATTTGTAACATATGTAAATCCCAGCTTGTCAAATATTAATATCTTATGATTATGAAATTGAGTTTGAAAATACAATTTTAGTAATTGATCTGATAAAATGAGTGATAAAGCTAAGAGAAATGCTCGTTTCAATTTAGAATTTCCTTTCTGTGGCAAAAATATCAAATTTTCAATATTTATACCAAAAATAAATTTGCAAAATCAAGAAATAATGAATAATTGTTTAATAATATGGTTAAAAATGAGTAAAATATTCCTGTAAAAATCGTTGTGAAATAATATTTTGCTAAACTTAGAGAAATTAGGTTTACGAACAATATTTATCTAATTAAAATTATTTACTTAAAAATTTTAAAGATAGGTGAGGAAAGTTTGGAAGAGAGGATTGGTTGTTAGCTTAACTCCAAACGATCTCAGTACCATAATAGGAAGCTTGGAATAAAAATTGAAAATATTAAGAATAAATCTATACCGTTTATTAATCAAAGGATTAGCAAATATGAAAAAAATTATCAAAAATGTTTTGATTTATACTGTTTTATTGATTTTTGGAATTAGCTGTAACTCGGAAGTAACAAATCCCGAAGGAGGTGGAACCCTAAAATTATATCTAACAGATGCTTCCAGTGATTATGACGCAGTAAATATTACGTTCTCAGAGATAAGTGTGCATTTAGTCCCGGACTGGATCACCGTTGCTGGAGACGAAATTTCGGTTAATTTACTAGACTACAGTAATGGGGAATCAATACTTCTTAGTAACGAATTACTCTCCTCTGGTAAATACACCCAAATTAGGTTGCATATCACGGATGCTAATGTTGTTGTAAACAAAGTGACACATCCAATGACAGTACCAAGTGAGAAGCTAAAACTTGGTCCTCAATTCACGATTGAAGATGGAATAACTTATGAAATGGTCATAGATTTTGATGCAGAAAGATCAGTTGTGGTTTCTGGACCAGAAGATGAGCCATCGTACAAATTAAAACCTCATATTAGAGTTGTACAAAAAGCTATAACTGGTTCAATCTCTGGTATGGTAACCAATAATGAGAATAATCCAACGGCATACGCAAAACAAAACGATGAAGTTATAACCTCATCGATAGTAAAGGAAGATGGTACTTTTATGTTAGCTTTTCTTGAAGAAGGGACATTTGAAGTCGAAATAGAAGACGAAGTTGGTAAAAAATATAGTAATCCAAGTGTATTAGTGGTTGTTGGAGACAATACTGATTTAGGTGAAATTACCTTGGAGTAATATAAAATATTTACAAAAATGGAGACTATGTGAAAAAGGTTGTATTGTTAGTATTAGTTAGTTTTTTATTATTTACAATTGCTTGTAGCGACGATGGATGTGAGAACCAAAATCCAACAGTTAAACTGGTAAACAACGGCACCGGTAAAGCTGACATACAAATTAAAACCAGTAATGGTAATACTGAGAATATTAACAATGTAGAGCCCGGGATTTCTTCAGAAAGAAGATCATTTGCACCGGGTAATATAGAATTTACTATCTCAATTCAAGGCGAAGCAGACCCAGTAGTCTATATGCTGACAACTTTATTCTGTAATGACTATACCGTAACTATCAATGAGGATAATACTGTGACCTCTTCTGGAATAAAGCTAGAGAAGGAAACTTTATTGTAAGGTAACTATATTATGGTAATATTGAATAAGAATATAACATATAGTGCCAACGAAATAATTTTTCTTAACAAGTTTTTGTCTGCTGCTGAGGATGATAACCTTTTTCTTATTTTGAATGGCACGGAAAATAAAGTAAAGATCTTGGACAACTGTGATGGAAAGATAGAAGACCTACCAAAGGGGTATATTCTAAAGGTCTCAAGTAAAGATAATAAGCTAATATTAACTAATATTCAGAATAGCAAGTCATTCGAAGAAAATCGAACTACCTCACGTTATAAGACAAAGATTAAATTAGATATTACATAAATTCTTTTTTTATCATTCCTCTGGTTCTTATGGCTGAGATACCAGTATATGTTCCCTCATAAATAAAAGTTTATGAGGGATTTTTAAAAGGTATCTAACCTTATTTTCTTTAATGTTGTTTCTTAGATTTGCAAAGGAGAATTACTCTAATACTAAATCTCAGGATTTAGTATTTACTCTCTGGGGATTGGTCCTAAATCTGATGCAAGACAATTTTCCATTACTTGATCTGCAGTTTTAGCTCCTGGAATTACTGTTTGACATGCTGGATGTGAAATACAAAATCTCAAACTTGTTGTGGCCATACTATCATCTGGGTACTTATTATATACTGACTGAATTTTCTCAAGTTCATGTAAATAATTTTTTAATTTTTCAGGTGATAAATTCATCCTTCTATGATCATCTTCCAAAAATGTTGAGTTTGCATTAAACTTCCCAGTGAGAAATCCAAAAAGTAACGGGATGCGCACGATAACTCCAACTCCATACTTTTGAGCTTTGGGAAAAAGTACTTTCTCTGCCTCTCTTTCTAAAAGATTATATCTAACTTGGATTACACTAATTAGCTTCCAATGGTCATCAAGAATTTTTGCTTGTTCACTCTCCTTAAAAGATTGAACACTCCATCCAGCATATTTTATTTTTCCTTGACCCCTTAAAATTTCCAATGCCTCCCAAGGTTCATCCAGCTCTAATTTATCAATGTCTGGACTGTGGAGCTGTAAAATATCAATAGTTTCAATTCCAAGTCTTATTAAACTTTTCTCAGTAGCTTCAATAATATATTTTTTTGTATATGTTTGTTTAATAGCGCCATAACCATCATCGTCTTTATCAGTCGCATAATAAAAATCATTTCCTGCTTTTGTAGCAATAACAATATTCTCTCTTCCATGGTCTTTAATTATTTGTGAGAGCAATTCTTCTGAATGCCCAAAACCATATACATCAGCAGTATCAAATAAAGTAACACCTTGTTCTACTGCGTTATGTAAAGCATTCAATGATACGGTGTCATCAGTATCCCCCCAATTCATTCCACCTATTGCCCAAGCCCCAAATCCAATAGTAGAAACAATCGGTCCTCGATGTCCTAAGCGTTTATAAAGCATAATGATCGCTCAAAGATTGTTCAGAAGTAATTTTCTCGAGAATGAAATTAAATAATTATTTTGATTTACCGAAGACGAAAAAGTAATACTAGGTTATTTTAATAATATTAAAAGTCCACATAATTTAAATTATAATCTTTATACACATGATAATTTAAGTATTACGAAGACTCAAAGAAATTAGTTTGAATTTAAATTTCATAAAAAAAAACAAGCTTTATATGAAATAAAATATTACTTTTGCTCTATATTTTGAAGAGGCACCAAGTGGAATTGAGAAAGGAAATCTTCGATTTTAGTAATGAAAAAATATTAACCTATACTCAAAGTCTGAGAAATGTTAATGACCTACTTGTGATGAGGGTCACAGATCAAATTACAATTTCTAAAAGAAGAAGCAACTTTTAATAAATAAAAACATCTTTATAATTAGAACATAAAGATGGGAAGGTTATGCGTAACTTCTTAATATTAGTCCAAATTGTACTAATTTGTCCGTTTATCTATTCTCAACATGAAATTACTCCAGATTCACTTAATCAATTACTGGAAGATTTCGAGTTCGGTAAAGTTGTTCATAACATTAAGCATATAGAAAGAACTAGAGATTTAACAGCCGAAGAAATGATAATTGCTGCAAAAGCATATCAAGGTACATTTAATTATCCTCAAGCAGTACATTATCTAAATAATGCCTATGACAAAAGTGGATATTCATTAACAATAAATAGTATGATGGCCTTTGTCCTTAAAGAACTTCATCGAACTAGAGAAGCAGAAGAATATTTAAGAGAAATTATAGAAAATGATCCAAATAATAATTTTGCAATTCTTGGACTTACAGAGATTCTAATGAGTCAAAGCAGATTCAACGAGGCTTTAGCATTTCTTAAAACTTTAATGGAAACTGATTCAATCTATACTCATTTACTCAATAAAGTTGCTTACATTAATTTAAAACTGGGTGATATAAAAAATGCTACCAAATTTTATAAAAAGGTTTTAAGACTCGAACCAAATAATAATAAAGCAATTTTAAATCTTGGTAAAATATTATTAGATGCTGATTCTTTAATTGCTGCAAAAGATCTTCTGGCTAGAGGAGTACAATCTATCCAGATAATCGGACAATGGAGAAACTTCTAGCAGAATCATACTTTAGAATGGAAGATTTTGAAGAAGCAGTAATTCATTTTGGGAAAGCAACTTGTAATGGAGATTCCACAGCTTCTCTTTTCCAAAAACTTGGATTCAGTTACTACTTCATAGCAAATTCAAATGCAGTTCAAAGTGAAGGAGTCTACTTGCTTAAAATACAAGAAGCACTTAATTCATTTCAAATAGCATTTATTAAGGAAGATACAAATCCGGTTTCAGCTTATTATATAGGAATTTGCTATAAGGAATTAAAAAAATATGACGAAGCTATTGAATATTTCAATAAAGCCGTTGAACTAATATTCCCAGATTATTTAACGGATCTTCTTACGAATTTTGGTGCAGCTGAAGAGTACAGAGGTAATCTAGGAGAAGCTATAACGCTTTACAATCAAGCATATAAATTCAACACTCAAAAAAAATATCTATTATTTTATATCGCGTCAGCAATGGATAGATATTATGCTGATAGGGCAACTCCCATTATTTACTATAATAAATTTCTAGAAGAAGATAAATCTGAAAATCAAATACTATTAAGATACGCCAAAGACAGGATTGAATCACTAAACACTGAGTTGCATTTTAGTGTAGGCGAAAAAAACTTCAAAAGGTGAGAAGTCCCAGCCAAGTTCTTCTCACCTTATTTATTTTAAATGGTTAGGTAATTATTGGTGATATGACTGATCATCAGTTTTTAATCGCCCTTTCTAAAAACAAATTTATTATATCTATTATTTAAACATTGAGGTGTTATCAGTCGTGATCAATTTTCCTAGTTTGTATTGCGACCATCTGAGCCTATCACCCAAATGTCCAAAAAAGTAAGTTTATCAATTAGAGATTAACTTCCTCATCCCAAATTCTTTTAAACAAATTTTTTATTCGACTTTTCAGTTGTATTAACATTTTTTGGCTCTAGTTTTTTGGATTTATTGTAGTAATGACATTTCCCCTTTTTTCTGCTACGCCAAATCTAAAAAAGTAAAGGTACCTAACCCATTCGTAGATCAGTGATTACAATTTTATTATCAATATTACTAACGTTAGAATCCTTTTGTAAACCATTGCAGTCTTTTCACATTCCAGTCATCGGCAATTGGATTCAACAATTCGTTTTCGGAGGAGTGATTTACTTGAAAGTAATTTCATCTGATTTATCTAACAAAGAACTGGCACCTTCAACGTACCCGCTATCTGTCATCCCTATTACCCGCCACAATAAAGTATTAAATGGTGATGGCCACAAGAGTTTTTGAAACAGAAATATTTTGATTCATCAAAGATTTTTCAGCAATTGAACTTACATGTTTGCCCAAATACTCCAAACCAAATATAAACTGCTGATTATAAACCAGCCATATTTAATTTAAGTGTCCGTTCGGATTTTGTTTAATGAAGAAGATGGCTGCTAAACCTAATAAGTAAAGGAATTGTATATAGTGGATCTATTACAAAAATTGTACTCCATCCAACCGGAAAGTCTGAGAAGGGCAGGAGAAATTGAGTTCCGTAAACTGTAAAACTATCAAGCAGCGCATGTGTAATGAATGAAAGAAAAACGGCAAGCAGCCATCTTACTTTATACTCTTTTGTTGAGGGATGAATTTTTGTAATCAGCCAGACAAATAATGGTGCTGCCAATGCCATATAAAAAAATGCATGACTTTCAGCTCTGTGATAAGTGAAATCTTTTACAGCATTTCCCATAGGAATGAATACATCCAAATCGGGGAGAGTACCGCATATTGCACCCCATAAAGCTGCTTTACGACCAACTTTATTTTGCATTACTGCTTCCGATACGCTTGCCCCGAGTGCAATTTGTGTTATCGAATCCATCTAATACTTTTGTTGATTATTTATGATCTAATAAATGTAGAATTGAATAAATGCTCTAATATCAAATTCATTTTTCATTTCCTAATAGAAGAAACTCCTTTTTAACGCTAAAACAATTTTAATACTTCGAAATAGGGATAATAAAGATGGATTTTTACTAAATAAATTTATCGTTAAATATAATTTCAAGGATTTTACATAGGTTAAGAAACTAATATATTAAAATGAAATTGAAAAACTTATGGGGACTGACTAAACACCAGCCCCCTATAATAAATTTATTATAATTCAACGCTTGGTGGAATCATTACAGATTTAATAGTGTGGATAACACCGTTAGCCGCATCTACATCATATAGGGCGAGATTTATATCAGCGTAACCATACTTTTCATTTCCAATTGATGTTCCTTTTACCATTGCAAATTCTTTTACCATAGTTCTTACTTTGTCGCTAGATAATACATCATCAGAGAATCTTTCACCGGGAGCAACGTGATAAAGAAGAATTTTTTGAACAAGAGGTATGTTTTTTTCTACAAATAGTTCTTCTGCAGTTAAGCCTAGTTTTCCTAACAATTCAACAAATGCGGCATTGTCTGGAGCAAAAACAGTAAATTGACGGTTTCCACTAAGTACGCCATCTAATCCAGCAAATACAACTGCTTCTACTAAAATTGAGTACTCATCATTACCACTCGCTATGTCAACAATTGTGTTACCAGATTGACTCGGTGGTTTCATAAGACTTTGTTCACTTGAATTAGGTGAACTATTAGTTGGACTATTAATCATTGTATCTTTGTTGAACATCCTACGAAGAAGATTGCTGTTGAAACAAATAGTGCTAGTATTACTTTTTTTATGTTGGTAGTCATGATACTACTCCTTTTATTATTGGTTGTTATAGTTATGTATATATGTTTGTCTATAAATTACTTAGACAAATATAAGACATAGTGTCCATCTTGTCAAGCTTTTTTTTGAAAAAAATAATTTAAATGATCATTAGGGATTTTCCTGAAACTTAAGATAGTTGTTTTATAAGGGGTTAGGGGGAACTCGAGCTTTAGTCATAAATGAATTTTTCAGCACCGAACTTATTATATGCTTTATCGGGCAGTATCGTTATTAAATGTTTTAACTTGGTGTAAACTTTTTTAACGAAAGAATTATCTAAATATTGTGAAAACATTCCGTTTTCAACATTTTTTAAATGGCACCCTTCTTGACCGATAATCTATCTTAAAAAACAATCACAAAAGGAAAAGAAATGAAATACGTAATAAAAATAATTTCAATTATTGGGACTTTAAGCATTCTATTCTTGGGTTGCCAAGATATGCAGTCTCCCACAGAGTCAAGTACGAATCAAGAGTCTTCTAGGCTTTTTAAGGAAGTGGATGAAGCAATACTTTATCTTGACGTGAAACATATTAGCAATCCAAGAACTATCCAAATTTACAAAGTAAGTGAGGAATGGAGTGAAGGATTAGCTACTTGGACACAAAGAACAACAGAAGCTTGGACGGATGAAGGTGGAACATATGATAATCCTCCAGAGGTTACACATAATGTAACTTCAACTGGGGAACTTGAAATTGATATTTCATCGCTTTGGGAAAATGGTGTCCCACTTTATGGTATCTTAATTAAAGTAGAAAATCCATCTGACCCGAATGATTATATTACTTTTGCAAGTAAAGAACATCCTACGGGTAATGCTCCTAGGGTTGAAGTATCATATGATGATGGTTCTAGCGATACTTTCCCAGTAATAGCAGACACATACCTATGGGATTTCAAAGCTGACTCCAAAAGGGTCAGAACCCACACTCTATGTTGGGAAGGTAGAGAGCAGAGAGAAAAGAACTTTATTAAACTTTTATGTTGATAATGAAGCAAAAGAATGTGAAACTGCATTTGGTTACTTTAATAAAGAATACTCTACTTGTTTCCTTGAAGAAGGATTTAACAGATGGGGATGGACAACTGGTCCACTTGGGATTGACTCTTATACTTTAGATGTGTGGGCAGCAGCTGGACAATGTGATTTTGCTAAAGGAACAAAAGTTGGAACTGTGGATGTGAACTATGATGGTTCAGAAGTTTCTGTCACTTACAATATGATGTCTGGATTTACAATGGATGAGGTACACTTTTATGTTGGTGATACAAATTTCCCGATGGTTAAGAGAGGTAAGAATGGAAGCGTACCAACAGTAGCTCCCGGTAAGTATACTTATAAAAAAGACGTTGATGGTGCTAGCAGTCATAGTTTTACAATTGATGAAGATGAATTTAATACAGATGAAGATGGGAAAATTCATATAATTGCACATGCTGTTGTTTGCGGTAATTTCTAAATCAATTACTGGAATAGGTTAATACTTTAGAGGCCTCTGGGAAATCCTAGGGGCTTATACATTCGATAAATCTAACAAACTTCAATGTACAAGGAATATTAGTGAGATAATCTTTTGAGGATTAAACTATGGGCAGTATAGGTATGTTTGAGATGCTCGGAATTGTAGTTGGTGGTGGACTCCTGGTAATTGGTTTGTCTGTAATAGTTTTTGAACTATTTAAAAGATTAGGCGATTATTCTCTACAGAAAAAAAGACAACTAAATTCTTACAAACACAAAAGGGCTATTAAAAAGAACGAATCAAAAGAAAGGAATAAAGCTCCAGAAAAATTGAAAATTTTATTACAACCAGATAATAAATTGCATTTTGAAAATTTTGTAATGTTGTTAAATGAGATAAGGTTCCCAGCGTACCCTCAGACTTCTGTTAATGAGAAAGGCACCAAAATTCCACCTTCAGTAGAAGAAATAGAAGATTATGAAGATGAGTTTGATGAGGCCTTAGATGAAGAAGATAAAATGTATGACCTTTACATCTATTATCTCAAATCAAGAAAAATTGAGTTAACTGAATCGCAATTATCTTATGTTGTTGATTTATATAAGAAGTTGTTCACGAGGAACGATTCTGAGAGTAAATCAAATGAGGTTGATATTTCAAAGATTATAAACAATGCTTTCCCGAAGAAATTTAATTCATGGAATCCTTATTCTGGGAAAAGAAATAAAGTCAAGCCTTCAAAAATATTAAAGAAAAGAATTTACCCTTCAAGAAACTAGGCATACAAGAGAAAAGGAATCTAACAAAAAACTATATATAACCTATAAGGATTTTCACTGAAACGTAAGTAGTTGTTTTATAAGGGCTTAGGGGGAACTCATGTTTAGTAAAAAATGAGGGGTTTAGAAGGTATATTTCTTATACACCTAGTTATTATATTTGTTAATAATTTGGAGAAATAATTGTATGCCAAAAGATAAAAATCCCATAATCTCAAACGATGAACTCATCTATTACAACAAACTAGAAATCCAAAAAGCTGTTTGTAGAATACTTGAGAAGAAAGAAATAATGTCAAAGGATGAACTGCTTACCGAGGTGCAGAATATAAAGCTGGAAATGGAAGAAAATCTGAGGAAAAGTCAGCAGTCGAATTAAGTCTTGATAAGAATTGAAAAAATTGCGAACTTCAAAATGTGACCCAAGAGGTCACACCCAATAATTAGAAGCCTTTAGTTACCACCCTCGACTAGAGGCTTCTTTTTTTTCTGCTAAATTATGGTTTGGAAATTCTTTGATTTTAGTCTGTTTTCTAACTTTTTGAAAACATTCATAGAATCAGACTATTCTTAAATTTAACGCCCCCAGACAAACCCAAAACCCCCTAAAACTACGCTATATGGTATGGGTTTTAGACCTATCCAAGAAAGAATGTTTTTACCTGAATTAGTCTAGATATTCAGCATTTGGTGTAATATTTTTTGCTTCTTTTTCTTGCATCCTGAGGGGTGTCTAAATGACTTCATAAAGATTACAACGTCCTTGCCCTTTGGGTCCCATCCATAAGCTACTTGAGACCATCCCTTTTGTCTCTTTACTTTGTTTATATGCTCTTTGCCATGAACTTGAAACTTATATGTTTTTTCATCTTTGTAGACTTTCCATATTGCACTATTCATCCGTTCCCTCTATTGTGTTTATAGTCTCACTCTCGGCTTTTAGTTTTTTCTTTTCTTCGATGTCATTGAGTAGACTTTGCTGAGTTGCTTCTAAGTGAGAAACTACTAGATTGAACTTGTATTTGTTTGTTATTCATGCCCATTGAGTCTCTCCAATTGTTTATGACCTTTAGGGCACTTGAATAGTCTTGTTTGCTTTTAGCTCCATCAAGGATTTTCTTCTCTTCATCAATAATTTGTTTGGCACTCATGCCCTTGCTTTCATATAGCTTTTCGATTTCTTCTAATGTCATGTTTTGAACCCGTTTTCGTTTGATTAAATGTTTGTATTTAAGATCAGGCTACTTCTTCAGTTGCGTCATAGACGTTGATTAGTTCTTGGATGTCCTCTGGGGTTATTTTCCCTTTCAAGAGTTTCTGAACGTACAATTTCACGAACCTTTTTTCTCTAAATAGTAATTTCTTTAATGCTGGCTCGCCTTCTAATGGTTTTGCTTTCTTTCTATTGTTTAATTTCATTTTCATTTCTATTTTTGTTATGGTTTATTGAATCCAACTTGGATTTATTGAGAAGCTGAGGAATTATCCCCAAGCTTTTCTCTTTTTCAGCCTTCAACTTAATCCGTATTTGAGATGTTGGCTGATCTTAAGACTTTGTTTTCTTAGTTCGATTTGAGTGACACCTAGCCCACCTTTTCGGTTTTTAAGTATTCCTAGATTAAGAATGATTTCAGAGGTTTCCTCTTTAGGTCTCATATTCTTCTTGTTTCCAAAGAGCAAGGACAAAATCAGAAGCCTCATCAATAGCACCAGAGTCTCTAGCTGCACCTAGTTCTAGTTCATCATATTCAGATTCTTTTAGTTACTTGAGATAAGTAAATGATAGGAGTGTCCGTATCTTTGGCTAGGTCTTTAATCCCTCTAGCTACTTTAGATACTTGCTGATAAATGTCATTACCACTTGATTGAACTAAGCCTAGATAGTCAATTAACACTAGTCCAGTTTTCTTATGGTAGATATTAGTTTCAGCATGGTGAATGAGTTGTTTAATCTTCTCCAGATCTAATCCAGTTTTAGTAATAGTATAGAAGTTTGGAATCTTGCTAAAGAGTAGGTCTGCTTTCTGGCGTATATCAGATAACCCTTCTTTAAACTGATTCTCAATAGTAAATCCAGCTAGTCCAGTTTCAATTTGTAGTGCCCTTTCAAGCACCCAAGTAATTGGCATTTCTAAAGAGAAGAATAGTACTGGCTCACCAGATTCAAGTGCATAGTTATGACCAATGTTTTGAAGAAAAGCAGATTTACCTACCGAAGTTTTTTAAGAATAGAAAAAGTTTCACCAGGCATTACTCCACGAATCTTTTTATCAGTTAATTCATAACCCAGATTGACTTTTCTTGTGCTTTGTTTCTGTAGGCAAACTCTCTCTGTAATTATCAGCAGCTTGTTTGAAGTCATATACAAGCGTTTCTGGTTCTTTCTGTTTGTATCTATTATATGCACCTTGAATTAAATAGCCAAGTTCTCTTTTATCAATAGGCGGAGAGTTTTGAAGATTCCATAGATTTACTATCTTGGAAGTTAATTCCTTACTAAGACCTTGATTGATTAGAGTTCCAGTTAGTTGAATAGCAGAATTATTTCTATTTCCTTCGGTTACTCCATCAAGTAAGCCTAATAGAGAACCAGAATCAGTATTGTTTTTAGGTTCTTCTAGAATTGGCTTTTCAAATTGTGCTTTGAGATGAGGATTTCTACCTCCATTTCATTGGGTGAAAGTAGTTCAATATTTCTCTTCTCTTTTGCTAGGTTCTTGATTTCTTCGATGGAGAGGTTTTCTAATTCATCAAATGTTAGTTCATTCTATATAAACCAGATTTAAGGTTTTGAGTATTGGTTATTCTTAGGAGTCTTTTGAGCTCATAGATTGATCCATCAACATATTTGAAACCTTGACATAGCTCTAGAGTAGATTCTTGTATCTTTTCCAGAAGTCTTCATTTCCAACTAGATTATCAGTTATGCAATTGAAAGGAATCGATAAATGAAAGCCCTTCGAACCAGAGAAGGTAATTCTGATATTATCGAGAGGTAAATCATAAGTATGTGAGAGATATAAGCAGAAATTTTTTACTTCTGTTTTAACGTCTTCTAAGTCTTTGCCATCAAAATCAATAAATACTAGAGTATCAGCTATATGTTTCCCAGAATATCCAGTTACACTGCCGGTTTTAGCTACATAGTATTTTAGTGAGTCATCGAATAGAAAGATTGACCTATAACATTCAAAGTCATTCCCATTTAAATTGAAGTTCCTTGTCTTCAATCTGATTCCGATTAGAAATACCATCAAGGCATATTCTGCGAATTTATACATTAAAACCCCCTATAGAATGTTTTGAGAATCATTAGTATTTGTAGACTTTGAAATTGAAGTCTGAGATTAACCTCATAATATCTTCAGTATCGGCAGATTCAGAATACATATCATAGAAGCTCTGTTTCATTTCCAGCCCTCCTCATCTTTGTTGATTGAAGGGAGAGAGTCTGCAACAGATTTCGAACCATTCATTTTTAGATAGAGCTGATCGAAGTTCTTTCGGAGACTACTTGTACTGAGAATATTATTCATCCAGAAGTCATCTTGTTGAGCCCAGAGAATTACCTTTTCGATTTCTTCTGGTGTTCGTCCATCTAATCTAATTAGGTAATCTATGTTCTGAGACCAATCTTGAAGTTTAGGCTCTCTCTGTTTGGGTTTCCTGTTCCCCATTATACTATAGAGAAGGTCAGATAGTCTATATTCATTTGAGTCTTGACTATACTTATCTAACTCTTTCTCTAACTCTAACTCTGTTCCGTTATTTAACGTTATGGGTAACGTTACCTTAACGTTACTTTTTCTCTTCATTCTATGTCTTGATTGACGTATCCTATTTTGTTCTTTAAGGCGTTCCATTTCATCAACATTCTGTGTTTTTGCCAGTTTTTAACACTTATTACACCATTTTTTGATTTGCTGATTAGGCCAAATTCAGAGAGAATTTTAATTGATTTTGAAAGTGATTCAACAGATTGATTAAAAATTGTAGCCAACATTTGTTCAGAAAAAGAAGTTTTTTTGTTAAAAGATATTCGTCCTTTTGCGTTACTTTTTCCGGCTAAACAGAGTAGCTTCAACCAAGTAATTAAGTGAGTATGCCCTTCGGGTAAGGACTCGATTAACTTAACTTTTTGTCTCGAAATGTTGAGGCTTTAACTTGATCCAGAATATGTCAGACATTATAACCCCCATCATTGATGAAGGATTCTAGATCGTAATTAGTGTCAGTATCCTCAAGTGTGCAAATTGAATCATAAAAGGAATAGATATTATCAGATATAACTCTAGCGTTAATATCCAATGCCTTTTGGATTTTGCCCTCAATTGAAGTTTTAACTGAAAGGTTGTTGATGTGGTTTCGAATTGCTTCGAATCGTGCAGGAGAGACCTTGTTTGGTCTCCTAGTTTGGAAAGTTGCATATTGTTACCCTTAAATATGAAATGAATTTAAGAATGCGGGAGTAAGGGTAATAAACCTCCCGCCAAAAATTTATTTTGCAGTATTACCCTTCTACTATTAGTAGAGGAGGACAAAACTGCTCACGAAAATTCACTTATATCATTTGAAAATGAGTTATAAACGAAGAATAAAAAAAATTAAAAAGACAAAACTTCTCTTAAACTGCTCTAAAAACTAGATGAGAATCCTTGATCTGGCAATCCATCATCATCTAGGTCTGAGATATTCTTCCTTTTTTTCGATTTGTGTGTGTCTTTATAGTTGTAGTTGTCATTGTATTCTTTATTTCGGCCATTCAGCATAACTTTGTTTCCACCATATTCGCTGAGTAATCCATCTCCATAATAATGAATTTGGGATAGTTTCTGAGTAATAACTATTCCTGCATCTCTCCACAACAATACTTTAGTTTCTTTTTTCGCTTGGTTTTTTTTCTTTAATAAAAACTCTAATAGCCCAGCTAGAAATTTGGGATCACTAAAACACCTCTGGATTTTTTTATAATGGATTTTACATTTTTTCGAAATACTACTTATATTCGGATCTAGTACTTCAGTATTTTCAATGTTTTCTGCATAGACTTTGAATATTTTTTCCCAATCGGATATGTATTTTTTTCGCTGGTGATATTCTTCCTTAAGTATCTCTTCTAGAAATGAAATCCTTTTTTTAGATTCTTGAATAAACTTAATTGGAATTTTTTGTTTTTGATTAACATTATTGTGAATTTGTAGAACTATTAACCCCATATATGAGAAAACTTCTTTAATGATTAGGTTAATTTTTTCTTCTCTAAGCCCTTCTCTATTAGATAATTCTACAGCTCCCAAAATTCCAGCAAAGATTGGAGCCTCTTTTTCATATTTACATTTAAGTAGGATTTGTTTAAAGCTGAACAAATGAATTAAATCTGGGGTATGATTCTCATCAGTATCTAATATAGGCATGAACTCATCATTAAAAACTTTTTCTACCTTATACCATAGTTCAGAAATCCATTTTTCTTCAGCTTGTTGATATTGCTGAATTTCCTCTCTAAGCCATTCATGTTTTTTCATTCTCTTTTCTCCATATCCGAATTAGAAATCCAAAGACTAGCATTGCAATTCCAAGAGCCAGAAAAGTTATTTGATCTCCACTATAATATGACTCTCCAACTACTCTTTTGTCGCCTTGAGGAAATAAGTTAAAAATGACGATAAAGGACCCAACAACGAAAAAAATAATATCAAGTATTTTGGTTTTCATTTTGATCCTCTAATTTCTTTTTTGTCCTTAGATCACGAACTAACTTATAACTCCAACCAAATATTGAAAAAATCCAAATAGCTAATACTATTTTTCTTCTTAAGGAATCATCACCG
Organism: uncultured Ignavibacteria bacterium; assembly: GCA_963751695.1. GTDB lineage: Bacteria > Bacteroidota > Ignavibacteria > Ignavibacteriales > Melioribacteraceae > SZUA-22. Next base: position 554,226 of record CAVVVP010000005.1, on the reverse strand, counting down.
GCTGCTACTAACGAAGCATAGTCATACGTCATGTAGATAGAGATTGGAATCATTATGAAATCAAGCTTGATTTGGTTATTAAAACTTTTAATAGTCTTCATAATCTCCTTATAAATTAACCATTCTTTCTTATTAATAACTTATTGCAAACTACAACCAACTTCAACAAACCTAGCGTCTGATTAAAGATATGGAGAGTACTTAATTAGAAGTTGTAAGCAACTACTCGAAGATTTAATTGACATTGCCTAATATTTTTTGTTAAATAAAGCATAACGCCATATAAAACCGGGGGTTTAAAATGGCACGGAAAAACAGAACACATCGCAACATTCCAAATCTAATTGGAATAACTCTACTAATTTTATTCTTATCCTCTTCTAAACTAAGTTCACAATCGACATCCTTCCAACAGTATGAAATTTCAGAACTTGCTATCTCAAATATTCATAATGGAATACACTCTGATAACCTTGGTGTGAAGATGAACTGTATTTACTTTGCTGGTAAATATAAGATCCTAGATGTCAGTAGGGATTTGGTCGAACAAATTGATATATCAAACGATGAAGAGCTTTGCCAGATGATGGTTTGGAGTTTATATCAAATAGGGAATGACTCATGTTGTGAGGAACTTCAAAGGGTGCTTAAGAATCATCCATCGGATAAGCTTAAAGAATTATGTGCTTACTTACATAGGATTAAAGAGTATCAAACTGCCATAGCTGGAAATTGAAAAAAGATTGTCTATAGTTCATGATGCAATTTAGAATCTTCCAATTGAAGTTTTAACTCTTCTATGTGGATATTGATATATCTGGTTAAGTCCATATGAAGATTATTTTGAAAGGTGTGTATTTCTTGGAGTGAAAATCTGACCTCGTGAGAACAGTTAAACCATTTTTGCAATTCATACCTTACGAAACTATTTAAATCATCGTACTTAATTATGATTCGGTCAATGTTTTCGTCTTTCTGTAGCAGTTCGATAATTTCATTGTAATGAAAAATGAAGTAAGAGAACTGAAGTTCTCTTCGATGTAAACAATTCGGGCATAATCCAGTTGATGTAATTCTTTTTACTCGAATCCTTTTAAACAATGTGGGCATGTTATTTTTTGTAATATTTTCAAAATCCCTCATGTTGATATATCTTTAACATAAGGAAATCAAAAGTTATGTTCAACAACCTTGTTGTCTTTTTATAAGCTAAAAGATTATTTATTTAAATAAATATTACTATATTATTATAGATTTATTGATAATAGGATAGGTTAAATAATGAACACTTTGTATTCAATTATATTTTGTTTAGCCATTGATGATGATAGTAATTTGGATGAAGAATTTACAAGTACTCCCGAAAAGCAAGACCCATTTAAGAAATTTAATATGGTTAGGAAAACACTTGAAGCCCTTAAAGAAGAACAGCGACTAGAGTTTGAAAAAGCAAAAGAACTTTTAGAGAGAGGCGAAATAAAAGTGGGCATATTCCTTTTAGAAAAAATTATGCATGAAGATGGATTACTTCTTCCAGAAAATATTTATGCTCTTAGATTAGGTTATGCATATTTTGAAAATGATATGCTGGAACAATTTGAAAAGTATATCGACTTTGTAACTAAAGAGTTCCCAACTTGTCCTGATGTTGCAAAAAACTTGAAAAATAAATTGCACTCAAAAGAATACAAATCAGTATGAAGTTTTTCCTCAGCTCGTCATTTCTGATATTGTATTAAGACTCCTACTAACGAAACCCAAAAAATGAACCATCCCAACAGATAATTCTTTTTTTAATTATTAAGTAACTCTATAGACTTTCTTAAATCTTCGGTTCTTACATGAGAATATATTTCTGTAGTAGATACTTTTGAATGTCCTAATAATTTTGAGACTAAGTAAATGTTCGCTCCTTCCTTTATTAGATTACTTGCAAATGAATGTCTAAGACTGTGTAAGTGTATACTTTTATCAAGTCCAGTATTCATAAGAGCTTTCTTAAATCTCTTACTTATGTAATCGACATTAATCTTAACTCCATTCTTTAAGAATAATAGTTCTCCTTTGAATCTGCTAGGCTGCTTATAAAGGATATTATAGACGTGTTGAGTCATAGGAATTGCTCTTTCTTTCCCAGTCTTTGTGTTGAAGGATTGTGAGTTTTTAATATGGATTACTCTTTGTTCTAGGTCAATGTTCTTCCAAGTCAAGGAAAGGAGTTCATTTGCTCTCATTCCAGTGTAGAAAAGAATTTGATATATATCTTTTAATACGTTTGAATTTATATTGTTTAGAATTTCTTTCAGTTCGTTCTCATTTATCCAAATAGGCTTTTTTTCTGGAAGTTTTGTAGGTTTCATTCTTGCAAGAGGGGATTGGTCAATGTAGTCATTATCTCCAGCCCAATTAAAGAAAGTTCTAATATTTCTAAAGTGCTGGTGTGCTTGGTGAAGTTTATTGTTTCTAATTTTGTCTTCAAGAAATGTACTAAGCATATTTTTATTTATTGACGAAATATTATTCTTGCCATATAAATTAGAAAATGAGTTGAGTGTATAAGTCATATTCTTATAGTACTTTTCTGAAAAGTGTAATTGACAGTAAGCCAAGTATTCAGACTTGAGCGAAGAGAAATTAGTTATCTTTTGCTTTTTTGAATTTATGTTTTCTTTAAGTTTACTCAAGACTATCAGAGCTTCATCTTTTCTTTTTTTGCCGGTAGATACTCTTTTTTCTTGGCCATCCACATCAACATACTTGATGTAATAGTATTTTTTGTTTCTTCTGAAGAGTTTCATTGTTATCCTCCTTTTTCTGCTCGTATCGGAAGGATTGGGTATCAATTTTGGTATCAATGGGGTTGTAAAGTGTGTTTTTGGTTCAAATTCAAATAGAGTCAACTGCTTTGGGAGCAGGAGGTCGCAGGTTCAAATCCTGCCGCCCCGACAAAATAGGTTGGGATGAATTTTGGTAAGAAGTAATCTATAGCAGCGCCAGTAGCTCAATTGGATAGAGCAACAGCCTTCTAAGCTGTAGGTTAGTGGTTCGAGTCCACTCTGGCGTACAATTGTTACATGGTGGATGTAGCTCAGGTGGTTAGAGCGTCTGGTTGTGGCCCAGAAGGTCGTGGGTTCAAGTCCCATCATTCACCCAAGTATGATGTTGTTAGGCCCCTTGGTGTAACTGGTTAACACATCGCCCTTTCAAGGCGAAGAGTACGGGTTCAACTCCCGTAGGGGTCACAAAATAATTAGCCTCGTTGCATATGCAGCGAGGCTTTTTTATTTTATAAAGAAAGAATTTAGAGTATAGTATGAAACTTGTTACAAACTACCGTGATATAATTGCTGGCAAAGATGAATATATCTCTCCCCAAGTTCAGAAAAGCAAAATTCCCGAACTAAGATTTTATTCTAATTTGTTAAGAATATTTACAAGAGCAAACAGACAAGCGAAAAAAAACCTTTACGATAGATACCAGTGGGTTGAATCGTCAAGAAATATCATGCTTAGTCTAGAAAAGGTTGGTGTAAAAATCCATGTAACCGGAATGGACAATATTAAATCCATAGATACTCCTGTTGTTTTTATTGGAAATCATATGAGTGTTCTTGAAACTCTTGTCTTACCTTGCATTATAAATCCAATTAAGCTAGTTGTTTTTGTAACGAAAAAGGAGCTTACAACAATGCCGCTATTTGGACCAATTAATAACGCGCGACATCCCATTGTAGTTGGAAGAAGTAATGCTAGAGATGACCTAAAGTTAGTAATGGATCAAGGCGCTAATAGAATTCACGAAGGTAGATCGATAATCTTATTTCCTCAGAAAACGAGAAGCACAATATTAAATCCCAATGAATTCAATACTCTTGGTACAAAGTTGGCGAAGAGAAATAATGTTCTTATAATCCCGTTAGCATTACTCACTGATACATGGTCAAATGGTAATTTGGTAAAAGATATCGGCAATATTGACACTTCAAAAACAGCATATTTTGCATTTGGAGAACCTATGGAAATTACTGGAAATGGTTCAGAACAGCATCAAGCGGTAATTGATTTCATATCAGATAATTTGATTAAGTGGGGAAGACCAGAATATGTCAATCAATAAGTAAGTAAGATCGTTTTGTAAAAAAAGAGGTTGATAAAATATGATAGGTATATTGAGAAGATTGCGAAGATTTATGATCAACGAGAGTAAATTCTCAACTTATCTACTGTATGCTGCTGGTGAAATTGTTCTTATCGTAATAGGAATTTTACTTGCCCTCGAAATTGATAACTGGAATGAAACGAAAAAGAATGAATCTGATATCAATAGTCTTCTAGTTTTAATTAAAGATAACTTAAAGGAAGATATTATAGAGCTGGAATCAAATTTATCAATGGGAAAAGTTTTTCTTGACTATTTAAAAATGGTGAAAACAAAAAATCCTTCATCTAATGATCAAACAAACCTGATAAACCACTTAGGTGTCTACGATTTTAATAGCAACAACTCAGGTTATTTAAGTTCAATCCGAAGCAATAAAATCTCTTTAATTAGCAATCGAACTTTAGTTAATGAGATTACCACATACTATGAACTTCGATTTCGAGAAATGGAAAACCGATCAGCAGCCTTCGACAGACAGACTCTTATTTTAACAGAAAAGATTTTCGACTCACTCTCAAGATCTGAAGGAAATAAAAGTATTTATAAAAGAACCCAAATTATCATTGATGATCCAGTATTTAAGGAAACTCTCGTTGAATTAATTGTTACTACGGAACATCTATTGGAAAAGATCAGCGACAGAATTGAGGATGCAAATTCGTTAATCAAATCGATTGATAATGAAATAAAAATCTTGTAAAAAGATAAACTTAAAAATAGCAAGACGGTTTTGAATTATGAATAAAACATTAAGAATAGAAAAAAGAATAGACTTCTTTGTTGAAAAGTCAAAAGTTTGGGATGCACTAGTAAATCCTAATATTATTAAGAAGTATTTGTTCGGAACAGAAGTTATCTCAGATTGGAATGAGGGAAGTACCATGATATTTCAAGGTGAGTGGGAAGGTGAAATATTTGAAGATAAAGGAAATATTTTGATGATCGCAAATGAAAGTGTCTTTAAATATAATTATTGGAGCGGATTCTCGGGACTTCCCGATCTACCAGAGAATTATTCAATTGTAACTTATCAAATAGAAGCTAGTAAAAATCATACTATTTTAAAACTCACTCAAGAGGGATTTGCCAACGAGCAAGCAAGATCTCATTCTGAAGTTAGCTGGGAGATAGTTCTACAGAATATGCAAGATATCTTGGAATAAAAAGGACTCTGAATTCGGACAAATATGAAATAATTTTCAGATTAATTCTGAGATTGAAATTTTGTCATACCATATTTCTGGGCTAAAGTATTTCTGTCCTCCTCAGACAATGAGGATATATAACTTTTCCAACCCGGACACCAGTTAGCATGCCATCGCCAAATTTTGCCCAAAAGAGACTTTGGATTATCGTCATATTTTTTTCTAAATGCACATTCTTTACAATTTTGTTTTTCAGGCATTTTACCTCCTTTTAAAAATGAATATTGAGCATTTATTCAATAGGCTTCTATCCATGGTTGCGTTACTATAAAATTAGTAAGTCATGTACGTAATTCAAACTAAAAAGATAATAGACATTGCCATATAAACATATCACCTAAAGAATCAACATCTTCCCATATTCTTCTTGCGATCTCTGGATCACCGGAAATATTAGGTATTTCTTTCAACTTGTCCTCCCACGAAATGCAAACTCCAGCTTTTTTTAACGAAGTATGAGTTTTCAACATACCATAATCTTTTCTAAATATTGATTGGGAAAGTGGAATTATATCTGCAGATTCATCTATTGGTTGTGAACTTCCAGAAGAGTAAACACCATAATCTCTGACGAAATCTGTCATTACTTTCATATTTTCAATATTTGTATCGTTTTGCATTATTGCACTCGCATCAAGAATATACCCTCCATTTTGGGCAACTCCATCAATAATTTTTTTACAATAACTTCTTATTTTATCCGGAGTTTGGAAGGAGAGAAGACTATTGGGAATTCCACCGCTCATGCAGAATTTATGACCCAAAATTTCATGAGCTTTAAATATATTACTTCGATCAATATGAAAGACAATGCTCTTTTCTGGTAATTCTGAAAAACTTTGCAAATGATGATCCCAGTTACCCTCTGCATAGAAAAGTGTTTGATGTCCGTTCTTCCACAACTCTTCAATAATTGGTTTTAGTGTTGGCCAATAGTGTGAATCAAATTGTTCTGGTGTTATAAAAGGGACACAGCCTCGGTGCATCCAAAAGCCAATTGGTATTTGATGCTTTGGATCGGATGTAGAAAAAGCGACGTTGTATAGATGAGGCATCAGAGCTTCGCATGCGGCAAGAACTTTATCTGGCTGCGTGATCATATCCATAGTCAATCCCAAATACCCGCGAAGTTTATCACCAATTATATCAAATGGTGCTTTAAAGATCCCAGCAATTGCGGAAACTGTACCACATTCATTTTTTAATTTGTCAACTTGCGGTCCAAAATCATTAAAGTATTGAAGCATCGCCATACTTCCTTTGACCAATGCAAGATTGCTTCTGTAAGAGTTCCCAGTACCAATATCATTAGAAATTTTTGGGAGCCATTTTGTATAGAGAAATGTTGTCGGATCATTAATCAGCTCGTCATACTCATCAGCTTTCATGAAGGCATTATCTTCACTAGGTTCAAGATATTGAAAACCAGTTTCCGGGGGGATATCAATTCCTGGAATGCTGTAATACTTAAGCCCTAATGCTTGCGTTAATCCTGTCCAGACATACACCATGTTTGCAACCACCGCATCCCAATCAAAATCTGTAGCACATTTGCGAACAGCTTCAAAGGCTAAATTATAATCGTGTGTAATCTGCTGAACAGTAAAATCGGCATACGTTGCTGTGAACTCTGCAGCAAATGGTCGGATTGGAATTTTGTCAGGTTTCTCATTTCTCATCGCCGTTAAGTAGCGGCTTAATCTTTCATTGTAGAGTTGTTCGGTATTTTTCATTATATCATTTTTATTGACATGATCAGATCTAGTTTTCTAATTTAATGATAAAAATATTTACTACTTCTTTCAATCAGTATCTCGATTTTCGCTACAAGTTTATTTTCTGCTGCATTCATTTTTTGAATGAGATTCTTTTTAAGATTTTCTAGATAATTTGAGTTTAATTCTTTTGTCAATCTCTCAAATTTAAGCATGTTATTTGAGTTTATATTTAAATATGAATAGTAATTCTCTTTAGGATTCAAATCATCTAGAGAAATCATTCTAATGCTTTTATGCAAATATGTCCTAAAATGCATTATATGATCGTTTGTGTTATAAACAATCGACCATTTTGTATCTGTTACACGAACAGAATCAAGAATTGCTAATGCATCAAGATATGTTAGATCACTTTTATTATTCTCTAATTTGGTTATCAGTTTTTTAATTATTAAAAATCTATCTTGTGATGTGTTAACATCAAATTGCAAAGTTTGTTCATTAGGTCGCATCAAGGAGTATTTATTCAATTCAATATAATTGTTATTGGTCAGTATTGGAAAGGGTAATGAATCACGTTGGTAAATCTTCGGAACTCCTTCAATAAATTCGATAATTGCTGCATCTCCATTTTTATCCAATATGATATAATGAAGTCCGAAGTAAAATTTTCGAATCGTTGTTTCTTTAATATTTATAATTACTTCTTCCACTGTGGAATAATTATCCAATTGATATTGTATCCATTCAAATTCTGTTAATTCAATTTTGTCTTCACGATCTGGATACTTTACTGGCCATACTGATAATTCTTCTATAGCCAGACCGACATTGTTCATGCCTCCTAATGGCTGATTTACACCAAAATGGTTAAAGGTAACACTAAGGTGTTTTGATCTCCAAGTATTCTTTCCTTCGTTGTCATATATGCTTCTTTTTATGAGTTCACTTGGATTGATAATAATAATTCCATTCCCAAGTTCCCAATCAAGATTCTTACCTAACAAGGGATATTTGCCATTCAATACAAATGCCGAGCAGTGAAAATTTTGAGAATAAATCATAGTTGAAAACAGAATCGATATAGTAATGAGTAGTTTCATCGAAATAGAAAATGTAATGTTACATTTAGATAATAATTACCAATTACCAGCATAGTTCAAGTCAGTTGCTGGAGCTATCAATTCCAGATATTTCCAATTAAGCGCAATTATCTGACGCATGTGAAGGTAATCATGTGCAAGCCAGTTTACTAATGCTTGCTTTGCAGATAATACAATTCCATAAGGATAATTATCAACTGCATCCCAATTTTGTGTGTGCAATTTTCTCAACCAATGAATCGATTTTTCTCTTTCAGCAAGAAAATTTTCCAAAGATGTAGAAAAATCTTTCAAATTATAATATTCTTCATCACACCATTTTACCGGTTGAATGCGCTTCCACTCTTTTTCAGGTTGGAGAAGTGCAAAATCGATTCTCTGACGAAAATCATATCTCTCCTCATCATAGAGGTGATTTAGTACCTCAAGCAAAGACCACTTGGCTGGCAGTGGTTTCCATATAGCCTGATCTTGTGATATTCGTATAAAAAACGATTTAAATGCTCCCAAATTATCTTCAAGTTTATCAGTTACAATTTGATGAATCATTTATTATTCCAAATAAATAGTAAGATTTAATTTATTTAATTCTGTTAGTATTCTTCATAAGAAAGCACTCAAATTGATTAATTAAATAATAAATCTGAATCGACTATTTTGTCAAATGTTTAGTAATTAAAAACTTCAACTGAAATTCGTGACGGATGGGATGCATAACAGCATGTTCAAGCATAGCGTCAATACAATAATCGACATTCCAACGTGAAGAATATGTGAGTGAGTGAAATCTATCTTCGGGAACATCTGCAAGGGGAGTACGCCACTTTTCTAAAAGATAATTGAGATAAACATCTGCCTCTTTTTCATTTATTTCTACTTCTGGTGCTGATTTAATTTCAGGATCAGGGAGTTCAAGTTTTTCACACATCCAAACCATGTAACCTCGAGCTGCTCTAAATATATGATGCAGAAGAGACTCTAATGATCTGTAATCTTTGTCCAGAGTTTTCGGTAAGGAAATATTTAATCTTTTTGCCTCGCACCAAGTCTTCAGAAGGGAATTCATATACTGTTCATGCAATAAAACCCGTGAGCGAGCACCGTTGTATTTATATGCTTGCAGACTTTGTGGATTCATTTAATAATCTTAGTTCTTATTTTTAACATAGACCAACTTAATCCGACTATTCGGACTTTCGCGATGTTCAATTTCAAAATTTTGAATCGACTTAATTAAAGGTGTAAGTTTTTGAAATCCATAATTTCGAGAATCAAAGTTAGGTTGTTTCTTCTGCAGAAGGTTTCCAACTTCACCTAGAAATGCCCATCCTTCTTCATCTGCTAGATCAGATATTGTGGATGAAATTAACTTAATAACTTTTGGAGTAATTTTGTCGACATCACTGCGGTTAGATAGTTTATCCTTAGTAGACTCTGATTCACTTTCGTCGGATTGACCTTTAAGAATTTCTATGTAGATAAATTTATCACATGCAACAATAAATGGGCTTGGTGTTTTTTTCTCTCCCAACCCAAACACTTTCATTCCAGCTTCTCGCAACCTTGTGGCTAATCTAGTAAAATCACTGTCGCTAGAAACAATACAAAATCCACCAACTTTTTCAGAATAAAGGATATCCATAGCATCGATAATTAAGGCTGAATCAGTTGCATTCTTACCTTTAGTATACCCATATTGTTGTATTGGCACGATTGCATTTTCGAGGAGTATTTTCTTCCATTTCGATAGTTTTGGATTCGTCCAATCACCGTAAATTCTTTTGATAGTAGGGCTACCATACTTAGCAATTTCTTCCATCATCTCTTTTACATAAACTGAGGGGATATTGTCCCCATCAATTAGTACAGCTAGTTTTAATTCCATTGTTTTCCCAAGTTTTTATCACTTTTAAAATGCACAAAAAGAATTTATTAATCGTTAATAAAAAGTTTCATAACCGTCTTATTAATAGGGAGCGGATGATCTATTTACTATATGCTTTAATCTATAATTTCGTTTTAAAGAGTTTCAGGTTTAGCTTGCTGCTTTATAAGCTCTTTGGAAAATCTATATTGACATTCACATATAAGCATCATGCTCTCACAATAAGCTTTGGTGATACTTCAGATTATTTTTATGATTCATCTGAGTTTATTTATAAAATAAATTATTGGTATTGAGCAACTAAGATTGAAAATACCATGTCATAATTAACTTTGTCGGCTCCTTTCATAAGCAAACGTTGTTCTTTTAATATTTTCATTCCATTTTTTTCGCACAAACTCTTTATATATTTTGATGAATGTTTAAAAGTTCCACTCCCCAAGATGTCATTTGTTCGCTATATCCATCTTGCTCTTCTTCAGGTGAAATTAAAAATGCAAATATTCCTTTTCTCTTAATCACTCTTGCTGATTCCTCAAAGATATTCTCTAAATTACCAATGAAATGTAAAACACCACAGCATATAATATGATCAAAAAAATTATCCTCGTAAGGTAATGTGCGATCCAAAAGATTATGAAATTTTAATTCTGTTGCGAAAGTTTTTGTTTTGCACACGTTTAGCATTTCTTCTGAGTTATCAACACCATATATTTTTAATCCAATTTTTGAAAATTGGATTGATGACAAACCTGTTCCTATTCCCAAATCGAGCAATAACTCTCCACGCTTTACATATTGACAGGCCATTCCAAATATAATATCATGGGCATAACTCTCGTACTCATATACTTTCTCGTCGTACTGATTTGCAATATTTTTATAATCATATTCACTCATATAGAGTAAGCCTATTTTATTGCTTCTTCATCAGGATCTTTACTTCCGCCAAGGTGGGTTTCCATAATAAAGATAAAAACCTTCTACTTTTTCACGAGCCCAAGGAGTTTTTCTTAAAAATTTTAAGCTAGATTTTATAGAGGGATTATTGTTGAAGCAATCAATATTTATTTGTCTACCAAGTTTTTCCCAACCGTAAAAATCTACTAACCTATTAAGTATCATTTCCAGTGTTATTCCATGGAGGAGATTATTATTGTCATTCATAGGTTTGGCAATATTATTGAGAAATTTAAGTATCCTATACTAATGTTGAAAGTGTTTCAATTAGATTTTTACAACCCCCATTTTTTATATGGGTTGTATGATCATCTAATGATTCAAAACTCTTTCCAATTATTTTATCACATCGAATTTCATAATCAGTTTCTTTATAGAATGTTTCTAATGTTGCTTCTGAATCAGGATCCTTATACGAGGTTTTTTCATTTTCTCTGCACCTCTCAATATTCTTCATCCATATGGCCGCACTTAATGCTCCACAAGCATTGCCGCTAAGTCCAAGTCCTCCGGCAAATCCAGCAACCATCACAGCTTCTTCATCATTTGCTCCCATTTTTTTTGCAACTTCTGATGCGCAGCTTAAACATTCAGCAGGGAGATCTTCCTTTTCTTGTGATAAACCATCTTCAGCTGCTTCAATTGCCTCAGGAGTCCATTCTTCCGCGAGAGTGAAGCATGATAAAAACTTACCTGAGAAAAAGTATTTGGCCATACTTGCTTTACTTGTGAAATCACAATTGGTTATCTCCTCACAATCAACAGTATTAGTCCTTTCTTCGAATGATCTCATAAGGTTCTGTGTCGCTTTTATAGTCACACTTGTGGCTTTATCAGTATCTGGATTTCTACGAAAAGACTCGGCACCTACTGCTAGGGAGGAACCGCAGAGCATTCCGCATTGATAACCCTGCTGATAAATTCCACCGGCCAAAGGATCTGCTGCGCGCTCTTCAATTCGCTTGACATGACCAAATTCTCGGTTGAGGAGATGGAAGTAGGTATGTGAGCATGCCCCTAATTTTCGAAATAATTTTTTAGTGTCGTTTTTAGTTGTTTTTGATTTTTTGTTTTTCATTTAATTCCATATCCCTTTTTTAGATATTTCTGATCATTTCGAACTGACCAATCCCCGGAGAAAAATTTATACTTTCTGCAAATTTATTAAATGGTTGGTATGAAGCATCTGTATTAATTATTTTAACTAAATCAGTTTCTGAGCAGTTCATAAGATGCCTAAACAGCACTGATGCTAATCCGTTTCGTCTGTATTTATGTGCAATTGCTAATTGTGGGATATCTCCTGTAGTTTTTTCTATAATTCCGTAACCCATAAGAAGCTCAGCTTTATATATTCCCAATACTTTGAAATAATCAATTTTACGCTTTATTGAATCTATGGAATTTTGCCAAGATGGTTCGAAATCCCAAAATGATTTTAACAAATTCCAATCTGGATGTTTTATTTCTTCGATATTCCATTTAATATTTTCTTTTCCATTTTTAATTTGGATCTGATCTTTTTCTGAAATATAATAATCAAAATTTCTTACTACAGTAAAATCAACCTTTTTGTAAAGGTCATACGCCGCAGTATTACTAGTAATAACTTCTAGCAAATATTGCTTGATATTATTCGCTTTTAAAATTGGTAGAGATTCGTTAAATATTTGTGTCGCAATGCCTCTTTTACGATATTCCTTTATTACTCCAGTACCCGTGTCATATGCTGTCAATTTACCATTCCAATTGCCAATACCATTTAGTGTAAAACCAACCATATCTGAGCCGTCGAATGCTCCGAAGGATAAATTAAAGTTACATCCTCTACGTTCAATCATATATTGTAATTGACGTTTTGTGAGTGTAAAAGGTTCTACATAATCCGAAAAAGCATTATTGAATGCTTTATGAATTAATTCAATGCTAGTACCACTAAGTGGTTTTATCGCGATCATTGTTTTTACTGCAAATAATTGAGAGTTGTGTTAAACGATCTTTTAGAACATATTCTTATTTAATTCTTATCAGCTGCTATCAAAATATATTTAGAAGGCAAAAAAATCTCTGGCTCTAAACTGATTTTTCTCAAATCCCAACAATTGAGGGGATCGAGAATAATTTTTTATAAAGCAGCAGCTTTTATTATAAATTCTTATTTAAAAGATTACTTTTCTATAAATTCAATTACATCAGCTGTTATGTATACCTCAGTATGGGTATAAATAAGAAGATTCAGCATATCATTATCGATACGTATATTGGCTAATACTAATTTTTTCCCTTCAGGATTTCCATATTTTAGTTCAAAATTGTTCCATAAATTTTGTATTGCATCATCATATAATTTTGCAGTACCTCCAACTCTAGCAAGAGCCAATGTGTTAGCAATACTTCCAGTAGAATAGCTTAAACCAATAATATATGATGCTTTTGAATATCCTTCTACATTTTTTGCAACAATGTCAAAGTTTGGTTCGGACAATTCTACATTAGTGACATTATTTGCTAAGAATGATCCTCCAGTTGAACAACCAGTTAAGAGTGCCAGAAGAACAAAAAATAAAAATAAAATCATTGATTTTTGTTTCATGTTAATTTTCCTTTTATTAGGATTGATTTGTTTTGTTAAAACTTGAATCTCTAATTTAAAAACATTCATTTTAATCATCTATTGCATCTAACTCAAGTAGCTCAATTTTACGAAATTCTGTTGGATGGCTTTCAGCTTGAAGTGAAATATAACCCTCACTCAACATTATATTGTTACCCTCACTAATAAGTTTTTGGGCATATTCATCTTTCTCATCAAGTTGAGGTTTTTCATATTCAAATACAACAACACCATTAACAGTATGTTTTATTTTAGAATTACCGTGAACTTCTATTTCTATTGTTACCCATTGGTCACCGTGAAAGGTATTTGAATTTGAATTTGTGCAATGTGCAGTGACAAGATTACCATTCATAACAAAATGGGTACCAGGGGAGCATACATTTCCTGTTGAACGTTCTTCGACTCCATCACCTCCGAGCAACTGAGCCTCGATACAAACAGGAAATGGTTGATCCTTTGACATACTTTCAGGAGATTGGCAATGAAGCATTACTCCATTATTTCTAAATGCCCAACTTGGACCATTGGGGACTTGTTCGCCAACAAATCTGTATTCTATGCGCAGCTTGTAGTGTGAAAATATTTTATCGTAAAAAATATGACCGAATTTATTGTCAAAGTTTTCATAATTGTCGTAAGAGATTTTCATTACTCCATTAGCTACCTGAAACGTATTCTTATAATTATCATTTAGATCATGACCCGAAATTTTAACTTTCCACCCAGATAAATCTTTACCATTAAAAAGACTTATCCATTTATTTGGTTTAGTCGTATCATCTGAACAAGAAAGATTAGGAATGAGTGTGAAAATCATAAAACAGAAAGAAAGAATTCGCATTACAGCAACGTAAGGTTTCTTCATTTTTTATCGTCCTTAATTTTTGTAGAACTATTAATAAAACTAATAAATTCAATAGCAATGTGTTCAGAAAAAAAATCTGAATTTTATGATACATTTTTACTGATTATAATAGTAGATCCCTTAATAGCTTATGACGCTTTTTTATTACGATTACTCTTTTTAATTTGGACAAGAACTGCTCCAACTCCAGCAATTACCATCCCGATTCCTTCTTGAAAAGAAATATTTTCATCAAGGAAATACCAAGCAAGAATCGCAATCTGAATTAGCATAGTTCCATTAATTATGCTTGATTCCATTGCTGTAAGTGTACGAAGAGTTATATTCCATAGTGTAAATGCAAATGCTGTATTAACAACAGCTAACCAAATTAAAAACATAAAAGTTTTAAAACTTATAATAGGCACTCCATCCATCGATATGCCAATAGTAACTAGGATAATTGCCCCTACTCCCATGCTAATAAAAGTTACTACTAATGGACTAATATCTTTGTTTCTGTTAATGCCCCTTCCAAGTATTGCAGAACCAGCATTTGCTAAAACTCCTATAAACATTATTGACAGACCGAGGCCTTGATCTCGAATTAATGAAATAGGGAAAAAATAGGTTATAATTCCAACAATAAATAAAACAGAACCAAACCACTGGAGAGTTGAAGGTTTTTCACTTAGTAAAAATATTCCCATTATGGCAACAACTAAAGGAGTAAAATTGAGCATTAAACTTACTGTAACTGAAGGGAGCAATGATAAACCGAGGAATTGAGCCCCTTGTGTAAAAGTATAGAATACAAAACCAAGGAGTATCAGTTTTTTCCATTGGATAATTTCCAACTGTTTGATTTCAGCGATGTATTTTTTTTTAGCAACAAAGGGAATAAAACAAAGAAAAGCTAATATGTAACGTAATCCTGCGTATGTTATTGGAGGGATTTCAATTAACCCCCACTTAATAATTATAAAAGAAGTCGACCACAAGAACGTTACTAATAAGGCTTGTAGTATAGAAATTAAATGAGATGACTTACTCAGTGACATATTCATATTATGTCGAGTTCAGATTTCAGAATTATATTCTCTACATAATGGTGTTGCAAATAAGTCATCACCCAACAAAGCAATGACTTACATGCGACCAATATTTATAATTTGTAGCCGACAGTAAATATCACAACGAATACTGTTGTTTACATACATAACTAATAAGCTGTTACTATAAGCTTATTCTATGTTTGCGCCAACTACAGCGGCCATCTGCATCATGTCAATCGTCTGGCCTTCTTGCAGATTTGTTAGGTCAGTCACCTTACCTGATTTGCTTGTGGATTTTGTGTTTTTGAAGATCGGCAACAAACTAGCATCAGCTACAATAAATTTACCTGCGTTTTCAGGTTTTCCATTTTCGGTCTTTGTTTGGAGTTTATTAGCTTTAATATAGTCCCATAGTTTTTTGGTAATCTCTGTTCTAGGAAGCTCTGTTGCTCCCAGAAACTGTGCCAATTCATTTTTTAGTTTTACTGGTTTCTTCAATCCTTTTGCTTCTTCCATTTGTAACTCCTTTTTATTTTTATTTGTGTAATAATACAAACTTAATGAAATAATCTCTTAACATAAGAAAACTAGTTGAATCATAGCGATTGCAACTGAACCGTGACCACAAGGTTCAGCACACCACATTCCATGGTTTACTGATTATGTTAGATTTATATATAGTTCGATATAAAAAAGCTTTATACCATGTTTGCTCTGTGTTTGAGAATGGGAGTATTTTTTATGATCATATACTCCTTGTTCTAACAATCTACGTTAAAATAGAAGAAAAATGGTTTAATTCCAATTAAAATTCCTTCAGTATAAATGCTTCAATTAGTTCTTCCATTTCTTCAAGTTCAAGAAGTTTAATAACTTATTTTGAGTTATACTTTTGTAAATATTGTTTTGTGACCTTGCCCCATTCTTTAATATCTTCATCCTTCCATTTACCTTCAGAATCTGCAGATGGGAGAAGCATTGAGCAAGTTTCATTCTTATCAGCGATGGACCAGTTAGCCCAGCTTATCTTGTTTGCTTCCATCCACTTAATCCAATCATCCCAAGATTCTTTATCAATCGGGCCATCTCCACTCGCTTCCATTCCGGCACATTCTGAAACGAAAATCCCAATCCCTTTTTCTATTGCATAATCTCCTCGTTCTCTTAGCCACTTCTTGTGTGTCGCTGCGTAGAAGTGTAGAGTGTACATAATGTTTTCGAATCCAGTAATAGGATCATCTGCTGCAAGGTGAATATCCTGATCCCAATGAGGGCTACCTACCAGAATTAAATTGTCTGGATCATTTGCGCGTATCACCTTAATTATCTCTATAGAATAGTTTTTTACTTCTTCCCATGAATCATTCACAGGTTCGTTAAAAATTTCATAAATCACATTTGGATGATCTCCGTATTGAGAAGACATTTCGGAGAAAAATATTTTTGCTTCCTCTAACTTTATATGATGCGAATGCCAATCAATGATCACATATATACCTTCGGCAATTGCAGCGTCAACAACTTTACTTACTAATTCCTTTGACCATTCTTGTTCACTAATATAATCCTTTCCAGATACACCTATACCCATTGCAGCGCGAACAACAGTTACATTCCATTCACTTGCAAAAGTATTTACTGTCCATGCATTATAAAATCGCGGCCACCAGTTGTGCCAACCATAGCTAATGCCTCTTAGAACTACTGGATTTCCATCTTGGTTTGAAAGCTGTGTGCCAATAACTTTTAATTGGTCGACTGTTTTTAGTTGTTGGCAATTGACTGTGAGTAGTAAGATAAAAATAGAAAATAATATTATGCGAAAACTTTTCATTATTATATCCTCAGTAAAATTGTTTTTATTTGAATTTTACAAACAGACCTAATCTGAGACTGCTCATATCGCCGCTATCTTCAGTTATGTAGATATCTTTGTAAACTTCAGATGCTCTGGTAAGATCGAAATAAAAGCCAAGTCTCATATTGTCACTCAGCTTAAATGGGATAGCAGTCAATCCGAGAGTTGGGCCAATTGAAAAATTGTCAAGCGTGTACTCAGGAACTGTTCCATTATTTGTAATTTTGTCGGAGATGATATATCCAGCTGTTAAACCCAGCCTAACTTGCACAATGCTCTCTAAATCTGAATTATTGAAAAACTGAAAATTGTAAGTTAGTGGAATGCTAAGTTCTGTTAGGCTGAAGTCTCTCTTTCCATCAAAACCAGCATCTGGATCATTATATGTGAATGACTGGCTGTAGGTCTGAACATCAATCCCTGTTTCCACAACATAACCATGGATGTTAATTGCTGGATGAATACCAGCAGTGAATCCAAGATTAGTTGCACCAGTGACAGCATCAACTTGTGTGTCTTCAATAATTCCACCCCATCCGGCACCGGCTCGAATATCATAACTTACACCGACTTTTTCTTTTTCAACATCAGATGTTGTTGCACAGCTCAGCAATATGGAGATCATAAAAGCAATGGCCATCTTAGATTTCATTTTCTACTTCCTTAATTTGAGAAGAGATTTATTTTAATCTATTCAAACTATTTTTGTATTCAAAAAGAATTGTTTCATTGCCATCGTTACTTTCGCTGATAGTAAAGTACGATGTGATTCCATCCTTCCAGCAAAAAGCTTCACCTTGAGGCTCAATATTGTATGGCAGTCTGGTTGGAAGCTCTTGGAATGTTTCTGATAGAGATTTACTCTCTTCACGACTCCAATAAAAAATGTAGTTGTAAGTTTTAACTACAATATGATTACCATCCTTTGAAATATCTGCCGCGGTAACTTTTTCTCCCTCTATGTTAAACTTTCCAATTAGGTTTAAAATATTTTGATTTATTGTACTAAAAGGGAAGGGAGTGTTGTATACTTTACACTCACCAAGATCTTTGGTAAAAAGATATAAATCGCTGGATGACGGCTCGAGAAAAAATGCCTCGCAATTCTGAACTCCATCTTCATAAATGAAAGTGTAACTTTCAATATTTTTATAGATCTCAGTTATATTTGGATAAGTTGCATAGTTCGGTTCTGGAAACCGATAGATGGAAATGTATTCCCTTACACGCCGGTTATCCCCAATATCTCCAAGGTAAAGATGGTTGTAGTTACCTTGTGGTCCAATACCTATCGAAATATCTTCATAATCATATTTGGTGATATTTTTTATATAGTATTTTTGAATCATCTTACCTTCACCGGAATAAAGATAAATGAAAGACTCAGAACCACTATCTTCATGCATCCAAAATGAATTTGGGTTTTTAACTGACTGTACAATCCCAGATATCTCCATAAGATGTGGACGAATTGAGGACTTGTCGGGAATGTAATTCTCAAAATTTTCATTCAAATCTATTTGATCTGGATAAATGTTAAGTTCGAAGCGAAGTGAATCGAGTGCCTTCGAGTCATTATTTTCAGAATTATGTTTGCATGAAAATATAGTAACAATAAAGCAAAGAATGGTTGTCGTAAATACAAAGTGTTGTTTCTTCATAGGGCAAATTTATTTTTTCTTACAAATATTTGAGAATAAACCTACAATTATCAAAGCTGCCGCATATATTAATAAGCCGATTTTAACAGTCAGAACTTGGATTAACATAAGAATTGCTATCACTAAACTTAAAATGATAATACTACCAAGTTTACTTTTCACGACATCTCAAAGTTTTAATGTTTTATAAATCTAATTATAACCATTTTGAATCTTTTAAACCATTTGTGAATCAAATCATACAAAATAATCGTTTTTTAACAGTATTTATTTTAATTTAATATACCTCAAAAAAATTATTGATGAAGATGAAGAAATCTAAACTGCTTTTTATTATTTACATTAGCTTTTCTTTGATCAGCTTTTCTCAAACATCCGTGAACTATTTAAGTATGCAAGATGCTATTACGCAAGCCTTCGAGCATAATCCTAAAATCAAGCAATCACTTGAAGCAATCGAAATTGCCAAATCGGAACGATGGAAAAAATTGGGAATTTATACTCCTTCACTCAGTTATATGAAAGAAGGTATTGGTGATATCTCTAATGGATATTTAGAGAAAAAAATATCCATTTCACAATCAATAGATTTTCCACTGACCTCAATTTATCGTTTTAATTCATATTCAGATGAAGTCACATTTTGGGAATTAAAATATGAGAAAGATAGAAGGCAATTAATCTCGGAGGTCAAATCAAGATATGTGGATGTATTATATTTCGAACGGTTGGAAGAATTACGCGATCAGCAGCTAGAGTTGGCGGACGATTTGAATAACGCTGTAATATCAAGAGTTGAAGCCGGTATGAGCAGCGAATTGGAGTTGATAAAAACTAACATCAAATTGGATGAATCAAGAAATGATTTACTTGAATCGGTGCAAGCTGCCCACCAAGCCCGATATTCATTATTTGAGCTAATCGGCATGAATCCAGATGATCAAAGATATTCAATCTTCTTTTCTGACTCTCTGAATTATCATCGGCTTGAAATAGAACAAGATGATATTCTTGCATTGATTGATCAACAACCGGATGTATTAGCATACGAGGCAAAACTTGATGCGGCTGATAATAAAGTCGCCGCAGCAACATCAAGCTATCTCCCAAATATTGATTTCAGTTACTATTGGCAAGACTTTGGAAAAGGTTATAATTTTAATGGATTTGAATTAGGATTATCTGTCCCAGTTTGGTTTTTGTTCAATGAATCAAGAAATGTTCAGATCGCACAATCAGAAAAGAATATCGCAACATGGCAGAGACAGCAGACTATACTCAAGATCAAAAAGGATATTGAAAGGACATGGCATTCATTTGAAACCGCTAGAGAGACTATTTTGCGGTATCAAAATAATATAAAGAAACAATCCAAAGAGCTTCTCGATCTTACTACAGAAGGATATAGAATGGGTAATATTGATTTGCTTAATCTATTAGATACACAAAAAACTTATTTATCGAGTGAGCAAAGATATATAAATGCGTTAAGAAATTATTACTTAAGACTTATTGAACTTGAGGTTTATCTCAAGAAAGAAATAGTCTTTTAATCAAACTATGGTGAACAGAATGAAAAATTATCGTACAACATTTTTATTAGTAGCACTATACTTATTATTCGGGGCATTCCTGGTAAATAGCTGTAGTGATGAAAAATCTAATTCTGAAGATCTGAAAACAGAGAATGATGGTAAAATTAGGAATTTGGTTGTTATTCCAGAAGAGCAAAAAAGTAAGTTGAATATTAAAACAATAAAAGTAAGCTCAGCGGAAACTGATTTTAGAATTTCGGCCCCAGGTTTCGTTTTTCCTGAACCTAATAACTTTTATATAATAAGTACTCCAGTGCAAGGAAGGGTCATCTCCCTAGTGAAACATGAAGGAGAACCAGTTCGTAAAGGTGATTTGCTTCTTGAGATCGAAAGTTCCCAATTTGGAAATCTTGTTGCGGATTATCTTCAAGCAAATGCTGCGGTAAAATTTGAAAAGGACCAATATGAGAGAATTAAACTATTAGTCGAAAAGAAAATTAGTTCTGATAGAGAATTATTAGTAGCTGAAGCAAACTACATGAAAGCTAAAACAAATGTAGATGCTGTTTACTCGAGGTTAAAGTCAGTAGGCATTTCAGACAAAGTGATTGAAGAGTTTTCGCGCAGCAAAAATATTAATCCGGTTTAAAAATATTTTCACCTATTGATGGAAATGTTGATCAACATTTAATTGAAATGGGGCAATCGGTAAATGAATATGAGAAGCTTGCAACTGTAATTAATACAAAAAAAGTTTTGGTAAAGGGATATGTCGACCCAGGTGATGGAAGTTTTGTGAAAAGTGGGGATAAGGTTATAATATCACTTAAGAACCAGCCGAATAGATCAATTGAAAGTAAAATAGAAACCATAAGTCCAGGGCTTGATGAAACTAATAAGTCTCTTGTGGTAAATTTTGTAGTAATGACAGAAGAAAATTGGCCAAGAATAGGTGAAAATCTGCGAGTTGAGATTTTAACAAGAACTAAAAATATGGGTATTGTGGTACCTATGGGTGCTGTTGTCTTCGACGGTGATAATGCGATCGTTTTTGTTAAACTATCTGAAAATAAATATGAAAAGAGAGTAGTTAAATTAAAGACTCTTAATGCGGAAAATGCTATAGTTGAGAATGGTCTCAGTGAAGGTGAGGAAGTAGCCACTACTGAATTATTTGCTCTCAAAGCATTATCACGATTCGAACAATTCTCTGAGGAATAGATCTAATGATGCTCAACAAAATTATTGAATTTAGTGTTAGACAGAAATATGTAGCTATAGCGCTAGTTTTTTTAATGGCGGCAGGCGGATTTTCTGCATTTAAAAATATCCCTATCAACTCATTGCCGGATGTGACACCTGTTCAAGTTCTAGTAATTACAAAAGCTGGAAGATATTCTCCATATGATGTAGAAAAATTAGTGTCTCATCCGATTGAAACAACAATGAATGGCCTTCCAAAAGTTCAACAAGTCAGGTCGATATCCCACTTCGGATTATCTGCAGTGACTATTGAATTTGACGAAGATACAGACATTTATTTTGCACGTCAAATGGTTAGTCAGCGAATCCAAGAAATAGCTGATGAATTACCAGAAGGAGTTTCGGCTCCTTCACTCGGTCCAATTTCTACAGCATTAGGGGAAATATATCAATATGTAGTGGAGGGACCTAGCAAATCTCTAACCGAATTAAGAACAATTCAAGACTGGTTGATCCTTCCACAGTTAAAGACAATAAGAGGTGTAACTGAAATTAATTCTTTCGGTGGATTTGTAAAACAGTACGAGGTAGTAATTCAACCTGGTAAACTTCGATCATTTGGAATTGGACTTCAGCAGATAACGGATGCCATCTCAAGTAACAATAGTGTATCGGGAGGAAATTTTCTTGAACATAATGATGAACAATATATTATTCGAGGTTATGGACAAATAAAAAGTGCGACTGATATTGAAAATATCATTGTAAAAAATATAAATAATAGACCAATATTTATTAGAGATATAGGGAACGTAGTTGTAGGAAAACAATTGAGACAGGGAGCTGTTACTCAAGATGGAAAAGGTGAGGTTGTTACTGGCATCATTATGATGTTAAGAGGTGGAAATGGTCAGGAAGTTATTGAAAAGATCGAGGAAAAAATCACCTCAATTAATCAGAGTCTTCCTGAGGGTGTAAAAATTGTTAAATTTTATGACCAATCTGAATTAATTGCACGCACAACATCTACTGTCTCAACTAATTTAATTGAGGGAGGATTCTTTGTCATTGCGGTACTTTTGCTGCTTCTTGGCGAAATTACCGGTGCAGTCATTGTTGCTTCTGTTATTCCATTTTCCATGTTGTTTGCTTTTATTGGGATGAAAGAGTTTGGGCTGGCCGCAAACCTTATGAGTCTTGGTGCCATTGACTTTGGGATGGTCGTTGACGGTTCCGTTGTAATGGTAGAAAATATTGTCCATCGAATTCAAGGAAGTACAAAGAAAAATATAGACAACGTAATTATCTCAGCTTCTAAAGAAGTAGCTCGCCCAATTTTCTTTGGTGTCTTGATCATACTTATGGTTTATGTCCCTATAATGACATTTTCTGGAATGGAAGGAATTCTCTATAGACCCATGGCTATTACAGTTGCTGCAGCCGTTCTAGGTTCGTTACTATTGACGTTGTTATATATACCAGCAGTCTCTGCTATTGTATTCCGAAAAGGAATCAAGGTTAGGAAAAATTATATAATCGATTGGTTGAAACCAAAATATCAATCTTTTCTAGAAAAATATTTAGAAAAAAAATTATTTATTATAACTCCTGCTGCTGTAATTTTTGTAATTTCAATATTTGTTATGAGTTCCATGGGTACAGAGTTTTTACCAGAGCTGGATGAAGGATCAATTCTAGTAGAACAAGTAAGAATGCCGTCAATAACTCTGCAACAATCGATCGATAGAGCAGATGAACTCTCAGGAAAATTGGTAAGAGATATTCCAGAGGTAAGGACTGTGGTTCCAAAAACTGGTCGTTCTGATTTAGCAAATGATTGGATGGGTGTTCATCAGACCGACGTTTGGGTTATGCTTAAACCCGTTGATGAATGGCGTGATGGAATTACTAAAGAAGACCTCATCAAAGAAATTGAACCGTATCTTCAAGAAGAACCTGGATTATCTTATAATTTTTCTCAACCGATTGCAATGCGAGTTGATGAATTAACTTCTGGTGTAAAATCAGATGTTGCGGTTAAGATCTTTGGTGAAGACCTAGAAACATTAGAAAAAGTTGCTGGAGATATTTTAACAGTTGTCCAAACACTTGATGGCACGGGAAATTTCTTTCTTGAGCAGCCGATTGGTCAGCCTTATTTAACTTTAGAGGTAGATAGAGAAGCTGTAGCAGCTTATGGACTTAATGTTGATGATGTCCAAAAAGTTATTGAAGCTGGAATTGGAGGACAGGTTGCAAGTCAAGTTTTTGAAGGACAGCGTAGATTTGATATTACAATCCGCTTTCCAGAGGAAGTAAGAAATTCATTTTCCAAGATCATGGATATCCCTGTATATATCCCCAATGGTGATTTTATACCTTTAAAAGAGAGTGGCAAAAGTTATTCCTCAAGAAGGACCTAGGGAGATTCAAAGAGAAAATGGATGGCGTCGTTTAATTGTTGGAGTTAATCTAGAAGGTTTAGATATTGGAACTTATGTCGAGAATTTACAAAAAGGAATTTCAGAAAATGTGAACATCCCACCTGGATATTTTCTCGAATTTGGAGGTGCATTTGAAAATCAGCAAAGAGCGACAAATCATCTCCTAGTTGTTGTTCCCCTCTCATTATTTATTATTGTCGGGTTGATGTATATAATGTTTGGACAGATGCGATATTCCCTTTT
This sequence comes from uncultured Ignavibacteria bacterium, assembly GCA_963751695.1. Taxonomy (GTDB): domain Bacteria; phylum Bacteroidota; class Ignavibacteria; order Ignavibacteriales; family Melioribacteraceae; genus SZUA-22. Next base: position 529,733 of record CAVVVP010000005.1, on the reverse strand, counting down.
GATCCTCCTAAACCTACCTCTTGCACTTTCTGGAGGAGTATTCTTTCTCTGGATAAGAGGAATGTATCTCTCTGTCTCAGCAAGTATAGGTTTTGTTGCCTTGTTTGGTGTAGCTGTATTAAATGGTATAGTTTTGATTTCTCACATCAATGAACTAAGAAAAAGAGGAGAAGGACTTAAGAATGCTGTAATTCTTGGTTCAGCTGATCGATTAAGACCAGTTCTTATGACAGCACTTGTTGCCAGTTTAGGATTTATTCCCATGGCATTTAACTCTGGACCCGGTTCGGAAGTTCAAAGACCTTTGGCTACGGTAGTTATCGGCGGATTGATTACTTCGACATTGTTAACACTGCAAGTACTACCAACAATCTATAATTGGTTGGAAAGTAAATATCAAATTGATCTAAAGAAGGAAGTTAAAGAAGAAGAGGAATAGATTACTTTTTAATTTTTTGGGAAAGTTTTAAAAGAACATTAATAGTATAATCAATTTCTTCAACTTGATTTTTCGGTGAAAAAGAGAATCGAATAGTTCCATTAGAATCTTTTATTGATTTGCCAATTCCTAAGATGACATGTGATGGTTTTAAAGTACCTGATGTACAGGCAGATCCTTGTGAAGCTGAGACTCCATTAATATCCAGAAACATCAGCATAACTTCAGGATCATTATTATAATATTCACTTTTAAATGTTACACTTAAAATGTATGGAGAAACCTTATCCCCTCCATTGACTTGTACAGCCTCTCCAAAACTATTTGTTAATCCCTCAACAAAATAATCTTTCAGTTTTTTTACAATTTTGTAATTATCATCCAAATCGGTTTTGGCAATTTTAATTGCTTCAGCAAATCCAATAATTCCAGCAACGTTTTCTGTACCTGCTCTTCTGTTTCTTTCCTGACTTCCTCCAACAGTCAAAGGTGAAAGGGGAGTACCACTTCTGGCGTAGAGCAACCCAATACCCTTTGGGCCATATAATTTATGCGCAGAAGCACAGAGAGCATTTACACCTAGTTCATCTACATTGACATGTAATTTTCCAAAGGCTTGCACAGAATCAGAAAATAAATAAGTATCATTTGAAATTAGTTTATCAGATATTTCGTTGATATTATTAATAGTACCTGTCTCGTTATTTACCATCATTGCAGAAACCAATGAGGTTCTTTCCGTAATGGCACTTTCGATTGATATAGGATCAACACGACCGTATTTATCAGATGAAAGAAAAATAGTTTTAAATCCCTCATGTTCTAGTGAATGAAACTTCTCTAACACAGCTTTGTGTTCAATTTCAGAGGTAATTAAATGTCTTCTTCTGGATTCATCAAGGTTTGTTTTAGCGATTCCATTCAATGCAAAATTAATGGATTCTGTTCCTCCGCTTGTAAAATAGATTTCGCTTGGATTTGCTCCAATAAACTCTGCGGCGACCTCTCGCGCTTCCTCTATTGCAACTCTCGATTTTCTTCCAAATGAATGGAAAGAGGAGGGATTACCAAAATTCTCGGATAAAAATGGTAGCATTTTTTCGAGAACTTTTGGATGGAGTTGTGTAGTGGCAGCGTTATCTAAATAAGCCTTCATATCACTTTCTAACAGAAATATCACCATTCATGATTTTTTTAGTCCCTGAATTATCTTTTAACACTAATAATCCATTTGAGTCTATATCTTCAAATTGTCCAAAGATTTCACGATCTCCATCAATGATCTTTATTCTCTCACCAATCCAATCGCATCTTGATCGCCATGCTTCTAAAATCGTATTTGGGTCTTTTTTTATTGTCTCAATTATCGATTCAAATTCATTCAGAATTTCACTGAGCAATCTTTCTCTTTTAACTTCCTTGCCAAATTCTTTTCTAATTGAGGTTGGAGTGATTAAAAACTTTCCTGTGAAATTAGGATGATTTACATTTATTCCAATTCCAATTACCGCTCTTTCAATTTTATCTCCCTTAGAAGTTGTTTCGAGCAAAATTCCTGAAACTTTTCTATTTGAAATCAAAACATCATTGGGCCATTTTAAACTCACGTGAAGTTGGTAAAGATTTTCAAGAGATTTAGCTACCGCAAGAGAAGCTCCAAGATTGATTAAATTCAATTTATCAGCTTCAATATTTTCTGTTAATAGAATTGAAAAAGTTAAAGACTTGTCCTTTTCTGAGATCCATTGCCTTCCTAATCTTCCTCTTCCCACAGATTGATTTTCTGTAAGGAGAACTGTTCCATGCTTATCAAATTTTTCATTAGAAAGAAGCTGCTCATTTGTCGAGTTCAGTTCTTCATAAATTACAAAATTTGAACCCAGATACTCTGTATCAAGCTTAATGTCTATCTCCTCAATATTGAAGGAAGAATTCATTTTTTAAATCCAAATTTGGTTATGCAATATTAGCACCATTACTGACATTATGACTAAAAATTGACAAATTAACTTAAATAGTGTCAAAAAATAAATTAACTAAAAAACAACAAAATACTTATAAGTTATTGTAATAAAGTAGTTTACAAGAAATTATCTTAATTGGCATATCATTTGTTCTTACTATTGAAAACTGAGAAAAAATAAGGAGAAATAATCATGACACTAGTAAGATTTGAGCCGTTAAGAGAAATCGAAAGCTTACATAATACAATACAAAAATATTTTGATGATTATACACCATTTACTATGCCATACACAAAAGATGACTATTCACCTCGAATAGACATAAGTGAAAAAGATGACCAAGTAATAGTATCAGCTGAAGTACCTGGTGTTGATAAAAAAGATTTAAAATTAACATTGCAAGATAACATTTTAACTATTGAAGGTGAAAAGAAAAACGAAGTAGTTGAAGAAGACAAAAAATGTTATAGAAGAGAAAGAAAATTTGGAAACTTTAAGAGAACTTTCACTTTACCGTTTGAAGTTGAATCAGACAAAGTTAATGCAGAATTCAATAATGGAATTTTGACAATCAAGTTGAATAAGATTCAACCACAAACACCAGAAGAAAAAGTAATTAAAATTAAATAAATGATGCGGTAGCTATGCTACCGCTTCTACTTAAATAAGAAGGAGAAATATTAGTATGGGAAAGATTATAGGAATTGACTTAGGAACAACAAACTCATGTGTATCGGTGATGGAAGGGAATGATCCCGTGGTAATTCCGAATTCGGAAGGTGGAAGAACTACTCCTTCAATTGTTGGTTTTACAAAGAATGATGAAAGATTGGTTGGACAACCTGCAAAGCGTCAAGCAGTTACAAATCCAACTAATACGGTTTTTTCAATTAAGAGATTTATGGGAAGACGTATAGATGAAGTTGGAACTGAAATTGGAGAGGTTCCTTATAAAGTTGTTGAAGGTGACAACAAAACTGCAAGAGTTAAAATTGAAGATAGACTTTATTCACCTCCAGAAATTTCTGCAATGATACTTCAGAAAATGAAGAAGACTGCAGAAGAGTATCTTGGACAAGATGTAACTGAAGCAGTGATTACTGTACCAGCTTATTTTAACGATTCGCAGAGACAAGCAACCAAAGATGCTGGTGAGATTGCTGGTTTAACCGTTAAGAGGATTATCAACGAACCAACAGCAGCAGCATTAGCATATGGTTTAGATAAGAAAAACAAAGAAGAACTCGTAGCAGTATACGACCTTGGTGGAGGTACATTTGATATTTCCATTCTTCAACTTGGTGAAGGCGTATTTGAAGTTAAATCAACAAATGGTGACACACACTTAGGTGGCGACGATTTTGATCAAAGATTAATTGATTTCTTGGCCGATGAATTCAAGAAGCAAGAAAGTATTGATCTTCGAAATGATCCTATGGCTCTGCAAAGATTAAAAGAAGCGGCAGAAAAAGCTAAGATTGAGTTGTCATCATCAATGGCAACAGATGTAAACTTGCCATTCATTACTGCGACACAAGATGGTCCAAAGCATTTGAATATAAATATTTCACGAGCAAAATTTGAAGCACTAGTTGATGATCTTATTCAAAGAACTATTAAACCTTGTCAAGATGCAATAAAAGATGCTGGTGTTTCAGCTTCTCAGATTGATGAAGTAATTTTAGTTGGTGGGTCGACTAGAATTCCAAAAGTTCAAGAAAAAGTAAAAGAGATATTTGGACAAGAACCACATAAAGGAGTTAATCCGGATGAAGTAGTTGCAGTGGGTGCAGCAATTCAAGGTGGTGTCCTGGCTGGGGATGTAAAAGATGTTCTATTGCTTGATGTAACTCCACTTTCTCTAGGAATTGAAACTTTAGGCGGTGTTATGACAAAACTAATCGACGCTAATACAACAATTCCTACAAAGAAAAGTGAAGTATTCTCAACCGCATCTGATAATCAGCCTTCAGTTGATATTCATGTACTTCAAGGTGAGAGACCAATGGCGTCTGATAATAGGACATTAGGAAGATTTCAACTCGCTGACATTCCACCATCACCAAGAGGAGTTCCTCAAATCGAAGTAACTTTCGATATCGATGCTAACGGAATTATGCATGTAGCCGCTAAAGATAAAGCTACTAGCAAAGAGCAGAGTATAAAGATCACTTCTTCAAGCGGTTTGGATGATAAAGAAATCGAAAAAATGAAAAATGAAGCTAAAGAACATGCAGCAGAAGATAAGAAGAAAAAAGAAGATGTTGAAGTAAAAAACAATGCTGATAATCTTGTCTTCCAGACAAAGAAACAAATTGAAGAACTTGGTGATAAAGTTCCTGCAGACATAAAGAGTAGACTAGAAGCTGAAATGACAAAAGTTGAAGATGCACTTAAAACAAACGACACTGATGCTATTAAAACAGCAACAGATGAAATGACAAAAGTTTGGAATGAAGTATCTCAGCAGCTTTATGCACAACAAGGGCCTGAAGGTCAGCCAGGACCAGATGCACCGGGTGCAGAACAGCAGCAGGCATCATCGGATGAGCAAAAAGATGATAAAGAAGTTGAAGATGCTTCTTACGAAGTTGTTGATGACGAAAATAACGATAAGTAATGGAGGATAAAATGAATGATAAAAAAGAAATAGTAAAAGTAAAATCATCACACGATTGGGATGAGGCTTTAGAAAAAGAATCATGGATTGCACCACTAGTGGATATCTATGAAACAGAAGATAACTTTTTCTTATTAGCAAGTATGCCAGGAATATCTAAGGATAACGTAAAAGTTAAAATTGAAGATGGCAGCCTTGTAATGATGGGAAGGATAAATTACGAAGAAGCTACTAATCGTAAGTATGTATTACAAGAAAATGAGGTTGGTAATTATTATAGAAAATTTAATATCTCTGATAGTATCGACAGTAATCGAATCGATGCAAGATTTGAGCATGGACAATTATCTGTAACACTGCCAAAACATGATAGAATAAAACCTAAGAATATTGAGATCGTATAAATAGGGTTGGAGAAGATGTATTAAAAACCCTGCACTGTTGTGCAGGGTTTTTCATTTTAAATACTCTCTTCAATTTGAAATTGAGGATTAATATCAACGGGTAGAATTTTCAACTTTTCTACTAGTACTTTCATCGATTCTGATGAGACAGCATATTTATTAATCATCTCATTAGCACCCATATAATCGCCTGTAGCTTGCAACATCAATATTTTATTCGCAAGATCTTTTAATACGGGATATGCTTTTTCTAAATTAACTTTAACTTTTTGAGTCTCAGAATTGTATTCATAAGCACCATTTTCTAACATGTAGTTGTATATAATTGCATTCCCACCACCGTGAGCTTCGTTTATCCCAAATCGCACTGACCTAAAAATTCCAGCCAAGAATGTGATCCACATTTCTTTATCAAACGATTCTGGATAAACACCTTTTTCGATCATAAATTTATTATTAAATAATCCAAGGATATCTGCCTTGCATTCTTCCATTGTCGAATATGTCTCTTTTAACTCTTTTTTAACTTCTGTTTCTTTGCCTTTAACAGTTATATAACCGGGACCAACACCATGAGACATTTCATGCATTAATGTATGATTGAAAAAAGCATCGAACGTAACATAACCAGCTTGGGATTCATCCAATACGATTTCTGAAATTGGTTTTAGCAATTTTTCAAACTTTGCTTCATGCATATTTTTGATCATTACTTTCTTGGAGCCTTTAGCTTTTCGTACTCTTTCATCATTTGGAAGGTTGAAAGCTAATGTCTGAACTCCGGCTTTAGTATCGCCGGAACTAAAAACTTCTTGTACAACCATAATTGGAGAGTCGCTTCCACGGTCAAAATTTTTATGTTCATCAGGGATTGGTAGATTGTTTTCAATATCATTTAAATACTTTCCAAAGGTTTTTAACTTTTCCGTACTTACTGGATCAACCAATGTAAGGAAACACTCAAATGAAGCTTTATAGTTAAACATTGCATCTTCGTATACTTCGTATGGCCCAATTATCACTTCAATTGTATGATCCTTGAGATCCATCCAAGCCATATCACTTTCATAATAATCGTTAGTTAAAAATGCAAAAGCGCGAGTAACCAAGTATTTTTTAAGTGATGGATTATCAGCATATTCAGCAGCTTCGTTCATCAAGATTGAAACTTGATTCAACTGTTCTTTGTAGTATTCTGAATATGGGATCGCTTCTAATCTTTCAGTATTTCTACGAACCATTGTAAATTCAGAAGTTAGCTCCGGTTCTAATTTCGGATTTGCTTTTAGAAATCCCTCAAACTCTTCTTTTGTCATGTTCTCAGGATAAAAATTAGCCCCTTTGGGTTTTGGAGAATTTCCTATAAATGGTTTTTCATGATCTAACCTGTCGAAAGGTCCAAAGTTTATTTTAAAATACTCCAAACGAAGTTTATCCAATTCGTCGTCAGAATTCGAAAGCTTTGCAAGAAGTTCTTTATTCTTTGAATAAACTTGATCAAGAAAAATTTCATCCATTATTTTCGCTGCTTCAAAAAGTTTTTTCACAACTACTTTCTGTCTATCATCCAAGAGACTTTCGTCATATTTTAATACTGTTTTTGCATATTGATCAATTTTGCTTTTCAATTCTGCTTTCTCCTTTTCTTTACTATCATCTCCGCATTGAATTAGGGTGATCGATACTAATCCAATTATTATCATAGTCATTATTCTCTTCATAATTTCCTCAAACTTTTATTAAAACCGTTTTAATAAAAATATAAAAATGTGATCAATTACTAAAGTATTCAATTAATAATTGTCCAAATAAATTTATGGTATGTATTCTAAAAAAGACATTTAAATGATGAGAAATTGTAAAATTGTTCAATTTTAGTCAAAATTCAGTTGGAACAGATATTGATTTTTTTCTTGTAAAAACATTGGGGGACAAGATGAAAAGTAAAATAGTTATCTCGTTATTTGTTTTTTTATTTGCATTCACTCAAACTTCTGCAAGAAGAATCGAGTTTGGAGATTTTCACAGAATCTTAAGCAAACATGGTAATTGGGTAAAAGTCGACCGAGTTGGTTTAGTTTGGATTCCGATAAATGTAGAAAGAGATTGGAAACCTTACACAAATGGCAGATGGTTTTGGACAGAGTTTGGTTGGTTCTGGGATTCTGAAGATCCTTTCGGTTGGATAACACACCATTACGGTAGATGGGAAAATACTGAATATTATGGATGGATTTGGCATTCTGGTTATAAATGGTCTCCGGCTTGGGTAAAATGGAGAATTAGCGGTGACTATATTGGATGGCGACCACTAACACCTAATGGACGATTTAATCATACATACGGACTCTATTTTGATAATTCTGTATACGTTCCTTTTACAACATGGAATTTTGTAAAAATTAGTAAGATTAAAAACCAGTCCATAGGAAGGCACTTGGTGAGAAGTCATAGAATTGCAGAAATTTATAAATACTCTGAAGCAGTAAGTGATTACTATGTTTTAAATGATGTGGTTTTTTGTGGAGCTAATTTAACAGATACAAGATTCAGAAGAATAAAAAATGATATTCACATTGTTAATCTATATCTTACTAAAGATTTTTTTAGAATCTCTGAACATGGAATAGACTATTGGTTGGGGATTCCAAATAAACCATATCCACCGATAGGGCCAGGCGATCCTATTCCAGATCCGGTTCCACTACCTCGACCCATCCGTCCGCCTGTGGTTAAAAATCTTCGTCCACCGGATATAGTCGCAGTTCCAACACACCCAGTCCATAGAGATCCAGTACCGAGCAGACCAAATAAGGGAATAAATATCATTAATGAAAGTGTTAGAAAAAATGAGATAGAAAAAGTGAAAAATAGAGTGTTAGTTGAACGCAAAAAAGAAAGAAGCAAAAGGGTCTCAGTTACAAAAAATAGATTGAACTAGATTTAAAATGTAAAAGCTCATATCAATTGATATGAGCTTTTTTGAATCTTGATAAGGATTGGATTAGTTAACTTTAATCTGACCTTCTCTAATCATCTTAGCTAATTCAGCTGTTCCATTTTTAGAGATCGTTCTTAAAGAACGGGTAGATAATTTAACTGTAACAAATCTATTTAATTCTTGAACCCAAATTTTCTTCTTTTGCAAATTAGGTAAAAATCGTCTCTTAGTCTTATTGTGTGCGTGAGAGATACTATTACCAGCTATCGGTCCGACACCACTTACTTCACATTTCCTTGACATTTTTATCTCCAAAGTTCATTTTAATACGAATAACAAATATAATTAAATCTTCTCTAATTTGTAAAGTAAATTAATTTATTCAGCTTGAGGAGCTGCAGTTCTTGATCCCAACTCTCTATCAAGCATATACAACCCTGATTTACTGTCATCAATTAAATTGAACTTCTGAACTATATCATTTGCAGTTGCTTCTTCTTCAACTTGCTCATCTATAAACCAATGAAGAAACGTGTTTGTTGAGTGATCTTTATCTTCAATTGCCAAATTTGTAAGATCATTTATACTTTTAGTTATGTATTTTTCGTGCTCTAAAGCTTCCTCAAATGCTGCTTTTGGACTTTCCCAATCCTTTTTTGGTTTATCGATTTGTTCTAAAGTTACACTACCTGAAATTTTATGAATGAAATCATAAAACTTCATTGAATGTTCATGCTCTTCATCAGCTTGCAATCTCATCCATTGCGCCATTCCAGTCAAGTTTAGATCTTCAAAATATGCTGCCATTGATAGGTATAAGTAGGAAGAATATAATTCTTTATTTAGCTGTTCATTTAGTGCTTTTTCCATCTTTTTAGATATCATTTTTACCTCTTTCTTTGGTTTATTTTTTATTATAATTTGATTACTAAAATATTAAAAAACAAAGCTATACTCAATTTTATTACAATCCGTTTACAAGGAAAAATTTATGAACCAGTTTTCTCTAATATTGTCAGTTATTGTAACACTATCTTTTTCATTTGGAACGATCTTATCGCAGCAAATTTCTGAAATAAGTATTCATAAGCTTCATAAGAAAGAGTTTGGATCAAAAGAGAAAATTATGAGTAAGTTTTCTGTTGATGGTGAGAGCATAATTCCACTACAAAAGAATAGTAGTAAAGAACTTTCTAAAATTGTTTTTGGGTATTTACCTGATTGGGAATATATCGATGGAGCTGCACAATATTTAAGGTACGATCTTTTAACTCACCTTGCTGCTTTCGATTTTGTAGTCTCAAATTCAGGATCTATAAGCAATCCTTCTGGGTGGCCTTGGACTGACTTAATAAACGATGCCCATGCAGCTGGTACAAAAGTAATTCTAACCGCAGTTAATTTTGATGAAGATGATATAAGAAAAATAATAACGGATTCTGTGGTTACCCAAACATTTTTTACAAATGTTAGAAATAAAATAGAAACTTATAATCTTGACGGAGTAAACATAGATTTTGAAGGTCTATACAATGCTGATAAAGGTGTAGTGATAAACACTTTTATGTCTAAATTGACAGAGTACATTCATACTGAATTACCCGGGAAAGAAGTTTCATTTGCGGGCCCAGCTGTAAATTGGGGAAACTATTGGGATCTTGATGGATTAGTTCAAAGCTGTGATTATGTTTTTATAATGGGCTATGCCTTTTGGGGTGGCTTTAGCAATACGTCAGGACCAAATGCGCCACTTGTCGGATTCACACACGATATCACCTCAACCGTTACACAAGAATATGGAGTGCCCGTTTCTAAATATCCTGAGAAAGTAATCTTGGGAGTACCATATTATGGACATAAATGGCAGACAGTCACTAATGCTGCATATTCATCAACGGTTGAATCTATAGGATCGTGGCGATATAGAGTAGCACAACCAGAATCTGAGATTTACGGATTATTTTGGGATAGCAAATCTCAAACTCCATGGTATAGGTATCAAAACGATGATTGGTTTCAAGCGTGGTTTGATGATGTGCAAAGCTTGGATAAAAAATATACCCTTGCTGATAACAATAGTCTTGGAGGTATAGGGATGTGGGCATTAGGTTACGACGGAAATTTGCAAGATCTTTGGAATTTATTGGATGTTCGATATGGGGAGGGTTCACTTCCTATTCCAAATTCTCCAAGGTCATTCAGAGTTATCCAAGAAAATGAAAATACTCTTCTACTTCAATTTGAGGTTTCAGATTGGGCAGATAGATATGGAGTTTATCTAAGCAGAGATGGACTGAATTTCGACCGAATTACAGAATCTGCTTCTACAACAATACCCATAACTAATCTTACTCCAGATTCAGTTTATTATTTTAAAGTTGATGCTGTTAATGATTCTGGTATATCTTATCCAACAGAAGTTCTTGGAGGTATCCCTTCTAATAATGAATCCGATATCTTAATTGTTAATGGCTTTGAAAGAACCTCAAACACCAACAACACCTTTGACTACATTCGAATGTATGGCGAACCAGCTATGCAGATCAATACTAATTTTTCTTCAACGAGTAACGACGCAGTATATAAGGGTTTTGTTGATCTAACTGATTATCATATTGTAATCTGGAGTCTATTAGACGAGAGTACCGCTGATGAAACATTCAATTCTATTGAACAAAGTAAAGTGGCAGATTTCTTGGAAAATGGAGGAAAATTATTTGTTAGCGGATCTGAAATAGGTTGGGATTTAGTCGAAAAGGGTTCAGATGCTGATAAGGCTTTTTATAGAGATTATTTAAAAGCAAGATATATTAGTGATGCTCCAAACAATCAAAGTGGGACATATTATACAGCAATACCCTCTAGTTTTGGGATATTTGATGGTTTGGGAGATATAACGTTTGATAATGGAAATCATGGTACAATCGATGTTGACTGGCCAGATGCAATTGCACACATTGATGATCAAGTATATGTAATCTCAACTTATAAGGGAATTGCTGATACTTCAAAAGGATTTTCAGGTATACGACATCAAGGCCCTTATTATGGTGATAGTGGACCGAGTGAAGGAATGCTTGTCTATCTAGCCTATCCGTTTGAATCAATTTATCCACAACAACAAAGAAATAATGTGTTATCTAGGATTTATAATTGGTTTACAGTATTTCCAAATGTGGAAAAATCTCAAATTATTCCAACTCAATTCAATTTAAACCAAAACTATCCTAATCCATTTAATCCAAACACTACGATAAAGTATGCGATTCCTTCATCAAAGGACATCACAGCTAACTATGTATCTCTTAAAGTTTTTGATGTTCTTGGTAGGGAAGTTGCGACGATTGTAAATGAACAGCAGCAACCAGGTAATTATGAAGTAGTTTTTAATGCAAGTCAATTATCAAGCGGTACATATTTTTACAGATTAACAGCTGGTAATTTTTCAAAAACTATGAAAATGATTTTGCTAAAGTAAAATTACTCCTTTAGTGATAAAATAGCTGCATCGTTAACTTTCGGTCTTGTAGTTCTTATAGAAGCAGTATCGTCTGGATAAACTCTATTGGTTAAAAATATCACAAATAGATCTATCACTGGATCGATCCAGATAGAAGTCCCAGTATATCCCAAATGTCCAAAAGAACCTTCGCTAAAATATTGCCCAGATGAAGGGTGATCACCAGATCTAGTATCAAACCCGATTGCCCGCGAAGTATGATCTGAGTATGGTTTTGTAAATTCTTTGATAGTTGCTTCGTTCAAATATCGCGCATCATCGTAAACGCCATGGTTCAGCAGAAGTTGGCAAAGTTTTGCAAGATCTTCAGTGGTGGAAAAAAGACCGGCATTCCCTGACAATCCTTTCAAACCTCTTGCAAGCGGATCGTGCACCACACCTTGCAATTCATATGCCGTAGGTGCACATTCGTCAATAAATCCATCCGGGGGAATAAACATTGTACGATCCATTTCCAACGGAATTGTAAAATTCTTAGCATAAAATTGGTACATCGGTTCATTTACAATCGATTCTACAACCATCATAGTAGTTACAAAGTTTAAACAGCTGTATACGGTTTTAAATCCGGTTTCATAATTTAGCTCTAACGCTTTGATGGTATCTAAAATGTGTTCTCGGCTTTCACCTTCAAATGGAGTATAGTATGCTTGCAAACCACTCTCATGAATTAACAGGTCAGCGACTTTAACATTTTCCTTTCCATTAATGCCAAATTCTGGAAGATAAAATGCTACTGGTTTTTCGATATCCAGCATTCCTTCATCTACTAATTTCATAACGCAGAAGTTCGTTCCGAATGCTTTTGTAACTGAAGCGAGGTCAAAAATTGTATTTGTTTCTATTTCTGGCGAAGATTCATCGTAAGTATAATGCCCATATGCTTCTTCATATAGAATTTTATCTGAAGTTCCAATTAAAACTGAAGCGCCAGGAAAAACAGAATCACCTATTGCTTTATTGATTGTTTCATCTAAAAGTTGGAAATCTTGAGCAGAAAGGCCGGTAAACAGAATAATTGAAAGTAACAATAGCTTTTTCATCGGATTCCCATTTCTTCTTTAATGAATAATGCATGCTACGAACTTAAAGTATAATTATCAAGTTAGAGAAATAATTTAGGAACAATTTTTGCTTTTCCAGTGTAAAAATATGCATTCTAGTTTCTTTATAGACTAAATAATTCTATCTTTACAACCCTTTATTTTTAATATGAGAGAATTTTTATGAGTAAATATTTGTTAATTCTTATGTTTTTTGTTCTCATACCACTTCTTGGGCAAAATGTTAAGGTTATTTCTAATGAACCTATAACCAGCAAAGAACAAGGTACTTTTTATTACCCTCAAGTAAGTCCTACTGGGGAAGCAATTTTGTTTACTTCAGAAAACTATAATGATATATGGATGCTTAATTACAAAAATGGAATGATAGAGAAGATTGTGGATGGGGATGGTACAGGTTACGAGCCGATGTTTTCAGAAAATGGAGAAGTTATTGTATACCGGGAGAGTGAATATATCAATAATAGAAAGTATTCTGAACTTCGTAAGTATAATATCCTCTCAAAAACAAGTGAATTAATTGAACAGAAAACTAGAGATCTATCTCCTCCTTTAAGTGGAGTTTCAAATACTGCATCATATACAATAAATAAAAAGATCGTAATAAAAACTGTATCTGATGATCTAAAGAAAAGAGATAGTTCAGATGAAGTCCTTGTGACAATTGAGAATAGTGATTTGGTTCTCTACGAGAATGGTGAACGAAGAGTATTTAATCCGCTAGGAGAAGGGAATTATATTTGGCCATCAATATCGCCAGACGGAACAAAGCTATTATTTACTTTTGCTGGAAAAGGATCATACGTTACCGATCTTGAAGGTAACATAATAACGGAATTTGGCTATTCACACTACCCAAGCTGGTCTAAGGATGGTAAATGGATAGTTTATATGGAAGATCGCGATGACGGAGTTCAAGTAACTTCTTCGGATATTTATGTCGTGTCTGTTGATGGATCAGTAAAAGTCAATATTACAAAAAATGATAGTGAAATCGAGATGTACCCACGCTGGTCTTCATCATCAAATGATATTGTTTATAATACAATTGATGGGGTCATTTACAAACTTACACTTAAGGTTGATTAAGGTTTATTATGAAATTTATAATAAAGGTAATACTGCTTAGTTTTATTTCTGTTGCTTTTTTTGCTCAATCGCTTGATGGAGTAAAAGTCTGTATCGATCCTGGTCATGGTGGTCATGATCCCGCGAACGATAGACACATTATTATTCCAGACTTTTGGGAATCGGAAGGAAATTATTATAAAGCTCTTCATGCTGAAGAAATATTAACTTCTTTGGGAGCTACTGTAATTTTAACTCGACATGGGAATGATGATTCGGATGAAATATCATTATCTACCCGCGCTGGAATTGCAAATGCAAATAATGTTGATTTCTTTCATTCAATTCATTCCAATGCTACTGGCACTTCTAACAGAGTTAATTTTAGCCTGATGCTTTTTAGAGGATATACCGATAATCCAGTATTCCCTCAATCTAAAACTTATGCAACTATTGCTTATCGTCATTTTGAAAAAATGAATCATGTTCAAGACAAAAGTTGGGATGTAATATACGGCGATTGGACATTTTATCCTGACTGGGGGACATCTGGACTCGGTGTGTTAAGACCGTTAACTATGCCGGGTATTCTATCCGAAGGTTCTTTTCATGATTACATTCCAGAAGCTTGGAGATTAAAAAATGATATGTATCTTCGCCATGAAGCTTGGGCTATTGCTAAATCTATGCTTCAATACTTTGATGCTGGAACGTTGACAACTGGAAAATTAGTTGGTATTGTGAGAGACCCTTTGGTTAATGTTCCATCAAGTTATAAAGCGATTTCGGAACTAGGTGATACAAAAAAACCTTTAAATAATGTTAGAGCAGTTCTCGAGCCAGGCGGACTTGTTTATGAGGGAGATGATCAGAATAACGGTTACTTTTATTTTGAAGATCTTACCCCAGGAAATTATACTGTTTATCTAGAGGCCGAGGATTATGCGCTTGACTCTTCTACAGTAGTTGTCTCTGCAAATAACTCAACTTTCATTCAAAAGAATTTGTCTCTAGTTCCAAATGAAGCTAATCCAACAGTAATTGCAACACTTCCAGCTGACAATATTGAGGATGCAAGCAACGCAAGTAATATAAAAGTTCTTTTTGATATACGAATGGATGCAGCTTCTACACAAAGTGCTTTTTCTATTTCACCAGCAGTTCCGGGAGAATTTTCATGGGAGGATAACCAGAAGACACTTGTCTTTAATCCTAATAGCAACTTAACTGCGGGTGTAAAATATACTGTTACAATTGCCAATAGTGCTATGACAATTTTTGGAAAGAGCTTACTTTTTGGATTCGAATTTGAATTCACAACACGATCTAAATTAAAATTGGTTAGTGCTTATCCATCGAATGATGTAATTGATATTAGCAAAACCGTACAAGTTCAGCTTCAATTTGATAATGCAATCGATGCTACTTCTCTACCAGGAAATATTCAGTTCCTTGATTCTGAAGGGAATTTTGTTAACCTAGTCGTTGATTACGAACTTTACTCGAAAGGTATGATTGCTTTTTATCCAAAGGAATCGCTCGAAACTGGAGCAACTTATCGTGTAGTGCTTGGAAGCGGAATTGAAGATACTGAAGGTGTAACTTATAATGAAGAACTGATAATTGAATTTACAACTGAAGATTATGAGATAAATACTGGAAATTTGGTTGACGATTTTGAAATAAATAATTATTGGGAAAATCCACTTGATAATCCAAATTCAGTTGGACTTGATGAATTATCAGAATTTAAAATTAGCTCTGCTGCAAAAAAGAATGGCTCTTCATCAGGGCAATTGAAATACAAATTCTCAAGTACCGAAGGATATTATAAGGTAAGTAAATCTATCCCCACTGGATTGGGGGGTTCTAATGAATCACAGTTTGGAATATGGATTAAAGGTGATTTAAGCAAAAACATTTTAGAATACTGGTTTGCAGATAATCAAGGAAATTTAAATAGCATTGAAGCCGATACATTGAACTTTACAGGTTGGAAAATGAAGTATGCCAATCTTAGTGATGTTGGCGGAGAAAACCTAACCTTTGAAGGAGTTGGAATAAAGAGAAATTCATCTGTTGACTCAACTGGATTAATTTATATTGATGATGCCCAGTTTGATTTCACAACTCCAGTTGAAGAGATCGAAGAAACGTTACCTAAAGAATATTCGTTAGAACAGAATTATCCTAATCCTTTCAATCCATCAACAAAGATAATTTTTAACATACCAAAACAATCAAATGTTAAGTTGGAAGTATTCAACATAATTGGTGAAAAAGTTACTTCCATTATTTCCAACATCCAGTATGAAGCAGGTTCACACAGTGTTGAATGGAATGGGAAAAATCAGTTTGGAAATGCGGTGCCAAGTGGTGTTTATCTCTACAAATTGACAGCAGATAAATATTCTTCAGTTAAAAAGATGATGCTGATTAAATAAGAAAATTGCTTTTTGCAAGATTAATAAAGTCATTCTCAGTTTCTCCTGGGAATGGCTTTTCTTATTCTAAATGCTTAATAAGTAATAAAACCTACAATCACATATAAGACTGTAGTAATCAAACCGGCAGTAAGCGCGTATGGAAGCTGAGTTTTTACATGATCAATATGATCGCACGCAGACGCCATCGAAGAAATTATTGTTGTATCTGAAATCGGAGAACAGTGATCACCGAAAACTCCGCCTCCTAATGCGGCTGCAATTGTCAAATAAATATTTGCATCGAGAGCTTCAGCCATGGGTATTCCTATCGAGATCATAATTGCAAAAGTACCCCAAGAAGTTCCAGTTGAAAATGCAATAAAACTTGCCACAACATAGATAATAGCAGGCACAAAACTTGGAGACAACCAAATTTTTGAAACTTCCGCTACATATTGTCCAGTTCCAAGTTCTCGACAAACAGCACCTATTGCAAATGCAAGCATCATTAGAAGAGCAAGTGGAATTAAACCGCTGATACCCTTCATTATTAGATCGAAAGTTTCTTTGAAGGTGAAAATCTTTTGAGACATGTACATTATTGATCCAACCGCGATAGAAGTGAGGACAGAATAAAGCACTGATGCAGATCCTGAACCTTTGCCAATCGCTTCAAAAATTTGTAAATACCACGGTAAGGCCTCTATATTCTCAACCTCTGACCAACCTGTGAACACAAGCATTAGCGGCATCATTCCAACCATTACCGCAATTGGAACGATCATATTGCGAGCTTTTGCGACAGTCCCTTTTTTCTTCTCCATAGAAATAACATCAGAAGAAATTAAAGGAGTAGCACCATCTTTTAAAACTTTCCAGTTTCCTTAACACGAATCTCTGCCTTTTTCATTGGTCCAAAATCTTTTCCGCTAAGTACAATAAAGATGACCATGGCTAATGCTAGCATTGGATAAAAATTAAAAGGGAAGGCACCAAGCATCATTCCAAATGGATTGTCAAATCCTTGAGCCGCAATAAGACCCATTATGTAGGCACCCCAAGCATTTAGTGGGATTAATATACAAGTTGGGGCAGAGATTGAATCAGCTATATATGCAAGCTTCTCTCTGGGAATTTTTAATTTATCAAAAATTGGTCGAAATATTGCCCCTACAGTAAGTACATTTATACTGGATTCGACAAAGATCATAACACCAGTTAGCCATGCAAGAAGTTGAACTGTAACTCTACTTTTTCCAACTTTTTTTCTTTCCAGGTGATCGAGAAGTCTATTAATGTATTTAATAAATCCTTCAACACCCCCTGACCGTTGGATAAAAGCAATTAAAGCACCGATCAGAGAACTGAACATTATCGTTCTGGTATTTCCGCTGTCTTTAAAAACATCCACCAAAGCTTGGATTGAGGCAAGCGTACCTGAAAGAAAATTAAAATCACTTAGAACAACCCATCCAAGCCAGATTCCGAATAATAGAGAGACAAAAACTTGGCGTGTTTTTATTGCTAAAATAATTGCAATCAGAGGGGGAAGGAGAGACCAAAAACCGAAATGTTCCATATTATAGAAACCGAAATTAATTGAGAGAGTTCAATAATATTAAAAATTTATATGAATTAAAATTAAAACTATAATTGATTCTGAGATAGAAACCCCCCAATAATTTCTGAGAGCTGATCAAATTCAATCAGAAATCCATCATGCCCGTGAATTGAAGCGAGTTCTCCATATTGAGAATCAGGTATGAGAGCAGCAATCTTTTTTTGTTCTTTTGCCGGATAAAGCAAGTCGCTTGATATCCCGATTGAAAGGGTTGGAATTTTAACTTTTCCCAAAACTTCATCCAATCTTCCTCGATTCAATGCAACATCATGAAGATCCATTGCATGACTTAGGTAAAGATAAGTATTTGCATCAAACCGCTGGTTAATTTTATCTCCATGATGATTTAGATAACTTTCAATTTGAAAAACATTTTCTCTATCAATTTTATTCAAACTTTCATCTTTTCTCTCTCTAGAAAATTTGTATTCAAATGATTCCATGCTTCGGTAGCTAATCATTGCTATTTTCCTCGCCAGAGCCATTCCTTCCAAAGGTTGTGATTTGTATTTGCCTTTTAACCATTTTGGATCATTAATAATAGCTCTTCTTGAAGATTCGTTTAATGAAATTGCCCATGGTGAGTGTTGAGCTGAAGTAGCAATTGGAATAATTGATCTAACAATTTCGGGATACATTATTGCCCACTCAAGTACTTGCATTCCACCAAGTGATCCGCCGACAATTGTTGCTAGAGAATTCACTCCTAATTTTTCGACTAGAGCTTTTTGAGCTTTCACCATATCCCTTACCGTAATAGTCGGAAAATCCATAGCGTAGCTGCGGTTGAAGATATTTTTTATAGAGACTGGACCTGTCGATCCATAACAGCTTCCAAGAATATTGGAAGAGATAATAAAGTATTTGTTTGAATCAAAAAGTTTATTCTCTCCAATCAGCTTATCCCACCAACCAGGTTTTCCTCTATAAAGGCGAGAATACTTATTTAATAGATCAGGATTACTCTTTGGATCATGTTCTTCTTCCATGATCATTCCCGCAGCGTGAGCGTTGCCAGTTAAAGCATGGCAAATCAGAATTGCATTTGTACCCTCACTATTTAGTGTGCCATAGGTTTGATATGATACTTGAACAGGGAAGAGGGTCTCCCCTGATTCAAGTTCTAATGGTTTATCTTTATCAAAAAGAGTTTCAATTTCGGTTTTAACATTCATTTGTTTTTTCCAAATTAACCATTTCTAGATTTTTCGATAGCTTGATCAAAGTCTTCAATAATATCGTCAATATTCTCGATTCCTACCGAGACTCTTATCATTTCCGGCAATACTCCAGAGGAGGCTTGCTCTTCAACTGATAGTTGCTGATGTGTAGTGGAAGCGGGATGAATTACTAATGTTTTTGCATCACCAACATTTGCAAGTAAACTTGAGAGTTCGACATTATTAATAAAAGCTTTTCCAGATTCAATTCCGCCTTTAATCCCAAAAGCTAGAATTGATCCGAATAATCCGTGGTTGAGATATTTTTTTGCTTTCTCATGATATGGATGACTTTCCAATCCAGGGTACCAAACCCAATCAACTGAAGGATGTCCTTCCAAATGCTTTGCAAGTTTAAGTGCATTCTCTCCATGTCTTTCAACTCTTAACGAAAGCGTTTCCAGACCCTGAATAAGTAAGAAAGAATTGAATGGACTAATTGCTGGACCAAGATCTCTCAATCCCTCAACCCGCGCACGAATGATGAATGCAATATTTCCAAATTGAGAATCTTTACCAAATACTTTGTTGAATTTCAATCCATGATACCCTGGTGATGGTTCAGTAAAGATCGGAAACTTTCCACATCCCCAATCGAAGTTTCCAGAATCAACAATTACACCTCCGATAGAGGTCCCATGTCCACCTATCCATTTTGTAGCTGAGGCTGTAATTATATCAGCACCATGATCAATCGGTCTTGCCAAATACCCACCCGCTCCAAAAGTATTGTCAACTATCAAAGGGATGCCATTCTTATGAGCAACTTCAGCAATTTTATCAATCTCTGCAATATTCAATCTAGGATTTCCAATTGTTTCAACATAAAGAGCTTTTGTCTTATCGTCTATTAACTCCTCATATTTCTCTGGTTCATCTCCATCAACAAATTTGACATCAATTCCTAAACGAGGAAGTGTTACTTTAAACTGATTGTACGTACCACCGTAAAGCAAATTCGTGGAAACAATATTTTCTCCAGCTTGAGCTAATGTTGTAATTGCTACTAGTTGAGCAGCTTGTCCTGAAGAAGTTGCAAGAGCAGCAGCTCCACCTTCCAAAGCGGCAATTCTTTGCTCAAAGACATCAGTGGTTGGATTACTTATCCTAGTATATATGTTTCCGAACTCTTTTAGGTCAAAAAGATTTGCTGCATGGTCAGCATCGTTAAATGTGTATGATGTTGTTTGATAAATTGGAACAGCTCTTGAATTTGTCGCTGAATCCGGTGTGTGTCCAGCATGAAGCTGAAGTGTTTCAAATCTATATTTATTTCCTGACATAATAACTCCCATTCTATTTAGTATTTAAAATCAAAAAACCCCTTCGAGAGTCTTCCAGAAGAGGTTCAATTAAAATTAACTTCATCTCCCCCAAACTATATTCATGATATGTTTGGGCAGGAATTAGCACCTTGATTTCTCATCAGGTTGCTAAGGCTTCATAGGGCCTGTCCCTCTGCCTTTCTCGATAAAACTTATCAATGTTTTTAAGAACAAAATTATTGTGTGTTAACCTACAATTAAAAATATATCATGTCAAGTTTAATCAGATAAAATATTTGACAGTTGTTTATGCAACAGCTGTGAATAAAATTGCAGAAAACATATAAAAATAAAAATATTTATACATTTTCTTGACAAATATCGCCCGTTAATTTATATTTCATCATTCAATAATAGAAATTACAGAGCAAGATGGATTTTTACTCAATAAATAAGACAAAATTGTCAGCGCGCCCTGGGTATAGTCTGTTAGTCTCTGCTTTAGAAATACCTTCCCTATATATTCTTAGTATTCTCGGACTTATTATTCTAAGCCTGCTAAGTATACTCATACTAGTGGGCTAAAATAGACGCAATCCCGAGATCACATCTTATTTCTCTAAAAAATTATTTAAGTTTGGTTTCAGGGTTGCCTGAGTGGAGATGCTATATAACAGTAGGGAATTTTGAGAGGAAATTATGAGATCAGATTTAATAAAAAAAGGGATAGAAAAAGCGCCTCATAGAAGTTTATTAAGAGCGACTGGAGTAATTAAGGAAAATGATGATTTTAATAAACCTTTTATAGGAGTTGTTAATTCATACATTGATTTAATCCCTGGACACGTTCATCTTCAAGAGTTTGGAAAGATCGTTAAAGAAACTGTTCGTGAAGCTGGAGGAGTCCCATTTGAATTCAACACCATAGGTGTAGATGATGGTATTGCGATGGGCCATATCGGTATGAGATATTCACTTCCAAGTAGAGAACTAATCGCTGATAGTGTTGAAACAGTTGTAGAAGCACACAGGCTTGATGGAATTGTATGTATAACCAATTGTGACAAGATAGTTCCTGGAATGATGATGGCTGCAGTAAGAATAGATATTCCTGTAGTGTTTATTTCAGGTGGACCGATGAAGGCCGGACTAACATCTGATGGTAAAAAGTCTGATCTGATTTCAGTATTTGAAGGTGTAGGGAAATATCAAGCCGGCGAGATCGGTGATGAGGAATTACTAGAATTGGAAACAGTTAGTTGTCCAACTTGTGGTTCGTGTTCAGGTATGTTTACTGCAAATTCAATGAACTGTCTCTTAGAAGCACTTGGTTTAGCACTTCCAGGCAATGGATCAATCTTAGCTATAGATGATAAACGAAAAGATTTGGTTAAGCAAGCAGCAAAACAGATAATGATGCTTGTTGAAAAGGATCTTAAACCATCTGATATTCTCTCACGAGAATCATTTCTCAATGCATTTGCATTAGATATGGCAATGGGAGGAAGTACAAATACAATTCTTCATAGTCTAGCAATTGCTATTGAAGCCGGGGTAGATTTTGATTTGAAAGAATTGAATGTTTTAGCAGAAAAGGTCCCTTATATTTGTAAGGTTAGTCCAGCCACACCAAATGTTCATATGGAAGATGTAGATAGAGCCGGTGGAATTTCTGCTATCTTAAACGAGATATCCAAAATTCCAAATTTACTGGAACTTAATAGACCAACAGTTACAGGTAAATCTCTTGGAGAGAATATTAAAGACGCAGTGATTAATGATAGTAAGGTTATTAGAAGCATTGAAGATCCCTATTCAAAAACAGGTGGATTGGCAGTTTTATTTGGAAATTTAGCTCCAGAGGGATCGATTGTTAAAACCGGTGCAGTAGATCCAAAAATGCTTGTTCATAAAGGTCCAGCTAGAATTTATGAGTCGCAAGATGAGGCATTAAGAGGAATCGCAGCAAAAGAAGTGCAACCTGGAGATGTTGTTGTGATTCGGTATGAAGGTCCACAAGGTGGTCCAGGTATGCCTGAGATGTTATCTCCCACAAGTGCCATTATGGGAATGGGTCTAGGTGATAAGGTAGCCTTATTAACTGATGGCAGATTTTCTGGTGGAACTCGAGGGGCATGTATTGGTCACATTTCACCCGAAGCAGCCGAGAAAGGTCCGATAGCCGCACTAAAAGATGGTGATATTGTATCATTGAATATCCCAGAAAAGAAATTGGAAGTAGAATTATCCCATTATGAAATAAAAGAAAGATTGAAAAATATTCCAGATTTTGAACCAAAGATCAAATCTGGATATTTAGCAAGGTATTCAAAAATGGTAACCTCAGCTAGCAAGGGAGCTGTATTAAAATTCTAATAAATTTAATTAGATGAAGGGAATATTATGAGTCCAGCCAAAAATGTATTAACTGGTGCCGACATTTTTTTTGAAGCACTAAAAGAAGAAGGTGTGGAGAAAATATTTGGCTATCCAGGTGGAGCCACAATAAAGATATACGAAAAACTATATGATATAGATTTTGTTGAACACATACTTACAAGACATGAACAAGGTGCAACTCACGCAGCAGAAGGCTATGCTCGTGTAACTGGTAAAGTTGGCGTGGTATTGGTCACATCTGGTCCCGGAGCAACTAACACAGTCACTGGAATTGCTGATGCCTATATGGATTCGATTCCTATCGTTGTCTTCACAGGTCAAGTACCATCCCATTTAATTGGTAATGATGCTTTTCAAGAAGCTGATATTGTTGGTATCACTCGACCAATTACTAAACATAATTTTTTAGTTCGTAATGTCAAAGAATTAGCATCTACTATAAAAAAAGCTTTCTTTATTGCTTCTTCAGGCAGACCAGGCCCAGTTTTGGTCGATATTCCGAAAGATGTAATTGCAGCAGAATGTGAATATAAGTATCCAAAAGAGATTGATGTTAGAGGATATAAACCTAATCTTAAAGGGCACTACAATCAAGTTAAGAAAGCTGCCGAAATTATTAGAAAGGCCAAAAGACCCCTTCTTTATGTTGGGGGAGGAGTAATTATGGCCAACGCATCAAAAGAGTTGACAGAATTTGCTCAGAAGAATCATATCCCAGTTACAAATACTTTATTAGGACTTGGATCATTCCCTGGAACTGACCCGAACTTTATTGGGATGCTGGGAATGCATGGAACATACTACGCAAATCAGGCTGTGAATAATTGTGATGTTCTTATTGCAATGGGAGCTAGGTTTGATGATAGAGTAACAGGTAAAGTGGAAACATTTGCCTCAGACGCTTATAAAATTCACGTTGATATTGATCCTACAGCAATTGATAAAAATGTTCAAGTTGATTTGCCAATTGTTGGTGACTTAAAAATAGTTCTAACAGAATTACTAAAAGAATTAAAAAATAAACCAAGAGAAGATGAGTGGTGGTCACAAATTGACCAATGGAAGGAAGATTGCCCACTTGAATACAAACGCCCTGATGATCAATTGAGGATTCAATATGTTTTAGAGAGAATTTCTGAAAAGACTCAAGGTGAAGCCATTATAGTTTCTGATGTTGGTCAGCATCAAATGTGGATTGCTCAGTATTATAAATTCAATCATCCACGTTCTCATGTTAGCAGTGGAGGCTTAGGAACAATGGGATTTTCAGTGCCAGCAGCAATTGGTGCAGCATTTGGTGTAAAAGATCGACCAATAATATCAATCAGTGGTGATGGTGGATTTCAAATGAATATGCAAGAACTAATAACAGCTAAAGCGTATAATTTGCCTGTTAAGTTCATAATAATGAACAATTCATTTCTTGGAATGGTAAGACAATGGCAAGAGTTATTTCATCAAGAGAAATATAGCTTCACAGATCTAAGAGATAGTAATCCGGACTTCGTAAAAGTTGGTGAAGCACTTGGAATTGAATCCTATGCAACCCAGAAAATGGAAGAAGTTGACGAACTTCTCGACAAAGCGATGGCAATAAATGATAGGCCAGTACTTCTCGAGTTTAAGGTCGCAAAGGAAGATTTGGTATTCCCAATGGTTCCTTCTGGCGGTTCAATTTCAGATATGATTATAAAAAGATTAAATCCAAAGAGGATGTTATAAGATGAGACGAACAATAACAGTATTAGTTGAAAACACATTTGGTGCATTTGATAGAGTTGCCACAATGTTCAGTGCTAAAGGTTTTAATATTCATAGTATTTCAATTGGTGAAACAGAAATAAGTGAAATATCCAGAATGACAATTGTTACCTCCGGAGATGAGCAGATCATTGATCAAATTGTTAAGCAATTAAATAGGTTGATCGATACAATCAAAGTAATTGATTTAACTGGTGAAGCCAGAACTGAAAGGGAATTGGCGCTTATCAAAATTTCATTTCAAAAAGGGACGATGGAAGAGATAAAAAACATCAGTGATATCTTCCGTGGAAAAATTGTCGATATCAATAACAAAAGTATGATGATTGAAATTACTGGCCCTCCAGAAAAAATTAATGCTGCTGTTAATGTACTTATGCCTTATGGAATCAAGGAGATGGCACGTTCGGGTACCGTTGCACTTAGAAGAGGAGATCAATTAAAACAGAAAAAAGAATTAACGAAATAAAATAGTTGAGGAGCTAATTATGAAAGTATATTTAGATCAAGATGCATCTTTGGATGCTTTAAAAGATAAAAAAATTGCAATACTTGGCTATGGAAGTCAAGGTCATGCGCACGCACAAAATTTAAAAGAAAGCGGAATGGATATAACCGTGGCAGAGCTTCCTGGTAGTGAAGCGTGGAAAAGTGCAGAAGAAGCTGGTTTAACTGTTAAAACTGCTGACGAAGCTGCTGCAGAATCCAATGTGATCATGGTCCTCCTTCCAGATCAGTTACAAAAGAAGGTTTATGATTCTTCAATTGAGAAGAACTTGAAAGAAGGAGATACTTTAGTATTCGCTCATGGATTTAATATTCATTACAAACAGATTGTTCCACCATCAAATGTTAACGTAATGATGGTTGCTCCTAAAAGTCCTGGGCATCTCGTTCGCAGAACTTTTGTTGACGGAAAAGGAGTTCCTTGTTTAATAGCTATTAAAAATGATTTTAGTGGAGATACCAAAGATTTAGCTCTTGCTTGGGCAAAAGGTATAGGTGGAACTAGAGCTGGAGTTATCGAAACAACATTCAAAAATGAAACAGAAACTGACTTATTTGGTGAACAAGCTGTACTGTGCGGTGGTTCTGCAGAATTGATTAAAGCTGGATTCGAAGTTCTTACAGAAGCTGGTTATCCAGCAGAATTGGCTTACTTTGAATGCATGCACGAAATGAAGCTAATCGTTGATCTTTATTATGAAGGCGGATTATCAAGAATGAATTATTCTGTTAGCGATACTGCCGAATACGGTGGCTATGCTGTTGGACCAAAAGTAATCAATGAACAAACTAAAGATGTTATGAGAGATGCTCTGAAAAGAGTGCAGGATGGAAGCTTTGCTAAGGAGTTTATTGATGAAGTTAATGGCGAAAAAGTAAACATGAATAGATTGCGAAAAGAGAATAGTGAGCATCCAATTGAAGTAATAGGAAAGAAATTACGCGGGATGATGTCATGGATAACAGAGAAATAGAAAAAATTATGAGGTATTATCGTGGCAAATAAAATTGCGTTGTTGCCCGGCGATGGGATTGGACAAGAGGTAATGAATGCAGCAGTAAAAGTAATGATGCATGTTGCCGAAAGATTTAATATGGAAATCGAAACTACCGAAGGACTTTTAGGAGGTTGTTCTTACGATAAACATGGGATTCCTCTTACTGAGGAAACTATAGCAATTTGTAAAAAA
Source organism: uncultured Ignavibacteria bacterium (assembly GCA_963751695.1). GTDB lineage: Bacteria > Bacteroidota > Ignavibacteria > Ignavibacteriales > Melioribacteraceae > SZUA-22. The sequence goes on along the minus strand of CAVVVP010000005.1, from coordinate 503,323 downwards.
TCAGAAGCTGTATTGCTTGGAGCAGTTGGGGGATATCAGTGGGAAGATCTCGAGCATCATCTCAAACCAGAAGCGGCTCTTTTAGGGCTTCGTAAAGAACTTGGACTTTTCACGAACATACGTCCAGCAAAGGTTTATCCATCTTTTGTTAATTCTTCATCACTTAAAGAACAAGTAATACTTGGGACAGACTTTGTAGTGTTCAGGGAATTAACTGGTGGCATATACTTTGGTCAGCCAAGAGGTTATGATAAAACCAAGGGTTGGAATACAATGGTTTATGAAAAATATGAGGTAGAACGCATTGCTCGCCAAGCTTTTAAAGTTGCAAAACGTAGAGGTAAAAAGTTAACATCAATCGACAAAGCTAATGTACTTGAAGTATCACAATTCTGGAGAAAAGTTGTTGAAGATGTTAGCAAAGACTATCCAGAAGTTGAGTTAAGCAATATGTATGTTGATAATGCCGCCATGCAGGTTGTGCGTGATCCCAGACAGTTTGATGTGATAGTTACATCTAACTTATTTGGTGATATAATAAGTGATATTGCTGGAATGATTACCGGTAGTTTAGGCATGCTTCCGTCGGCAAGTATTGGAGAGAAGTACGCTCTATACGAACCAGTGCATGGAAGTGCTCCAGACATTACTGGGCAGAATAAAGCTAATCCAATTGCCATGATAGCATCGGTAGCAATGATGTTTGATCTTTCATTCGGAATGACAAAAGCTGCTCAACTTATCGACAAGGCAATTGAAAAAACATTAGAACATGGTTATAGGACAGTAGATATAAACTTTGACAATGGAAATTTAGTAAGTACAACTAAAATGGCAGAAGTAATCTTAGAAAATTTTGAGATCATTTATCAGGAAGAACATTTAGGTGTATTCACACTTTAATTTGGTGATATTATGAATAACAGAATTGTAATTTTTGACACAACCTTAAGAGATGGAGAACAATCACCCGGCGCAGCATTAAGCGTAACTGAAAAAGTAGAGATTGCTCGTCAACTTGAAAAACTGAAAGTTGATGTAATTGAGGCAGGATTCCCAGTGTCTTCACCTGAACAGTTTGACGCTGTTCAAAGAATATCGGATGTTGTTGGAATTACGGTTGCAGCTCTTGCAAGGGCAAAAGAGATTGATATAAAAGCAGCATATGATTCAATTAAAAATGCTCAGAAAAAACGTATCCATACTTTCTCCAGCACATCTGACTATCATATATTAGGCAAATTTGGGCATGATCGTTATGGAAAAACTCTTGAAGAGAAAAGGAAAACTGTGGTAAAAATGTCTTATGACATGGTCCAGTATGCAAAATCTCTTTGTGAGGATGTTGAATTCTCTGCAGAAGATGCTGGTAGGACGAACATCGATTATCTTGCAGAGGTTATTGAAACTGCAATAGATGCCGGAGCAACAACTGTCAATATCCCTGATACAACTGGCTATACAATGCCTGCTGAATTTGGAAGAAAGATTGCTGAACTAAAAAGTAAGGTAAGTAATATCGACAAAGCAATTATCAGTGTTCACTGCCATAACGATCTTGGATTAGCAGTAGCAAATTCAATTGCTGGCTTGGAAAACGGAGCTCGCCAAGTAGAATGTACAATTAACGGCATTGGAGAAAGAGCAGGAAATGCATCTCTTGAAGAAATAGTTATGGCTCTAAAAGTACGTAAAGATTTATTTAACCTTGAAACTGTTGTTAACACTGAAGAAATTGTAAACACTTCAAAACTTGTCTCCGGATTTTGTGGAATTATCGTTCAACCTAACAAAGCAATAGTTGGTGAAAATGCATTTGCTCATGAATCTGGCATTCATCAAGATGGTATGCTGAAAAATAGAGAAACATATGAGATCATGACTCCGGAATCAGTTGGAGTTCATAAAACCAAAATAGTATTAGGTCGCCATTCAGGTAGGCACGGATTAAAATCAAGACTAGAGGAATTAGGGTATCATTTAAAGGATGAAGAACTGAATAAGGCATACGAATCTTTCACGAACTTAGCGGATAAGAAGAAAGAAGTTTATGATGATGATCTTCGAATTCTAATGGGTGACGAACTATATAAAGAAGAATCACTATTCGCATTGGAGTATATGCATATTAATTCTGGTTCAAACTCGATTCCAACTGCGACAGTTAGAGTAAAGTCGCGTGGAGAATCATTTGAAGATTCAGCTACGGGTGATGGTCCTGTAGATGCTCTTTTTAATGCTATTGATAGAGCATTGGGTAAAAAACCGAAAGTGGAATCTTATAGTGTTCGATCTGTCACATCTGGGAGACAAGCACAAGGTGAAGTCGTTGTTCGGTTAAGAAAGAATAACAAAACATTTTCAGGAAAAGGAGTTTCTACTGACATTATCGAAGCAAGCGGCAAAGCCTATTTACAAGCACTTAATTTAAAAGAGCATTACATAGAAAGAAATAACAAATCAACAAAAGCGATTTGAGGAGATTATAGATGGGAATGACAATAACTGAAAAAATTCTTGCAAATTCTGCTCGAAGAGATGTAGTAAAACCGGGTGAAAATGTGTGGTTAAATGTTGATGTTTTAATGACGCATGATGTTTGTGGTCCGCCTACTATTGGTATATGGAAAAAGGAATTTGGAGAAAAAGCTGAAATCTGGGATAAAGATAAATTAGTTATTTTTCCAGATCACTATATATTTACTGCAAATAAGCACGCTAACAGAAATGTTGATATTCTAAGAGAGTTTGCTGCAGAGTATCAGGTTGATAATTACTATGATGTTGGAACCGATCGTTATAAAGGCGTTTGTCATATGGCTCTAGCAGAAGAAGGATACAACATTCCTGGAACTGTTCTAATTGGAACAGATTCACATACATGTACTTCTGGAGCGTTTGGAATGTTTTCCACTGGAGTAGGGAATACAGATGCGGCTTTTATTCTTGGAACGGGAAAAATATGGGAAAAAGTTCCTGAATCGATGAAATTTACATTTCATGGTAAACTTCCCAATTATTTAACTGCAAAAGATCTTATTTTGCAAATTCTAGGTGATATCACAACTGATGGTGCAACATATCGCGCAATGGAATTTGATGGTGAAGCAGTATTTGCTCTTTCAATGCTTGAACGTATGACCCTGACAAACATGGCAATTGAAGCAGGGGGTATGAGTGGAATTATTGCTGTAGATGAGATTACGGAGCAGTATGTTAAAGAAAGGTCCAACAAAGAATATCAAATATTCAATAGTGATCCAGATGCAGAGTATCACAGCAAATACGAATACAACGCTGAGGAATTAGAGCCTATAGTCGCCAAACCCCACAGCCCAGATAATCGTGATACCGTTAAAAATGTTGAAGGTACAACTATTACAAAAGCTTACATCGGATCTTGTACTGGAGGTAAGATAAGTGACTTTAGATTTGCTGCACAAATCATTGATAAACAAGAGGTTAGAGTGCCTACCTTCATTGTCCCAGCAAGTACAGAAGTTGCTAGTCAACTAGAAAGTGAAATGTATAATGGCAGGACTTTAAAAGAGATTTTTGAAAATGCTGGAGCTGTTATAGCTCAATCATCTTGCGCAGCTTGTCTTGGAGGTCCAGATGATACATTTGGAAGAGCAGTTGAAAAAGATATTACAATTTCTACAACGAATAGGAATTTTCCTGGACGAATGGGGAGCAAGCAATCTAAGGTTTATTTAGCTTCTCCACTTACAGTTGCTTCATCTGCAATTACTGGTGTTATTACTGATCCACGTAACTTTGTATAAAATTTAATTAGAAGAGAAAAAATGGAAAATATTATAACTGGAAAAGCTTTTGTATTAGGTGATAACATTGATACTGATCAGATAATTCCAGCCGAACACCTTGTATATAGTATGGATGATCAAAAGGAAGCGAAACTTTACGGTCGATATGCACTCTCCAGTGTCCCGATTGATCAATCAGGTTTACCAAAGGGAGGAATTCCTTTTGTTAATGATGATAAATACGAATCTGATTTCAAGATAATAATTGGTGGTTCAAATTTTGGTTGCGGGTCATCTAGGGAGCATGCTCCGTATGCTTTAATGAAGGCTGGATGTAAAATAATAGTAGCAGAATCTTATGCAAGGATTTTTTATCGAAATTCTGTGGATGGTGGTTTTATAGTACCATTTGAAAGTTCTGTGACATTAAGAGAATTAATTAAAACCGGCGATAAAGTTGAGGTAGATTTAGAGGCTAATACAATAATAAATCTATCCACATCTGAAACATACAAATTAAAGGAACTTGGAAGCGTTCTTCCAATTGTTTCTGCAGGTGGCATATTTGAATATGCTAGAAAAGAAGGAATGATTTAAAAATCTGGATTAGAAATGGCTGATAAAAATGTAATTGAACTATTTGATACTACTCTAAGAGATGGAACACAAGGTGAAGGTGTTAATATCTCGATCCATGACAAGCTAGCAATAACTAAACGTTTAGACGAGTTTGGCATTAATGTTATTGAAGGAGGGTGGCCTGGAAGTAATCCAAAAGATGAAGAGTATTTTGAGAAAGTTCAAGAAATAAAATTAGTAAACGCTAAAATATGCGCTTTCGGTTCAACCGCAAGATACCCAGACAAAATTGAAAGTGACAATAATCTTCAAAAATTAGTTGAATCAAATGCCCCTGTCATAACAATATTTGGCAAAACCTGGCGTTTTCACTCAGAGAAAACATTGGGACTAACTGATAATCAGAATGAAGAATTGATCTTCAAATCAGTAGAATTGCTAGTAAATAAAGGTAGAAGAGTAATATTTGATGCAGAACACTTTTTTGATGGATACAAAGATGATCCAGAATTCGCCAAAACTATGTGCAAGGCAGCCATAAATGGTGGTGCGGATACAATAGTCCTTTGTGATACAAATGGAGGTTCGCTTCCTCACGAAGTATATGATATCACGCTTGATATGGTGAACAGGTTAGATGTCCCAATCGGAATTCATTCCCACAATGATGGAGGAGTTGCGGCCGCAAATGCAATTGCTGCTGTTGAAGCTGGTGCAGTTCACATTCAGGGGACTATTAACGGAGTAGGTGAAAGGTGTGGCAATGCAAATCTATGTACCATCATTCCTAATCTTATATTAAAAATGAGAAGAGAGACACTAACCCAGTTAAATTTGAAAAATCTAACTTCCCTTTCTCACTTTGTTTACGAAATGATCAACGTTTCTCCGGATACCAGAGCACCATTCGTTGGTAAATCTGCATTTGCTCATAAAGGTGGTATTCATGTAAGTTCAGTGCTCAAAGATAGTAGGATGTACGAGCATATTGAACCAATTAATGTTGGTAACGTTCAACGAGTTATTGTCTCTGATCTTTCTGGACAAAGTAACATAAGGTACAAAGCCGAAAAATTAGGGATAACGCTACCTGATGATAAAGAGTTCAATAAAAAGTTCGTACAATTTTTAAAAGGTCTCGAGTACAAAGGTTTTCAATTTGATGGAGCTGAAGCTTCATTTGAATTATTATTAAGAGCAGAGCTTAATGAAACTACATCGTTTTTTGAAATTACTTACGCAAAAGTTAATGTTATGTTTGATGGAAATGGTGATGAGTATTCAGAAGCAGTCTTAAAAGTTGTGGTTAATGGTGAAGAAGAACATACGGCTGCTGATGGACATGGCCCGGTGAATGCTTTAGATAAGGCTTTGAAAAAAGCACTTATTCGGTTTTTCCCAGAACTTGAGGAAATTCATTTGCTAGATTACAAGGTGAGAGTTCTTGGAGAAGGTGATGGAACAGCTGCTAAAGTGAGAGTGTTGATCGAATCTGGTGATCATCATAATGAGTGGTCTACTGTTGGAGTATCAGAAAATATTATTCAGGCTTCATTGCAAGCATTGACCGACAGTATAAACTATAAATTATTCAAACATAGCAGTATCAGTATCTCCTAGATCCATTTCTCATCCCCTTGTATAGATTAACGAATCAGAGAATTAACATTTTTTGTAATTCTCTTCCCAATTGAATAAATTAGAAGAAAAGAAAGTTATTGTTTTGAGATTTAGAAAATCCATATTCCTTTTTACTACTGTTTTACTACTTCAATACTGTGGAGAAGATAAAACTATTGAGAAAAAATCAAAAAATGTCATTCCAAAGGAAGATATTTTGAGTAACATTGTTATTGATGAAGAGCTCGGGATTTCTTATCGAACTCCACTGCACTGGGAATTGATGTCTTCGGAACTTTCCGAACGTTATGTAGCAAGATTAGATAGTGAACAGTTTGATGGAAATTTTATTGTTTATCAGCCAAAGGCGTTTTACTTTAATTCAGGCATTTCTGGTCTACTCAGAATTGGTAGTATAAATAAGAATATAACCTCTGAGGAAACCGAACTTTCAATTGACAGCTATATCTCTCGTTTTAGAAAATTTAATCCAATAAAAGATTTTGAAAGAAAAACTATTCAAACTAATAATCTTGTAATTACTCAATTAATAATTAAAAAATCTAGTCTTCTATCGTTTAAAAACATATTCATGAACAATCAAAATCGAATAATTCAGTTTGATTTTTCAATTCAGGAAAAAGATTATGAGGATGAAAAAGAAAAAATCAATTCTTCACTTGCCGCAATAGAGCTGTTATAATACGATTTCTTAATTAAAGTTAAACTCTCAATTTTACTAGTCCTTTTTTGATGATATTATTAAATTAGATTGTTAAAATCGAATGAAGAGAGGAAGTAAAATGAAATTTACATTGAATGTTGACCATGTTGGTACACTCCGTAATGCAAGAGGAGAGCAAGAGCCTGATCCAGTTACTTATGCTTTATTAGCAGAACAGTGCGGAATTGATGGAATTGTTGTCCATCTTCGTGAAGATCGTAGACATGTTAATGAACGTGATGTCAGGTTACTACGTGAGATGATTACGACAAAGTTGGACCTTGAAATGGCAGCTGTCGAAGAAATAATAGATATAGCTTGCGATATTCAACCAGAATTAGCAACACTGGTTCCTGAGAAACGACAAGAACTTACAACCGAAGGTGGATTGAACGTAATTGATAACATTGATCAATTAAGATCTGCAATTGAGAGGTTGCATGGGTCTGGAATTTTAGTATCTCTTTTCGTTGAACCAGATATTGAACAGATTGATGCTTCAGCTGGAATTGAAGCGGACATGATCGAAATTCACACTGGAAATTATGCGAATGCTGATACAGAAGATGACATGTTCGAGGAGCTTGATCGGATAAGACTTGCTGCTAAGCATGCCAAAAAACTTGGACTTGGTGTAAATGCTGGACATGGACTAAACTACAATAACATAAAAGATTTTTTAGTCATTGAAGAAATCGACGAAGTTAGTATTGGTCAGGCTATTATTGCACGCTCGATTTTTGTAGGTGTAAAAAAGGCTGTTAAAGACATGAGAGAACTAATTTCTAAGAATTAATTATAATATTGGAATCAAATGCCGCGTTTATCTAAAGAAAAAATCAAAAACAAACTTAAGTATCACTATAAAGCATTTGATAAAAGTCAAATTTCACCTGATCCACTAGAATTCCCACATCGATATACATCTCCTCTTGATATAGAAATCTCTGCATTTATTTCTTCAGTATTTGCTTACGGAAGTGTGACCCATATTCTAAATACTTTAGAAAAGATTTTTGAAATAATGGATAATAACCCATATACTTTTATTACTAATTTCAGTTCGAAAAAAGAAGGTAAACTATTTAAAAGACATCAAACATCGTTTTTACACTGGAGAAGATGTAGTTGCACTACTCTCGGGATTAAAAAAAATATATGAAGTATATGGATCATTAAACTATCTATTCCTTTTATATTATTTCGCGAAAGAGAAAAATATCAAGGGTTCACTCTCGTTTTTCTCTCAAAATCTGACGAACATTATTAGTAAAGAAAGCGGATACATATCAAATGGAATTAAATTTATGTTCCCAGATCCTTTTAAGGGTAGCGCATGCAAGCGACAAAATCTTTTTCTAAGATGGATGATTAGAAAGGATGAATTAGATTTTGGTCTCTGGCCAGAAATCCGTCCAGATCAATTAATAATTCCCGTTGATACACATATTGCTAAAATTGGAAAATATCTGAAATTAACTAACCGTAAAATTGTTTCGTGGAAGATGGCTGAAGAAATAACGAATAATTTAAAGAAGTTCGATTCAAATGATCCTGTAAAATATGACTTTGCACTTTGTCATATTGGATTGAGAAAAATGAACTTCTAATTGCCAGTTATTTATTCCCTTGCTTTTCACAATGTAAATCAAAATATTCTATGATAAATTACTTTGTAATGAACAAAAAATGAGAATGAATGACTGAAATAAAACAACCTCAATTTAAACCTTATATCTCCGCTTCGGATCTAATACCAGAATTTACCCCAAAAGCAATTATCTTAGGTGCCATTTTTGGAATTATTTTTGGTGCTGCAACAGTTTATCTAGGTCTTAAGGTTGGCCTAACAGTTAGTGCATCGATCCCTATTGCTGTTCTCTCAATTTCAATAATTAAGAAATTTGGAAAAGCGACCATACTTAGAAAATAATATGGTTCAAACAATTGGATCAGCTGGTGAATCTGTTGCTGCAGGTGTTGTTTTTACTATTCCTGCATCTACTATTTTTACCTGGAGGGAGTGAGTATTTTCAATATTTTCAAATCTTTGCTCTTGCTTTAGCAGGTGGAATTCTTGGTGTACTATTTATGATTCCTTTACGGAGATCCATAATTGTAAAGGAACATGGAAATCTTCCATTCCCTGAAGGAACTGCTTGTGCAGATGTTCTAATTGCTGGCGAAAAGGGAGGTAACTCTAGCTCAAAAAGTTTTCTATGGTTTGGGAATTGCCTTTGCTATATAAATCTTTAATGTCACTATTTGGTTTATGGAAAGATGTTCCACAGATATGTATTTGGCAGAACTTCAGCTCTTGCCTAACGGAACAGTTAATGGGTGAGATTACTCCTGAGTTATTAGGAGTTGGTTATATAATTGGACCAAAAATTGCAGGAATTATGGTTGCTGGTGGTGTCCTTTCTTGGCTGGTTCTAATTCCCCTAATTACGTTGCTTGGAGATAATTTAATCAACTGTTTTCCCACCGGCAGACTAACTTATTTCTGAAATGTCAGCAAATGAAATATGGAGTAACTACATTCGATATATTGGTGCCGGTGCTGTGACTTTTGGTGGAGTTGTTACTTTGATAAGATCATTCCCAACAATAATAAATGCATTTAAAGATTCATTTAAAGATCTGAAAGAAAGTAAAGTATAACAAAGTTGAAAAAGAAAGAACTGAAAAAGATATTCCACTAGTTTTTGTTCTTATTGGAAGTGTAGTTCTCGTGATCTTAATGGTTGCCATTCCATCCATACCAACAAATCTTCTCTCTTCAATAATGATTGTTATTTTTGGATTCTTCTTTGTAACAGTTTCATCCAGAATTGTTGGACTGATTGGATCTTCCTCCAACCCAATTTCAGGAATGACAATTGCTACTTTAATGGCCACGGCCTTAATTTTTGTTGCTGTTGGATGGACCGGAGAATTTTATCAACCGATTGTTTTAGTTGTCGGTTCAATTGTTTGTATTGCTTCAGCAAATGCTGGCGCAACATCACAAGATTTGAAAACTGGTTATATAGTAGGAGCTACGCCGATAAAACAGCAGATTGGTTTGATTAATTGGTGTTGCTGCTTCGGTGTTAGTAATTGGTTTTACAATAATAATGTTAAATGATATTCTTATAATTGGATCAGATCAGCTTCCAGCTCCCCAAGCAACTTTAATGGCAACTGTTATAAAAGGATTGTTAAGTCAAAATCTTCCTTGGGGATTAGTTATTGTCGGGATGGGAATCGCAGCAGTAATGGAGTTAAGTGGAGTTAGGTCCCTACCATTTGCCGTTGGTGCTTACCTTCCATTTGTCAGTATCATCTCCAATCTATGTTGGAGGATTAGTAAAACTGATTGCTGATAAAGTTAGAAAAACAGAAAATGAAGATTCTGAAATTGGTCCTGGTGCATTATTAAGTTCTGGACTAATTGCTGGTGGAGCATTAACAGGAATTTTATTGCATCCTTAAAAGGATGGATTTGGGAAGACAGATTCTGCCGGTATTGAAATTTCTGTTGCTGATAAATTAAATACTGGTATAGGTGAAAGTATGGGTTTTTCAGGAGATATTATATCTCTTTGGTCTATTTATTGCTTCAGCTTCTCTGTTGTTATTACTTTGCTAATTAAAAAAAATAAAACTTAAGTAATAATCTGGTGAATTATGGCTGAATCTATCATCAAACCAATCAACCATCACCTATCTATAGATGGACAGTATTGATATTTGTTAGTCTGGCAATGTTTGGGAATTATTATATTTATGATAGTATTGCTCCTATTGCCGATATGCTTAAATCTGAACTAGGGTTTTCTGATGTGAATATCGGTTCACTTAAATTCTATTTATAGTTTTGCAGCAGTCTTTATTCTGATTATCAGTGGGCCAATAATTGATAGACTTGGGGTTAAAATTTCGATATTGATTTTTGGTGCTATTTGTTCTATTGCTGCTTTAATTACTGCAGTAAGTACAGATCTTTACGTAATGTTAGGAAGCCGGCTTCTGCTTGGCATTGGAGCTGAACCTCTAATAGTAGCGATAACTACCGCCCTAGCTAAATGGTTTAAAGGAAAAGAGTTAGGATTTGCCTTTGGAATTAACTTAACTATAGCTCGGCTCGGTTCATTTGCTGCTGACTGGTCACCAACATGGGGTAGAAGTTTCTATTCTTCTTGGAATGAACCACTCTATATTGCCTTCATAATAGGATTAACTTGTATAATTGGTGGAATTATTTATTGGGTGATGGACACTTATGCTGAGAAGAAATATTTCTTGGGTGAAGCAAGTGAAACAGATAAATTTGTTTTTTCGGATCTATTTAAATTCGATAAATCATTCTGGTACATAGTAATTCTATGTGTAACATTTTATTCTGCAGTTTTTCCATTCAGAACTTTTGCGATTAAGTTTTATCAAGAAGCTCATGGAGCTTCCAGAGAACTTGCTGGACAATTAAATAGTGCACTTATCTTTGCCTCAATGATCGCAACTCCCTTATTTGGACTTCTTGCTGATAAAATTGGAAAGCGGGCAACAATGATGATGGTTGGTTCAATTCTAATTTTACCGGTCTATTTAATGCTGGTATACTCAGGAATTACATTATATGTACCAATAGTAATGCTTGGTATAGCTTTCTCTCTAATCCCAGCAATTATGTGGCCATCAGTTGCATATCTTGTTCAACAGAATAGACTAGGTACCGCATATTCAATTATGACGTTATTCAGCAAATTGGTGTCTTTGCATTTAATTACTTACTAGGTTGGTCAAATGATATTCAAGGAGCTTCTGCTGAAAATCCGGAAGGTTATGCAATGGGAATGTGGATTCTATCAATATTGGGAATTGTTGGATTCATTTTCGCCTATCTACTTCGTAAAAATGAACTTGGGCCAAATGGACATGGATTAGAAAAAGGAATGGTAAATTGAAGGATGAGGAATTCTTATACATGATCCCTGTCCGACAGTGCGAACATGAATACAATGAGGGTTTAACAACAGTATTGTATATTAAAAATCCTTCGTTAATTGAAAAAGTATTCTTTAGAAATCAAATAAATAAACCTTACAAAATTGATCTTGACGAAATCGGATCTTATGTATGGGGACAAATTAATGGTGTGTTAAATATTACCGAAATTACTGATATTACCAAAGAGCATTTTGGGGAAAAAGTTGAACCGGCTGAGGAAAGAGTAGTAAAGTTCATTAAACAGATGCATTCTACTAAGCTAGTAATGCTGTATAAAAAAGTAATTGAGAGTTGAAATATTCCTAATGATGATAAAACACACTTATATTTATATAGTTGGAGTAGTAATCTTATTCATTTCTTCTACAAATTATTCTCAAACATGCGGTTTTGGATGTCTAGGATTATCAGGGATTTATGCGGGATATTCTTTCGAAAATTATCAAGCTGACGGGTTGAATAATTATTTAAATAGCCAACTTTCTGATATTGGAATTAGTGATCAGAAGTATCATTTCGAAAAAGGTACAGGATTTAGATTTGGAATGAACATTGTCCGAGCAAAGTATGATAAATATTTCTTCACTGTTAAAGGGTACTACCAATTTTTGAAAGAGGAACAAACAGTAACTGATGCAGTCCTACTAGCTGGAGATACAGATTTCAAATCAAAGTTTGAGATGAATCATTGGGCTCTTGGATTTGATTTTGGAATTCCAGTTGTAGATTTTTTGGATTGGAAAATAATCGATGGTTCTATTAAATTTTTTGATACAAAACTAACAAATCAAGTAATTATTGATGGCAGTATAACCGAAGAAGCAGTTTATGAAATTCCTAAGGTTACAGTTGGTTTTGCTGTTGGTTCTGGAGTTATAGTTCATATTATAAAAGATTATGTTAGCATTGAAGGTATGGGGATGTATAATTTTACCAAAATAAAAAATCTTACAATGAACGGAAATGGCACTTCAATACCAGATGAAAATTCTGATACAGATTTAGTATCAAAGGGTGGTTTAAGTGCAACAATTCAATTGAATATTGGAATACCAATACAATGAGAGTATTATGAAACTAACAAAACTAGATAAAGCTTGTAGAATTGCAATTTCAGAATGCATGAATACCAAGAAAAAGGAAAAGGTTTTAATTGTAACTGATGAGTTAACAAATGAAATCGGTAAAGCATTATATAGCAATGCAATTGATATTGGACACGAATCACTCTATGTGGAATTAAAATCTTGGGAAACACATGGACAGGAACCTCCTAAATATATTGCAGATTTAATGAAACAATTTGATGTGGTACTTCTTCCAACACGCAAATCATTGACACATACTGATGCTAGAAGAGCCGCATCAGCTATTGGAGTTAGAGTCGCAACATTTCCAGGAATAACAACCGATGTTATGATTCGTGGATTAAGCGCTGATTATAAGAAAATTGCAGCTCTTACTAATAAAATGAAAAGAATCTTTGAAAAAACTGAGGATGTTAGAATAACAGCTCCAAATGGAACCGATATCTCTCTGAAAATTGGCGGTAGAACTGCCATTGCTAGTAAAGGACTTTTTCATAAAAAGGGAGAGGGTGGAAATCTCCCCACAGGGGAAACTTTTGTTGCACCACTTGAAGGTAGTGCAAATGGTGTATTCGTTGTTGATGGATCAATGTCAGGTATTGGTGTGGTAGGTAAACAACTAATCAAAATCCAAGTAGAAAAAGGGTATGCAATAAAGATTACCGGTGGGTCTAAAGCAAAGAAGTTATTTAAGATGTTGGATAAACATGGTAAGAAAGCGAGAAATATTGCTGAACTTGGTATTGGAGCGAATGATAAAGCAAAATTATCCGGAAATCTGCTTGAAGATGAAAAAGTTTTAGGTACTATACATCTTGCGCTTGGGAACAATATTACTATGGGTGGTAATGTTAATGTACCAATTCATCTCGATGGAGTTATCAAAAAGCCTACAGTTTATTTCGATGGTAAAACGATTATGAAAGCCGGCAAACTTCTAGTTTAATCTAGCAATCTTGTCCAAATAAACTATCTCTCCAAACAGTATATCGTAACCTAATATTAAGGAAAATCATTAAATTCTTGGATTAGAGGCTGATTTTTAATAAATTTGCAGACTAAAAAAATCAGAGGCCTATGAAATCACTAAAAAACTTGAATGACGCTCAATTAGAAGCGGTTGAATTTAATTCTCATGCTCATTTAATCGTAGCTGGAGCGGGTTCCGGAAAAACAAAAGTCCTAACGCACAAAATAGCTTATCTAATAGAAAATGATTTTGACCCATCTTCAAATTCTAGCTTTAACATTTACAAATAAAGCTGCAAAAGAAATGAAAGAGAGAATTGAGGGAACTGATTGGTAAGAAAAAGCGAAGCAACTATGGATGGGTACTTTTCACTCAATCTTTGCAAAAATCTTAAGATCAGAAGCTACTAAATTGAATTACAGAACAAACTTTTCAATTTATGATAAGGAAGACTCTGTTTCTCTTGTAGGTAAATGTCCTGCAAGAACTTAATCTATCAATAGATGATAAATCTTCATCTGCTATTCATCATCAAATCAGCTCCTTAAAAATCAGAATGATTTTCGCGGATGAATTTAGCAAAGCATCATGCTGAAACTGCTTCAGAGAAAAAGTTTGCGCAAGTTTATATAGAATATAATAAACGTCTATTTGAAAATAATTCAATGGATTTTGATGATCTATTTTAAAACCGATTGAACTTTTTAATAATCATCAAAGAATTCTTCAAAAGTATAAGAAGCAATTTAAGTATATCTTGTCGATGAATTCCAGGATACAAACAAAGCTCAGTACGAAATTATTAAAATGCTGACCACTGGAAGAACAAAAATTTGTGTTGTTGGTGATGATGCTCAAAGTAATTTATGGATGGAGAGGTGCAGAAACTAAACAATATGCTTGAACTTTGAAAAAGATTTTGCATAAAGCTCAAATTTTCAGACTTGAACAAAACTATCGTTCAACTCAAACTATTCTAAAAGCTGCAGATTCTGTTATTAAAAACAATACAAATCAAATTGAAAAAACATCTTTGGACTGAAAATGCTGAGGGTGAAAAACTATCAATTCTTCGCTGTTCAGATGAAAAAGATGAAGCTTTTCAAATTTCTAAGCAAATCAAAAAAGAAATATCAGCTAAAAAACTTTCATTAAATGATATTGCAATTCTTTACAGAATTAATTCTCAATCACGAGCTTTGGAAGAAGCATTAAGAAGAGAAAAAATTCCTTATAAAATTATTGGCGGAGTTGAGTTTTACAGAGAGAAAAGAAGTTAAAGACATTGTTGGATACTTGCGAGTTTTAGCTAATCAAAATGACGAAGAAAGTTTATTAAGAATTATGAACTTTCCTCAAAGAGGAATTGGTAATACTTCGATAAGTAAAATGATTGATTTTTCACGCAAACTTGATTTGTCACTTATTTACTACTATGTCGAGAGTTTTTGAAGTGATTGAGGTTAAAGAAAGAATTCAGAAAAATGTAAAACAATTCAAACTGCTACTTGATAAGTATATCGATCTCAAAGATCAACTCTCATTAACTCGAACTTGCTTGCGGCATTGATTGATGAATTGGGTATTCTTAAGAATGTATAAGGAAGAAAATACTCAGCCGAATCAAAACAAAGATATGAGAATGTTCAAGAACTTATTTTCCGGAATTGCGGAATTTGCAAAGATCAAATCCAAAAGCTACAATTGATGATTTCCTTGTCAGATGTTTCACTTATTAGCTGGAATCGATCAATTTGATGAAACTAATAACTCGTTACATTGATGACAATTCATGCGTCAAAAGGATTGGAATTTCCACTAGTATTTATAACTGGATGCGAAGAAGATATTTTCCCTCTAAATCCAAAATTTGATTCTGATTCACATATTGAAGAAGAAAGAAGACTTTTTTATGTTGCTATAACAAGAGCTGAAAAGAAAGTGATTCTAACTTATGCACGCTCTAGATATAGATTTGGAGAAGTTGCTTATCAAAGCAAATCAAGATTTTTAGAAGAACTAGATCCAGCAACCATTCATGAAATGAATGCAGGTAACGAAAGAGCAACTTCTTCAAGACGAAGAAAATCTTATTATGATGAACTGTATCAAGAAAGTTATGACGATTTTGATCAAGAACATAGATCTTACAGAGTTGGCAGTCGTGTAAAGCATGAAAAATTTGGAGCTGGCAAAATTTTACAAATAAATGGTATTGGTGACAGCCAAAGAATCAGTGTCTCTTTTGATGAGTTTGGAACAAAACATCTTCTTAGCAAGTTTGCAAAACTTACTTTGGTATAAACATTATAATAATAAATTAATAGGTGCTATGAAATGAGAATAGGAATTTTGACTGGCGGCGGCGATTGTCCTGGCTTAAATGCAGTTATTCGTGGAGTTGTAAGAAAGTCACTTCTCTTGGGTCATGAGGTTTTTGGAATAAAAAATGGATGGAGAGGATTACTCGATAAAGATTATTACCAACTAGATCATGAGGCGATTTCTGGAATTTTACATCGTGGCGGCACTATTTTGGGATCTTCAAGAACAAACTTATACGAGGAAGGAAAAGATTACTACCGATTGGCGATTCAAAACTATAAAGAAATTGGACTAGATGCACTAGTTGCAATAGGTGGTGAAGACACACTAGGTGTTGCAGCCAAATTGTACAAAGACGGTCTCAATGTTATTGGAGTTCCTAAAACAATTGATAATGATCTCAGCGCAACTGACTATACATTTGGATTTGATACAGCAGTTAATATTGCAACTGAAGCAATTGATAGATTGCACACAACTGCTGAATCGCATAACAGAGTTCTTGTGGTTGAAGTTATGGGTAGACACGCTGGATGGATTGCATTGCATTCAGGCTTAGCTGGCGGAGCAGATATAACTCTCATACCAGAAAAACCATTCAAATTGGAAGAAGTCTGCGACACATTAATGAAGAGACACGCAAGAGGAAAATCATTTAGTATTGTAGTAATTGCTGAAGGAGCAAAGATTAATACCGAAGAAGGTCAAGATAGTGATGGTTCTTTTGTTCTACAAAAATTAGAAAAAGATTCATTTGGGCATGTTTCGTTGGGGGGTATTGGAAATATAGTTGCTGAAGAAATTGAAAGAAGAACTGGTTACGAGACAAGAGCAGTTGTTCTAGGTCATATTCAGAGAGGTGGAACTCCAACCGCATTTGATAGAGTATTAGGAAGCAGATTTGGAGTTAAAGCTGCCGAGCTTATTGCTGCTGGAGATTTTGGTAAAATGACTTCACTTCAAGGATCTCATATTGTTGCGGTTTCTTTAGATGAAGCTGTTGGGACACTAAAAACTGTTGATGATGAACTTTATAATACTGCAGAAACATTTTTTGGTTAATAAATAGTTTTTAAGATTATAATAAAAAGCCTCTTGGTAAAAGAGGCTTTTTTTGTTTTAAAATATCTTTATCATTCAAACAATTCTAATTTTTCAATTTATCCTTTTGTTTATAGGGAATGTGCTCTCGACTAAAGTACTCTTTAGTTTCTTTAACTAAAATTGGGGATAACAAAATGATTGAAATTAAATTTGGGAAGGTCATAAATCCAAGCGCTGCATCTCCGAATGCCCACACTGCTTCAAGTTCTGCAATTGCACCAATGAAAACAAAGAATATGAATAACCACTTATAAGGAAGTATCATTTTCTTACCAAATAGATAGTAGGTAGCTCTATCACCATAAAATGACCAACTAATCATTGTTGAAATTGCGAAGAGTAAAACACCAATTGTAATAATTTTGTCTCCATAGTCAAACAACCAGCTTAATCCATTTTTAAAAGCAAGTGATGTTAATAATGATGAGTTATAGAGTTCTCCCGCAAAATTTGGATCAATTCTTTCCACATAGAATTGTGTATGATGCCATGCTCCCGTAGTAAGGATAACTAATCCAGTAAGAGTACAAATAGTGATAGTATCAATAAAGGGTCCCAACATTGCAACAGAACCTTCACGAACAGAATACTTTGTCTTTGCTGTTGAATGAGCAATAGCAGCACTACCTTGTCCTGCTTCATTTGAATATAAACCTCGTTTTATTCCCCATAGCATTGTATTCATGAATACAAGAAAAGCTCCTCCACTTACTCCAGCAATTTCAGCTGGAGGATTGAATGCCATATCGAAAATCAATCCGAAGCTTGGTATGAGTTCTTCCAAATTAGCAATTAGTATTAGTAAACCAGATATTACATAAAAGACTGCCATGAATGGAGAAAGAAATCCGGTGACATTCCCTATACGTTTAATTCCTCCAATAATAACTGCTCCAACAATTGCTGAAAGGGCTAAACCACTTAGTACTTGTTGAAGAGATACTGCGAAGTCTCCAATTATTGTATGTTTTATTGTAAGAAATCCAGCAGTCCCAACAATTTGAGAAACCTCTGAATAGATCTGGTCAGAAACTGTAAATGATTGAATTGCATTACCTGTTGCAAACGAACAAATTATTGCAAAACTTGCAAAGGCTACTGCCATCCACCTCCAATTGGCTCCAAGACCTTTTTCTATTGTGTACATTGGGCCGCCAGCCGTACTACCATCCGGGAGAATTTCTCTATATTTATGACCAAGTGTACTTTCTGCGTATTTTAGAGCAGTACCAAAGAAAGCTGTAATCCACATCCAAAACAAGGCACCAGGACCACCATAATAAAGGGCGGTAGCAACACCAGCTATGTTTCCAATACCAACAGTTGCAGAAAGAGCTGTTGAGAGAGCCTTAAAATGATTAAGATCTCCTTCATCATCAGGATTATCATAGATGCCCATGGTAACTTTTACGCCATGCCAAAAGCGAGATACTTGAGGAAAATTAAGTTTAAAACTTATAAAGATTCCGGTACCAATTAATGCAATGATCATTAAAGGTAATACGCCTAAAGGAATATCTTCTGATGGGAAAGATTGTAGAAAATCAAAATTACCGGGAAAGATCCAAACAAGATCGAAAAGAGGTTGCACGTTACCGTAAATAAGTGAATATAGAAATACGATTGCAAATATTGTAGCTAAAGTGATGATTCCAAGAATTGATTTTTTCATTTTAATGTAGATTGTTATTAAATTTTAAAAGATTGAGAGGATAATATCCAACAATCCGAGTGAATTCAGAAGCACAATAAAGATTAATACTGGAGCAACATACTTCACTGCCAGTTTCCAGACAGCAATCTGCCAATAAGATCTATCGAATAATTTTTCAGCACCCAATTTAAGTTCACGCTCAGCATGGTCTAGTCCCCAAATCCATCCAATAAAGATTGTTATAAGTAAACCACCGGTGGGTAACATGAAGTTGAAAGTAATGTAAAACATTAAGTCAAAAAATGTCATCTCAAAAAAGAGGACATCGGACATTAGATTAAATGAAAGCGCACTAGGAATACTAGCTAATAAAATTAAGAAGCCGATAATTAGTACTGCCTTTTTCCTAGACCATTTTCTTTCATCAACAAAATAAGCTATTACAACTTCAAGTAGAGAAATAACAGAAGTTATTGCTGCTATTGATAAAAGGATAAAGAAAATTATGGAAATAAAATATCCACCAGTCATTTTTGAGAAGACCATCGGAAGAGTATGAAATATTAGACCAACGCCTTCTGAGGGATTAAGACCAATTGCAAATACTGCAGTAAAAATAGCTATACCAGCAATGATTGCAATTGAGGTATCAATGATCACAATCTGCAAAGACGATGTAACAGCATTTTCTTTTTTGGACATATAGCTGCCATAGGTCATCATAGCACCCATCCCTAATGAGAGTGTGAAGAAAGCTTGCCCAAGTGCTACAAGAACAGTGCTGCCTGTTATTTTACTCCAATCGGGATCGAAGAGAAAAGAAAGACCTGCGGATGACCCTTCTAGTGTAAGGCCTCTCAGCATTACTCCAATCAACAGAATAAAGAGAAGGGGCATTAAGATTTTACTCCCTTTCTCAATTCCTTTCTGAACTCCATAAAGGACAATACTTGTAGTAATAAGCATCAATATCGCAACCATTCCTAATGTCCAAATTGGAGAGCTTGTTAGTTCACTGTAATGTTTTATCGCATCTTTGGCAGTGGTAAATTCAAAGAATACTCCACTAAATGATTCATAAATATATCCGATAGCCCAACCTGATACTACAACATAAAATGAAGCAATCACAAATCCAGCTACAACACCCATTCCACCTACTGCTTTCCAAAAAGGTGATTTTGATAATGCTTTGAAGGTTCCGACGGGATTTCGTTGTGTAGTTCTACCAAGGAGTACTTCTGATAATAGTAAAGGTAAGCCAATTATTGCAACACAAATCAGATAAACGAAAATAAAAGCAGCACCACCATTAGATCCAACAACATAGGGGAAAGCCCAAATATTTCCTAGTCCTACTGCAGAGCCGGCTGCGGCAAGAATAAATCCAATTTTTGAACCCCATTGTTCTCTTCCTATAACTGATTGGGCCATATTTTCCTATGATTGTTTTTTGATGCAACGAATTAAAAAATTGAACCAATATTGAATATTATTGAGAAAATTGCAAATAAAAATTTTATTTTTTTATGTTTGTTTAAGTTTGAAGATGTAGTTGAATATTAATTCCTCAATATGATAACTTATTTATGAAAATTATTTCGATCATAATTCTTTTTGCTATTTTTGCTGCGCTAAATAACCTTTCGGAAAATATTTCTGAACTTGTTACAGATACTACTACAGCTCCTGAGCAAACATCGTTTATTCAAAAAAGTATTAATACTAGTGTAAACTCATTTTATGATATCAGTATTGAATTTATTGAGTCGGAAAGTACGTTCGTTTTTTCCGGTGTTCTAAGTTGGATAAATAAGAGTCCATCTTCACTTGACACAATTTATATCAATTTGCCTGCGAGTAGAGATAAAAAAGTAAAATATATTATAGATTACAATAAAATATTTGACACTAATCAAATTGAATTTGTAGAAAATAAGGGTGTATTCTTTGTTGATAGCACTCTTATTAAACTAGCATTGCATACTCCTCTTAGGCAAGAAGACACATTAAAATTAGATTTTGCATATAAGGCTGAACTTGCTTCGAAAGATGAATTTAAGGATAATCTGTTTTTATTTTTTGAGGACTGGCATCCTAAAGTAGCCGCTTATTCTGACAGCAAGTTTATTGCATATCCACATCATGAGTACATAAAATCTTATTCAGATTTTTCCAATTATCAAGTTGAGTTAAAAATACCAAGCTACTTTCAAATAGCAGCAGCAAATAAATCTAAAATATATTATTCTGGAGCAGACATCTACAACTGTTCTTTGAAGAATATCCCTTCCTATAATTGGTTTGTTTTTACAGACCTTGTCGAATCATCAGTAGAGATTGATGTTGGAGGTTCTAAATCGAATCTTGAAATCTATACGCAAAAAGGGAATGACAACTACATTGAAAGATATGCAGATGCAGTATCAAACTATTTAACTTCACTGAATCATCTTTTTGAAGAACTTCCTTACAACCTAACGATTCTAGAACTTCCGCAGAACAGTGAGTATCGATCAAGTTCGTACCCAGGAATAATTGCAACCGAGTTTGAAATTATTTCTCCTGTAAACTCTCAAAAATTGGAATACAAAATTAGCTCACTTTTAGCTGAACAGTACTTTGGCATTATCATTGCCCCAAATGAATTTGAGAGTTCGTGGTTGTCAAAGGGTCTTAGTGCTTATGTTGCAGAGAAAATGGTAAGAAAATTCTATGGAGACCTGTATACATATTTTAATTTTTCAACATACTATCCAATAAAAGGTTTGCATTTTCTTTCCTACAGTGATATCCCCATTATTTATACAATTGGGAATAACACAATTCCAGAAGGGGAAGATTTATTGAGAAATACTATCAAAACTTCACCTACAGCGACATGTCTGTTGAGTCAGCAGAATATCCAGGGTACAAAGAGTATGAAGTTTCCTCAATTATAAAACCACAGTTGGCATTTTTAACATTGGAGAAATTTATTGGCCAAGATTTAGTTAAACAGAATCTGGGAAATTATTTTAAGAAGTATCGTTTTAGTCATCCAAGCGCGAAAAACTTTTTGAGTGAAATCAAAAATGGTTGTAATGAAGAATATTCAATTATTTTGAATGATCTGTTTCATACCGGCAAACGTTTTGACTATGCAGTCCAGGAGATTAAACGGTTATCCGAACAAGAATATGAAGTGTTGGTTGTGCGAAATGAGGATGGAATATCACCAGTAATAATTGCTATAAACACTGAGTATGATACTCTCGAATATTTTTGGAATGGTGAAGAGAGATTTAAAAGAATAAAATTTAATTCCAAAAATGAAGTTCTTTCGGTTGAAATTGATCCGATGCAACAAAACTTGCTAGACCTCAATTATTCTAACAACTCGTATGTAATAGAAAATCAGTACTGGGGATCTCTCTCTTTTGCAACGAGAGTATTTTTTTGGTTCCAAAATGCATTTCTTGTTTTTGGAGGGATTGGATGATCAGATCAATACTAAAGGGTGGAATAAAACTTGTTTCTCGTAACAAAAAGTTCTTACTTCTGCTTTGGGGAACAAATGGAGTTCTAGCACTTGTTATTACCATTCCAATATTTTCAATGCTATTTGACAACCTCCAACACTCGCTACTAAGTGATAAATTGGCAATGAATTTTAATTATATGTGGTATCTCCAATTCCGGTATTTGTACGAGAATCTATTTGATAAACTACCTTTGCTATTTTATGGTGTTGTAGGGATGAATGCACTTATCCAAACATTTTATTCTGGTGGATTGATCACTGTATTTAATAATCCAAAAAAAAATCATATATCGGATTTTTTCTATGGCGGGGTTAAATATTGGTACCGATTTATGAAAGTTACTCTTGTTGCGCTTGTTCTTTTTGCGTTAATATTTGTTGTGAATGATCTGATTGGGAATTGGCTTTCCTATATTTCGCAAATCTATAATAGTGTGCTACTCGATTTAGTGACAAGGTCAGCCCGATATTTGATTCTACTTATTTTAATAGGAATCATTTCGGCTATCTCTGACTACGTTAATGTTAATATTGCCTTAAAGGATCTGACGAAAGTTAGAATCGGATTCAGAGAAACTTTCAAATTTATCCGCTTGAATTACACACTTATATTCTTAGTCTTTCTAATTGTCTCAGTTATTGGTGCAGTCGGTGCTGTAGTTTATAATTTTATAGTAATATTTGTGCCGAGATCGCCATTCTATTTCTTAATTCTTACCTTTATTCTTCAGCAATTGTTAATTATTTTTAGACTTTCAATTACAATGTTGTTCCACTCGACAGCAGTCTTTTTATTCAAAGACCAGAGTGCAGATATTATTTCAGATTTTAGTTAGAGGTTTTTAGATTATGTCAATAATGCCGATTTCAATTTATGGAGATTCAATTTTAAGAGAGGTTGTAAAACCGGTAGATAAGGTTGATGATGAACTGATAGAAGATATACAAAATATGTTTGAGACAATGCGAAATGCCTATGGTATTGGACTTGCTGCAAATCAAGTTGGATTGAATAAGAAATTTTTTATTATTGATCTAAAAGGAATGGACGAATACCAAGACTTTAAACCTTTGGTTGTAATTAATCCAGAGATAGTTGAATACTCTGATGATAAAGTAACTATGGAAGAAGGATGTTTGAGTTTGCCGACATTGCGAGCTGATGTTGAACGTTCTGAAATGATAAAATTAAAGTATCTTGATACTGATGAGGAAGAACAGATAATTGATGCTGACTCCTGGTTAGCTCGAGTTATTCTGCACGAGTATGATCATCTTATTGGGAAAATGATTCCCGATAGAGTTGATCCAAAATTAAAAGATAAATTGAAAGGTGAATTGATAAACATTATGAAAAGAGATGTTGATGTTGATTACCTTATGACAAGCAGATAAAAAATGAAAATAGTTTTTTTCGGAACACCCGATTTTGCAGTCCCAACACTTGATAAGTTAACTGCCTCTTATGATGTTGCGGCTGTTGTTACTGCACCAGACAAAGAAAGGGGGAGAGGCAGAAAAGTTTCATCTACCCCAATTAAAGAGTTTGCAATTGAAAATAATTTAAAGGTTCTTCAACCCCTAAAGTTAAGTGATGAAAGTTTTATAAATGAATTAAAAGAAATTGATGCTGATCTCTTTATAATAGTAGCCTTTAGAATTTTACCAAAATCTGTTTTCGAACTCCCTAAACACGGCTCATTCAACCTGCATGGCTCTTTGCTTCCAAAGTATAGGGGAGCTGCACCAATACAGTGGGCACTAATAAATGGTGATGCAGAAACCGGTCTTACCACATTTTTCTTAAAGGAGAAAGTTGATACCGGAAATATTCTAATGCAAGAGAAAGTTATAATAGAAGCCGAAGATAATTTCGGCACGCTCCACGATAAAATGAAAGATATTGGTGCACAATTGGTCTTAGATACTGTTTCAAAAATTGAGATTGGAGATATAACTGAGATGGAACAGCAGAATCAAGAAGCATCACCAGCACCAAAAATCACGAAAGAACTTTGCGAAATCAATTGGAACCAGCCTGCTGAAAAGATCCACAATTTAATAAGGGGGCTCTCGCCATTCCCAGCCGCTTTTTTTACACGAAACGAACAAAAGTATAAAGTATATAGATCTGAGGTGGAATATTCGCTTAGACTTTCTCCTGGTCAGATAGAGCAGACAAAAAACGAAATATTCATTGGTTGTTCTGAGAATACTTTAAAAATTCTTGAACTCCAACTCGAGGGAAGAAAAAGAATGACGACTGATGCGTTTCTGAGAGGATATAGTTTAAAATAAATTAAAAATCTGAAAATATTATCTTGTTTTTTTATTCTAAACAGAGAGTGTAATTATAAATTTATATTGAATGATATCCCGAAGACTCAAAATACACGATATTAAGAAAAACGATTCGGGATATTATCCACACAGATTTTTTAGAGTTTCAGTAAATAGAATAAATTAAATAACTTACGGAAGAATTGAGATACTCTTGAAATGATATCACGAAATTGGTTTCGTGTTTTCATTCATTTATTCCATCTAATCTTTCGTCATATCTATAGGTTAGGCATTAGTGGAGGAAACATGAAGATTACAAGAATAAGTATTATGATAACCTTCGTCTTTTCAATTGTCGTTGGATTTATATTGGTTCCAATTGATAAAGATGAGAGTTTATCACTTAAAATTATTTCATCAAAAGAAAATTCTGAATTGTCGTTCAAAATTGCCGAGTTAACCGAAAATGATAATTTGAAATTCAAATCTCTAAAAACACCTTTTGAAATTCATTATGATAGTTTGCAATTAGGTAGTTGGTTAATTCAAAAAACTGATGGAGATGGATTATTAAAAATTGAAGCAGAATATGGCTCAGGAGGCTTAGGGGGTACAGGCAATAAAATATTTCTATTTTTAAATCATGGTGACGAAGAATCATTTGTGATTACAATTCCGTAGTAATGCCTAACCCACGCATCAAAGCGACCGCAGTTACGCTCGGTCTTTTCTGAATTTTGGTGCCTTCACAAAGTTTTTGTAATAAATATGTAGTTTTAGAAAGTTAGGTTTTAAATTAATTTAAGGTTTTTGCGCAAGCGTTTTTGAAGGTATGAACTGCGGCGTTTTATGCATCAGCCGTTATGTTGTTCAAAAACAATATGTAATAATATGAAAACACAAATATCATTAGCGTTTTATTTAATCATATCAGTAGTTTTTATCACTTGTGATTCTACTTCAAATATCACTGAGACAAAGTCTAAAGAAATAGAACCAGAGTTGTATACAATTGATACAACTGTTGTTTGGACAAAAAATCATAATCCATACTTACTTAAAAAAGATATTGAAATATTTGATGGTGGATCATTAACTATACAATCAGGGGTAGAAATATATTTGTTTGAAAATGTCATCGTACATGATTTAGCAGGTGATTATTTAAGGTTCCCTGTATTTGATGTTAGGGATGGAGCAATTAATTTCCATGGAACTGAATCAGATAAAATTTCAATGCTTGATTCATCTGGAATTAATACTGTTGGATATATCAATTTTAAATCGGGTAAGATTATTACTTCAAAAAGTATTATTGAAGGCATTGAAGCAGAACGTATTCACTATTGGGATAATCGACAAGTATTTATCTATAATTCTGTTTTATCGGAAGTGGGTATATTTAGAAATAATCAGATGGAAATAAAACAGAATACTATTGGAAGTCTTAGGTGTGGTGCTGGTAGTGTTGATCTAGGTTATGGGGCTGGCATAATTGAGAATAACAAATTTGAATTGAGTGTTTATTTACTATCCGATTCATCATTATTTGTTGGAAATACTTTAGAAAACTTACATACAGGTTTGCACTGTTCACATAATTCGAAAACAAGAATAGTGGATAACATCTTCAAAGATTGTCAAGTTGGGATATCGATTTTTTTTGCTACTCCAACAATTTACCAAAATAATATTTTTAATAATGAGGTAAATATTTCAATTATCCCAGATTGGGGAAATCCACAATTTGATACAATTTATGCAACAAACAATTGGTGGGGCATTACAGATTCTTCTGCTATTTTTGAAAAGATTAAATATGAAACAAATGGTGGTGTTATATCTGGTAAATATTTTGAGTTTATTCCATTTGCTGAAAACCCTTTTAATTTATAGACTTTGAAAAGGACACAACATAACCCGCGTCTCAAAGCGACTGCCTTTACGCTTAATCGTTTAATGATTTTGGTTGGTTTGTTAAGTTTTGGTTTCATAATTTAGTTAAAGTTTTTAAAGTTAAATTTTAACCCGCCAAAAAAATGGCGGGCAAGTTAAAAGGTGTTGGGTTTGCGTCTTTAAAAGTCAGACGCCTTAGCCGCAACGCCGTTAGGCAACTGAATTCATATTTAATGGAGAAATTTCAGTGAAAACTAAATCAATAAGTTTAATTTTAAGCATTATTGGAATTGTATTCATGTTTGTTGATGGGTGGATATTATCTTGGTGGTTTGTTCCTGATTACTCAGAAGTTGGACCATCTTTTATTTCCAAAGACTCATTCTACACTAGCCAGATATTCTTCATTTTTTGGTAATTGTCCGTACCACTTGGATCCATTATCACTTCAATAGGTTTGGCTTATTTCATGCGTTTAGAAAAATTCAGAATACTTATTTTTGCTGTTTGTTCAATCGGCCTTTTGGCATGGTTAGGATTATGGAGTCAATCAATTCTTTATCCAGCATTATATGGAGTTGGTGGGGGATTAATTTTAATCTCATTTTGTATCTCAATATGGTCGCTTCTCAGGACACGTATGATGAGTAATGCGAATATAAAAAATATTTTAGATCTAAGGGCAATTTCTTATATCTTCTTTGTAATAACTTCCTGGGGTATGTGTGGATTATTGGGCATACCATCTTTCGGGCTGCGTTCAGAACAAGTCTTGGAATACAATACTCAAGGTTTATTAATTACAATGGGAGCAAAAGTCCTTGTTTGTTTCACAATTGGCTGGATATTTCTTGCATTGAGTCAGTATAAAGAATATCTTTCAAATAAAAAGGTTGCCTAACCAGCCGCTCAAGCCGACCGCTTCGCTCAATTCGGTAAAAGTGGTAAAATGTTGGTTTTGTGTTTTATGTAAAATTGAATTTGAATATTGTACCATAATTAGAAGTTAGTCGCTGCACTTACTGAATAAAGTTAAGTACAGCTTGTTATAAATTAAAATTCGTCGTTGTATCAAGTTGTTTGTTTTAGGCGGACGGCTTAACGGCAACGCCGTTATGCACCTTTAAACTAAATTGAGGTTACAATGAGGTTGAAATATAAATTGAAGAATATGCAAATAATTTTCTATTTAGTTATAATACTTAAATTACCGCTTGTGATTTTTGCTCAAGAAAATGAGGAAAAATATTTTGATCGTGATACTATTATTAGTACTGCAAAAAATATAATAGTAACAGTACGTTATTGTACATTAATTACATTGGATTCAACCGGTCATCCTGATGCAAGAATAATGGACCCTTTTTTACCAGATGACGAAATGGTTATATGGTTTGGGACGAATAAAAATAGTAGAAAAGTTAAACAGATTGAAAATGATTCAAGGGTAACACTCTATTATCAAGCTCCAAACGAAGTAGGATATGTTATAATTAAAGGTCATGCTTATATTGTTGAAGATACATTACTAAAACAGACTTATTGGAAAAGTGAGTGGAGTAGATTCTACTCAGATAATAAATCTAATTATGCACTCATCAAGGTACTGCCAGAGAAACTCGAGATAATTGATTATCAAAATGGTATTACTGGTGAATTAAAAACATGGGCAGTACCGTTTGTGATTTTTTAAAAAGCAAATCAAATTGGGTGTTTAAAAAGTAGATTCAGTTTAAGGCCAACCGCTCAAACTTACCGTTTCGCTTAGCTTGGCAAAAATGGCAAAAAGCAAGTTTTATTTTTTAATATCATCCCTTTTCATATATTTCAATATAGTATCAAAGACTGAAAGGAGAAAATATTGGGCTTTTCGACAGATGCAATCCATGCCGGACAGAAACCAGATCCCACTACCGGCGCAGTAATGACACCGATCTATATGACTTCCACTTACGCTCAACCAGAACTTGGGGTTAACAAGGGATACGATTACGGCCGCATTTCTAATTTAACGAGAGAAGCAATGGAGAATAACATTGCAAAGCTTGAAAAAGGGGAATATGGAATTTCATTTTCATCAGGTGTAGCAGCAATTCATTCATTAATGGGAATTCTTAAATCTGGCGATCATGTTATTGCTTCAAAATATATTTATGGAGGGACGTACAGAGTCTTTGAAAATTTCATTTCCAATTTCGGGATAGAGTTTTCTTGGGTAGACATGAGCAATATTGAAAACATTGATTCAGCTATAAAAACAAATACAAAATTAGTTTTTCTAGAAACTCCTTCAAATCCATTGTTAATACTTACTGATCTAAAAGCAGCTTCTGAAATCTGCAAGAAAAACAATCTTATTTCAGTTGCAGATAATACTTTTATGACTCCCTACTTTCAGCAACCTTTAGAACTGGGAATTGATATTGTAATTCATAGCTCTTCAAAATACTTGAATGGCCATAGTGATGTAATTGGTGGAATTGTTGTAACTAACAGCGAGTACTTTCAGAAACGAATACGCTTTATGCAGAGATCGATAGGTGCAATACCATCACCCTTTGACTGCTGGCTCTCTTTAAGATCGACCAAAACCCTTGCAGTAAGAATGAAGCAGCACAATATAAACTCAATTGCAGTTGCGAATTATCTTAAGGATAAAACGTATGTGAAGAAAATTCATTTCCCAGGATTGGAAGATCATCCACAATATGATTTAGCAAAAAAACAGATGAGCGGATTCGGTGGAGTAGTTACAGTTGAATTAGATAGTCTTGAAACTGCTAAAAAATTATTTAAGAACACAAAAATATTTCAGCTTGC
Source organism: uncultured Ignavibacteria bacterium (assembly GCA_963751695.1). Classification (GTDB taxonomy): domain Bacteria; phylum Bacteroidota; class Ignavibacteria; order Ignavibacteriales; family Melioribacteraceae; genus SZUA-22. The sequence goes on along the minus strand of CAVVVP010000005.1, from coordinate 473,978 downwards.
TGAAAGTCTTGGTGGAGTTGAGAGTTTGTTAAACCATTCTGCTACTATGACTCATGGATCTGTACCAGCAGCTGAGAGAAAAGAGATGGGAATAACAGAAAGTCTAGTAAGGATTTCTGTAGGGATTGAAGATGTAGAAGATCTAATTGAAGATATAGAACAAGCAATAAATAAAAAATAAACATTAGGAGATATAATAATGTCCTCCGAAAAAAAGAAAAAAGTTGACGAAAAGAAATATTCGATGGATACACAATTGATCTATGGCAAGGATGTTTCAAACAAATGGGATTATTCTCATCACGTGACAACACCGATATCTTCCTCAACAACATTTCGACTCGATTCTGTAGATCGAGGAGCGCTAGGATTCATGCAGTTTGCTCATACCGATCAGCATGGAGAAGATGGACCAATTTTGATATACGATCGACTCGGTGAACCTAATAAAGATATGCTTGAAGAAAATCTCGCCCATGCTGAAAAAGGAGAGATGGCAGTAACATTTGCAAGCGGAATGGGAGCAATATCCGGAGTTTTAGGAATATTAACAAAATCTAGAGATGAGATAATTACTCACTCAACCCTATATGGCTGTACAATATCACTTTTTACTAATTGGTATCCGAGATACAATATTACAGTAAATGCAATTGACCTCACCGAAGAAAATATTTTAGGAGCTATAACTGAAAATACTAAGGTTATCTATTTTGAAACTCCAGCTAATCCGAATATGGATATTATTGATATTAGAGCTATTAGAGAAATTGTTGACAAGGAAAACATGAAGAGAGATGAAGCTGACAAAATCTATATCGTGGTAGATAATACTTTTGCCACTCCATTCTGTCAACGACCAATAGAACTTGGTTCCGATTTCACTGTTCATTCTTTAACCAAGGGAATTGGTGGATTTGGTACAGACATGGGTGGTGTTGTAATCTGCAGAAATGAGTTTCATGATCTCCTCTTACTATACCGAAAGGATTTTGGAGGAGTATTGAATCCCAAAAGTGCATGGGCAATTTTGACGTATGGATTACCTTCACTTGGTCTTCGTCAGAAACAGCAAATAGAGTCAGCAATGAAAATAGCAGAATTTTTAGAGGCAAATCCGAAAGTCGAAAAAGTAAATTACCCGGGACTTCAATCATTCAAATTTCATGATCTTGCTCAAAAACAGATGATAGATTTTAATGGAAATTTTGCACCTGGTGCTCTTTTATATTTCACACTAAAAGGGGAGACTCCAGTAATTTGTAAAGAGAATGGAATTAAGTTTATCAATTTTTCAGCTGACAACGCATATACATTAACCTTAGCGGTAAGTCTCGGTCATACAAGAACATTGATTGAGCATCCAGCATCAATGACGCATTCTGTTGTTCCTCCGGAAAATCTTGCTGAGCATGGAATTGATGCGGGAGGCATTCGTCTGGCAATCGGATTGGAGAACGTTGAAGATATTCTAAAGGATTTAGATGCAGCGTTGGATAATGTTTAATTAGCATAATTAGAATCTCTACTATTGCTAAAATTCTTATCTTTGCGGAATGAAAATCATCCGATCAGAAATTTTCGATTCCATTCCTCAAATCACTTTTGGATTAAGTACAAGAACTATCCCATCTTTAAATGATCCTTTTGGATTTAATCTATCATTTTTGGTTGATGATGATAAAGAACTGGTCATAAAGAATCGAGCAAGATTTTTTGCAGCTCTCGATTTAAGGGAAGATCAAGTAGCTTACCATTATCAAATCCATAGTGACATTATAAATTATGTAGACAAAGCTGGGTATGTGGGTGAAAGTGATGCGTTGATAACAAATAATATTGGTCTTGGATTAGTAATAACTACAGCAGACTGCTCTGCATTTTTTATCATTGATAGAGTAAAAAAAGTGATTGCTGCAGTACATTCAGGTTGGCGTGGAACAAGTCAAAAGATTCTTGAAAAAACTTTAATTACTTTAAAAACTAAATTTAACTCAAATGCAAATGACTTAATTGTTTACATGGCTCCATCCATTTCTCAGAAAAACTATGAAGTCGGGGAAGAAGTAGCTTTACAATTCGATAAAAAATTCTTACTCGAGCATGAAAGAAAAGTATATCTTGATGTCGCATCAGCGAATTACGATATGCTTTTGGATTTTGGAATTCCATCTAATCAAATTGAAAGATCTGATCTTTGTAGTTATGGAAATGAATTTCTTCACTCATATCGTAGAGACGGTCAAAAGTCTGGTCGTGCTCTTGGTATCATCGCGATGAAAAGTGAATTATGAGTAGTGACAAACTAAAGATTGTTTTAGGGTACATAATAATCTGCATGGTATGGGGATCAACTTGGATAGTTATTAAAATCGGCTTAACTACTCTAACACCTATGTTCGCAGTTGGAGTTAGATTTTTAATAGCATCAATAGTTGTTCTAAGTATCATGAAATTTAGAAATTTGGCTCTTTTAACTGATTCACAATCTGTTAAGTTATATCTCATTCTTGCATTCTTTTCATATATTTTTCCCTTTTCTTTTGTTTACTGGGCAGAACAGTATGTCCCATCAGGCTTAACTTCAGTTCTATTTGCGATTTTTCCATTTTGGGTTATCATTTTTTCGTGGTTTTGGCTTCCTAAAGAATCGATCGGAGTATACAAAGTTATTGGTTCTATACTAGGATTTGCCGGAATTGCAGTAATTTATTGGGATGGTTTCTTAGTTGAATTCGGAGATCACACCCTTGGAATTATAATTATCCTGATAAGCGCAATTATGCAAGGAGCTGTAGCGGTGATAATAAAGAAACATGGAAAGGAGCTTAATCCATTATCAATGAATTTTGTACCGATGCTACTCACTGGGGTAATCTTAATTCCAATTGGATTATTATTCGAAGATACTTCTCGAATCGCATATAGCGAAAATGCTTTATTCTCAATTCTTTATTTAGCAATTTTTGGAACTGTTGTTGCTTTTGGAGTATTTTATTGGTTAATGAAAAAGATAAATGTGGTTATATTGTCACTATCCTCATTTATTACTCCAATAATTGCGGTTTTCTTGGGATGGACATTTCTAGGTGAAATTTTAAGCTCAAAACATATTATTGGAAGTTCTTTCGTGCTAATTGGGATATTATTTGCTAATTTTAAAGGTTTAATTAATTACTATAAAGAAATAACCAGATCGAGAAATGTCGGGTCATATTAGAATAAAAAATGCTCATTTTTATGCTTATCATGGTGCTTTGGAAGAAGAGCAGAGTATGGGTGGTAAGTTTGAGATTGATGTAGATATTGAAACCGATTTTTCAGAAGCGGTTAAAACAGATGAACTACACTTAACAATAAATTATCATAAAGTTTATCAGTTTATAAGCGAAATAATCCATAAAGATAAATACTATTTGATTGAGACATTGGCTTCAAAAATCGCAGATGGTTTAATGAATAATTTTGAAAATATACTCAAATTGAATATTCGTGTCAGAAAAAGAAGTGTACCGGTTGGTGGAATGCTTGATTACGTTGAGGCTGAAGTAATTAGAGTGAAAGATGAGTAAAGTATATATTGGCCTAGGTTCTAACAAGAACGATCGAATAGAATATCTATATCAAGCACTTCTTGAACTTGAGCAAACTAGTGGAATTTCTATAATAGAATTATCATCTTTCTACGAAACTAAACCATTTGGTGTCGAAAACCAGCAAAACTATTATAATGCGGTTGTATTGATCGAAACATTTTTCTCTCCTACTGAACTTTATGAAAAACTGAAACAAATTGAGAAATCAGTTGGAAGAACAAAATCTTTTCGCTGGGGACCAAGGGAAATTGATCTGGATATAATTCTATTCGATTCACTTGTATATCTAGACCAGAATCTACAGATTCCTCATAAAGATTATATTTTTAGAGATTTTGTGCTTGTCCCTTTGCTTGAAATATCTCCAGATCTGATTGATCCGCAATCAAAATTAAATATTTCTGAATTTCAAAGTACACTTGAAGAGAATTACATCATCAGAAAAATTGAAAATAACGTTGAAGAAACACTAGGTGCTGAAATTGTCTGATATTCGTTATGTAGCAATTGAGGGAGTTATTGGCTCAGGCAAAACATCATTAGCGATGAAGTTGTCTGAAAAAATAAAGGCAAATTTGATTCTTGAAGAATTTGAAACAAATCCTTTTCTCGAAAAATTCTATGATGATAGAAAACGGTACGCTTTCCAAGCACAAATGTTTTTTCTCGTAAACCGATTTAAACAGCAGCAAGCACTCAATCAAGAAGATTTATTTTCTAAATATATTGTTTCAGATTACATTTTTGATAAGGATAATATATTCGCTTACCTTAATTTAAATAGTGAAGAGTTAAAACTTTATGAAGCACTATTCCCGCTGCTAAAAAGAGACTTGCGCAAACCTGATGTTGTCATATTTCTGCAAGCTAGTGTTGATAGAATTATGTATAATATTAAAAAACGGAATAGGAAGATCGAAAAAAATCTTACTCGCTCATACATAAAAGAACTAAGCGAAGCTTACAATAATTTTTTCTTCAAGTATAACAGTTCTCCTCTTCTAATAGTAAACTCTACAGATATTGATTTTGTAAATCGTGAGAGTGATTTCAACGAATTATATAATCAAATATTTAGAGATGATAGAGGATTTATCGAATATTTTAATCCAGTTTCCGGGGAATAATGTTTCTAAGATTTATTATATATAGCATTCTATTTTGGGTTGTACTAAAAGCCGCTTCACTAGTTTGGGCGTATTTTAAGCAGCTTAATGAAAAGAATAATCCATCTGTCAATGGAACAAGAAGGCAAAATCATAATATTAATAAAAAGGATATTATTGATGCAGATTTTGAAGACATTACAGACAAAGAAAAACAATCCGATTGATTTTTACTTATTAATTTAAGACCTAACCTTGGAAACAAAGTACAATTTAGCAGCCCTCGATATAGGTACTAACTCATTTCATTTAATCGTTGTTTCTGCATTCCCAAATGGAAAATTTGAAATAATTGACCGAGAAAGGGAAGTGATTCGCCTTAGTGAAGGAAACACTGGCGATATAAAAATTATTCAACCTAATTCAATTGAACGTGCAGTCTCGGCAATTGATAGATTTAATGAAATTTCAAAGTCTCATAACGCCGATATGCGAGCTACTGCCACTTCTGCTGCTCGTGAGGCCGGCAACCGTGATGAGTTCAGAAAGATTATTCTGAATAAGACCGGAGTTAATATTGAAATTATAAATGGACTTGAAGAAGCACGTCTGATATTCCGAGGAATCCAAAATGCAGTACCGATCTTTGACAAGAAATCTTTAGCTGTTGATATTGGAGGTGGAAGCACAGAATTTATTTTGGGAAAATCCGGATCAATTTAATTTTGCAACAAGTCTAAAACTTGGAGCAGTAAGATTAACACAACAATTCTATCCTAATGGAATTTTAAGCGAACAAACTATTGACGCAATTAGACAATGGGTAGAAGGTGAAATCACACCCTTGCTGCATAAGATGTATGTTTCCGCAATTGATGCTTTCGTTGGTTCTTCTGGAACAATCCTCAATGTTGGAATGATGATATTGGCAAGGAGAAACTCAGGGAATAGTAATATAACTCTAAATAATTTTGAATTTAGTGTTGCTGAATTATTTGAAATAGAGAATGAAGTTCTGAGCCGTAAAACTTCTGAAGAACGATTAACCATTCCAGGACTTGAAGAAAAACGTGCCGATATTATTCCAGCCGGAGTAATTATTCTTTCTACAATATTCAGAATGTTCAATATAAAGAAAATGATCATTTCTGAATACGCTCTAAGAGAGGGAATTATTCTTGATTCAATGGACAAACTTGGAATTGGGGAGGGGGATAAGAAACTTCATAGTCTTAGAATGGAAAGTATTAAACATTTAGCAGAATCATCTTCGTATGATTATAACCACTGCTATCATGTCGCAAGGCTTTCACTCCAATTGTTTGATGAATTAATTGAACTTCATCATCTGGGTGAAACAGAACGAGAATATCTTGAGGCAGCTTCCATTCTGCATGATATTGGATATCATATTTCCCATTCACAACATCATAAGCATAGCTATTATATTATTCGTAATAGTAGTATCCTTGGTTTCAACGATTCAGAAATTGAGATAATTGCTAATGTAGCTCGATACCATCGAAAAAGTCATCCTAAAAAATCGCATGAAAATTTTAAGAAAATTTCCAAAAATGAACAAAGTATTGTATATAAGCTTTCGACAATACTAAGAGTTTCAGACTCACTCGATCGGACACACATGAAAAAGGTAGAAAGTCTGAGTGTTGCCACGACTGATAAAACTATACAAATCATTTTGAATAATGTTCAAGAAGATATCGGTGTTGAACTTTGGAGTTTAGAACGAAGAAAAGCTCTGTTTGAAGTAGTTTTTGATAAAAAGATCAGTGTAATCGTATAACAATTTTGTTGTAATCAGCTCGTTGGTTTTATCAAGCCAGTACTAATATACTGCTTTATATGTTATATCTAAACTCACTTGAGTTGTACTATCTGTAAAAATATATTCTGATTCTATGTGACCTTCGGAATCTGATCTGTTTCCATAGAATAGTGAATCTTCTTTTATAAAAAAACTATATTTACCAGGTTCAAGTTCTATTTGAAAAAATCCATCTGCATCTGATTGAATTACCGCAATTAGTTCCGAATTAATTTTTGTATAAAATACCCCGATATATTCTCTTTCAACCATATCATAAGATGTTGCCACATGTATGTAAATATCCCTTATTACAGGTGTTATTGTACCGCTATATGAGTTATCCGCAGATGGCATAAAATCACCTTCCCAAAAGCGGACATTACCCCACGCACCTTGTGTTATTGTAATTTTGTGTTCATTGTCAAGTTGATCTTCTGGTGAAACTGTATCTTCACAACCAAAGGTAAAGAAAAGCTGTAACAGAAAGAGAATTGATGCAGAACCTTTCATTGTTTTTATCTTCAATTTCACTTTTGTTTTACTTAAATACAATATATCAATCTTGTTACATCCAAACAAATATTAGGAGGTTGTTAGCGGTTAAAAATTATTTTCGGCAAGCTTCACTTAAAGAATTTACTAATTCTACTGTAGAATCTATACCATCATGTTGGAGAGATTTTACTACAGCACTCCCGACTATAAAACCATCAGCATAGGGATATAACTGCTTGATATTCTCTGGTTTTGAGATCCCGAAACCAATTTGCATTTTATTATTTTTGACTGAATTATAAGTTCTGCTTATGTTATTAATCGTCTCATCATTAAAACCATCTCTTACTCCTGTTGTGCCAGCAACTGAAACGCAGTATAGAAATCCTGAAGATTTTTCATCAAGTAAACTAATCCTTTCGTTTGAACTTGTTGGTGTTGTCAATAAAACTTTATCTAACTTGGAAGAAAATGAAGCAAAAAAATCATCGAATTCTTCAAGTGGGACATCAGGGACAATTAATCCATCAACACCTGCATTAATTGAGTCTTTTTCAAATTTCACTGGGTCGTATCTTAAAATTGTATTTGCATAACCCATTAGTAAGATAGGAATGTCATTATTTCTCTTTATCTCTTCAACAAATTTAAATGTTTGCTTCTGTGTAATTCCATTTTGAAGTGCGATTTGTGATGACTTCTGAATAACTCCACCGTCAGCCAAAGGATCACTAAATGGCATTCCAATTTCTAATAAATCAGCTCCTGCCTCAATTATTCTAATAGCTTTTTCAGAAAAGTCAGTAATTGTTGGAGATCCCGCCGTAATGAAAACTGTGAGAGCTTTTTTACCTTGTTTGTTTATTTCATCAATTCTATCACTAATAGAACTCATTCCCTATACCTTAATTTTTTGCATAAGTGTATTCAGATCTTTATCTCCACGTCCGCTTAGGTTTAATACTACAATTTCACCTTTTCTTGTAGTGGGCATAAGATATTCTAGATAGGCAAATGCATGTGAAGATTCAAGAGCGGGTAAAATTCCCTCGAGTCTGGACAATCGAACTGCTGCTTCCAGTGATTCGTCATCAGTTACTGATCTGTATTCTACTCTCCTAATATCTTTTAGCAAACTGTGTTCTGGTCCCACTCCTGGATAATCAAGTCCAGCGGAAATTGAATGGACTTCATTGACTTGCCCTTCATCATCTTGAAGCAGATAAGTTTTCATTCCTTGAAATACACCTGCACTGCCTTTTGTTAATGTTGCACAATGTTTGTCAGTTTCAATTCCATACCCTGCGGCTTCGACACCAATCAGTTTTACATTTTTAAAATCTATAAATGGATAAAAAATGCCGATAGCATTTGAACCTCCACCCACACATGCAACAATATAATTTGGTAATCTATTTTCAATATCTAGAATCTGCGTTTTAGTTTCTTCTCCGATTATTTTTTGAAAATCTCTTACGATCATTGGATAAGGATGGGGACCAACAACAGAACCAATTATGTAATGAGTATTGTTTACGTTTGTTACCCAATCACGAATAGCTTCGTTTGTCGCATCTTTTAGAGTTTTACTCCCAGATGAAACGGGAATAACTTCTGCTCCCATCATCTTCATTCTGAATACATTCATTTCTTGGCGAGCTACATCAACTTCACCCATGTAAACGGTGCATTGCAATCCAAATTTTGCGCATACAGTTGCTGTCGCAACACCATGCTGCCCAGCACCAGTTTCAGCAATTATTCTCTTCTTACAAAGTCTTCTTGCTAAAAGAATCTGGCCAAGAGTATTATTCATTTTGTGAGCACCAGTATGATTCAGATCTTCGCGCTTCAAATATATTTTCGCTTTTCCATAATGCTCTGTTAATCTATCTGCCAAAGTGAGGGGAGTGGAACGACCATTATAATTCTTTTGAAGATCGTCTAATTCATCTAAAAAAGATTTATCAGAGATTGCTTTAATATATGTATTCTCTAACTCGTAGAGTGCGGTCATCAATGTCTCTGGTACGAATCGCCCTCCGAATTCTCCAAACTTCCCATTTTTATCAGGAGCAGAATATTTTTCCTTTTGTTTACTCATATTCTTTCAGCTTAATCTCATTAATCAATTTCATAACTTCTTGAATTTTTGTTTTGTCTTTCTTCCCAGGTGATATTTCGACTGAAGATGATAGATCAACTGCCGCAGGATTAATCAAATCATAAATCAATTTGATATTGTCTTTTGAAATTCCTCCAGCAATAATGACTTTACTTCTCAGTTCTTTTGGAATTAAACTCCAATCGAATGATTTTCCTGTCCCGCCATATTCAATTTCATCTTTCACATCTAAAAGAATTTTACAATTACTATAATTATCTGTAGAATAGAAATCAAAAGAAATATCAACACCAAAACTCTTTATTACAGGAGAATTGATTTTATCAATATACTCAATAGATTCTTTTCCGTGAAGTTGCACATAGTTTAAACCAACTAATTTTGATATTCTATTAACTTCGGCTATATCTTCGTTTACAAATACGCCAACAACAGAAGTGAATGGTGGTATATTTCTAGCAACTTTTTTAGCTATTTCTGGATTAATGTATCGTTTGCTTTTTGGATAGAAAATAAATCCAATAGCATCAACCCCAAGTTCAGCACAAAGTAAAGCGTCTTCAATTCTTGTTATACCACAGATTTTAATTTTCATAATTGCAGTATTCCTTCATTTGGGAAACACTTTCTGCAATATCATTAGATCGCATAAAATGTTCACCAACTAAAATGGCATTTACATTTTGTGATCTGATATATTCCATATCAGATTTAGAAGTTATCCCAGATTCAGAAACTAAAACTATATTGCTAGGTAATAAGGACGAGATCTCCTTAGTTGACTTCAGATCAGTTTCAAATTTTGTGAGATCGCGATTATTAACACCGATTATTCGATTCATCTCAAAATTGATTTTGCTAATCTGTTCTGCTGAGTGCATTTCAAGCAGTACAGACATTCCTTGTTCTTCTGCCGCAGAGGTTAACTCTGAAATTTGGCTTTGTGAAAGTATCTCACAAATGAGTAGAATGGCATCGGCTCCAATTGATTTGGCCTGATACACTTGGTACTCATCAATTATAAAGTCTTTTCTTAGCAGAGGAATGGTTTTAAATTCAGCTATATCAGTAAGATATTCCGTACTGCCTTGAAAAAAGTTTTCATCGGTTAAAATAGAAATTGAATCAGCACCACTTTTAATATAAGTTTCAGCGATTTTTTTATGGTTAAAATCCTCTCTTATAACTCCTTTTGATGGAGATGCCTTTTTAACTTCTGCAATTAATGAGATGGAATTAGAATTTGACAAAGTTGAATGAAAATCGAGACAATCCTCATGAAAATATTTAGAATGAGAAAAACGAGAAATTGTAAAATCCTTTCTGAGCTTTTTAACTTCTTCGATTTTTACTTCGAATATTTCATCAAGTATATTTTTCATAAATCGTTACTGAACTGAATAAAATCATTTAATTTTTTTTGTGCTTTCCCTGACAGAATTGAATCTTCAGCAGCTTGTTTAGATTCTTCAAAACTATCAAATTTACCTGATGTTTGTAGTGCAACAGCTGTATTTGCAGAAACAACATTAAAGTGTGAGTTTTTCTTCGGATTGTTAAAAAGATCCAAAATAATTTTTGCATTTACACTCGGGTCTGAACCTCTGATTTCTTTTAAACTTATTGAGTCGTAGCCAAATTCATGAGGCTCAATTACTTTAGAATTTAATAGTTGAATTTTCTAACAAAATCATTTTTGTAGGATGAGATAGAGTGATTTCATCAAATTGATTATTCGTGCACACAAAAGTTACATTTTCTATACCTAGCAATTGTGCAGCTTCAGCCATTGTTTCAGCTATTTTGTCATTGTATGTCCCGATCATTTGCTTTTTAACTGTTGCCGGATTTGTTAATGGACCGAGAATATTGAAGATGGTCTTAAATCCTATTTCCATCCTAACTGGTGCCACATTTTTCATAGCTGGGTGATAAATTGGTGCGAATAGGAATGCTATCCCTAGTTGTGACAATGCTTTTTCTGACTGTTCTGGAGTTAGATCAATCTTAATTCCAAGTTCACTGAGTACATCAGAACTCCCACTTTTACTAGTGATGGATCTGTTACCATGCTTTGCTACGGAAACTCCTGCCCCAGCAGCAACAAATGACACAGCAGTTGAGATATTGAAAGAACCAGAATTATCTCCACCTGTCCCGCAAACATCAATAGTATTGGGATCCTTAAAACTAATTTTAACACTATTATTTCTCATAGCTTTAGCAAATCCGCCGATTTCTAATGAAGTCTCACCCTTAACTTTCAGTAAAGTTAGAAGTGCAGCCGTTTGAGATGTGTTCACTTCACCTTTCATTAAGAGATCCGCACATTCACTTGCCTCTTCAAATGTAAGGTTCTGCTTCAACAATAATTTATCTATCGCAGAATTTATCATTGTTCCATCCAGTTTTTAATTATTGTTTCACCCTCTGGAGTCAGTATTGATTCGGGATGAAATTGAATTCCCTCAATTGGGAATTCCTTGTGTTTAATACCCATTATAATGCCATCCTCAGTTTGGGAGGTTACTTCTAGATCAGAGGTCAAAGAATTATAATCAATTATCAACGAATGATATCGTCCTGCTTCAAAGTTCTGATTTACATTGTAGTAAATTCCTTCTCCGCTATGCTGAACCATAGTAGATTTACCATGCATCAATACTGGTGCATGTACAACTTTAGCACCGAAAACTTCACCAATCGCTTGATGACCAAGACAAACACCGAGAACTGGTTTCACTTTCCCAACCGTTTTAAGAATGTCAATAGATATTCCAGAATCTTTTGGTACACCGGGACCAGGGGAAATTACAATTTTATCAGGATTGATTTCCTCAATTTCTTCTAAAGAAACTTTGTCATTCCGTTTTACTATAATATCTTCTGAAAACTTCCCAATCATCTGAACTAGATTATATGTAAAGGAATCGTAATTATCTATCACTAATATTTTCATCAATATCCTCTGCATACTCGAGTGCTTTTAGCAATACTGCTGCTTTATTATTTATTTCATTAAACTCCAATTCTGGTTTGCTGTCAGCAACAATACCAGCCCCAGCTTGCCAGTAAATTTTCTCTTTAATCGAGAATAGAGTTCGGATGGCAATACACATATCTAAATTTCCGCTGTAATCTATATAGCCAACAGAACCAGCATAAATATTTCTTAGACTCTTTTCGTACTCGATGAATTAATTCCATTGCTCTGATTTTTGGAGCGCCTGAAACTGTCCCCGCTGGGAATGCGGCCATAAAAGCATCTATAGAATCTTTATCTGTCTTCAATTCACCAACGACTCTAGAAACGATATGCATTACATGAGAGAACCGATGAATGTTCATATAGTCTTTTATATTAATTGAGTCAAAATTACAAACACGTCCAAGATCGTTTCTAGCAAGATCAACAAGCATTATATGCTCTGCCTTTTCTTTCGGATCTGCAAGTAATTCTTGTTCAAGCTCTTTATCTCGCTGAGATGTTTTGCCTCGTTTTCTTGTTCCAGCAATTGGAAGTATACTCGCACGATTATCTTGAACTTTAATAAGATCCTCAGGTGAAGTACCGATGACCGCTATATTTTCAGGTAACTCTATGAAGTACATATACGGAGAAGGATTTATTATTCTTAAAGCTCGGTAAACATTGAGCAGATCACCATTATAGTCAGCTTCAAATCTTTTAGAAAGCACCAATTGAAAAACATCACCATCTAAAATATTTTGTTTTGATTTTTCAACAATCTTGTAAAAAGCTTCTGGATTTATTTCTGATTCATCGTTTATTTTAAATTCAAAATCAGATTTGTAATTAGTTGGTTGACTTAACTCAGCCTTAACATTCTCCAGATTACGAATTGCTTTTTCATATTCCTCATCAATATTTGATGTATCATCCAAATGGACATTCGAAATCAATAGCAACTGATGTTTGTAATGATCAAACGCAATAATAGTGTTAAATACACCAAGAATAGAATCAGGAGTTTCGGATTGTTCGTGATCCTCAAATTTTAGTTTATCTTCAATCAGAGCAATATTTTCGTAACCAATATAGCCGACTATACCACCTGTAAAATCTGGGATGTCTTCTAGTTTTGGGAATTTATAAGAGGCTATCTCATTTTTAAGATAGTGAAATATACTACCAGTAGATTCTTTGGAACCATTATCACTAGTTACAGTAAGTTTGTTACCACGGTTTGAGATAATTTTTATTGGATCTCGACCAATAAATGAATAGCGTGCTAACCTTCCAATTCCTTCAACCGATTCCAGAAGAAAACAGAATTTTTCCTTTTGGCGTAACTTAATATAGGCCAAAACTGGAGTAAGAAGATCACCGGTTATTCTTTCGTAAACAGGTATTACATTGTAATATTTCGTTAATTCTTTAAATTGGTTTTTTTGCATAATTATAAAAAAACCCTTCTCAGTGATGGGAAGGGTTTAAATTCTTAGATTTATTTTCACTGAGCATTAAAAATTTAGTATAGACCACCACCAAGCCCAGTTGTTAATTATGTTTGTAATATTTGAAATATTTTTTGTTTTCATTATGATGCTTAATATATGAATTAAATTAAAAAGATGTCAAGTACAATATTACTATTTAAGAACAAATAGCATAATTATTTAGTTATATCATTTAGCTTGAACCATTCTTCGATAAATCTATAATCTTCTGGTCTTTCATTCTTGTGATAATATTCATTCCTCTCAGGATAGTAAATATAATCTTCCTTATACTTTTTAATGTTATTCACAATATCAGCGATTGCATCCATGATAATGTTGATCTCTTCATTACTCATAGTTGGATGAAGCGAGAATCTAATCCATCCCGGTTTTTGTGAAAGGTCATGATGATCGATCATATCCGTAATGCTTTTTGATCTTGTTGGATCGATATGTAAAAGATAGTGACCATAAGTACCGGCACAAGAACATCCACCTCTCATCTGAACACCGTATAGATCATTTAACAATTTTACCATGAGATTAAAATGAATCTCTTCAGAATAAAAAGATATTATTCCTAGGCGATCCTCAATACTATTTGCAAGCAGGTGGATCTTTGGGATTTCTCTAAATCTTTTGAATGCAATCTCAAGCAATTCTTCTTCTCGTTCAATAATCTTGTCGGTTGCCATCTCATTTTTTAGATTTATACTAAGAGCAGTTTTGATGGCTTGAATAAAACCAGGTGTTCCACCATCTTCTCTTGCTTCAATATCACTTATATATCTGTGTTCGCCCCAAGGATTTGTCCAATCAACAGTTCCTCCTCCAGGATGGTCAGGAACTTTTCTGTCATAAAGAGCTTTATTAAATACCATTACACCAGAAGTACCTGGTCCTCCTAGAAATTTATGAGGCGAAAAGAATATGGCATCGAGTCTTTTCATTGGATCAGAAGGGTGCATGTCAATATCTTTGTAGGGTGCAGATGCGGCAAAATCTATAAAACAATAACCTCCATTCTCATGCATGATCTTTGCTAATTCGTAGTATGGTGTCTCAATTCCAGTTACATTAGAACAAGCACTAAAGGAGCCAATTTTAATTTTTCTATCTGTGTATTTTTCCATTTCTTCAGTAAGCTTATCGGGGTCAACTAATCCATCTTGATCCGGTTCTATTACGACTGTATCAGCAATAGTTTCTTCCCAACTTGTCTGATTTGAGTGGTGCTCCATATGAGTTACAAAAACAACTGGTCTAGACTCATTAGGAATATCAGCATATTTATGTAATTGCTCAGGAAGTTTCAATCCCATAATTCTTTGCAATTTGTTAATAACTGTGGTCATTCCAAATCCTGCAGTAATAATGACATCTTCATTATTCGCATTCACATGTTTTTTAATAACATCATGAGCGTAATGATATGCTTTGGTCATGGTTGTACCGGTTATGGTAGTCTCAGTATGAGTGTTTCCAACGAATGGTCCGAATTGTTCTATAATCCTTTCCTCAATTGGTCGATATAGTCTGCCGCTAGCTATCCAATCAGCATAAATTATTTTCTTCTGGCCAAATGGGGAGATAAAATATTCATCAATCCCAATAATGTTGTTTCGATATTTGAGAAAGTAGTTTTCCAGTTTAGTCATCTTAGTTTAACTTATTTTGAAAAGAAATATAATAATTTTGGTTTTCAGATTCGCTGCAATTGGAATTCTCCAAAATCTTGCTTTAATCTAATTAAATAGATATTTTGAAACAAATATTTGGAGTCTATACAATGTCAAACAATTTATGCAATGCCTGTGCAAGAAGAATATTGGTTTCAGTGATATTCTTAACTTCAACATTATTATCGCAAAACCTTGAACTACCCAGAGTAAGTCCAGCTGCTAAAATCTTTCAGTCAGTTGGATTGAGCGAAATATCCATCTCATACAGTCGTCCAGCAGTGCAAGGCAGAGAGATATGGGGAAACTTAGTTCCATATAACAATGGTGCGCCTTTTCCTTGGAGGGCAGGAGCAAATGAAAACACAACAATAAGCTTTTCTGATGATGTTAAAGTTAATGGTAATAACATTCCGGCTGGAACTTATAGTTTCCACATTGTCCCATCGGAAAATGAGTGGATTTTGATTCTCAATAGCCAACATAAAGCTTGGGGCAGTTTCTTTTACGACAAAACAAAAGATGTTCTAAGATTTGAAGTTATCCCGGAAAGAATTCATTTTAATGAATTGCTCGAATACCGATTTGAAAATATAACTAGTAATTCAGTCGACATCTGCATGCACTGGGAAAGGCTAAATGCAAGATTCAGTGTCGAATTTGATGAAGTACAAGTTGTTTTGAACAGCATTAGAGAGCAGCTATCATCACTACCGGGATTCAGTTGGCAAGGACCAATGCAAGCAGCTCAATACTGTGTTGACAATGAAGTAAATTATGAGGAAGCTCTAACATGGATAAACCAATCAATTCGGAGAAATTCAAATTTTGCTAATAATATTGTAAAAGTTGACTTACTAACAAAAATGAGTAAAAGTGAAGAAGCGGAACTGCTTAGACAAACCACTTTTAAGAACGCAACTGAGAATGAACTCAATTTGTATGGATATCAGTTAATCAATAAAAATATGTTTGAAGAGGCCAAAAATGTATTTTCATTGAACCTTCAAAGATTTCCTGAATCTTGGAATGTTTATGACAGTTATGCAGAATCTCTTAAGTTATCTGGAGACAAGGTAGGGGCAATTGAGAATTATAAAATAGCTTTATCTAAAGCTCCCGAAGATCAAAAAGAGAGAATAGAACAAATTCTTGAGACCTTAAATACTAATTGATCAATATCGAATGTAATTGTTTATCCACGTATCAATAGTTAATTTAAACTTTTGTATTTTTAATAATATTTTGGTTTAACGATCGTACAGACGTTAGGATTACGTTGAACCAATTTGAGAGATGAGTGTGTAATGTTAAGTAAAATAATTAGTCTATTTAAAAAGACGAAAGTAGAACGAAGAGAAATTCCTCCCAAGATCACTAATAAAGAAGTTACCAAACAGAAAGATATTGAGCAAAAAAGTAAAACTATTCAACGTGTTGGAAAGCCATTCGACCAATCAAAGAATCAAAAAGAAAGTAAAAGCCCATCAGAAAAGTGGACAATAAAAGATTTTCATGTAGAACCTGAAGAGGGGAAAGTTAGGTTTCATGATCTTCACCTCTCAAATGGAATTCTTCATGCTATATCCGATCTCAAATATCAATATTGTACACCAATCCAGGCTGGAATTATGCCTCATACTTTAAAGCATAAAGATGCGATTGGAAGAGCTCAAACTGGTACTGGTAAAACAGCAGCTTTCGTTATTACAGCAATATCAAAGCTGATAAAACAGACTCCGAAAATTAGAAAAGAAAAAGGAAGCCCAAGAGTATTAATTCTTGCTCCAACAAGAGAATTAGTAATTCAGATTGAAAAAGATTCCAGGCAACTTGCGAAATATCATAATCTTAATATGGTCGCAGTTTATGGTGGTATGGACTACAAAAAACAGATGCATCTTGTAAAAGGAAAATATATTGATATTATGTTTGCAACTCCGGGTAGGCTGATCGACTTTATGAAGCAAAAGCTAATTAGGTTGAACAAGGTCGAGATATTTGTTTTGGATGAAGCTGATAGAATGCTCGACATGGGATTTATGCCAGACATTAGAAAGATCGAAAAGAATACACCTAGAAAAGAGAACAGACAAACATTGTTTTTTAGCGCAACCTTTCCAGACAGCATAAAAAGAATTGCACAACAATGGACTAAGGATGCAGTTGTTATAGAGATCGAACCTGAAAAAGTTGCTGCGGAAAATATTTCTCAAATAAATTATTTAGTTGCCGCAGATGAAAAATTCAAATTACTATACAATCTTCTTGAAAAGAAGGATGCTAAAAAAGTTCTCCTATTTTGTAATAGGAAAGATATTGCTAACGACCTTTATAAAAATCTAAGTCATTATGGAGTTTCCACAACATTGTTAAGTGGAAACATTGATCAGAAGAAAAGATTAAAAAGATTAGATAATTTTAAGAATGGAGATGTGCGAGTACTTGTTGCAACAGACGTTGCTGGTAGAGGAATTCACATTGATAATGTTTCACACGTAATAAATTATAATCTCCCAGAAGATCCAGAGGATTATGTCCACAGAATCGGAAGAACAGGTAGAGCTGGATTAAGTGGAACTTCTATTAGTTTTGCTTGTGAAGATGATTCTTTTCAGATACCAAAAATTGAAACATTTTTAAATCATAAAATGGATTTAATTTATCCTGAAGATGAACTTTTAGTTGAACTTCCTCCAAAACCTAAATCAATTGTGGCTGCTGATCAAGAAAATAATGTTAAAAAGAAATCCAACTATAAGAGAAAAAGTAATAATAATCCAAAACAAAATAAAAGATCTAGAAATAGATACTAAGTTACTTTACTGAAAAAAAAGATTTATTATTACGATAATTCTTGCATTTTCGATTATTCTATTTATCTCTGTGGAGGATCTTTCACAGTAGGAAAAAATAAAAGTCCAAATTTTTAATTTGGACTTTTATTGAGTTCTTTATTTAATTTTAATCTATCCTAAGTAGACTTTCAAATTTTTACTTCTGGATGAATGACGTAATCTTACCAAGGCTTTCTCTTTTATCTGTCGAACTCTCTCTCTCGTAAGATTTAGCATCTCACCAATTTCCTCAAGAGTAGCAGAATATTCACTATTGATTCCAAAATATAATCTTATAACTTCAGCTTCTCTTTCTGTTAAAGTAGCAAGAGAACTCTCAATATCATTTTGTAGTGAATTAGCCATTAGATCCTGGTCAGGAGAGGGCTGTTCATCATTAGAAATGACATCGAGCAAACTGCTTTTATCATTATCGCTCTGAGAGAATGGAGCATCAACTGATACGTGTCTTCCAGAAACTTTCAAAGCGTAAGCAACGTCATTAATACTCATTTCTAACTCGTTAGCGATCTCTTCAGTAGAAGGAGCTCTTTCATATTCCTGCTCTAATTGAGAGGCAATTTTTGAGATTTTTGTTAATGCCCCAACTCTATTCAGAGGTAATCTAACCATTCTAGATTGGTCTGCAATAGCTTGCATGATTGATTGTTTTATCCACCAGACAGCATAAGAGATAAACTTAAACCCACGAGTCTCATCAAATTTCTTTGCAGCTTTAATCAATCCAATATTTCCTTCATTTATAAGATCACTTAAAGGTAAACCTTTATTTTGGAATTGTTTAGCCACACTAACCACAAATCTTAAATTTGCTTTAGTCAGTTTTTCTAATGCATCTTGATCACCTTCGCGAATTCTTTCAGCAAGAGTTATCTCTTCATCAGCAGTAATAAGATCTACTTTCCCAATTTCTTGAAGATATCTATCTAAACTTTGACTTTCTCTGTTCGTAAATTGTTTTGTAATTTTCAAGGCAGCTCCTAATATAAAAACATAATTAAAAAATCAGTATAGGGAGTTAATTATTGCAGATACCATTGAAACAATTTAATGTTCCCATTTGCTATAAATGGGATGGTATAAGCGTAAAATAGCTGATTAGTTTAACTAACCAGCTATATATTCTATAATTTACAAAAATACAAAAATTATGCGTTAGCTTCAACAGAAAATAGAATATTATTAATTGCTTCTTTTAAAGCATCTTTTGGTAATGCACCTTGTGCCATCTGAGGTTTACCTGCAGAAGGAACAAAGAGTAGAGAGGGAATACTTCTAATTCCAAAAACCGATGCTAATTCTTGTTCAACTTCCGTATCTACTTTATATATTTTAATTTTGTCAGCAAATTCTTCAGATAATTCTTCCAGAACTGGGGCTACCATTTTACATGGTTGACACCAATCTGCGTAAAAATCAATTAGTGCAGGTAATTCGCCTTGATATTTCCATTCTTGGTTGTTTTCATAATTAAATACTTTGCTTAAGAAGTCTGATTTTGTTAATTTTTCAGTCATTATCCTATCCTTTTATTTTTCATAATTATTTTTAGTCGTTTGATGTAGGAAATTCTTAAAAGATTCAGTTTAGGATATTTGATTTAAATCACAATAAGTTTTACCAATAATTGTTAAATTCATTGATAACTTATTTTGAGATGATTAAAATTTTAAGTTTATTAACACCGAAAATAAATTAGCACTAATTGTCCAGTATAAATTTTGGAGACTAAATGGATTATAAAGCAGAACTGATTAAAAAAATTAATGATAAAACATTCAAAGTTGGAATAATAGGTTTAGGATATGTTGGCTTACCACTTGGATTAGAATTTACAGAGAAAGAGTTTGATGTTTTAGGTTTTGATCTTGATGAAAGAAAAATTGATGCTCTTTCACAAGGTGAAACTTATATCAAGCATATTCCTTCAGAAAGGATTAGTAAATCAGTTGATTCTGGCCATTTGAATTCTACAACAGATTTTGCAAGATTACCGGAAGTTGATGCAGTTATAATTTGTGTTCCCACCCCGTTGGATACCCATAGAGAACCAGATATGAGTTATGTGGTTGATACGGCTAAGACAATAAAAAAGTATTTAAGAAAAGGCCAGCTTGTTACTCTTGAATCAACAACTTATCCAGGAACTACCAGAGAAATTTTATTGCCATTGTTTGAATCACTGGAAAATAGTGATGAAAAACTTGAGGTAGGTAAAGATTTCTTTCTTGCTTATAGTCCAGAGCGTGAGGATCCAAATAATCCGAATTATCATACTGCAACAATTCCTAAAGTTGTAGGTGGTGTAACACAAAACTGTCTTGAAATTGCACAAGCTCTTTATAACCAAGTTATTGTCAAGACAGTGCCGGTTTCATCACCGGATGTTGCTGAAGCAACAAAAATTGTTGAGAACGTTTACCGATCTGTCAATATCGCACTTGTAAATGAATTGAAAATGGTATTTGATAGAATGGATATTGATGTCTGGGAAGTTATAAATGCAGCTAAAACGAAACCTTTTGGATACAATGCATTTTATCCCGGTCCTGGTTTAGGCGGTCATTGTATTCCTATAGATCCATTCTATCTTACCTGGAAAGCTAGAGAATTTGAGGTAAATACAAAATTTATCGAACTTGCTGGGGAAATTAATACAAGACAACCGTATTATGTTGTGGAAAAAGCAATTGAAGCTCTAAACAATCATAAGAAATCAATTAGTGGTTCAAAAGTTCTGATTTTAGGTGCAGCTTACAAGAAGAATATAGATGATATGAGAGAATCACCATCGCTTAAATTAATTGAGATTCTTCGTGAAGGAGGTGCGGAAGTTGATTATAATGATCCTTTGATACAAACACTTCCACCTACTAGAAAGTATAAATATGATATGAAATCAGTAGATATAACAGAAGAAAATCTTGCCAAATATGATTTAGTTCTCCTGAGTACAGACCATGATGCATACGATTATGAGTTTATATGTAAAAATTCTGCATTGATTTTGGATACTAGGAATGCGTTTCATGATTGTGGCATTAAAAATGATCATATTGTAAAAGGATAAACAAATTAAATAAAGGAAGTAAAATGAAAGTTCCATTGTTAGATTTAAAAGCTCAATATAGTTCACTTAAGGGTGAACTTGATTCTGCACTTCTCAACACAGCTGAGTCACAATATTTTATTCTTGGTCCAGAAGTTCAGAAATTAGAAGGGGAGGTAAATGAATTTTTAGGATCAAACAAGGCTATTGGTGTTTCATCGGGTACGGATGCACTTCTTATTGCACTCATGTCCACTGATGTTGGTCCAGGTGATGAAGTAATTGTTCCTACTTATTCGTTTTTCGCTACTGCAGGAGTTGTTTCTAGATTAAATGCTATTCCAGTATTGGTGGATATCGATCCTGTCACTTTTAATATTGATCCAGCATTAATTGAAGAAAAAATAACAGACAAAACAAAAGCTATTATTCCCGTACATCTATATGGCCAGAGTGCCGATATGGATCCAATAATGGAAATTGCAAAAAGACATGATCTAAAAGTTATTGAAGACGGAGCGCAAGCAATAAGTGTTCAATACAAAGATGGAAGATGTGCTGGTACGATAGGAGATATAGGATGTTATTCTTTTTTCCCAAGTAAGAACTTAGGCTGTTTCGGAGATGGTGGAATGGTAGTCACAATGGATGAAGAGCTAGGTGAAAAACTTAAAATAATGAGAGTCCATGGTGGTAAACCAAAATACTACCATAAAATGATCGGTGGGAATTTCAGATTGGATGCAATTCAAGCAGGAGTTTTAAGTGTTAAGCTACCTCACCTAGATTCGTGGTCAGAAAAGAGAAGAGAAAACGCAGCACTCTACACAAAACTTTTTGTGGAGGCTGGACTAGCTGAAGAAGAAGGTAAACTTCAACTCGATAATCAAAACTCTGTTCTACTTCCAAAAGCTGTTTATAAAGATACAGGTTTGAAGAATTATCACATCTACAACCAATATGTTATTCGTGTGGATAAAAGAGATGAATTAATGGCATTCTTGAAGGAAAATGAGATTGGTTGTGAAATTTATTATCCGGTACCTTTCCACGATCAAGAATGTTTTAAAGATCTTCCCTCTTCAAAAGATTCTTATCGCCATTCTGATTTTGCGGCAAAACACTCTATGGCACTGCCTATTTATCCGGAATTGTCTTCTGCGCAGATAGAATTTGTTGTACAAAAGATAGTAGAATTCTTAGGTAAATAAATTAAATTAATACTATTTACATGGGCTGATCAATTCATTTTGATCAGCCCTCAATATTTTAAATAAGTTGTCATATCCTATTATCAGACCTTTCTATCTTTATTTTTATTGAGCTATTTCGTATCTTCAATTTCTATTTCTAAAATTTGTTTTCCTAGAAATAAGATATATTTTACTTAAATTCTTAGTTTCAAGAGTAATAATGCGGAACACTTCTCAAAACTGCTTTTTTCGTACTTTTTTAATGAAAAAATCACCGATCAAATGGCAAGATAGTTGCTATTGTAAAATATTACTAAAAACTAATATAAATTAATTCAAAATAAATTGAGGCAAGGTTTATGGCAAGAAGAAAGATAATGATAGATGGAAATGATGCCGCGGCTTCAGTAGCATATAAGCTTAGCGAAATTATTGCTATCTATCCAATAACGCCTTCATCCGGAATGGGTGAAATGTCCGACCTCTGGGCTGCACAAGGCAAGAAAAACATCTGGGGGACTATTCCCTCAGTAACAGAAATGCAAAGTGAAGGAGGTGCTGCTGGAGCTGTTCATGGTGCACTCCAAGCTGGATCATTAACAACAACTTTTACAGCATCACAAGGTTTACTGTTGATGATACCAAATATGTATAAAATTGCCGGGGAATTAACTCCAGCTGTTTTCCACGTATCGGCTAGATCATTAGCGGCGCAAGCATTATCAATTTTTGGTGATCACCAGGATGTAATGCAAGTTCGACAAACTGGTTTCGGTTTAATGGCATCTGGTTCAATTCAGGAAGTCCAAGATCTTGCTGCTATTACTCACAGAGCATCATTGGAATCAAGAATTCCTTTTATCCATTTCTTTGATGGATTCAGAACTTCACACGAAATTCAGAAGATCGAAGAAATTACGGATGATGATCTTAAAGAATTGATAGATTCTGAAACTATTCATGCTCATAGAGATCGAGCAATGAATCCCGATAAACCAGTACTTCGTGGAACAGCTCAAAATCCCGATGTTTATTTCCAAGGTAGAGAGACTGTTAACAAGTTTTACAATGAAGCTCCTGAGATAGTTCAGAAAGCCATGGATAAGTTTGCTGAAATTACGGGAAGGCAATATAATTTATTTGATTATTACGGAGCTCCTGATGCTAAGAGAGTAGTAATTTTGATGGGGTCTGGTGCGGAAACAGTAAAAGAAACTGTTGAAACTCTTGCAAATAAAATGGAAGAAAAAGTTGGTTTTCTTGTTGTTCGACTATATCGTCCTTTCTCAGCAAAACATTTTATAAAAGCACTTCCAGAAACTGTTGAAAGAATATCAGTTCTTGATAGAACGAAAGAACCGGGCTCTACCGGTGAACCTTTATATCTAGACGTTGTTACAGCAATTGCAGAAGCGATGGCTTCTTCGGAAAAACCTTTTGATGCATTCCCAATTATCAATGGTGGAAGATATGGGCTATCTTCAAAGGAATTCACTCCGGCAATGGTAAAAGCAGTATTTGATAATCTAAAACAAGAAACTCCAAAAAATCACTTTACAGTTGGAATTAATGATGATGTAACCTATACTAGTTTGGAGTACGATCCATCATTTATTACTGAAGATAAAGACTGCAACTAAATGCAATGTTCTTCGGACTTGGAGCTGATGGTACAGTTGGTGCAAACAAAAACTCTATTAAAATTATTGGCGGTGAAACTGACAATAATGCTCAAGGTTATTTTGTATACGATTCAAAAAAATCTGGATCAACCACTGTGTCTCACTTAAGATTTGGTAAAAATCCAATTTACTCAACTTATCTACTTCAAGAAGCTGATTTTGTAGGATGTCATCTATTTGAATTGATGGATAAGTTTCGATGTTCTGGAAAAACTTAAGGAAGGTGGAACATTCTTCTCAATAGTGCATATTCTAAAGATGTAGTTTGGGACAAACTTCCAAAAAGAGTTCAAAGACAGATCATAGAAAAGAAATTGAAATTTTATGTAATTGATGGTTACATCTGTTGCAAGAGATGCTGGTATGGGTGGAAGAATAAATACAGTTATGCAGACATGTTTCTTTGCAATTTCTGGAGTTCTTCCAAAAGATGAAGCTATACAGAAGATCAAAGATGCTATTAAGAAAACATATGGCAGTAAAGGTGAAGAAATTGTCAAAAAAACTACGATGCAGTTGATCAAGCAATTGATAATCTTCATGAAGTCGAGTATCCAGAAACTGTAACGAGTGAAATAGTTGCAAGAGATCGTAGTCTCAGATAAGGCTCCGGATTTTGTTAAAGATACTCTGGCTATGCTAATGAGCTGGAAAAGGTGATGATGTTGCAGTCAGTCAAATGCCTGTTGATGGAACATTTCCTACTGCTACTGCTAAATGGGAAAAACGAAATGTTGCACTCGAAGTTCCTGTTTGGGAAGAAGACATTTGTATTCAATGTAATAAATGTGCTCTAGTTTGTCCTCATGCAGCTATCCGAGCAAAAATATACGATAAAAGTGAATTAGAAAACGCTCCAGAATCATTTAAATCTATAAAAGCACGTGGAAAAGAATCCAGACAAGGTGTATACTATTCAAGTAGCTGTTGAAGATTGTACAGGGTGTGACCTCTGCGTAGAAGTTTGTCCAGCTAAGGATAAAACAGAAGTTAGAAGAAAAGCTATTAATATGGCTCCTCAAGTTCCATTACGTGAAAACAGAGAGAGTAAATCTATGACTTCTTCTTAGATATTCCAGAAGCGGACAGAACAGAATTAAAGATCGACTCAGTTGCTGGAAGTCAGTTCCTAGAGCCGTTATTTGAATATTCAGGTGCTTGCCCGGGCTGTGGTGAGACTCCATATGTTAAATTAGTTTCTCAGTTGTTTGGTGATAGAGCTATTATTGCAAATGCGACTGGCTGTTCTTCTATTTATGGAGGTAACCTACCTACAACACCATGGGCAACTAACAAAGATGGAAGAGGTCCTGCATGGACACAATTCACTCTTTGAAGATAATGCTGAATTTGGATTAGGAATGCGTCTTTCAATTGATAGGCAAAAAGAATTTGCAAGTGAATTGCTCTTACAATTAAAAGATGAAGTTAGCGCGGAATTAGCTGAAGCAATAATTACTGCACCTCAAAAACTGAGTTAGAAATTAATGAGCAAAGAGAAAGAATTGCTCAACTAACTTCTAAACTCGAAGCTTCATCAAAACCAATCGCAAAAGAATTACTCTCTGTTATCGATTATCTGGTTAAACGATCAGTTTGGATTATGGGTGGTGATGGTTGGGCTTATGATATTGGTTACGGTGGATTGATCATGTAATGGCTTCTGGAAAGAATGTAAACATTCTTGTTCTAGATACTGAAGTTTATTCAAATACTGGTGGTCAACAATCAAAAGCAACTGGTATTGGTGCCGTCGCAAAATTTGCAGCCGCTGGTAAAGGGATACCAAAGAAAGATCTTGGTAAAATCGCAATGAGTTACGGAAATGTGTATGTAGCCCAAATTGCTATGGGAGCTAGTGATGCCCAAACCGTAAAAGCTATTGTGGAAGCAGAACATTTTGATGGTGTTTCTATAATAATCGCATATAGCCCTTGTATTGCGCATGGTATTGATATGTCTAAAGGATTTGTCCAACAAAAACTTGCTGTTGATTCTGGATATTGGCCAATTTATCGATTCAATCCCAATAATATTTCTTCTGGTAAGAATCCTCTGAAGTTGGATAGCAAAGATCCTAAGATACCTCTTAAGGAATATATCTATACTGAAAATCGATACCGAATGCTAACTAAGTCTCATCCAGAACGTGCAAAAGATCTATTGAAGATGTCTCAAGAGCATGTAAATGAAAGCTGGAAGCAGTACAAATATATGGCAGAAATGGATTACAGCCATCTAGCAGATAAAGAAGAAAAATAAAAATTGGCGGTAGTTAAACCTGCCGCCATTTCATAAATTTTAATTAAAGGAGTAAAAATGGATTTAACAACTAAATATCTTGGTCTTGAGTTGAAGAACCCAATTATACCATCTGCTTCTCCGTTAACTCAATCTTTGGATTCAGCTAAATCACTCGAAGATGCAGGTGCATCTGCTGTTGTTTTGCATTCATTATTTGAAGAACAGCTTACACACGAATCTGGTGAATTGGATCACTATCTAAGTTACGGAACTGAAAGTTTTGCGGAAGCAACTTCATACTTTCCTGAACAAGATGATTTCAAGTTAGGACCGATAGAATATCTTGACCTTATTGCGGACTTCAAGAAATCTTTGTCAATTCCTATAATTGCAAGTTTGAATGGTATTAGCAAAGGTGGTTGGGTTAAATATGCACAAAATATGGAACAAGCCGGGGCTGACGCAATTGAATTGAATGTATATTACATTCCCACTAGTACAGATGTTACAAGTGAAGAAATTGAAAACATGTACATCGATACATTGAAATCAGTAAAAGAAAATGTTAATGTACCAGTTGCAATAAAATTAAGCCCGTTCTTTACAACAATGGCAAGTATGGCAAAAAAATTGGATGATGCAGGTGCCGATGGTCTTGTTTTGTTCAACCGATTCTATCAGCCAGACTTTGATCTCGAACAGTTAGAAGTCGTTCCTAACTTAGTTCTTAGCACAAATTGGGAATTACGATTACCACTCAGATGGATTGCAATTCTTTATGGTAATATAAAGGCTAGCATGGTTGCCACAAGTGGTGTCAGTAGTTATGAAGATGTACTTAAAGTTATGATGGCTGGTGGAAGTGCTGCTATGATGGCTTCTGAATTGCTGCGAAATGGCACTGGGAGAATAAGTGACATTTTGATGGACCTTGCAAGATGGATGGAAGAGAATGAGTATTCATCTATCAAAATGATGCAAGGAAGTATGAGCCAGAAGTCCTGTCCAGAACCAGCAGCATACGAACGAGCTAACTATATGAAAACACTTCAGAGTTATAAGATTTAACAATATCTCTTATATGTTATAAAAAATCCCCGACATTGATCGGGGATTTTTTTGGTATGTTAAAATTGCAAATTGCTTGTTTTTTTTGCAAAATCATAAGAAATCCTTTTGACGTTTATCCTGCACTTAGACTAGGTCAAAACGGTCAAGGTTCATTACTTTATTCCATGCCGCCACAAAGTCTTGTACAAACTTCTCATGAGCATCTTCACATCCGTAGACTTCAGCTAAAGCCCGGAGTTGCGAATTCGAACCGAAAACTAGGTCAACACGGGTGCCTGTCCATTTAAGTTCGTCGGTACCTCGATCACGACCTTCAAATATATCTTCGTCTTCCGATGTTGCATTCCACTTTGTTCTCATGTCAAGTAAATTTATGAAGAAGTCATTAGTGAGCGTCTCTGGTCGCTTTGTGAATACACCGTGCTTGGATTCTCCAACATTGGTATTCAAGACGCGCAACCCACCAAGGAGAACCGTCAACTCAGGGCCAGTCAATCTCAGCAATTGTGCGCGATCAATCAGTAGTTCCTCTGCAGATACAGTGTATTTTGTTTTGAGATAGTTACGGAATCCATCTGCACAAGGTTCAAGTACTGAGAAAGATTCGATGTCAGTTTGTTCTTGAGATGCATCCATACGTCCAGGTGTAAAAGGAACAGTCACATCTTTACCAGCATTCTTAGAAGCTTGCTCAACACCAACGCATCCACCAAGTATAATTACATCGGCAAGTGAAACCTTCTTGTTGCCAGACTGCCCGTCATTGAATTCTTTTTGGATACTCTCAAGAGTCTGCAGCACAGTTGCCAATTGGGTTGGTTGATTGACTTCCCAATCCTTTTGGGGTGAAAGACGGATGCGAGCACCGTTTGCTCCACCACGCTTGTCGGAACCACGGAAAGTGGACGCTGATGCCCATGCGGTTGAGACAAGTTTTGAAATTGAAAGACCAGAGGCAAGAATCTTGCTC
This sequence comes from uncultured Ignavibacteria bacterium, assembly GCA_963751695.1. Lineage (GTDB taxonomy): Bacteria > Bacteroidota > Ignavibacteria > Ignavibacteriales > Melioribacteraceae > SZUA-22. Next base: position 445,618 of record CAVVVP010000005.1, on the reverse strand, counting down.
TTGAGCTCATCGATATCATTTGCGTCAATCAAGTCATGATCGACTTCAGGAATAGGATCTTGCCATATCAGATCTTCATTGGGAACCTCTGCGCCAAGGTAACGCAAACGAGGGCCCATATCTCTATGTGTTAGTTTGAACCATGCCCGGGCAAATGCATCAGCAAATTCTTCAGGATTCTTGTGGAATCGCCGTGAAATTGGTTCATAGATTGGGTCCATCCGCATTGCCATGTCTGCTGTAGTCATCATGGTTGGAACTCGTTTAGATGAATCTTCCGCATCTGGTGCGAGGTCCTTGTCTGCTACATCCTTTGGTGTCCACTGCCAGGCACCAGCAGGACTTTTTGTCAATTCCCACTCGTAGCCAAATAACATATCGAAATAGCTGTTATCCCACTTAGTAGGATTTGGAGTCCATGCTCCTTCAATTCCACTACCAATAGCATCTGATCCTTTTCCGCTGCCGAAACTGCTTTTCCAACCAAGGCCTTGCTCTTCGATGCCCGCGGCTTCAGGTTCAGGCCCAACATGTGCGGCATCTCCTGCACCATGTGCTTTACCGAAAGTGTGTCCACCTGCAGTGAGGGCAACTGTTTCCTCGTCATCCATTGCCATACGCGCAAAAGTCTCACGAATATCTCGGCCCGAGGCAACCGGATCAGGTTCGCCATTCGGCCCTTCTGGATTCACGTATATTAAACCCATCTGCACAGCGGCGAGAGGATTCTCGAGTTCTCGATCACCGGAGTATCGCTTGTCACCAAGCCACTCACTCTCAGTTCCCCAGTAAATGTCTTCTTCTGGTTCCCAGACGTCCTCACGTCCACCAGCGAAACCAAATGTTTGTAATCCCATCGACTCTAGTGCGCAATTGCCGGCTAGAATCATGAGATCCGCCCATGAGATCTTGTTCCCGTATTTCTGTTTAATTGGCCAAAGCAGACGGCGTGCCTTATCAAGGTTTACGTTATCCGGCCAGCTGTTAAGAGGTGCAAAGCGTTGAGTACCAGAACCTGCGCCTCCGCGACCATCGCCAGTTCGATATGTGCCTGCACTGTGCCACGCCATACGGATAAAGAGCCCACCGTAGTGACCGTAATCGGCTGGCCACCAATCCTGCGAGTCAGTCATCAGCGCATAGAGATCCTTCTTCAGAGCTTCCAGATCAAGTTTCTTGAATTCCTCAGCGTAATTGAATTCTTCGTTCATCGGATTGCTCATCTTGGAGTTTTGATGAAGAATCTTGAGGTTCAACTGGTTTGGCCACCAGTCTTTGTTAGAAGTGCCACTACCTGCTATTGGTTTGCTAGATTTGCCCGTTACTGGGCAATTACTTTCTTTATTCATCTCTACTCTCCTTTAATTTTTGTGTTTACACAATTTTTATCATTAATAAGCTGTAAAAACATCTTTCAACCAACAAATGTATCTTACATTTCATAAATACAAATTAGCAAAAATGATACTTTAATCAAATTTATGTTATAATTGAAAACTGTGTGAATTTTAACAACACATTTCTTCACTATCTTCCAATATAGAAACTCGTGCAGGTTGCATGAAACTTTGAACCATATATTCATTTACAATTCTACTACGACCTGCATATTTATTCGTTATTAATAAGTTTTACTATTTCGTTAACACTATGTTTTGCTTCCTTTAAGGTAGAAAAAATTGTCCAGACGTGCATCATTTTGGAATACTCAAAGTAATTGAATTGGATATTTGCTGATTCCAGTTTTGATTTGAGTTTTCTTGAATCTGCGATAAAGAAATCATGCGTTCCAATGAAAATGGAAATTTTAGGCAATTGATTTAGGTCTCCGTAGATAGGGCTTACTTTATAATCCTTCAGATCAAGCTTATTTGCATAAGTCTCACCGGCAAGCTGCAATCCTTTTATGCCTAACAATTTATCGTATTTGTCAACGGCAAGGATGTCAGGATTGGTCATGGTAACATCCAGCCAGGGTGATAGCAATATCACTTGTTGTGGTAAGGGGTAGCCTACATTTCGCAGGTTTTGAGTAAAAGCTAAAGCAAGTCCTCCCCCAGCTGAATCACCCATGAAACTGATATTCCCGGATGGAAATTTATTAAGGAGTTTCTGATAAAGAGTGTGCATAAATGCGAAAACTTCTGTGCAATTAAATTCTGGTGAAAGGGGATAATCAGGAACTACGATTGTTGCCCCAGTTTTCTCTAGCAATTGTTCAATTAATTGCCAGTGCTGCTTGTAGATATTGTAGATATAAGCCCCTCCATGAATATAGAGTATTACCTGTTCTGAACCATTTTGGTTCGGTTTTAATGTCCAAACTTTTCTTCCATTAATTTCTTCAAAATCAATTCGAAAATTTGTTGACAAAGATTTAGGAACAAATGCAGCTTCTTGCTTTATTTTGCCGCTTGTTATATCTTTTTCTATTGCATTCTTCTGACCCAAAAGTTGCAGAGTCAACTTGATGATTTTTGATAAAAAACTTTCAGGTTTATTGTGAATATAATTGATTGAGGTATTTAGATTATTTTTTTCTATAATTTTAATATTCTCTCCATGTGTTTTCTTATAAAATTATTTTTATATACCATCAAACAACATTTTTCATGAAGATTCGTTGCTAACTGCTACTGCGTGGATTAGCTACGATTTTTAGAATTTGGCTTTTTCTTTTCAACGGTTCGTATAAGAATAGTAGCCGACTGGGTGGCACTTTCCTGTCAAGCTACAATAAAGTTGAAGCAGACTGCAATCCTTAAAATTATTACTGCCTCGGCTATTATTTTTATGCATTGTTATGTGCTAGATTTTTATAGCTATTCAGCCGAATATAATTTAGTATGGTAATTTTTCCTTTGCCACATTTTATTGTCTATTATAAAAATTAGGACTATTATAATTCCTAAAGTCATAGCAGGATAATAGGAGCTTCCAAAAACTTTCCACACATTATTGTTCATCGTATGTAAAATCATTACTGTTAAAATTGAGTACCCCGACTTATTATAAAACCATGTAAATAATAGACCTAGTTGAAAACTTAAAAAGAATCGACCTAAAAAATCGGAAGAATAAAACCCATTATAATGTAAAGGAATATGCCATGAAGACCAAACCAGCGCAATTATAATAGCTGATATTAAGGGATTGAATTTCTTTTGTAATTCTTTTTGAAAAAAACCTCTCCAACCAAATTCTTCTGGTCCCGCAACAAAAAAGGTCAACAAAAATCCAGATATATTATAAATATCTGGTCTAAATAAAGATTCAGAGGTTTCAAAATCAAATAATTTACCTAACGCAAAACCCAAAACATACAAAACTGGATAAAATAGTAACGCAAAAGTATACCATTTAATTTTTGATTTATCAAAAAGAAAAGATTTTAAATAGTTTTCTCTAAGGCCATTATTCTTTGAGTTACTCACTAGCAGACCCCAAAACAATGCGCATGCTAATAGTATAAATGTTGCGAATAATCCAACATCTTTTAGATTATACCAAAATTTACTTAATCGGGCATCATTATTTACCAGATAGTGTGTAACAAATAACAGTAAGCCAAATAGAAATGAAAATATCCAAAACAATGACTTTGACGCAATCGCAATTTTCTTGCCCGATTGTATAAAAAGTAAAATGAACCCCGAGATAGCAGGACCAAATCCTCCAACCAAAATAATGCTCAAATAAATATCATTTGGTAAATTAATAATCATGGGAATGAACCAAAATAACCAGGAAATTGTGAAAGTTATTATTAAATAACTTATAATTGGATTTGATCTAATTAAACTTTTCATCTTTTAATTATTAATAATGACAATGCAAATAACGAGTAGCAATAAAGAATGGTTTGGTATTAGCCACGCTTCACTGTCGGCCCGTTGCTTGGTAAATATATGTAATTTTGCCGAAATATGCAGAAGCGCTAAGCTTGGAATTATTGTGTGTTGTGGTTAAGTAACTTAATTACTGCCATTTTGTATACCACTCATTATATGCTTGAATCAATTTTTTACTTTTTCCGGAAAACACCCTCAAGATCGTTTACATGTTCGATCTTTACAGCCTGTGCATCTTTGATTGCTACATTGTAGATACTCGGTCCGATCTCTTTGAGAAAGAAATCGAGAAGTAGTTTAGCTTTCAGATCGGTCAGCTCATTATCAAAATTTCTCCAAAATATGTTATAACTGAACTGATCATCTGTTTTTCAGTATCTTTAGGAAATTTTAAATCCATATCACAACTCTATTCCATTCAAATGATTAAAATCGGTTGGGGAAACATTATAATTTTTCGATTTTATTAGAAATTTAGTGTAATCATGCTTTGGCAATCTCAATATATCAGATGTCAATCCCATCTCAACAATCTTTCCACCTTTCATCACAATAAGTCTATCAGTGAATTTCGAGATAATTTGTAGATCATGAGATATGCAGATAATTGTTAGGTCGGTATCCTTCTTTATTTTTTCTAAAAGTCCCATCAAATTTATTTGTGATTCGATATCTTGTGCTGCGAATGGTTCATCGATAATTAGTAGTTTCGGATTAACTGTCAAAACTCTAAGTAAACCAACTCTTTGTCTTTCACCGCCGCTCAATTCTTTACCTAATCTTCTTAGAATACTCTTTCGAAGATCAACCAACTTTAAAAGCTCATCAATTTTTAACTGATTAGTTTTAGCAGTATCTTGTAAAATATCTTTTACAGTACGATGGGGATTTATTAACTCAGCAGAATTTTGAAATAAGAATTGAATACTTAGTTCATTAAATAAATTTTTGTAAACTTTATCTTTGTATAAAATCTTGCCTGAATCGGGCAAATTAATTCCCGCCAAAATTTTTGCAAGAGTTGTTTTACCAGCCCCGGATTCCCCAACAATTCCTAAAATATCTCCCTTCATCACTTCAAAAGAAATGTTAGAAAGTATTTTCTTCGATCTCTCAATTGCAGTAAGAGATTCTGTTTTTGCAGTGTAGTTTATATTCGATAGTTTTAACATTAGGTTGTTAACTCGAGGTAAGTGGAAATAAAGTTTAATATTTCTGGGTTTTCTTTATTCCTTAGAAATTCATTTGTTGGGTAAAAATTAGAAATTTCTTTGCTACTCAGTAATGCGATATTATCACTGACTTTTTTGGCGAATTCAAAATCCTGCGTAACTACCAGAACAATCCGGTCTTCCATTTTTACAAATTCTCTTAATCTTTGATACAGAAGATTAGCAATGGGCAAGTCTAAAGCGGAAGTAGGTTCATCAAACAGTAAGAGTTTTGACTTTGAAAGAAGAGCCATGATAATGTTTAGTCTTTGGGCCATACCAACACTTAGCTCATAGGAGTGTAGGCTTTTCAATTCATTATATTTTGGTAGTTGAAAATAATTCAGTTCTTGATTTAATTCAACTCTATCTAGCTTTAAAAGATCGAAGTAGTAACTTAGTTTTCTAAGCGGATCATATGAACCGATGGGATCCTGCAAAACATATCGGATATTTTTTGAGCGAAACTCTCTCAGCTCATTTTCAGATAGCCTAAATAGATCGGTCTCTCCAACCATAACTGAGCCACCATAATCATAATTTGAGTTGTCAAGTAATCTAGTTAGTGCTAAAAGAAGTGAGGTTTTGCCAGTTCCGTTTTTTCCTATAATCGTATTTACTGAATTAGGTTGAAGGTTAAATCTTAAATTCTCAGAAAGTGTGAGTGTCGATGATTTGGTTACTATTTTTAGATAATCTATTTTAATTTTTAACATTTAAAAAGATAATATTATTTTTGTCTTTAATATATCAAATTAATAAATTGGTAATAAACCATTAACCCTCTTTCGTCAATGAAAAAAATAAAATTTAATTCTCTAATTTTTCTTTTATTCCTTTTCTATTCATGCAGCACAGAACAAAAAATTGATGGAATAATAATTGGGATTCCATCAGATATTCAATCATTTAATCCGATGTATGCCTTCAGCGTTGAAGAGGGGAATGCGGTAGAATTACTTTACTTGTCATTACTTCAATACGAATGGAATACTGATCAGGGTGAGGTCGAATTTAAGCCAATGCTGGCTGAGGAATGGAAGTGGAATGAAAGCGGAGAAGAACTGTATCTCAGAATACGAGATGATATTTATTGGAGTGACAGTGTTAAATGTACAATAGATGACGTTATTTTTTCTTTTGATGTCTATTCAGATGCAGATGTTGAAAGTCGTGCACTTGGATATTTTGAGAAATTCCCTTGTGATGAAACTGGGCAAATATTACTTGATCTAGCGTTCGAAAAAATCTCTGAGACAGAGTTGAAAATTCAATTTATTCAAGGCTCTAAACCAAATTTGTTTGAGATTGATCATTTAATTGTTCCAAAACATGCATTTTCGACTATTCCAAGATCAGAGTTTTCCATCTCAGACTTCAATGAAAACCCAGTTACCAATGGAGCTTACAGATTGGCAAAATGGGATCGCGATCAGGCAGTTATTTTATCTAAAAATTCTGAATCATTTTTAACTACTGCGCAGTCTCCGGAACAGATAATATTTAAAGTTATCCCAGAATATCAAATTAGACTAACACAGCTCCTAAAAGGAGAAATTGATCTAATGGAAGATATTCAAACAGAAGATATCGAAAAATTAAATGAGTCTAGTAATTTAGAAGTTGTTCCGATTCAAGGTAGAGATTTTGACTATATAGGTTGGAATAACATTGATCCAATTGAATATTCTGAGGATGGAACAATTACACCAAATTTCTTTTTTGGGTCTAGCAATGTTCGTAAGGCACTTACACACGCGATAAATCGGAAAGCAGTTATTGATGAATATTTAAAAGGATTTGGACAATTATCAGTTGGTCCAGTTTCACCAATATTTAAAAGATTTTATAATGAGTCTTTGAAAGCATATGACTTTAATATTGAGCAAGCTAAGAATTTACTCAAAGATGAAGGTTGGATAGATACCGACAATGATGGAATAATTGAAAAAAATGGAGTCGATTTTGCATTTATTCTTCATATCCCATCTGGAAATCCCAGAAGAGATTTTGCAGCCTCGCTTTTCAAGAATAATTTGCTTGCTGTTGGAATAGATGTAACAATTGAAAAGAATGAACTCGGAACTTTCATAAATAATCTATTTACTAAGCAGTATGATGCTTGGATGGCAGCGTGGGTTGTGCCAATACCTATTAATCTCTATATATCATGGTACTCAAGACTTGATGAAACTCCTTTGAATTTCCCAAGTTTCCAAAACAAGAAAGTTGATGGACTGCTTGAGCAAGTTTATGAATTAAGTGATGAAGAAATGAAACAAGCATACTATGAAATTCAGCGGATCATACATGAAGAAGAACCATATTCCTTTCTATACTGGGTTGATAATTTGATCGCACATAGTCACCGAATTAAAGACATCACTATCACACCGCTTGGGGCAGTTAAAGATTGCTGGAAATGGAGAGTAAATTAACTGCTATGAACAAACATCTAGCACTAATTATTTTTCGTCGATTAATTACATCACTGCTAGTATTGTTCTTATTAATTTCACTAGTTTTTATAATAGTACGCCTATCACCAGGAGATCCGGCGCAGAAGTTTTTATCTCCTGATCTTGATCAAAAACTCTATAAAGAAATATCTGAATCCTATCAATTGAACGAACCAATAATCGCTCAGTATTTCGCGTTCCTAAAAAATATTGTTTGCGGAGAATTAGGGGTTTCTTATAGTTACCGAGTATCTGTGTCTAGTGTTATTGCAGATTATCTCCCATTTACAATTTTGTTCTCAATGATCTCATTTCTCTTTCAGATCGCCATAAGTTTATTATTAGTGATAATCTCATTGAAAAAGCCAGATGGTTTTGTGGATAGAATACTTTCTACGGGATCAAATGTTGTGTACGCTGTCCCAGTTTTTCTGTCCAGTGTATTTCTAATTTATCTGTTTTCATATCAACTGGACATTTTCTCATCATCTGGACTTCGTTCATTTAATTTTGATTCACTCACATTTGCCGGCAAGGTACTGGACTACGCCAAACATTTAACATTGCCATTTGTCGCAATAAGTCTTACAGGTGTTCCAATATATTATAAATATTTGAGAGACTCGATTTATGGAAATATGAAATCAAATTATGTTATTAATTTGAAGGCATTTGGATTAGAAAGGGGAAAAATACTAAGGAATCATGTCCTACCAAATTCTGTTAATTCTGTAATTGCTGTTGCTGGAATTGAACTTGGAATACTCTTAGGTGGTGCGCTGATCGTAGAAACAATATTTTCATTACCCGGTATGGGACAATTGACTATGAATGCGGTTCTTGCTAGAGACTATCCATTAATTATTGGATGCTCTCTTATTGCGGGTATTATGATTATAGTTACGACATTTTTGGCAGACATTTTACGAGTTATATTTGATAAAAGACTAATTAAAGATTTGTTAACCTGATGATTGCAAAACTGCAAATAAGAACCGTTATTCTTTTACTACTATTATTCCTCATGATAGTCAGATTTCATATAATATCTGATGGATTAGAACTTTTTATCATTCTAATTCTGGGTCTATTTGAGAATCCATCCGAAACGCTTTCACAGGTTGACTATCCTACACTGGATTTACTATCATCTGTATCGCTGGTTCTCTTACTGCCAATTCTATTGATTGGATTTAAGGATAAAATAAAAGTCATGCAGACTAAGGTTACTTTACTTTCTTTTGTTATATCAATTATTGGTATCAATTTTGTTTTTGCTCCGCTTATAACAGATAACCATCCAAATTATCAGTACGATATAAAAGTTGCCCGTTTTCTATCTCCATTTACTCAAATTCAAAAATTATATCTCATTACTTCATCAGATGAAATAAATGTTAGCAAATTCTCAAAGATTAAAAATGAAGTTGTCGACTCTCCAGTTAATCGTGATGCTATCTTTGCAGATAGTGTTAAAGTTGTCGGAGATTCAGTTGCAATATATTCAGGAAATAATTCAGACAGAGTTGCATTGACTGCCCTTAGGAGGGAAGATTCAGAACCAGTCTTTGAAACAAGGACCTTTATATTTGGCACTGATGAATTAGGGCGAGATATATTTTCAAGAGTAATCTATGGATCAAGGATCTCGATATTTATCGGAATCTTAGCTGTTGTTGTTGCATTAATACTAGGTATTCTTTTAGGTTTTTTAGCGGGGTATTTTGGAGGGTACTTTGATTTGGTTTTAAGCAGAATCACAGATATGTTTCTTACTGTTCCATCGATCTTCTTTGTTATAATGGCTCTTGCGTTTTTCGGTAATTCACTTATCTCGATTATAGTTGTGCTTGGTTTATCTGGATGGATGAGTTTATTCAAAGTAGTTAAAGGAGAAATCGCAGTTATTAAAAAGAAAGACTATTTTATAACGGCTAAAAAACTAAAATCATCAAATAGCAATATTATTTTGAAAGAGATTCTTCCAGTAATTATAATCCCAGTTGTGGTAAATGTGATTTTTCAATTCACTAATGTAATACTTGCAGAATCTTCATTGAGTTACTTAGGATTGGGTTCCGGGTTAAACTATCCATCGTGGGGTTCAATGATTTTATCTGGTCAACACTATATGTCGCAAGGTTGGTGGATGATGTTCTTCCCAGGACTCATACTCATTGTTACTCTGCTTACATTCAATCTATTTGGTGAAAAAATAAAATCAATTTATAATCAAGGTAAAGATCACTGATGATTAATGATCGGTATTCCATATTAGAAAAAATTGGAGAAGGGAGAAGTAAAGTCTTTACTTGTACGGATAAATTCAATCCTGACACAAAATTTGCAATTAAGATTTTGCCCTATACTGCAAATAACGATGAGCAGGATTCCTTCACTAATGAATTCGAAATGCTTAGGAAGTTCGATCATCCAAACATTATCAATGTTTTTAAAAGAAGGCAAAATATTAAGTTTAAGCGATATTGATAAGAGTGAGTTTTCACTCTCTGAAAATGATATCTTCTTTGTTATGGAACATATTGAGGGCATTAACATCGATCAAGTTTCTGAAATAAAAAGGGAATCGACTTTCTTAAATATCCTTGATCAAATAACTTCTGTTTTGTTTTATCTGCATCAAGCAAATTACATATACTTTGACATTAAACCTGAGAACATATTAGTCATAAACACTGCTGCAAATCCTACTGTTAAATTTATTGATTTTGGGTTGTCGAGTTATCTTCCAAATCTTGAAACTGAATTTGTTAAGGGAACCTCAGAATACTTAGCTCCTGAAATTCTGAGAAATGTAAAACCAGATCATAGAGCAGATCTTTACTCTCTCGGCATTATGTTATATCAACTTGCATATGGCAGATTTCCATTTAATACTGAAAACGAATTAGAAATCTTTCATGCTCATCTAGAAAAGAATTTTGAGTTTCCATCTTGTCGGTATTCCAAAAAAATTGTTGGAGTTATAAGGAAACTTCTTGCGAAAGACCCGGAGAACAGATATAAATCCACACTCGATTACTATACAGATCTTGATCGAGAAATAAGTCAGAAATCAAAGTTATCTTTTAAACCCCTACCTCAATTTATAAGCAACAAAAATATAGTTGAAAAAGTTGATGATTTTATATTACCAGATAGCGAATACAACATCTTAAAATTGGAAGGAGAAAAGGGGAGTGGTAAAAGTGAATACTTGGAGTATTTAAATGGACGATATCAAAACTCAGTTTTAATAAGGATATCAAGTTTTGTGCGTAGTAAAAATTTCTGGGTTCAGTTCTTTAATAAGCTAATTTATTCGGAAGTACTCTATCAAAAAATAGATGAATCTCTTGAGCAGTATATTTCAATGCATCTGAATGATGATTCAAAAGACCTTTTAAGTGAATTGAAATCTATTTTTGCAAAAATATCAAAACAAACAGAGTTTATTCTTTTAATCGACGATTTAGAATATTCCAATCCAAGAATTATAGAGTTTATTAATGAGATCATTCCAATACTTCAAGCAAATAATATTAAAATGATCTTAAGTGCAGAGAGCTCCCAAGAATTTCTTTCTGGGTTTGAAAATATAACCGAAGTAAAATTATTACCGTTCACTGATGAAGAGATCAAAGAAATTGTTCATAAAAGTTACGCTGATTATTTTCCAAAAGAAAAATTCACAAAAACCCTTTTAGCATACACTGATAGAAATCCGAGCGGGATAAATGATTTTATTTTTAATATGATAGTTTCTGGAATTCTTGAATATTCAACAGAGAGCATTATTATAAATGATGATCCAAAATTGATTGATTCTATTGTTGAGACACAAGAAAATGTGTATTTAAAAATTTACAATGAACTTTTACTTATCGAACTTTCAGTTTTGGAGATTGTTTCGATATTTAAGTCAGAGATATCTGTGAACATCATTTCAGAAATTCTAGGACTAAGTCGAAAAGACATGCAACTAATCGTTACGGATCTACGAAATAAAAATATTCTGAAAAGTGTATTTCAAAGCATCAATCCAGTTTATAACAATGAGGGATTTAAGAGTTTTGTTTATAAGAATATTCGAGATGTGAAATTACTCCATTTAAAAGCAGCTGATAAATTGAAAGAGCTTTCTCTAGCGGAAACGAATACCACTATAATTATTCAATATGAATTTGCTGAAAGATTCGATTTAGCCAAAGATATGATTAATGAAGCTTTAGAAAATGAGAGTATTATCGCTTATCCAGGATTAAAGCGAAGATTGTTGGAGAGAAAAATAAACTATAAACTCGAAGAAACCGAAAGTATTCTTACCACTTTTGATCTCACAGAAGTTCTAATAATTATGAGTGAGTTTAAAACTGCTCGATCAGTTCTAGCAGGTACAAATAAGAAAAAATTGGACACTGCTTTAGCAGTAATTCATGACAAATATTTGGGAATTATTTTGATCAATCTAGGGGAACTACAAGATGGATTAAAATTACTCGTAAAGATATTAAACAAAATTGGGAAGGAACGAAATAACATCCTCTTCGAAATGGCGAATGCCCAACTGGAATTAAACAATTTTGAAGAGTCTATAAGACTATGCAACGAAATAATAAGTGAAGAATCAGCCAATTTAGAATTATTAGGAAGAGTTTATAATTTATTAGGTCTAAATGAACTTTACAAAGGAAATGAACTATCAGTTGTGCTGAAATATTTCGAATCAGCATTTTCAAGTTATTCTAAAATAAATAATCTTTTAAGAATAGCTGCAATTCAAGTCAATATTGGAAATATCCATAATATGATGGGAAACTATTCTGACGCAGAGAAACATTGGAATAAAGCATTGCAGATTAATCAATCCATAGGAAATGTCGATCAAGAAGCTCGCTTGTTATTGAACTATGGAATTTTTCATTATGAGCATGCTGAATTTGAAGAAGCAATAGATCTTTATCAGCGGGCAGGAAATATTTTTAGGGGATTGGGAAACAAAAATGGTTACGGACTTGTTCTCTCAAATCTTGGTGAATCGTTCCTAATCATTTGTGAGTATCAGAAATGCTTGGATGCTCTTACAGAAGCAAATACAATTTTTAAGCAACTAAAGAATGACTCTGAATTATCTGAAGCACTAGTCTTACTTACGAAATTGTATTGGATAGTAGGTAATAAGAAAAAAATGATTTCTACGATAAAAGAAATTGAAAAAGTAGTGGGTGGCGATGAAGAAGAATCTCCACCACTAATTAAGTTTATTAATCTTATTGATGATTTATTAAATGAATACTCTCCAAAAACTTATGAAAAATTAAAAAGTGTTCTTGATTTACTAAAAGAACGGAATGAAAATTTTATGTTCGCAGAGTTAAGTTTTTTTTTAGCGCTGATTTTACTCGATCATAATCACTCAGAAGAGATTAACTCAATTCTTGCTTCTAAAGAGATCCAAGATATATGCAGCACCAACAACTACTTTGAGGCAAATCGAAACTATTTAAACGCGCTCATTACTGAAATTGCTGATCCAAATAATTTAGAGTTGCCATTATCATTTCTAAAAAAAGGGATGGCATTGCTTGAATCGTTAAGTATAACTGAATTAACAATTTCCACACTATTTAAATTATCAGAAAATTATTATATAAGAGGTACTCTTACAAAAGCTTTTGAGTATGGGAACGAGTATTTTAACATGATAGAATATATTATTGAAAACATGAAATCTTCAGAAATTAAAAGCAGCTACATTAATAATCCTCGAACACAAAATTATTTAAATAAATTTAAATATTTGACAAATTGATAAAAATTACGATATTACAACAATATAATTCCTTTTATAGTGGAAATTATACCGGTATATCTTACATAAAAATTAAAAGCTAATTGAGAAGATGCTTTGTTTTTGTGCTAAAATCGAAAAAAATATTGACTGGTATAGATTTTGTCATTGTGAGGGCAATTATTATCTCAAAATAATAAAATCATAAGTATAGGGGTTCAATATGAAAAAGTTTTTGATTTTCGCTGTTCTAATCTCACTATCGTTCTGGGGATGTTCAGAGAATTCTGATGTTGTTGGTCCAGCCGACACGCAGCAACAAGAATTTCTAAAAGTTAGCAATGGTCCAGTTTCTGATTTAACAATCGAAGCTAAGGAAGTATTAGGAATTGAAAAAGTTAATATTTTGCAGAAGGGTTTACCCAGTTCCACTTCCAAAGTAGTAGAAAATGGTGATGAAGTTCCATTTCTGTTAGGTACACAAGGTGTTTTATCATTAGGTAAGCTAGGTATTGTCACAGGTATTGATGAATCGGATAATGTCAAAATTAAATTGGTTTCAAACAATGAGGTTGTGGCATTAGAATTAAAAGCTGGTAAATCAAATCCATCTTCACAACTAGCTGCTGCATTTATTGGTGTTGATGTATCAGCTGGTGATGATGTTAAATTTTGGTACTTGGATGAAAATGAAGAAATCATCCCAGAATTGTTAATCGTGGGAAATGGTTGGGTAGTTGTAAAAGCACATCTAGCCCATTTCTCTCGTTATGGATTTACAAAAAGAACAGATAACTAAGATTTACTCCTCTCATAAAAGCATCTTCTGTCTTATTGAATGTTGAAGCTCCTTTGAAAAAAGGAGCTTCTTTATTTTAAACCATTAATCTCATCGATAGCTAGTAAAAATTATCCAAGTAAGATTTTTATACTTGTAATATTTACAATAAATCAGATACTCACATATTTATTTCCATTTTGAGAACAAAAACCTTCTGATTAACTGGTACAGATATTGTCAATTAAAAGCATAACAGATTGTTAGTAATTGAATAAAAAATGAAATACTATCTCAGCCTAATAATTGCTTTATTTGTCCTTTCTGGATGTTCAGATAATCTAGGCATTGTTGAACTATCTGATAATTCTGGAATTGTAGAATTTGTTACTACAAATGATTATCTAAGAGACGAGAGACTGCAGGCTAAGATAATTGAGGGCAATGAGGGAGGCGAGATCGACTTTGATATAAAATGTGTCTCCTCAAATGCTATTGGCATTCTCGAATTTCCTGAATTCTGTTTTGCAGATCAAGAACAAGTTTCCATTTGTGTTCCCAGCACAGAAAAATACTGTGCAATAGTTGATATTACTCCCCATAAACTTATCCTAGATAAACCCGTTTTTCTGACTCTTAAATTTACTGGAATGAATTTTATGAAGGGAGATATTGTAGATTTTAAAATGATGAACAATGAGGGTGAATTAACAGATGTTGACTATGGTCGCTTAATTATTGACTATGATAATCATTGGGCACTTGTCATTGATGCGAAAATATATCAATTCTCCAAATTTGGTTTTACAACAGTAGTGAATTAAACTATTAAGAAAGTATGTATTCAGAACATAATCACATATCAGAGTTCTCAGAAATATTAGAAAAGTATTTAGGAACGGAGAAGACTAAAGAAATAGTCCAAAACTTAGATTCATTCTTTTATTCAAATAATTCTTCAAAAAAATCTGATCCATTCTATTCTGAAAGCTTTAGAATAAGAAGCTTTATTGATCGAATTATAACATTTACTGAGAAAGAACTCTCACCAAAAAAACATATAAATCTCTTGTTAGATATTGCAACAACAACACTCAAAAATGGGGAACTTTTTTTAACATCAGATATTCTAAGTCAAGTTCTTTTCAGACTAATTGAACATAAAGAACTTTTAAGTGAAAAAGCATATGCATTTATGGGGCTCGGTGAGATAAGTAGTATGCAGGCAAAATGGGATGAAAGTTTTGGATATATCAATAAAGCGAAGAAGATTTTTGATGAGATTTCCGATACAAAGGGTTTAGCTGCATGTGACAACTGTTTAGGAGCGTACTATGCTGAGCGAGGAATTCTTTCTAAGGCCAGGAAACATTTTGAAAGTGGAATTGAAAGATTGAAAGGGAAGAGGGCTACAAATCTTCTTTCGAATTTATTGGTTAATCTTGGAATATTAGATGATATGCTCGGTAATCTTGAGGAATCAAAGAAAAACTATGAAAAGGCTTTAAATAATTATATTAAAAATGATGACAAGAAAAGAATAGCTCAAACATTACACAACATTGGTATGCTTTATTTCAAGGAAGAAAAATATAATAGGGCAATTGAACAATTCGATGAAAGCATTTTAGTTTCAACTGAGGATAAGAATTTTTCCACTTTGGCAATTTCATTTTTAGGCAAAGCACATATTTATGCTGAGCAAAACAAAATAAAATCTGCCGATGACTATATTGATAGGGCAATGCAGATAAGTCACCAAGTTAATGACCGGTTATCAATCGCAGATATTTATAAGGTGAGAGGTATAATTGATCGAAAGAAAAAGAAATTTGAATCCTCCGAAAATCTGCTTCAAACAAGTTTAAGAATAAACTCAGAACTTGGAAACAAAGTTAATCATGCAGAAACTTCTGTTGAACTTGGAATTCTCTACCTAGAAATGAATGAGAAAATTAAGGCCAAGATTTCGTTTGAGAATGCCCTTAAATACTATTCAAGAATTAAAGCTGATTCGAAAGTAAAAAAAATAAAATCATTTCTTAAAAACAAAAACACTTTTTAATTAAATTAACTTATATTTATTTCACTTAATTAGTTAATATCATCGCATTACTATCATATAGATGAAATACCAAGAATTTAAAAAATTTGTTGAAGAACAAAAAAAACAGATCCAAAATCCACAGGATATTCATCAATCCGAACATCTTCAAATAATTTTAGATATCGTAAATAGCATGAATCGATCACTGATCTTAGATGAAGTACTTGAACTTGTAATTAAAAGTGCTATTTCGTTTACAGAATCTGATAGAGGATTTATCGTATTAAAAAATGGTCAAGGTAAATTAGATTTCAAATTGGGTATTGATTCAGATGGTAATAAACTATCAATAGATGATTTTTCAGTAAGCAAAACAGTTGTTGATGATGTTTTTATAACCGGTGATTCAAAATTCATTGAGTCTGCGCAGAGTGATGATACCAATAAAAAAAGAAAGAGCATATTTAATCTTGATCTGCAAACAATACTCTGTTCACCTCTAACAACCTCAAACGAAAAAATTGGTGTTATATATGTTGACTCCAAGCATTTGCATAAAATAAGAGTTAAAGAAATTACAGATACATTTGAAATACTTGCCGGACAAGCAGCAACAGCAATTAGAAATGCTCAGTTGTTTAATGGACAACTTGATGCGAATAAAGCATTAGAGGATTCAAATAAAAATCTGATTATTGCAAAAGAAGAAGCCGAGAAATCTGATAGATTAAAATCAGAATTCCTTGCACAGATGTCTCATGAAATCCGTACACCAATTCATATACTCATGAGTTATTCAAATTTGATCAGAGATGAAATTGAGGATCAAGTTGAGGAAGATCTAAAATCAAACTTTAATGCCATAGAAGATGCTGGGAAAAGGATAATAAGGACAACTGACCTAATATTGAATATGTCTGAAATCACTACGGGCACTTATAAATACGTAGAAGATACATTTGATATGTATGACAATGTTTTGAGGGCAATTTATGATGAATTTAAATTAATGGCGACTGAGAAGAATTTACAATTCAACCTAATAAAGGAAACCGATAGCACTTCAATTACAGCAGATAAATATTCTGTTTATCAAATTTTTACAAACCTTATTGATAACTCTTTAAAATATACTAATGAAGGAAAAATTGATATTATTATTTATAATAATAATGACGGCAAAGTCTCAGTAACTGTTGCTGACACTGGAATTGGAATTGCTAAGGAATATATTCCAAATCTTTTCAAACCTTTTATGCAGGAAGATCAAGGTTACTCTAGACGTTTTGAAGGCAATGGTTTAGGTCTAGCACTCGTTAAGAATTACTGTGATCTAAATCAAGCAAAGATAAATGTAGAATCAGAGAAAGGTGAGGGAAGTCGTTTTATTGTAACATTTAAGTGATTAAATGTTTACTTATTCAGTACCAACTATAGTATCCTCATCCAAAAATTCTTTGCTGCATTTTTGGCTGGGATCTTTAATGCCATCTGTGGCGCAACTTCCTCCACCACAGCATCCTTCCGATTTTTTCTTATACTTACTAAAATGAAGTGATAGTAGCATTAAGACTATTGCGAGTGTAAAAAATCCGAATACTACTAAATACTGTTGTAACATTATAATAGCTTCCTTTCACTTAAGTGAATTTAGTAAATCTTTAAAACTTTCAGTGTAATTTACAATAAATTGGTCATCTTTTCTATGGATAAAATAGGCACATAAATTATTTTGTTGGGCGAATTCAAATCCTTCTTTTTCACCCATCACATCGAGAGCAGTAGCAATTCCATCCGCTTCTAAGCAAGTTTCAGCAATAACCGTCACAGATGCTAATTTATGAGTGATGGGTTTCCCAGTTTTTGGATTTATGGTATGCGAAAATCTAACTCCATCTTGCTCAAAATAATTCCAATAATCTCCAGAAGTAGCCATCGCCTTATTAGTCAATGCAATTACTTCATGAATTCCTCCGAGTTCATCAGGTTTTGAAATACCAACTTTCCAAGGTTTATTTCCCTCCTTAATACCCTTTGATCTTAACTCACCTCCAATTTCAACTAAATAATTTTCAATTTTTAGCGAGTCTAAAAGTAAAGCAATTTTATCTACTCCAAATCCCTTTGCAGTGGATGAAAGATCACAATAAATTTTTGGATTAGATTTCTTGACTGAGGGGGGATTCATTCTCACCCTTAGATTTTCCCAACCAATGTTTTTCAATTCTTTGGCAATATCATGTTCATCCGGAATTTTGGTAGGTCTATTTTCTGGCCCGAAACCCCACATGTTTACTAATGGACCGACAGTAATGTCTAAAGCTCCATTTGAAATTTCACAAATTTCTAATGATGCTCGAATTACCTTTGCTAAATCATTTGAGATGCTAAACCAAACCGTATCCTGAAATTTATTAAACATTGAAATTTCAGAAGTAGAAATATAGGTTGACATTTGCTGATTGACTTCATTCAAAGTGGAATCGATTTTACGATGTATCTGATTATTTTCGATTCCGATAGAGTTAACATATTTTATTGAATAAGTAGTTCCCATAGTTTTACCTAAGAGACTTATCATTTCACTTGTTCTATCTCTCGAACAAGCAAAGAGCAAAAGTACTATTGCTAATACTGAAAATAATTTAAACAGTTTCATTTTGTAGCTAGAGTAAGAAAATTAAAAGACTAGGAAAATTAACCGCCAAAATCATCCAGCATGATATTTTCACGTTCAACACCGAGATTTTCTAACATTTGAATCACAGCAGCATTCATCATTGGTGGACCGCACATGTAGTATTCACAATCTTCTGGGGCTGGATGATCTTTTAGATAATTATCATATAAAACTTGATGAATAAATCCAGTTAGACCATCCCAATTATCTTCTGGTAAAGGTTCGGAAAGGGCTAAGATGCCATTCAAAATTATCATGTCTCTTTTGCGAGTTCATCAAATTCATCATCGTAAAATGATTCTCTTTAGCTTCTGGCACCATACCAAAATGAAATTTTTCTGTTTAGTATGAAGTCGTTTTAACTGATCAAATATATGCGATCGCATTGGAGCCATACCTGCACCGCCACCAATAAAGACCATTTCAGTTTCTGTCTCTTTTGCAAAAAATTCACCATAAGGTCCAGATATTGTTACCTTGTCACCAGGTTTAAGGTTAAATATATAAGATGACATTTGTCCTGGAGGAACATCCGGCATTCTTGGAGGAGGAGATGCGATTCTAACATTTAACATAATTATTCCCTTTTCTTCAGGATAACTCGCCATTGAATAAGCTCTAAGAACATCTTCATCAACTTTTGATACAAATTTCCACATATTAAATTTATCCCAATCTCCTTTATATTCATCTTCAATTTTAAAATCAGAATACTTTACAATATGAGGAGGAGCTTCAATTTGAATATATCCGCCTGCTCTAAAATCACACTGTTCACCTTCTGGTAATTCAAGGATCAATTCCTTTAATAAACGTTGCAACATTTTTATTGGATCTAACAGTGCATTCCCATTTTCTAATATCAAATACTTCTGCTGGGACTTCAATTTTCATATCATTTTTAACAGGAACCTGACAATGAAATCTATAATGTTCTTTTAATTTGTTTTCTTGATAATTTTGATGTTTCAGTTGGCTAAAACATCTCCACCACCTTCACTGATAATACATTTACATTCTCCACAAGTACCACCACCACCACAAGCAGAAGGAAGATAATATTTTTTGTTCTGCAAAAGCATTTAGTAGTTTTCCACCTACTGAGACTTTAATTGTTTTATCAGGATCATCATTTATGGTAATTGTAGCATTTCCGCTGGCGACTAATTTTGATTTTGCAAATAAAATAACTGCTACTAAAACTAATACAATTAGCGTAAACATAATAACACCAAATAATATTAAACTAATTCCATCCATTAAAACATTCTCTATAATTGAATTCCGGAAAATAACATAAAAGCAATTGCCATTAAACCAACTGTAATAAATGTAATTCCTAATCCTCTTAAACCAGTTGGGACATTACTATATTTCATTTTTTCTCTAATACCGGCTAATGCAATAATTGCTAATGCAAAACCAGTACCTGAACCAAAACCAAAAACAACACTTTCTGGAAAAGTATAATCCGTTCTACCATAAAAAGTGAGCCGCCTAGAATTGCACAGTTAACTGTAATTAACGGTAGAAAAATACCTAAGTGAGTTATATAATGCTGGGACATATTTATCTAGAATCATCTCTAAAATTTGAACCATTGCAGCAATAACACCAATATAGGTAACCAAACCTAAAAATGTTAAATCAACATCTTCTAATCCAGCCCAAGCCAATGCACCTTCTTTTAGAACATTGTGATATATTAAATTATTTACAGGCATTGTGATAGCTTGTACAACTACAACTGCAATTCCAAGACCAATAGCGGTTTCTACTTTTTTCGATACTGCAAGAAAAGTACACATTCCTAAGAAAAAGGCCAGCGCCATATTTTCAATAAAAATTGATTTTATAAATAAGCTTAGATAATGTTCAAACATTTAATCTTCCTCCACTTGTTCTGGTTTCAATGTTCGAATAACCCAAATCAATAATCCCAATTAGGAAGAAGCACTTGGAGCAAGTAAGAATCAATCCATTTGAAACATACCATCCGCCATCTGTTGTACAATGGAAGATTGTGAAATCCTAAACAGTTTTCCTGAACCAAATAGCTCTCTGAAAAATCCAACAACTATTAAAACAAAGCTATAACCAAGTCCATTTCCTATTCCATCTACAAAACTTCTTAAATGGTGGATTCTGCAATGCATATGCTTCAGCTCTACCCATTATAATACAATTAGTAATTATCAGTCCAACATAAACTGATAATTGTTTACTAACGTCATATGCATAAGCTTTAATAAGCTGATCAGCAATTATTACTAGTGAAGCAATTATTGTCATTTCAACAAGAATTCGGATACTGCTGGCAATATGATTTCTAATTAAACTAACTGAAAGATTGGAAAATGTTACAACGAATATTACTGCTAAGGACATTACCAATGAGGTTTCCAATTTCGAAGTAACTGCAAGTGCAGAGCAAATTCCTAATATTTGCAGTGCAATAGGGTTATTATTGAAAATCGGATCAAGTAAAATATCTTTATATTTTTTCATTAGATTCCCTCTTCTCAGTTGTGCGAAGAATGGTCCATAACCATTTTCACCTAACCAGAATTTAACTAAATTATCTACTCCTCTTGTTGTTATAGTTGAGCCGGAAATCCATCGATTTGATATTTTGCTTCAGGACTCGATCTGATCAACAATTCCTTTTAATAACTTCAATTATTATTTCACCATTTTCATCAAAAGCTTGTTTCCCATTCCATTGAGTTTTTCCACTTTGGATTATCAACTTCACCACCAAAACCTGGGGTTTCACCATGTTCATAAAATGTAAATCCTTTTATTGTTTGTAAGATCTTTATCAAGTGCAATAAAACCATACATTGTTGACCATAACCTTTACCATAAATAGGAAGATATATATTTTTGTATACCTCTCATTCTTAACAATATATGCAACCATATATTTTGGTTTTCTCTTGATACCAGCTAATATCATTATTGCTGGATATTGACATTCTATGTTCTTTACTATTGGCAATATCATTTATATTAAATATTCGATTTAGATCTCATTGTACTATCTTCTCCAATAAATTTACCTGATTCAGATCTATCATTTTAGGTTTCGATTTTATCTTTAAATTTTCTTTAACATCATCACCTTCTGTATATAAATCACCAGCAACTAATATATTTGTTATTATATCAATCTTTTTATTTTCTTCTTGTATAGGTTTAATTCAACAGCTGCTGAAGAAACCAATATTGAGGCAACTAAGCAAACACCGAGCTGCAACCACGATTGTTTTTGTTATACTATCAGATGACATTTCTTGCAAGTCTCCTCTTAATATTTGTGTTTATGAAATTCTATCAATTATTGGCGCAAAAACGTTCATAAATAAAATTGCCAACATCATTCCTTCAGGGAATGCAGGATTTACAACTCTGACCATCACACAATATTCCAATTAATAATCCGTATATACATTTCCCGTTCGTAATTGTTGCAGCAGTAACTGGATCCGTAGCCATAAATACTGTTCCGAAAGCAAATCCTCCAATAACTAAATGCCAAAGCGGTGTTACTTTAAACATCGGATTAGTACCACTTCCAATTAAATTAAATACTAATGACATAAACAACATACCAACAAAAATACTTAACATTATTCTCCATGATCCAATTCTAGTTACAATTAAAATAAAAGCTCCAATTAAGCATGCGACTGCTGATGTTTCTCCCATTGAGCCTGGGATAATTCCCATAAAAGCATCCCACCATGAATAAGACAATTCCATTGTTTTGATCAGCAAATTGAGCTAACAAAGTGGGTTGACTTATTCCATCTACTGCCATCCAAACTTTATCACCGGAAATCTCTGCCGGATAAGCGAAAAAGAGAAAGCTCTTGCAGTTAGAGCTGGATTTAGAATATTCATTCCAACTCCACCAAATACTTCTTTCCCAATTACAACACCAAATGAAATTCCTAGCGCAACTTGCCAATATGGAATGTCTGGAGGTAAGATAAGCGGAAATAATAGACTTGTGACAAAAAAGCCTTCATTAACTTCATGTTTTCTAACAATAGCAAATAAGACTTCCCAAAAACCACCTGCTGCTAGTGTTATAAGATAAACAGGGAAGAAATAGAGAGCTCCTAAAATAATATTCGCAAAAACGGATGAAGGATTGAACTCAAATCCTAGCCATTGATAAAAAACTTGTTGCCAAGATTGAGCCTCGTATCCACTAATTCCAGAGATGCCGAGGTTAGTTTGAAATCCAGTATTATAAAGCGCCATTAGAGTTGCTGGTACTAATGCCATAACAACAACTAACATCATTCTTTTAAGATCAAGGCCGTCTCTAATGTGAGATGCTTTATTCGTGGTTGAACCAGGAGTATACAAGAAAGTGTCAATAGCTTCAAACAATGGGAAAAATTTCTCAAGTTTGCCTCCACTAGTAAAATGCTTCTCCTGATTATCTAGAATACTTCTGAAGAATTTCACTATTTAACCTTCCTTCTCAATAATTGATAAATTCCTTCTTAAATTCTCCCCATGGTCAATTTTAGATGGGCATACAAAAGTACATAGAGCAAAATCTTCTTCATCTAACTCGAGGCATCCCAATAATTCAGCCTCTTCAATATCGTCCACTAATAATGAACGAAGAAGATAGTTTGGAAGAATATCCAAAGGCATAACTTTTTCGTAGCTTCCTATTGGCACAATTGCTCTGTGTCCTCCATTAAGAGCTGTAGTAAAATTGAATTTTTTTCCAGGAAGCAGTGATGAAAGCATGACATCTTTTACAGAATAATTTTTAGGACTAGGATTAACCCATCCAAATAACTCTCTCTTCCTATCCTCTTCAATTACTGAAACTTGTTGGTGAAATCTCCCAAGAAAAGAAACCATTCCTTCAGCATGAAATCCACTAAGAACGGAACCAGAGATTACCCTGTTATCTCCTTCTTTTAATTGATCGTCAATAATTTCATTAATATCCGCACCTATTTGAGTTTTAATAAGAGTTGGGTTTTTTACTTGAGGTCCAGCAAAAGAAATCACTCTTTCCGTCTTTATTTTACCAGTGGTCATCAAATGTCCAACTGCGATAACATCTTGAGCATTTATGTACCATACAATTTTTTTAGAATTAACAGGATCGAGAAAATGAATGTGGGTCCCTACTAATCCGGATGGATGTGGACCTTCAAATATTTCGAGATTTAATTTTTTAATTTCGCTTAATGCCAATTTAAATTCTGGATTTGCACACAAGAAAACTTTTCCATCTGTTAAGTTGCTTAATACTTTAATTCCATTATTGAAATTCTTTTCATTGCCATCCAATACTTTATTCATTGATGGTGCAAGTGGATTTGTATCTGTAGCAGTTATAAAAATGGAATTTGGATTTGTTGTTGGATCAGCTACTTTCGAGAATGGTCTTACCCTTATTGAAGTCCACAATCCAGAATTAACCAAATTTTCTTTTACATCATCTCTTGAAAGACCTTCTAATTCAGTTTCGGAATATGATTTGAATATCTCTTCATCAGATCCCTTAGCATCAATTACAATGGATTTGAAAGCTCGCTTTTCACCTCTATTGATTTGAGATATTGTACCTGAAGCAGGTGAAGTGTATTTTACACCTGGTGTTTTCTTATCAGTAAAAAGCACTTGCCCAAGTTTAACTTCATCTCCTATCGAGACCAACATTGTAGGTTTCATGCCCACATAGTCATCACCTAAAATAGCTACTTTTTTAGTACGGATGGTTTTTGAAATTTCTTGCTTTGGGCTACCTGTTATAGGAAGGTTTAATCCTTTTTTGATCCTGTATTTACCCATAAAAACAATTAATTTGTTTTATTAAAAAAGTAAAGATACAAAGTAAGAATTATTAAAAAAAGAGATATTTGAGAGATATCTGATTTTAATTTATAGGATAAAAGGTTTGATTAAATTGCGACGACTTCACCGCAGAACGTGAGTATTAAAGGACTTAATTACGAATTAAATAATATAATTAGGATAAATATCCGAAGAAAATAAGGAGTTATATTAAAAACTACTTTAATTATTAGTAAATATTCAAAAATTACTTGAATTTGTTCAATAATATTTTATATTCTTAAGAAATTTTTGAGTACCTGGTAAGCTTTCCAGATGCCAAATCTGGCTTCGAACCTATCAGTATCAGATTTGAATATCCAAAAATGTATTAGTTATTTATAGTTTGGACATAAAGTATGCATAAAATGAATGAAAATAAATATTTACCTCCAGAACAAGGTCTTTATCTTCCTGCAATGGAACATGAAAGCTGCGGTGTTGGATTTGTAGCGGATATTGGAGGAAAATCTTCTCACCAAATAGTTAGAGACGGAATTCAAGTATTAGAAAATATGGAACATCGCGGGGCAACAGCCTTCGATCCAGAAACTGGTGATGGAGCTGGAATTACAGTACAGATTCCAGATAGTTACATGAGGAGTAAATGTGAAGTTATAGATATTGAATTACCTGATTTTGGAGATTATGCTGTAGGTTTGGTATTTCTTCCAAAATTAGTTGAAGATAGACATAGAATCGAGGGATTATTCGAACAAACAGTAAATGAAGAAAGACAAAAATTTCTTGGCTGGAGAGATGTTCCTCATAACAGTGATGTGATAGGCCAGACTGCACGTTCAGTTGAGCCCACACTCAAACAAATATTTATAGCAAGGGGAAAGAACACAGATCCAGAAGATTTTGAAAAGAAGCTGTATACTATTAGAAAGAAAGTATGGCTTAAAATAAATAAGACAGATATTCAGCAAAAGCATTACTTTTATGTGTGTAGTCTTTCTCCAAAAATTCTTGTATATAAAGGCCAGTTGAGAGCCATTCAATTAAGCACGTATTTTCTCGATCTTTCTGCTCCAGAATTTGAATCTTCACTAGCTCTTGTACACTCTAGATATAGCACAAACACTTTCCCAACTTGGTCATTAGCACATCCCTATAGAATGATTGCTCATAATGGTGAGATAAATACATTACGAGGTAATGTTAATTGGTTCAATGCTCGTGAGCATCAATTTCAAATAGATTATTTCGGAGATGCTTTAAAAGACATTTATCCGATAGTAGCTCCGAGTAGAAGTGATTCTGCAACTTTTGACAATGCTCTTGAACTGCTGGTGATGAGTGGAAGGAGTCTACCTCATGCCATGATGATGATGATACCTGAAGCTTGGAGTGGTGATAAAAATATGGATGAAGAAAAAAGGGCATTTTACAAATATCATTCATGTCTCATGGAACCTTGGGATGGACCTGCTGTAATTTCGTTTACTGATGGGAGATATATAGGAGCTGTCCTTGATAGAAATGGGCTTCGGCCGGCTCGATATTGGATAACAGACGATAATAAAGTTGTAATGGCTTCGGAAGCTGGGACCTTGCCAGTTGAAAATAAAAGAATTAAAAGCAAAGGCAGGTTAAGTCCAGGTAAGATTTTTTTAATCGATACTAAAGAAGGTCGCTTAATTGAAGATCAAGAACTAAAGAAAAAATATTCTTCGCGGAAACCATACGGTAAATGGATTGAAGAAAATCTCATTGAGCTTAGTTCAATTGATGTTGTAAAAGAAACGAGAAAGTTTGATGTTGATCAGTTAAAATTAGAACATAAGATTTTTGACTATAGCCTTGAAGATCTAAGAGAAATAATAATTCCAATGGCAACTAATGCTATTGAATCTACAGGATCAATGGGTAATGATACTCCATTAGCAGTATTGAGTAAACGTCCACAACTATTATTCAATTATTTTAAACAACTTTTTGCTCAAGTTACAAATCCACCTATTGATGCGATTCGCGAAGAGTTAATAATGGCTGAAGATGTATTCCTCGGTCCTGAAGGAAATTTACTTGAAGAGACTGCAGAACAAGCTCATAGAATTCGTGTTGATAGGCCTATCATTACAAATCAAGAACTGGATAGATTAAAATCAATTAGTGATGACAAGATAAGATCAATAACTCTTCCTATTTTGTTTAAAAAGGATCTAGGTGAAAAAGGGCTTAAAAAATCACTGAAAAAACTCTTCCGAAATGCACAAAAAGCAATACGAGATGGTTATTCCATATTGATCCTTTCAGATCGAGACACCGATTCAGAGAATGTGCCAATTCCCTCCGTACTTGCTAGTTCTGGTCTTCATCATTATCTTATTCGAAAGGGGACAAGAACAAAGGCATCTATCGTTGTTGAAACCGGAGAGGCAAGAGAAATTCATCATTTTGCAGTACTCATAGGTTATGGTGCAAACCTTATTAATCCTTATGTAACTCTTGAAACAATCAAGTATGAATTTAGAAAAGGAAACATCAAAAACGTTAACAATTTTGAAGATGCCCAGAATAATTTTTTGAAAGCTACAAGAAAAGGCTTATATAAGATCACCTCGAAGATGGGAATCTCAACAATTCAGTCATATTGTGGTGCACAAATATTTGAAGCTGTTGGACTTGGAGAAGAACTTGTTAATAAGTATTTCACATCAACTCCTTCTAGAATTGGAGGAATTGAATTAAGTACAGTTGCAGAAGAAGTGCTCATCCGACACGCCTCTGCTT
The DNA here is from genome assembly GCA_963751695.1 of uncultured Ignavibacteria bacterium. GTDB lineage: Bacteria > Bacteroidota > Ignavibacteria > Ignavibacteriales > Melioribacteraceae > SZUA-22. Next base: position 418,185 of record CAVVVP010000005.1, on the reverse strand, counting down.
TTAAAGAGAATTCTCTGCTAACTGAATTAACTGATGTTGGAAATTATAGATGGAGGAGTGGTGGCGAGTATCATCAATGGAATCCAGACACTTTATCTTTGCTTCAGCAATCTGTTAGAACGAATAATTATAAACTTTTTAAACAGTATAGTGTTCTCATAAATAAGCAAGAGAATAATTTATCTAGCATTAGAGCCTTGTTAAGTTTTAGATCAAGAAAACCTATCCCATTGTATGAAGTTGAACTAGTTTCAAAAATTGTTACTCGTTTTGCGACTGGCGCAATGAGCTACGGATCAATCTCGAAAGAAGCCCATGAAACACTTGCAATTGCAATGAATCGAATTGGAGGATTTTCAAATACTGGTGAAGGCGGGGAGAACAGTACACGCTTTGTAAAAGAAGAAAATGGAGATTGGAAAAGAAGCAGAATTAAACAAGTTGCACAGGGGCGATTTGGAGTAACTATAGAATACTTATCAAATGCTGACCAGATTCAGATTAAGATGGCTCAAGGTGCTAAACCGGGAGAAGGAGGTCAACTTCCAGCTCATAAGGTCTCTGAAGAAATTGCAAATACAAGAAACACTACACCCGGAGTCGGATTAATATCTCCTCCTCCACATCATGATATTTATTCTATCGAGGACCTAAAACAATTGATCCACGATCTTAAAAATGCAAATCCAGAAGCAGATATAAGTGTTAAACTTGTCTCAGAAGTTGGAGTAGGAACTATCGCTGCAGGAGTTGCCAAAGGTAAGGCTGATCATATATTAATCAGTGGTTATGATGGTGGTACTGGGGCATCACCGCAAACATCCATTAAACATGCTGGATTACCACTAGAACTCGGATTGGCAGAAGTCCAGCAAGTGCTTATCATGAATGACTTACGGGAGAGAGTTAGAATTCAAGCTGATGGTCAGCTTAAAACTGGTAGAGATGTTGCTATTGCTGCACTCCTCGGAGCTGACGAATTTGGATTTGCTACATCCGCATTAATCTCAATGGGGTGTGTGATGCAGAGAAATTGTCACCTCAATTCATGTTCTGTTGGAATTGCAACACAAGATGAAGAACTTAGAAAACAGTTCAGAGGAACTCCTGAACATGTAATAAATTTCTTTAATTTTATTGCTGAAGAAGTAAGAGAAATTATGGCTGAATTTGGCTTTAGAACTTTTGACGAAATGGTCGGAAGAGTTGATATGCTGGAAACAGACGAAGTAATTGATCATTGGAAAGCAAATAATATTAACCTTACCCCGATACTTCATCAACCAGATGTACCTTATAGTAAACCAGTGAGACATACTTCCAAACAAGATCATGAGCTTGAAGGTGCACTCGATAATAAATTGATTTCCGCATGTAGAAAAGCATTAGAAAGAAAGGAAGCTGTACGATTTAGTGTAGATATTAACAATACAAATCGCTCAGTTGGCACAATGCTTAGTTCTTACATATCAAAAAGCTATGGATTAAATGGGTTGTTAGAAGATACAATCCAGATCGATTTTATAGGTACAGCAGGGCAAAGTTTTGGAGCTTTCCTAGCTAATGGAATTACTTTTTATATTGAAGGAGATGCAAATGATTATGTTGGCAAAGGATTATCAGGTGGAAAAATTATAGCAATTCCCCAAGAAGATTCTCAATTCAAACATGAAGACAACATAATTGTTGGAAATGTTGTTCTTTATGGGGCAGTTTTTGGTGAGATGTTCATAAATGGGCAAGCTGGTGAACGATTTGCCGTTAGAAATAGTGGTGCAACAGCTGTGGTTGAAGGAATTGGTGACCATGGGTGCGAGTATATGACAGGGGGAAGGGTTGTAGTTCTTGGTGATGTTGGAAGAAATTTCGCTGCTGGAATGAGTGGTGGAATCGCTTACGTCTTGGATAGATCTAAGACTTTTCGATCTTTATACAATGATGAGATGGTCGAATTATTTGACGTTAAAGATAAGAACGATGAAAAAGAGTTACGATCGTTAATCGAAAAGCATTATCAATACACTAGTAGTGATGTTGCAAAAGAAATCTTAACAAATTGGGATCAAAATCTTTCTACTTTTATTAAAGTATATCCAAATGATTACCGAAGAGTAGTCGAAGCAAAATTAGAAAAAGTAAAATAAAGTTAAAATATTATGGGTGAAGTTAGAGGCTTTTTAAAATACGATAGACGAGAAACTGAAAATGAACTTATTCTTGATAGAATAAAGCATTATAGTGAATTTACTCAGCCATTGAGTGAAGAAGTATTAAAATCTCAAGGCGCTCGATGTATGGATTGCGGAATCCCTTTCTGTCAATCTGGGTGTCCTGTAGATAATATAATCCCAGACTGGAATGACCTTATTTATAATGATAGATGGGAAGATGCGTTTAAAAGACTTCAAAGAACAAATAATTTCCCAGAATTTACTGGAAGAATTTGTCCAGCTCCATGTGAAGACTCATGTGTACTGGCTATCAATCAGCCTGCTGTTACTATCAAGAATATCGAAAAATCAATCATCGAAAAAGCCTTTAAAAATGGATTTGTAACTCCCAATCCTCCAGAAGTTCGCAATGGAAAGAAAGTTGCTGTTGTTGGATCTGGTCCATCTGGGTTGGCATGTGCTGATCAGCTCAATAAAGAAGGTTATACAGTTACAATTTTTGAAAAAAATGAAATGATTGGAGGTCTTCTTGCTCTTGGTATTCCAGATTTCAAACTCGATAAAAAAATCATAAAGAGAAGAACAGATATTTTAGAAGCTGAAGGTATTGTTTTCAAAACTAAAGTTAACGTAGGAGTTGATAAAAAACTATCAGAGTTGAAAAAGGAATTCAATGCCGTTGTTCTCTGCGGAGGTTCCGAAAAACCAAGAGATTTGGTAATTGAGAATAGAGATCTTGATGGAATTCATTATGCTATGGATTATTTGACTCAACAAAATAGAATTAATGCTGGTAGAGAAATAACCGATCAAAAAATTATTACAGCGGAAGGAAAGAATGTTGTAGTCATTGGAGGAGGTGACACTGGATCTGACTGTATAGGTACTGCTATCAGGCAAGGGGCAAAATCTGTAACAAACCTAGAATTGATGCCTCTGCCCCCAGAAGAGAGGAGTAAAGATAATCCATGGCCGGAATGGGCACAAGTTGAGCGAATTTCAAGTTCCCATGAAGAGGGATCTACTCGCGAATACTCGGTATTAACAAAATCTTTTGCCGGTAATAACGGTGTATTAGAAAAAGTAAATGCAGTTCGAGTGAAGTTTGGTTTGAAGGATCCAAAAACCGGACAAAGAAAAATGTCAGAAATCCCAAATTCTGATTTTGAAATCCAAGCTGACCTCGTCTTACTTGCAATGGGTTTCCTAGGTCCACACAAAAATAACTTACTTGAGGAACTAAAAATAGAACTAGACAACCGAAGTAATGTTGTGACTGATTCAACATATATGACGAATGTTGAAGGTATATTTTCTGCAGGTGATATGAGAAGAGGACAGTCGCTAGTTGTCTGGGCTATAAGTGAGGGACGGAAAGCAGCTCAAGCAGTTGATACATATCTTTCAAGTTTGTTATAAAACACTTCAAAGAGTGATACATATCACATCTATTTACATTGATGATTTAAATTTTACTTGTTATCTTAATAATCGTTGTTTTGGGTATTAATAAATACCTCGTTTTAGATTTTACAATTTCGTATTTATGTGGATAAATGAATTCTCATTATGGAGGAATTATGGAGTATTTTAACAAATTAGTAAGAGCTCTAATTATTATGACCTTCCTTGCATCTGTTTCTATGGGTAGTAGTGGATTAAAAGAAAAAAATGATAATGATTACAGTAAAATTGTTCCTGGACAGTTTATTGTTAAATTTAAGCCAGATGCTAATGGCTCTAAAACTAGTTTTTCAAAATTGTCATCTGTTGCTGCTACTTTTAATACGAAAAGCCAGAAACAGATGTTTAAAAGAAGCAAGAAATGAAAAAGCAAAAAGAAAACTTAATTTAGAGAATATTTTTGTTTTTGAAACTGATAAGTCTTCGGATATTCAAAAAATTGTTACGGAATTAAATAGCCGCCCAGATATTGAATACGCTGAACCGGTATATTTGAACAAAATTGAAGCTGTGCCAGATGACCCACTTTATTCAGATCAATATGCGTTACCACAAATAAGTGCTCCAGCTGCATGGGATATTAAGTTTGGGTCAAGTGATGTTATCATAGGTATTCTAGATACTGGAGTTGATTGGGATCATGAGGATCTGGCTGATAATATCTGGGTAAATGAAGATGAAATCCCAGATAATGGTATCGATGACGATAACAATGGTTTTATAGATGATATCAGAGGTTGGGATTTTGTGACTGGTAGAGCAGGTACGGAAGATGGTCAAGCTGATTCACTTGAAGATGGCGATGTCCCTGACAATGATCCTATGGATTATGACGGTCATGGAACGCACGTATCCGGAATTGCTGGAGCCGTAACAAATAATGGAATTGGTGTAGCATCAGCATCAGCAGGTGCTACAATAATGCCTCTTAGGATTGGCTATCTTGCAAATGATGGCAACTGGTTATGTCAATTCAACTTTTGCCGCAGAAGCATATATATATGCTGCAGACAATGGAGCACATATCACAAATCAGAGTTCAGGGACTAGCGGACAAGCGATAGTTGATGCTTCCTACTATGCTTTTCTAAATGGAGTTTTAATAGTTGAATCTGCTGGTAATGGTAATGCAATTGATCCTGGAGCATTGGGAAGTCAAGATTTTGTCCTAAGTGTTGGTGCAGTAAATCAACTTGACGAAAAAACGTATTATTCAAGTTATGGCGAATTTGTTGATGTTTCTTCACCTGGAGGCGAATTATTTGTTGGGGATAACACTTGGGGACATTTAAGTACTGTCGTTTATCCTTCTGAGTTTTTATGGCGGTGCTAAGTATACTAAGTTTCAAGGAACTTCAATGGCAGCACCACTAGTTGCATCTGCTGCTGCCTTAGATCAAATCGAATGAACCGTCACTTTCAGTTGTTGATTTGTATACTAGAATTGTTGAAACAGCAGATAATATTGATGATGCGAATCCAGATTATGTTGGATTACTTGGTTCAGGTAGAATAAATTTGGAAAGAGCGTTAAATGAATCAGTTACCGCTACACCACGATTTAAAATTGTAAATAGTATTATTGATGATGCAAGTGGTAATAATAATGGAGTTCTTGATCCAGGTGAAGAAGTTCAGTTAATTATAACACTACGAAATGAATGGGCTAATGCAAACGGTGTTAATGTTAAACTATCTTCTGAGAATGTATGGCCTGTTACAGTCGGCACTCCAAGTCTAGGATTAGGAACTATGACTGGAGTTTTGGATACTACATCATGGGAAGCAGATGCTGTTTTTACGATCTCAGCTGCTGCTGACGCAATCCCACTTTCAAATTCATTTAAATTAGAAATAACATCTGGTGGATATTCTCAGATAATTGATTATAACATTGCAGTATCTCCACAAATTCTTTTTGTTGCAGATTTTGAAGCAAGTGGAAACAAATATTTGGATCATAGCCAATTTTATCTTGATGCGTTTGAAGCAAATAATATTTCTTACGATTATGTCCATCATCTAGACACTGAAATAACCACAGAATTATTAGATAAATATTCCATTGTTGTTTGGGGTTGCGAATGGACTTTCCCTTCATTGGATCCGAATGATAGAACTGTTTTATCTAGTTATCTCGATGGTGGCGGTTCGCTCTTCTTGTCGGGGCAAGATATTGCTTGGGAACTAAATGAAAGTGAAGACAATTTAGATATTGAATTCTTTAATGATTATTTAAAATCGAATTATCTTGCGGACGATGCAGCAGTATCAGAAATTTATGGGATTGAGGGTGATCCTATCTCCGATGGACTAGAGATTAATTTCTATCAAGTAAAGCGTGATGCTGATCAGCAATTTCCAGATGCAATTGAACCAATCGACAGTGCAGTATCTACTATGAATTATGCTGACGGTAGAAGCGGTGCGATTAGATATACTGGTGATTATAATCTTGTATTTTTTGGATTCGGTGGTTTTGAAGCAATTACTGAGGAACCTATCAGAAATATAATAATGAAAAATACTATTGATTGGTTGTCCGGAATTGACTATTCAATAGAAAAATTAAAAGATTCTGAGGATACTGAGCAAGGGTATGTTGTAAATCTAATTGCTAATTCTCGTTCTTCCCTAATTTCTACAACTGAACTTTATTGGGATATTGACGGTGAACTACCTTTCAATAAAGTTGCGATGACTGATCTGGGAGAAGGGAAGTATTCAGCAGAGATTCCTGCTCAAAGCGAAGGTTCTGACATTGAATACTTCGCATTTGCAAAAGACGATAATGGCGCATATGTAATTACTCAAACGAATTCATTCTATATTGGTGCTGATTCTGAACCACCAACTATTGAATTAATTACAAAACCTTTTGCAAATTCGGTTAATGTCTACGGACCAGCTCCTTACGGTATAAGAGTAAATCTCGATGATAATGTTGGTATAGATTCTTCATCTGCTAAGATTTACTATACCGTGAATGAATTTGAACCTTACTCTTTTAATCAGATGAATTCAACTGAAAATGGATTTGAGGGAAGTTTTGAATTTAGTGAACCCCTAATCATTGGGGATAAAGTTAGTTATTATTTTGAAGTAGTTGATGCTTCTTCAGGTGCTAACAAAGCATCTACGGAAGTTTATGAGTACTATATTGATACATTGCAAGTAATAGATGATTTTGAGAATGGATTAGCTGATTGGGAACTTGATGGATTATGGGATTTAAATGTTAGAAGAAAACAAGGTGAATATTCATTAACTGATTCTCCTGACGGGTTTTATTATAGCAACACTAATAGTACGGCTACATTTTTACCCTCATTCAATCTTACCCCGTATCAGTATGCTGGTATAGATTTCTTCTTAAGAGCAAATCTAGAGAGCGGGAAAGATTCTATTCTTGCTGAAATTAGCAATGATGGCGGGGTGAATTGGAATACTGAATTTGGATTCTCAAGAAGCAGTACTTCATTTAAACAGCAAAAATTAGATTTGACTAAGTATACTGGAGCAGGAAATGAAGATGTTAGATTCAGATTTAGGCTTTATACTGATGAACAAGGAGAGAGAGATGGTGTCTGGATTGATACCATTACAATTACTGTCTCGTATGATGTTGTTGGAGTTGAAGATGAGGTCATTCAATTACCTAAAACATATTCACTAGAGCAAAATTATCCAAATCCATTTAATCCTTCGACAAAGATTTAATTATTCTCTACCAATAGAAAGTCATGTTAAAATACAGATATTTAACATACTTGGAGAAAATGTGAACACTCTTGTGGATAATATTGTACAAGCCGGTTCTCATTCCATAGAATGGAATGCAAGTAATCTTTCCACTGGTGTTTATCTTTATAGGATAAACGCAGAATCAGTTGACGGATCTAAAAACTTTAATTCGGTAAAGAAAATGATCCTGATGAAATAGTATTAAAAGTGTTTTTACATTACCCTCAGAAGTTCTTAATTTCTGAGGGTTTTTTTATGTTTAAAAATTGTATTTTTCGTCAGTAATTAAATCATTACTATTATTTATTGAAAAAAACCATCAAAAATATCCTCCTTTGCAATCTATTTTTGACTACTTTCTTACTAGCTCAAAAAACTGATATTATTCATTTGAAAAATGGGGATTATATTACCGGAGAGATAAGATCACTCAGCTACGGTATGCTTGAGTATAAAACTGATGGTATGAGCACCGTAAATGTTAAATGGGACAATGTTACTCAAATAAAATCGAAGTACAAATTTGAAGTAACACTTGATCAGGGAGGTGTATATTTAGCATACATGGATACAACGGCAAACTTAAATGAAGTGAACCTGATCATTAATAATGAAGTTTCTTTCATTGTAGAAATGAGACATATAGTTGAAATATTACAAATAAAGGATAAATTTTGGGGAAGATTTGGGGGTAGCTTCTATTTTGGTCTAAATTATACGAAAGGTAGTAATATTTTTTATTATGATTTATCAGGAGATTTAAGGTATAGAGAATACAAGTATGATGCATCATTTAAGTTTTCTTCCAATTTAACGGATGATAGGAATAATGATAATGTAACAACCAAAAGAGATGCATCGTTAATGTGGAATGGGCAATTAAAGAATTATTGGTTTTATACTGGAACTGCATCTGCTGAAGAAAACTCACAATTGGGACTTAAACTAAGAACATCTATCAGTGGAGGTATGGGAAGAAATCTTCTTAATACCCATAAAAGTACAATGCAGATTTCGACTAGTTTGGTTGCAAACAGGGAATGGCCAGTTGAAGGAGAAGAACAAAATAACCTCGAAGGTCTTTTGTATCTAGAATATAGAATTTTTAATAATGCACCTCCCAAAACCAAGTTGGTAACGTTTATTGGATTTTATCCTAGTTTTACAACTTGGGGGAGAATTAGGACAAAATTTGAAATTGAAGGTAGTATAGAGATATGGTCAGATTTTGTTTATAAACTAAAACTTTACTACAATCAGGATAACCAGCCAATCTCCATTGGAGCAGAAGAGTTAGATTGGGGAATTACGACTTCTGTTGGATATTCCTTTAATTAACTTTCTACTACAATTTGCTTACCCGCTATAAATTATCTAAGAAGTAATTCGAAATTTTATTGTACAAATGGATTATATCTTTATCTAAAACATGATGTTCATGTCCAGGGTAAGGATAGTAGTCCAGTGGAATATTATTCTCTGCTGCTTTTTTAGCGTACTGGAGAGTATGTTGCCAAACTACAATTGGATCTAATGTACCATGTAGAAGTAGTAACTTTCCTTGAAGATTAGCAATATAATTAATAAGATTAGCCTTAGAATAACCTTCATAGTTTGTTTCTGGGGTATCCATATACCTTTCTGTATACATTATTTCATAATAAACCCAGTCAATAACCGCACCTCCAGCAACGCCAACTTTGTAGATGTTATCAGTTCTGGTCATCAGAGATGTGGCCATAAATCCTCCGTAACTCCAGCCATACACTCCAATTCTATCCAAATCAATAAATGATTTTGTTTTTAAGTATTCAATTCCTCTAAGTTGATCTTCTATTTCAATTGTTCCAAGGTTTCTAAATGTTGCCTGCTCATATTCAAGACCGCGATTACTAGTACCTCTGTTATCCACAGTTAGTATGATATAATCATGCTGAGCCATGTAATTGAACCAGAATGCGTATTTTCCCGAACTCCATTTATTTGTAACTAGTTGACTATGCGGACCACCATAAACATATACAATAACTGGATATGTCTTTGAAGTATCAAAATTTGGAGGGTAAACCATTCTACAATATAACTCTGTCGAATCGTCGCTTGCTTTAATTGTAAATATTTCAGTATCACCAATATCATAATCCTGTAATGGGTTTTCGGCATTGTGGAGAAGTCCAATTCCTTCTCCTTTATCTGTAAATACTGAAATTTTATTTGGAAAAGTTAAACTTGAAAATTTATCAATATAATATCTTCTGCTATTGTGCATCATAATGTCGTGAATTCCAATGTCAGCTGTTAATTTTTTAGGGAATCTGTTATCTCGAATATTGATCCGATATAAATGCCGTTCAATTGGGCTATCTTTGGTACCAACAATAAAAACATCTTCGTACTTACTATCAACTCCCAAATACTCCGTGACAACCCATTTACCAGAGGTTAGCTGCTTGATTAGTTCTCCCTCAGTGCTGTAAAGGTATAAGTGATTCCATCCATCTCTTTCTGAAAACCAAATAAACTTGGTTGAATCATCTGGAAGGAAGTGCAGAGGATTCTCAGGTTCAACATATTTTTCACTCTTTTCTTCAAATAAGACTTTTACTAAAGCCCCACTCTGAACTTCGTATTTTGCAAGCCTCAAATGATTTTGATCGCGGTTAAGTAGAGCTATGTAGATGTATTTCTCTGTTGGATCCCATGTAACGCTTGTTAAGTATTGATTGTTTCCTTCATTAGTTTGAATCCAGATTGTTTTATTATTTTTAACATCATAAACACCAAGTTTTACTTCTGCACTATTTTGTCCAGCCATAGGATATTTAATGTTTTTCAGACTTGCTGGAGTTGTTGTTATGTCAACAAGCGGATAATCAGTAATATTTGTAAGATCTTCTCGATAAAAGGCTACAAAGTTGCTCTTTGGAGACCAAAAAATTCCTTTATCTATTCCAAAGCATTTTCTCGAACAAACAACCCCGTTAGTAATATTGTACCCATCATCATTTGTAACTTGAATATTTTCATCATCATCTTTTGATATATATATATTATTATTTCTAGTAAATGCGACGACCTTTCCGTTAGGAGATGCATAAACATTTTCAGATTTAGATGGTAAGGAAGCAATAACATTTAGATCTTCATCTTCTAGGTTGTAATTAAAGACTTTATCGGAAGTATGGAATTGGAAATTAAATTCGTCTAACCAATCAATCTTTGGAAATTCGTTAATTGTAATATTTGAATAATCACTTATTAAATTAGTCAATTCGGAAAGTGAAATAATGACTGATATTTGTCCTGAGGTTGCCATCCCTTTTACTAAAACATCATCTTTTTCAATATTTGTGAGATAACTATAGGCATACTCGTTTGGAATCCACTGTAGGTTTTTAAGTGTGGTTGGGGTAAGAGTTGTTTTTGAATTAATTACAACATCCTCAATTGTAAATTTTTTCGCTTGAGTCCAATAGGTTGTTGAAAATATTAACAGTAGAACGATTATTTTAACAGATAACCTCATCATTACCTCTTATTATGGGATATTCAAATATATAACTAGTGACATTAAATTGTAAGTCCATTTTTTCATGAATAATGAGTACGTGCAAAAAAAATGCCGGATAAAATCCGGCATTTCAACAATTTTAAGATAGAAGAATATTATTTCTTTTCTTTATCGGAAAGATTTACTTTCCTTTTGTCTAACAGATTATCAATTAATTTGTAATCTTTAGCTTCTTCTGAAGTCATATATTTATCTCTGTCACAATCTGCATGAATTGTTTTAAGATCTTGCCCAGTATGTTTTGAAAGAATATTATAAAGAGTGTCACGTGTTTTAACCATTTCTTTTGCATGTATTTCTATATCCGATGTTTGACCCTGCAGTCCACCAATCCATGGTTGGTGAATCATAATTTTAGAGTGCGGAAGAGCAGATCTTTTACCATCTGCACCACCAGCAAGCAACACTGCGCCCATACTTGCCGCTAATCCAACACAAATCGTTGAAACATCAGCCTTGATGTATTGCATAGTATCATAGATTGCCAATCCTGCTGAAACACTACCACCTGGTGAGTTGATATATAGATTTATATCTTTCTCTGAATCTTCAGCTTCTAAAAATAATAGTTGAGCAATTATAAGACTTGAAACATGATCATCAACTCCAGATCCGAGAAAAATAATTCTTTCACGAAGTAATCGTGAATAGATATCCATCCCACGTTCGCCTCTGCCTGTTTGCTCAATAACATATGGTACTAATTGATTATATATTTCTGGGTTCATTTTTATTTCTCCTCTTTCTTTTTAGGAGTACTCTTTTTCGTTGATTTCTTTGGAGTCTTTTTTGTGCTCTTAGCTTTTTCTTTTTTTACTTCCTTTTCGGGATCAACTTCTTTAATCTTTGTATTATCAGTTAAGAACTTGATGATCTTATCCTCTAGAAGTGCTTCTTTTCTGTTTGTATCCTCATAATACTTCATCAATTTTTTTACAGAAATTCCAGTTTTCTCTGCTTCCTCTTCTGCTAGTTTTTCTAATTCAGAATCTTCAACTTCAAGATTCTCAGCTTTTGCAATGTTTTCCATAACTATCAGCCATTTTGCATTCCATTCAGCTCTGGTTGCAAGCTCTTTTTTCAATACTTCATCATCTGGCACCGGTTTGTTGTATTGTTTTGCATTTTCTTTTTCTGAAGCCATAAGCCTATTGAGGATAAATTCAATATATCCTTTTGGTGCTTCAAATTCATTATTCTTCACAACTTCATTTAATAATGAACTTTGAAACATTTGTTCAGATTGTGATTCATAGTATTTATCATAATTTTCACGAATCTGTTCTTTGAACTCTTCAAGATCTTTAGCCTTGTCATTTGAAATCTTCTTTACTAATTCTTCATCAATTTCTGGAAGAATAATTTTTTCAATCTTTAATATTTCAGCATTATAAATATATTCTTCGCGATGAGGTTCATCACCGTGCATGTGTTCATCAATAAAAGTAAATCCAAAATTTTCACCAACACTTTTTCCAATCGAGTTCTTTTTGATCTCTTCATTAACTGCAGGCTCAGTCAGATCAATTACAATACCTTCACTTCTACTTCCTTCAAACTCAGTTCCGTCCTCTTTCATTCTTTGAAGATTAGCAGTGATTCTTGAATTTGTGTCTTCAACTTTTTCGGTCTCTTCAAATGTTGCTTGTGCTTTTAGAATTTTAGTTACTTCGTTATCAATATCTTCATCTTTAACCTTGAAGATAGGCTTCTCGATTTCCAAATTCTTATAATCTTTTACTTCTAAATCTGGTTTAATTTCATACTTAACTTTGAAAAATAGTTTTTCGTCCTTAACAAAATCAATATCCATAAGTTGTGGAGTTGAAATAGGTTTGAGTCCTTCAGAATCGACAACATCCCAAAACTTTTTATTTGAAATCGACTCCGCTGCCTTATACTCAATTGATTCACCGTATAGTTTTTTGATTATTGAGAGTGGAGCTTTCCCTTTTCTAAAACCATCAATCGTGATTGATTGTCTTTCTTTTTTATATGCATCTTCAATCTCAGGTTTTATCTCATCATAAGTTAAAGTTACCTCGATCTCTTGCTCAATCTGAGTAATATCATTTACCTTTACATCCAAAATAGTATCCTCACTTTTCCTGGTTTAATTATTGGGTTTATTACTTAAGAATGGTGCGAAAGGGGGGACTCGAACCCCCACACCCTTACAGATACTAGATCCTAAATCTAGCGCGTCTACCAATTCCGCCACTCTCGCATTAATTTTTAAAAATAGAACTTAAAATATAGTGAGTATAGAATTTATTAGCAAAGTCAAATTTGATCAATATGAATTCTCCAACCACAAATATTTTCGGAATTTAGGTCGATTAGAGTCAAATAAATTTTTGCTATATTTATTTCTTTAATCAATATTTGCTAAATGGACAACCAAATCGGCCAAAAAATAGAGAATTACAGATTTCTTTCCATAATTGGCAGAGGAGGGATGGGGATAGTCTATTTAGCACTGGATGAAAAACTGCAGAGAAAGGTTGCAATCAAGGTTTTAAATTCCTCTCATATTTCAAACAGAGGGCACGTTATAGAAAGGTTTAAAAGTGAAGCACAAAATCATGCCCAGCTGCTCCATCAAAACATAGTTACTGTTTATGGATTTTTAGAATTCAACAATCAGTTTGCTATTGTAATGGAATATGTCGAAGGTGAAAGCTTAGACAAGGTTATGGAGAGAAATAAAAAGATTCATCTTTTTGATGTCGTCTATATCATTAATCAACTACTTGATGGAATTGATTATGCACATAAAAAGGGATACATCCATAGAGATATTAAACCTTCCAATATAATAGTAAATAGCGATGGAATTGTAAAGCTAATGGACTTCGGAATATCGAAATCCATCGAAGAAGAATTTCCTAAAACTAAAACTGGTAATCGAGTTGGTACAATTTACTATATGAGTCCAGAACAGATTAAAGGGAAAGAAGTTACTCCAAGAAGTGACATATACGCCATCGGTTGTACTATCTATGAAATGATTACCGGGCTTCCACCATACTTCAGTCAGAATGAGTTTGATGTAATGGATGGTCATCTTCATAAGCAATTCAAAACTATTGATAATTTATCTCCAGAACTGTCAGCAGAATTGAACAGAATTCTAAAAAAATTTAATGCAAAAGAATCCAGATGAAAGGTATCAAACATGTTCAGATCTTTCTCTTGATATTCATAAATTAGATCAATTTATAAAAAAATCTGAAAATGATTATTTTGTTAGCAAAGGGAAAAAGAAAGTATTATCTAAAAAAAAATCAGTTCTAGGTTTTTCACTTCTCATAGTGACAGCAATTGCGCTCACAGTTTTTGTATTCTATCAAGTGAAAGATTTTATGGAGTACAGAGGATATAACCTTTTTGAAGATGGAAAAGATAATACAAGTTTAATCGATTCGAGTTATTCAGTTATTACAAGAGTAGATATAGGGCCAAATATTTCGCTAAACTCAGGCTTCATTGATGAAAATTTTGGTGGATTTGTAGTTGGCGATTCCGGAATTATAATAAATTTTACTGGAAGCGTAAGTAACTTGGAATTTCTAAATAAAAACACTGAATTAAACTTAAATAAAGTCTATAAGCAATCAAGTGGTCGAGTATATATTATTGGAGAGAAATCAATATTGCTGAAGTATGAGATGGGTAAGTCAAGTATTGAAAACAGAATTTTGCAGGATGATAATTCTTTCTTTGGAATTGATTTTTGGAATGATGAAGTTGGTATCATTGTAGGTGCTGATGGTCTAATTTTAAGAACCAATGATAGTGGAATTAGCTGGACGAGAGCTAACAGTGGTTCTAATGATGATTTATTTGATGTTAAATTTCTTAATGACCAAAGGATTCTATGTGTGGGTATGAAAGGGATTATTCTAGGTTCAAACAATTCGGGTATTAAATGGGAAAGAGTAGATTGTCCGACCGAAAAGTACTTAAAGTCGATAGATTTCAAGAATGATAAGTATGGAATAGTTGTTGGAGGAAGTGGGACAATACTAAACTCTCATGACAATGGGGAAAGTTGGGAAATAATCAATAGTGTGACAACAAATGGTTTAAACAAAGTAGAATATCTAGATCATAATTTTGTAATAGCTGTTGGTAATCTGGGAACAGTTATAATTTCTGGAGATATGGGAACTAGTTGGAATGTAATTGAGACAAATCAATATAATAATTGGAACGATATAATAGTTGAAAAAAAAAATAACAAATTACTAATAGTTGGATCGAACGGAAAACTAGCAGAAATAGTAAAAGGAGAGAATTAATTGGACAAGTTTGTAATTGAAGGAGGGCATGAGTTAAACGGTAGAGTTAAGATAAGCGGCGCTAAAAATGCCGCGCTTGCAATTATGCCTGCCACTCTGCTGAACAATGGAAAAAATATAATCACTAACGTCCCAGAAGTAAATGATATATTTACCATGACAAAATTGCTTAAACACCTTGGAGTAGATTCTGAATTTAATAAACATGAATTAGTATTAGATACAACTAGTTTAACTAACTTCCATGCTCCGTATGAGCACGTAAAAAAAATGAGAGCCTCAGTTTATGTTTTGGGACCACTTCTTTCTAGATATGGTAAGGCAAAAGTTTCAATGCCGGGTGGTTGTGCATGGGGTCCGCGTCCCATTAATCTTCATCTAGAGGCATTTAAGAAAATGGGAGCACAAATCGAGTTAGAGGGTGGAGATATCATTGCCAAAGCGAACAGATTAAAAGGAGCACAAATAAATTTTGATATTTCTTCTGTTGGTGCAACGGGTAACGCACTGATGGCTGCTGTACTTGCTCATGGCACAACTATGCTCCAAAATGCGGCGATCGAACCAGAAATAACGAATTTATGTCATTTTCTCATTAAAATGGGAGCACAAATTGATGGTATAGGTACAAATAGATTAGAAATTCAAGGAGTTGATGAACTTAAAAATACTGATTCGGAAATTATTGGAGATAGAATTGAAGCTGGAACCCTATTGATTGCTGGAGCAATTACAAATAGTCAAATAGAAATTGAAATGAATAATATTTCACATATAAGTTCAGTTATTTCTAAACTTAAAGATAGTGGGGCTAAGATATGTATTAACAATAATATAATTGAGGTTAATTCAAAAAATATTGATATTCAATCTGTTGATATAGTGACAGCAATTTATCCAGGTTTTCCAACTGACATGCAGGCACAATGGATGGCTTATATGACTTTAGCAGATGGTACATCAACGGTAACTGACACTATTTACTCAGACAGGTTTAATCACGTCCCTGAACTAAATCGATTGGGAGCATCCATAAGAATTAAGAACAATAGTGCTATTGTAAAAGGTGTTTCGAAATTAAGGGGAGCAAAGGTAATGTCAACAGATCTTCGAGCAAGTGCTTCATTAGTTCTTGCAGGCCTAGCTGCTGAGGGTAAAACAGAAGTTCTAAGAATATATCATCTTGATAGAGGATATCAAAAAATTGAAGAAAAACTCAGTTCTTTAGGTGCAAAGATCGAAAGAGTAAAAACTTCGGAATTTTAATGACCAATAAACTTAAAACATTTCCCGTAATCTCTGTAATTATTGTTACTTTTCTATCGATTTATTCCCAGAATATTCCACTTCTGAATATATTACACTATGAGTATTCAGCATTCTCCGCTATTGTAGTTTATATTTTTCTAGGATCATTGACAGTATACTATTTACGGAAATTTAAGACAATTGGAGTTTTCCTTCATTTGCTTTTTACACAAAAATGGTACTTCATTTCTATTCTTCTAATTCCTTTGATTGTGGCAGTAACTTCAAACATTGTATTTCAAATTTGCCCTTTCGGAGAGGGAATTCTCTTTTACTTAGTTATTTCAATTCCAGCTGGATTTATAGGAATAGTATTTGGATTATTCTCATATTCAATTAATAAGAAATATTCTTACTGGATTTTTCTTGGATCATTTTCATTATGGATTTTAATACCAATATTTGAATTCTATTTTAATCCACAAATCTATTTTTATAACATTGTCATTGGATTTTATCCCGGAACAATATATGATGAAGATATTGCTCTTGATGGTAAATTGCTTCTTTACAGATTTATAAACATTTTTTTCATTTCATCATTACTTATACTGATTATCAAATTGAGTAATAGAAAGAAGAAAACTAGGATTCTTTTTAATATTACAACTATCGTTTTAATAATAATTCTTGTTTCATTAAAACCCTATCTTAGTTTCGCTTCAACAACAGAAAGTATTCAAAATAAGTTACAGGGAAAGGCTATAAGCCCCAATTATATAATGTCTTATGATGCTACAATTAAAAATCATAAAAAGCAGTTAATTTTACTCGAGCATGAATACTTTTTCCATTTTTTAAAAAAAGAGATACAACTTGAACCAAATAAAAAAATTAATACTTTTATATTCAAAGATGGAAATCAAAAAAGAAAATTATTTGGGACAAAGTCAGCAAATGTAGCTAAACCATGGTCATATCAGATTTTCTTGGATCAGTATACTGATCCTTCAACAATTAAACATGAATTAGTACATATCTTTGCTTCCGAAATTGGGAGTACAACTTTAAAGATAGCCTCGAGTTTCAATTTTGCCCTTCTTGAAGGATATGCTACTGCTATCGAAAACGACGCCAGTGGTAACGATATTGACTACTTGGCTTATATTGGTGTTAAGAATGATTATAAAGTAGATATTCCAAATTTGTTTTCGAAACTTAACTTCTTTTCCAATGCACCCACTTTGTCTTATATCTATGCGGGTTCTTTTCTTAAATTTTTAATCCATGAATATGGTATTGATATTGTTAATAAGATCTATCAAGATTTGGATTTTAAAAATCATACGGGAATAGAGATCGATAGTCTTGCTCAGAACTATTACTCTTATATTAATTCACTCGATTATCCTGTTAATAAATCATTAGCTGATCTTTATTTTGGTCGCCGACCTTTGATTAGAAAAACTTGTGCGAGAAAAGTAGCCAATGATCTAAATGAAGCTTGGGCTTTATTTTCACAAGAAAAATATTACCTTGCAAAAGAAAAGTTTATTGAGGTGTATAATTATTCTAATTCTTATTCCTCATTTTTTGGTATCGTAAATACAAATGTTAAATTGAACAAAGAAGAGGAATCGCTTAATTTATTAGAAGAAAAAATGAGCGAATATGAAGGAACATCATCTTATCCCAGTGCGCTTTTAAATTATGCGAACCAACTAGCGCTTACAGATAGGCTGAATAAAGCAGACTCAATTTACTCAATGATATCTGAAATGAGCACAACACCTCGTTACAAAAATCTAGCGCAAGTAAGAACAAAAATTATAAGAAGCGAAAAAAACTTGATAAAGAAATATCTTAAAGGAAGTGATTTAGATAAATATGAGATTCTTAAATTAGTTAATGTTGACTCACTCTTTGAACCATCAGTTCCTATTATTATTGAGCTTTCTAAACGATTAGATGAGGGTGTTGAGTTTCTTAGCTCATATCTTAGCGAACTAAAGAATCTTGATGAAAGAATAACTAGCAATACTGCTTATGTTCTATCAGAATATTACTATTCAAAATTGATGTTTGAAGAAGCTCTCCATTATGCAGATCTCAGTATATCTAAATGCAATGAGAGTTATAGAATTGGTGTTTTAGAAAGATTTAAAGTTAGAATTCAGTGGATAGCAGAAAATCAAATTCATATTTTATCCAACACAAAATTTGAAATTATATATTGATTGACATAAAGAAATATATCAAATCAAAATCCTACTTCAGTGTTATTTCTGAGATTGCAAATGAAATGGGAGTAGATGCATATATTGTCGGTGGATATATACGAGATTTAATTTTACATCGGACTCTTGATGATGTAGATATTCTCGTAATCGGTGATGGTCTGCAATTTGCCGAAAAGCTTGGTGAAAAATTTAGTGTTAAGAATATTTCATTGTTTAAGAACTTTAGAACAGCACACTTCAAATATCAAGGGATTGAATTTGAGTTTGTTGGAGCAAGAAAAGAATCTTATTCAAAAGATAGTCGCAATCCTGAAGTCGAAGCAGGGACATTTGATGATGATATTGACAGACGTGATTTTACAATTAACTCAATTGCCTTATCTTTGAATAAATCAAACTTAGGCGAGATTATAGATAAGTACAATGGAATCAGTGATATTAAAAAACGGTTAATTAAAACTCCATTAAATGCATTAGAAACATTTAATGATGATCCACTTAGGATTATGCGTGCATTTAGATTTGCTACACAACTTGGATTTAAGCTTGATGAAAAGCTCTTTGAAGCAGCAAGGGCTATGGCTGAGCGGCTTGAAATCATATCAAGGGAAAGAATCACTGATGAATTCATGAAGATCCTAGCGTCTCCAAAGCCATCTATTGGATTGAAATTGTTAAATGATTCTGGTGCGATGAAATATGCCTTCCCAGAAGTTACAAATCTTGGCGGAGTTGATCAGAGAAAAGATTTTCACCACAAGGATGTATTTCTACATACTTGTAAAGTCGTTGATAATATTGCGGCTGTTTCAGATAATGTCTGGTTAAGATTTGCCGGTCTTGTTCATGATATAGCTAAACCTCAAACAAAGCGGTTTGATGAAAACATAGGTTGGACCTTCCATGGGCATGAAGAAATTGGTGCCAGAATGATGAAAAATATTTTTAGAAGAATGAAGCTCCCTTTTTCAAAGCTTGACTATGTAAGAAATCTGGTTAGACTACACCTAAGACCGATAGCACTTGTCTCCGACCAGGTTACGGATTCCGCGATAAGAAGATTCATTGTTTCTATTGGTGAAGACTTAGAGGATATGATCGTGCTTTGCCGTGCAGATATTACTAGTAAAAACCCAGAAAAGGTTAGCAAATATCTCAATAATTACGATAAAGTAATGAAGAAAGTGAGGGAAGTAAAAGAGAAAGATAAGTTACGAGCCTTCCAGTCACCAGTGCGTGGTGAAGAGATAATGCAGATTTGCAACTTATTCCCATCAAAGAAAGTTGGAGAGATCAAATCTGCCATTGAAGATGCAATACTTGATGGTAAAATTGAGAACAGTTACGATGCCGCATATTCTTATTTAATAGAGATAAAAGATCAATACCTAAAAGACTAATTTTTTTAATATCAAAAAATTAAGATTACTGCAGAACCTTTATAACATCATTAATTTTTGAAATCTTTTTAGCGTTTAATCCTTCCTGAATTATATCTTCATATAGTTTTTGAGCTTGAGGAATCATATAATCACCTTGAAGTTTTTCATCAAGACTTCCATTGGCCAACTGATCACCAAACACAGAAATTTCGTCATTTACACTAATTCTATTCTCGATGATTTTAAATTGATTATATGGTTCTTTTCCTTCCTTGTGAAAACTTGTGATCTCAAAAATTATATTAGGATTTTCAATAGTGAACTTTGGCTCTTCATTTGGATCTTGCACTTCATTTAGTTTGTTCTCACTAGCAAGCAGCTTTAAAGAGTAATCGTATATTTTCTGAGCTTCAGCTTTATCAATGTCGCCTCTAGTAATTTCATCAATTATACGATCTTGATTTGAATCGAGAGCTTGAAAATCGTGACCAATAAGATGATTACATGACTGTATATTATCTTCACAATAAATTGACCTAATAAAATAGTCATTCCCTTCATAGTTGAACTTAAATCCAGCAACTTTTAAATTTGGTTCAGATGATGAACAACTGCTGATGAAGAAGAGGAGCAGCGGGAGTGAAATACTTAAGAACAAAGTTTTATAAAATTGCGTTTTATTTTGCAAATGTTTCATTTTAACCTCCCCAATTACATTGTTAGTAAACCAGAAGAAATTCTATAAACTATACTTGCATAAATAATATTACGAAATTATCCGGTTAAAGTATATTTTAAATTATTTTTAGTAATTGAATATCTCGATCATAGTATTCCCTTTGAATCTTTTGGATAACGACTCCAAAATACTTCGAATTTTGTATATTAAGTTTTACATTAAAAATAAATATCCTCATTTTTATTAAAATTTAGTTTTTAATGTAACTTTTAACCCATATCAACCGTCCAAAATGGTATGAAAAATATTTTGAAATATTTTGATGATTTAATTATGGAGAAATTATGAAAAGAATTGTGGTTCTCGCGCTTAGTTTTCTATTAATCACAACAAACCTGTTAGCACAAAAAGACCTTTCATTAGAAGAATCAATTCAGATTGCACTTCAAAGAAACAGTGCTTTAGTAAAATCTAAAAATAATTTAGAAGGTAATGCTGCGGAGGTAAAATCAGCATACGGAGATTTAATTCCTACCTTAGGAATTAATGGAAGTTGGAGCTGGGATAGATTGCAAAATCCAAATGGTGCCACTGATTCAAGATTGTATAACTTAAACGCCGGTGGTTCAGTAGTTCTTTTTAATGGATTGGCAAATTATGCAAATATCTCTTCAGCAAAAAGAGGGGAGGAAGCAGCTGAATTTAGTCTCGATAAGCAGAAAAGAGATATTGTTCAAACCACTACAATACTTTATTATACAATTCTCAAAAACAAAGCTTTGCTAAAAGTTAGGGAAGAAAACTTTGCTTACAATACAAAATTACTTGAGACGATTGCTGAACGAAACAGACTTGGATCAGCACCAGTTGCGGATCTTTACGCGCAAGAAGTGCAGACCGGTGGAGCTGAAGTGGAGGTGATAAGAGCACAAAATCAAGTTGATGTTGCTCAAAATACTTTAATTGATTACCTATCACTCGATGTTCTTGAAGATTACAATTTTGTTAGTAGAATTGATACAATGGATGCATCAAACGTTGAGAAATACAGTAAAGATTTTAATAACGTAAAATCAATGGTTGATGTAGCTTTTGTGAATAGAACTGATTTTATGGCTCAACAAAAAATAGTTGAGAGTGCGGATAAAGACATAACAGTAGCTCAAGGTGGATTTTGGCCTTCCATAACTGGGAATTATGGTATTTCAAAAAGAGATGATCAAATAGATGGTGTTATCGATTGGGATTTTGCAAATTGGGGAGTCGGACTCGGATTGAATTTTCCTATTTTTTCAAACTTTAATACACAAACCAATGTTCAGTTTGCAAAGATTAGACATCTTAATGCAGAAGAAGATCTTAGAGCTCTTCAGAGACAAATAAAAATTGAAATTAAGCAGGGATATTTGGATTTTGAAGCTGTAAAAAAAGCGCTAGATGTTGCTATTAAAACTGTTCAGTCAGCATCGGAGAATAGAAGAGTTCAGTATGAGAGATACAGTCTTGGTTCAGGAACATTCTTGGAAGTGCTTCAATCCGACAGAGATTATCAAAATGCTTTGAGCTTACGAATTGATGCAGAATTTAATTTCCACAGTGCTAAAGAAGCCTTACTTAACAGCCTAGGAAAGTTAGAATACAAACAATATGAAACTAACAGTGATGAAGGAGAATAAATAATGGCGAAAGGGAAAGGTAAAAAGTCAAAAAAGAAACTTTTCATTTTTGGTGCCTTAGGATTGATGCTTATAATTATCGTCGTTCTTGTTGTAACGAGTGGTGATAAAGAAGAAATAATTACGGTACAAACTGAAAAAGCTGAAAAAAGAACAATTACTCAGGTTGTAGCGGCAACTGGAAAAATTTATCCAGAATATCAAGTTATGTTAAGACCCGAAGTAACTGGCGAAATAGTTGAATTGCCTGTTGTTGAAGGAGAAATTGTTAAAAAAGGACAATTGCTTATCAGAATTAAACCAGAACAGTACACCGCACAACGAAATAGAGCTGCTGCTAGTCTAGAATCTTCAAAAGCTATGCTAACTGTCCGTGAAGCTGATATGGTGAAAGTAGAAGCAGACTATAAGCGAGTTCAAGGTTTATTTGACAAAGAATTAGCAAGTGAGCAGGAATTGGAAACAGCAAAGGCTAATTATTTGATGAGTGTGGGAGGTTACCAATCTCAGAAAGCATCTGTAAAACAAGCTGAGGCAAACCTTGCTGATGCACAAGAACAACTAGATAAAACAGTTATTTATTCACCAATAGACGGACGAATTACTGCTTTACCGGTAGAGCTTAGCGAACGTGTATTGGGAAGTTCTTTCAGTCAAGGTACGCATCTAATGACAGTTGCCGATCTTTCAAAAATCGAAGCTAGGGTTGAAGTTGATGAGAATGATGTTGTTTTAATCTCAGTTGGCGATACAACCAATGTAGAGATAGATGCATTTGGGGATAGAAAATTTACTGCATTAGTCTCACAGATCGGAAACAGCGCTCAGACAACTGGTTTGGGCTCCCAAGATGAGGTAGTAAATTTTGAGGTTAGAATTAAACTTGTTAATCCGGATCCTCAAATAAGACCAGGAATGTCATGCGATGCGGATATTGCTACAGAAACTAAGTATGATGTTGTGACTGTCCCCATCCAAAGTGTTACTGCTCGAATGGAAAAACCAAAGGAAGATGAAGAGAATAAGGGCGCTAAACCAAAGAAAAGAAAAAAACCTCAAGAAGTTGTATTTCTTGTTGATGGCAATCAAGTTACACAGACAAAAATCAAGACTGGAATAAGTGATGATACATATATTGAAGTTTCAGAAGGCTTAGAAGGTGGAGAAACTGTTGTAACTGGACCATACCGTGCTATTTCAAAGGAACTTGAAGATGGTAAAAAAGTTATGTTACCAAAGGATAGAAAGAAAAAAGAAGGTGATAAAGAAGACAGCGATGGGGTAGATTCAACTAAGCAGACTGAGGCAGAAGTAGATACATCAAAAGGAAACTAATTTATTAAGTTAACTTTAGGTATTAGTTAAAATGAACATAATAAATATTGAACATATTGCAAAGATATATCAAGTAGGAACCGAAGAAGTTCATGCTCTGGCTGATGTTTCTCTGAAGATAAATAAGAACGAATATGTGGCGATTATGGGCCCTTCTGGATCTGGAAAGTCTACTCTTATGAATATACTCGGTTGTTTAGATACACCAACAAAAGGTCTTTACGACTTTAAAGGAGAAAATGTTAGTCAAATGAATGACAATGAGCTTGCTTCGATTAGAAACAGGGAAATTGGTTTCGTCTTTCAGACTTTCAATCTCTTACCAAGATCTGATGCTCTTCATAATGTTGAACTTCCTCTTATATATGCTGGTGTATCTGGTGCTGATAGGCGAGAAAGAGCTGAAGCAGCTTTGGAAAATGTCGGGCTCGGTGATAGAATGCGACACAAACCCAATGAACTATCTGGTGGTCAAAGACAAAGAGTCGCTGTGGCTAGAGCACTTGTTACTGATCCTGCTATAATTTTAGCCGACGAGCCAACTGGTAACCTGGATACGAAAACGGGTGAAGATATCATGGCTCTTTTTCATGAAATCAATGAAGCTGGCAATACTATAATTCTGGTTACTCATGAAGAATATATAGCTGAACATGCTAACAGAATAATCCGATTACGTGATGGATTAGTTGAAAAAGATGAATACGTAAAAGAAAGACTCGTACCAAAATAGTAAAGGACCCAAATTAATAGGGGAGGTCAGTTATGAATTTTTTGTTTGAAATTAAGGAAGGATTATTGATTTCGCTGAAAGCGATTAGAGCGAATAAAGTGAGATCAGTACTCACAACACTGGGTATTATAATCGGTGTTGCATCTGTTGTTCTTATGTCAACGGCAATAAAAGGAATAGACCAATCATTTCAAGATGGAGTAGCTTCATTGGGTAGTGACAATCTCTACATTGATAAATGGGCTTGGTTTAATAGTGATATTCCTTGGTGGGAACTTAGAAATAGAAAAGATCTTAAGATGGAGCATTTTGAAAAATATAAACAAGTAGCAAAATTGCCTCTCGCAGTAGCGCCAAGTTCAAGTACAATGCGGACGATAAAATATGAAGAGAGATCAGTACAATCCATTGCCATTACTGGAACAGATCATAATTATATCAATACAACGAACTTAACTTTTGATGAAGGAAGATTTTTTTCTGAGTTTGAAAGTACTGGAGGTCACAGTGTTGTAGTTCTTGGAAGTGAAATTGCCAAAAAGCTTTTCCCTTTTGGTGGGGCTCTTGGAGAATACGTTAAAGTCGGAAGTACCAAATTCAAAGTTGTAGGCGTCTTAGAAGAACAAGGAAGTTGGGTAATGGGGTCGTGGAATCCGGATAATCAAGCTTACATACCAATTCAAAACATTTTTAAGTATTTCCAGAGTCGTCATCGGGGTAGAGTTACAATTAATGTTAGAGCTCCTAACAGTCAGATGGTAGAGAGTGTAAAGGAAGAGGCTATTGGAATTATGCGAAGGGTGCGGGGACTTAAATACGATGAGAAAAATGATTTCTCAATAAATCAACAAGAGGGTTTGCTTACAGAGATCAATAGTACAGTTGGAGTTATACAAATAGCTGGATTATTAATTACTGGCTTGGCTTTATTTGTCGGGGCTATTGGAATCATGAACATTATGTTCGTCTCAGTAAAGGAGAGAACAAAAGAGATTGGAATTAGAAAAGCTATTGGTGCAAAGAAAAGGACGATTCTTGGACAGTTTATTTCTGAGTCAGCAATTATCTGTCTTATGGGTGGTCTAATTGGTTTGGGTTTTGCCATCGTTGGTAGTATGATTGTAGCACAATTTGATTTTCCAGTCACAATTGATGAGGAAGCAGTAATACTTGCAGTTGTAATCTCACTCATTACTGGAGTGCTTTCAGGATTTGCTCCAGCATATACAGCTTCTAAATTGGATCCAGTTGATGCACTTAGGTATGAATAATGCAGTTTATTGAAGTTATTAAAATAGCGATGAATTCGTTGAGGGTGAATAAACTAAGATCTTCCCTTACTATTCTTGGAATCATAGTTGGAATTTTTTCAATCATTTCAATTAGTACTATTATTACAATGCTTCAAACAAGTATTGAAGAGGGGGTATCAGCACTTGGAAAGAATACTTTCCAATTGCAAAAGTGGCCTCAAGTTAGAACCGGAACTGCTGAAGAACGTGCACTAATTCGAAATCGTCGGGATATGACAATTGAAGAATTTTACAAGCTTCGGGAAAAACTAGAAGGTGAAGCAAAAAATGTCGGTGGGGAATTTTGGCAATTTGGAAGAAGAATAACTTTTGGCAATAAAGAAACCAATCCAAATATTGGGCTTTGCGGTTGTACACCAGATGCATTTGAACCAAATAATTGGACAGTTGATGAGGGAAGAGAGTTTAATGAAAGAGAATCAAAAAGTGGTGCGAGATACATAATTTTAGGAAGAGATATATCAAAAGTGCTATTTGTTAATATTGATCCAATTGGTCAGGAAGTAAAGATCGACGGTAGAAAGTATACCGTCATCGGTCTATTAGAAAATCAAGGTGATTTTTTTGGACAGAGTCAAAATAACTTTGCTGTTATTCCTATAAAAACATTCCAATCTTTTTACGGTGATAGACGTAGAAGTATCAACATTATGATCCAAGCTTTTGAAAGAGATTCATATCAAGATTTAATTGAAGTTACAGAAGGTTATTTCCGCACAATTAGAAAAGTCGCTCCCGGAGAACCTAATGATTTTGAGGTTCGTTCCAATGAAAATACTCTCAGTATAATCAATGACATGACAGCAGGTGTCAGAATAGGTGCATTTGTCATTGCAGGAATAGCATTGCTTGCTGCGGGAGTGGGAATTATGAACATAATGCTAGTTTCAGTTACTGAGCGTACAAGAGAAATTGGTATTCGCAAAGCAATTGGAGCTAAAAGGATTAACGTACTTACTCAATTTCTAACTGAAGCGATTACTCTCTGTCTTTTGGGAGGTATTGTTGGTATTGTTTTAGGGGTTGGAGTAGGTAATATTGCTGGATCTTTCTTAAACGCAAATGCTGTTCTTCCAATTGATTGGATTCTAATCGGTGTAACACTTTGTGTAATGATCGGAGTTGTATTTGGTACTTATCCAGCTTATAAGGCTGCAAATTTAGATCCGATTGAATCACTTAGATATGAGTAAGTAACGAAGGGTATTGTCTTCTTCTCTTTATCCATTTCATTTAAGATCAAAAAGTGTTATTTTAATCTCCAACATTATACATCATATTTAATAGTAGATCAGAATGAGATTTATAGAAACTTTTAAAGTTGCATTTAGTTCCCTCAGAGCCAATAAACTTAGATCTTCCCTTACCATCCTAGGTATCATTGTAGGCATTTTTTCTATTATTACAATTAGTACTGTCATTTCAATGTTACAGAAAAGTATCGAGGAGGGTGTATCATATCTTGGTTCAAATACCTTTCAAATACAAAAATGGCCTGCAGTTCGAGTTGGTGATCATAATGAATGGCGCAAGTACCGAAATAGAAAAAACTTAACAATAGCTGATTACGAAGCGCTAAATGACAAATTAGTTCGAGCAAAAGCTGTTGCAGCAACGGCATCAAGAGGTGGAAGAGTTGTTAAGTATGAAAACGAAAAAACCAATCCAAATGTACAGCTTTATGGTATAACACCAAGTGCATTTATAACTAGGGAATGGAACATCTCTAGTGGACGTGCAATTAATTATCAGGATTATAATAGTGCAAAAAAAGTTGTCGTTCTGGGAGCGGATTTACCACAAAAATTATTTAAAGGTGTGGACCCAATTGGGAAAGAGATAAATATGAGTGGCTACCGTTTGCGGGTAATTGGAGTACTTGAGAAAAAGGGAGCAATTTTTGGCCAAAGTCAGGAGAATTTTGCAATAATTCCTCTCCCTACTTTTACAGGATTTTATGGTGAAAGGAGGAGAAGTTTGTCTATTTCTGTCATGGCTGAATCCAAAGAAGATTATAATGAAGTTATGGAAATTACTGAAGGATATTTGAGAACAATAAGAAAAGTTCCTCCAGGAGATGAGAATGATTTTGAAATGGTATCAAACGAATCTGTTTTAAAACAAATAAATGATATCACTTCTGGGTTTAGGATAGGTGCATTTGTTATTGCTGGAATAGCTCTTTTAGCAGCAGGTGTAGGTATCATGAATATCATGTTAGTATCTGTTACCGAAAGAACCAAAGAAATTGGACTAAGAAAAGCTGTAGGAGCAAAAAAGAAGAATGTACTTTTCCAATTCCTTACAGAAGCAGTAGCGCTTTGCCTTTTAGGCGGATTTGTTGGTATCTTTTTAGGTGTCCTAGTTGGAAATTACGTGGGCTCTTTTCTTAATGCTGTTGCCACAATTCCTTTTGATTGGGTTGCAACTGGTGTGATGCTCTGTGTTTTTATTGGAGTAGGATTTGGTACATATCCTGCTTATAAAGCTGCCAATTTAGATCCAATAGAGGCTTTAAGATACGAATAGAACTTATCTCAATAAAAGGAGTATATATAGGTATTAGCTTTAACCATTTTATTTAACTTCGATTTATCTTATTTTTTATAATTCTAATTGAAGCATTCTGTTTTAATCCAAACAAAACAGAGAATTATTATTGCGAAAAAAGCTAATATTATTCATATTATTCTTTTTACCATTTGTTTCCCCCACATTTGCCCAGGATGGCTACACACTTATATCTGTAAAAGATACAATCCCTATCAATTTGGATAATTCCTACAGATTGAGTCAAACCAATATTGCTGAAGGAAGTGAAAGTATAATTCTTAAAAATTTTCCGCTTGGTTCGTCAAACTACAGAATTGATTATAGAACGGTTTCATTTCGATTATCAGACAGTTTACAATACTCGATTTTTGATACTCTCTTCATCACTTACAAAACTATTGATATTCCACTTCAGAAAAAATATAGCAGAAGAAGTCTTGTAGTAAAATATGAAGAGAACATGAGCGATAGTATCAGAGTAATTAAAAGTGATCTCGCACCATTAAGTTCTGAATCAATTTTTGGTGAAGGAATCAACAGAAGCGGTTCTATCAGTCGTGGATTTACAGTTGGTAGCAATCAAGATCTTAAAGTTAATAGTGGTATGCGTTTGCAGTTCTCCGGGAAATTGAGTGATGAATTAGAAGTGGTTGCAGCATTGACTGATCAAAATACACCTATTCAACCCGAGGGAACTACTGAAAGACTTGAAGAATTAGACCAAGTATTTATTAAGGTAAAGCATCCCAATGCTTCAGCCACTTTCGGCGATTTTGAAATGAAAAGCAGTGTAGGTGAATTTGGAAAGATAAGCCGAAAAATGCAAGGCCTTGAAGGAGAACTGTTTTTAGGCAATGTTACAGGGAAAGGAATTCTGGCAGGAAGTAGAGGAAAATTCAATACAAATCAGTTTTTAGGTTCTGATGGAAATCAAGGACCATATCGACTTGCTGGAATAAATAATGAACAAGCAATTATTGTAGTTGCTGGTACCGAGAGAGTATATATTGATGGAGAGCAAGTTAAGAGAGGCGAAAACAATGATTATATAATCGATTATTCTCTCTCGGAAATTACATTTACAACAAATAAACTAATAACTTCTGCGTCGCGAGTAACAGTAGATTTCGAATATATCGATAGACAATATGAAAGAAACCTTATAGGAGGAAATGTAACCTCAAGATTTTTTAATGATAAATTGAAACTCCACTTCAACTATTTTAGCGAAGGAGATGATGAGAACAATCCGATAGATCTAACCCTCTCGGACGAGGATAAAAGTATTTTGGAAGAAGCTGGTGATGATAGATATAAGGCAGTCAAATCGGGAGTAAATTTAGTTGAAGAGGATTCTGCAGGCAATAGAATCGGGACATATACAAGAATTGATACTCTAATAAACTCTGAAAATTACAGTTACTATTATTATGCCCCGGGCTCTGATAGTTCTATCTATAATGTTTCATATAGTTACGTGGGCTTTGGATTTGGGGATTATCAACGAATTAGTGTAGGTAATTATAAGTTTGTTGGTATTGGTTCCGGAGAATACTTGCCAGTAAAATTTATACCGCTCGCAGAACAAAAACAACTTGGCAATTTTGTGCTGGAGGCCAATCCTTGGGAAAATTTAAAAATCAATCTTGAAATTGCCGGCAGTTTTTATGATAAAAACAAATTCTCAAGTATTGATGACGATGATAATTTTGGTAGAGCTCATAACCTTAGCTTACTTCTTGAAAAGTCTAAATTCAAACTTGGATCATTTTCACTAGGTGAGTTAGGACTCTCCTATCGTGAGAGATATGTGCAGGATAGATTTACTACCCTTGATAGGTATAATTCAATAGAATATAATAGGGACTATAACATAACAGATACTTCGCCTCAGAATGAAACTCTGCGTGAAGCAAAATTACAACTAGATCCAATTGAGCAGCTTCAAGGAGACTTTAATTATGGTTATCTTAAGAGAGGAGATGTTTTCAATTCAAATCGATTTTTTGGCGATCTAAAACTTCAAGTACAGCAAAATTACAATGCTTTCTATAACTATGATTATGTTAGTACAACTGATTTGAATACACAAAGTACTTGGTTTAAGCAGAATGCTTTTGGTTCTTACAAATTTGGAGTTTTTGAGCCTGGCATAGACTTTTTATATGATGATAAAAATCAGTGCTCATTAAATTCAGATTCGCTTTCGTCTGATAGCCACAAGTTTCTTGAAGCAGGAGCATTTCTTAATCTATTGAACATAAGAGGATTTAACTTCAATACAAGAGTTTCGTTAAGAGATGAATCTTTTCCCGTTCAAGGATATATGGAAAAAGAATCTCGTTCAACTCTTCAGAGTTTCTTGATTAAGTATAGTGGAATTAGAGAGTTAAATTTATCGCTGAATGTTACTTTCCGTGATAAAAAAATAACAGATGTATTTAATGAACAAGGTAGAGGTGATAATCAGTCAGTACTTATTCGCTCGCTTAACAAATTCAAGTTTTGGAAAAACTTTATTGATGGCGATCTTTTCTACGAGGCATCAACTCAAAGTTCCGCTAAGCTCGAAAAGGTTTTTGTCAGAGTCGTTCAAGGGGAAGGGAACTACAGATACCTAGGTGATTTAAATGGAAATGGTATTGCTGACGAAGAAGAATTTATTCCAGATCCTTATGATGGAGACTATATCTCAGTTCAAATACCTACTTCAGAATTATTTCCCGTTATAAATCTGAAAACTAGTACAAGATGGAAAGTTAACTTTACAAATATTCTCAAAAACAATAGATCGTTTTGGTCAACGGTAATTTCACCACTTTCAACTGAGACCCTCCTTCGACTTGATGAATATACAGAGGAAAGCGATATCGTATCCGTACTTCTTTTAAAACCTTCTGTCTTAATGAATGATAGCACAACACTCCGAGGTGCAAACACAATTCAACAAGATTTCTTTCTATTCAAAAACAAACCAGATCTTTCATTCAGATTTAGATATTTGCAAAATAACAGATTCACACAGTATAATTCAGGTAATGAGAGGGGTCAGTTTATCGAGCGTTCTCTGCGAATTAGATTCAGAATGGTTAAAGAGATAAGCAATCAGACTGACTTCATAAACCAAACTGACAATGTTGATTCTGAATTAAATGCGAACAGGGCAAGACTTTTGTCCATCAATAATTTAGTCTCTGACTTTTCTTACCGTCCAGTTCAAAGTATCGAGGTGGGATTCAAATTCACTTTTGGTAAAAGTACAGACAATCTGCCAGAAGAACCAACAATACTAGACAACAATTCTCAATTAATTCGATTTACTTTTTCGTTTGCGAATAAGGGTAGATTAAGACTCGAAGCTGAAAGAAATGAGATTAGTGATAATGGAACCGAGAACGAAATTCCTTATGAAATGTTGCGTGGAAATCTGATAGGAAAAAACTATTTTTGGAGATCAAATTTTGACTATCGAATTGCAAAAAATTTACAGATTACACTAAATTATACTGGTAGAAAACAAGGTAACGGAAGTATTGTTCATAACTTGAGATCCGAAGCTAGAGCATATTTTTAGTTGACATAAGAAATATTTCATTATAAAGGTAGAAATGAAAATCGAATCAAATTTAGTAGAAGCTCATATATTTCGAAGATTTAATGGTAGAATAGAATTCCTTGCCCTAAAACGTTCTGCAGAATCTTACTATCCAAATATTTGGCAAATGGTTACGGGCTCCATCAAAGAAAACGAGAAAGCCTATCAGTGTGCTATTAGAGAAATTGAGGAAGAAACTGGATTAACTCCAATCAAACTCTGGGCATTGCCTAATATCAATTCATTTTATTCTGCAAATGAAGATGCGATTGTCATGATTCCAGTTTTTGCCGCTGAAGTTGAAAATAAATGTAAAATTGTTCTTTCAAACGAACATTCAGAGTATGAATGGATGGAAAAAACAAATTTTATTAGTTGTCTTGCTTGGCCAGGACAAAAAAAATCAGTAGATGTCCTTTATGAATATTTCTTTAGCGAAAACCATTATATTAACTTAATAGAAATTAAAAATAATTAGGGAAGAAAAAATTGAGTTTACTTGTAGTTGGATCAGTTGCGTTCGATTCAGTCGAAACACCATTCGATAAAATTGAAAATGCGTTAGGTGGATCAGCAACTTATATTTCATTAGCAGCAAGTTATTTTACAGCTCCAGTTAAACTTGTAGCAGTTGTAGGAGATGATTTTGGAAATGAAAATATTAAGTTACTAGAAAACCGTAATATTGACCTTTCTGGTTTAGAGATGATTGAAGGGGAAAAGACTTTCCGTTGGGGAGGCAAATATCATTACGATTTGAATGTACGTGATACTCTTTTTACAGATTTAAATGTTTTTGAGAATTTTGATCCTGTAATTCCAGAAAAAATGCGTAGCAGTAGATTTTTAATTCTTGGCAATATTATGCCTTCACTTCAGTTAAAAGTTCTTGACCAAATGAATGATGTTAAGTTTGTTGTGTGCGACACAATGAATTTATGGATCAATAATACAAAAGAAGATCTGCTTAAAGTATTAAAAAGGATTGATCTTTTGGTTATTAACGACTCTGAGGCTCGGCTATTAACGGATGAGCCTAACTTAATCAAAGCTGCAAAAAAAGTTCAAGAAATGGGCCCAAATTATCTCATTATCAAGAAAGGAGAGCATGGTGCATTATTATTTGGTGAAGGAAAAATTTTCTCTGCGCCGGCCTATCCATTGGAGGATATCTTTGACCCTACAGGGGCTGGTGATGTGTTTGCTGGTGGTCTGATTGGGTATATTCATAAAACTTCTGACGTGAATTTTGAAAATCTAAAAAGAGCTGTCGTCTATGGAAGTACAATGGCTTCCTTCTGTGTTGAAAAATTTAGTACAAAAGGAATTGAAGACCTTTCAAATATTGAAATTCAGAGCAGATATCTAGAATTTTTAGAATTAAGTAAAGTTGACGAAAATGAGTGAGTTCTTTTCTCTTAAGTTTCAAAATGATCACTTGATCTTTATTGATCAAACCAAACTACCACTGGTTGAGGAGTATATTACCACTGATAGTTATGAAAGAATTGCCGAAGCAATTGAACGACTAGAAATTCGCGGAGCTCCAGCAATTGGTGTCTCAGCTGCTTATGGATTAGCTTTATCTGTTAAAAACACTGAAATAGAAATCGAAGAAACCTTTAACAAAGCATTTCAAAGACTTGCTAGAACGCGTCCTACTGCGGTAAATCTATTTTGGGCTTTAGAAGAAATAAGAAATGTGTATGATGAGTATAGCTCATCTTCTTCACTTTATTCAATTTTAATAAATAAAGCCTTAGATATCCATCAAAATGATATTGACAAATGCAATGCAATTGCTAAAAATGGATTAGAACTGCTTGATGAGAATTCGACGATACTAACTCATTGTAATACTGGTAAACTTGCTACTGGTGGTGATGGAACTGCTTTCAATATTCTGAAAAGGGGCTTCGAACAAGGGAAAGTTAAATTCGTTTATTCTGACGAAACAAGACCATTACTGCAAGGTTCAAGGTTAACAGCGTTTGAACTTGATAAAGCAGGAATTCCTTTCATGATGCTCGTTGATTCGGCTGCAGCATCCTTGTTTGCAGAAGAGAAAATTGACGCTGTTATTGTTGGGGCGGATAGAATTGCAGCAAATGGTGATACTGCAAATAAAGTCGGTACTTTGAACCTTGCTATCCTCTGTAAGTATCATAGTATCCCATTCTACATTGCTGCGCCAGTTAGTACTATTGATCGTTCGATCAGTTCGGGAAAGGAAATTGAAATTGAGATGAGAGACACCAAGGAATTGTCGGATATTCATGGGAGCCAAATCACAAAATATGAATATGATGCTTACACTCCAGCATTCGATGTTACTTCAAATGAACTAATAACTACAATAATCTGTGATGATAAAAATCACAAACCCCCGTACAGTTTTTAATGTCATCAATAATTAAAACAAGGGCATTTGTTCTAAGTAAACTAGATTACGGGGATAGTAGCAAAATAGCAAATTTCTATACAGAAGACTTTGGAAGGATATCTGGAATTGTGAAAGGTGCTCGATCTCCTAGATCGAAAATTGGGAAGACTATTGATGTCCTAAATCATGTCGATTTGGTTTTTTATAACAAGGAAAACAGAGACTTGCAAGTGGTATCGCAAGCTGATCTTAATGCTCACTTTCCGCAAATCAAATCTGATCTTGAAAAACTGAAATATGGTTCTTCAATTATTGAGTTGGTATTAAGACTCACATTAGAATCAGATCCACATAAAAGATTGTTTATGGGAATGGAAAAGATTTTGAACAGAATGGAGAATGAATCAACAGAGCCGATGTTGCTGTTCGCTATGTTTTTTAAGTTTTTTTTAGAAGAAATTGGATATGGATTAGAAACAAACTCTTGCTCTTCTTGTCCAGAAGATTTAAACAAGAATAAGACGATCTTTTATAACTATGAGCATGGATTTCTATGTGAAGAATGCTCAGAAAATTCACTCATATCTTTTGAATTTTCTTTGGAACTTTTTAACAAGATAATTTGTCTAAGTCAGAAGGAAAATCAATGTAATTATAATGCAAATGAATTAAATAGTATTATTTCGTTTTTTGAAAAATTTCTAGTTTATCATGTTGAGGGATTCCAAGAATTGAAATCGCTAAAAGTTTTTTAATGAATTAATAAGTGAGGAGAAAATGTTAAATAATGAAAAAAAGTATTCCACCAAACGAAAAAATTATCTTGGAGTAATTGCCTTACTCTTCATCGGAGCTGTGTTTGGCTCTGTTCTCGTTTCTAGTTTTGGTTATGTGCGTCCTGCTCTGGCGGATGTTCAAATAGGCAGAGAAACCCCACCAGAAATAGACGATAATCCAGAATTATTTAATTTTAATAATGCGTTTGTTGAGACTGCAGAGAAAGTAACACCATCAATTGTTCAGATTACAGTTATAACAACTGTTGAAAGAGATCCTCATCAAGGATTTGAATTCTTTTTCCCATTTAAACCTGATGTCCCTAGAGAGAGACAAGGTGGCGGAAGTGGCGTTATTATTTCTGATGATGGGTATATTTTAACTAATAATCATGTTGTTGAGAATGCAAACGAAGTAACTGTTAGTTTGAATGATAAAACAAAATATGAAGCCACTGTGGTTGGAACCGATCCTTTAACAGATCTTGCAGTAATAAAAATTGATGCGAAGGATCTTCCAGCAGCTTATCTAGGGGACTCTGAAGCGCTTAAAGTTGGACAGTGGGTAATGGCAATCGGAAATCCTCTATCACTTTCATCAACCGTTACTGCTGGAATAATCAGTGCTCTTGGCAGAAGTGTAAATATAATTCGGGATAGTTATGGTGTTGAAAACTTTATACAGACTGATGCTGCAATTAATCCAGGAAACAGTGGTGGTGCATTGGTAGACCTTCACGGAGCGGTTATCGGCATTAATGCAGCAATAGCAACTAATGGTATGACAGGGACATATATTGGATATGGTTTTGCTATTCCAATAAATATGGCAAAAGTTGTTGCTGAAGATCTAATATCTTCCGGAAAAGTTAACAGAGGTTATATCGGTGTGCGAATAGAAGAAGTAGATGAAGACCTTGCAAAAGCTGTTGGATTGGACAAACCAAAAGGAATTCTTATTCAGCAGGTAATGGAAGATGGAGCAGCATCTAAAGAAGATATTCTAGAAGGTGATATTATACTTGATGTTAACGGAAAAGAAGTTAATAAACCAAATGAACTGCAGAGTTTAGTTGCATCTAAAAGAGCTGGAGATGTAATAAAATTGAACATCTTCAGAAATGGCGAATCAATACAAAGAAATATAACTCTTAAAGCACGAGATGATGATGGTGAAACTGTTGTCGCGAAAACTGAAACACAAAAGAAGAAAAAAAACAATGAAACGGTTGAAGCGTCATTTGATGATTTAGGTTTGACAGTTAGAAATTTAAAGAGTGATGAATATGATCAATTCAAAGTTCAAAACGGTGTTCTGATTTCTAAGGTAAAACGATTTGGAAAAGCTGAAAACCAAAGACTTTTTGCTGGCCTTGTTATCACCGAGATTGATAGAGTTAAAATCGCTTCAGTTTCTGAACTAGAGGATGTTATCGATGAGAATAAAGGAAACGCTATTCTATTAAAAGTTGTTGACCAGACAGGTACATCACGCTTTGTTGGTATGGAAATTCCCGAATAAAATAATATTTTTTTGAAATTATTCAAGCCCAATTCATGTATTTGCTTTGGGCTTTTTTGTTATTGACCATCAGAATATCGTCACAAATTATGGAGGCATTGTTTATATTTGCACAACAATTCAGAAATAAAAGCTAGATTATAATGATACGATTTTTAACTGCCGGTGAATCACATGGAAAAGGTTTAACGGCTATTGTAGAAGGATTTCCATCCAATCTCAAAATTGAAGAAGAATATATAAATTTTCATTTAGCTCGTCGCCAAATGGGTTATGGCAGAGGAGGGCGGATGAAAATTGAAACCGATACTGCTGAAATCCTATCAGGTGTAAGATTTGAGAAAACACTTGGATCTCCAATCACTCTCTTCATCAAAAATAGTGATTGGGATAATTGGACAGATGAAATGGCTGCTGGAAAACCAAAGGGAAAACATGCGAAAATTACAATCCCACGTCCAGGACATGCGGATCTTGTCGGTGTATCAAAATATGATTTGGATGATATTCGAAATTCAATTGAAAGATCAAGTGCTAGAGAAACTGCTGCAAGGGTTGGTGCTGGTTCAATTGCAAGAAAGTTTTTGGAAGAATTTGGAATAAGTGTTGGAAGCTACGTTGAAAATATTGGGGGAATTTATCCAGAAGAAAAGTATTCAGAAAAATTGTTCGGCAACACAATCGGAAAGAGTTTTAATGCTTGGTCATTATCCCAAAAATCTGATAAAAGTGAAGTTAGAGTTCTTGAGAAAAAACATGAAGAAAAGATCATTAGAAAGATAAAGAAGGCAAAGAAAAATGGTGATACTCTTGGAGGAAGTTTTTTCGTTGTTGCTAGTGGTTTACCAACTGGATTGGGGAGTTTTATTCAATACAATACTAAACTTAGTTCTGATATTGCGCATGCAATGATGTCCATTAATGCAGTTAAAGGTGTTGAAATTGGAACTGGATTTGACACAACAAATATCTTTGGTTCAGAATCTCATGATGAAATTGTAATGAAGAATGGTGAAATTACTAGAAAAAGTAATCGTGCTGGAGGAATTGAGGGTGGAATCTCAACGGGCCTTCCAGTAATAGTTAGAGTGGCAATGAAACCAATAGCAACACTAATGTCACCAATTGAAGCAGTTGATCTTTCAACAATGAAAAATGTGGTATCAAGACGAGAACGAAGTGACTTTGTTGCTGTGCCTGCATGTGCAGTAATTGGAGAATCTATGCTAGCTTGGGTGTTGGCAAAATCTTTTCTAGAAAAATTTGGAGGTGACTCCATGGCTGAAACAAAAGATAATTATAAGAATTATAAATTAAAGCTTAATAAACGATTAATTAAAAACTTCAAAAAATAAATTTATAGTATGCAATTACAGAAATTTGTATTTAGTCCCTTTCAAGAGAACACATATGTTATTTGGGATGAGATCATAAGAGAAACATACATTATTGATCCTGGTTGTTTTAACTCTAATGAGGAAGAAATTCTTAGACAGTATGTTGAATCAAACAACTTATCAGTTTCCTACTTAATAAATACACATTGCCATATTGATCATGTATTTGGAAATGTATTCGTTTTGGAAAAATGGAAGCCCGAATTCATTGCTCCAGAAAAGGATGTACCACTATTGAAAATGGTAGTTGAACAAGGAAAGCAATTTGGTATTGAAGTCAAACCTTCTCCTGATCCAAATGAATTTATAACCGAAGATATGGTCCTAAATTTGAATGGGACAGAATTAAGATTCTTATTTACTCCAGGGCATACTCCAGGGGAGTATTCAATATATATACCAGAGGAAAATTTATGTATTACCGGTGACGTATTGTTCAGAGGTTCCATTGGAAGAACCGATCTCTGGGGTGGGGATTTCGAGACTCTAATGCATTCGATTAAAACTAAGCTCTTAGTCCTTCCCGATTCAACCACTATCTATCCTGGACATGGGGAAAGCAGTACAATTCTACAAGAAAAGACACATAATAGTTTTCTTTAAAAAAATATTTAAATAATATAAACAGTAAGTCATAAATTTTGGTGACAAAAACCTTGTGGCAGCGGTTTGGTTGTATTGCCAACGACCAAGGGAAAGGGTATAAAAATGAAATCAATAAAAATGTTTTTATTATTTGTATCTTTATTTTCCTTGCATCTAATATCTTTTCGCAACGTGAAGATATTTTGGAGCAAATGAGAAAAGTTACACACAACTTAATTGTCAACTTTCCAGATGAAACATTATCTCAAGATGCTATTTTAAATGGCATACTAAAACGAACTTCCAAAAGAAATGTATTAGCAACTTATGAAGTAGTTGATAGTGCAATAGCAACAGTATGGCTCTCATGGCTCTATAGATCAACTACTTACAAATATAAATATGGCTTCGATTCAAACGTAAATATGTCTTCGTATTATTTTGAAGAGTGGAATGGCACAAATTGGGTGATTTTGGATCGACATACTTACACGTATGATTCCAACGGAAATATGAATTCGGATTCACGTAGCAAGTGGGATGGTGCAAATTGGGTGAATTGTGAGCTATATACTTACACTTATGATTCCAACGGAAATATGGTTTTGTGGTTACTTGAAAAAAGGGATGGCACAAATTGGGTGAATTACAAACGGTATACTTACACTTACGATGGAAATAAGATTGTATCTTTACAGGAAGATTGGGATGGTACAAATTGGAGGAATGATGAGCGATATACTTACACCTATGATTCCAGCGGAAATCGGACTTTGAAGTTACATGAAGACTGGGATGGTACAAATTGGGTGACGAGGAATTATGCCTGTGAGCGATCTACTTACACTTATGATTCCAATGGAAATATAACTTTGTTGTTAAATGAAAACTGGGATGGTACAAATTGGGAGTATGGGAATGGATCTTTATCCTTCACAGATACGTTTGGCAATAATTATTCCTTTTATGGAGAAGAAATTAAAATATTCTATAAAACAATAATAGAAGTTAACGAAAACGAGTTTGGAATTCCTGACTTCTCATTATCACTAAATTATCCAAATCCTTTTAATCCAAGTGCTACAATAAGTTATTCTTTGCCTCAAAGTGGATTTGTTCAGTTAAAAATATATGATATGCTTGGACAAGAAGTAGCAACCTTGGTGAATGAGATTCAACAAACTGGCATCCATAAAGTAGAGTTCAATGCAAATGGATTAACGAGTGGAGTTTATTTTTACAAATTACAAAGTGGCAGTTTTATGGATACTAAAAAACTAATATTACTAAGATAATATCTAAAGTTTAATGGAGGTTGTA
The DNA here is from genome assembly GCA_963751695.1 of uncultured Ignavibacteria bacterium. Classification (GTDB taxonomy): domain Bacteria; phylum Bacteroidota; class Ignavibacteria; order Ignavibacteriales; family Melioribacteraceae; genus SZUA-22. Next base: position 378,194 of record CAVVVP010000005.1, on the reverse strand, counting down.
TAACAAGTTGCTCAAAGTTAACCGCCTTTACTATTTGCTAATTTTTTTATAAAAGCGCGTAAAAGTGTAAGATTTTCAAAGGTAAATTTAGTTGTAAGAGTATTTTTAATAAAATTTTTGGCATATGCGTTTGTTAAATTGTTCCAATGGCGGACAACTTAGCAACGACGATGTTATAATTGTTACTCGTATGTTATTGTTAATAATTATAATGTTCAATAACAATAACTTGCATAAATATTCTCTATTTCAATAAAACTATTTTTCTGCTATTGTAATCTGGACGATTCCAAAGGTTAATCTTTGCAATGTAACAGATTTGAAGCCTGCTTCTATTAAAAGTTTTTCTAGATCAATATTTGAATCAAATTCATCCACAGATTCTGGCAGGTAAGTGTATGCCTCTTTATCCTTAGAAATAATTCTACCGAGCGCAGGTAAAATATTATTAAAGTAGAATAGATATACACGTTTGATGAGTGGATTTTTGGGTAGTTGAAACTCTAGGATAGTTACTTTCCCATTCACCATTAGAAGACGATGGAAAGACTTAAATCCATCAGATATATTATAAAAATTCCTCACTCCAAATGCAATTGTTATTTGAGAGAATACGGAATCTTTAAATGGCATTTCTTCTGCTACACCCTGTACAAGACTATCTTTGATCCAATCAGCTTTTTGGTTAAACAGTTTGAGCATATTAAGAGAAAGATCAGCTCCGGTTACTGAAGAAACTCCCATCTTTTTTGCTGCTATTGCAAAATCCCCAGTCCCACAAGCTACATCAAGGAGTTTGGTGTCTTTGTCTATCTTACTCAGTTTAAGTGCTTTTTTCCTCCAGTAAAAATCTATACCACCACTTAAAAGATGATTTAGCAGATCGTAACGAGAAGATATGGAATCAAAAATTCTTTGAACTTGTTTTTTTTTTTCAATCACTGCTTGCTCTTCGTAATAAATGGATATTCAAATGGATCTTCACCTTTCATTTTTAACCACCAATTAAATAATCTGAACGCTAAGTACATTGTAGCAATCATGAAGAGAAGCCCCGCAATAAGATCAATTACATAATGATATCTTAAATAAACAGTGGAGAATATAAGGAGGGTCCCGACAGGAAGAAAAAGGTATCTGCTAACAGTCCTAAATTTAATTGAAAGGTACATTACAATAAGTGTAATTTGTGTATGGCCACTTGGAAAAACATCTCGCTGTACAACTTCAATTGGGTTTATCGTCCCTGCTGGAATAGATTCTCCGGCATTTACTATCTCTCTAAGGAAGTTTGTGAGAAATATCCCCGGTAGTTCTATATTTGTCATTTCAAATTCGTGAAGAGTAAATCTTGGCCCAATGGCTGGGACTAAAAAATATCCGATATACGATAGAAAGAATCCCAATACTACACTAAAGGTTACATATCGGAAATATTTTTCGCTATGATTAAAAAGAATATCCATTCCCAATATAATTGGTAGAAAGAAAAACGATCCATAAACTATCTGCAGCAATTCAGTCAAAAACGGATTAGCTATGTTGTATAACACATGAGTTGGATCAACTCCGAAAAGAAATCTATCGATTTCAATTAAGTATTTATCGTAGTCCACACCACGAATGGGTTTTACCATGAAATAGATCTCTTTGAAGGACATAAAGATAATTGGAACGATATACCAATAGTGTAGCTGCTCCCAGAAAATGCCTTTGCCTCTCCTATCCATATTGACAATCACAAATACTAAAATTATAACAAGGAGATTTAGCAGAACATGATTAACCCAATTAGAAACACTATGAGAAAAAATCAAATTTATAATTGTAAGAAATGTTGCAAATGTCACTACTAGTAAATCATTCGCTTGCAGCTTTAATAGTTGATCTTTGATATAAATCATTATAAAACTATAAACAGTGTTACGAATGTCATGTAAATGAGAAGACCAAGAATGTCGTTCATTGTAGTAACAAAAGGTCCAGTTGCTACTGCAGGATCAGCGTTTAACTTTTTCAGAATGATGGGAATTGTGGCACCCAACATTGTCGCAAAAATTATAATGAAGAGCAGTGATAAGGATAATGTTATTAGAAAGGGGATATCATCAAAAAAGATGATGGTGATTGTGAATAGAACTGCCGAAATGATTATGCCATTCAGCACTGCTACTGATAATTCTTTGAATAACTTCTTGAGACTCTCTTTAAACCAAATATCTCCCGTTCCAAGAACCTTAACCATAACAATTGCAGCTTGAGTTCCAGAGCTTCCTCCCATTGCCATTACAACTGGGAAGAAAAACGCAGCTATCGTAACTTTTTGCAGTACGAATTCGTATTTTGATAAGAGTAGCACTCCAATCATTTCAATAGCTAGGGCGATCAACAACCAAGGAAGACGAATCCTTGAAATCCTAAAAACAGAATCGCTGGATTCTTGCTCTTCAGATAGACCTACTAGTTTCTGAATGTCTTCATCCGCTTCTTCCTGCATAACATCAATAATATCATCTACAGTAATTCTACCTAATAATTTCTTCTCCTCGTCTACAACAGGCATAGCAACAAGGTCATATTTTTTCATTATGTTAGCAACTTCTTCTTGATCAATATCAGGTGTTACATATATTAGGTCTTCCTCCATTACTGAAGTTATTGGAGTACGAGTTGGATGAGTTAAAAGAAATTTGAGCGGAACAATACCGATAAGTTCACCGCTTTCTTTAACTACATAGATGTGGTAGATTTGATCAAAATTCTCAGCGTTGTCTCTAACTTCTTTTACGGCTGTTCTAATTGTATCGGTATCTTGGACAGAGACATAATCGCTGGACATAATACCTCCAGCGCTCTCTTCGTCATATTTTAGAAGTTCTTTAACTTCTTCAGAATCTTCAATATCGATATTACTTAGCACTTCGTCCGCAATATCTTCGGGAAGGTCGCTTATAATATCAGTTGCATCATCACTTTCAAGCTCGTCAATAATGTTTGAAATAGTTGCAGCATCAATATTTTGGAGTATCTTTTCTCGAAGATTTTCGTCCAACTCGGTGATTACTTCACTTGCGGTCTCGCTATCCAGAAGTGAAAATGCATATTCTGCATTCTCAAAATTTAAGTGGTTTATAATTTCTGCAATATCAGCATTATGAAGATCTGTAAATATATTAAGAAGACTCTCTGATGCTTTATCTTTGATCAGATGGGTAATATTTTCCAGCAGTTCACCATCAACCTGGATAACATCTTTTACTTCAATATTTTCTCTTTTATCTTCCATAACATTTTTGCTCTGATAAAGACCTTGTTAAAATAACGTAGTCCTCAACTGTCAGATTTTCTGCTCGTTTTGAAAAATCCAGATTTATCTCTGAAAAATTACAGTTTTTAAATATACTATTGTTCAAGGAATTTTTTAAAGTTTTTCTTCTATTTCCAAAACTTGCTTTCACAACATTAATAAACATATCGGTTGAAAAGTCTTGATGTAATTCTTTATGAAAGTCTAAGTGAATTACAGCAGATTTTACTTTTGGTTTAGGATAGAAAGCATTTGATGAAATTTCGAAGCATAAAGAAACATTACAAAAGTAATTTAGGATAACACTCAAAATTCCATATTCTTTTGTATTTGGATTTGCTATAATTCTTTTTGCAACATCTAATTGTACAATAAATAGAGCATCTAAGAAGTAATTCTTTGAATGGAGCAGTTTAAAAAGAATAGGGGAGGTTATGTTGAATGGAATATTTCCAATTACTCGATATTTAACATTTGTTTTGAGAAACTCACTGAAATCGATTTTCAAAAAATTTTGATTAACAAATTTTATTTCCGGGAATTTTTCTGATAAGTCATTAATTAATCGGTTATCTATCTCAACTGCTGTAATTGAAGGAATTATCTTTACAAGTTCATTTGTTATTGCACCATGTCCTGGACCAATTTCGATTATTTGCTCGCCAATTTTCGGATTAAAAGTATCAACAAACTTTGAAATTATATTTTGATCTGTAAGATAATTTTGCCCAAATTTTTTAAGAGGCTTGTTATTTAATTTTGATATTTTAGTCAAGATAAACTATGTTGTTATACAAATTCGATTTGGATAATATTTCCTAAAACTATTACATAAGATAAACAATCATTCAAATTTAAGTAATTAAAAGGAGTCATATAAATTGAGCCAACAATATGTGATTACAGTTGATCTTGGTGGGACAAAAATATTAGCGAGTTTAGTAAGTGTCGATTATAAAATTATTGATAGTGTTAAGAAGATTACGGATATCTCTAAAGGTAATGAACATCTTATTTCCATTATTGCTGAAGCAATTGAACAGTTGCTTAAAGATAATTCAGTAATTCCAGATAGTGTTATGGCAATAAGTATGGGAGTTCCCGGAACTGTTAATCCAATTTCTGGCATTTTGGAAAATGCACCAAATCTGGGGATCAAGAATTTCAATTTCCAACAAGCCTTGCAAAAATATTTACCAATAAAAGTATTGCTTGAAAACGATGTTAACATGTGGGGATTAGGAATTTTGGACTTTGAATTCAAGAATAAAGTTAAGAATATGCTTGTAGTCTGTCCAGGAACCGGTATCGGAGGAGCTTTGGTTTTCAATGGTCAACTTTATCGAGGTTCCAACTTTTTTGCTGGTGAGATTGGACATATGCTCGTAGATGAAAAAGGAAAATTTAGTTTATCATCAAAATCAAAAACATTTGAGAACCAAGCGAGCCGGACTGCAATTGTGAAAGGGATTAAAAAAGATATAAAAAAAGGGAAAGAAAGTAATATCCTTGAATATATGAAGGGAGATAAAATAAAAAGCAGTGCTTTGGCAAAGTCAATTGAGAGTGGTGATAAATTAGTAATAAAACATGTAAAACGGGCGTGCAGAATAACTGGAACTGTATTAGGTAGCTTAACTACACTTTTAAATGTAGATACGATTGTTCTTGGTGGTGGAGTGATAGAAGCCATGGGAGATTTTATGCTGCCTGAGATCAAGAAAGCTTTTGATAAATCCGTTTTAGCTGAACCAGGAAGTAAGGTGAAATTGGTGAATACTACTCTTGGTGATGACGCACCGATCTATGGTGGAGTAGCTCTAGCTAAGGAGTTTACAGACGTAAATTAATTGTTTGGGAAAATTATTAACAAAATTCTTTAAGTATAGATTCTAATTCCTCAGATTTTTCTGACCAAAGATGTTCGATTTTATTCAACTTGGCTTTAATTTCTTCATATTCTTTGTTTCTTTCTGCTGCTTTTTCAGGGTCTGAATAAACTGTTACGTCACCTAGGTCATTTTCTATTTCTAATTTTCGAGCTTCTAGCTCTTCGATCTCATGCTCAAGCTCACTTACTGTTTTGGAAAGTAGTTTAGTAGCCTCAGATTTGAATCTTCTTTTCTCTGCTTCAATTCGCTTCTGTTCCTTCCTGCTACCTTTTATTTTTTTTTCAACATCAATTATTTCTGATTCGTCAATATTAGATTTTTTGTGTAGATAGTAATCAATGCCACCATGAAAGTATGAAGTTTTCAATTTCCTGATCTCTAATACTTTATCCACAATTGGTCGAAGGAAATCAACATCATGAGAAACAATGATTATTGCAGCATAGGAATTTACTAGTGCTTCTCGTAATACTTCTTTCGACTGAAAGTCTAAGTGGTTAGTTGGTTCGTCAAGAATTATGAGATTTGCCTTGGTCAATAAAATTTTAGCTAGAGCCACTCTACTTTTTTCTCCTCCTGATAACACTTTTACTTTTTTAAACACGTCATCATCCGTAAATAGAAATGAACCCAAAATTGTTCTAAGTTTCTGAGGAGAAGAGTCCGAACTTCCTTCCATTAAATTATCTATAATATCTGATTCTAAGTCTAGATCATCCGCTACTTCTTGCGAATAGTAAGATGTTACGGTATTGTTCCCGAATTTTATAATTCCAGAATCTATATCAGTTTTACCCGCAATTATTTTTGCTAGAGTTGTTTTTCCCGCACCATTTGGACCTAGAAATGCAATTTTTTCTCCTCGTTCAATTCTTAAGTCGAATTGCTCAAAAACCTTATTATCCCCATACGCTTTCGAAAGAGACTCTATTTCAATTGGAATTGCGCCACTTCGGGGCGGTTCAGGGAATCTAATTGTAATATTTGATTCAAATTGCGGAAGATCAAATTTCTGAAGTTTTTCGAGCTGTTTAATTCTGCTTTGTACTTGTTTTGCTTTTGTGGCTTTATATCGAAATCTTTCAATGAATTGAAGCGTTTCTTTTTTCTTTTTCTCTTGATTTGAAAAATCATTTAGGAGTTGAGTATCCCTCTCTTCTTTGAACTTAAGGTAAGCATCGTAATTTCCATTAAAAAGAGTCAACTTACGATTGAAAATTTCCAGTGTCTTGTTTGTCAACTTATTTACAAAATATCTATCATGCGATACGAGAAGAATCGCACCTTTAAAATTTATCAAAAAATTTATCAACCACTGCAATGAATCTATATCCAAATGATTAGTTGGCTCGTCAAGAAGAATTATATCATTATCATTCAACAAGATCTTTGCAAGTTCAATTCTCATTTGCCATCCACCAGAAAAAGTGTTTACCGGCATCGTAAAATTAGATTCATGGAATCCTAATCCTTCGAGCACTTTTTCTATCTTTGAATCTGTACTGTAGAATTCAAATTTTTCTTTCTGGTCATTAAGAACACCAAGTTCATTTAATGCTTTATCATATTCATTAGAGTGAAGGGTTTCATCTTTCAAAATCGAATGAAGATGATTTTCTTTTGATTCGATCTCATTATACAAAGTAAGTGAGGCTTTCACTTCATTAAAGACGGATAGGGATGAAGTGATTAGATATTCCTGGGGGAGATATCCAATCCGAATGTTTTTTTGTTTAGCAATATTTCCTGATGATGGTTCCTCTAATCCAGCAATCATTTTAAGTATTGTAGATTTTCCCGTTCCATTCGATCCAACTAAAGCAATTCTGTCAGATTTATTCACTCTAAAACGAGTAGAATCAAATAGGGGAGTGCCAGTAAAATGGATTGAAACATCAATGAAGTCTATCATAAAATCTGAATAAAGAATGAAATGAAACTATTTTTTTATAATCGCAACTTTTGTGGTTGAAACACTGCTTGCTTCTTCGTCAGAAGCAACAATAATATAAATTCCTGACGCAACAAAATTACCATCCTCATTTTTACCATCCCAGAATCCAAGTCTCCCACCCGGTGTTTCAATTTCACGTACAACATCTCCAGAAATAGTTAGGATTTTAAGAGCGCTATTACTCATCAAACCATCTATTGAAAGATTTATTCCTTCTCCAATAATAAAGGGATTGGGATATACATACAGCTCATCAAAACTTTGATTTGCTTCAATTGACGGTGTAATAAGAGTACTCAATCCAAAGCTAGTGCCAATATAGATGATTCCGTTATTCTTATCGATGTCAACCGTACGAATTTCGTTAGTTGGAAGTGGACTGTTCTCACTATCATACTGTTCAATTAGACGAGTCCCATCTGGAGTAAGCACAAATAATCCTTGATAAGTTCCGACCCACTTGTTGTTTAAAGGATCAACTGCTATTGAAGTTACTGATTGCTCAAGGATTGCGTAAGCATTTGATATCCTTGATTTGGGAGATGATGGATTGGTAATGATATTAGCACCACTTGGAGTTCCTACCCAAAGTTCACCTCTTTCATCTAAAGCTAATGATGTTATATCTGCGCTGTTTAAACCATCAGATTCCCGAAGCCAGCCCCAAACATCATCTTCTGTATTTTCGGGAGTGCCATTCTCATTAAAATAAAAGAGTCCTCTCCCTATAATGCTGAACCACTTTGTATTGTACTGATCTATCATTCCATCGGTTAAATATACGTCTTCGTTAATTTGGAAGAATGGAAATCTATAGTGATACCAAACTGAATCTTGAGTCAATTGAATGATTGGTTTTTCATCAGCTGAAGCAAAATTAAATATCCATAAATCATTTTTAGAATCTCTTGCCGCATTTTGTATTACAATATAATCTGGATCCGATGGTATCCCGACAAGTTCAGAGTTATTGGAATTGAGATAACCAAAATTTCCATCTTCTTCCAGTGTCAAACCAGCACCCCAATTTGAAAGGTATACTTGGTAATTATCTGCGGAAACCCTATGATAATTATTATTCGGTAATTCTGGAAATGAAAAAGTATTAAAGTTGGTCCAGATTCCATCTTCAAATTTCATGAAACCTTCCCCAAAAACATCCTTACCAGTTCCAACCCATAAGGCGCTATTTTTATCAACTGCCAGGCTTTGAAAAGAATTGTTTATTGGTCCATTTGGAATTATTGAACTTGAAGAGTCGATACCGACTTCTATCACTCCAAGATCAGTTCCAATTAATACTTTATTGTCACTCAAATCAAATTTATGAAAGATTTCAGAGTTTGAAGTGAATATTTGATTATCATTTGATCCATCAAAAGAATTGAGAGAATTATCACTTAGAATGTACAAAAGATCATCCTTAACCATCATATCATTGATCTTAATGTTATAAGCATAAGGGGACCAGTTAGTTCCATCGAATTGTACGAGACCAACATTCGTTGAAGCAATTATTCGATCATCATAAAACACTGTGGAATAAGTTTCTCCGGCTGGAATATCACTTCCACAATTGTAACTCGTCCAAGATTCTGGTGCGATCAGATTGTTAGCACCATCTTTTTGAATAGCTACTCCGCTCTTTGTTGATACATAAATTTTATTATTGAATACAGCAGTACTATTTACTATCTCTGCAGAAGTAAAATCCCCGAATTTGGTTACCGTTTCAATGAAAGCATAAAATTCTGTGTGGATTAAAGAAAGGCCAAACTCCGTCGATACATAATTTGTATCTCCTGAAATGAAAAAATCATTTATACTCTTCTTCGTATAGTTGGATTGGTTAATATCCAATATCTCTTTCATCGAACCATCTTCTGGATTATAAATATTAATAACTCCATTGAGAATTCCAAACCATACATTAGAATTTTCATCTAAGCTTAATGTCGTTAAATTTTGACTGTTAAGTCCTTCAGATTTTGTAAGAAAGGTAATATAATCATTATAATCATTGTAGTAGTGACCAGCTCCTCCAGTCGAAGACATCCAAAATCCATCTGAGTAAGCAGCTATTTCTGTTACATATTTCATATCAGTATAATTGTTCCATTCCCCAATTTCTTGTCCAAATAAAGAACTAGAATATATTAGTATTAAGAACAGAATTTTACTATAACCCATTTTAATCCCTTGTGAAGTCAAATTTCTGGAATGACTAAAATTACTGTTTACTAATTTACAATTTTTTACTTTTTGAGATAGTCAAAAATCCATGCCTATTGATGCAGAAAATCTAATAATAATTATGTACTTCTTGTAGAGAGAAATTGATTCATATCTTCAAGTCGTTGAGGTTGAAGGAGATAGGCTCCCAAATTATTATCATCACCTTTTTTACCACCGTGAAAGTCTGATCCACCAGATTCAAGCAAACAATATTGGTTTACAATTCCCCGATAAAATTTTCGCTGATAATCATTATGCGAAGGATGAGTTACTTCAATTCCATCAATACCAGCGTTAATAAGATTCATTAAAACAGATTCTTTAAGATGCCCGGGATGAGCAATGAAAGATAATCCGCCAGCATCGCTAATTAGTTTAAGTGCACTTTGCGGAGAAACATGAATTTTTCTTTCATAAGCTGGGCCATTGTCTCGAAGATATTTTTCGAATGCTTCATAATATTCATTTACATAACCTAAGTTGTGAAGAGCTAGGGCAATATGAGGTCTTCCAACTGCAGAATTTTTTGCAACCTTCATAACATCGTCAATGGAAATATCAATGCCGATATTATTAAGTTTCTTTACAATTCTAACTGCACGATAATATCGTTCTTCTCTAAAGAAACTGAGATACTTTGTTAATTCTGGATAGTTGATATCGATAAAATATCCGAGAAGGTGAACTTCTTTATCTTCAATATCAGTGCTTATCTCAAGACCAGGAATAACAGTTACACCAAGATTTTTACCAATTTCAGAGGCTTCCTCAATTCCATTAACACTGTCATGGTCTGTAATACTGATTATATCGAGATTTCGTTCATTAGCTTTCTGAATTAATTCAACCGGGGAGTAAAATCCATCTGAATAAGATGTATGCATATGTAGATCAATGCGTGCATCCATCTTTACTCAAAACTTTCTTTAAATTTCGCAAAATCCAATATCCGAAGTTTAACTCCATCAAGTTCAACTAATCCTCTTTTAGCGAAAGCATGAAGAGTCCGAGAAATAGTTTCTCTCGAAGTACCTGCCATATTTGCTAGGTCTTGCTGAACTGGTAACTTTTCAATTTCAACTACCCCTTGTCTAATAATTCCAGAATATTCAGCGATCTGTAAAAGAACGGTAGCTACTTTCCCCTCAGAATCTTTTAGAGAGAGGGCTTTAATTTTCATATCAGCATTACGTAATCGAGTCGTAAGCTCTTGTAAGAGAGTAATGGCAACTTCTGTATGATTTCTCAAGAGTTCGAGAAAATCATTACGATGTATTAGAAATACATCAGATTTTTCGGTTGCAATAACGTTTGCTGATCGTGCAAGACCGTCAAGAATAGCCATTTCACCAAAAAAGTCAGAATCTCCAAGCATTGTGATTATAACTTCTCTTCCATCACTACTCGATCTTGAAACCTTAACTCTTCCACTTATAATTACAAAAAGTGCTGTCCCTGAATCTTCTTCAAGTAGAATCGGTTCATCTTTCGAATAATTTTTACGTCTACCGATACTTTCTATTTTCTTTATGGTTTCTTCTGGAAGATCGGTAAAAATTGGAACGTATCTTAAAAACGTATCCTCTGATTGCATTTGTTTACCTAATTGGTTTTTATTCTAAAGTTGTAGATAATGATAAAATAGAGATTTATCAACCCTTAAGATAAGAAAGTATTTTATAGTATCACACGATTATAATTGGAAAATAGAGGATAAATGAGTATTTTTGCCGACAATATTCAAAAGACTTTTCTTAATTTAATATATTACGGAGGAATTAGTATGTCAATCAAGGTTGGAATTAATGGTTTTGGAAGAATCGGTAGACTAGTCTTCAGACGTTCGGTAGAATTAGCAGATGTTGAAGTTGTAGGTATTAATGATCTTCTTGATGTTGATTATATCGCTTACATGTTAAAATATGATTCCACACACGGTCTGTTCAACGGTGAAGTAAGTGTTTCTGATGGAAATCTGATAGTTAATGGTAAAACTATTAGAGTTACTGCTGAAACTGATCCTGCAAACCTAAAATGGGATGAAGTTGGTGCAGAATATGTTGTTGAATCCACAGGTCTTTTCTTAACTAAAGAAAAAGCTCAAGGTCATCTTGATGCTGGTGCGAAAAAAGTTGTTATGTCAGCTCCATCAAAAGATGATACACCTATGTTTGTTATGGGTGTAAATCATGAAACATATGCTGGTCAAGATATGGTCTCAAATGCTTCATGCACAACAAACTGTTTAGCTCCAGTAGCGAAAGTACTTAATGACAAGTTTGGAATTGAAAGTGGATTGATGACTACTGTTCATGCAACAACCGCAACACAGAAAACAGTTGATGGCCCTTCAAAGAAAGATTGGAGAGGTGGTAGGGGAGCTAGTCAAAATATTATTCCCTCATCTACAGGTGCTGCAAAAGCTGTAGGTAAAGTTATTCCTGAACTAAACGGTAAATTGACTGGAATGTCTTTTAGAATCCCAACTCCAAATGTATCTGTTGTTGATCTTACAGTTAACTTAAAAAATGGAACTACCTACGATGAAATAAAAACTGCAATGAAAGAAGCGTCAGAGTCAAACTTAAAAGGTATCTTAGGATACACAGAAGATGCAGTTGTATCAAATGATTTTTTAGGCGATTCTAGAACTTCTATTTTTGATGCCGGTGCTGGGATCATGCTCAATGATAAATTCGTTAAAGTCGTTTCATGGTATGATAACGAATGGGGCTATTCTTGTAAAGTAGTTGAATTAATACAATATATGGCTTCAAAGTAATTTTATAACTAGAGTAATATTTTAGGGCGGCGATTTGCCGCCTTTCTTTTTATATCTAAAAAAATTTTAAGGAAGTCCAAAATGAATAAACTTTCAATCGAAAAAATGGAATTGAGCGGAAAGAGAGTTTTAGTTAGAGTTGATTTCAATGTGCCGCTTGATGAAAATCAAAACATTACTGATGATATTAGAATTAAGTCTGCCTTATCAACAATAGAAAAAATTATTGGAGATGGCGGTAAGGCAATTTTAATGAGTCACTTAGGGAGACCAAAGGGAGAAATAAAATCAGAATTTAGTCTTAAACCTGCTGCGATTCGATTAAGTGAATTGTTAGGGAAGGAAGTTAGATTTGCAAATGATTGTATTGGCAAGGAAGTGGAATCATTAGTTGAATCATTGAGTGCTGGTGAGGTGCTGCTTCTTGAAAATCTAAGGTTTCATAAAGAAGAAACTGATAATGATCCAGTATTTGCAGAGAAATTATCAAAACTTGGGGATGTTTATGTAAACGATGCATTTGGAAGTGCTCATAGAGCACATGCCTCAACAGAAGGTGTTACAAAATATATCGACATTTGCGGTGCTGGTTATTTAATGCAGAAAGAACTGGAGTATCTTGGTAATGCTATTGCAAGTCCAGCTAGACCTTTTACAGCAATACTTGGTGGAGCAAAGATATCAGGTAAGATTGATGTGATCGAAAGACTGATGGAAAAAGTAGACACGCTAATAATCGGCGGGGGAATGGCATATACTTTTCTAAAAGCAATGGATTATGAAATTGGTCAATCATTACTTGATACTGACAAACTTGAGCTCGCAAAGGAAATGCTAAAAGCTTTCGAAACATCAGATGCTAAGATTTTATTACCTGTTGATGTTTTAGTTACTTCAGAATTCAGTAACGATTCTCCTCCAGAAGCTGTAGATGTTGATATGATTTCGAAAGATAAGATGGGAATGGATATCGGTCCAAAAACTAGAATTTTGTTCAGTGAAGAAATTCTAAGAAGTAAAACTATAGTTTGGAACGGTCCTATGGGTGTATTTGAATTTGATAATTACGCAGGGGGAACTAATGCAATTTCAGATGCTCTTGTTAAAGCTACTCAAAATGGAGCAACAACAATAATTGGCGGTGGTGATTCTGCTGCAGCAATTAAAAAAGCTGGATTAGATAAAGAAGTATCTCACGTTTCAACTGGTGGTGGTGCATCTCTTGAATTTCTTGAAGGTAAAGAACTTCCTGGAGTCGCGGCACTTACAGAAGCTTAAAATTTATTTGATCTGCCATTCATGGAGTGTTTATCAAATGATAAGCGCTCCTTTTTTTTATGCATCAAAAAGAGTAGTTTTGTAAAGAAAGATTCTATTAAAAGGAATAATTAATGAGTTACGATCCAAGAGGTTCATATAGAGTAGGTTTCGGTGGTTTCAGTCTTATGCCTCCTGTTATAAAAAAACTGCTTATTATAAATGTTGCAGTATTCATTTTTCAGATGATCTTCGATAATATACGTTTTGGGGAGTATCCTGGTTGGTACATCTTAAACAGATACTTTGCTCTGAATCCAATTGTTGGAATTGATCAAGTAGGACAGCCATTCAATTTTCAAATATGGCAGATTTTTACATACCAGTTTATGCATGGAGGTTTCAGTCACATATTTTTTAATATGTTCATGCTCTGGATGTTCGGAATGGAAATAGAAAACTTGATGGGTTCGAGAAAGTTCTTATTCTTTTATTTGCTTGCTGGAGTGGGTGCAGCTATGTTCCAACTCTTTTTGGCCCCCTTATTCTCTGGTGGTTTAGCTCCTACAATAGGAGCATCAGGAGCAGTTTTTGGAGTTATGATAGCTTTTGCAATGTTCTTCCCGGACAGAATGATCTTCCTATATTTCTTAGTTCCCGTTAAAGCGAAATATTTGATAGCGTTTCTTGTCCTAATTGAATTTATGGCAGTGGGAAACATGAGTGTTGTCGCTCATCTTGCGCATGTTGGCGGAGCAGTTACTGGTTTTGTATTTATACTTTTAGATAGGAAACATCACTTCAATATCGATAAACTATTTGACAAGTTTGCTAACTTCAAGATTCCTGGTAATATAGGAAGCAAAGAATCTGGTTTCAGAAGATCATCAACTTCTGGAGGATTTGGTAGTAAAAAAGTTGAAGATGCTAAGTTCTACGAGATTAATAATGAAAAACCAAAAGTTACCCCAGATCAAAAAAAGATTGATGAAATTCTGGATAAAATCAGTGCTAGTGGTTATCAAAACTTAACTGAGGAAGAGAAAAGAATCCTTTTTGAGGCGAGCAAGAAGAAGTGAAACCATTATACTTCCTAATAGTTTTAGGTGTTTTTCTTTTTACAAGTTGCAAAACTGAGCAGAAGTTTGAAAAGGAAAAAATAGCCCGCCTATACGTTGACATCTTAATAGCTGACGAAACATACAAACATAATAAAGATAGCTTAAAATTTGTTACTGATAGTCTATTTAATTACTACAAAATCCCTTCAGAAGATTATAAAAGTGAGTTAGAGAAATTCAAGTTTGATGAAACAGCTTGGGACGAGTTTTTCTTGTCTGCAGAAACATACTTAGATACTTTGAATGCAATTGAGGATAGAAGAGTTGCAATACTAGATTCTAATAAATCTGTATTGAAAGATAGTGCAAAGATTCATTCAATTTTAAGTGGGAAAAACTAACTTTTTCTATACTTGTTTTGCCAAAACAATTCTGATCTTAGCGTAATTGATAAAGGAGGGAAGATTTTCCTTTATACTTTTAAGTTCAGTATTTCCCTTACTGATTTCCTTCTTAATCAATTCAATTTCATGTCTCTTAATAAGCGAAGAGATATCAGTATCTGAGAAGTACTCAATAATGGTTTCGATTTGCATAGATACAACAGCTTCGGGAAGTTTTGTAAGTGAAGCAATATCTTCAAGTGAATATTTTTTGCCAATTAACTCATAGACCAATCTTATATTCTCAGGTACCCTCTTTTGATCTATTTTATTCTGCAGATTAGATTTTCTATTGAATTCAAAAATTGTTTCTAGAAAATCCTCTCCAACCTTATTGAACATCCATTGATTGAAGCCCTCAATGGATAATAGCTTACTCGGAGAAGTTGGTTTCTGCATTGCTATTTTTTTGAGAACATCATCTGAACAAATTAATTGAGATGTCTGTGAAAACTTTTTTGCAGTCAGTTTTCTTACTTCTCTTAACTTATTGAATAACTCCAAATCTGTCTCAAAATCGGTTGATTTTTTTAATGAACTTGATTGTTGAATTTCTGGAACTGTAAAAAGATCTTTTCCAATATTGGTAAGTGAAAGTCTTGCATCGAATCTTTTGATCAAAGATTTAGAAACGAGATGATCAATAATTCCTTTAATGTCGTTAATATTAAAATGCTTGCAAACCCCAAAGTTTGAGAATTTTTTTAATCCAGGATGTTTTGCTGTACCAAGAAGAATTTTAACAAGATCATGTGTCTTAATATTTCCCCTTGCCTCATGTAGAGTATCCAGAACTATCTCCTCAAGATACTCAAGTAGTGCCGTATCGATCTTTGTTGTAATATTACAATTATCACATTTACCACATGAAAAATCAGTTCTTTTATCTCCAAAATATCGGAGGATAAAATTGAATCTACATGAGTCTAGAAAAACAAAAATTCTCATTCTATTTAGCTTATCAATACTATTTTTCTTAAGTTCAAGCCAATATTTAAGATTAAAAATTAAATGATCTCTGTAAATCCTTTCATATAAAAGCTTTAAATGCGATTTATTATGAGATTTATCAAATTCTAAGACACCAGAAACGGTAAGTTTTTCCAGTGTTTCAATGAGATCAGATTCAATTGAGTCCATTTTTCTTGCCAATAGTGTAGTACTTATTTTTACTTTTTGAGTAAATATCTCATTTCCGTAATTTCGTAATAGATATACTAGTAAGTCATTTGAGAGATTTTTAGCAAACTTTTTAATAAATATTTTTAGATCGTTTGGATTATATAGAATCCTTAAGAATGACTCATCACCATTTGAAGAATTGTATGTTATAATCTCATTTTCTTGGAGGACTTTTAGAGCCGCATCCAGTTTGAATTTGTTTATATTCTTTAATTGAAGAAGCTTTTCCAGCCCATCATCAATATAAATTACCTCACTGTATCGATTCCCAACTGCAATTTGGACATAATCGCAAATGCCGTCGTAGACGTTTTTAATCTCTTCTTCATTAGGATAATTATTATTGATGAAGTATTGTTGAATATGGTAATCTTTATCTTCGTAGAGCAAATAAATTTTGGAATCTTTCCCATCTCTTCCTGCTCGTCCAATTTCTTGATAATAACTTTCGATTGATGACGGAATACTATAATGAATCAGAAGTCTTATCTCTGATTTGTCCACTCCCATTCCAAATGCATTTGTAGCACAGATAATTTTAGTTCTATCATGCATAAAATCATCTTGGATAATTCTTCGTTGTTCCGATGAGATTCCAGCGTGGTAATAATTTGATATTAGTCCATTAAGATTTAAATAATCCGAAAGTTCTTCAGCTTGCTTGCGTGTTGAGGTATAAATAATTGCGGGCAATTCATTTTTGTTTATAAGTTTTAAGACCAAATCTTTTTTTCTAGAACTTCTTATAACATTCAAAAACAGATTTTCGCGTTCAAATCCTCTAATAAATACTCTAGGATTATTGAAATTGAAATGTTGGATAATATCTTTCTGAACTTCTGGAATCGCAGTAGCAGTAAAAGCAGAAATATTATGATTCTTAATCGAGTCGCAAAACTGAAGAATTTTTCTATAACTAGGTCTAAAATTGTGCCCCCATTCACTAATGCAGTGTGCCTCGTCAACAAAAATATATTGAGGTTTTAACTGATTAATTCTATCAATAAATTCCATACTTTCTAATCTTTCCGGCGAGACATAGAGTAGCTTTATCTTTTTATTTTCAATTTTTTTAAATACCTCTTCTACTTCCTGGAAAGTTAATGTGCTATTTATCAATCCAGCGATTTCTTTATTTTTATTAAGTCCGTCAACTTGATCCTTCATTAATGCAATTAGAGGAGAAATAACTATCGAAAATGAATCTCCCAAAAGTGCCGGAATTTGGTAGCAAAGAGATTTTCCTCCCCCGGTGGGCAATACCGCAAGTACATTATTCCCATTCAGAATAGACTCTATTATCTCTTCTTGTACTGGTCTTAACTCCGAGTATCCAAATATTTCTTTTAGAACCTTTTTCATCTACATGTATTTTATATCAGAATAGATTAACTTAGTAAATATAATACCTAAGATTATATTTATTGCGAGAGAAATCATAAAACATTCAATCCAACATGACTGCGATAGAAGTTGATCAAATAACAAAGGTTTATCAGACTAAATTTAATAAGCAGAAGATAACTGCATTAAATTCCTTTAGCCTAAATGTTGAAGCCGGAACTGTGTTCGGCTTGCTTGGTCCAAATGGTGCAGGAAAGACGACCCTAGTTAAACTTCTTCTTGGGATCACATTTCCTACCATTGGTTCAGCAAAAATTCTTGGTGAAAACATAAATAACTATAGAATCAAGAGAAAAATTGGATTTTTACCCGAAAATCATCGTTTCCCAAATTATCTAACTGCTGAACAGACACTTAAATATTTTTCTCGTTTAAGCGGGTATGAACATGAAAACTTAGATTCCAGAATTGATGAATTACTATCCCAAGTTAAAATGACCCAATGGAAAAAAACTAAAGTTAAAAAATATTCTAAGGGTATGATGCAGAGACTAGGACTTGCTCAAGCGATGATGAATGATCCTGAGTTGATTTTTCTTGATGAACCGACTGATGGAGTTGACCCGATTGGGAGAAAGGAAATAAGAGATATTCTAAGTGACTTGAAAGCTCAGGGTAAAACTATTTTCTTAAATAGTCATTTGCTATCTGAAGTTGAACTAGTGAGTGACAGAGTTGCCATCCTTAATGAAGGGAAACTACTGAAAGAAGGAAGTGTTAAAGATCTTACTACTTCTGATGAAATTTACGAAATCGAGACAACCAATAAATTGGAAAGTCATATTACGATTCCAGAATTACCAGCGATACGAATTGAGTCCAAAGAAAATATATTGACATTAAATGTAAAAGATAATTTTGAATTGAATATGGTCATTGATCATTTACGGAAAAACAAGATCAATATTCGATCTGTCAGCGTTCAGAAAAACTCCTTGGAGGATCTATTTGTAAATCTTATAAAAGATTCAAGAGTAGAAAAATGATAAAAAATATCTATATACTTTCTATATTAACATTTCGAGAAGCTCTCTCGAGAAAGATATTTATATTTTTCTTTGGAGTTTCGACTTTTGTTCTTTTGCTTTTTTCTATTTTGTTCATGACAATAAGTCCAGATAAATTTTCCGGAATTCAAATTAATGACGTTGCAGGTGAATCAGTATCCGGAACAATCGCACAAGGATTAAAACTTTTTATTACTATCCCACTATTCGGTGGCGGATTATTTCTCTCAATATTTTCAGTTTCCAGCTTCATTCCTCAGATGACCGAAAAAGGAAGTATTGATTTACTTCTTTCAAAACCAGTTTCCAGAGCACAGATCATTTTGGGTAAGTTTTTTGGTGGCACTACAATGGTATTTGTAAATATTCTTTATTTGATCTTGGGAATATGGGTACTGATTGGATTAAAATTCGGTGAATGGGATCCTTCATTCCTATTTACCATACTTACGATTACTTTTGCTTTCTCTGTTTTATACACACTAATAATCTTGCTAGGAATTATCACTCGCAGTTCAGTAGCATCAATGATTATTTCATATCTAATATTCTTTATTCTTTCTCCAATTTTATCTTATCGAGAAACCATTGCTACCTTCATCGACAACAAGATAGTGACCTTTCTTCTCGAGTTCTTTTATTACATTGTTCCGCAAACTTCTGAATTGTCAACAATTACAAGTGATCTAGCATCTGGAAACGATCTATTTAGCGTAGAACCTCTCATTATTTCATCCTTACATTTAATTCTCATCCTAGTTGCGAGTATTATCATTTTTAGTAAAAAAGACTATTGATTTTAACGTTATCGACCTTTTTTAGTGGTATGAAACTTGAAACTTACTTAGGTTTCATATTCTAATATTAATATTAAAGTAACATTGAACAGGCAATTTGATGAGTGAAGAAAACGAAATTACAAATCTCCAAGACTTATTAGGGGATTTATCTCAGCCAGATGAATTGGATAAAATTGAGTTTATTGCAATAATCGGAGCAGGTGTTATGGGACAGGGAATTGCTCGAACTGTCTCAGCAGCGGGAATTGATGTAGTGATAATTGAACAAGATGAAGAAAAGATTGAAGAAGCACTACAAAATTTGACAAGAAATATGGAACATGAAATTTCACGATGGGCCATGACAAAAAGTGAAATGAAGTCTATTATGAGCCGAATTAAATGGTCCATGGACATGAAACAAATAAAAGAAGCTGATTTTATAATCGAAGCGGTTGATGAAATTTTTGAACTGAAGAAGAAGGTATTTAAAGAACTTGATGCTCTAGCCGATCCAGATACAATTCTGGTATCAAATACCGCAACACTAAGTTTAACAAAGATTGCGGAAGAGACAAAACGCAAGGATAAAATCATTGGAATGCATTTCCTTAATCCGGTTCCAAAAGTGAGTGTTGTAGAAGTTGTAAAAGCCTTAGAAACCTCTGACGATACAGTTGTTAAGACAAAAAGACTTGCAGAAAAAATTGGAAAAACACCGATTGAGGTTTATGAATATCCAGGTTATGTAACTACTAGAGCAATTGTACCCTATTTGAATGAAGCTATGTTTATTCTTTTAGAAGGTGTTGCATCGGCTAAAGATATTGAACTGGCGATGAAATTAGGTTACAATCTTCAAATCGGACCACTTGAACTCGCAGATTCAATTGGATTGGACGAAGTGCTTCATTGGATGCAAGAACTTTGGAATGCTCTAGGTGAACCAAGATATCGCCCATGTCCAATTCTAAGACAAATGGTTAGAGATCGGAAACTCGGTAAAAAGACTGGCGAGGGATTTTTTAAGTATGACAAAGACGGTAACATTGTAGATTAAATATCGAGGCATTAATGAAAGTTTTGGTTTTAAATTGCGGCAGTTCATCCATCAAATATCAATTTATTGATACTGATGGGGAAGAAATATTAGCTAAGGGTGCCGTTGAAAGAATTGGAATGAGCAGTGCTGTTCTTACTCATGCTCCAAAAGGAAAGGAGCAGATAAGAATAGTTGGGGAGATACTTGATCATACATTGGCCATTGAATATGTAATAGCCGTTCTTTTAAGTCCAAATCATGGCGTTATTAAAGATAAAAATGAAATTGCAGCTGTTGGTCATAGAGTTGTGCATGGTGGTGAAGATTTCACTGGATCAGTTCTCATAACTGATCGAGTTATGAGCGTGCTTAAAGAAAACATTGAATTAGCCCCACTTCATAATCCTCCAAACATTAAGGGAATTACTGCTGCGAAGTCTCATTTACCTAAAACACCTCAAGTTGGCGTATTTGATACAGCCTTCCATGCAAAGATGCCCAAGCATGCATTCTTATACGGAATTCCATACGAGTTATATAGGAAATATAAGATAAGAAGATATGGATTTCATGGAACATCGCACCGATATGTTTCTCAAAAGGCAGCATTGATGATTGAAAAACCTTACGAGGATTTAAAAATAATTACAATTCATCTTGGAAATGGTGCGAGTATTGCTGCAATTGATAAAGGAGTTTCAGTTGATACCTCAATGGGATTTACTCCTCTAGAAGGATTGCTGATGGGTACACGTAGTGGTGATCTTGATCCCTCGATTATTACATACGTTATGGGAAAAGAAGGACTTGATGTAAGAGATATGAACACGCTCCTTAACAAACATAGTGGACTAATTGGTGTTAGTGGTGAGAGTTCAGATATGCGGGAGCTTGAAGCTGCAGTAGCCCAAGGTGATAATAGAGCTCAGAGCGCATATGATCTTTTTAACTATCGAATTAAGAAATATGTTGGTTCATACATTGCTGTACTTGGTGGTTTAGATGCGCTTGTTTTTACAGGTGGAATTGGTGAAAACTCAGCCGACGTAAGAAAAGCTGTTTGTTCAAATATGGAATATATGGGTATTGAATTAGATGACGAAAAAAACACAACCGCAGAGGGTCAAGCAGATATCTCAAACGAGAACAGCAAAGTTCGAGTGATGAAAATTCCGACAAACGAAGAACTGGTAATTGCTTGTGACACTCAAAAAATTGTTTCAGAACAATTAAAAAACGCTTCTAAAGTCTAACAATTTTGAAATTTATAGTCTTTTTAACCAAAGAGTATAAATTATTTATCTTTTTCTTAGATTCATTATTTTTTATATAATAGATTTATTCATCAATGGAGAATATCAGATGGATTTAAATTTAATAGGAAAAACTGTATTAATTACGGCTTCAAGCAAAGGTATTGGTAAATCTGCTGCCGAACTATTCTTAAATGAGGGATGCGAAGTTTTGATAAGTTCAAGTAATGAAGCTAACTTACAAAAAGCTAAACTCGAATTGAAGGATTTAAGTGGAAAAGAACCATTATCAGTTGTTTGTGATTTAAATAAGGAGGAAGACCTTTCTTCCGTATTCCAATTTGCAAAAGAAAATTTTGGAAGAATAGATATCTTAGTGAATAATTGTGGTGGACCAGCACCAGGTATGTTTGAGGATTTAGATGATTTAAAATGGCAGCATGCTGTTGACCAAGTTTTAATGAGTGTTGTGAGACTCACTCGACTTGTACTTCCAGAAATGAAAAAGACGGAATGGGGAAGAATAATTAATATAACATCCTTGAGTGTAAAACAACCTGTTGATAATCTAATGCTATCCAATTCAATTAGAAGTGCGGTAACTGCATTTTCAAAAACGCTGAGCAATCAAATTGGAAAATTTAATATAACAGTTAACAACGTTGGGCCAGGGTATACATTAACTTCAAGATTGCATGAATTAGCTGAACTGAGATCCAAAGATAAAGGTGTTTCAAAAGAACAAATATTTAAGGAAATGGCTTCAATTGTTCCAATGAATAGGTTGGCAGATCCCAAGGAGGTTGCCTCAATAATTATTTATCTGGCAAGTGAACAAGCTGGATATATAACTGGTCAGACTATTGCAGTTGATGGAGGAGTTATTAAATCAACATACTAGAATGACTAAAGAAATTGAATTAAATATATTCCCACATAATCTAGGTGATTATAAACTCTATAAAAACCTATCAGCGAAAAAGTTGAGTATAAATGTAAATGAAATTAGAGCTGTAAGGGTAATCCGTAGATCAATCGATGCAAGACGTAAAAATCCAACTTATAAAATTAGAGCAATTGTATATATCAACGAACAACCGACTGAAAATTCCGGTGTAGTAAATTTTCAACATGCAAAATCTGATAAAAAGGTTTTAATTGTTGGGAGTGGACCTGCAGGTTTATTTGCTGCTCTAAGACTTCTAGAAAGAGGGATTAAACCAATTATTCTCGAAAGGGGCAAGGATATTAGAGAACGTCGGAGGGATTTGCGAAGTATTCAGCAGGATGGAATTGTGAATCCAGATTCCAATTATTGTTTTGGCGAAGGTGGTGCTGGAACTTATAGTGATGGCAAACTCTACACTCGATCTACCAAAAGAGGAGATGTTAAAAGAATTTTAAATCTTCTAGTCCAACATGGTGCTCAGAATGAAATACTAATTGATGCTCATCCTCATATTGGCTCAAATGTTTTACCAAAGGTCATTGAAAAAATTAGAAGTACAATTTTAATACATGGAGGTGAACTTCATTTCAATTCAAGAGTTACAGACTTAATAATAAAGGATTCAAAAATTTTAGGTGTAGTTGTAAATGACAAAGAATTTTTTGGTGATTCAGTAATCCTTGCAACCGGGCATTCGGCAAAGGATATTTATTATCTAATGGATAAAAATAAACTGAAATTAGAATCTAAATCATTTGCTATGGGAGTCAGAATTGAACATCCCCAAAAATTAATTGATTCTATTCAATATCATTCTGACTTAAGGCCAGAAAATTTGCCAGCTGCTTCTTATAATTTAACTTGCAAGGTTGATGATAAAGGAGTCTATTCTTTCTGTATGTGCCCTGGTGGAATTATCATCCCAGCTTCAACAGATAGTGATGAGTTAGTTTTAAATGGAATGTCAATCTCGCGGAGAGATTCTGCTTTTGCAAATTCTGGTCTAGTTGTTACTGTAGATGATAATGATTGGAAAGAGTATAAAACACATGGAACATTCGCTGGATTAGAATATCAGAGGGAGCTTGAACGAATTGCATATAAATATGGCGGGGGAAAACAAAAAGCGCCAGCACAAAGAATTACAGATTTTACAAGAAAAAGGGTTTCAGCAAATTTACCTAAATCATCATACACTCCAGGAGTAAATAGTCAGCCACTTCATGAAATACTACCTAAATCAATCTCAAGTCGATTACAGAGAAGTCTCCGTCACTTTGATAAAAAGATGAAGGGATACTATACAGAAGAGGCACAAATACTTGCAGCAGAGACAAGAACAAGCTCACCAATTAGAATTCCTAGAGATAAAGAAACTCTTATGCATGTACAAGTTGAAGGGTTATTCCCTTCGGGTGAGGGAGCGGGATATGCAGGTGGTATAGTCTCTGCTGCTATTGATGGTGAGCGATGTGCAGATGCTGCCATGAAATATCTACATGTCGATTAATTCATAGAAATTGTATAAGACTTGTTAAAAGAATTTGCTCTAACTATTTTAATGCTACTAAATGATATGCAACTGACAATTGGTTAAACTTGAAGGTATCTACATGATCAAAAAAGTGTTAATCCAACTTTTGATTCTCTTAATATTTACTTCAACATCTATCACAGCACAACCAAAAAGAGTTAGAGATTATAACATTAATATTGGATCTCTTCTAACTGGGACATTAAATTCTATCACTGATGTTCAAGGAGTTGCAGTTGGACATAAAACATTATTTGATGGTTCAGATATGAGAACCGGAGTTACAGCAATCCTTCCTCATAATGGCAATATATTTCAGTCCAAAGTTCCTGCAGCTATATATGTAGCAAATGGATTTGGAAAACTTGCCGGATTTACTCAAGTTGAAGAGCTTGGTAACATTGAAACACCAATAATTCTGACAAATACATTATCAGTTCCAAGAGCAGCCGATGGATTAATAGATTATACATTATCTTTTGATAAAAATAAAAAAGTTAGATCTGTCAATCCTATAGTTGGAGAAACAAATGACGGAAGATTAAACAATATTCAAAAAAGATATGTAACAAAGAAAGATGTAATTGAAGCTATAGAAAATGCAAACTCAAATAATATTGACGAAGGTAATGTAGGTGCCGGAGTAGGGACAATATGCTTCGGATTTAAGGGGGGTATTGGCACTTCATCAAGAGTGCTGGCCGAAAAAGATGGTGGATATACGATTGGCGTCTTAGTCCAAACAAATTATGGTGGTAGTCTGACAATTAACGGAGTTCCTGTTGAGGAAGAACTTGAAAAAAACAATTCCAAGGCAGATAAGGATGGTTCTTGTATGATTGTTGTTGCAACTGATGCTCCACTTAAAGCAAGAAATCTAAAGCGACTTGCAAAGAGAGCAACTTTTGGAATTGCAAGAACTGGTGGCCATTATTCAAATGGAAGTGGAGAATATGTAATTGCATTTAGCACAGATAAAAATCTGAGAGTTCCATATAATAGTGAATTAGATTTATTGGCTGATGCAAACGAGCTCAGAAATGACAGGATGTCTCCACTTTTCGAAGCGGTAATAGAAGCAACTGAGGAAGCAATATTAAATTCACTATTTGCTGCTGAAACAATGGAAGGTCAAGGAGGATACATTATTGAGTCTCTTCCAATTGATAGAACAATTCAGATTTTAAAGAAATATAATGCAATCAAATAGATGAAGAAAAAACCATTAATAGGAATGTTGGGTGGAATGGGGACATATTCAGGGGTCTACTTTCAAAACATATTCTTTGAGGTATGCAACAATAATGGGATTTCAAAAGACCAAGATTATCCCGAATGGATCTATCTTAATGCTTCTCTTACTCCGGATCGAACGGAAGCTATTTGCTATAAACGGGAGTCTCCAATCAATTACCTAAAAGCAATGCTAAAGATTTTTGAAAGTTCTGGAGTTGATATTTTTATTGTAACTTGCAACACTGCACACTATTTCATCAATCAGCTTTCAGAATCAATAAAAATTCCTTGGTTAAATCTTCAAAAAGAGACTGTTCTAGCTGCTCAAGCAAATCAAGTCTCAAGTGTTGCATTAATGTCAACTGAAGGCACACTAAAATCTGGTTTATATAAAAGTGCTTTTCATCAAACCAAGATTGATTATAAAGAACCTGAATTTGGCTCAGAAAATCAAAGGAAGATAACTTCAGCTATTTATGATCCAAAATTTGGCATCAAAGCAACTGGATTTATGATAAGTAAAGAATCAAAAGAATTGCTCGAACAAGTTATGGGAGAATTAGAGGCTGATACTGTTATTGCAGGATGTACTGAGTTATCTTTGGCATTTTCGAAAATGAGAATGTCTAAGGATTGGTTGGATCCACTGCTAATAGGGGCTGAATCTTTATTCGAATTCTGGTCCGGAAAAAGAGAGATCGAAAGTATAAATTGATAAAATATCCAAATTGATAAAGGAAAAATGATGTCAAATCAATCGCGCAGAAGTTTCATTAAATCAGTCGGCTTGCTTGGCGCTACGAGTATGAGTTTTGGAAGTTTACCAATATTGTCTAATCATACACCTCAAAATCAAAGTAAACTTAAACTAGGCTTAGCAACATACTCAACGAGGAAATATACATTAGAAGAGACATTGGAAATTGCTAAAACTGTTGGCTTAACTAGATTGAGCATAAAAGATAAGTTTCATCTACCAATTAACGAGACACCAGCAAATATCAAAATAGAATTGCAAAAGATTAAAAATGCTGGAATCGAATTTTATGGTGGTGGTGTTTTTTATATGAAAACAAAAGAAGAAGTGGATAGTGTGTTTGAGTATGCAAAACTAAGTGGTATTAGTACGATTGTTGGGGTTCCGACAATTGACCTTATTCCAGTTGTAAACAAGAAAATTAAAGAATATGACATTATGGTTGCAGTACATAATCATGGTCCAGAAGATGAAACCTATCCAACTTGCGAAAGTATCTACGAACTTATTAAAAATTTAGATAGTCGATTTGGCTTATGTATGGATATAGGACATACACAGCGCTGTGGAATAAATCCAGCTGACGAGATCATTCGGTTTAAAGATCGACTATTGGATTTACATTTGAAAGATGTTTCAAAAGCAGAAGCTGACGGAGAAGAGCTAGAAATCGGAAGAGGCGTAATTGATATTCCTGCTGTGATAAAGGCTCTTAAAACTATTGATTATAAGCATGTTGCATCCTTTGAATTTGAAAAAGATCCCGAAAACATTTTACCAGGGTTATCAGAAAGTGTAGGATATGTCAAAGGAATCATTGATTCAGTATAATTAGCTTAAGGGAAGAATTGGAATATCATCATATTGGAATACCAACAAAAGAGAGTAAACCAAATGAGACATACTTAGGAAAGTATAAACTTCATTGCACTGATCATGAGTCCAATCCCTATGGTGTTCAATGGATGAGGTATGATGAAGACTGTGCACTTCCTGAGATAGTCCAAACAGTTCCTCATGTTGCTTTTGAAGTCGAAGATCTCAATACTGCTCTCGAAGGAAAGGTAGTTGTCATTGAACCAAATAGTCCTTCAAAACACGTAAGAGTAGCATTCATCTTGGAAGATGGAGCTCTTATTGAGTTTTTAGAATTTCAGAAATAGTTTAAAATGGTTTAAATATATAGAATGTAAAACTATGGTTAATAAATGAGAGTGTTAAAATGAGAACAAGCAGAATTACCAATACTCTGGTAATAATTCTATTGTTTGAATCTCTAATATTTTTTCAAAGTTGTAAAGAACATGATGAGGATAAAGTTGTATCCGAAGAAGCTATACTTTTTTGGGGAGGTGATCATGCCGTTGATGGGTGTTGGTTCACTGTTGAAATTAACGGTAATGTATACAAACCCGAAAATGAGGATTTCATTTCGGACGAGTATAAGGTCCACCCACCGACAACTGTAATAATAACTTTTGAATATCTCAATAGAGATATTGAATATTTTTGCGGAATGCTTCCAACCAAGAATAAAGGAATCAAAATAATTTCAATTTCAAAATTATAATATGACCTCCAAAGAGCGAGTAATTAAATCAATTAATCATGAAGAAGTAGATAGAGTACCATTTGACTTCTGGATTGAGAAACCAGCCCTTGAACGTCTTAACTCATTTCTAGATATCGCAGATCTAGATTCAATTCTTGATAAATTTAAAGTAGATATTCGTCATATAGAAGCACATGAACCAAAAGAAAAAAAACTAGGTAAATTTTATCAGAATTTCTGGGGCGAACGTTATATTTATAAGAATTCTAAGTGGGGTCCAACAAGAGAAGATATTCCAGGAGCACTTTCAGAAGTAAAAAATAATAAGGAATTAAAAGATTTTGATTGGCCTAAAAATAATGATTTTAGCTATGCACAGATAGGCCAACAGTGTGATAAATATGAAAATTATGCAATAATGTATGGTTTTGCTGATATCTGGCAGCGTCCTTGTTTGTTACGTGGAATGGAGAATGCATTGATGGATTTATATATAAATCCAGAGTGGGTTCATTTTCTAGGAAGAAAATTTACTGATTTTTACATCGAAGATTATAAAAATGCCTATAAAGCAAGTAGTGGTCGTATAGATATATTTTTAGTGATCAGTGACCTTGGAACACAGCATGCACCGTTAATATCTCTTGAACTATTTGACGAGTTTATTGCTCCTTATTTAATTGAAATAGTGAATGCTATACATGACCTAGGTGCTTTTGTAATGTATCATTCATGTGGGATGGTTCTTCCATTTATCGAGAGACTTATTGAAATTGGAATTGATATTTTAGATCCAATCCAACCAGTCGCTCCGGAGATGTCGCCTCGAAATTTAAAAGATAATTTTGGTGACCAACTCTGTTTTCATGGGGGAATTGATGTACAGAAACTTCTTTCACAAGGGATTCCCGAAGATGTTAAAAAAGAAATCAAGTACTATTTGGATACTTTTGGAAAAGAGGGAGGGTATATCTGTTCACCATCACATTTATTTCAACCAGATATCCCTCCAGAGAATATTTTAGCTTTTTATGAAATGACAAGGTGAGAAGAACAGATGGTTGATCGAAATATTGAAGACTTAAGATGAGATATACTTGATACATTGAATTTATAAAATTAAATAAAAGTATGGTTGACCTTAAATACAAAATCATCTCAGGGTATCAGAATAATCATTCTAATCGCAATGAGTTTTACAAGTTTATTTCGATCGTATTCCCAGGAATTAGTTTCAAGGAATGGTTTGAAAAAGGATTTTGGACAAAAAAATATATCCCGTATTCAATAACAAAAAATGATGAAATTATATCCAATGTTTGCGTTACAATGATGGATGTATTAGTTCATGGACAGAAGAAAAAAGCAATTCAGATAGGAGCAGTAGGGACAATTCCAGAATATCGAAATCAAGGACTATCTAGAAAATTAATGAAAATCGTTCTTGCAAAATATTTAAATAAGGTCGATTTCTTTTTTCTCTACGCAAATGAAAGTGTTTTAGATTACTATCCCAAGTTTGGGTTCAAAAGTATTGAAGAATATCAATTTACATCTCATCTTCATGATGTTAACCGAAAAAATGTGGCTAGAAGATTGAAATTAAATAATTCTTCAGATCTAAAGTTGATAAGAAAATTAATTAATAAAAGGATTCTTGTAACCAAAGAATTTGGTGCAACTCAATACACTGCTGTTACTTGGTGGCACATTTTGAATACTTTTAGAAATGACCTCCATTATCTGAAAGAATTTGATACAATTGTTATTAAAAAGGAAGATAATGGAACTCTTCATATATACGATATAATTTGTAAAGATAGAATTAACATTGATAAGGTAATCTCAAAAATTGGGAAGTCAAGAGAAACTAAAACAATTAAGTATTATTTCCCTCCAGATCAGTTTAATTTTGGAAATTTGACGATAGAAAAAGAGAATACCGGACTATATGTTTTAGGTAATATAGAGTTTGGAAGAAATCCTTTTCGATTTCCAGAAACAGCAATAACTTGACGAAAATGGGGATTATGTTTCAAATCTCTGAAAATCTGTGGATTTAGTAGATTGAGTGGCATAGATATTGAATATTTGATTAAAAAAGAGCTTATCAGAGTTCTATGAAGAATTTATCTAAAGAATTTGTTCTAATTTCAGTCATATTTGTACTTTTTTCTGCTTGTTCGAGTACGAAAAAAGTTACAATTGACACGATGAGACCAGCAGAAATTACATTTCCAACCTATATTCAATCAATTATTGTGCTTGATCGCACAGAATTTGCTAGCGATGCCGAATCGATTATCGAAGGTATCTTAACCGGTGAAATGCTTGATGAAGATAACCTCGGTACTCAAGAACTAATTAATGGATTTAAAGATCAGATGAGATATTCTAATAGATTCAATATTAAGGTCGCATCCGAAAGACTAAAAGGGAATAGCCAAACTTCTGTTTTTCCAAATCCCTTATCTTGGAAAGTTGTGGGAGCGTTCTGTGAAAAATATGAGTCAGAAGCATTACTAGCTGTCGAAATCTTTGATACAGATTTCATTATAACTGATGGAGTGCGAAAAGTTAAAAAGAAACGAAAGATCGATGGAAAAGAAAGGGAAGTTGAGGTAAATGAATATTATGCTGAAGGTGTTGCAAATATTACTATAGGTCTTCGTCTATATAATCCAGAAAAAGAGATAGTTGTTGACCAACAAATTATCAGAAGAAACAAATCGTGGGATGCAACTGGAAAATCAATTCGAGATGCTCTAAATCACCTAATTGAAAAGCAAGAAGCAACTGCCTATCTAAGCAGCAGGATAGGTCGAAATTACGCTTATAAAATATCGCCAATGCCCATCAAAATCACTAGAAGTTTTGAAGGAGAGTCTGATGATACTCCCGAAATAGAAATCGGCAGCAGATATGCAGAAGTAGGAAAATGGGAAGAGGCAATCGATGTTTGGGAAAGTGCTATTCCAAATGCTCCGTCTGAAGATGCCGGCTATTTAACTCTAAATATTGCTGTCGCCCTTGAGGTTCTTGGTGATCTCGATTCTGCAATTAGTTGGGCTGAAGATTCATATGTTAAATATGATAATGAAGATGCCTTGGATTACGTCAAGTTATTAAGAGAAAGAATGATAGATGAAGAACAAGTTAAGCAGCAATTTGAACAACCATCAAATTAGTGCTGAGTTGAAAAACCTTTTAAGTTAAGAATTTCTGATGCTGCCCTCAGATCACTTTGACTTTCGAATGATACTCTGAAAGTACCACCAGATCCCTCCCTAATCTTAAGTAACTCAATATCTTTAATGTTGATTTTTTCTTCGTAGAGAGCAGTTGAAATTTTACTGATTGCCCCGGGTTCATCACTTATAAAAATAAATAGATCATAGAGCGGGGAGAGGAATCCTTTTGTGTTCTTTGGGATTTCATCACGGTTTTCTCTAGCAGATTCAAAATATTCACTTATCTTATCATATTCATCATTTGCTATCCAATTTTTCAATACCCCAAGATCATATGAGAATTTCTCAATAGCTGTTAAAATTTGATACTTATTTGTTGAAATAATAGATTCCCAAATATTGAAATCACTAGATGCAATTCTGGTCATATCTCTGAAACCGCCAGCAGCGAGATCAAGGAAATTATAATCATCTGTTTTTAGTGAAGCGGCATTAACTAAAGCAACTGAAACCAATTGTGGCAGATGACTAACGCTGGCCGCAATGACATCATGCTGCTTTGCTGGAATGTGAAGAATATTGGGACCTAGCGATTCAATGACTCTGAGAAATTCTGAATTGAGTTCTCTATCATCAATGATCTCAGTAAAGATGTACAGAGCATTTTCGAATAAAAGAGAATCTGAGTTTGCGTATCCACCATGCTCTTTCCCGGTCATTGGGTGGCCGCCTATGTAGTGACCTTTGCTCTCAATATTTTCCCACTTTTCCTTGAAAACATTCTTAACACTACAGACATCGGTCAAGATGGTATTTTCTTTAAGTCTAGGAGCTAGTTTTTCAAAAACCGTTATCGAATCCCGTACCGGAAGTGAAATAATAATCAGATCTGAATTAAGCGCATCATCGATAGAAATGAGAACTTCATCGATCATCTTTTCACTTAAAGCATTTTGGACTGAATCAGATATATCAAAAGCAGAAATATAATATTTCTGCTTCGAATTTTTCAGTGCCTTGGCTATCGATCCGCCAATCAATCCTAATCCAATTATTGATATATTCTTGATCTTCAAAATAAAACTCTAAATTGATCTATTGATGGCTTTTGCAATTGCTTGAAGCTCCTGCACCAAATTTAGATAGTCCTTAGGTAAAAGAGCTTGAGGTCCATCTGAAAAAGCTTCCTCAGGTTTATCATGGATCTCAATCATTAATGCGTCTGCACCCGCAGCAATTGCTGCTCTTGCCATTGGTGGAACTTGGTCGCGATACCCAACGGCATGTGATGGATCTGCAACAACAGGAAGATGGCTTAATTTATGAACGACTGGAATTGCAGAGAGATCAAAAGTATTTCTGGTCATCGTCTCAAAAGTTCTAATCCCTCTTTCACATAGCATGACATTTGAATTACCACTTGCAAGAATGTACTCCGCGGCCATTAACCAATCCTCAATTTTTGCAGCCAAACCTCGCTTGATCATAACAGATTTGTTTGTTTTACCAAGTTCTTTCAATAAGGAGAAGTTCTGCATATTTCTGGCGCCTAGCTGAAAAATGTCAGTGTATTTCTCTATTAGTTCAATTTGATCAATTTGCATAACTTCCGTGATCATCAATAGGCCATATTGATCGGCAGCATGTCGCATTAATCTTAATCCTTCTTCTCCCATTCCTTGAAATGAATATGGAGATGTTCTTGGTTTAAATGCCCCACCCCTCAGTACCTTTGAACCTGATTCCGCTACCACTTTTGCCAATCTAAAAATCTGATCTTCGCTTTCAATTGAGCAAGGGCCAGCCATCAGAATTATCTCGTCACCGCCGATCTCAACATCTTTGATTTTTATTTTAGTATTTTCTTCTTTAAAACTACGGCTTGCAAGTTTATAAGGTGCTGTGACTCTATAAACTTCAGAAACACCATCAAGAATTTTTATCTTCCTTATATCAAAACCTGGTTTTACACCGATGGCACCTAGAATTGTTTTTTGAACACCTTTTGATTCATGAATCTGAAATCCATAGTCTTCAAGGTGCTGTTTAACATCTCTTATCTCTTCTTCTGTCGCATTATTCTTTAAAATTACTACCACTTATTATTCCTTTATCTTTTAGTCATGAAATTTTTTCTCACCAGCATAAATTGCTACCTCAATATGATCCTCCTTAGTTGGAATGGCGCATGAATAATCTGAACTATATGCACAATAAGGATTATACGCAGTATTAAAATCAATGCTGTAAATATGATCGGGATCTAAATTCAGATCAAAATTTATATACCTACCAACTCCATATGATTCATTATTAGTTGTTCCATCAGTAAACCATATGCTATAATACTCAAGTGAATCTTGATAAATACTCTCATAAATATTTAACTCAAATTTTTCACCGTTGTAATCTAAACTTAGAAAACCGTATCGAACAGATTTTCTTTCTTCGCCTTTTGTCCCAAATACAGTTACCGTATCTTTTTGATTATACTCCGTTATTTTACTTGTTAAAACGAAGTCTGGATCAACATCAAAATATTTTAGGGGATGAAATTCAACTTTACCTTTAAAGTTAAATGGAGAATTAGGGCTATACTGCATTATGGAATCTTTTCGAGCTCGATTGGATTGAATATCTTTTATATAAACCAATTCTTCAGCAGAATAATTCCTAGCACAGGAACTTAAAATAATGATACCTCCCAAAAGTGTATAGAGAAGAAAGAGAGTGCTTATTTTACTCATTTTAAATTATCCTTTTTAACTTTTTGCTTAAGTTTATCTAGCTTGTTTAGGGCTTCAATAGGAGTTAAATCGTCAATCGAAATATCGGAAATTTCTTGTCTAATCTCGTCATCTTTAAATTCAAAGAGGCTTATTTGTTTTTCATCGTTTTTTATTTTTCTAAGTTTTGACATTTTCAGATCATGAGGTGTTAATTCTTTACCTTCAAGATTATTCAAAATTTCCTTTGCTCTATTGATAACAAACGAAGGGAGGCCGGCCATTTGTCCGACTTGGATACCATAGCTGTGGTCAGCTCCTCCAGAAACAACTTTATGCAGAAAAATAACTTTATCACCATATTCTTTAACGTCTACTTTGAAGTTTTTAATTCTTGGGAAAAGTTCAGCCATTTCATTAAGTTCATGATAGTGAGTTGCAAAGAGTGTTTTTGGACGCACATTTGGGCTATCATGAATATATTCTGTAATTGACCAAGCTATTGAGATTCCATCAAAAGTACTAGTACCTCTTCCGATTTCATCAAACAATACAAGGCTTTTACTCGTTGAGTTGTTCAAGATATTAGCTGATTCTTGCATCTCTACAAGGAAAGTGCTTTCACCAGCACTGATATTGTCGCTCGCACCAACTCTAGTGTATATTTTATCTACTAATCCAATTTTTGCACTTTCTGCCGGAATAAACGAACCTAATTGAGCTAAAAGAACTTGCAGACCTATTTGGCGAAGGTACACTGACTTTCCAGCCATATTGGGACCGGTTAAAATAATTATTTGAGTGTCATCATTTGACAGAAAACAATCATTTGGCGTAAATTTTTCACCATGTGGAAGTATTTTTTCAACAACTGGATGTCTACCCTTGATTATTTCAATTACCTCAGAATTATTAATTTGAGGAAGAACAAAATTATTTGTTTCAGCAACTTCGGCGAGTGAGAGGTAACAATCTAGTATTCCAATCAATTGAGCATTTTCTTGAATAGATTCTGTCTCAGCAGCTACCATCAATCTTATCTCATTAAAAAGAGTATATTCTAGATCACTGATATGTTCTTCCGCATTGAGTATTTTATCCTCATATTCCTTAAGCTCGGGAGTAATATATCTTTCGCTGTTAACCAAAGTTTGTTTACGGATATAATTTTCTGGGATCTTATCTTTATGAGTGTTGCTTATTTCTATATAATATCCAAATACTTTGTTGTAGCTAACTTTTAAAGATGAAATATTCGCTCTTTCTCGTTCACTCCTCTGCATATTGGCGATCCAGCTTTTTGCGTTTGTTGAGATATCCCTCAACTCATCAAGTTCCGGACTAAAGCTCTCTCTTATTATTCCACCATCCATTATACTTAAAGGTGGATTGTCATCAATTGCAAGTTCTAGTTTCTCAACTATATTTTTTAACTCATTCAATTTCTCGTTGATTGCTTTAATTGTCTTCGACTCACTTTGATCTAGCAATTGTTTGATAAGAGGAATTTTTTTTAGTGATGTTTTGATATTGATCATTTCTCTAGGATTTGCACGACCAGTGCAAACTTTAGATATCAATCGCTCTAAATCACCAATTTCTTTTAATTCATTTTTTAGATTTTTCCTTAAAGTATAGTTGTGAAATAAATCTTTAACAGCTTCTTGACGTTTCAAAATTGGATCAAGTTTTCTTAATGGAGCATTAATCCATTTTTTTAGTAAACGTCCGCCCATAGCTGTTTCAGTATTATCCAGAATCGAAATAAGTGATCCCTCAAGTTTGCCCTCCTGCATTGTACGGGCGATCTCAAGATTTCGCTTTGTTTCAGAATCGAGCATCATATAATCTGATGGATTGTAAAGCATTATCTTATTTATGTGATCAAGTTTTCCCTTTTGAGTCTCCTTTAAATAATTTAGGATAACTCCGGCTGCTACAATCCCAGAACTTAGGTTGCTAATCCCAAAACCTTTTAAAGTTTTAGTATTGAAATGATCTAGTATCAAATCACTGGCAAAATCTTGGTCGAATATCCAATCATCTGTTTTAGTAATTCGTATATTAAGATTCAATCTTTCAATTATCGGTTCTAGCAGAGCTTTCTGATTTTTAGATAGCAATACTTCGGAAGGAGATATATGGTGCAATTGCTCTTTAAGATTTTTTGAGTGAACCTCATAAGTATAGAATTCACCTGTTGAAATATCACAGAATGAAATGCCTACGTTTTCTTCGCTCAAAAAAACTGCTGTAAGATAGTTATTATTCTTATGATCAAGAAGTTTATCAGAGAATGATACTCCTGGAGTTATAATCTCCACAACTTCTCTCTTAACAATCCCTTTCGCAAATTTAGGATTTTCCACTTGCTCGCAAACAGCAACTCTAAATCCAGCTCTAACAAGTTTTGGAAGGTATGTATCAATAGCATGATGTGGGAAACCAGCAAGAGGAACACTGCTTGCTTTGCCATTAGCCCTTTTTGTCAAAGTGATCCCCAATGCTTTCGATGTAGTTTTTGCATCATCAGCAAAAGTTTCAAAGAAATCACCAACTCGAAAAAGTAAAATTGTATCGGGATTTTCCTCTTTGATCTTGTAATATTGCGTCATTAAAGGGGTTTCGGCCATGCTCATCAATTATTATATAACATGAAAATATACTCTAATGCGATGCTAATTTCAATTCACAAAAAATCCTCATTATATTTGTAATTAAGAATAAATTGTGAGGGAAGTATGAATAAAGTTAGTTTTGACATCGAAGTCTATACCTTTCAAATTGATTTTGTCCATCATGTTAGTAATATTGTTTATATCGAATGGATGGAAGTTGGAAGGATAAAACTTTTAGAGACGATAGGGTATCCACCAGAAGAATTAGAAAAATCCGATATTTATCCAGTTTTAACGAGTACTGAAATATACTATAAAAATCCGATCTACTACGGTGATGGTGTTAGAGCAGAGGTTTGGATTTCTAAATTAAACTTAGCTTCAGCAATAATTGAATTCCGTTTTTTTAAAAACGGGGATTTATTAGCTGCGCAAGGTTGTCAAAAAGGATTGTTCATTAAGGGATCAACTCAAAAACCATATCGTTTATCTGATGAACATAGGGTCAAATTTGAAAAATTCTTGATTGAGGAATAAATAATTTAATCTCAATAATTATTATTGATTATAAATATATTTTGTAATTTATGTCATAAATTCTCCAACTAAATTAGTTTGTAATGTATCTAAATATTGATTCCAAATTATTCCCAATATCTTTTCCCCAAAAAACGTTTACAAACGAATTTCATGTTGCTTCTAGTATTAGAAAGAAGTACAAGTTCAGTGAAGAGTTCTTTACGATTAGTGGAAATGTTGTGTTTGCAAATTTTGCCCAGGTCAGAAAATTTGTTGCAAAGTTGAACGAAGGAAGAGATGAGACCAAAAAAATAAAAGTGAGTGAAGTAAATGCGTCTGGCTTAATAGATGAAATCTTTCACTTCGTCATTCGATATTATGACGAAAATATTAATCCAAACGTATTTAGCAAAGCGAGAAAGCATCTTGAAGAAAAATTTGGAGAAGAAAACCTTCGTAAATTAATATTTGATTTCGTAGATAAATTCCCTCCAGCAGAAGTATTCAGAGGGAAGGCTACAATCCTTGATTATTTGGATTCTTACACTGGCAGCCGCTCAAATTACCTTGTTGCACTTGAAGAACTGATTCTCTTGAATTTTGGAAATATTAATCCTGCTAATGAAAAAATAATCGAATTATTTGATGACAATTATTTAGAGAAGAAAAAACTCTATTCAAATTCTATAGAAGAAATAGGCCAATTCTTTAAAGGACAGAGCCCAATTGGAGATGAAGGAGAAGATCTCATCACATTTCTCAAGACTCCGATTAGTAAAAACCCTAAAGATCTCGAGAGCCAGCTTGAT
The DNA here is from genome assembly GCA_963751695.1 of uncultured Ignavibacteria bacterium. Taxonomy (GTDB): domain Bacteria; phylum Bacteroidota; class Ignavibacteria; order Ignavibacteriales; family Melioribacteraceae; genus SZUA-22. The sequence continues at coordinate 340,705 of CAVVVP010000005.1, read as the reverse complement.
TATATAATGGAGAAATGGAAAGTTATAATAAAGGATGACTTTCTTAATAGAATTTTAACAAGTAAGGATCTTATAAAAGAAGAAATTACATTTGATGGACAAGGTGGAGGAGGGGGACCTACAATTGTTCCAAATTATAAAAAGAAAAATTGGACCGAGGGTGTTTCACTAGGTAAATCCGGATTCAATTATGCGGAAGATAGCATTGAAGATTACGATGAAGTTGAAGCGTTTACTTCAGATATTCATTGGATGCCAAATGTAATTTTAATGGCAAAAAATGTCTATGTATGGCTCGATCAGCTCTCTAAAACTTATAAACGAGAAATTAAGACACTCGATCAAATTCCAGATAATGAACTAGATATTCTTGCAAGAAGAAATATTAATGGACTTTGGTTAATTGGGATTTGGGAAAGAAGCAATTCTTCAAAAAAAATTAAGCATATTATGGGCAACATTGATGCTGTAGCATCAGCCTATTCTTTATATGATTACAAAATAGCGCACGATCTGGGGGGCGAAGAGGCTTATCAGATTCTGAATGAAAAAGCTAAGCAAAGGGGAATTAGATTAGCTAGTGACATGGTGCCGAATCACACAGGTATTTTTTCTGACTGGATGATCTATCATCCAGATTATTATATTCAAAATCACGAATCTCCTTTCCCAGCTTACCAATTTAATGGTGAAGATCTTTCTGATGATCCGAACATAGAAATAAAAATCGAAGACGGCTATTGGAAAAAGAGCGACGCGGCAGTAGTATTTAGAAGAATCGACAAGAGATATAACGATGTAAGATACATATATCATGGTAATGACGGAACTGTTATGCCATGGAATGATACAGCACAGTTGGATATGATCAAACATGAGGTCCGAGAAGCTGTAATTCAAAAAATATTTGATGTTGCTCGGAGGTTTTCAATAATTCGTTTCGATGCAGCAATGACCCTGGCAAAAAAACACTTCTCTCGATTATGGTATCCCAGACCTGGTAGAGGAGGTGATATACCATCACGTTCTGATCATGCAATGTCTAAAGCTCATTTCGATAGACTTTTCCCCGTTGAATTCTGGAGAGAGGTTGTAGACAGAATCAATAAAGAAATGCCGCACACACTTTTACTTGCAGAAGCCTTTTGGTTAATGGAAGGTTACTTTGTCAGAACATTAGGTATGCATAGAGTCTATAACTCGGCTTTTATGCATATGCTAATGAAGGAAGAAAATGATAAATATCGCGAATTGATTTATAACACGCTAGAGTTCGAACCAGAGATATTAAAACGCTATGTAAATTTCATGAGTAATCCAGATGAGGAAACCGCAATTCATCAGTTTGGGACAGATGACAAATACTTTGGTGTGCTAACTCTTATGATCACTCTTCCAGGGCTTCCAATGTTTGCTCATGGACAAATTGAAGGATATACTGAAAAATACGGAATGGAATATCAGCGAGCATATTACCATGAAGAACCGAAGGATTGGTTGGTAAGCAGACACGAAAAGGAAATCTTTTCACTCACAAGAAAAAGATATCTGTTCTCTGAAGTAGAAAATTTCTGGTTCTATGATTTCTATGATGAGTTTGGAAATCTTAATGACAACGTATTTGTATATTCAAACGCATTTGGGAATGAACATTCGCTAGTTTTATATAATAATAAGTATGATCGTGTATATGGAAATTTTCAAAAATCTACTCCAAAACTAATCAAGATAAATGAAAATGATAAGTTCTTAAAAGCGATTAATATTTCCGAAAGTCTGGGTATAAGAGGGGATTTTGGTTTATACTACATTGCTAAAGATATGGTCTCAAATCTGGAATTTATTTTTAGGGGATCGGATATAATTAATAGAGGATTCTTTTTAGAACTGAATGGTTTTGAACACCGAGTTTTAGTTGATTTTAGAGAAGTCTATGATGATAATGGAGATTACCATCAAATTTGTGAAGAATTAAATGGACACGGAATTTATAGTATAGAAGGTTCGATCGAAGATAAAAAACTATCTCCAATTTATAAATCGTTTGAAGATATTTTTAGTGAGAGGGAAATAGAAAAATGTTCCAAATGGCTTGTTAATAAAATAAATTCCAGAGAAGAAATTGAGTACTCTCCAGATTATATTAAACAAAAATATTCTGATTTTCTAGATATACTTCGAGATCATTTTAACCTTGAAATTGATGAAATCAAGTTAGGTCAATCATTTGCAGAAAATTTGATTTTACTCCATAAACTGAATGCAACATTGAACAACGAATATTCGGATAGTGAAAATCCCCATCATTTGGAGCTATTAAAGTCATTTGCATTTACCTCAGAAACAAATTACAGAGAAAATATAATAATTCTAATAATCTGGTTAACACTGCGAAGTCTTAATGATATTTTGGAAGGTAGTGATGAGCTAGCATACTATCTGCAAGAACGTTTACAAACAAAATCTGTACATAAAATACTAGATAGACTAGGAAAAGGGGAAACAGAGGCATATAAAAAGAATACTCTTATAAAAATCCTCCTTGAGTTTGATGGTTCACTCTTTGACCAGAATTTTGATATGAAAAAGTTTCTATCATATAAGTCAGAGCGCGGTATCTCAAATTACTTTAAGTCTGAAAAATCAGATTTCGTTAAAATTATTTTTCACGATGACTATGTCAAACTTTTCTTGGATGTCAATTATTACGAAGATGTCTGGTACTATAGCAAAGAGCAATATAATGAAATGATCGAATGGATATTAAGTGCATCAATTATAAATTATGTAAATAATAATCCAAAACAGATAGGAAAGTCTCCAGCACTGATTAAGAATTCATATTTATTATTCAAGTACTTATTAGATAGCTCTGAGAAATCAGGATATCAGTTAAAGAATCTTCAAGATATTATTCTCCATAATTGACTCATTTCTCGTACTGATAGAAAATCCCATCTACAAAGGGCGTCCACAAACACGCTTTTTGATTAGCATTTTTTAATGCTTGATTTACCCATGTATTACAAGTATAGAATAAAGTGAAGGTACCTTTTGCATTGTAGAATGCATCGTAAGATGTGTATTGAAAATTCTCAATCAAACTTGGATTACCTGGTATATCAAATTTTAATTCAGATAAGATAAAGTTATTGAGTCGAGTATAGTTTTCTTTAGAGATGTGAATCTTTTTACTGAATTGACTTTCAGCCATATCTTCGAAAAAAGTAGCATGAATTGCAGCCTCACCAAATAGAAATAAAGCGTATAAAGCGCTACTCAATTTGAAATCTGACCATGTGGGTGTATTTAAGTAAAAATTTTTATCTCCCCATCCGAACGCTAAATACTTGTAAGATGTATCTTTTGATGTTGTGTTTGCAAATTTAATTACTTTACTCCAATCCATCTCTTTTGTTCTGATCGGAACGACAATATCAGCGTGGATACCATTGGAGATGATAAAAATTTCAACACAATCTGTTTTGCATTTTGCATCTGAATTGATTGGAATAGCAGAACAAATGACAGCAGTAAAAAAATATATTACACTAAATCCAAAAAGTGTAAGTAAAGAAAGAAGAAGAATTTTAATCGTTTTTATAATATTAATTCTCCACATGTAATCATGTTTAAGCTAATGGTTTTATTGAATATATCCTTAGACTCAATTTTTGTCAACTAAATTATTATTAATTTGAATTTTTAAGTAAAATAATAATTTTTTAATTTGATAATTAATTTTATACTCATAAGTTAGTGAAAGCTTAAAAAAATACTTATCTAAAAAACAAGGAGAAGACAAGTGGTTATAGCTGTTCCTAAGGAAATTCTTGCTGGCGAAAACCGTGTCTCAATCGTTCCTGATGTAGCTTCCAAACTAATAAAAAAAGGTTTTTCTGTTAACATTGAATCCCGCGCTGGATATAATGCTGGATTTACAGATAAACAATACGAGGAAGCTGGAGCGAAGGTTTTTAGCAAGACAGAAGAAGTTTATTCCAATGCTGATATTGTACTAAAAGTACAGAGACCGATGGAGCATCCAGAATTAAACAAACATGAACTAGATCTGATGAAAGAAGGAGCATTACTAATTACATTTATGTATGCACTTCATTATACAGATGTAGTAAAACTTTGTTCAGAAAAGAAAATCAATGTTATATCTATGGATGCGATACCAAGAACAACACTGGCTCAGAAAATGGATGCTTTGAGTTCTCAAGCTAACATTGCAGGATATAAGTCAGTAATAATGACTGCTGATGCACTCGGAAAAATTTTCCCGTTAATGATGACAGCTGCTGGAACTATTTCTCCAGCTCGAGTTGTAATTATGGGCGCTGGGGTTGCTGGACTTCAAGCTCTTGGCACTGCAAAGCGATTAGGTGCAATTGTGGAAGTCTCGGATATTCGGCCAGCTGTAAAAGAGGAAGTTGAATCGCTTGGTGGCAGATTCATTGAAGTTGAAACTGACGAAGACATGCAAGACGAAGGTGGTTACGCAAAAGAGGTATCTACAGAATTTTTGCAAAAGCAGAAAGAATTAATTTTCAAACACATAACAGAAGCAGATATTGTAATTACAACTGCGCTGATTCCAGGAAAGAAAGCCCCAATTCTAATAACTGAAGAAATGGTAAAGAAAATGAGACCAGGATCTGTGGTATTAGATATGGCTGTTGAATTTGGCGGCAATTGTGAGATTAGTGAAAAAGGTCAGACTGTTGTAAAACATGATGTGAAAATTATTGGAGAGCCAAATCTTCCGAGTTTAGTGGCTACTAATTCGAGTGAGGTTTATGCAAAAAATATTCTTGCATTACTTGATCATATTGGAGAAGAAGGTAAAGTCGAATTGAACTTAGATGATGAAATTGTAAAAGGTTCTCTGCTTGCACACAATGGTGCGGTAGTTGACGAAAGAGTAAAAGAGAGATTGAATTAGTTCACCTTTTATTTGAGACAATTAAAAAAAATAATGAAATAAGGAATTTATAAGCATGGAAATATTTGATTTACTTATGTTGATCTATGTTTTCGTACTGGCAATCTTTGTCGGCTTCGAATTGATCACAAAAGTACCTCCAACTTTGCACACTCCTCTTATGTCAGGTTCAAATGCAATATCCGGCATTACAATCGTTGGAGCATTGTTGAGTGCAGGCGCAGAACAATTTACTATCAGTACAATTCTAGGCTTAGTAGCTTTGGTTTTTGCTACTATAAATGTGGTCGGTGGATATTTAGTAACCGATCGAATGTTAAAAATGTTCAAAAAGAAGTGAGAGTTAAATTATGCAAATTATTATTTATCTAGTTTATCTAATCGCATCTATACTTTTTATTTTTGGTATTAAAAGATTAGGTTCCCCAAAAACTGCGCGAAATGGAAACATGCTCTCATCATTGGGAATGTTTTTGGCGATTGTTATTACGCTCTTTGATCAACAAATCTTAACGTTTGAATATATTATTATCGGGGTAGTTGTTGGTTCTGCGATCGGTGCTGTCATGGCTATAAAAATTCAAATGACCGGTATGCCTCAGATGGTTGGTTTGTTGAATGGATTTGGTGGTGGAGCATCTGCATTAGTTGCCCTTTCTGAGTTTTATAAAGGCGAAACTTCGGATATTTCGATACTTGTTACAATAGTTTTATCTGTATTAATCGGAGCTGTTACATTTACTGGCTCTTTCATCGCATTTGGAAAACTTCAAGGTTTTGTTACAGGAAAGGTTGTAAAATATCCATTGCAAAACCCTATTAATGTTTTGCTTATACTTGCGGTGGTTGCAGCTGGAGTAGTGTTTATTATTGATCCGACAAGGGTTGACATTCTGCTTGGGATACTTTCAGTATCACTTCTTCTAGGTGTGTTACTAGTATTACCAATTGGTGGTGCTGATATGCCGGTTGCCGTTTCATTATTGAATTCATATTCTGGTTTAGCTGCATCAATGACTGGTTTTGTACTTCAGAACAATCTATTGATTATTGCAGGTGCGTTGGTTGGTGCTTCTGGAATTATCCTTACGATTATTATGTGTAAAGGGATGAATCGATCATTAATGAATGTAGTACTCGGTGGCTGGGAAGATGCTGGAGCAGGTGGGGCAGCTCCTGGTGATGGTCCAAAAGGTGATGCTAAATCGGTAGACGCTGAAGAATTAGCGATGATACTCGACTCAGTTCAAAGTGTAGTTATAGTCCCAGGATATGGAATGGCAGTCGCTCAAGCTCAACATGCTGTAAGAGATTTAGCAAACATCCTTGAGAAGAAGAAAATTGATGTCAGGTTTGCAATACACCCAGTTGCTGGTAGAATGCCTGGACATATGAACGTACTTTTAGCAGAAGCACAAGTTTCTTATGACAAACTTTATGCATTGGAAGACATAAATGATGACTTCCCTAATGTTGACGTTGCCATTATTGTTGGAGCTAATGATGTTGTGAATCCTGCTGCTAGACATGACGAAACATCTCCAATATATGGTATGCCAATACTAAATGTTGATTACGCTAAGACTGTGGTTGTTAATAAAAGATCATTAAATGTTGGTTATGCTGGAATTCAAAACGAGTTGTTTTTCTACCCAAATACTCTAATGTACTTTGGAAGTGCTAAGGAAGCGATTAGTAAATTAGTAAACGAATTAAAAGAGCTTTAGTCGACTATTTGAAATAACTGATGTTAATTAAAGGCTGAACACATTGTGTATGGCCTTTTTTAAAAAAGACGTGGCTGCAAAAATCAATTGCAGCCATTCTTTACACCAACTAATAAACAAATCAAAGAGATTTGTATTGCACTAAAAAGTATTCCAGTTTAATTCATTCCACAAAGTAGTTTTGTAGGTTTCCTCATTAAGGTCAAGTTTGTCTTCTCTGTATTCTTTTAATAATGATTGGTATATCTTGTTATTTTTTTCTCTACCCTCTAGAACTGATTTATATAAATTTCCTTTTGAAAATTTAATCTTTGACTCCGGAGTATATTTTAAAAATAATGAAATAGAAATTCGCATTAGCTTTGCAGCTTCTTCGTTTTTACCTCTGCGAGCAAAAGCAATACTAGCATCATAGAAATCGCTTATAATTTCTTCCTTTCTATCTTGTTGTAAACCTGAAAGAAGGGAAGAGTAGTGTTGAGAAAGACTTGCTCTTTTTTTGAAAGCTTCGTAAGATTTCTCTGGATCTAATTCAATTCTTCTTGATAGAAAAATGTACGACAGTTTCATTAACTTGATTAACACTTTCTGGGAAATGTCTGATCTACTTGAAGCATAGTCTAGTTCATAACTTAATCGCTCTAATACCATATCTGCTATAGCTATACCAATCGTACCCACTGCATTGTCATTCCAATGAGGGAATTTATGCTTTACTCCAACTTCTACGGCTTTTAAAAATGCTCTATTCATGATGTCCTCAAAAAATTCTCTATCAACTATTTTCCAAATACCGTACCAAAAATAAAATAAGATAATTAGCTAAAATCAAAGAAATATATCAAAGGTATGTTTCATAATGAGAATGAATTTGAATTTAGTAGGGATTTCTTGCAATAAAGGATAAGAGGACTTATCTATCAGAAAGATAATCTAATTAATATGATTAATCAAGGATATTATTAATGTACTTTAATAAGTAATTTATTAATCGCAGGTTTGTAAAGCTTTTTTTAAAGAAGTTAGTGATTAAATAAAGCAATCTGTTTATTTGCAAGTATCAACCAGAAATATACATAATATATAAATGAAAAAAGTAATCCCAGCCATTTTACTTTTATTCTTAATTGCACGAGTTAATGTATCTCAGACTGTGGAACAAAGGATACAAGTTAACACTAGTAATTCACAAAATTTCGAATTTACGCTTCAAGTTGCTCTTGATAAAGATTCAAGCGCAATTGGAAATGCGGTAAGTAGATTTCATTTTAATCCTAACGTATTGACTTTTCCTGAAAAACCCAAAGTAATTACTGATTTCACATTTCATGATCTTTACAGTTCAAACTTTAAAACTAGCGTATCCCATCCATCTTCTGGTACTGTATCGATTAATGTAGTTAATATTGGAGGGAGTACTCAAAAATTTACTGACTCTTTCATAGATTTGGCAACAATCAAATTTGACGTTAGTGGTGCCAGTGCATATCATGGTTTAAAGCAAGGTCTTCAGCAATTTTATGCCCCATACTCTACATCAATCTGGAATATCGGATCGATTAGTATTTCGGAAATTGGAGAAGTATATATACCAAAACCAATATCTCCTCATAATCAAACCACTAAAAATGGGAAAGAAGTATCATTTAGTTGGGAACCAGTTGATGGGGCTCTTTACTACCATTTGGAAGTTTCTCTCGATCGAAGGTTCAAACATCTTGCGTACTCCGTAAATGATATTAGTGAGTCAAAATTTTCTCTTCTTAAGATGTTAGAAGGAACAGAGTATTTTTGGAGAGTTAGAACATTTACAATAAATGGTTTCAGTCATTTCTCAAAAAGTATACCTTTTACTATAGGCATTGAAGAACCATCTGATTTAATTTCCTCAGCGTATAATGATCAATTTGTAAGACTTAACTGGAAAAACAATTCACCTGCGACCTTAAACATAGTCATAGAAAGAAAAATATCTGATTCAGAGGAAAACATTAAGTTTGAAGTTATTGATACTATTGATGGAAGTAAAACTAGTTATTTAGACCCCTTTATTGAGAGCGATAAAAAGTACACTTACAGATTAAGAGCAATCAATAATGAGACAGAATCAGTTTATAGTGATTCTGTAAGTATTTCAATGAAAGTTGAAAATAATGATGAAAACACTAATCTTCCTAAAGAATTTAATCTACAGCAGAATTATCCAAATCCATTTAATCCTTCAACAACAATTAACTATGCTCTTAAGGAAAATAGTGATGTTAAGATTATAGTTTATTCACTTCTTGGAGAAAAAATTACTACATTAGTGAATAAAGCTCAGAATGCTGGTACCTATGATTTCGTTTGGAATGCATCACATTTACCATCAGGTATTTATATTTATATCATGACGGCAGAGTCAAATATTTCAGATCAATCGTTTCAAAACGTCAAAAAGATGATCCTTTTAAAATAACCTCACATTTTTAAATCCTTTTATATACCTATTTCATTTCAAATAAAACATCTCTAAAAAATCTTTCTTTTATTCCAATGTTTTTTTATCTTTGTTATTAAGACAAACGTTTGTTTAGTTCATTTTTATTAACAATTTCTTCTTAATACAATGAATATATCAATCGAAAGATTAACGGCTCTCCTAAATGATATAAAAAAAGTCAAAATTGGTATATATGGTGATTTTTGCTTGGATACATATTGGACACTTGATCCTCGTGGTTCTGAAGTTTCGCTTGAAACTGGTTTGCAAGCACAAGCTGTAAATGATCAAAGATACACTTTGGGTGGCGCCTCCAATGTTGCTGCAAATCTTGCTGCATTAAATCCCAAAGAGATTAAAATATTTGGAATAGCTGGTGGTGATATTTTTGGCAAGGAGATGATCCGTCAACTTAAATCAATTGGGTGTAATACGAACAGCCTGGTAATTCAATCTAAGAGTTTTGAAACTTACACATTTTGCAAATTAATTTTAGATGGCATTGAGCAGCCAAGAATTGATTTCGGAACATATAATACTCGTTCACCAGAAACTGATGAAATTCTACTTAATGCACTCGAAAATGAAATCGATAATGTTGATATAATGATAATTAATCAGCAAGTTCCTAATAGCATCACAAATATTTCATTCATTGAGAAATTGAATAAACTAATAGAAACTAAATCTGATAAAATCTTTATTGTCGATTCTCGACATTACACAAGTAAGTTTCATAACGTTAGTTTAAAAGCAAATGATACTGAGGCTGCTGAATTATCGGGAGGGATATTTCCGGATAGTGAAACAAAAATAGAAGAGCTTAAAATAATTGCATCTTCTCTAAGTAAAAAAAATAACCGACCAATATTTATAACTCTTGGAGCCAACGGTATTCTTGCCGCAGATGGTAATTCCATTTTTAGAGTTCCAGGATTAAAATTCAATTCTAAATTAGATATTGTAGGTGCCGGGGATACAGTCATCAGTGCATTAGCATGTTCTCTTGCAGCAGGAGCTAAGGTTAATGAAGCTATTGAAATTGCAAATTTCGCAGCGGGTGTAACCGTACAAAAAATATTTACGACTGGAACTGCAAGTAGTGAAGAGATATTAAGTTTGTATAATAACCATAAATATAACGTTTAGCTTTTCATTTTATTAAGTTTTCTTAAAAGTGAAAATGTAAAATAACGAAAGTTATTAAAATCCAGCAACGAGTTTATGAAATGACTGGTTTACCTAGAAGGGAATAATATGAAAAAATTTAAGAGATCAGATTTTATAGCAAGTTTTCTATTGCTTTCCATTTTGATATTAAATTCTTCCTGCTCAAAAAATAATCACATTGACGATTCTTTCAATTATGCAAAAACAAGAATGAAAGACTTAAGTTTGAGTATTTATATTACAGCACACACAGTAGACCGATTACTTACTACTGAAGCTGGAAAAAGAGAAGCAATTTCAATTTTCAGAGCTAACGGTGCCACTAAAGCATACATTGAAGTATACAGAAGCGGACTCATTGTTGACAAATTGGTACTTGAAGATGTTCGAGATTTTTTCTTAAAAAATGATATTCAAGTTGTTGGAGGGATTGCTACTGTTCCAGGTGGCGACTTTGGGGTTAAGCAAGAAGGTAAACTTGGTTGGTTCAATTGGCAAAATTCTAAAACACAAAATGATTTGAAAGAAGTGATGAAAATGTCAGCATCAGTGTTCGATGAATTTATCGTAGATGATTTTCTTTGTACTGCTGATACAAGCACCGAATCGAAAACAGCAAAAGGGGATAGAACTTGGTCACAATACAGAAGAGATTTCTTAACAGAATTATCTGATGAGATTTTTATAAAACCAGCAAAAGAAGTAAATCCCAATATCAAAATTATCATAAAGTATCCACAATGGTACGATAGATTTCATTTGTTTGGGTATGAGTTAGCAAAAGAACCACAACTTTTTGATAAAGTTTGGGTTGGAACAGAAAGCAGAGGTCAATACACACAAAGATATGGCTTCGTACAGCCATACGAGGGCTTTGTAAACTATCGTTGGATTAAAGATATCGCGAAAGATAAAATTGGTGGTGCATGGTTCGATCATGGTGACTGTGATGCAGATGACTTTATTGAGCAAGCATATCAATCTGTACTAGCTGGGGCAAAGGAGATAGTTTTATTTAATTATTATAATTTTGTACAAGGGCATAGTGGTCATCATCTCTTGCGAACACAATTTGAAAAACTTGCCGACCTAGCAAAATCAGTCTCACTAAATCCTGCTGTTGGAGTAGTAGGGTATAAACCTGTAAATAGCGATGCAGGGAGTGATCTCTACATCATGGATTTTATTGGCTCGCTTGGAGTTCCTATCATTCCAGTTAGTGAGTATCCAACTAATTCCGATGTTGTATTTTTACCGACTCAGGCTGCTGCGGATAAAGATATCTATAGTAAAATTAACGCTTCATTAGAAAAAGGTTCCACTGTAATATTTACAACAGGCTTTTTAGCAAATGCTGAAAATAGTAGCAAGCTTACAAGACTTGCAGGTATTCAGTATCCAGTAATTTCTGACCCACTAAAAGTTGAGAAGGGGATCTTAGGAAAACAGTTAATTGATATAAAGCATGGCTTGGATTTAGAGGCTCGGATTATAATAAGTGAAGGAGAATCATTGCTGAGTGGATATGTTGAGTCGAAGCAAATCCCATTTTTAATCAAATCCAATACAGCAAAGATATTTACTATAAATTCGCATACTTTTGATCAAGAGGATTTCGACCGCGTGGGAGAAGTTTTGTTATGTCCAAAACAATTAGGACTTTTAGAGATTCCAAGAGAGTGGGCAAATACCGTACGTATGGCTTTTACAGAACCACTTGGAATAAGTATTGATGCACCAACAAGAATTGCAGTTCAGCAATTAAGTAATTCTAGTTTGGTAGTTCACAATTTTAATAAATCAGAACATAATATTAAAATCTATTCCAAGATGCTGATAGGTAAAAAAATCATTGATGGTTTTACTAATGAAGAATTGATAATTGAAGGGAATACATTTTCGTTTAACCTTAAACCGAGATCAAGAGAATGGATAAAATTAAATTAATAACAAGTTTGCTTATAATTTCTGCGTTTTATCTTTCATTAACTTCTTGTTCGGATTTAAAAGAGGTTGAGCCCACAACATACCACGACAAACCTTTCGATCAGGAAATGCATACAGGATATTCGCTTGGTGAACTTGAAGGAAATAATGATGTAAGAAGAATTGCAATTGATTCTGATCAGAATATCTATGCAGCGACTAGATCTGGAGTATTTGTCAAATACGCTGAAAAGGAGACTTGGAGTTTAGTTCAAAGTACTGAAGATTCTGGTCCCTCGTTTGACGTTGAAGTTGATCGTAATAATAATGTTTGGTTTAGCACATGGAATGGATTATACAATCTGACCGAAGGTGTAATCCGAAAAATTGAAAAAGTTTTTCCACCCATTTCTACAATAACTGTTACGAAGGAAGGGGTTTTTGCTTTTGGTCACCACGGAGTTTGGATAATCAATGATGATCACATAGAAAAAGTGCCACTGAATATTTCAAAAGGTGTTAGAAATGCTTTTCAAGCTAGTAATGGTGACCTTTGGATTAGCACTGATGTGGGATTGTATCATTTTAGTAAAGAAGATGATAAGCTTTATCAGGATACAAATGAGTTGATCAGTTGTTACATCCGTGATACTGAATTTTCTAATGCTAATGAGATCTGGGCAGTCGGCTTAGGAGGAGTATCCATAAGAGATAACGACAAACTGGTTAGAACACTTACATATGAAAATGGAATTCCCAGTGGAGAAGTAAATTGTGTTGAAAAATCTCCAAACGGAACAATGTGGATTGGCACAAACTTAGGAGTAGTTCGTTATAAGCAAGATGGTTCACATTCACTCCGTTTTACAAAAAGATGGTTAAAAAGTAATGAAGTTAGAGATATTAAGTTTGATAAATCAGGTGCAGCATGGATTGCTACTGCTAATGGAGTCAGCAAAATATTTTCAGAAAAATACACCCTTTCTCTGAAGGAGAAATACTTTTATAATAGATTGTTACGTAGACACGTCCGAGAACCTTGGATAGTATACAAATTGGGTCTTAAGGAAGAAGGTGATACATCAACTTGGTACGCAATGGATGATGATAATGATGGTGAATATACAGGGATTTATCTTTCAATGGAAAGTGTTAAGTATTCAGTAACTAAGGATGAAGCTTCAAGAGAAAGAGCAAAGAAAGCGTTCCGCTTCTTAACATTTTTACAAGAAGTTACCGAAACGGTTGGCTTTTTTGCCAGGACAGTAGTCCCTTCTGATTGGGATAGAGTTCATGACGGGAATAGAAAATATTCTGAACAAGAAATTGCTGATGAGATTGTAAAGAATCCGAGATTTAAAATTGTTGAGGAACGATGGAGGAAATCGAAGGACGGTAAATGGCTTTGGAAAGGGGATACAAGCAGTGATGAAATGTGCGGTCACTTTAATGGATATTTCCATTACTACGAATTTGCTGCAGATGATACTGAAAAAGAATTGATAAAAGATCACGTGATGAAAATTATGGATTATCTAATAGATAACAATTATAATTTTGTTGACATCGATGGTAAACACACAAGATGGGCAGTTTGGTCTCCGGACAAATTAAATCGAGATCCTGATTGGGCTCCAGAACGCTATTTAAACTCATTCGAACTTTTGGCATTTCTAAAATTTACTTATCATGTTTCTGGCCAAGAAAAGTATGAGAATGAATATCAACGTCTGATAAACGAAGAGGGCTATCTAGACAATGCTTCAATGGTTAATCACAAAAATCCGGCATGGGATATTTATTTTGATATCCCAATGGCTGGTTATCTTTTCCCCATTCTTGTGAAATATGAAACTGATCCTAAATTAAAAAAATTCTATGAAGATCTCATGGATGAATGGTTTGAAAAACAGATTTCAGGTCATAATCCATTGAACAATTTTACATATTGTTTTGCTAGAAATAAACGAGTAGAAATAGCTAATTCCGTCAATTTCTTAATTGATACACCACTAGACCTTGTCGATTGGAAAATTGATCATACAAAAAGAGAGGATATTAACATAGTTAGAAAACCTATTCTCGAAGAAATGCAGATTAGTGTTCTTCCACCCGCCAGTGAACGTGCAACCGTTCGTTGGGATAAAAATCCCTGGGCTGCAATCCATGGAAGTTCGTATGCTGAAAGAGAACCTGTATTTTGGCTTTTCCCTTATTGGATGGGCAGATATTTGGAAATAATTAGTGAGTAAATAATGAAAAGTAAATTTGTTGTAATAATGTTTTTAATTTGTTCCCCATTCTTTCAAGCGCAAACCGCGACTGGTTTTGTATTTGATGATATTAATAAGAACGGAATAAAAGATCTTGATGAAGTTGGCATTGAGAAAATTTGTGTCTCCAACGGAGTTGAAGTAGTGCAGACAAAATCTGAAGGTAAATGGGAACTGCCGGTTACTGACGATACCGGTATTTTCGTGATTAAACCCTCGAATTATTCTGTTCCTCTGAATGAAAAGATGGTTCCTCAACACTATTATCTGCACAAGCCAAATGGTTCACCAAACCTTGAAAAAGAAGGTGTTAGCTCGACCGGTGATCTCCCAGAATCTATCGATTTCCCACTCTATTATAATCCAGAGCCGAAAAAATTTTACACTCTTTTTTTTGGAGATACGCAAGCAAGCAGTCCTGAGGAGGTTCACTATATCAACCATGATGTGGTGGAAGAGCTGGTGGGAACTAATGCAAAATTTGGAGTTGGATTAGGAGATATTGTCGGACACGATGTAAATCTTTTTGAGGAGATTAGTGATGGAATATCACAGATTGGGATTCCTTGGTATTATATTTACGGAAATCATGATAGCAATCAAGATGCATCTGAGAATAAATATAGAGATGAAACATTCGAGCGTTTCTTCGGACCTAGCACTTATGCATTTGAATATGGAAATGTATCCTTTGTAAGTTTCAACAATGCTTTCTTTAATCAGAAGGGAAAGTATTCTGCTCATTTTACGCTTGATCAGGTTGGATTCCTGCAAAACTACTTATCTAATGTCCCGGATAATAAACTTATAGTTTTAATGATGCATATACCAATCTTTAGATGCGAAAACAAGGAAAAAATCTTTGAGATATTAGCGGAGAGGAGTTATACATTTTCTATCTCGGGACATGTTCATGATCAGATAAATAATTTTGTCGATGAAAAATTTGGATGGAATGGAGAAGAACCGCATCATCATTTAATTAATGCAACTGTTTCTGGAAGTTGGTGGTGTGGGTTAAAAGATGAGCTGGGAATTCCTCATGCTACCATGAATGATGGGGCTCCAAATGGTTATTCCATTGTTAAATTTGATGGGAATCAATATAGCGTTGAATTCAAAGCTGCAAGAAAACCAGCTGACTATCAAATGAATATTCACTCTCCGGATAAAATTCATATTGGTTCTCTTGATTCAACAAAAGTTCTAGTCAATGTTTTTGCTGGTTCTGTAAAATCAAAAGTTGTAATGAAGGTTGGAAAAAATGGCAAATGGCAAAACATGCAATCTGTTGTTACTATTGATCCTCAAAATTTGAGAATGCATAACCTAACTCCAATTCTGAAGCATAATTATAATGATAGTCTGATTGAAGAAACACTTGGCTGGCCAATGGATAAACCACATAAATCATATCATATTTGGGAAGGGGAACTCAGTTCTGAGCTCGATGTTGGAGCACATACAATTACTGTTAAAACAACCGATATGTATGGACAAACCTATGAGAGTAGTAGAATCTTTTATTTGTATGAATAATTATTATCGAATAATTGCAATATCTTTCCTTTTAATTTCCTCATTTAAAGCTCAAGAGGTATGGAAAAATATTGATTTACCTGAAAAGGGAATTTGTGCACATCGAGGCGCAAATCAAACTCACCCCGAAAATACACTTGCCGCATTCAGTGAAGCTGTAAAACTTGGTGCACATATGATTGAATTTGATGTGAGAATGACTAAAGATAGTAAACTTGTCATAATTCATGATGAATCTGTTGATCGTACAACCAATGGTTCTGGATTTATTAAAGATTTAACACTTGAAGAAATTAAGTCACTTGATGCTGGTATTTGGAAATCCAATGATTTTAAAGGTGAGAGGATTCCCACTATAAACGAAGTCCTGGAAATAGTTCCCCAAAATATTTGGCTTAATCTTCATCTTAAAGGAGATCAACAATTAGGTGAAGCTGTTGCAAAGATAATTGTAGAAAAGGGGAGAAAACATCAAACCATCATTGCGTGTGGATCTGATATTGAAGTTGGTGTTAGAAAGATTGATTCTAAAGTCATGGTCTGCAATATGGAACGACAAAAAAATCGTGAAGAATATGTTAACGAAACGATAAAAGGGAATTATACCTTCATTCAACTCCTCAAAAAGAGAGAGGACGATGAATTATTAAAAGATGTTCATCGTCTTAAAATGAATGGAATCAAAATAAATTTCTATCATGCTGAAACAATATCTGAAGCCAGAGAATTATTTGATATGGGAGTTGATTTTGTACTAACTGATAATCTAAATCTGATGATGAATTCTTTAGATAAATTAGGAATTGAAAAATAAATTGGAGAAAAAATGAATAAATGGTTAATAATGCTCATAACAGGGCTAACTTTAGGGTTAGGATGGGCAATTCGTGGTCATTTTGGGCATTGGTGGGGAGCTTCTTGGGCTGGTGGCATGGGAACATTAGCTTTGCTTTTAGCTGTCGGAAGGAAGGATTGGATTTTACGCGCCCCAGTTTTGACATTACTCGCTGCAGTGGGGTGGGGAATTGGTGGGATAATGAGTTATGGGATTTTAGTAGGTTACTGCCGTTCTACAGATCTATTTAATTCAGCGTATGGTTACTTTTCTCTATTTGTTGTTGGTGGACTCTACGGATTTATTGGTGGTGGATTGTTAGGTCTTGGAATGGCTTCAGAGAACATCAAAAAGCCAGATTGGTTTAGGGTGCTGATTGAAATGTTTATTATTGGGGCTCTAGCATATTGGATCATTATTATTGAAATGGAATGGACGATGACTCCACCAAGAGATGAAAGCTGGGCATATTGTATGGGTGCTGCGCTTGCATTAGGGTGGTACCAATTTAGAATGGGAAAAATTAATGCTCTCAGAGTTGCACTTTTTTCAGGACTTGGAGGAGGAGTAGGTTTCGCAGTGGGCAACTTTATCCAAACATTAGGTGCAGTAAGCGGGATCTCTTATAATTGGTGGAATGTAATGGAATTCACTCTTGGTTTATTCGGTGGAATAGGAATGGCATATGGAGTTCTGTCAAGCAAATGGACAGAAGAAAATGAACCTAATAGCAGAGCAAATTGGTTAACCTTAATAGCCTTAGTTTTTGTAATTCCAGCAATAAATATATTCCAAAGTTTTGATAGTAAAAAAATACTTCAACTTGCGGAATTAAAGGGAATTACTGATGGTATGTCTTTCTTTGGGGCAATACAGATTCTCGTTTGGTCTCTCTTAATAGTTTTTACACTTTTTAGTTTCATTACTTGGCAAAAAATTTCTTCAGATTCTGAAGTTAGAAAGAATGGTATTATTCTTTTTAGTTTATATAGCTTGCTATATACAGCTTATGGAGTCATCAGAACAGGATTTTTCTATTCGGATTCTATAATAGGAAATAGTGTTTTAACTTATTGGATTTTACTTCCGGTTATAATTATTCTTCTATTTTATAATAGAGAAAGGATTTATGAGTTCAAAAATGAGATTTTTGAGTTAGAAACTTGGCAATTCTGGACAAAAATTACTTTAGCATTAGTAGTTTTATTTTTTATTCTTGCACTAATTTCAATAGGGAGTCACGATGGCATACCTGGTTCTCATGATAGATTTTAGAAACAACAAAGGATGTTAAGAAAAGTAACAAAAATATCTGGTACTGCATTTATTTTTCTAATTGCACTTGTCTACTTTTATTGGATACTTCCATTTTGGGGAATTCCATTCAATGCTCAAAGACACGGTCAACTTCCAATAACTCCTTCATGGGCTTTGGAATGCTGGCTTTGGGAAGATGATGTAAATACTGCAGAATACGTTGATGAACTCTTAGATGGATATAAGAAACACGATTTACCAGTTAGAACTATCCTTATCGATAGCCCGTGGTCATTACGATATAACGATTTTGAAGTTGATACTTCTCGCTATCCTGATCCAGAAAAATGGTTTCAGCGACTACAAGAAGATGGATATAGAGTGGTTTTATGGATGACTCCAAACGTGAATAGATACAGTAAAGATGCTAAAATCAAAGATTCACAAGATTGGTCAGGTAAAGCAATTGATCAAGGTTATTTAGTTGGGGATGATGATCAGAATAAATGGTGGAAAGGTGTTGGTGGATTTATAGATTACACTAATCCTGATGCTATGCGTTGGTGGAGAGATCTTCAACAAACTGTATTTGACTACGGGATCGACGGTTGGAAATTGGATGGGTCAGCAACCCTTTTCTCATCTAGCTTATTTGGAGTTCCAATTCCTTATAAATCAACTTCAGATGGTATAATGTCAACAAGAACATATATGGATCACTATTACAGAGAAGAGTACCAACAAGGACTTAAGCAAAATCCAGAGTTTATTACACTTTCAAGATCAATTGACAGAAAATACATTCACCCGGAAGGATTTTCACCATTTGATGCTTCACCAGTTAATTGGGTTGGTGATCAAAGACATACCTGGAAATCTGGAGCAAGCAAAAAAGATAAGGAAAGCAATGATGATCTGGTGATGGAAGGAATCGAGGGAATTGAAATGGCCATTGAGCATATACTAGAAAGTGCGCGAATTGGTTACAATATAATTGGTTCAGATGTTGCTGGATTTTCGGGGAAAGATATTCCACCAAGGTTATATATCCGTTGGGCCCAGTTCTCCACATTCTGTGGATTATTCCTAAATGGGGGGCATGGAGACCGGAGATTATGGAAAAGATCAGAAGAAGAATTAAAGATAATTCGTAAGTTTTCTTGGCTCCATAATGAATTGATACCTTACATGTATCACTATGTAGTCAGCGCTCATCATGATGGGCAGCGATTGCAGTTACCAATTGATGAGGGTACTTATCAGTACATGTTTGGTGATGACCTTCTTATAGCACCAATTTATGTTGACTCTAAAACAAGAAATGTAACTCTGCCTGAAGGAAATTGGAGATATTTTTTTAATGACGGTGAAATTATTCATGGTGAAAAATCATTTGATAAAGAATACTCCTTAGATGAGTTTCCCGTATTTATTAAGGAAGGTGCAATAATTCCGATGGATATTAAGAGGAGCTATACAAGCATTGGTGATAGTAGTTCAAATGGTTTTATTACTATCTTAGTTTATCCAAGTAGTAAGAATAGTTTTGTGTTTAATCATTTGGACTCAGAAAATAAGACAGTAATTAGTTATGAACTATTTGAATCAAGCCTAAATATAAACCTAGAGGGAAAGTATGTCCCGCATATTTTTAATATCAAATCAAAATCAATTCCTAAAATTGTAAAACTAGATGACAAATTATTAGAAATGGAAAAAGATTGGAAATATGATATAGAGAAAGAAAAAATAATCATCAAAACCTCTAATTATAATCAAGGTAATTATATAATCAGCTATTAGTTAGGAGACACAATGTTTTATAGAAAAGTTATTCTAATTCTGTTCCTCTTGAGTTCATTGACATTTGGTCAAGCAGGTTTAGATGGAGAATTAATTTTCCCTCTTCAAGACCAGCACGTCCATGGAAGCAGTATAGTTGAACTCCCAAACGGAGATCTTCTTTCGGCTTGGTTTCAAGGCAGTGGCGAACGGTCAGCAAATGATGTAGCAATTCTTGGATCAAGACTAAAAAAAGGAGATGAGAATTGGAGTGAAGTTTTTGTTCTTGCAGACACTCCCAATCAACCAGATTGTAATCCAGTCTTGTTCTTAAACAAAGAAAACAAATTATTCCTTGTTTGGATAGTAGTCCAAGCAAATCGATGGGAAACTTCGCTTTTAAAGTTTAGAACTTCAGTTGAATATGAGGAATCATTAGTTCCGACTTGGGAATGGCAAGATATAATTGTTCTTAAACCCGGAAATGAATTTGAAGAAGAGATTAAGGACAAATTCAAGAAGAATACGGAACGTGAATTCGCTTGGGCAGAATATGCTCCGTTGTATGAAAAAATGATTATTGATGCATCAAAAGATGCAAAGAAAAGAGAGACTGGTTGGATGACAAGAATACATCCTCTAATTCTTGAAAATGGAGATATCTTATTACCCCTTTATTCTGATGGGTATAATGTTTCCATTAATGCTATTTCTGAAGATGGTGGAGAAAATTTTGTTGGTAGTTTACCAATAGTAGGCAAAGGAAATATTCAACCGAGTTTTGTTGAGAAAAGTGACGGGACCATTGTTGCGTATATGAGAGACAGCGGCGACGAACCGGGCCGAATTATGATGGCAGAATCTAAAGATAACGGTAGATCATGGAGTTTTGCAAAAGATTCAGAGATAATCAATCCTGGAGCAAGTATTGAAGTCATTAAACTTCAAAGCGGTAATTGGGTGCTCATTTATAACGATGTGGAAGATGGAAGATATCGCTTAGCAGTTGCGCTATCTAATGATGAAGGGAAAACGTGGAAATGGAAAAGATACCTTGAGAATAATGAAAAGGGTGGATATGCATATCCATCAATTATTCAGGCAAAGGACGGAAAAATTCATGCTACATATTCATATCATCCTTCAGATAAAAAGAGATCCATCAAACATGTTGTATTTGATGAATCTTGGTTAAAAGAATAAATCGAAATTGAAAATGAGAAAAACATGAAAACAATAATAGTAATCTTTTTTGGAATAGTATCTTCAATAATCTCCCAACAAAGTATTGACGGAAAACTGATATTTCCTCTTCAGGAGAAGCATGTTCATTCCAGCAGCATTGTTGAATTGCCAAATGGTGATCTTCTTGTTTGCTGGTTTGAAGGGAGTGGAGAGAGAACTGCAAATGATGTCGCAATAAATGGGTCTCGGTTAGTTAAAGGAGAATCTGAATGGTCAAAACCATTTTTAATGGCAGACACTCCAGGTCAACCTGACTGCAATCCGATACTATTCCTTAATAATAGTAACAAATTGTTCTTAGTCTGGATAGTTGTTCGCGCAAACCGTTGGGAAACCTCAATTCTTAAGGTTAGAACATCTATAGATTATGAAGATGAACTAATCCCGAATTGGGAATGGCAGGACGTAATTCTTATGAAACCGGGTAATGAATTTGCTGAAGTTACCGAGAAACAATTCAAAGAAAATAGTAAAGATGAATTAGCTTGGGCTGAATATGCACTCCCTTATGAAGAGATGTTGATTGAAGCGGCAAAAGATCCGAAAAAGAGAGAGACAGGCTGGATGCCGAGAACCCATCCGACTATTTTGGAGAATGGTAAAATTTTATTGCCACTTTACTCCGATGGATTTAATTTCGGTCTGATCGCAATTTCGACCGATGATGGTGAGACTTGGAACCCTAGTTTACCAATTGTAGGCAGAGGTTTAAATCAACCAAGCATAGTTGTAAAAAACGATGGGTCACTTAAAGCTTTTATGCGAGACGATGGCGATGCTCCAGGAAAAATTATGTTGAGTGAATCTCGAGATGAAGGTTATACTTGGACTTATGCACAGAAATCTGATATTCCTAATCCAGGTGCAAGCATAGAGGCTATTAAATTGAAATCAGGTAGTTGGCTACTTGTTTATAATGACGTGGATGATAGAAGATACAGTTTAGCAGTTGCTATCTCAGAAGATGAGGGCAAATCTTGGAAAAGAAAAACGAATCTAGAGTTTAATGAAAAAGGCAGCTTTTCTTATCCTTCAGTTATTCAAGGTAAGAATAACCAAATTCATATTACGTACAGTTATAAAATTTCAAATCAAGATAAATCAATTAAATATGTTACCTTAAAGGAAGAAGATATTAACTGATACTATTTAATCTTGAACTAAAAATAATTTGCAAAAATTAGAAGCTTTACTTAAATTACAAATCGAAAGGCAATCGTTTGCACAGTTTATATTTTCTTAAATTTTTTAAGGATATAAATATTTGAAGACAAATTTTACGACTTCTAGATCTTCAAGTGAAGTTTTCCGCTCAAATACGATTCATAGTTGTTTTACATTAGATCAATCTGATCGAAACTTTTTAAAATATCGTTTCATTCTACATAGGAGAATCTTATGAAGCGTTTATTTACTAATCTCTTTCTACTACTTTTACTCTCTCACATCTCACTTTTTGCTGCAACCACTGGAAAGATCCGAGGAACCATTACAGATGCTAGTACTGGTGAACCTTTGATTGGAGTAAATGTTATAATTCAAGGTACATCATTAGGTGCTGCAACTGGAATTGATGGGACCTATTTAATTTTAGGTGTAAATTCTGGTGAGTATAATGTTAGAGCCAGTATGATTGGATATGAGACAATTATCCAAACCAATGTTCGAGTAGAAGTGGGTAGAACAATTATTGTCGATTTTGACATGAGGCCATCTGATATCCAAAGTGCTGAAGTTATTGTTACTGCTGAGCGTGATGAGGTAAGATTAGATGTCTCTGCTTCTGAAACTAACCTTCAAGCTACAGAGATTAACAACTTACCTTTTGCAAGTAGAGTTGAAGATTTGGTTGGTTTGCAAGCTGGTGTTACTGGTAATTTGATTGAAGGAGAAATTTTAATTCGCGAAGGATCGAGTAATGAAACCAATGTACTGGTAGATGGTTATTCCACAGCTGATACAAAAGCCGGTAAAGTTTCATTTCCCGTTAATAAAAATAGTATTCAGGAAATAAAAGTTTTGCGAGGTGGATATAATGCTGAATACGGTGAAGCAAGATCTGGTATTGTTAATATAGTAACTAAAACTCCAGAAGATAAATTTCATGCTTCGGTTGATTATCAATTTGAACCCGCAGGATATAGACATGATGGTGCAGATAGATACGATCCCTCTAAATTTTGGCAATATCGACTTTACGATGGTGAGAACGCAGATAATCCATCACAACTAGTTCGATATGAAGGAATTACTCCAGATACTATTAAATGGATAGGGTGGAATGCCTATTCTGAACTATTATTGAATGATAGTAATCCTGATAATGATTTAACACCTGAAGAAGCAAGAGAATTATGGAACTGGAGACATAGACCCGTCGAATATGGCAACCAGACCGGACACAACATAGACCTATCTGTTAGTGGAGGCATAAACTTTTTACCTTGGGATTTAAATATATTGGCTGGTTTTAAATATATAAATCGTCCATATACGTATCCTCAGCCAAAAGATTTTTACGAAGAGATTGGCTACATGTTAAAATTTATTAATAGGTTTGGAAATAATACTACTTTAACATTATCGGCTCTTAATACTACTGTCAATACAGTCTCAAGCGACGACGCTAATAGTAGTTGGAGTCAAGAAGTAAAACTATCTTATGATGGAGGAAATTCTGATCCGTTTTACTTCTTTAATAAGCCATATGTCGATAATGCAGTAAACTTGTTTGGTGCACATTTAATGCAAATTGTTAAACCAACACTCTATATTGAAGCTGACGCAAATTATTACAAATCAAGCTGGAAGTCTGATAAATTTGCGCAATCTCCAGAATCTGCTGGAAGATATTTC
The DNA here is from genome assembly GCA_963751695.1 of uncultured Ignavibacteria bacterium. Lineage (GTDB taxonomy): Bacteria > Bacteroidota > Ignavibacteria > Ignavibacteriales > Melioribacteraceae > SZUA-22. The sequence continues at coordinate 316,662 of CAVVVP010000005.1, read as the reverse complement.
AATGGAAGATTATACTACGATCCTCAATCTGGACATATTCCGGTGAACTTGGGTTATCCGGATGATGTTAGTGGATTTAGGATGTTCGGCCGTGCAAATACGACCGATGATTCTTATACAGAGAGAATAGATATCAAAGCAGCAATGGTAAATCAGTTTCATCCAGCCCATGAACTTAAAGTTGGAATTGGATTTAGAATGACAAATATTTTTCAGAATAGAAATCATTATCATGATGACAATATTGATCAACAATTCTTATGGCAAGCTGATGTTTCTCCGATACAGTTTAACGCTTATGTCCAAGATAAAATTGAATTCATGGGAATGATAGCAAATGTTGGAATACGTTTTGATTACTATAGTGCAAATGGATCTCATCCTGATGTGCAAAGAACACTTGAATACGGAACCAATTTAGAAACTGTAAATGCATTTTTAGCTGGGACATTTCCAACTATTGATCCTGATCCTAAAATGCATGTTAGTCCTAGAGTCGGTATCTCATTTCCAATTACTACAAATAGTAAGGTATATTTTAATTATGGACATTTCGTTCAGATGCCTCAGCCTGAAGCAATGTACTTTTCTACAGCTGCTGTTGGTAATAGATTGCAATGGTTAGGTGATCCAACTTTAGATTTTCAAACCTCAATAAATTATGAATTGGGTTATGATCAAAATGTTTATGACCTTTTTCAATTTCATATAGGTGCATTTTACAAAGATTATTCAGATGTGGAAAGTGGAATTGTTTATGCGCACTCAGATCAAAGTATAGTTACTGAATCAGCTGTTCAGAGAGAAAACAGAGAGATTCGTGGAATTGATATTGAATTCAGAAGATCCTATGGCCAGTGGGTTACTGGTTTTATTAATTTCAAATTTTACCCAAAAAAGTGTAAGTGATTTAAGTGTCCCAAATATTAGTCAGATACCAATTATAACTGATAATCCTTCTATAGGCATAGATGGTGAATTAAGAGGTGTACCTCGCCCTGTCATTTCTGAAATTACTCCATACGCTAGAGGTGTTATAACAGTTAGATCTCCAGTAAATTGGGGTCCGCGTATTTGGGACTATCCAATTTTGCATAAAACTGGTCTAAGTCTTGGCTTATTTTACAGAGGTTCACAATTAACTGAGCATCCGGATGGAACTTTTAGGGACCAGCATCCAGAAGTAAGATTTTATACAATCCCATATTTTAGTTCAAACTTAAGAATTAGTAGAGATTTTAGTATTAGCACTTTGGGAAATATGCAAATCTATCTAGATATCAGTAATCTAGTGGTTAGTAAATATAGATCATCTATTCCTAATACAAAGGATTATTATGATGATTTGTATGCAAATGGAAAAACTGATAGAGTTGGATCTGAAGACGTTTCAAATCCATTGATTTTAAGAACCGAAAATGATGTCCTTTATTCCGGACAATATAGAACTTACATTCTAGGTTTTAGATTTAATATGTAAATGAACCTATGTTTTTAAAAATGAAAAATGAAATTAAAAAATAGAATTAATTCGGAGGAATTAATGAAATTTATGAAACCAAGCGTATTAGTTATTACTGCTCTTTTTCTTGGTATCCTCATCAATAGTAGTTATGCTCAAACTACTGAGACCAAAAGTCATGAAATTGGGAAATTATGGGAGACTATGTTTCCTGCTGGATCTATTCCTAACTATGCTCCTTTACAAGATCAAATGACTTATCCAGGCGGTGATTTTCGACTGATGACACGCAAAAATTTAGCTGGCTTAGGTCTATGGATCGGAGTCTCCGATTGGTATGATTCACTTGGCACATTTCATACACGCCATGTCTCTCAAGGTGGATTTGAAAATGATGAAGCACGCGAATTTGTTAAAACTATTTCGAATAAAAAAAGGGTACGCAATCGACTTCCGAATGTAATTGTTAACGGCAATTTAGAAGAACGCTTTCTGGATACTCGTTCTTCGAGTACAAAATCATCTACAATACCTTCTGATGAGAGAATCGAAACAAAATTTGCTACAAATGTTGGTGTGCAAGTTGAAATGGTAAGCTATGCATTAGCCAACCAAAATCACAATAGTTATATTATAAAGGAATATACTTTTACAAATAATGGAAATATTAATTCTAATAGTGCTGTTGAGTTACCAGATCAAAATTTAACTGGCGTTTATTTTGGATTCCAGTTTTATTTACTTCCTGGTGGTGATAGAGGTCATGAGTTAGTTCGACAGAATGATGACTGGTCAGTTTACTATGGTAATAATCCAGGGGATACTCTCCGAGGATTATATTATGTGTATGATGGAAGAGCTGATGATAATTACTATGTCGGTGATGATGTTGGTGATCCTGATAAGTCGACTGGAGAATTTTTATCACCCCAATTCCCCGGAATTGGTATTCTTCATGCAGATACATCACCTACAGATCCATCGGATGATAGAAGTCAGCCATCAATCGTAAATATTAAACCAAGAAATAATTTTAAGTCTTATGGAAAAGGTAGCTCAGAAATTGATATGTATGCAGAAATGATTGATTCTCTTTCTTTTCGTAACGGTACTGAAGGTGCAGCCCCAAATCCTTATGATTCTTATGTAATCGAACCAATAGGACTTTTATCTTTTGGTCCTTACGATTTAAATTTCGGAGAAAGCATTAGCATAGTATTATATGAAGCTGTCGGTTCAATTTCACAAAAATTGGCAATTGAAGCTGGAAGAGATTGGTTAAATGGTGAGCTAGAATATGAAGGTCTTACTGGCGATGCTGCTAAGAATGCTCTAATAGGTACGGGAAGAGATTCGCTACTAATGCATGCTAGCAGAGCTGAATATGCATGGGCTTTAGGTTTAGAAAATCTTCCCACACCACCACCTGCACCAGATAATGTTTTCATCGGATCTGGACCAGGAAAAATTGAACTCAGTTGGGAATCTGTTGCAGATGCGGTTGATTGGCAAACAAAAGAATTAGATTTTGCTGGATATAGAATTTATCGTGCAGAGGGTATTTACACAAACATATACAACCTGATAGCAACTATAGAAGATGATTCTACATTTTACGTTGACAGAAATGTTGAACGAGGTAAAAAATATTACTATAGTATAACTGCTTATGATGACGGATCACAAAATACGACTGGCTTATTTCCTGGGCAGTCTTTAGAGTCAAGTAGATATTACAATAGAAACTTTGTGACAGGTGCCTCACCATTTCTGGGAGCTTCTTCAAGCCTGGATGAGGTATATGTAGTCCCAAATCCTTACCATGTTCAAGGATTATCGTATGGTGGAACTGTTATCGAAGATTATAATGATGTACCACGTTTGGAAGATAAATTAATGTTTGTGGGATTGCCTGCAAAAGCAATTATACGTGTATTTACAATGGCAGGTGATCTTGTTGCTACGATTCCTCATCCTAATCCGGATAATCCCAATTCTGTTGCTGAGTCTGCTGATGAGGAATGGTATCAAATTACCGAAAGCTGGCAAAACATTAAAAGTGGTGTTTATATATATTATGTCGAAGGATGGGACTTAGATGGAAATGCACTTGGTTCAACGGTAGGTAAATTTGTTATCATTAGGTAATTCAAATTTTTGGAGTAAATTATGAAAGTAAGATACTTTTCAATGATAATTCTGGTTGTTCTTCTCTCATTAATGGAGAGTAACTATGCGCAAATGAAAAAAACTGCGCAGAGTGGAATGACTTATCTTGCTATTAGTCTGGGTGCCCGTGAAAGTGCGATGGGAAACGCTAGTGTTGCTTCAGTTAATGGAGTTCAGAGTGTTTTCTATAATCCAGCTTCACTTACAACTGTGGATAATTTTGGAATAGTAATCAATCATGTGAGTTGGCTGGCCGACACGCAATTATATGGATTAGGTGCTGCTTACAGTTTTGGACAATATGGGACCGTTGCATTGGATCTTATTTACATGGATTATGGTGAAATAATTGGAACTCAAAGGGTTGATAAAAGTGTTGACGAAAGAGGGTTCATTACTACAGGGGATATTAATGTACAGGATTATTCTGTCGGATTAGCGTATGCTTTCCCAGTTAATGAACTCTTTTCTGTTGGATTAAATATTAAATATGTTCATGAAGATTTAGGAAGCGTTCCAATTGCGGTCTCAAGTGTAGAAACCGACTCTGGAACCGTTTATACAAGAGAAGATAGGCAGTGGAAACTCGATCATTGGGGTTTTGATTTCGGTGCATTTTATAATATAGGTTATAAAGATCTGGTTCTAGGCGTTGCATTTCAGAATTATTCATCAAATATGAAATATTGGACTGAAGAATTTCAAATGCCTCTCACAATAAGAGTTGGATTGGCGATGGATATATTAAAATTTTGGAACGAGAACGATGAAAACTTTGAATTGAATACTGCTATAGATCTACTTCACCCAATTGATTATACAGAGAGAATACATGTTGGAACAGAATTAGTCTTTAAAAAAATGTTTGCAATCCGCGGGGGTTATAAATTTAATTACGATATTGAAAATTACAGCTTTGGTCTGGGTTTTAAATTTGGACTTGGCGATTTTGGAGCCAGTCTAGATTACGCATACACAAACGCTGAATTTTTTGGTAACATAAACAGATTAAGTCTGAATTTTACATTTTGAAAATAATTATAACTTTTTTATTCATTAACACAAGGAGTCAATATGAACACTAATTACAAAACAATAGGTGCTTTTTTAGGAGCTTTTCTTCTAATAAGCAGTTTCGCATTTGCACAGGAGGTTGGAGAAATTCTTTGGGAAGACCGCTTCGAAGATACCGCCGCAGATCCTGGCTGCTTAGTAGATGTTGGCTGGATGTACTACGATGAAAGTGATGGACTTGCAGGTGCTATAGTTTCTCAAACTGAGGATGGTACGGCATTTTTACAAACTGGTAATTTCTCAAGTTTTGTTGGTGCTGTTGTTATGCAGTCAAATGGATGTCCAGAAATTGATACTGCTGATTCAGATAGAGGCCATATGCTTCTAGTTGATTCAAGCAAAGGTGCACCGAATGTTGAAATTACGTTCAATGTGAATTTTAAAGTAATCACATCAACATTCTTTTCATGCGCAACAAGAATGATTCAAAGAGATACATCAGAATCCTACCCAGATTCCGATCCTACAGAGGAAGGAGCTTATCAAGTATTTATTAGCCCTTTAACTAATGATATTGCAATTACTCGTGTTCTTGGCGTAGAAGAAGGTGGTGCACAATATGACTTTTTAAATCCTGACACTTGGACATATTTTGCTGCTACTCAAGATTTTGAAGTTGAACTTAATATACCATACTGGGTAAAATTCTATCTTTATGAAGATCAACTAAAAATGAAAATCTGGGAAGGTGACTTATCTGATGAAGAAGATATATGGTTGCTTGAAGGAACTGATCCAGATGCTAGAGTTTCAGGAACTTTTACTCAATTTGCTATGATTGGATCAGTACCTGAAGCTACCGATCAATTTGAGATTGATAATATTGTTGTTAGAAGTACAGGTGGAGCAGTAGGTGTAGAAGATAAGGTTACTTCGCTTCCATCAGAATTCGAACTTATGGCAAACTATCCTAACCCATTTAATCCTACAACAAATATCCAATTTGCGTTACCAGTAAATTCTCAAGTTAAATTGACAGTTGTAAATGCTCTAGGACAGGTTGTTTCAGAACTGGTTAATGGAGAAATGAGTGCAGGACTGCACGAAGTTACATGGGATGCCACTAAGATGACTTCCGGAATTTATTTCTATAGAATCGAAGCTAACAACTTTATGCAAGTTAGAAAAATGATGCTAATAAAATAATAGTATCAGAAATTTTAAATGCGGGATCTAATTATTAGATCCCGTTTTTTTTGTAATAAAAACACTGAGGGAAAGATGATTAGAAATATTTTTATCTCGCTTCTTATTCTATTTATTGGGCTTTCTTGTTCGCAGAATAAAGAGAACACAGAAGAGACAACTGCTTCGGTTTTTGAGGTTAAAAATGAAGCAAAAAATATTCCCGTAGTTGTAGTAAGCGGAACACCATATGAAATGGGATATCAATTAGGTAAAGCGACAAAAGAAGCCGTTCATAAGTGTATGAATAATTATTTGGGCCTGGCACGGGCACATGATGAAAAGTACAGTAATGAAAATCTTGACAATGCTTGGAAAACTATGCTACCTTATATTGACAAAAGATTTGTTGAAGAGATGAAAGGATTAGCTGACGGATCAGAGCTTGCAATGGAAGAGTTAATACGTGCCCATATGGTTCCAGTAATTTCATCGTACGCATGTAGTGGAGTCGCTGTATGGGGTGATGCAACAGAAACTGGTGATCTATTCCATATCCGAAATCTGGATTTTACGATGGAAGCAAAACTTCAGGAATATCCTGTCATTGTTGTTTATAAGCCAAGTAATGGGGTTGCTCATGTAAATCCAACATTTGCTGGATACATCGGATCACATACCGGAATGAATGCTCAAGGGATTGTATTAGGGGAAAAAGGAGCTTCACCTTCTTCAGAGTATCCATATGATCTTGATGGAATTCATTTCTCATTGATTTTTAGAACGATCCTTTACGATTCCAAAACACAAGATCAGACTCTGAATATGATTAAGAGTGCAAAGCTGATTAAACGATATTATCTTTATGTAAGTGATGGAAAAAAAGAGACTATGGGAGCAGCGAAAATTTTAGTCTCTACTCCAGATGAAGTTAAGTTAACAATCTGGAAGGATGATGATCAGAGTGATAATGTAGCTCCAAATATCATGAAGGACTGCATTTATTATACGATGGATAATGAAGTTGCTTTTGCATCATTGAGCGACAACATGGGAAAATTCAATGCAGAAAAAATGATCCAACTTTCAAAAGATGTTGCTGATGAAGGGGGTAACTTAATGAATATTGTATATAATGCTTCCACACTCGAAATGTGGGTTGCTTATGCAGAGGGAATGACGGATGCAAGTAAAACGGATTATATCTACGTTAATTTGAACGACTACCTCAACTAATTTTTTTACTTCCTCTTTCCCAATATTGATCTGAAGTACAGTTGTTGAACTGTACTTCAGAATTTTCTCTCAATAATTTATATCGATAATTGTATATCTATAAATTGACTTTACTGAAATTTGCATCAGAATTATACAAATTCAAGAAAAATTAAATATTGTTAGGAAAACGTTTGTATTTATCAAAAACATGATATATTTTTAAAAAACAAACGAGTAGATTTATGTCAAAATTCCTTTTTAAAATATCAATTCTATTCTTATTTTCTTACCTTCAAGTTTTTAGCCAAAATCACAATTCTGTTAAATCAGTGATAGATCGCGTTGTAACTGAAATGTACAAAACGATGACACCGGAGCAATTAGCATCCCTTAAAGATCAAAATGTGATGGAATTATTTTCAGATAATGATCTAGAAGTCTTATCAACCGAATATTGGAAATTCGATATCAATGTTTCTTCTATTGTATACGTAATGAGGGATAAAAATCAGAAAGTAGTTCCATTTTGGTTTGAACCTTCCGGTTTCCAAAAAACGGAGATGATCGTTAAAAATGAAAATTATACTTACGAAGTTTGGAGTAAGAAATTTGAATCTGGAAAAGTTGAACTTGGAATAAATGGTTTTGATCAGAATAGACCTCACTATTTTGTTTCAGTCTCTTCAATAGAGAAAAATAAAGAGTTGATTCTCTCTAATTTTTATCCAGAAAATCAGTATGTAGCAGAAATGAAAGTTGGTGCATTTACATACCACGACTGGGATGAACTCGTTTTAGAAGAAGTCCCAAGCGATTTGATAGGTGGAAAAATTTTGACAACAATACGTGGTAGAGCAAGAGAAGCTCATCTTGTAGGGGCATTTCGTAGAACTATGTTTCCATCATCAAATAAACCTGATCAGATAATGCTGACTTGGGGTGAAGATCCAACAACAACCCAAAGTATTCAATGGAGAACAAACACAAGTACTGAAGATGGTGTTGTGAAATACTGGAATAAAGGGGCAGTAGAATCTGAGGGATTAAAAAAGCAAGCCAAAGTAAAAATAATAGAAGATAGACTTTTACAAAACGATAGATATATTAATCGATATACTGCTACATTAGATAATTTAAAACCCAATACGACCTATTCTTACAAAGTTGGTGATCCAGCACAGAATATTTGGAGTGAAATCGCAGAATTCAAGACCGCACCAATTTCTCCAGCTCCATTTTCATTCGTCTATTTTGGAGATACTCATCGTTCTCCTCATTGGGGTAAATTAATTAATGATGCATATAAAAGATTTCCAGAATCAGCATTCTATTCAATTGGCGGAGATATTGTCAGTACTGGTTTATTCAGAGATGACTGGGATCAATTGTTTCAATATTCTGCTGAAGTTATTAAGAATAGACCATTGATGAGCACTCTAGGTAATCACGATGATCAAGATGGACTTGGTGCTTGGATGTATACCGATCTGTTTGATCTTCCAAAAAATGGACCTGAGAATATAATCCCTGAATATTCATATAGCTTTGAATACAGTAACACATTATACCTTATGATCGCTTCAACAATGCCAATTAAAGAACAAACGAAATGGATAGAAGAACAGCTAAAGAATAGCAATGCTCAATGGAAATTTGCGATGTTTCATTTTCCGCCGTATTCTTACGAAGAAGATTATCCGGTGATAAGAAAAGAGTGGGGAGAACTCTTTGATAAATATCATGTGGATATGGTAATGAGTGGGCATGTTCACTACTACATGCGCTCAAAACCAATGTATGCTCAAAAACCAGTGGAAAGTCCATCTGAAGGAACAGTTTATCTGATCTCGATAGCCATTCCAAACCGTAGTCGGAAGATGGAGGATAGAGACTTTGTGGAAGTAAGGTTTGACGGTGAATACTTTTATCAAAAGTTTGATATTGATGGGAAGAAACTCACAATGAAAACCTACAATTCTGAAGGTGAGGTGCGTGATAGTTTTGAGATTACAAAATAAATAAAGGAATTAAAGAATGAGAAAAATTCAATTTGCAATTTTATTAATAATTTCGTTATTAATTGTTGTCGGTTGCTCAAATGAAAAAACCGACGGTGTTAAACCAATTGGACCTAATGAATTAACAAAGCAAGAAGCAGCTGACGGTTGGATATTACTGTTTGATGGTAAAACTTTCAATGGTTGGAGAGGAATTGGTATTAAAGGGATTCCAGAAGGTCATTGGAAAATTGAGGATAATTCGATAAGAAAAATTGCAAGCGGTGATGTGCCAGTAATTGAAGATGGTCAGCCTTTAAAAGGAGGTGACTTGATTACAAAAGAGACCTTTAAAAATTTCGAGTTATCGTTTGAATGGAAAGTTGGGAATGCGAGTAATAGTGGTGTAAAGTATAATGTTGATGAACAATACTCAATTGACAATGAATCGACTAGTGCACTTGGGTATGAGTATCAAGTGTTAGACGATTCTAACCATTCTGATAATGTTAATCCTACCCATCGTGCAGGCTCTCTATATGACCTCATTGAGGCAAAGAATAAAATTCTAAAACCTGTAGGAGAATTTAATACTGCTAAAATTGTCTATAATGAAAACCATATAGAGCATTGGCTAAACGGGAAAAAAGTTGTTGAAACAGATACTGACTCACCAGAATTTGCAGAGTATTTTAAGAATAGTAAATATTTTAAACATGAGACATTTAATGTTCATAAAGATGCGCGTATTATTCTTCAAGATCATAATGATGACTGTTGGTATAGAAATATAAAAATTAAAATTTTAGATTAAATTATAGATTTATCAATAAATCAAAGGGATCCAAAATGGGAAAAGAAATTTCAAGACGTGAATTCGTTAAAAAAGGATCTGTAGGCTTAGCTGCTGGTACTGTGCTGATGTCTACAAGTGCAAAGTCATATGCTAAAATTCTTGGTGCAAATGACAAGCTTAATGTTGCATGCATTGGTATTCGAGGAAGAGGAGGCGGACATATTCGACAGTACGCCGAAATGGAAGATGTTAACGTTAAATATCTTGTGGATATCGACGAAAACCTATTTGAAGAAAGACTAGCTGAGGTTGAAAAAATTACTGGTGAACGACCTGAAACTGAATGGGATATGCGAACTGTTTTTGAAGACAAAGATATTGACGCTGTTTCATTTGCTACTCCTAACCACTGGCATGCTCTAGGTACAGTTTGGGCTGCACAAGCTGGTAAACATGTTTACGTTGAAAAACCATCCACACATGGTGTATGGGAAGGACGTAAAATGGTTGAAGCAGCAAGAAAGTATAATGTGGTTGTTCAAGTAGGTTTTCAGAATCGTTCATTCGATTCTACGATTAGAGCAATGAAAATGTTACATGAAGGAAAACTTGGTGATATCTATATGGCGAGAGGATTATGCTTTAAACCTCGCCCAGATATAGGTATTTATCCAGACGGCCCTATGAAACCGGGTGAAAAATTTAGGATGAATTTAGAGTCAAACAGCTATGAAACTCCATACACTGAAGAATATCTTAAGAAAGTCCATTACGATATGTGGATGGGACCTGCACCAGAAAAACCATTTAATAGAAATAGATTCCACTATAACTGGCATTGGCAATGGGCATATGGAAATGGTGATACCGGAAATCAAGGGCCTCATCAATTTGATGTAGCCCGTTGGGGATTGAACAAAGATGATTTACCAGTTAAAATTAGCTCTTACGGTGGCTATTATGCGTATAAATCAGCTCAAGAAACTCCAAATGTACAAACTTCACTTTTCGAATATGAAGATGGCAAGGTACTTGAATTTGCAACAAGAGGTATTTATACAAATCCGGAGGGTGTTCTTCTTCCAGATATTAAAATAAAAGGGGATGGTAGTATCTCAGCTGAAAACGCGGCCAAACCAGTAAAAATTGGAACAATATTCTTAGGAACTGAAGGCTGGATGCAAATTGATGCTGGTGGAAACTGGCAAACCTTCTTTGGAAGAAGAAATGAACCAGGACCAACATCAGGTGAAAAGGATGATTCTTATGATCCAATGGACTTAACTGGTTCAGGTGGACAAGGGATTTTTGGCAACTTCATTAGTGCCGTTAAAAGTGGTGATTATAAAAAACTAACGTGCGATATTGAAACAGGGCATAGAAGTAGTATACTTCCAGAAATAGCAAATATTTCATATCGTTTGAAAAGAGAATTGAAAATGAATCCAAATAAAGAAGCTTTTATTGATGATGATGAAGCAAATAAAATGCTCAAGCGCGATTACCGTGGCGAATATGTTATCCCAGATGAAGTATAATTAAATTAAGAGAATAGTGACATGAAAAAAATAATAACATTATTGAGTATAGTTTTATTTCTTATAATAGCAGTGAACTGCTCAAACAAAAACGAAGAAGAGTTGGAATCAAGAATTGATATAATTCAAAACGATGCTGAAGAAAAAATTGACGTAAATGTTAATGGAAAACTATTCACATCATTCCTATATACTGATGAACTTAACATGCTAAAAAAACCTGTTCTATATCCACTAATTTCTGCAAATGGAGTAACAGTAACTCGAGGTTATCCGCTTAATCCTAGACCTAAAGAAAGAACTGACCATCCGCACCATATAGGTGCATGGCTAAATTATGGTGATGTCAATGGATTGGATTTCTGGAATAATTCTGACGCAATTGCTCCAGAAAAAGCTGCCGAGATGGGCACTATTCGTGTTAAGAGCATTGACCAGATAAAGAGTGGTCAAAACGTTGGAGAATTAGATGTAACTTCTGAATGGTTGAATTTTGAAGATGAAGTAATTCTTGAAGAATCTACAAAATTCATCTTCAAAGCCGGTAAGGGCAAAAGAATAATTGATAGAATTACCACACTAAAAGCTCTAAATAACCCAGTTTTCTTTAATGATAATAAAGAAGGCATGTTAGGTATTAGAATGGCTAGGCAACTCGAACACCCAAGTGACAAACCAGTTACGCTTAGTGATGCCCATGGGCAGAAGACTGATGTTCCAGTTCTTGATAACACTGGAGTAACCGGTCAATATTTAAGCAGCGAGGGTGTAACTGGAGTAGACGTCTGGGGTAAAAGAGCAAACTGGGTTGCACTTTCTGGTACAATTGATGGAAAAGACGTTACTGTAGTAATAATGGATAAGCCCGGTAATGTCGGATATCCTACTTATTGGCATGCTCGTGGATATGGTTTATTTGCAGCTAATCCATTAGGCCAAAAAGTATTTAGTGAAGGAAAAGAAGAGTTAAATTTTTCACTAAAAGCTGAAGAAAGTGTTACTTTGACATATCGAATTTTAATTCTCGATGGAAAAACTGATAATATGCAATTAGATAAAGAATACTTGAAATTCACTGAAAAATAGACTTTTGGAGACACAGTAATGAAAATGAAATTTATCTTACTCGTACTTTTCTATTTTACTTTTCTTAGTGCTGGTAACCGCCTTAATATGGAATGGGAATACCTTTTTGATGGTGAAACGCTGGAAGGTTGGGAACAACGCGGAGGAGAAGCTATTTACAAAGTAGAAGATGGAATGATAATTGGTATATCACAATTGGATACACCAAATAGCTTTCTATGTACAAAAACCACGTATGGAAATTTCATTTTTGAAGTAGAGTTTTTAGTAGATGATAGAATGAATTCTGGAATACAAATAAGAAGCATCAGTGATCCAGAATTTAAAAATGGAAGAGTGCATGGTTATCAAGTAGAAATCGATCCATCAGATAGAGCTTGGAGTTGCGGTATTTATGACGAAGCAAGACGGGGCTGGCTCTATGATATGAAAAACAATCCAGCAGCACGCAACGCATTTAAGCACGGCGAATGGAATAAATACCACATCGAAGCGATCGGAAACTCAATTAGAACTTGGATTAACGGTGTACCTGCTGCCAATCTTGTTGATGACATGACAGCAGAAGGATTTATTGCCCTACAAGTTCACTCTATGACAGAAGCAGATGTAGAAGTAAGATGGCGAAACATTCGTATTCTTGACCTTGGAACTACAAATGAATTCCCTCAAAAAATACATACTAGGAGCAGAAGAAGGTGAGTAAACAAGTATCAAATAAAGATTACTCAAAAATACAGATCTGGGTTCTTGTTTTATTGAGGTTAGTAATCGGCTATCATTTTTTATTTGAGGGGTTCAATAAGCTCTTTAATCCGATTTGGTCATCCACAGGTTTTCTTTATCAATCCTATGGCGTTTTCTTGTGGATTGCGAATTCACCAACAATTTTAGGTGTAGTAGATTTTATAAACATTTGGGGACAGATAATAATTGGATTCAGTTTGTTAGTTGGACTCTTCTCACGTTATGCTGCATGGGCTGGTGCGTTCCTCTTACTGCTTTACTATCTTGCACTTCCACCGACTGCTTTAGGTAATTTATTCATTGATAGAAATCTTCTGGAATTGTTTGGGTTGGTAATTGTTGCGATCTTCCCAACAAGTCAAATAATTGGTGTTGATGGATTGATTCAAAAGATCAGGAGTAATAAAGATGCCTAAAGATGATCAAATGAAAAATAATTCGGAGAAAAAAGTAAATCGAAGAGATTTACTCAAAGGATTGGCCACAACTCCAATTTTAGGAATTTTTGCATATGATTTCTATAAGAAGAAAACATTAGCAGGACTAAAAAATAAGGCTTTAAAAGTTGAACTTGGTCTAACAGATTTAAATGGTAAACAGATCAACTCATCCTACTCACCTGGAGAAGTTGTTAAAATTGGGATAATTGGAACTGGTGGAAGGGGAATGGCTCTTCTAAAAGCAGCAGGATTTATGCCCAAGAAAGATTATGATGAACTCTACAAGAAAGCAAATAATGGTGACAGAGGAGCAAAAAGAAAACTTCAAACTTATCATAACCAAGATATAATAAATGTGCAAGTAATTGGAGTCTGCGATGTATTCGATCTTAGAGCTGAAAAGGCTATTGATATTGCTAGTAATGGAATTCAACCAAATGGTGAACCAGCAAATCTGAAGAATGTGAAGCGTTACAAACGCTATCAGGATCTTCTAGAGAATCCAGAGATTGACGCTGTTATAATTGCTACTCCAGATTTCCATCACGCTCATATGACGATCGATGCTGTCAAAGCCGGAAAGCATGTATACTGTGAAAAAGCAATGACTCTCACAGAAGATGAAATGTATCAGGTCACGGATGCTGTTAAGAAAAGTGGTGTCGTATTCCAACTCGGGCATCAGAATAGTAAGAATGAAACTTTTAAGAAAGCTAGTCAGTTAATCGATAAAGGAATTCTGGGCAAAGTTACTCTAATAGAAACAACTACAAATCGCAACTCAAAAGGGGGTGCATGGATAAGGCACCTTGATGCAAATGGTAATCCCAAACCTGGATCAATAAAAACTATCGACTGGGATCAGTGGTTAGGCAATACTCCTAAGGTCCCATTTAGTATTGAACGATATTACGGTTGGGCAAGATGGTTTGCATACGATACTGGTTTGGCTGGGCAGCTTTTCTCACACGAGATAGATGCAACAAATCAAATTGTTGGCTTTGGAATTCCTAAAACAGTAACTTCTTCTGGAGGTATTTATTTTCATGAAGAAGATCGCGATATGCCAGATACTTTCCAATCTGTTCTTGAATTTCCGGATAGGGATTTTACAATGATCTACAGTGCAACTCTAGCTAATAGCAAATCTCGTGGAAGGGTATTCATGGGTAATGACGCTTCAATGGAAGTAGGTGGAAATTTAAAAGTCTATGCAAATCATGATTCTCCAAAGTATGAAGGTAAAATTAAAAACGGAATTATAAATACTGATGATCCATTTTATCAGTATCCAGAAAAAGATCTAGGTTTGGATGGAATCACTTCTGCCACAGAAAAATATTATGCTGAACGAGGTCTAATTGATACATCAATTGATGGAAAGAATTTGGACATTACACATCTTCATGTTAAAGAATGGATCGATGTCATCAGAGATGGCGGAACAACCGGCTGTAATATTGATCTTGCTTTCCAAGATACTGTCTCTGTAATGATGGTTCATAAGTCCTATGTTGAAAACCGAAAAGTAGAATGGGACCCAATAAAAAAACGGATAATCTAGAAAACAATTATTCAATACAGAGGGAAGTTCTATCTTCACTTTTTTCTACTCTTTGCAATTAACAATCAAATTAATTTGACAAGTACATCTTCTTTCTTTAATTTATAGTTATTCCTCCTTGAGAGAAACGTTCTGAGTACTGACTGAACTTTCTCTCCGACAACAATTGGGCTTCTCCCAAGGAAATATTAAGTTGTTCTATTAATGTTTTTCAACTTCGAATAATCAAATATTAACAATAAGTATTAGGAGGTAACCATGCCTACAAAAAGACTAAAAGAATTTCTTGATATGAATGACGTGAAATATTTAGCAATAAAACACTCTGAAGCTTACACGGCACAAGAGATTGCAGCATCTGCACACATTAAAGGAGATGAATTTGCTAAGACAGTAATTCTTAAAATTGATGGTAATATGGCAATGGCGGTATTGCCGGCTTCATACACAATTAACTTTTTAGAATTAGACGATCTTGGTCTTGGTGATCGAGTTCGGTTAGCTAACGAGATGGAATTCAGCAATAAGTTCCCGGAATGTGAAGTGGGGGCAATGCCACCATTTGGAAATCTTTATGACATGCCGGTCTACACTTCAGAGAGTTTAATGAAGGATAAAGAAATTGCTTTCAATAGTGGGACCCACAAAGAAGTAATTAAAATGAAAACTGAAGACTTTGTGAAATTAGTTAAACCAACAACCTTAAAGTTTTCTAAAAAATCTCGTATCTAGATTTTTGGTTTTGTTTAAAAGTAAAATGCTGTTGAAATTAATTTTCAACAGCATTTATTCTGTACCGAAGGCCGGACTCGAACCGGCACATCCTTGCGAATACTTGATTTTGAGTCAAGCGCGTCTACCAATTCCGCCACTTCGGCAAACATTAATTCTAGAACTGAAATTTACGTAAGTAAGAGTCCTTTATCAATAAAATTTAATACCTATTGGCTCTGCTTTGCTATTTTTGCCCAAGAATCTCTTAAAGTAACGGTTCTATTGAACACTAAATTATTATCCTTAGAATCTTTACTATCAACACAGAAATAACCCAATCTTTCAAACTGAAATCTTTCTCCAGGTTTAGCTAATCCCAGAGATGGTTCAAGTTTTGAATTCGTCAAAATTTCAAGCGAATTAGGATTAAGATGATCTAGAAAATCTATTTCTTTGTCACCTCCAGGATTCGGAACTTTAAACAATCTGTCGTAAAGTCTAATTTCTGCATTTAAAGCATGTTCTGAAGAAACCCAATGAATTGTTCCCTTTACCTTTTTATCACTCATGCCAGAGCCGCTCTTCGTATCTTCGTCGTATGTGCATAGAAGTCTTTCGATATTCCCATCTGCGTCTTTTATTACTTCTTCACATTTGATTATGTAAGCATAGCGCAATCTAACTTCATTCCCTGGTGATAATCTGAAAAATTTTTTATGTGGAATCTCTTGGAAATCTTGTGCATCTATAAATAGATTTCGAGAAAATGGTACTTTTCTTTTTCCCATTGAATCATCTTCTGGATTATTGATAGCATCCAATTCTTCAACTTGATCTTTGGGATAATTTATCAATTCAACCTTTATTGGATTTAGAACTGCCATTACTCGCTTAGCAGCTTTATTCAAGTCTTGTCGAATACTGTATTCAAGATGAGCAATGTCAATTACGTTATCGCGTTTTGCTACTCCGACTCCTTCTGAGAAATTGCGGATCGATGCAGGTGTGTAGCCTCGTCTTCGAAATCCGGATATAGTAGGCATCCTTGGATCATCCCAGCCAGAGACATAATTACCTTCGACAAGTTTCAACAATTTGCGCTTGCTCATTATTGTGTAGTTTAGGTTCAGTCTGGCGAATTCAATCTGACGTGGATGATGAATTTCTAATTCTTCAATGAACCAATTATAAAGTGGTCTGTGATTCTCAAACTCTAGCGTGCATATTGAATGAGTAATCCCTTCAATTGAATCCGACTGTCCATGCGCCCAATCATACATGGGATAGATACACCACTTGTCACCCGTTCGATGATGTTCTGCATATCTAATTCGATACATAATAGGATCACGCAAGTTCATATTTGGTGACGACATATCTATCTTTGCTCGCAGTACATGTACTCCGTCTTCGAATTCTCCATTTTTCATTCGTTCAAAGAGATCAAGGTTCTCTTCAACTGAACGATTGCGATATTCAGATTCAATACCGGGTCTTGTCGGAACTCCACGATCTTCTTTTATTTGCTCGAATGGGGAGGAGTCAACATAAGCTTTACCCTTTTTGATGAGCTTAACAGCAAATTCATAAAGAGTATTAAAATAATCAGAGGCAAAATAAAGCCGATCTTCCCAATCAAATCCTAACCATTTTATGTCTTCTTTTATCGATTCTACATACTCTACATCTTCTTTAGTAGGATTAGTATCATCAAACCTAAGATTGGTTAATCCGCTATATTCTTTTCCCAGTCCAAAGTTAAGACAAATCGATTTTGCATGTCCAATGTGTAAATATCCGTTAGGTTCGGGAGGAAATCGTGTGTGAACACGATCGTATTTTTTCTCCTTTTAAATCTTCATCTATAATCTCTGTTATAAAATTTGAAGATTTTTTTATTTCATTATTCTCATTCATCAGTAATCCTAAACTTTCAATTTAACTCAGAACTAATTTTTGGAATTATTTCCAAAGCTTTGTTCATTCTTTCAATAACTTCATCTTTCCCAAGAATGAAGAGAAGATCATAAACACCTGGTCCTATACCAACTCCTGAAGTTGCCAATCGAGCAGGTGGATTAACCTTCCAGCACCACAATCAGCCTCTTCTGCAACAGACTTAAGTGCTGTTTCATAACCTTTCTTCGATGGTGAATCTAATTCGGAAATTTTTGCGATGTAGTTTCTCAGTAATTCTTCAGAATCATCTTTCCATCTCTGCTTGATCACGGCTTCATCATAGGATGCTGGACGTTCGAAAAAATATGGAGTGTTTTCTATAAACTCCTTCACAAACGAAACTCTTTCAATCATTGCATCAATAATAAGAAGGAGATATTCATCAGTTAAGTTTAGATCTCTATATTTAGATTCTTGCAATTCTCCTTTGACCATTTTTAATATATCTTGCTTATCCATTTTTCTCAAATGTTCAGCATTCAGCCAATCAAGCTTTTCAACATTAAAGATCGCCCCAGCTTTATGTACTCTTTCTAGTGAAAAATTTTGAATAAGTTCATCTACTGTAAAAAATTCCTCGTTCTCGCTAGTACTCCAACCAAGAAGAGCAACAAAGTTTAGAAGAGCTTCTTTCAAATATCCTTTAGCCTTATAATCTTCAACAGCAACATCACCTTGGCGCTTACTGAGTTTTGATCTGTCAGCATTAAGTAGAAGAGGAAGGTGTGCAAAAACTGGAAGTTCCCATCCAAAAGCGTTGTAAAGTAAAATATGCTTTGGGGTTGAGGAGAGCCATTCTTCACCTCTAATCACGTGTGTTATTCCCATGAGATAGTCATCCACAACATTCGCAAGATGGTAAGTTGGGAATCCATCTGTTTTGATTAGCACCTGATCGTCAATAACTTCTCTCGAAAACTCAACTTCACCTCTAACAATATCTTTAATTAAAACATTTTCGCCATCTCTTACATTAAGCCGAACGATGTAAGGTTTTTCTTCAGCAATATTTCTATCAATTTCCTCTTTCGAAAGGTTGAGACAATGTTTATCATATTTTGCCTGTGGAAGTTTGGCTTTCTGTTGTTCTTCTCTCAATACTGCCAATCTTTCCGGTGTACAGAAACATTTGTATGCATCACCTTGCTCAATTAATTGTTCGGAATACTTTTTATAGATATCGAGTCTTTCTGATTGAAAGTACGGGCCAAATTCACCACCTTTTTCCGGGCCCTCATCATGCTCTAGACCAACCCAATTCATCGTATTAATTAAATTTTCAACTGCTCCTTCGACAAAACGGTTTCTGTCTGTATCTTCAATTCGAAGAATGAATTTCCCATTATTATGTTTTGCAAAAAGATAGTTGTATAGTGCTGTCCGTAAACCCCCAACATGAAGATTTCCTGTTGGACTCGGTGCAAATCGTACTCTTGGAGTTTTATTACTCATTAATCTTTCTTATGGCAGATTTTTAAAAAAACTGACTACAAAGTTAGTAAATAAACATTTAGATTAAAAGGAGGATGAGGGATTCTGATTGCTCGGATATTGATTTAAAGTTCTTGATGCATGGTCAACATACATCGGGGAAAACATTCAAGATCATTTTGAAGCATTCAAATAGAACTTAACCTTTTCAATAAATTCCTTGCTATCAATAGGTTTGGGAATGTAATCCGTTGCACCAGCATCAAGACATTTTTCTCTATCACCCTTCATTGCAAAAGCTGTGAGGGCAATTATTGGAGTATCTTTATATGTTGTTACTTCTCTGATTTTTCCAGTCGCTTCGAACCCATTCATGATCGGCATCTGCATATCCATGAGAATCAGGTCAAATTTATCTTTCTTTGCTATGTTAAGTGCTTCTTCACCATTTTCGACAACAACAACATTTTCAAAACCATTTTTCTTTAAGAGTCGTGTTACGATAATTTGGGAGTGTTTATAATCTTCTGCAAAAAGTATCTTGATTTCATCATCAGATATTTCTTGGACTACTTCAGGTAAAGAAGGGGTCTCGTATCTATTGATCATTGAATTGATCGTTTCGGAAAGATCTTCAATATTAACACTTTGCTTCTGCAAAAGGTCTTCAAATAATCCATCAATATTCTTGAGATCATCTTCGAAATTTTCTTTACCGGTATAGATAATTATCGGAAGTTTAGCAAATTGAGGTTCCGATTTTATCATATTAATTAGTTCAAATCCATTGGGGTAGGGCATATCCAAATCAATGATAGCAAGGTCTATCTGTACATTTTTGATTTTGTCCATGACCTCTGCAGAAATATTCTCAGCTATAGGGATGAATCCAGCACTCTCAATTGCTTGTTTGATTAGATTGAGAGTAGGTAGATCATCATCAACACAAAGTATATTTGAATTTTTTCTCAGTTTATAACTTGTAAGAACTTCAACCAGATAATTATAATTAATAGGTTTGACAAAATATTCAACCGCTCCCATCATGTAGGCTTTTTGTTCATCAGGCTCAACAGAGCAGATAATAACAGGTACATTTTTCGCATTTTCATGATTTCGAATTTTGTTAAGGAGCTGCAGACCATTAATATTTGGGATTTCAATATCAAGAATAACGGAGAGAAATTTCTCTTTCTCTAATTGTGAGAACACTTGCTCTTCAGTGCTGACAATTGTTGGCTTATATCCCCACTTGTTTAAATAATTACTGAGTAGCTTTGAAGTTGCGTAGTCATCTTCAATAACAAGTATGCTGTTTCGTTCTTTGGTTGGTTTTGGAAGTTTCGAAAAATCGATTTGATTTGTAATTTGATGGAAATCACCTTTGATAGTTAGATTAAATGTAATACCGCTCTCGTTATTGGGTTTAACATTTATTTCGCCACCTAAAAATGATATATACCTTTGAGAAAGCGTTAAACTTAATCCAGTAAGACCTTTCCCAACAATTTGTCTAGCTTTATTGATAATAAAAGGATCAAATAAGTTTGGTAGTAACTCATTATCTAATAGAGTATTTTTATTACTAATAATGATCTGCATTTTATCTGAGGAGAGAAGATTTATATTCAAAGTAGTTGAATGATCTCCGGAAACTGCGCTACAGAAAAGCAGTAGATTATTTAGTATATATTTTAGTTTAATATCATCAACATTACATTCTGCGGGAATGCTCTCATCAATGGTAGAATTAATTATTGGACTCTCAGAAGCTAGAGTGTTCTTTACAAATGCTGAGCATTGGTCAACAAGAGTTTTAATACTTATATTCTTAGAATAATTTGGTGTTTCATCTTCAATTTTTGCAAGTTCAATCACATCTTTTAGATTTGTGACCAGAACCTGAGCATCGTGTTTAATCGTGGAAACATACTTCGATTGGGATACTGAAAGATTATCCTCTGCAAGAATGGATGTTGATCCAAGAATGGCGTTAGCATGTGACCTAAGATCATTACCGATCTGCAAAACAGCGTTCCCTAAAGAATCACTTTTTGACCCCTTCGTTAGTCCCTTAGTGGCATTCCAGACTAACAATAAATTACTAATATATTTCGCAGCATTTGTTAAAACATCTACATCATTTTGGTCAAAAGGGGTCTTTTTAGCAATCTTTAAGAATCCCCTTTCACCTAGTCTTATATTAAAAGCAGCACAACTTTCATAAATAACAAATTCAGAGATCAGAAGCTCACAATTTGAATCATGGCTGAATGAAAAATCATTCGGATTATTAACAAGTTTGCATGTTGAACATGTAAATTCTGAACCATGAAGATAGTTTTTTCTAGCATTAAGTGATCTTCCAATAACTTTGTATCCTTTGGATTCAAGCAATTCAAATAAAACAATAGCTTGATAATCAAATTCGTTTACTAGAAAATTGCATAAGTTATCCGGAAAACTATCTTCACCTTTTGCAGCGCTTTGGATTAGTTCATTGAAGTTATTTAGAATCTCAATTTTAGTTGTAAATGCCATAATTTTGCTCGGCTGGTTCCTTATAGTACTTTATGTGTAAATCGACATAACATAATAAAAAATAATCATTTTAAGCTTAATGTAAAAGAAAATTGTATTAAAATAAAGATTGGAAAATGCAATTGCGAATAAATACTTACCTCTATGCATTATCTATAAGCTTAAATCTTACTCTCAGTCTTTTTTCATCGAATGTCGTTGAAACGATTTTAAACTCACCAATTTCACGAGTATTTTCAACGTGTTTTCCTGAGCAAGGACAATAATCGTAATCACCGACTTTTGTAATTCGAATTGTGTTTCCGGCATCCTTCGGTAGTCGTGATAAATTAAATAATCCTTTTGCGTTTTCAACTTCAATTAACTCTTCAGATACTGGTAAGTTACTTTTAATTACTTTATTAACTTGCTTTTCTATTTCAGTAATTTCTTGATCTGTTAAATCTCTTACAAAATGATAATCGCATTTTGATTTTCGCCTTTCTACATGCGTTGAAAAAGACCGATCAATACCAAATTTTCTTACCATTGTTTGATTCAGGATATGTTCAGCAGTGTGCATCGGAGCATGATATTCTTTTTTATTTAGTTCGATTAATTGCCTCTATTCTGTTGTAAAATCCTTTGTTGGAACAAATAGTTCTATCGGGCCCTCGCTTCTGGGGGCTATTTCGTAAAGATTATAGAAAAAGATCAAACCAGAATCTGTCATATTGAAATTATCAGGGAGAAAGAATTTATCATTTTCAAACCAGTAACCAGCATCTTTGACAGATTGATTTTCTAAGATTCCCTTTTCCTCTTTGAATTGACTTTCAGCGAAAATTAAAAATTCTCCAAGTTTAGATTTTTTGATAGTTTCCTCAAATGCAACCTTTTTAGCATTGTTTAGATCGTAAACAGAGAGGTTAACATTATAGTAAGCATTGGCACCGCCCGTGTACATTGTAACTTCATTCTTCAAGGATAATAAATTATTTTGAAGTCCCATTATAGAAAAATTTTTATGAATGAACCAAGCTGTTGAATAATCTTCAAATTCTAATTTAATACGACTATACTCTGTGAAAAGAGAATCAGCTACTTCATCAAAAGAATCGCAAGAGTTTTCATTAAATTCATCATCAAAAAGCAATTGATTAAGTATTGAAGAATTTATTAACTTGATATTTGCGTTAGATTCTATCAATTCAGGATAATTAATTTTTACTTCTGTGTACTCCTGTCCATAAGGTGAAGTGGGGATTTTTTTCTCAAAAGTCTTGTTATCATAAGAAACTGAATAATTTTCAGAACTTATTGTAATTTCTCCATCCTCAATTTTTTGTGAGCAAGAAATGAGGGTGATAAAAACAATAGTTATTAAAATTGATTTCTTTTTCATTTCCAACTAATTCGATATTTTATTTGAAATTCTAAAAGCTCTTTCTCGGAAAATAGAGGCTTTTTTATTCTGACCTATCTTTTCGTAAAAAAGTGACAGCTCGACAAGTGCATCATAATATTTTGGATCTAAAAAGATGGTATTCTGCAAAAGCTCTTCAGCACGATTATTCAAATTGAGACGACTGTAAATGAAACCAAGCAAAAAATTTAGCTCTATATGTGCTTGGTTCTTTTTTAACAGATTTTCACACTTTATACGAGCGTCTGAATAATTCTCGTTTTTTATGATCTTTTTGAGATCATAAATTCTTTCTTCCAAATTTTTCATTTACCCTCTGAAAATTTGAATTAACAAATAATTTAGTACTTCTCTTCCTTCAACTACTATTCAACACCAATAATTTCTTTTATCTCTTTCATCGAAAAGAGAGGAATTAAATTTAAGTCTGCTGAGCTTAAATTCTCGAATGCTTTATCTTCTCTCACAATTACACATAATACAGACTCTATTTCTGCTCCAAGTTTTCGCAATTCATTTGCACTTTCAATAATTTGTCCACCGGTTGTGACAACATCTTCAATTATGCAGACTTTCTTACCTGCAAAATCTGGACCTTCTGCAAGTTTTCTCATACCATATTCTTTTGCTTTTTTACGAACAAATACAGTTGGTTTTTGGTTTTTTAGTGAAATTGCAGAAGCTAAAGGTATGCCACCCATTTCTAATCCTGCTAGAATATCTGTCCCTTCTGGTAAAAGTTCAACCAAATAAGACGATATTAAATCCAATAGTTTAGGATCAGATTCAAACTTATATTTATCAAAATACTCGTTAGATATCTTTCCTGAACGGAGTAGAAACTCTCCGGTAATATGAGCTACTTCATAAATCTCTTTAGCTAGTTCTGTTTTTGTCATTCTGCAGATTCCTTTCATTTTTTTTTAATTGGTCAAAAATACAAAAATCTAAAATAATTCACTTCTACTAAAAATTTATAAACTTAAGAAGTTTTATGACTCCCGAATTTTAATGTTTCGAGGATATGTTGAAGGTGATTAAGTTTTTCAAATCCATTTGCTTTTCGAAAAGTTTTGTTAAGTAAAATAATTTGTTTTACTTGCATGTCTGATTTTTAAGATTTTTAGAATTTATCGAGTGTTTGAATGTCAAAAAATTTAGTAATAGTTGAGTCACCTGCAAAAGCAAAGACGATTGAAGGTTTTTTAGGAAAAGATTTTACCGTTGCATCGAGCTACGGTCACATCCGTGATCTCGAGAAAAAAGATTTTGGAATTGATATTAAAAACAATTTCAAACCGCGCTATATTGTCCCAGATGATAAAAAAAATGTGATTAAAGATCTTAAGAAACTTGCAAAGAAATCAGAAACTGTATGGCTTGCAAGTGACGAAGACCGTGAAGGAGAATCGATTTCTTGGCATTTAAAAGAAGCGCTTGGTTTAAAAGATGAAGAAATAAAAAGAATCGTTTTTAACGAGATCACAAAAACTGCGATTCAACATGCTATCGAAAAGCCCAGAACAATTGATAATAATTTGGTCGACGCTCAACAAGCTCGTAGAATTCTAGATAGATTGGTTGGTTTTGAACTTTCACCGGTGTTATGGAAAAAGATAAAACCTTCATTATCCGCGGGAAGAGTCCAATCGGTTGCAGTAAGGTTGATTGTTGAAAGAGAGAGAGAAATTGAAAATTTCAAGATTATTTCTCAATATAGAGTAGTTGCTGAGTTTTTAGTAACGGATTGTGACGGTAAAAAGTGCTCATTCAAGGCAGAACTTCCAAAGAAATTTAAGAACGAAAAAGAAGCAAAAGAATTTTTAGAAATCTGTAGTAATTCTGAATTTAAAATTGGAAGTATAGAAAAGAAGGCTGTAAAAAAATCTCCTTCTGCACCATTTACAACATCAACACTTCAGCAAGAAGCTAGCAGAAAGTTGGGTTTCTCAGTCTCGCGGACAATGCTTGTTGCACAAAAGCTTTACGAAGCTGGAAAAATTTCTTACATGAGAACAGATTCTGTACATCTGTCAGAAGAAGCAATTTCTCATTCAAAAGAGATGATTAAAAGTGAGTTTGGTGAAAATTATTCAAATCCGAGACAGTATAAAACCAAATCTGCTGGGGCACAAGAAGCTCATGAGGCGATTCGGCCTACTTATTTTGAAAACGCTTCTGTAAAAGGTTCTAATGATGAACAGTCTTTATACGAACTCATTTGGAAACGAGCTATCGCATCACAAATGTCGGAAGCTAACATTGAAAGAACAATTGCAAAGATCGATATTTCAAAAAGCAATGAGAAATTCACAGCCAAAGGGGAGGTAATAAAGTTTGATGGATTCCTAAAAGTTTACCTCGAATCATCAGACGATGAAAATGGGAGTAATGAAGATAATTCAATTCTACCTCCGCTCGAAGAAGGAATGGAATTACTCTATAAAAATATTACTGCTACAGAAAGATTTACAAGACCTTCAGCTAGATTTACTGAAGCGAGCCTAGTTAAGAAACTAGAAGAACTTGGAATTGGAAGACCATCGACTTACGCTCCAACAATTAGTACTATTCAAAAAAGGGGATACGCTAATAAAGATGAGCGAGAAGGACAGAAACGAGAATACAAAGTTTTTTCAATTACACCAAAAACTGAATTGCGTGAAGAAGGAAGATCTGAAATAACTGGTGCTGATAAAGGCAAGCTTTTCCCGACAGATATCGCAATGCTTGTGAATGATTTTCTATTGGAGAATTTTCCTCGAATAATGGATTATAAATTCACAGCACATATTGAAGAAGAGCTTGATGATATTGCTGAAGGAAAAATGGAATATCATGAAATGTTGAATGAATTTTACTTCCCATTTCATGACCAAGTTGAGCATACGACCGAAAATAGTGAAAGAGTTTCAGGTGAGAGAATTTTAGGTAAAGATCCAAAATCTGGAAACCAAGTTTCAGTCAGGATGGCAAGGTTTGGTCCAGTTGCTCAAATTACCGATCTAAAAGATGAGGAAGCAAAACCAGTCTATGCACCTCTGAGAACAACCCAGAAACTAAATCAGATAACCCTAGAAGAAGCACTTGCCTTATTTGAACTTCCAAGAACTGTTGGTGAGTTTGAGGGCAAAGAGGTTGTTGCAGCTATTGGAAGATTTGGTCCATATGTGAGGCATGATTCAAAATTCTTTTCGTTAAATAAAAACTATGATCCATACACGATTGAGATTGAAGATGCTATTGAAGTAATTGAAGTGAAAAGACAAAAGGATATAGATAATACATTAAAGACTTTCGAGGAGGATCCTGAATTTAAGGTTGTAATCGGTAGATGGAGAAGACCATATCTTAAAGCAGGCAAGAAAAATATCCCATTAGATAAAGAAGTGGACATTGAAAAGCTGACTTTCGAAGATGTTAAGAAGATGGCAGAAGAACACTCTCCAAAAGGTAAAAGAAAAAAGTAAGATCAATTATAAATTGATAATTTCGAATACACTGATAGTTGTTAACTGAATTTAACTAAGGAACTGGATCATGTCCGCTTCCTCCCCATGGGTGACATCGAGAAATCCTCTTAAGTCCCAACCAACCTCCTTTAAATAATCCATATTTTTTAAGCGCTTCAATTGTGTAATAGGAACATGTTGGGGAATATCTGCAGGATGAAGGGAAAAGAGGAGAGATAACCATTTGGTAGAGTCTAACCAATATTATAAAAGGCCAAGCTAATATATTCACAATCGTTTTCAATTTAGGATGTTAATTTATTTTTTTTAGCTTTTTTGAAATTAGTTAAAAACAAGAATTAATACTCACCTTATTATACATTTCTCTTTACATCAATAAATAAATATAATAACTTAAGGAATAAGCAAAAAGTTCATTTAAATGTCATTACAAAAGAAAATAACTTTAACACTTGTTGTATTTGGTTTGTCTCTGCTATTGATCTTCAATCCAGAGTTTTCTGAAATTGGAGCTGGAGCTGCAATTCTCTTATTTGGAATCCTCTTTATTGAAGAAGGATTTAAACTTGTTTCGGATGGTCCACTTGAAAATTTTATCAATCGATCAACAAAGTCTGTATTTAAAAGTATAAATTTTGGATTTATATCTACTTCGATTTTACAATCAAGTTCTTTGGTGAGCGTAATTGCAATTTCTTTTGTGAGCACTGGAATTATTGCTTTAGCTTCCGGTATTGGTATTATCTATGGTGCCAATATTGGTACAACAACAGGTGCTTGGCTAATTGCTCTGTTTGGACTAAAAGTTGAAATTGCAAAATATTCCTTTCCAATACTCATATTCGGAGCTCTTTTCTTATTCCAAAAAAATGAGAGTATAAAGTCACTGGGTTATTTTTTAACTGGGATAGGATTTCTCTTTCTTGGCATTCATTATATGAAAGTTGGATTTTCTGAATACCAATCAACTATAGAGCTAAATAGACTAGCGATACATGGGGTGGTGGGAACCATGATCTATATTGGAATTGGAATATTTATGACCGTGATAATGCAGTCTAGCCATGCTTCCATTGCAATTATTTTGACGGCTCTGTCAGTTGACCAAATTACTTATAGCAACGCGATCGCACTTACAATAGGAGCAAATGTTGGAACAACCATCACAGCAACTCTAGCTTCATTCGGATCAACTGCATCTGGGAAAAGACTTGCTGCCGGTCATGTTATTTTCAACATAACTCTTGCAGTTATTTCTGTAATCTTTTTCTCGCAATTTATAAAACTCACAATCTACTTTACTAAACTATTAAATATTTCGGATTCAGATTATATACTTCAGCTTGCTCTTTTCAATTCACTCTACAAGACAATAGGAGTCCTATTATTCATTCCATTTACGAAGTACTTTGTATTAGGACTTAGGCGAATAATTAAAGATGATTCTGAAAAAGATATTTCTGTAGCTAAGTATATAAACAAAGCGGCGTTAAATTATCCAGAAACAGCGATACCGGCTCTAATTAAGGAAACAAGTCACTTATTTGACAATTCATTTGAAATCATTGCTCATGGCCTTAGTCTCCATCGAGAGGATATTCTTTCAGATAGGAAATTGAAAGAACTTATCCCAAAATCAACGGAAATAATTAAGATTGACATAACGGAAGTTTATTCGAAGAAAGTAAAAGTTATTTATAGTCAGATCATTAAATATGCAACATTAATTCAGTCGGATAAGTTAAGTTCAAAAGAAGTTACGCTGGTTAACAAGATAAGAGTTGCGAACAGATATTTAATTGAAGCAATTAAAGGTGTGCAAGAACTTCAACCTAATATGACCGAATTCATCAATTCAGAGAATGAAAGTATTAAAGCTGAATATGATATTCTAAGGCTAAAAATTGCCAAAGTTATAAGAGAGATATATCGGACAAAAGAAGTCGAAAAGGCTGAATCTCAATATGAAAAATTGATGGCTCTTAAAAGAAAGGCAAAACTTCATGATGTGCTGATTAATGGGAAACTTGATTTCCTTATCCGCGAAAGATTGATTACAAAAGGGATGGCAACTTCTTTGATGAATGATAGCGCTTTAGTTGGGAAAATAGTTTCATGGTTAATTAATGTTGCTGAGCTTTTATATTTTCAAAGTGATACAATCGTGGCAGAAGAAGACAAAAACACAGAATCCGATGAGTCAGATTTTTTTGAATAAAAAAGCACTCTTTGTCTTTTATTATTGAAGAATATTACTTATATTGATTAAATACTTATTGAAACAATTCGAATTTCTGAATAAATCAATTAACTATAATCTGTCCTTAATAGGGGTAAAAATGGATCAGCATATTAAGCTTGAAATCAAACTCCCAAAAGTAACTGATATTGAACTAGTAGCTTTAGAGGGTTTAGAGTTAATGGGTCGCCATCTTGGAATTCCTGACGAAAAGATCGGTGAAGCACGAATTCTTGTAACTGAAGGAATTATTAACGGTATGGAACATTCTGGAAGTGAAGTATCCATATGTAAATGTTGATTTTACTATGACCAAAGAAAAATTCGTCATTCTAATTACAGATTATGGAAAAGGTTTTGAGCCAGAAATCAGTTGAAGAACCCAACATTAATGAAAACTTCATGGTGCACAAGCAAAAGAGGTTGGGGTTTAAAATTAATGAAATCAATGTCGGATGGATTTGAAATTACATCCGGGAATAATGGAACAAAAATTACAATTACAAAAAATTTAGCTTGAGGAGAATAAAATGGTTAAAGATTTTGATTTAACATCAGAATTGGTGAATGATGTACTTATTATTAAGACAGAAGGTTATATAAATAATACTGGTGGTGAAAAAATAGCTAAGCGAATTTGAAAAGTATTATAATAATGGAACAAATAAAGTTTTAATTGATATTGAAAACTCTAAAGTTGTAAACTCTATTGGAATCTCATTTTTAATTGAAATTATTGAAAAATTAAATGGTAAAGGTGGAAAACTATATTTTTCAAATTTGATCCATCAATTGAAAAAACATTTACGATTATGGGACTTTTCCAATTTGCTGAGAAAGTTGATTCAGTTGAAGATATCAAATAATTTAGGAGGTTGGGATTGAAAGCTGATGCTATTACTGAAAAACTATCTTTTCATGTAAAATCATTTCAAGAAAGTTTTGATATTCTTTCAAGTTCTATTGACCTTGGAAGAAATGACGAATCAATTTGATAAAATTTTACGTGGAAGTTTTTTTACGACTAAGGTTAATATTTTTCATAAGAAAAATGACAAATCAGATTGGATAAATCTTGTTTCAAAAAACAAGATTAAGTTTGAAGATTTTGTTAAAGAAAATGGTAAAAGTTCACTTAAAATTCACTCTAATGATGATTCTAAGTCAAATGTATTCATATACAAAATTGGTCGATTATTCATTTTTGGGCATAATTTTTAGGTAATAAATTTGACAGTAGCAGTTATACTGACATCGATAAAATTACTTTCCAAATCTTCATTCAATTATTTGATAATGCTTATCAAGCTCTACTTTCTCACAAGAACGAGAAAAATTTAATTTTCAATCTAAATAATCGGGTATCTCAACTTTACAATTTAATTGATACAGGTATTGAAATATCCAAATTGAATCTAGGCAATAAACTGCTTGAGCTTGCATTGTCTAGAGCTATATCTCTCACTAATTCATCTTTTGGCAGAATTAAGTTATTGAATGATAAGGGAGTGATTGAAGAACATTCTTTCCCACCGAATTTGAATATATGGCAAGACTGTTGATGAAAAAAGCAGCTTAATAGAAAACATTTATTGATGAAGATATTGAGTATGAATTCAACCTTTGTGAAAAGGAAAGCCGAAAAGGTGTTGTGGATTTTGATGACACTGATGAACTTCTGCTTGGAGCAATTGTAAGACAAGTTCACGCAGCAATTGAGAATGAACGGTTTCATAAAGAAGCATTGGAGAATGAAACTCTGAAGAAGAGAATTATCAGTAGCAGCAGAAATTCAAAAGAGAATACTTCCTGAAAAATTACCTAAAATTGACGGCTATGACGTCGCAGGTATTAACATTCCTTCACAGGGGGTTAGTGGTGATTATTATAACGTGTTTGAGTTAGCTGATGGTAGAATTGCTCTGGTTTTAGCTGATGTTACTGGAAAAGGCATTTCTGCTGCACTTTTAGTAAGTACTCTGGATGCATCACTTCGTTCGTATTTGGGTTTTCAAATTCCACTTTCTGAAATGGCTGTAAAAATGAACACTCTTATTTACGAATCATCAACTATGGATAAGTTCATTACTTTTTTTATTGCAGTTTTAAATCCAGAAAATGGTGAATTAGATATTATTAATGCCGGTCATAATCCTTCATTAATTCTCCGTCAAGATGGGACGATGGAAAAGATCGAAGCTGGAGGTGTTGCATTTGGTATGTTCGATATGGGATTACCATTTGATGGGCAGAAACTTAATTTAGAAAAGGGGGAGAGGCTTTTCATTTTTTCTGATGGAATTCCTGAAGCAATGGATGCTGAGGATAATGAATATTCAGACGAGACAATGGAAGAATTCTTTGTAAATGAAACACCAGAAACCTCAAGAGATTTTATATCAAAAATACTTTGGGATGTAAGAAGTTTTACGAAAGGTGCTTCTCAAAGTGATGATATTACTGCTATTTATTTAATTAGACATTAAAAAATTTATATATAAATAAGATATTATATCGAATAACTAGGTTATTAGTTTGTTTTAATTTTAATCAGGGAAAGTATGAAAATCTCAATAATTTCTAAATTTTTAATTTTTATTATTCTTTTCTTATCTGCTTCCTTCTTTGTTAATCATCTTGAGGCTCAGCAGAAAATTGATCCAGAGTTAATATCAATTGGAGACGGACTTTCAAGTAGTGCAGTAAAAGATATAATTCAGGATAGTTATGGTTTAATCTGGGTGGGTACAGAAGATGGACTAAATCTATATGATGGTTATAATTTTGAAACTTATAAAAACATTCCAGGAGAACCAACAAGTCTTTTAGATAGTGACATATGGGGTTTGATTGAAGATTTTGACAAAAATATTTGGATTGCTGTAGAGTCCGGAGTATCCAGATTTGTTCGTGATAAAAATGAGTTTATTAATTATGATTTCACAGAAATTTTCGAATTATCAGGAGGCCAGGAAAGAACTTTTGAATTATTATTGGATTCAAATAATAGATTGTGGGCATCTTCACCAGGTGGAGTTCTGTTTTACGATAGAGTCAATGATAGTTGGAAGCACGCTACTTATAGTATAGCTGATACTAATCGGACAAGTTTGAAAGACTTATCAATAGCGTTTGCACAAGATAACAGTGGCAAAGTATGGTTAGGTTCTTATGAAAACGGGCTAATGGAAAATAAAAATAATGATACATTATTTTTTCCCGCTTCTATTAAAATCAATCCCGACGGTGTTGATTTCACAGCCCAAGGTAATTTTATAACCTACATTTATGTAGATCCCACAAACGTTTTATGGATTACCACTAGAAACGGTATTTACAAATACTATCCTGATAGAGCGGAAATAAAAATAATAAAAGAATACGACTATGCTAAATTCAGACTTTACAATCACTGGAATTGTATTGTCCAAGATGAAACTGGTAATGTCTGGATCGGAAATAATTTTAGAGGAATTTTAAAGTTTGATGGTATTTCTGATGATTTTGAAGAGATAGAATTAGCGGGACATGTAAATATTGAAAATTTCGGTTTGGATATAAGCATAACTAATATAATGTTTGATCGAACAGGAATTCTATGGATTACAACCATTGAAGCAGGAATACTGAAGTATGATCCGACTAAGGAACCATTTACTGTTTTCACGCATGATGAAGTTGATAAAAGAAGTATAAGTGGAAATCAAATTTTCACACTTCTCGAATCGCAAGTTCATAAAAATATAATTTTTGTTGGAACAAGAGGAACTGGATTAAATTTATTTGACCAGAATTCAAAAACATTTTCTGAAATTAAATTTTTCTCACAAAATGCGCAGTTCGGTCCTTCTGTTCGCAGTATTGCAGAAGATGAAGATGGTTCATTGTGGCTTGGAACCTGGGGCGAAGGTATCATTCAAATGAATTCTCAATATCAAGAAATTAAACGATACTCGAATGATAAATTTTCTTCCAATAGTTTGTCAGATAATTCAGTTAGAGTAATAAAAAAAGATAGAAATGGAATTTATTGGATAGGTACAAATAGCGGTTTAAATCTTCTGAATCCTGCAACGCAAACAATAAGACCATTTGGAAGCCAAGAAAAAAGGAGATATCCGCAAGAGTTGATAGATATCTCGCGTGATAAATTAAATAACTCCAATACAAAGTTTAATATTGATAAAGTCGGAAACTATGAAAATAGAAAAATGGATTTTAATGTAATTAAACCACGGAAATATCTGGTAATAAGCGCGGGAGAAGGTACATCGGGCTCCATGTACGACTATGGTTGGATAGAAAATTCAACAAACGATACAATCTGGAGTGCGAGAGAAGAATTAATATCATACCATTGCGGGGGAGGAAATAAGAATCGTCTATTTATAGACATAATTAATTTGAAACCCGGAAATTATTCTCTTAATTATATATCTGATGATAGTCATAGTTTCGATGACTGGAATGTGGATGAACCTATTTATCCTCAATTTTGGGGAATTAAGGTAATTGAAATTGACGATGAAATATTAGCGTCACAAATTCAAGGATATTTAGATCAAGAGAAAGATAGACGATTTATAAAAGGTAATAACATCAGATCAATCCATATTTCCGATAATATCGTATGGATTGGTACGGATGCGCAGGGTTTAAATAAGATAGACCATGATAAAAATAGCGTAACAGTATACAGCCATGATGACAAAGTAAAGAATTCACTCAGTAATAATAGTGTCCAGTATATTCATGAGGATGAGAAGGGTATCCTTTGGTTGGCAACAAACGCTGGTCTAAATAAGTTTGACCCAGTCAAAGAAACATTCGAAGTTTATACTGGAGATGATGGATTGCCAACAAATTATATCTCCTCAATTTTACATGGGGAGGAAGGAGGTCTTTGGATCTCGACTCGTAGCGGCATTTCAAAAATGGTTGTGGATCAAGAGACAAATCAAGTTACATTTGTAAATTATGATACAGAAGACGGTATAGGAGGAATGGGTTTTACAGCTCTAGTAGCTTTGAAATCAAGTAATGGAGAGTACTTTTTTGGAGGTGATCAGGGGCTAGTCTCATTTAAACCTACAAGATCAAATAATGCAGTACCTAAATTAATATTCTCTGATCTAAAGATCTCTAATAAGTCGATAAGGTCAATGCCTTTCGAGGAGCGACCAACAACTTCTTCGATTTTTGATCTAACTGAACTAACTTTACCATACAATAAAAATGATCTTACATTCGAGTTTGCCGCTCTTCATTATTCAAATCCTGCAAAAAATCAGTATGCTCATAAATTGGATGGATATAATGATGAATGGATTTTCAATAATAAAAGAGAAGTTTCATACACAAACTTAGACCCGGGTGAATATACATTCTCGATAAAGGGTTCTAATAGAGATGGTGTATGGAGTTCACAAGAAAAATCTATTCGCTTTACGATTAACCCACCTTGGTGGTTTACTACTTTTGCTTATATCGGTTACGGATTCATCTTTATTGGAATAATCTTCGCAGTCGATCGTATTCAAAGAAGAAGACTGATTATAAAAGCAAGAGAAAAATTAAGAATCCAAAATGCCGAACATAGAGCTGAGGCAGCGGAACTGCAGGCAAAGGCTGCTGAATCAGAAAGAAGAGCTCTTGAAGCTGAATTTGAACATAAGAAAAAGG
This sequence comes from uncultured Ignavibacteria bacterium, assembly GCA_963751695.1. GTDB lineage: Bacteria > Bacteroidota > Ignavibacteria > Ignavibacteriales > Melioribacteraceae > SZUA-22. The sequence goes on along the minus strand of CAVVVP010000005.1, from coordinate 282,002 downwards.
AACTCGAAGAAGCAAGACAGCTTCAATTATCGATGCTTCCGAAAGAACTTCCCCAACTTCCAAATCTTGATATAGCAGTATACATGAAAACCGCTACCGAAGTTGGCGGTGACTATTATGATTTCCATATCGGAATTGACGGAGCACTCACAGTGGTTCTTGGCGATGCAACTGGTCATGGGATGAAAGCAGGGACTATGGTAACAACAACAAAAAGTTTATTTAATGTTCTCGCTCCTAATCCAAATATTGTTGAAACTTTCCACGAAATGACTAGATGCTTAAGACTGATGCAACTCGAAAAATTAAGTATGTGCATGACGATGATGAAGATTGTTGGAGATAAAATCCAAATGTCCGCTGCTGGTATGCCACCAGTCTATATATACAAAAGAGAAAGTCAATCCATTGAGGAACACCTTATAAAAGGAATGCCCCTAGGTACATTTGCAGATTTCCCATATTCTTTAGTGGAAAGTAATTTAAGCAGTGGAGATACTATTCTGATGATGAGTGATGGATTCCCAGAGCTAATGAATTCAGATAAGGAAATGTTTGGTTACAAGAATACAAGAAATCTTTTTGAAGAAGTTGCGGGAAAATCTCCAGAAGATATAATTTCAAAATTAACATCAGCTGGAACTGATTGGGTAAACAACGCTGATCCTGATGACGACGTAACATTCGTCGTTATAAAGGTTAAATAAAATTTATAAGGTGAAATCAAATGAATAATTCATTTCGAAATTTAATATTGAATATAATAGTAGTTTTATTTTTATCTAACCACCTTTCTGCTCAGCATACAATAAATACTGAGGTTATCTCTATAAGAGACGGACTTTCAAGCAATTTTATAAGAGATATTATTCAAGACCAATATGGTTACTTATGGATTGCAACATTAGATGGCATTAATATTTATAACGGCTACAGTATTAAAGTCGTCAAACATGATCCTGAAGATTCAACCAGCATACCTGGCAATGATATATTCCGACTTTTTGAAGACAGCGAAGGAACAATTTGGGTATCTACTACAGAAGGATTAGCCAAATATAATCGGGAGAAGAATTCCTATACAACTTATAGATATTCGAATTCTAATCAAGATGGAGCAAATAGTGTTGGAGCCGTTTTTGAAGATAGTCGAAAAAATTTATGGGTTTCTACAAGTGATGGAAATCGACAATTTAATAGGAACACCGGTGAGTTTAAAGAATTTGATGTAATGGAGGTTGACAATAGTGTAAAGAGATATGTTAACTGGGGGGGAGTAATCGCAGAGAGTAATGATGGCGGGTTGTATAATATATCTCAATCCTACGGATTATTGAAGTTTGACTATGATGCAGAGTTGTTTGTACAGGTCCCGCTAAAAGATAATTTCAAAGAAAGAATGGGTACGAATAGATATTTTACTATGGTAGTCGATAACGAAAATCAGTTATGGATTGCTGGGGTAACCGGTTTATATAAAATTGACCTGGATAATAACATTGGAAATGACCTGACACCTTTTCAGAAAAAGTCTCAAATAAGTGTTTTTTGGGATAATGCAGTAAGTGGATTGATCATTGATAAAAACGAAAATATTTGGGTTGGTACTGGACGCAATGGATTGTATTTGTATGATTCAAAGCAAAATAAATTTGATAAGTTAATTGCTTCTTCTACAATTGCTTACATAGGTTTTTTTATTGATTCTTCTGGATTGCTATGGCTCGGATCAACAAGAGGTATTCTAAAATATGATTTTGATAGAAAACCGTTTGAAACTTATAATATCACTGCAGATGTGGATGAAAATAGCAGTAAGGCCATATTTTCATTTTCAAAAAGCAATTTTTTAAATGATAAAGTCTGGTTAGGGTCTGCTCAAGGGGTTTATACGTTTAATATTAACAATAACTCAGTTACCCCGGCATCAAGGGACTATGGTTCGCTTTCTCAGCTTGATGGAGTAGAAGTACAATCAATTTTTGAACAAGATGATAAGACATTATGGATAGGTACTGCTAATAATGGACTATATTCATATAATCTTAAAAATGGGAAAAGGCATAATTATCGAAATAAAATTTATAGTGATGATACAATCGAAAACGATTTTGTTCATTCAGTTGTAGCTGACAAGTTTGGAAATATTTGGGTGGGTACTCATTCAGGTCTTAATTTATTCCAGAAGAAGAGTAACGATTTCATTCTAATACCATCATTTTTAAATCGAAGATATGAACATGAATTACTGCACGAGCTAAATGTATTACGCGAAAAAAACAGAGCCACAAGCTCAATAACAAATGTTGGTGACTATGCAGATCTGAGCAAAGAGTTTGTGCTTAGAACAGATAGTAAGGCATTGATCTATTCAATTGGTGAGGGATTGGCAGCTTGGAACATGGTCGACTTCGGCTGGTTGGAAACAAACGAAGGTGATACATTATGGAGCGCAAGTGAGTTAGACGAATCTTATTTTGCAGGAGGTGGATATAAGAACCGAATAAAAATTGGTTTGCTCGATCTAAAAAGCGGGAGGTACAAATTAAGATATAAATCGGATGATAGTCATTCAGTCGAATCTTATAATACGATTCCGCCCAAAGATTCAACTTATTGGGGCACTCAGTTATTTGTACTAAATGACAATGAGTTTGACGCTGCAAATGCATTATTATCAAAATCAATTGATAGAACATATCTGGAGAATGAGGACATCAAGGTAATTTTTTCAGATTCCAGAAACAATGTCTGGATAGGAACCACTAATGGACTAGGAAAAATTGACACAAATCTAATAATTAAAAACTACCTAAACAGTGATGAAAATTCCAACTCAATAAGTGACAATGCTATTTCAGATATAAATGAAGATCTCAAAGGTAACATTTGGATAACAACTTCCGATGGATTGAATAAATTCAATCCAACTAACGACTCTTTTACAATTTATCGAGAAAAAGATGGGTTACCTTCCTCAAATTTGTCCTCAATTGAAATTGACGAAAATGGTGACCTTTGGGTAAGTGGGCTCAAGGGAATATCGAAGGTTGAACTTGACGAAAATAGTAATCCGCAAATTGTTGTGAATTATGATGTGAAGGATGGTTTGCAAGGATATGAATTTCTCCGAAATTCTTCATTAAGGGATAAGAATGGAAAACTCTACTTCTCCGGATTCGACGGATTTAATGCGTTTTACCCGGGAAGTAGTAATAGGACTCCTCCCTACATTTCTATTCAAGATATTAAAATTTCAAATAAGTCAATCATGGATCTAGGGGAATTTGAATCCCCGAATTTGATTGAGCTGTCTGATCTATCATTATCTCACAATCAAAATGATCTTTCGTTTGAGTTCGCTTCAATCCATTTTTCGCGACCGGACAAAAATCGGCTATTATACAAATTGGAAGGAGTTGATGAAGATTGGCAAATAGGGGATAGAAGGTTCGCATCATATACAAATTTAGATCCAGGTGATTATGTCTTCTACCTCAAAGGTTCTAACGGTGATGGGATATGGAATGAAAACACAAGGAAAATAAATATTTATATTGCTGCTCCTTGGTACAACAATTGGACAGCATACTCCCTATATCTAGTTGTATTTTTAGGACTGTTGTTTGGTGTTAGAAAATTTGAAATAAAGCGACAACAGAAAAATGCTCAGATAAAGGAATCACAACTCCAACTTGAGGCAGCGGAGTTAAAAACGAAAGCTATTGAAGCTCAAGCTAAAACTGCTGAACTTGAAAAACGAACACTTCAGATTGAGTACGAGCAGAAGACCAAAGAACTAGAAGAAGCTAGAGAACTTCAGTTATCTATGCTACCAAGAGAGCTCCCACAACTACCACATCTAGATATTGCGGTATATATGAAGACAGCTACAGAAGTTGGCGGGGACTATTATGATTTCCATATCGGTATGGATGGAACTCTAACCGTGGTGCTTGGTGATGCAACGGGTCATGGAATGAAAGCTGGTACTATGGTAACAACAACTAAAAGTCTTTTTAATGTGCTTGCTCCTAATCCAAATATTGTAGAAACCTTTCATGAAATGACCAGATGCTTAAAACTAATGCATATGGAAAAACTATCAATGTGTATGACTATGGTAAAGATAATGGAGAATAAAATACAAATGTCTGCAGCAGGAATGCCCCCAATATTCATATACAAGAGAGATAGCCAAATAATGGAAGAACACTTGATTAAAGGAATGCCACTTGGTACTTTTAATGATTTCCCATACTCTGTGGTAGAAAGTGATTTAAATAGCGGTGATACCATTTTATTGATGAGTGATGGATTTCCAGAACTCATGAGTCCTGAAAAAGAAATGTATGGATACAAACGAACGAGAAATCTCTTCGAAGAACTTTCAGCAGAATCTCCAGAGAGTATCATTACCAAATTGAAAGATGCTGGATCTGAATGGGTTAATGATGCTGATCCAGATGACGATGTAACATTTGTTGTCATAAAAGTTAAATAGAGTATAAGCAGTTCTAAACTTAGGAGAAAAAAGAGTGTCCCCGAAAATAAGACTAAATATCCCAATCATACTCATTACATTTCTATTAGCAAGTGTAATTAATTCTCAAGATAAACCTATTCGATTTGATAGACTCTCTACAAAAGATGGACTATCACAAAATAAAATTTTCGAAATCGTTCAAGATACTCTAGGATTTATTTGGATCGGGACAGAAGATGGGTTGAATAGGTATGACGGTTATAATTTTAAAGTATTTAAAAATATTCCAGGAGATAGTACTTCGCTATCACGAAATCTGATCGAAACTCTTCATGTTACTAAAAGCGGAGACCTGTGGGTTGGCGGTCAGTTAAATGGACTTAGTAAACTCAATACAGAAACAGAATCATTTACAAATTTTAGAAGTGATCACTTTAAACAAAATTCGCTGAGGGATAATTGGATTACTGATATAAGTGAAGATAAAAAAGGCAATTTGTGGATAGGGACAAGCAACAATGGAGTTGATTATTTGGATGTCTCTTCAAATACATTTTACAGAATGGAAAATCTTCTTCCGGAAGGATATGAGTTCAATCAGACGTTTTTAACATTTCTACATCAGGATAGTGAAGGATACTTGTGGATAGGAGGATTGGGGAAATTGCACATCTTTAAAGTAACTTACTCTAAGGATGGTATGCCGAGGCTTAAACCTACCAAAGTCGAAAATCAAAACTTAAAATTTGGAGCAGCATCAATTGAAGAGGATAATAATGGAGCTATCTGGGTAGGTACTGCATTAGACGGAATTTATAAATATGATCGGTTGAATTCGATTCTTATAAAGCAAGACCTCCCTCAATATTCTCGAGAACTTAGCAATACTATTATAATCAGCATAGATTCTGACCTAGAAGGTAATGTGTGGTTTGGAGGTATATATAGTGAAGATGTCCAACAACCGGATTATTCAAAAAGCTATGGGTTATATAAATGGGATTTAAAGAATAATAAAGTTCAAAATTTTAGAAATGATCCGATGGATGACCAAACGCTTAGCGCAAACAATGTTATGAGTATCTACATTGATAGGACCGAAGTAGTTTGGGTAGGATCTTTTATTAACGGATTGAACAAGTATGATAAATCTGTTATCAAATTTAATTTATTTGAACCAACAGTAGGAGACTTCACTAAATTAGCGGGACAGGCAATGCGGGGATTTTTTGAAGAAGAAAACTACTTGTGGGTAGCTGATGCATCAGAGGGGCTAGCAAAATATGATTTCAATAAGAATACATTCAAATACTTTCGAAATAATCCAAATAATCGAAAGTCGATAAGTTTCAATGCAGCTTCTGCTATATATAGTGATGGTAAATATTATTGGATCGGGACTATCAGTGGTTTAAATAAATTTGATGAAAAAAAGGGAATATTCGAACGGTTTTATATCGATTCTACAGATTTTAATTCTCCGCTAAATACGATAAACTATAACATAATTCAAGCAGAATCACTTCCTGGGTATCTCTGGTTCGGCACAAATGGAGGTGGTCTAGTACGTTTTGATAAGAGAAACAAGTCCTTCAAGAAATTTATCTACGATCCGGAAACAGAAAATAGTCTGAATAACAGAGACAATTTTGTTCGTGTCGTTTGGTATTCGAAGACAAGGCCAGATGAAATATGGGCAGGAACAACTGACGGCATAAATATATTAAACATTGAGACAGAAACATTCAGATATTATGAACATGATCCAAATGATTCCACTAGTCTGAGTCACCAAAACGTAATGCACTTTTATGAGGATGAAGAGGGTTATATATGGGTTTCTACATATGGTGGAGGTTTAAATCGTTTTGATCCAAAAACGGAAAATTTTATCAGGTTTACAGAAGGGAATAGCGATTTACCTAACAATGGTGTTTATGGAGTTCTTCCGGACGATAGCGGATATCTTTGGATGTCAACGAATAATGGTATCAGCAAATTTGATTCAAAGAATTTTACATTCAGAAATTATACTGTAGATGACGGCTTGCAGAGTGAAGAGTTTAATGGAGGGTCTCTTCATAAAGGGCGTTCTGGACGAATGTACTTTGGAGGAGTTAATGGTTTTAATAGTTTTCTCCCCTCAGAAGTTATGGATAACAATATTAAACCAGAAATAGTAATAACAGATCTAAAAATATTTAATGAATCTATGGAGATTGGTGAAGGTTCACCTCTCTCAAAACCGATTGAGAATACAGAAGAAGTAACCCTTGCTCACTGGCAGAACGATATTTCCTTTGAGTATGTGGCATTACATTATGCAAATCCATTAAAAAATAAATATGCTTTCAAACTAGAAAACTATGAAAATGACTGGCGTTATGTGGATAATATTAGGATAGCAACATACACCAATCTTGATCCGGGTGAATATCAATTCAAAGTTAAGGGATCAAACAATGATGGTTTGTGGAATAAGGAAGGAAAATCGATTCGTTTAACCATTTTACCTCCATGGTGGAAAACAAATTTTGCATACCTAGGGTATGTTCTACTAATGTTTGGATTTATTTTTGGCTTAGATCGTTTTCAAAGATACAGGTTACAGAAAAAAGAGCAGCACAGAGCTGAGCTGGCAATTCTTGAAGCTGATAACAAACGAAAGACACAAGAACTTGAAGAAGCCCGTCAGCTCCAACTTTCAATGTTGCCAAAAGAACTGCCTCAACTTCCACACTTAGATATTGCAGTTTACATGAAAACTGCTACCGAAGTTGGAGGGGACTATTATGATTTTAACATCGGAATGGATGGGACACTTACAGTTGTGCTTGGTGATGCCACCGGTCACGGTATGAAAGCTGGTACAATGGTTACAACAACAAAGAGTTTGTTCAATGTATTAGCTCCAAATCCAAATATTATTGATACGTTTCATGAAATGACTCGATGCTTAAAACTAATGCATCTTGAAAAGTTATCGATGTGCATGACAATGCTCAAAATAGCGGGAAGTAAAATTCAAATGTCTGCCGCTGGTATGCCACCCGTCTATATCTATAAAAGAGATAGTCAATCTATTGAAGAACATGTTATGAAAGGTATGCCGCTAGGTACTTTCAACGATTTCCCATACTCACTCGTTGAAAGCGAGCTTAAAAGTGGTGATACAATTCTTATGATGAGTGATGGCTTTCCTGAATTGATGAGTGACAATAAGGAGATGTATGGTTATAAACGAACTAGAGCACTTTTCGAAGAAATTGCTGGAGAATCTCCCGAAGATATAATCTCAAAATTAAAGCATGCTGGAACAGAATGGGTTAATGATAAAGATCCTGATGATGATGTCACATTTGTTGTAATTAAAGTAAAATAAAGGATAGAAAATGATCCGTTTAATAAGAAATATAGTAGTTGTATTAATTGTTCTCATAAACATTCATCCCTTCAATTTATTTGGTCAGTACGAAAGTGAATTTGAAAAATTGACAATCAAAGATGGTTTATCAAATAATGATGTTTGGGATGTTAAACAGGACCAGTATGGATTCCTTTGGATTGCTACAAAAGATGGACTCAATGTATATGACGGTTACAATTTTAGAATTTTCAAGAACATACAAGGAGATTCCACTTCACTCCCAAGTAATGACTGCAATGCTGTTTTAGAGGATAATAGAAAGGTTATTTGGATTGGAACCAAAGTTGGCCTTGCACGATATGATAGGCCAAGCGAAACCTTTGAAAATTTTCAGTTTTCTGAAAACAACACTGAACTTTCGAATTCAGTTTGGAGGATATTTGAGGATTCTAAACAAAATTTATGGATTGCAACTAATGAAGGTGTAATGCAGTTTGATAGATCGAAAAAGGAATTTGTAAGATTCGATATAATGAGGAAAGATAATACTGTTGCATATTTCGCTAATAATGTTATGAGTATATTTGAGACGAGTAAAGGTGATCTATATGTTGGCTCTGTGTCATATGGCCTAGTTAAATTTGATTACTCTTCCCAAATATTTATTCAACAAAAAGTAAAAAATACTTCTACTATATTTAAGGCCAATCAAATTTATGATCTAAATGAGGACTTAAATGGGCACCTGTGGGTAGCATCATTCAAGGGATTATTCAGAATTAAATCTTGATGATATGAGTATGGAAGATTTATCTCCATTTAAACAACATGAAGATCTTAAGACATTACCGAGAAATGGTGTATACGGAATTTATCGGGATAGATTTGATAATATGTGGGTGGGTACATCTCACCATGGAATACTTGTGTATGACACAAAGAGGAATGAGTTTAAAACTATATATTCTGCAAGTTCTATAAACTATATCGGTCCATTTCTAGAAGATAGATTTGGTATTATTTGGGCAGTAACAACTCAAGGAATTTGGAAATATGATCTGGATAAAAAACCTTTTGATTTAATACTTCCGTCTCAATATTTGGAAGAGGAAAATAATCTAGCAGTCTCTTCCTATGAAAATTCTAAAAAAAACATCAATCAATTGTGGCTGGGCACTTCTAATGGTCTATATCTATTCGATAAGAATAAAAAAAGCATTTTAACTCAAACTAATATTTCGAAGACTATAAATCATCCCATTAAGTACAACATAACATCAATAATCGAAATTAATAATAATATATGGTTTGGAACGCGAGCTTCAGGCCTATTTAAGTATAACCTTTCATCTTATAAAATTGAAAATTTTTCAAATCGATTGTATGATAAAAATTCAATCAATTCCGACATCATATTTTCCTTATTAGACACTAAAGACAAGAATATTTGGATTGGTACTTCTTTTGGGATTAATATCATTGACAAAACCACAAACAAGATTAGACGTGTTCCGTCTTTAATGAGTAGACATTATAATGAAAGTCTTACTAATACTCTTGAGAGTCTCATAAAAAATTCAACTCCTGTAACTTCAATTCTTAGTGTTGGTGACTATGCAGATATCTCCAAAGAATTTGTGCTCACCAAAAATGAAAATGTAATAATATCAGCTGTCGGTGAAGGATTGTTCCAATGGAATATGGTTGACTATGGTTGGCTTGAATCAGAGGAAGGAGATACGATTTGGTCTAGTCGTGATCTATATTCAACTTTCCATGCCGGAGGTAATGGAAAGAATCGTATTAAGATTGGAATGTTTAAACTAAATAAAGGAAGATATACATTACGTTATATAAGCGATGATAGCCATTCTACAGCCTCTTATAATGCTCCACCGCCGAAAGATACCCTTAGTTGGGGGATTTCTCTATATGCCTTAAGTGATGATAAATTCAATGAATATCAGAAAATATGGCAAGAAGATACATCAAGAGAATATTTGGACGGAAACAATAGCTTAAAATTAATTTTGAAATCCGATAGCTCGGTTTGGGCAGCAACAAATTTTGGAGTAAGTAAAATAAATCCAAAGACATTAGAGGTTACTAACTATCGCAAGAATAAAAATTCTGAAAATACTTTAAGTAGTGAACAAACAAATGATATTGTTGAAGATGCGAATGGAAACATTTGGATAGCAACTGAAGATGGATTAAATATGTTAGATACTAAAACAAATAAATTTAGTGTTCTAAAAGAGAAAAATGGTCTTCCGACAAATAACATTAGATCACTACAGATCGATAACAGTGGAGATTTATGGATAGGTAGTTCAAATGGAATATCAAAGCTTGAAATAAGTGAAGGATATAGTAATCCCGTGATAATAAACTACGATGTAAAAGATGGTCTTCAAGGGTATGATTTTCTCCCATCAGCGTCTTTTAAAGATTTCGAAGGAAGATTATATTTCTCTGGACTTGAAGGATTTAATCAATTTCTTCCTGGGAAGAGTAATAATACACTGGCGAATGTTGTGATTAAGAATATACTTATCTCAAATAATTCTATTAATGAATATAATGCTGATTTATTGTCTGGACATTCAATTAATGAAATATCTGAGATAGAATTACCACATAATCAAAATGATTTATCATTTGAATTCGCCTCAATACATTATTCTCGTCCAGATAAAAATCGAATTCAATATAAGATGGATGGAGTTGATGAAAACTGGATATTAACCGATAGAAGATATGCAACTTACACTAACTTAGATCCTGGGGACTATAGTTTTAACGTAAAGGGATCAAATGGTGATGGAATTTGGAATGATGATGTTCGCCAAATAAATATCTCAATATCACCACCATGGTACAACAATTGGACAGCCTATTCGATTTACACTGCTCTTTTTCTAGGATTGCTATTCAGTGTTCGAAAATTTGAAATGACTAGACAGCAGAAAAACGCTCAAATTAAAGAATCTCAGCACCAACTTGAAGCTGCTAAATTAAAAGCGGAAGCTGCAGAAGCTAAAGCGATGGTGGTTCAAGCTGAAAATGACCGCAAAACAGAAGAACTGGAAGAAGCACGATCATTGCAACTTTCAATGTTACCAAAAGAATTGCCAGAATTACCAAATTTGGATATTGCTGTTTATATGAAAACTGCTACAGAAGTTGGTGGTGATTATTATGATTTCCATATTGGATTGGATGGGACACTTACAGTTGTTCTGGGGGATGCGACAGGTCATGGAATGAAGGCCGGTACTATGGTAACAACAACTAAAAGTTTATTTAATGTACTTGCTCCGAATCCTAATATCGTTGAGACTTTTCATGAGATGACTAGATGCTTAAAATTAATGCACCTCGAAAAACTTTCCATGTGTATGACTATGCTAAAAATCGCTGGTAACCAAATCCAAATGTCAGCTGCTGGTATGCCTCCAGTCTTTATCTATAAACGGGAGGGCCAATCGATTGAAGAGCATGTGATTAAAGGTATGCCTCTTGGAACATTCAGTAATTTCCCTTACTCAGTTGTTGAAAGCAATTTAGAAAGTGGAGATATAATTCTTTTAATGAGTGATGGATTTCCAGAACTATTGAATGACGAAAAAGAGATGTATGGATATAAGCGAACAAGAAACTTATTTGAGGAGTTGGCTAATGAATCCCCTGAAGACATCATTACAAAATTAAAAGATGCTGGTTCCGACTGGGTGAAAGATCAGGATCCGGATGATGATGTTACATTTATAGTTATTAAAGTAAAATAGGAAACATTGAATTATGAATAGAGTTAATTTTATTAAAGTCCATTTTTTAATAGCACTTGTATTAATATCTAGCGCTTCTATTACCGCTCAAGATGACTATCTATTTGAACACCTCACTGTTTCTGATGGACTCTCAAGCTCAAGATTTAATCCGTTTGATGTTGTTTACCAGGATAAGTTTGGTTTCATGTGGTTAGGCACTGTAGATGGCCTTAATAGATATGATGGCTACACTTTTGAAGTGTACAAAAATATACCCGGTGATTCAACTAGTCTTCCATCAAGTAATATACAGACAATTATTGAGGATGCGGATGGGAATCTTTGGGTTGGTACTCCTGGACACATGAGTATTTTGGATAGGCGAAGCAACAATTTTATTAATTATCAAATTGCGAGAGGTCCAAATCAACCTCAGAGAGATATCAATCTTTTTAGATCATACCTCGACGCAAAAAACAATCTATGGATTGGAACACAAGGTAGAGGTGTCCAAAAATGGAATAAAGAAGTTAATTCATTTGAAATTGTTCCAATACTACTAAGAGTTGAAGGAACTGATACACTAACTGCAGCTCAAAATTCTGTTGTTCTTGCAATGACCGAATTAAAAAATGGGAACTTTCTTATAGCAAGTTTTAACGGAGGTATTCATTTTTTCAATGAAAACTCAAAACAGTTTGAAGAGTATACGCTTGCAGGAAACGAACAACCGCTAGCTATTAGTGAAATATTTGAAGATAGAGGCGGTAATATTTGGTTTGCTGGATTAAACAAAATTATCCAGTATAATCCTATAACCTTTAAGTATGAAGAAATTAATAAATGGAAAGAAATTGAGAACAATGCTGTAGAAACATACTTTTGGCATATTGATGAACTTGATGATGGGACACTCTTTTTTAATTCCATACCACTTGGAATGTGTAAGTATTCTCCCTCAACTGGTGATTTTCAGCAGGTAGTAATAGAAGGAGATTTGGGTGAAAGAGGGGTGGGGAAATTTCCATCTGCAAAATTCAAAGATAAGTTTGGTGTATATTGGGTAGGATTAGCTGACAACGGTATTCTAAAATTTGATCCTGCCAGAAAACCATTCAGATTTTACTCTCTAAAAGAAGATCAAGTAAATCAAAACGAACTTGCTTTTGTGAGATCAATTAAAGCAAACTACGATAGTAAAGATGAACTACTTGTTGCAACTAACAAAAATGGGATTTATAAATTTGATCTTGTTAGTAAGAAAATATCAAATCTCAATATTAATATTCCCGAGATTTATAGCGATAATTCAAATGTTGGAAGTCTTGTAATTGATGACGATCATAATATTTGGTTTTCACACACCCCCACTTCAATTGCAAGTTATAATTTAAGATCTGGAAAAACTGAAGTTCAAGAGATTCTAAAAGGTAATACTGCACTTGGAGGAGATGTAATTCGTCGCCTTGAATATTTACCAAAGAATAAACTGATAATAAGCACTAACAGTGGAATATATTTTTTTAATATTGAATCAAAAAATATTGAAAAGATGCCAAATACAGGAAGCCGAATTTATGATGAAATTCTACTGAATGCAATAAGAGAGAAAATACAAACTGGTAGTATTTTGGTTGATTTGACAAAAGCAGGTGAATCTGCCAATCTTAATGAAGAATTTACAATCGAGGAAACCACAACTATTTTAATTGCTTGTTTGGGAGAAGGTCAATATCCTGATGGAATGTTCGACTATGGATCTATTTCAGATGAGACTGGAAAAGTTTTCTGGTCAATGGATGATTTTGCAAAGACATTTAACGGTGGTGGAGGGACTAAAAATCGCATTCAGATCGATACTCTCACTCTAAATCCTGGTACTTATACTGCTACTTTTATTACAGACATTGGTCATTCATATGCTAGTTTTAATGTCACTTCACCGATGGATTCTAGCTGGTACGGAATACAAGTACATACGTTGGATAAATCTGAATCTGATCAGCTCGGTAGCATAATCAAGCGAGAGAATACAACGAAAAACTATGTTGATATGATGGTTTCTCAGGCTGTACTTTCAAGCAGAAAATATCCTAACACTATATGGATAGGTGCCGGGCATAAAGGGTTAGTAAAATATGATGTATCTTCAGGTAATTATAAGCAATACATGACGGATGAATTTAATCAAGCCCAAACATATATAGATCAACTCTTTGAGGATAGCAAAGGTATTTTATGGATAGTTACAACACCATCAGGGTTTTTAAGATTCGACCCTGAAAAAGAAGAGTTTTATTCTAATTCCGAAATACCAGATGTTCCGCAAACTGCAATCAACTCAATTATTGAAGATTTTCAAGGAAGTATCTGGATTAATAGCAGTGGTGGTGTAACAAAACTCATCAAACCAACAGAAAAATCAGATTGGTCAATCACAAAATATGATACAAAAGATGGAATCCCTGGAGGAATAGGAGGTGGTTCAATAATCTCTAGTAGTGGTGAAATATTCTTCGGCTCATTTAACGGTCTAATAGCTTTTTATCCTAGCTCAGAAAATGAATATTCTCCTATACCAGTTATTACCAACTTAAATATTGCCGAGGTTTCTATTTTTGATAAAAAGTTAGAAATTGAATTAGATGAATCGATATATGAGTTAGATAATGTCTCCTTATCCTTTGCTCAAAATGATGTCTCATTTGATTTTGCATCCTTACATTATTCTCGACCCTCCAAAAATAGAGTTAGTTATAAACTAGAAGGATTTAATAAAGATTGGACCTATACTGATAGAAATTTTGCATCATTCACAAACCTCGATCCAGGCGAATATGATTTTAAGGTTAGAGCTATCAGTGGTTATGGGGTTCCAAGCTCTACCGAAAGATCGATTAAAATTTCAATTGCGCCTCCGTGGTATAGAACTACTTTTGCATACATAATGTATGGAGTACTTTTTTTAGGATTAATTTTCACCATTGATCGAGTACAGCGTATAAGGCTACTTTCCAAAGAGCGTGAAAAACAAAGAATCCAAGAAGCGGAACTAAGAGCACTTGCAGCGGAAGCCCAGAGCAAAGCAATGGAAGCAGAGAATGAGCGAAAGACGCAGGAACTTGAAGAAGCTCGGCAGCTTCAACTCTCAATGCTACCGAGAGAACTGCCACAAATACCTCATCTGGATATTGCTGTTTATATGAAGACCGCAACTGAAGTGGGGGGTGATTACTATGATTTCCATATTGGATTAGATGGAACTTTAACAGTAGTGCTGGGTGACGCAACTGGACACGGTATGAAAGCTGGAACGATGGTTACAACAACCAAAAGTTTATTCAATGTCCTTGCCCCAAATCCTAATATTGTGGAAACATTTCATGAGATGACCAGATGCCTCAAACTTATGCATCTTGAAAAACTATCAATGTGTATGAGTATGATGAAAATATTTGGAAGCAAGGTACAAATGTCAGCTGCCGGAATGCCTCCAATATTTATTTATAAGCGTGATAGTCAATCAGTTGAGGAACATGTAATGAAGGGTATGCCCCTAGGAACCTTCAGTGATTTCCCATATTCTCTTGTTGAAAGCAGCATACAAAGTGGAGATACTATACTTCTAATGAGTGACGGGTTTCCTGAACTAATGAATGAAGAGAAAGAAATGTATGGCTATAAACGTACAAGGAATTTATTTGAGCAAGTATCAGATGAATCACCAGAAAAGATTATCGAAAAATTAAAAGATGCAAGTTCAGAGTGGGTTAATGATAAAGATCCTGATGATGATGTGACATTCGTCGTTATAAAAGTAAAATAATATTCAAGAAATTTTAGGGATAGTAGGTTAGGAATGAAAATATTAAGGATGAGATATCTGAAAATTGTTTTGATAATGGCTGTTTTAGTTTTTGGTGCAGATAATATTTTCTCTCAAAACTACCATTTTAAGGAATTTCATAAGCAAGAATCTCTTTCAAATATACAAGTATCAAATTTTTTTCAGGATAGTTTTGGATTCTTATGGATTGCTACAAGTGATGGATTAAATCGCTACGATGGATCTTCGGTAAAAATATACAAGAACAAACAAGGTGATCCAAATTCACTCCCCGACAATGATGTGAACAGAATAATTGAGGATAAAGATCGAAATCTCTGGGTATCATGTTTTAACTCAATAGGCAAACTTGATAGAAATACAGATAAATTTATTAAATACAGTCTAGACCACTTTGGTTTTAAAAGACCTCCACAAGTATATAATGCTTTACTCGATTCCGATGGGCATGTTTGGTTTACTTTAAGTGAATTAGGTCTTATACGATATGATAAAGAAACCAATCAATTTGTCAACATCAAATTAAGTGACGAAAATGAATCAACCTATTGGGGTGAAGTACATAGTGTTATTCAATTGCGCAACGGTGTAATATTAGCTGCAGATGTAACTTCAGGGATAAAAAAATATAATCCTACCATAGACATGTTCGAACCGTTTTTATTAAAACCAAATTATAGTACCGAAGGAATTACAGAAATGTTAGAGGGCAGATCTGGAGATATCTGGCTTTTGGGAGGAGGATTGTATATAAAATATTCACCCTCTCAATATATTGTAAAAGAATTTGATCTTTTAAAAAATTCTATAATAAAAAACATTTTTGACTATCCAAATGGAATTGTAGAAGATGATGAAGGTAATTTATGGATTGCTATTCATACAAAAGGTTTATTTAAATTCGATAATCAGATTGAAAAAATTAAACAATACATTCATGATCCATCAGACCTTCATTCAATCTTGGATAATAAAATATCCATGTTATATAAAGACAAATATGGTATAATATGGATGAGTTACGTGGATGGCGGAGTAACTTTATTAGATCCGATTTCAAATCCATTTGAATTTACTCCTATTAACTTGCAGTCTGATAATCAAAACAACCAGATAATCGTTAGACAGATTGAGAGTAGTTTGATCGATAAGAATGAATTAATAATAGGAACAAATAACGAAGGGATTTTAATC
Source organism: uncultured Ignavibacteria bacterium (assembly GCA_963751695.1). Classification (GTDB taxonomy): domain Bacteria; phylum Bacteroidota; class Ignavibacteria; order Ignavibacteriales; family Melioribacteraceae; genus SZUA-22. The sequence goes on along the minus strand of CAVVVP010000005.1, from coordinate 265,335 downwards.
TATAATAAAGAATCGAAGAAGACTAAAAAATTAATACTGCATGACGGAATAATTAATAGTGATACAACATTAAACGTAACATCATTGACTACAGATCACGAGGGAAATATTTGGTACTCGGTTAATAATAGTTCATTAAAAAAATATGATAAAAAAAGCGGTATAATTTTTTCGTTCAACTCTCCTCATGACGGTAAAACAGCGCAACCTAGGATAATATCTGATATCAAGATAAGTGCAAATAATCATATTTGGATTTCATCGACTTACGGGGTAGACCAATTTGATTCCAGAAAAAATGTATTTACTCCAATCCCAAGAATAATGAATAAACCTATTCCCAATGATCTTCAAGAATCAATTATTTCTATCAAAAAAAATAAACAACCGATAAGTTCACTGCTAAAAGTCGGTGAAGGAGAAAACTTAGAAAGTGATTTTATTTTGGATACCCAATCTAAAGTATTAGTAATGAGTATGGGTGAAGGAAGAGCAATCGGAGGTATGTTTGATAGTGGAACTTTACTTGGAAAAAATGGAAAAACTATTTGGTCACTCTCCGATATATATAAGACATTTTATGCGGGCGGGGCATTTAAAAATCGATTTGGTTTGGATGCATTAAATTTAGAAAAGGGGGATTATAAGCTTTCTTTTAGTTCTGATATTGGTCATTCTTACGGTAATTGGAATGCATTACCACCTACTGATTCAACTTCATGGGGAATTCAGATATTTAATTTGAGTGATAATGAATACTCAGAATTTAAAACTATGATAACCGAAGCAATGCAGAATAACGAATATCTTCCCTTTGAGATGGGCCGCATAGTATATTTTAGTAAAAAATATTCGAATAATATTTGGATTGGAACAAACACAAATAGTTTTTTTAGGTATGATTTGCTAAGTGGAGAGTATAAACAATTCAATTTTGATGAAGCAAATCTGACAAATGCTAGCCATTTTATAAATACCTTTTATGAAGATCTTGATGGAACGATTTGGGTCGGAACTTATGCAAGTCTAATTAGGGTCGATTCAAATACAGATGAACTTTCTGTTTTTTCAACTGAGGAAGGATTACCAGGAGGAATTATTTTCAGTATAGTTGAAGACAATCTTGGAGCATTGTGGATCTATTCTTCTGGGGGTTTATCTAAGTTAAATAAGAATGCACCTATTAAAGAATATGCATTTGTGAATTATGATAGTAGAGATGGTATTGAGGGATTAACAAGTACAAGAGCAGTTTGGAAGGATGAATCTGGTGAAATCTATTTTGGAGGGCGCGGTGGTTTAATATCATTCATGCCTGGAAGTATTAATGAAAAGAAACCAGACATTGTAGTTTATAATTTTAAGATTGACGATGTTTCTATATTTGACGATTCTCTGGATTATTCATTGCAGTATGGAATATATAATACAAATTCTATTGAATTATCTTATGACCAGAATGATATAGCGTTTGAATTTTCGGCGATACATTTCTCAAGACCCGAGAAAAACAATCTTATGTATCAGCTGGAAGGATTCAATAATAAGTGGTATGTCTCAGACCGAAATTATGCTTCCTTTACAAATCTAGACCCAGGAAAATATGTATTTAGGGTAAAAGGTTCCAATGGTGACGGTATCTGGAATGAAAAGGGAAGAACTATTTCAATTTTAATCAATCCCCCGTGGTGGCAAACTACACTTGCATACATAGGATATGGACTATCCTTAATACTTTTAATTTTTAGTGTTGATCGTTTTCAAAGAAGAAGATTGTTGAACAAAGCAAAAGAGCGAATGAAAATTCAAGAAGCCGAGCACAGAGCAGAAGCAGCGGAATTACAATCACGAGCAATTCAAGCTGAGAGCGAGAGAAAAACAAAGGAACTTGAAGAGGCTAGAGAATTGCAATTATCTATGCTGCCAAAACAGTTACCCCAACTACCTAATTTAGATATAGCAGTTTATATGAAAACTGCTACTGAAGTTGGTGGAGACTATTATGATTTTAATCTTGGTATAGATGGCACTTTAACTGTAGTGCTTGGTGATGCAACTGGGCATGGTATGAAAGCTGGAACCATGGTAACCACTACAAAAAGTTTATTTAATGTGCTTGCACCGAATCCGAATATAATTGATACATTTCATGAGATGACTAGATGCCTGAAACTTATGCAGCTCGAAAAATTGTCTATGTGTATGACAATGCTAAAGATCCAAGAAAACAAGATTCAAATGTCATCTGCTGGAATGCCTCCAATATTATTTTACAGAAAGGAGAGTCAATCTGTTGAGGAATATGTTCTAAAGGGTATGCCACTAGGAACGTTTCAAGATTTCCCTTATACATTAAAAAGTTCTAAATTAAGTATGGGAGATACTATATTATTGATGAGCGACGGTTATCCAGAACTAATGAATGAAGAAAAAGAAATGTACGGTTACAAACGAGCAAAAAATTTGTTTGAAGAATCGGTTAACAGAACTCCAGAAGAAATAATTGAAACACTCACAAAGGCCGGTTCTGATTGGGTAAACGATCAAGATCCCGATGATGATGTAACTTTTGTAGTAATAAAGGTGAAATAGTGAGCAAAGTCAATTAAAGAAAATTTACACAGTTACTTATAGCAAATATTATTAAAAAAAATAATTCACTAAAAAAGGAATCAATCATGAATAAAGGAATGATTAAAGTAAGCGTGTTATATCCAAATACTGAGGGTAATAGATTTGATATGGACTACTATTGTAGTAAGCATGTAGAACTTGTCACTGGTTTGTTGGGTGATGCACTTAAAGGCGCCACAATTGAATCCGGATTAGGCGGAGGAACACCGGGTACTCCAGCGCCATTTGTAGCAATGGCAAATATGTATTTCGATACACTAGAAAGCTTTGAAAAATCATTTGGCCCTAATGCAAAAGAAATAATGGGTGATTTACCAAATTTCACAGATATAGCCCCTACAATACAGATAAGCACTGTAATGATTTAAGATAATTTGTTTTCGCTATCTGAGAACAGATTATTAAAATATTTGGAGTTGTCGTTTTATGAAAGCAAAATCAATTAAAGGAAATTCTCTTGAAGAAATTCAATCAGCACTTAATACAAGCCTGGAAGATGGATTTTCACCTACATTGGCAATCGTATTCTTATCAGTAAAACGAGATATTAAGGTTATCCGTAAAATATTTGATTCAAACGACATAGACGTATTTGGAGCTACAACTGCCGGTGAATTTATTGACGGCGATTATAATGAAGGCTCAATCGCACTTCTTTTGCTTGATATTGATCGCTCATATTTTAGTATACTTTTCAATGATTATAGAGGAAAAGATCCTAGAAATGTTGCTAAACAAATGGGAGAAAAATCATGTCAAAAATTTAGTAATCCTGCATTCATAGTATCAAGCAGCGGTTTGTTTTTAGATGGGGAAAAAGTAATTCGAGGATTAGAAGATGCTGCCGGTAAAGACACTGAAATCTGGGTCGGAAAAGCAGGTGATGATCAAATAGGGAAGGATACTTATGTCTTTACAAATAATCAAAATAGCAATCAAGGGATTTTACTACTTGTAATAGACAATGATAAAATAAATATAAAAGGACAGGCAGAATCAGGCTGGAAAGCAGTTGGGACTCCGAAAACAATAACCAAAAGTGAAGGACTATGGATCTATACATTAGATGATCAGCCAGCTCTTGAATTGATGATAAAATACATGGGATACAAATTCAAGCAAGGAGAAGAATCTGATATAATGTATGATGATAAAGTAAGTTCTCCCGTTTTATTAATAAGAAAAAGGGGAGAACCTATTCTGAGATCACAAGCATTTATAAACTGGTCAGATAACTCTATAATGCTGAGTGGGAATTTTGAAGAAAATGATAAAATAAGATTTACACTTCCTCCAGATTTTGAAGTGGTTGATGATGTAGTGAAAAGTTCTCAAAAACTAGTAGAATCTGAAATACAAAACCCTGATGCTTTAATAATGTTTTCATGTGGTGGCAGATTGGCCGAATTAGGTCCGTTAATAAGTGGTGAAATTGATGGAATTCAAAATGCATTAGGTGTACCGATGGCTGGATTTTTCACTTATGGTGAATATGGCAGAGCAACCAATGGAGATAATGAATACCATAATTATACATGTTGCTGGGTTGCTTTATCAGAAAATGAATAATATCTATAATATAAAGGGTGTAGATGAGAACAAAATCCATTAAAGGAAATTCTCCTGAAGAAATAAGATTTGAACTATCAGAAAGTATGTCAGATGGTTTTAATCCCACATTAGCTATTGTCTTTATATCAATTAAACAAGATAGAAACGCTGTTTGTGAAATTTTGCACAATACAGGAATTGATATAATTGGTGGTACTTCAAGTGGGGAATTTATTAATGGTCACGAGAGTGAAGGCGAAATAGTGATGATTCTTTTGGATATAAACAGGGATAACTATTCGATATTGTTTGAAGATATAGGTGAAAGGAGTCTGGAAGATGCCACAAGTCAGATGGTACATGATGCTTTTAAGAAATATAAGCAGCCCGCATTTATTCTCATTACAACATTATTAACATCAGATGGCAGATTGCTGGATGGTGAAGGGATGGTGAAGTTTATTGAAAATCTTGCCGGTCCAGACATTAGTATGTTTGGTGGTATGGCAGGCGATGATTTATCGTTTTCGGGAACCTGGGTTTTTACCCATGATAAATCGACTGATTATGGAATGACAGCTCTGGTGCTGAATGAAGATAAAATTGAGCTGCATGGACTTGCTTATTCAGGGTGGAAGCCAATGGGTGTTTCCCGCATAGTATCGAAAAGTGAAGGTAATTTAATTTATACCATTGATAACCGCCCGGCCCTAGAAATGTATTTGCATTTATTAGGTCAGGAAATATCTTCCTCCGATGATCAAATAGATTTTTTCGACAAAATTGGTGTCCATTACCCATTCCAGATCGAAAGGGAAAATCGCGAGCCAAAGATGTGCAATCCTATTGGGTATGACAAGGAGAAGCAAGCACTGATCTGTGAATCAGATGTTCCTCAGAGCTCATCCCTACGATTTTCAACGCCTCCCGATTTTGACATCATTGAGACTGTAATCGACAAAGCTGATAAATTAAAGACAGAACTGAATGCAGAAGCCGATGCTTTGCTGATCTTTTCCTGTGCAGGTCGTTTGAGCGCTTTGGGTCCAATGGCACATGAAGAAAATGAAGGATTACAAAAGGTTTGGAATACTCCAATGGCTGGGTTCTATACATACGGTGAATATGGAAAGGGATTAAATGGTAAACACGAGTTTCATTCCACAACGTGCAGTTGGGTAGCATTAAAAGAAAAATAATTTAGGATTAAGTTATGAAGGCAAAATCTATAAAGGGAAAATCGATTGAAGAAATAAAATCTGAACTCACAAAAAGTTTGGAAGATGGTTTTGAGCCCACACTTGCTGTCGTTTTTTTATCTGTGAGTCAAGATCGAGAAGCATTAATTGATTTACTTGATAAGAGTGGCATATCCATATTTGGTGCGACTACAAATGGGGAGTTTATTGATGATGAGCTTGAGAAAAAATCTACTGTAATTATTCTGTTGGATATCAAGAATGAATATTTCACAATATTATTTGATGAATTTCCAAATGGAAATTATAGTCAGGCAACAGAGTTATTAGCAAAAGAATCACTTGAACATTTTAAAACTCCTGCATTTATAATTTCAGGCAGTAACCTAAATACTGATGCTGAAGCAATGATTGCCGGTATTGAGAATATCTTGGGAAAGGAAGTAAATATATTTGGCGGAATGGCTGGTGACGATTATGAATTTAATAAACAATATGTATTTACGAATAATAGATCGAGTAGTAATGGAGTTGTTGCACTAGTTGTGGACGAAAGCAAGATTCTGATAAAAGGACGTGCTACACATGGGTGGAAAGCAGTTGGCACACCAAAAACCGTTACTAAAAGCGAAGGAAATCACGTATACGGTTGAAGACACTCCAGTACTTGAACTTACAAAAAAGTACGGCGGATTGGATGAATTGGTTGAAGAAAGTGCTGATTTTAATGAACAGCTTGCCATTGTTGCAACAAATTTTCCACTTCAGCTACAGCGTGAAAATGGAGATCCAGTTATGCGACCGGGATTAATAATTGATTGGAAAGACGGTTCGTTCTATTGCGGAGGTAATGTACCGGAAGGATCAAAAGTTAAATTCTCACTGCCTCCGGATTTGGATGTAATTGAAAAAGTTGTTGATGGACTCAAAGATTTAAGAGATACCGAAATGCCCGAAGCTGATGCAGTGTTAGTGTTTAGCTGTACTGGAAGGATTGTATCATTAGGCCCGCTTATGAGTCAAGAGATTGAAAGGATTAACGACATTTGGAATGTTCCAATGGCCGGATTTTTCTCAAACGACGAGATTGCCAGGGCCACTTATGGTAATAATGATCTTCACAATCTTACTACTTGCTGTGTAGCTTTAAAGGAAAAGTAATTAATGAATGAAGATTTAAAAAAATAGTTGAGTTTGTAGAAGGTTCAAAGAATTTAAGTGATGAAGAAAAATCATTGCTTAAGCGTTCAATTAAGTCCGTTGAAAAAGAACTTACTATTACGGCATTTAAACTGGAAAGAACTGAAAAAGTAAAAAAAACTACTAGCATACTTTTAGAAGAAACTATTGAAGAGTTAGAGCTGAAGAGAAAAGCAGTTGAGGATCAAGCAAAAACAATTCATGAAGAGAATGAGAGAAAAACAATTGAACTTGAAGAAGCTAGACAATTACAGCTTGCAATGCTCCCTAAAGAATTACCAAAGCTATCAAATCTTGATATTGCAGTTTATATGCAGACAGCCACAGAGGTAGGCGGCGATTATTACGATTTTTTTGTTGATGACGACGGGATTTTAACTGCTGTTGTTGGTGACGCGACCGGGCATGGTATGAAAGCTGGTACGATTGTTACTATTACAAAAAGCCAATTTAATAGTTTAGCACCTGATGAAAATATCTTGAGTACTTTTTCAAAAATGTCGCGTGTGATTAAAGATATGAAATTCCGGCAGCTTTCAATGTGTTTAATGATGATTAAGATTGCGGGAAATCAATTATCCTTATCTTCTGCTGCAATGCCTCCAGCATTGATATATAGAAATAAAGATAAAACTGTAGATGAAATATTTATGAAGGGAATGCCTCTAGGAGCCATGAATAAATTCCCATATGAAATTCACATGGACCATCTCGAAAAAGGGGATACAATTTTGCTTTTCACTGATGGATTACCAGAACTTCTAAATGGGAACCACGAAATGTATGGCTATGAAAAAATTAAATCGGAATTTGCTGCAATCGGAGAGAATAACCCGGGAGAAATAGTTGATCATTTGAAGAATAGTGCATCGGCATGGGTGAACAACAATGACCCAGATGATGATGTAACTTTTGTCGTGATCAAGGTAAAATAAACTAAAGTTTGAAGCATATTCTGCTCTAAGTTGAGAAATTCAATGTTTTAAATATTAGTATAATCAGAGTTAGCCGATTAAAAAATCGGTTTGTATATAAATAAATGAGGAACATGAAAAACTTTATCGTCGTAATTAAAATTATTGCATTATCAATTATCATCCTAAACAGCACAGATGCTCAGCAAAGATATAAATCTGAAGCAAATGCCGATGTAATTACTTACACTGTAAAAGAAGGTTTACCTGTAAGTAAAATTGCAAGTGTTTCTCAAACTGCTGACGGATATGTTTGGATATCCGGTTTAGAAGGAACGGTTCGGTTTAACGGATATGAATTTCAGGAACCCGCCAAAGAATTAGGACTGCCTGATATGCAGTATAACTATTATGATTCTGATTCAAATACAATGTATTTTGCCTCTCCCGATAAATTCATAATTCTTAAAGAAAATAAATTTCAATTATTTACAACAAAAGACGGTTACCAAACTTCCGGATTGCCGGGAAGAAACGTTTCTTTTATTAAGAAAGACAGTAAAAATAGAATCTGGATTGGAACATCAACAATTTATGTTGATGCCGATCATAATGGCAGTCTAACAGTTTTTGAAAATGGAAAGTTTACTCTGCTAGACTCTGCAAAATTTCAATTACATAATGCTACCGATATGTTTGAAACCCCTTATGGGGATTTGATCTTCTTTTCTGATGGTAAAAATACAAATACAGATGATGAAGCTTACATTGCTCTATATAAGGATGGTCATTTTCAAAAAATCGATAAATCAAAGGGAGTAAATTTTTGCGGGTCTGTTTTTCTTTACAATAAAATTACTCCTGTAGTTGATGATAAGGGAAATACATGGATACCGTTTATTGGCTCCGGAACTAATTCCAAATTGAACAGCGGTACATCAGGAGTATTAATGTATGATGGAAAAGATTTTCATTCATACGCTGGGCTCCAAAAATATCTTTTAGGAAATACCCGAGTTACTTCTGTTTTGTATCTTGAAAAAGATAAAAATATATATGCAACTATATCCGACCTTAATGGAGTCGTTTATTCAAAGGGGTCTAACATTCTATTCAAATTAGTAAATAATAGATGGGAAAAAGTTAATTTATATAAAGATATAGGAGATATTACAAATCTAATAACGAAAGAAAATATTTTCGATTTTAAATATACATTTGCAAAACTCATTCCTGGCAATGAAATATTTCCGGATTTACTATCAATAGGTGTTCTCGAAGAAACAGCCATCTCCATATATAATGAGCAATATTTTTACTTCGATAATGGATGGAAAAAGTATGATGGTTTTAAGGGTTTTCCAATTACTACAATTAAGGACGCAGCATTTATTCAAAATCCGCTTGGCTTTAGTTTGTATTTTCCTAACAAATCTGTTCTTCTCAATAAAAATGATGGAATAACCGATATTGAATGTTTATATCCTTTTATGTATTCCGATAAAAATGGTGTTGTCTGGATTTATTATTCAAATGCAGATTTGCCACCGGATATTAATATTGGCCAAGCGGGAATTAATGTTTGGGATGGTAACAAACTTCATAAAATTACTACAAATGAAGGATTAAGCAGCAATTCAGTATATAATATAACGGAAGATTCAAGAGGAAGAATATGGTTACCAACGGATAAAGGTTTGGATTTAGCAAGAGCAATCTCAACGAAAAATGATCAATGGGTCATTAAGGTTGATCCTATCGCAAGACGAGATAATAAAACTTATGATGTTAGCAACGTTCTGGAAACTAAATCTGGCGAAATATATACATGGCAAAATTATGTGCGCCCGGAACAGAATGATTTACCCAAGGCAGATTTTTTCTTAGGTAAGATTATAAAAGATAATGTTGTGGAAATTTCAAACCCGCTGCCCGATAGTTTAAAAAGAGTAAAATATCAATCACACCACCTATATGAATTACCAAATGGAAATCTTTTACTGGCTAGCAGCTTTTCAGAATCGATTTCCAACTTGGAGGGAAGTAAAACAAACTTAATGATATTTAATTCGGGGGAATGGTTCGTTCCTCCTTTAAGCTGGAACATACCGAAGAAAAATTTTAAATATGTCGGGACACTTTATAATAATATGTACTTTTTAAGTCCGGGAAGTTTTTACAGTTTTGATGGTAATAGGTTTACTAATCTTTCCGATAGCGTTGATAATCATGCAGATTTTAGGCTTCTTAAAGAGGCAAGTTCAGCCGGAACTACTACCAATATTCAGGCAGGTGATTATCTCTATATTAGGTTAAGGCTTAAAGGTCTTGCAATTTTTGACGGAAAAAATCTAAATTTTTATACGACAAAAAATGGTCTTCCTACTGCAAACATTTGGGATCCTATTACCGATCTAAAAGGGAATGCATATTTTTTACATAATTTAGGGGGACTTATTATTAATGGAGAACATTTTAATTCATTTTACAATGATAACCCCGCTCTTATTGGACAAACAGCAATGTCACAAGATCGCAATGGGAATATTTTGTTTTGGTACCCTAATCTGGGGTTATACATCGATAGAGAGAATTCATTCAAAGGTAAAATTAGATTATCTTATATAAAAGTTAATTCAAATCAATATTTTTATGATATACCATCATTATATTCATATTCGGAAAACTCATTTTTATTTAATTACACAGTTTTAAATTTTAAAGACCCCAAATCCACAATCTACGAGCATAAATTAGAAGGTTATGATTTGGATTGGTCAAAAACTAGTAATTTACAATTCTCAGAGTATCAAAACGTACCCCCAGGCAACTATTTATTTAATGTTATAGCAATTGACAATGAAGGAATTAGAACTAATCAGGTTACATATGCTTTTTCTATTTCACCTCCATTCTGGAAAACCTGGTGGGCTTATTCATTTTATGTTATTCTTTTTAGCGGGTTATTATTTTCGATCAGAAAATTTGAACTAAAAAGACAAAGGAAAAATACTGCAATTAGAGAAAGCCAGCTGCGTGCAGAAGCCGCTGAGCTCCAAGCCAAAGCTGCAGAAGCTCAGTCAAGAGTGATACAAGCTGAGAATGAAAGGAAGACAGAAGAACTTGAAGAAGCACGCCAACTTCAGCTTTCAATGCTTCCAAAAGAATTACCAAAAGTAAAAAATTTAGATATTGCAGTTTATATGAAAACTGCTACCGAAGTTGGTGGAGATTATTATGATTTTTCAATATCTGACGATGGAACATTAAATGTTGGGATAGGTGATGCAACCGGACATGGTATGCAAGCTGGTACAATTGTCACATTATTAAAAGGACTGTTTACTTCTGAAGTAAGCAAAAAAAATCTGCTCACATTTTTAAAAGAGACAAGTAATGCAATTAAAGGGATTGAACTTGGCAGACTAATGATGGCATTCTCACTACTAAAAATAAAAGGGAATCACCTTCAGTTCTCAAGTGCAGGGATGCCGCCGATGTATATTTATAGAAATGAAACTAAAATTGTCGAAGAAATTAATATGCAAGGAATGCCGCTTGGAGCAATAAAATATTTTGATTATAAGCTCCATGAAACAGAATTAAAAACAGGGGACTGTGTTCTTTTACTGAGTGACGGCTATCCTGAATTATCAAATAGTGATAATGAACAGATTGGCTATCAGCGAGTAAAAGATCAATTTGCAGAAGTAGCTATCAAGAACCCTGATGATATAATACAATATTTTACAATTAACGGCTCAGAGTTTGTGAATGATAAGGTTCCGGATGATGATGTGACTTTTGTTGTAATAAAGGTTAAATAATTATGTTAAATAATATATTAAGAATATGGAGTACTCTCATTAAAAAGTTCAGTTTCAATAATATATTTTTCATTTCAATGCTGTTCTTTAGTTTGAATTTTATTAACGCTCAGCTTCTTCAAAATAATTTCACGCATTTTACTATGAGAGATGGTCTACCATCAAATCAAACTGGACCGATTATACAGGATCATTTAGGATATATTTGGATTGGAACTAATAACGGAATTACAAGATATGATGGATATGAATTCCTAAATTTCAGTGTTGTTAAAGAAGATTCAAATTTTCTTCAATTACCAATAACTAGTGCATTATATGAAGATTCTCACGGTGATATTTGGATCGGTCATGTAGGAGGTATTTCAAAATATATTAGAGAGCAAAATTCATTTAAGATAATCTTTTTTGGAGAATACGAAAAAGCAGAAGACAGAGTATTTGCGGTGACCTCAATTTGCGAAACAGATGAAGGAGATATTTTACTCGGAATGGCTGATATCTATTGGAGAGAGATAGAAAACGGACTATACGTGATTAAAAAAGGTTCCTCAAGTGTTCAAAAAATTTATCTAGGCGGAGATCATTCCAACATTATCTTAAATATTTCAAAGATTGATTCTGATAAATATCTAGTCTCCGGAGCTAAAGGTTTGGCTGAGTACTCTCACAAAAACAAATCACTTGAGTGGTTTCAGTTGGGAGAAAACCATGGCGTAGCATCTTTTTTAGTCGATGATAGTACTAATATATGGCTGGCAGACGCTGATAGGGGGATAAATTATTTTGATAGAAAAAAACAAACATCTAAAATAATAAGCCTCCCCAAGAAAGATGGAATATTAGATGATGGCATTTTTATTGGCGATATAATATTCGACAAAAATAATAATTTGTATTTTACTTCGAATAGAGGTTTGGGTCAATTGGATCGTGAAACAAGTACAATTACATATGCCAATTATGATGTAGCTAATCCTGCTGCACTTCACTCTAATTCATTAAGCAGAATTATTAAAGATAGATCTGGTTCTATCTGGATATCCAGCTACGATGCTGGAATTAGTAAATATAATACGGTACAGAATAATTTCAGATCTTTTTCTCATAATCCTAATATTCCGAATACACTTGATCCAGGTTGGGTAAGTCTGATCTTTGAATTTAATGAAAGCGAAATATGGCTGCGTTCTGGGGGCACGAATATTTCAGTATTCGATAAAAAAACGAATACCTTCAAGAAACGTGATATTGAATTGCCTGAATCATACATATACAGAGATAACGATAATCAAATTTGGTTGGGTACATTTAATGGATTATATAAACTTAATATTAATAATTGGACTACCCAGAATGTAAATATTCCAATTGACATGGAAGATAATGTTATTAACGTACTTTTAGATGATAGTAAAAACAATTTCTGGGTCGGTACATATCATGGATTATTTAGATATGATCGAGAACAAAATCAAACTGCGAAAATAGATTTAGTGAACTTGGGTTTGGGTACAAAACTGAGCCACGAAGTATTCAATTTAGTTGAGGATAATGAACAAAACATTTGGATTGGTACAAATAACGGATTATTCAAGTATAGTTATACGGATCAGCAGTATACAAGAATGGGTTATTCAAAAGATTCAACAAAATCATTTAATTCTCAAGATGTAAATTCGCTTTACATCGACACAAAGGGGATAGTCTGGGTTGGAACTTGGCTGGGAGGCTTGAATAAATTAGATCCAAATACTGGGAAGATTAAAACTTATACTACAAGAGATGGTTTTAATTCCCACTCAGTTCAAGGAATACTCGGTGATGAAGAAAATGGTGCTTTGTGGTTAAGCAGCTTTGATGGGATCTCAAGATTTGATCTGGAAAAGGAAGAGTTTCAAAGTTTTGGAATTGATGACGGAATTCAGGGTAATCAATTTGCGCAAAGTTCAGCTCACAAAACTAAGGATGGATTATTTTTATTTGGAGGACAAAATGGCGTTACTATGTTCAGATCACAAAATATTAAAAGTGAACTAGTTCCACCAGAAGTAATTCTAACAGATTTTAAAATATTCAATGAAAGTATAAACTCAATTAGTAGTGAAGTTCTTGCAAAACCAATCTATGAAACTGACAATATAATATTGGAATATGATGAAAATGATATTTCATTTGAATTCCTAGCTATTCATTTTGCAAATCCTGCTCAGAATAAATACGCATATCGTTTAGAAAATTATCAAGATGAATGGCGGTATGTGGGAAATCAAAGAAATGCAACTTATCCGAATCTTCCACCCGGTGAATATGTTTTTCAAGTAAAAGCTGCAAATAATAATAATGTGTGGAATGAAGAAGGAAAATCAATAATAATAAATATCCTTACTCCTTGGTGGAAAACCTGGTGGGCATATGGGAGTTATTTTCTAATTTTAGTCGGTTTCCTTTACGGTGGGAGAAAAATTGAATTAACTCGTCAACAAAAAAATGCGGAGATACGAGAGAATAAACTTAGAGCAGAAGCGGCTGAGTTGGAATCTCGTGCTTTACATGCAGAGACTGAAAGAAAAACGAAAGAACTGGAAGAAGCAAGACAGCTTCAACTTTCAATGCTCCCAAGAGAATTACCGAAAATAGCAAATCTTGATATTGCTGTGTATATGAAGACAGCAACAGAAGTAGGAGGTGACTATTACGATTTTCATGTAGGTTTAGATGGTACTCTTACTGCTGTTATAGGTGACGCCACAGGTCACGGTATGAGAGCTGGTACAATGGTTACCTCCACCAAAAGTCTTTTTTCTAGCTATGCAGAAGATGAAAATATTATAGAAACTTTTCATGAAATGACAAGGTGTTATAAAAATATGCATCTAGATAATTTATCTATGTGTATGACCATGTTAAAAATCAATGGAAACATACTAAAAATGTCCTCTGCGGGTATGCCTCCAGTATATGTATATAAGAAATGGACATCTTCAGTAGAGGAATATTTGTTTCAAGGTATGCCCTTGGGTACAATGAAAAACTTCCCTTATGAGGTAAGAGAGACGAGCGTTCAGCAAGGTGATACTATTGTTCTAATGAGTGATGGATTTCCAGAATTGTCAAATAATGAGAATGAAATGATAGGGTACAAGAGGACTAAACAAATACTTGAAGAGTTTGCTAATGAGACACCAGAGAACATTATTGAGAAATTCAAAGATGCTGGTTCAGAGTGGATAAATGATAAAGATCCTGATGATGATGTAACATTTGTAGTAATAAAGGTGAAATAGGACAGTATTGAAAGATGAAACTTAGCAAAAAGCAAAAGAAAGATGTGCAAATAGTTTATAACAACTTCTGGGAGAGCTATCTTAGCGGTGCCATAGAAAGTATGGGATTGTTAATGTCTGATGATTTTAGTGTAATTGGTTCCACAGCCGGTGAAGTATTTCGAAATAAAGAGAAAGTATTAAGGTACTATACTGATACTGCAGATCAAATAAAGAATAAACTTGAATTCAGGAACAGAAACATTGAATTGGTTAACTATGATCAAGTTGTGCTGGTTAATGAATACTCTGATGCATATATACTCATTGATAATCATTGGACATTTTACTCAAAAGTGCGCTTGTCATCACTTTTAAAAGGAATTAATAACAAATGGAAGTTTATTCAACAGCATGGCTCTATTCCAGATTCAAGAGCAGAAGATGGAGAGCAGATTGCATTCGAAAAAATTAGTAAAGAAAATATTGAACTTCGTGACGCAATTAAGAGAAGAACTATTGAACTCGAGAATAAAAGCAGAGAATTGGAAATTGAGGCTGCGCTCGAAAGAATAAGAGCAATTTCAATGAGCATGAAGAAAGCTGAAGGATTACTGGATGTAGTTGAAATTCTTTTTACAGAACTTAAAACGTTAGGATTTACAGATATTCGGAATACAATTATTAATATTTTTGATGACGCTAAAGAAATTTTTACAAATTATGATTACTCAGATTATGGTGTGGGAGGAATTAACGAAGTTGATTACAACAGCCATCCAAGTAATATAGAACTTGTTAATAAAATGCGAGAAGCCAGTAAAGAATTTATGATAACCGAGTTCACCAGTAATGAATTGGATGAATGGAAGAAATGGAGAATTGACCAAGGGCAAATGCCAGATACAAAGCTTGATCAAGCCGAAAGTCTTTATTACTATGAATTTTCAATTGGTGTTGGTTCAATAGGCATATCCACCTTTAGTCCCATCAACGCAGATCAACTTAAAATTTTAAATAAAGTCAGAAATGTATTTGGTCTGGCTTATCGAAGATATGCGGATATTGTGAAGGCAGACGCTCATGCGAGAGAAGCAAAAATTGAAGCAGGCCTTGAAAGAGTTCGTGCCAGCGCTATGGCAATACATAAAAGTGAGCAATTATCTGAAACAGCGAAAGTTCTTTTTGAAGAGTTTGCAATACTGGGAAAAATTCCTGACCGGATGAGTATCGGAATTTTTAATGAAGACAGTAAAAATGTTGAATTGTGGGTTACTGATCAAGGTGGGAACGATCTTAATCATAAGTTTTTCTTTTCAATCGAGGAACCCACCAGTATAGCCAAAATTTATACTGCATGGAAAGATGGGAAGGATTCGTTACTTATTGACCTAACTGGTAAAAATTTGAAAGATTGGCTCAAATTTGTAAAAAAAGAAGCTAAACTCCCAATCGATGAATCTAAAATTAAAGGTCGAAGAGTTCAGCAGGCTGCCTTTTTCTCCCATGGCTTTTTTCTATTAACTTCACATCAGCCCGTTGCTGACGAAATTATGATCCTCTTGGTGAGGTTTGCAAAAGTATTTGATCAAGCATATATCCGTTTCCTCGATCTTAAAAAAGCAGAAGAGCAAGCAAGAGAAGCACAGATTGAAGCTTCATTGGAGCGGGTGCGAGCCAGAACAATGGCAATGCACCAAAGTTCAGAACTCAAAGAGGTAATTCAGGTTGTATATGACCAATTCGTTCAATTGAATATCCATATTGAACATGCTGGGTTTATTTTAGATTATAAAATCAGAAATGATATGCATATTTGGCTGGCTGACCAGCACGAGGTTCCCTCCGAGGTAACCATCCCGTATTTTGATTCTCCACATTGGAATAGTTTTATTGAAGCAAAGGAAAAAGGAATAGATTTCTTTGCTAACCATCTTTCATTTGACGAAAAAAATAAATTTTATCGGGACCTTTTTAAGTTTATCCCCGGTGTGCCAGAAAAAACATTGGAATATTATTTTAGTTGTCCCGGACTTGCAATATCGACTGTATTGTTGGAGAATGTTGGACTATACATAGAGAATTTTTCTGGTATTCCTTATTCAGAGGAAGAGAATGACACACTAATGCGCTTTGGAAAAGTATTTCAGCAAACCTATACCCGTTTCCTGGATCTAATAAAAGCAGAAGCACAAGCGCGTGAAGCACAGATAGAAGCAGCATTAGAACGAGTGCGATCTAGAACTATGGCCATGCATAAAAGTGAAGATTTAACCTCTGCAGTTGCTGCCGTTTTTTCGGAGCTTAATGAGCTTGGTTTCACAACTATTCGTTGCGGTATAGGCATCTTTAATGACAAGAGTAGAAAGGTAAATGTATGGACTGCTTCAGCTGGCGACTCTAAGGATAGTGCCCAGTTGTCAGGTGACGAAATTCTGGAGGGTCATCCGCTACTAGAGGGAATATTTAATGCATGGGAGAATCAGCATGATTATTCTTATGTTCTGGAAGGAGAGGATTTGACTAATTATTACAGGAATACTTCTGAGTCTAATTTACCGGTTACTGGCCCCGAAAAAAATGATGAAAAAGTAACACAATATTACTATTGTGTAATGTTTCCAGCTGGAGGATTATTCGCTTTTGAGGAAAATCCTTTTTCTGATGAGGCAAAACTACTGATGAAACGGTTTGCTGATGTATTTCATCTTGCATTTGCACGCCATCTAGATTTGAAACAAGCAGAAGTACAAGCAAAAGAAGCACTTATTGAAGCTGCATTAGAACGGGTACGATCTAAAACCATGGCGATGCATAATAGCCAAGATGTCGGAGCTACAGTCGTAATATTATTCGACGAAGTGCTTAAACTTGGTCTTGACAAATCCATTCGTTGTGGCATCGGGATACTTAAGAAAGAAACGGATCATATGGAAACATGGTCGGCTACTTCAGATTCAAAAGGTGAAGTAGATTTAAAAATGGGTTTGTTGGATATGACGATACACCCCATGTTAATTGGACTTAAAAAAGCGTGGCAAAGAGGTGAGTCTGGTTATAGCTACGACTATATTGGTGATGATGTAATTAAATATTATGATGCACTTAACAAGGAACCTGAGTACCCGTTTATAAGAGATTTAAATAAATTACCAGAAAATGAGTACCATAAAAGCTTCTTTTACCCAGAAGGTATTCTTTTTTCTTTTGCACCAAATCCTATTTCAGACGAAGCAGCTAAGGTATTAAATCGGTTTGCTAGTGTATTTGGACAAACTTATAGAAGATACCTAGATTTACTAAAAGCTGAAGCCCAAGCCAGAGAAGCGCAGATAGAAGCAGCACTTGAAAGGGTTCGAGCCCGAACAATGGCAATGCAAAAAAGTAATGAGCTAGCTCAGACAGCTGCACATCTATTTTCTCAGTTAAACGAACTTGGAATTAAACCTTATAGATGTAATATTGCCATAATTGATACGGAATTAAATATGTGTCAACTCTGGTCTACTACAAACCATGGAAATGTAATTCCAACAGCTGCATCTATTCCTTTAGATGAATATTCTGTATTCAAAGAAATGTATGATGGGTGGAAATCTAAAAAAAGTGGTCATGTTATTAAACTTAACGGTGAAGATCGGGTAAATTGGACAGAATACATTACAAAGTATGTCCTTTTTGATGCATACAAATCTAAAAAAATTATTAAAGAAACTTTGTTAAGAGAGAATACGATATTTAGTAATTTCTATTTTAAGCAAGGATTCTTCGTTATTTACACAACCGAAGAATTATCTCAAGCTAATACAAAAATAATACAGCGGTTCGCACACATCTTTGAACAGACCTACACAAGATTCCTTGATCTGCACAATGCTGAAATACAGAATAAAATTATTCAGGCGGAAAATGAAAGAAAAACTCAAGAGCTTGAAGAGGCTCGACAATTGCAGCTATCTATGCTGCCAAAAGAGCTGCCTAAATTGCCGAATCTTGAAATTGCTGTATATATGCAAACTGCAACCGAAGTAGGTGGGGATTATTACGATTTTCACGTTGATGAAGATGGAACATTGACAGCAGTAATTGGTGATGCGACTGGACATGGTATGAAAGCAGGTACTATCGTAACAATTACGAAAAGTTTATTTAACAGTTTGGGGTCTTCAAAAAATATCTTAAAAACCTTTTCAAGAATATCTCAAGTCATTAAAGATATGAAGTTCCGACAATTATCTATGTGCTTATCAATGTTAAAAATAAATAGTAATCAATTGACATTATCTTCAGCTGCAATGCCTCCAGCTTTAATTTATAGGGAAAAAAGTAGATCAGTTGAGGAAATTGAAATGAAGGGTATGCCATTAGGAGCTATGAAAGATTTCCCATATGAACTCCATGAAAGTCAAATTGAGAATGGTGACACCATCTTACTATTATCCGATGGATTACCAGAACTAGCAAATAGCGAACAAGAAATGTACGGATACGATAGAATTAAAAATGAGTTTTCTATAGTCGGAAATAAGACTCCTGAAGAAATTATTAGTCATTTTAAAAGCTCAGCATCGAATTGGGTTAATGGTAACGACCCAGATGATGATGTAACTTTTGTTATAATAAAAACGAATAAAAAATAATCACTTTACAAATTTGGATGAAAATGAAAAAAATAATTTTAATACTTCTATACTGTTATCTATTTCATTGGACAATATATTCTCAAAATAAATTAGAAAATGGGTATCCGCTTATAAATAACTATTCTCCTAAAGAGTATGGCGCTGACACTCAAAATTGGGCTATAATGCAGGATGAAAGAGGTATTATGTATTTTGGGAATAATTTAGGTCTTCTTGAATATGATGGTGCTGACTGGAAATTGTATCCCTTGCCAAATAATTCTACAGTTCGATCTCTGCAACTTGGTGAAAATGGCAAAATTTACGCTGGGGGAGTTGGGGATCTCGGATACTATCTACCTGATTCATTAGGCAGACTGACGTTTCACTCACTACTTCAATATGTGCCAAAAGAAAATCAAGATTTCTCTGATGTATGGGAAGCAAGTTTATGTGACGGAAAAATTTATTTTAATGCGGCTAAATATATTCTTGTATGGGATATTCAAAAAAAGAATTTTACTATCATAACCTCAGTGGATGATTTTCATCAAATTAAAGAGGTTAATGGATCGATCTATGTGAGAGAATGGGGAAAGGGACTTCAGGTCATTGAGGGAGATTCTTTAGTTTTACTAAAAGGAGGGGAGATTTTCGCCAATGAAAGAGTGTATGTGATGCTTCCTTTCCCTGACGAAGATGGTACGATCTTATTTGTTACAAGAACTATGGGCATGTATAAATATGATGGTCTTAATTTCATTCCATTCAAAACTGAAGCTGATCAGTTTATAGCGGATAATTTAGTATATACACCAGGTGCTATCCTCTATGATGGAAATATTTTATTGGGGACATTGAATGATGGAGCTATAGTAATTGATCGAAATGGAAAATTAATAAGAAAATTTAATAGAGCAAGTGGTATAATTAGCACTGTGATATATTTTACATTTCAAGATCGTTCAGGGGCAATTTGGTTACCAACAGATAATGGTATTTCGAGAATTGATTATGCCTCTCAGGTAAGCTATTTTGATTCAAGGAATGATTTTTCAACTACAGCTTATCAAATAATTCGACATGATGGAACAATTTATACTGCTACGAATAATGGTGTTTACTACTTAGATCCAAAAACCTCTAATTTTAAACAGTTAGATAGGAGTAAAAACCAATCATTTTCTTTTTTAGAAAGAGATAAAGAATTCCTTGTAGGTACTTCAGATGGATTATCTAGAATTGACCAATACAAGATTATTCCAATAAGAAGAACAATTGGAAATGAATTTGGAGTTAATACAATTAAACAATCAAAAACAAATCAGGATCGAATTTATATTGGGGCTACTGGATTATGGTCCATGTATAAAAATAAAAATGGATGGATAGATGAAGGTCAGATTCTTGATATTACAGATCCAGTTAATTCCATTGAAGAAGAAAATAATGGCACATTGTGGATTGGAACAAATGCATCAGGTACTTATAGAATTGTTCCGCAAAAGGATGATGAAGGAAATATCAAACTGGAAAGCCCAAATATCGAAAGATTCAATGAGACTAATGGTTTGCCAAGTGGAATAATATATGTAAAAAAGTTAAACGGAGAAAATTATTTTTTATCAGCACAAAATTTTTATAGATTTGATAAAAACAACAATTCATTTTATCTGGATAATACCTACAAAGTTGTATCATCATTAGCAAATTATATTAGTCCAAATAATATAGTAGAAGACAATTTGCGGCGTTTATGGATATCCCTTGGGCGGGAACCCGCATTAGGAACACCTCAACCCGATGGGAAATATCAATGGCTAACTTCACCATTTAAAAGATTTTCGAATGAAATAATACAATGTATCTATCCAGAAAATAATGGAATTGTATGGTTCTCTACTAGCACCAGTATAATTAAGTATGATTTAACAAAAAATAATTTTTACAATGCTGAATATTCAGCTATTGTGCGTAGAGTTGAAGTTGGTGCAGATTCTGTCATTTATTTTGGTGGTAAAATAGCTAATCCAAAAATTCAAGAGATAAGTTATCAAAATAATGCGCTGAAATTTGTTTTTGCTGCACCAAGTTTTGAAGATGAAACAGCTAATCAGTACAAAACATTTTTGGAGGGTTTTGATGAAACCTGGTCTTCATGGGCGAAAGAGAATAAGAAAGAATTTACCAATCTATCACCAGGTACTTATAAATTTAAAGTAATTGCTAAAAACGTTTTTGAAATTGAAAGCAAAGAAGCTTCTTATTCATTTAAAATATTGGCCCCTTGGTACCGAACATGGTTCGCATATTTTATTTACATAATTCTTATAGCTGGAGTTATCTTCCTTATCGACCGACTACAGAGACGCAGACTTATGCATAAAGCAAAAGAGAGAATGAAAATTCAGGAAGCCGAGCATAGGGCAGAGTCTGCTGAATTACAAGCACAAACAGCTGAAGCACAAGCATTGGTAATTCAAAAAGAAAGTGAGAGAAAAACAAAGGAGCTCGAAGAAGCTCGTGAACTTCAGCTATCAATGCTCCCGACAGAATTACCTCAATTGCCAAATCTTGATATTGCTGTATATATGCAGACAGCTACAGAAGTAGGTGGTGATTACTATGATTTCCATGTAGGATCAGACGGAACACTTACTGCAGTTGTGGGTGATGCCACTGGACATGGAATGAGAGCAGGTACAATGGTGACATCGACTAAAAGTTTATTCTCAAGTTACGCAGACAATAACGACATAGTTAAAACATTTCATGAAATGACAAGATGTTATAAAACAATGCATCTTGATAATTTATCTATGTGCTTGGCAATGATAAAAATTGAAAATGGTCGTCTCATAATGTCCTCAGCAGGAATGCCGCCAATCTATATCTATCGAAAGGAAACTTCTTCTATTGAAGAAAAATTATTTGAGGGAATGCCACTTGGGACTATGAACAATTTCCCTTACGAAACAATAGAATTAGCACTAAGTCATGGTGACACAGTCCTAATGTTAAGTGATGGTTTTCCAGAACTAATGAATACTTCTAAAGAGGCATTTGGTTATGACAGGTTAAAATATCGTTTCCATGATGTAGCAGAAAAGTCTCCTGAAGAGATTATTGCCAAACTCAAAGAAGCTGCTGCTGATTGGGTAAACGGTGTTGATCCTGATGATGATGTAACGTTTGTAGTTATTAAAGTGAAATAAGAAATACTATATTTAAAGATAAAAATGAGGAAATATGAAGAACAGTTCTAGAATATTTTTAATACTAATTATGATATCAGTTAGCTTGATTGCTCAAGTTAATCCAGTCGCATTTCAAGGAGCTAAAATTTATACGGCTTCGGGACCTCTTATCACAAATGGTGTCTTAATTGTAAAAAAAGGAAAAGTAATTGCAGTTGGATCAGCTGACGAAGTATCGATCCCATCAAATGCTAAAATAATTGATGCTAAAGGAAGAGTTATTATGCCAGGTCTTGTTGATACTCATTCACATATCGGGTTAGATTGGGGCTTTGATTCTGATTCACCAACACATCCAGACTTAAGAATAATGGATGCAATAAATCCAAACCATGATTCTTTCAATCGTGCTAGAGCAGGTGGAATCACAACCGTAAACATTATGCCGGGTTCAGGTCATTTAATGAGTGGGCAGACGATATATCTAAAAGCAAAAAAAGTGAACGATGTAGCTGATATGCTTTTTTGTAGTGATCCTCAAAACGGAATATGCGGTGGAATGAAAATGGCAAACGGTACAAATTCTATTCGAAATAAACCATTCCCAGGAACAAGGGGAAAATCAGCAGCAATAGTAAGGGAATTATTTTATATAGCTATCGATTACAAAAACAAAATTGATTCTTCAGAAGATGATCCAGAAAAATTGCCATCATTTGATATTGGCCTTAACGCAATTGTAGAAATTCTAGATGGAAAAAGAATTGTCCATTTTCATACGCACAGGGCAGACGATATTCTAACAGTTCTGAGGCTAAAAGAAGAATTTGGCTTTAAAGTCGTTCTACATCATGTTAGTGAAGGTTGGAAAGTAGCAGACGAAATAGCTAAGGCAAATATTCCATGTTCAGTGATACTAATCGATTCTCCAGGTGGTAAATTAGAGGCAGCCGAAATTAGATTTGAAACAGCAGCTATTTTAAGAGAAGCTGGGGCTCAAGTCGCTATGCATTCTGATGATTGGATCACAGATTCCAGATTATTCAACCGATCTGCCGCCCTTGCAATGCGCGCTGGTTTATCCGAGGATGATGCGATTAAGTCTCTAACGATTGAAGGCGCAAAAATGCTGGAGCTGGATGATAGAGTTGGCTCTCTAGAGAAAGGAAAGGATGCAGATTTTATTATTCTTTCTGGTTTTCCTTTTAGTAACTATACGCATGTAGAAGAAACATGGATAGATGGCGAAAAAGTATTTGACAGATCAGATAAAGATGACTACAAATATGCAGTTGGCGGTTATAATGTATATCGAAGTAGTGGTCACAGCCACAATACGGGGAGGGAATAGAGAAATGAAGAAAATAAATATTATAAATATTTTAATTCTGACTATGTTATTCCTAATATCATTAAACATTGCTTTTGCACAAGTTGCAGTAAAAGCGAAAAAAATTTATACAATGGCAGGTAAAGTAATTGAAAATGGTGTTGTCCTTTGTAAGGATGGCAAAATTGAAAAAGTGGGAACTTCAAACGAAATAGAAATACCTTCAAATTACAAAATTGTCGAAGGTTTTATAGCAACTCCTGGATTGATAGATGCCCATACTGTAGTTGGTCTTTCCGGTATTTACAATCAAGAACATGATCAAGATCAATTAGAAATATCAGATCCAATTCAACCAGAACTCAGAGCATTTGATGCCTATAATCCAAAAGAAGAATTAGTTAATTGGATATCTGCTTTTGGAGTAACTACAGTAAATACTGGTCACGCACCAGGAGCGCTTAGCAGCGGTCAAACAATGGTTGTAAAAACAAGTGGTGAATTTGAATCACCAGTCTTAGATTCTGTTGCAGCGGTTGTGTTTTCACTTGGGACTGAAGTTTCAACAGAATTCAAATCTCCTGGAACCCGACCAAAAGGTATTGCTATGCTACGGGATGCATTCTACAAAGCAGAATCTCCATCCGACAGTGAGGAAGATAGTGGACCGCGTAATCTTAAAAACGATATTCTACAAAGGATCCTGAATAAGGAGGTCCCAGCAATTATTACAGCAAATACTGCAGTTGATATTTTAGGTGCAATTAGATTGGCCGAAGAATTTGATTTTAATTTAATCCTTGATGGAGCTGCTGAATCATATTTGGTTATCGAGGAAATTAAAAAGGCCCACATACCCGTAATTCTTCATCCAATGATGTCAAGGACTAAGAATCTATCTTACGAAACACCAAGAATTCTTGAGGAGAATAATATCCCTTTTGCAATTCAAGGAGGATATGAATCATATGTCCCGAAAGTTAGGGTTGTATTATTCGAGGCTGCAGTTGCCGCTGCCAATGGTTTATCATTTGAGGATGCTCTGAGCTCAATAACAATTTCTGCTGCAAAAATCTTAAAAATTGATGATCGTGTTGGCAGCATTGCGGTGGGTAAAGATGCTGACATAGTTGTTTTTGATGGAGATCCATTCGAGTATACTAGCCATGCATGTTATGTGATACTGGATGGGGAAATATTACACGATACATGTAGATAAATAAATATATTGAAATCCTTATATTTGAACCAATCAATAAAATGAATCATAATTGAGAATATGAGATTATTACAAAAATTTATTTTGGCGGCATTTTTACCACTCACACTTTTTTCACAATCTGTTGATACTCTTTTAATTAAAGCTGATACAATTGCATCCAGAACAGTTAATTTTAATGAGGATTGGAGATATCATCCCGGTGATGATTCAACTTGGTCAGATCCATTGTTTGATGATTCAAAGTGGGAAGTTGTAGATTGTCGCCTAAATCTGGATGATTCCCTAAAAGTTGATTGGGAGGGGATTGGTTGGTTTAGAAAAACAATAAACATTGATTCGACGCTAACGAATAGGAATGTAGCATTACTCGTCAGCCAGTTTGGGGCATCGCAGATATATTTGAATGGAAGAATAGTTAAAGAATTAGGGACAATTTCAACATTGGCTGACTCCGAAAAAATCTATAACCCACGAAGAATACCTTTTTACATAGATCTTGATACGAATCAAATATATACCTTGGCTGTCAGGTATTCTAATCAAATTTTTATTAAAGAACCTAGATGGTATAAAAAATATTTTGATAGAATCGGTTTTTCAATTGGAATCACAAACTCAAACCGGAGTTCAAAAAATACTGTATTTAACGAAGGTCTAACTTATGCAGTTAATGTCGGAATTAGCGGAATCTTTTTTACACTATCATTGCTCTATTTTCTACTTTACTTATTTTATCAAAGGAAAAAAGAGAATCTTTATTATGCCTTATTTACGTTTTTTTTAGGAATCGTTTTCCTGTTCTCTGTAGGTATAAGATTTGTAACAGAAAGTCTTGTTGTTGAAGCATCTTTCCAAATTGTGAATACAATTGCCTTATCATTATCATTTGTTTCATATTTGGGATTTCTATATTCAATTTTCTACGATAGGATACCAAAACAGTTTTATATAATTTTAACTCTCTCCATAGTAATTACAGTTTTAACTTTTACTACATTACCGGTTGAAATTGAAGACTATCTGCTCGTTGCAGTAATTGTTCTGGCAGTACTTGAAGGAATTAGAGTAATTATTCTTGCGATAAAAAGAAAGGAACAAAATTCGTGGATAATAGGAACCGGCGTAATTATTAATGGATTATTCTTTCTCTCAATTATTGTAATTAGTTTATTTACGAGTAATATTAATTCAATTATTGGAGCAATATTTTTCTTTTTTGGTTTACTCAGCCTACCGCTTTCTATGTCTATTTATTTAGCCAGAAACATTGCTGATACAAATAGAAATCTTGAAAAGCAGATAGAAACAGTAAAGGAATTATCAGCAAGAGAAATTGAAAACCAGAAGAAAACTGCTGAGCTAGAAATTGCAGCAGAACGAGAGAGAGCAGAGAACGAACGAAAGACCAAGGAACTTGAAGAAGCTCGGCAGCTACAACTTTCTATGCTCCCAAAAGAATTACCCGATGATCCAAGATTCGATATTGCAGTATCTATGAATACTGCTACTGAGGTTGGGGGAGACTACTATGATTTTCATTTGTCAAAGGATGGAATTCTTACGGCTGTAATTGGTGATGCAACCGGTCACGGACTTATGGCAGGAACGATGGTAACTGCAACAAAAAGTCTTTTCAATTCATTTAATGATAATTCTGATATTATCGGGACAATGAATAGTATGTCCTCTGCATTGAAAAATATGAATTTTAGATTATTATCAATGTGTTTCTGCATGTTAAAAATCAATGATGATATAATGGAATTGTCATCTGCTGGAATGCCTCCTGTGCTAATTCATCGTGGAGAAAGCAATATACTTGAAGAACTATTCTTACGCGGTATGCCACTTGGATCAGCAACAGCATACAAATATGAATTGAAAGAAGTTACAGTTTCTTCAGGAGATACGATCTTTCTTTGCAGTGATGGATTCCCAGAGTTATTTAATCCTAAAAAGGAAATGCTTGGATATGAAAAGGTAAAAGAGATATTTCTAAATCATGCAGCTAATGATGCTCAGACAATTATCGATCATATGAACATAGTCGTCACAGAATATTCCGATGGGGCAGAAATTGAGGATGACATAACTTTCGTTGTTTTGAAAGTCAAATAATTATTTCATCAACACCATCTTTTTCGAAATTTTAATATTACCACTGCTCAATTCGTAGATATACATACCAGATGCTAGAGAACTTGCATTGAATTTTACATTGTACATCCCAGAACTTTGTCTCTCGTTAACCAAAGTTGCGACTTTTCTGCCCATTATATCATAAACAATCAAAGAAACATCTTCAGCAGTTTGATTACTTAAGGTATATTCTATTGATGTAGTTGGATTAAATGGATTTGGATAATTTTGTGAAAGTGTAAAGTTTCTAACTATTTCTCTGTTACTAATCCCAACAGTATGATCTGCACTAAATACGCCAGCGCCATGAGTTGCTACAACAGCCGAACCATCAATGTCTCTGGTTTTCACCATTGTGCAGACCGCGACTCCAATTTTATCTGGGGATTCCTGCACCCATAATGTCGAATTGCCATTTAGTTGAGAAGTTGAGTATAGTCCTGCGCTTGTTGCTACGAAAAAATGTTTCTGATTATTATGATTTAGAATTGACGCCCATCTGCATGAGGGACCATTACCACTTCCATCTGGATTTTGTTCTAGATTGCCGGCAACTGGTGTCCAACTTGTGCCACCATTATCTGAATAATAGAGGGAAATGATCTCATAATTTGAAAATACAGCGATTACTTTGTTTGCATCACTTTCATCAATAGCGATTGAACTTACATATCCAGGAGGGAGTCCTTTACCGGAGGAGATATCTGTGGGGGAAGGATTTCCTAAATGAGCGTTTGTAAGTTTAAAAATTCTTCCAGTTGATGAGCCATAATAGACTAAATTAGCTGGATTCTTTGATACCGATACTACAGTAATGATCGCCCCAGTCTCAGTATTTGAAAGAACATCCCAGTTTATTTCAGTTGGATCTTGCTGATAGTTAGGAATCGCAGTAAGATTATTATTTCTCCACAAACTATCGCCAGCAACAAAATACATCCTTTTTGAATCATTAGGATCAAGAGCATAAGGATTGATAAAAAGATAATCAGTTTCGTGATCAGGTTTAGCAACTGTCCAATTCTGCCAGTTACCATTATTATCTAGTCTAATTCGAAAGAGAAAACCATTCTGAGTTTCTATATAATATTCGGTTTTACCGTTTGCAATTGCCGTAAACGCACCATCACCTCCACCTAACATTTCAATCCAGTTTTTGGAGTTATCAAATGAATTAGTAAAATAATGAGCATTATCCTGTAGTCCTCCAATAAGAACGGGATCATCACCACTCGAGTGGTCTAACGCAATCGAATAAAACTGCGAAGTAGTATATCCCTTGTTTAGTTGCCCCCAAACTACAGTGGGTTGAGATAAGTTAGGACAGTATTGAACTCCGCCGTCATTTCCAGAATAAAGAACTGTGGAACTAAATGGTGCAAACACTAGTGCATGCTGATCAGCATGATGATTTGTATATTGACTTACATCATTTGCTAATGCATATCCACCGATCCAATTACTTTTAGTGTTTGTAAGCTTTGTAGCAAGGGCATCTGTCGATCTATGTAGATTTGTCCCTCCAAATACAAGATAATCAGGGTCATCAGGCTTTACAGCCATCACCATGTTATATCCGTTTTGTGAAGCATAACCAGCAACGTTATCTGGATTAGGAATATTACTTGTTCTATTTACCCAAGATGTCCCGCCATTGGAGGAAATCCAAATTGAATGTTCATCACCATCTCCAACAGGACTTTCGGCACCGCTTCCTGGAGTATGTGCTAAAAGGTAAAGTCGATCAGGATTTGAAGGAGCAACAGTAAGTATTACCCGATTGTAGGTTTGTGGAAAATCAGTCGGAGTTATTTCAGACCAGCTACTTCCATCATTTGTTGATTTCCAAACACCTTTATCAGTGACCGCACTATTAAGACAAGCATAAACGACTCCATTTGGGGCAACTGTAACAAAAGATTGAGTGTTATTTGCTAAAACACCTCTAACTGTTGTCCAAGAAGCCCCACCATTTGAAGATTTCATAATCACATTTGAAGCAGCAACAAATATTGACCCAGTGTTTGGATTCATCGCTAATGCATGTACAAAATTGAATGGAGAATTATATTGCTGCGGGGTATTCCGAACGGTACTTGGAATACGGGACCAACTCTGTCCATTGTTCGTTGATTTAAAAATTCCATCACCCATATAAAGTGAGTTTCCACCAGAAGCAGAATTACCTCTAGCTTCGCCTGTTCCGATGTACCAAGTATCTTGATTACCTGAACGGGTATCTTGTACGATGCAAGTTGCGCTATTAATTTGAGATGGAAGACTTGTCTGTATCCATTCAGCTCCGTTATTTGTCGATCTCCAAATACCACCAGATACTCCAGCAGCGATTATGGTCACATTATTAGCTGTACTTCTTATGTCAACACCCAGAGCCCTGGTTCTTCCGCCTCTATTAATTGGACCACGTGAAGTAAAATTAAAATCAATTTCTGTTTTAGTCAAGGATTGAATCCTTTTACTTGGTATTGTTTTAACAAATTCAATTTCTTTTCTTCTTATCTCCTCCGGAATTTTTCCAGATATAGGGCTTTTAAGCATCCGATATTCATATTCAAAACGTTTTTGTGGATTCTCTTTTGAACCAATTGAGGATTTCTTATAATGAAATGTCTTATAACTTTCAAAATTTTGTTTTTCAAGAGTAAAAATAATTATCAGAGCTAGAAAAATTATCATCGATGGTGGTATTAATTTATTATAAGTCATTATCTTCCTTCAATTCTATCATATTTAAAAATTCTATATGTATCGATAGATTTTATTCCAGAAACATTTATAGAAACAATTTTTTCAATATCACCCATAAATTTATTCCCAATTTTTAATCCGGGTAAGTGAGAGATTAATTCTGGAAATAAACTATCAGTTGGACTTAAAGTAAACTCAAATTTTAAATCGATTACATCATTTTTGGCGATAGGGGAATCAAAACTCATTCCTCGTTTGGTTATCTTATCGATTTTTACTGATGCAATACAATGATTAGTTGAACATGGCCCTGTTTCATCTCTAAAATCTTCAATAGATTCAATTGTTCCAATAATTCTACAATTATTTGGACTTGGAGATTCAGACAATAAAGATTTCTGATTCGGAACTTGCGAACATGCTGCAAGAACTAAAAGAAGAATTGCTAAGACAACTACTTTATTTGATTGCATATATTATAACTTTAATTGTAATAATTTCGTTTGTAAGGTAATAAATTGTATAAAATATCTCATTTATTTTATTTTTGAGTAACCAAAGTTGGTTGAAATAATTATATTAGTATTTTATAACAGAATCTAAACTTATTATAAATATTTCCGTTAGTTAATGAAAATACTGTGCCATTTAATAACGCTAGTATTGCTGATCTCAAGCTTTAGCCATGCTCAAACTTATTCCTTTACGAATATAACTGAACAGGAAGGTCTTTCTGAAGATGATGTATATGATATATTCCAAGATAAAAGGGGTTTACTTTGGTTTATTACACCTGACGGTGTAAATCTATACGATGGTTACAAGTTCAGTATTTTCAGAAATGATCCATACGATTCTAATTCAATCTCTCCAGGAATTTCTATTTGCGTTGAAGAAAGTAATGAAAGTATATGGATTGGAACAACAAGAGGATTAAATCGCTATGATCCAATAAATAATTCATTTAGTTATTATTCCATCGAGAAAGGATTAAGTTTTCATCAAATAACGACTCTTTATAAAGATAGTGATGGAACTCTCTGGGTTGGAATGGGTGATATTATCGGTGGTACAAATGCTGGAGGTTTAGCGCACTTTGACCAAGAATCTAAGAGGTTTTTAAGTTCTGTATATGATTCAATAGATAGAAATTCACTTAGCAATAATTTTGTTACAGACATTGTTGATGATAGAAAAGGAATCCTCTGGATAAGCACCGCTAATGGACTGAATAAATTCAACAAACTAAATCAATCTTTTGAAAGATTTTATCTTGATCAAAGTGATTCAAGAAATGAAAGAAAAAATTTTATTACTGATCTTTTTTATGACAGTTATAAAAATCTCTGGGTGGGCACTGATTATGGATTATACAAGTTCGATCAGGAGATAAAAGCATTTCAAAAAATTGATTATACAAAAAAATCGAAAAGCAGATCAGAAAGAATCTTTAAAATGCTCCGAAGCACCTTCAGAACCCGGAATTCTATGGATCGGTACAGACAACGGAATATTTGAATTTGATACAAAAACTGGAATTAGTAATAATTATACAAATGATGAAAATGATCCATCTAGTTTAGCATCCAATCTTGTTCGGGACATCTTAGAGGATCATTCCGGAATTTTATGGTTTGCTGCAGGAAATAAAGGATTGACGAAACTTAACAGATTCAGACCAAACTTTAAGTACATATTAACTGATATTCCTCAAACAAGAGTTTCAGAAAATAATGTTTATACTTTATATAAGGATGATGAAAACTTGTATGCCGGAACTTATGAAGACATTATTAAAATTGATCTTATAAAAGGAAGTAAAATTCCTCTAGCAAGGAAATTTAACCTAACACCTTACATTAGACACAATAGAATAAACTCTATTTTTATTGACCATCTGGATAGATATTGGATAGGAACTTCAGATAATGGAATTTTAGTAGTTCAATCTGACACTCTGTTAGCACATATAAGCGAGGGGAGTAAAAATAGACTTCAGAGCAATAAGATAAGTTTCATCAGAGCTTTCAATAACAGTGACCTGTGGGTTGGTACAAGGGGTGGCGGCTTAGATCAAATTGATCTAACAACACTTTCTATAAAAGCCCACTATATTGATTCTTCTGCCTCTAATAAAGTTAATGTCCTTTCATATTTTCAAGATGGAAATGATTATCTCTGGATTGGAACTACAAGAGGTATTAGAAAATTTGACCTCCGCGAGAAAATGTTCATACCGTTTAACTTTGAAGAAACATTTGAATCTGAGATTGGTGATGATATGGTATTGAATATTATTTCAAACGGTATAGAGGACAGTATATTGTGGTTAGGAACATTGAATCGTGGATTATGCAGGTTAGATCTTGCTTCCGGGGAGTTCAAGAGAATAACTCTTCAAAATAGTAATCTACCAAGCAATACTATTAACTCAATCCTTGATTTTGGGAACAGCACTTTATGGTTAACTACAAATAATCGACTTGTTAGATATGATACAAAAAATGATGAATCGCGCGTATATTCAAGTGATGATGGAGTAAAAATAAACAAATTTCATGCAAAATCAGCTTACAAAGATGAAAACAGAAGACTATATTTTGGTGGCACCGAAGGAATTCTTCATTTTGATCCGAGCAAAGTAAAAAAGAATTTGAACCTTCCCAAACTAATTGTTAATGATTTTTTGATTAATGGTAAATCAATAATTCGAAAGGGGAATAAGTCTTTTGTTCAACATATTATCGATGAAAAAGAAATATCACTTAATCATGATCAAAATTCGATCAGTATAGAATTCGTTGCACTACATTTTGCTTCCCCACAAAACAATAAATACGAATATCAACTAATCAACTATGATGAAAAACCTATACTTACAACAACTCAAAGGCGGATAACATATAGGAATTTGAGTCCCGGTAGTTATATGTTTAAATTAAAAGCGTCAAATGCAGATGGCATCAAAGCAGCAAATGAACTCGCTTATGAAATTATTATTGCCCCTCCATTTTATAAAACTTGGTGGGCATATACATTATATGTTTTGGTTCTAATCGGATTAGTTCAGCTTTACAGAAAATATGAGGTCAATAAGCAACTTGAAGCATCAAGAATAAAGGAATCTGAACTAAGAGCTGAGCAAGCTGAACTAAAGGCTGAAACTGCTGCTGCTCAAGCTAAAGTTATACAGATCGAAAGTGAAAGACAGACAAAAGAACTTGAAGATGCAAGAAAACTTCAACTCTCGATGCTACCAGAAACTATTCCACTCTCAGATAAATTTGAAATTGCTGTCTATATGAGAACAGCATCTGAAGTGGGAGGGGACTATTACGATTTTTCAATTTCAGAAGATGAGACACTTAATATTGGATTTGGTGATGCAACAGGTCACGGTATGCAGGCAGGAGTTGTTGTCTCACTTATTAAAGGTCTTTTCGTTTCTGATTCAGCCGATAACGATCTTGCAACATTCATGCTAAAGAGCAATAATACTATCAAGAAGAGCAGACTAGGAAGAATGATGATGGCATTTACTCTTCTTAAACTAAAAGATAATCGTTTACTAGTTTCTAGCGCAGGTATGCCACCTATTTTGATGTATTCTAAAAAAAGTCAACACGTTGAGGAGATAAACTTAATGGGTATGCCTCTTGGAGCTATGTTAGACTTTCCATACAAAGATTTTAACTTGCAGTTAGATCAAGGAGACACATTACTTTTAATGTCGGATGGACTACCTGAGCTGGCAAATGAAGAAGGGGAGCAAATGGCATATTTTAGAATATCAAAAATCTTTAAGGATGTTGGTTCTCGTAATCCAGATAGAATAATAGAGGCTATTGTGGAAGCTGCAGATGAATGGAGAGGAGAGCATCCGATTGAAGATGATATATCTTTACTCGTTTTAAAAATAAAATAGTTTGAATACTTTTTGTGAATATTTTATATTAAAGAAGAATAAGTAATTAACTCATCAAAGGAGAATAAAATGAAGTATAATACAAAAGAAGTTTATGAGGTCGATGTAATAGAATTTAAAGGTAAACTTGAAGGTGGCCCAGGTGCTTCTGATTTTCAAGATTTTATTGCAGACAAGATTGATGCTGGAAGAAACAAATTTGTTGTTAATCTAGCTGACGTAAAATTTGTGAATTCGACCGGCATTGGAATCTTAATTAGAGCGTTTACAACTCTCAAGAACTCTGGTGGTGACATGAAGTTAGCAGAAGTTTCTGATAAAGTTAGTGGAGTTCTTTCGATTACAAAGCTTAATTCTGTGTTTAGTTTTTATGATACTGTTAATGATGCAGTAAAAAGTTACGAAGCATAAAGAATTAGAAAAAAGTATTTTAAAAAAACCTCGGAGGCTTTAAAATCTCCGAGGTTTAAATTTAATTAAAATCTTTTTGTATAAAAGTGACAGTAGGGAGTCCCGTTTTTCTTCTCATAATACTCTTGATGATAATCCTCAGCATCGTAAAACTCTGAGGCTTTAGTTATTTTTGTAACAACATCATAGCCTTTATCTTCCAGAATACCAATCAATTTTTCTGCAACCTCTTTTTGATGATCATCAAAATAAAATATTTCAGAACGATATTGATTACCAATATCCGGACCCTGTTTATTTAGTTGAGTCGGGTCGTGAATTTCAAAAAATAGTTTTGTCAACTCTTCATAACTCACTATTGAAGGATCAAACTCAACTTCAAGAGCTTCTGCATGTCCAGTATTTTCGTAGCACACTTCTTGGTAAGTTGGATTCTTAGTAGTTCCACCGGTATAACCTACTTTGGTTTTAAGAACACCCTCGGTCTGATCGAATAAAAACTGAACTCCCCAGAAACATCCACCAGCATAAATTGCTTTATTGAATTCAGTTTTACTTTCATTTGGGATGAAGTTCAAAGAAATTGAATTGACACAATGCCTCGTGTTCTTATCAGTAAATCCTTCACCAAGGAACACATGTCCAAGATGTCCTCCACAATTAGTACAGATAATTTCTGTTCTGTGTCCATCTGCATCAGGCACCCTTTTCACAGCTCCATCTATTTCATCATCAAAACTAGGCCACCCACAGTGTGAATCAAACTTGTTATTTGATTTATATAGTTCTGCGTTACATTGTTTGCAGATATAAGTACCTTCGTCTTTATAATTAGTATATTCACCAGTAAAAGGACGCTCAGTTCCTTTGTTAATGATCACATATTTTTCTTCTTCTGTTAATTCATTGTATTTCATTTTATCTTGAGCTTGTATTATTGAAAAATTTATTATTATGTAGCTAAAGATAGCTAGTCTTATTATCAATATCATTTATTATTCCTTTCAAAATTAAAGTTAATATATCTGAATAAAACTATCTTATCAAGAGAAAGAATTAGAACTATTGTGTACCAAATAATTCATTTCTGTCTTTGTGATATTATTCGAATAAATGTAAATTAGGCCACAATAATATTAGAAAAATTCAAGGAGCTTTGTAATGGCAAACGGAAAATTTGAGATCCCTTTCCCAGAAAATGATCCAATTCGTGGCTATGAGCCTGGATCAAGAGATAAAGATATTCTAAAAAAAAGATTAAAAGAATTAAAATCACAAATTCTGGATATTCCAATTATAATTGGAGGTAAAGAGATCAGAACAGGGAATACTGCCAATTGTGTGATCCCACATGATCATAAAACTGTGATTGGAACGTACCATAAAGCCGGTAAAGAAGAGGTAGAACTTGCAATTATTGAATCTCTAAAAGCTAGAGCAGAATGGTCTACAATGCCATGGAATGAAAGAGCAGCAATATTTCTTAAAGCAGCTGATCTGTTAACCACAGATTATTGGAGAGCAACACTTAATGCTGCAACAATGCTTTCGCAGAGTAAGAATGCTTTTCAAGCTGAAATTGATTCTGCATGTGAGTTAGTGGATTTCTTTAGATTCAATGCATATTATGCAATGCAGATCTATGAGGAGCAGCCTTTACATTCACCAAATGGAACATGGAACCGACTTGAATACAGACCTCTAGAAGGATTTGTTTTTGCTGTTTCACCATTTAACTTTACCTCAATTGCCGGTAATTTACCAACCTCTCCTGCCCTCATGGGAAATGTTGTTATAATGAAACCAGCTTCAAGCGCAGTTTACTCAGGTTACTGGCTTATGAAATTATTTTTGGCGGCGGGGGTTCCAGATGGTGTAATAAATTTTGTCCCTGGGTCTGGAGGCCAAGTTGGAAATCCTGTACTTAATTCTGCCGATCTCGCGGGCATACATTTTACTGGGAGTACTCCTGTGTTTCAATCAATGTGGAAGACAATTGGAGAAAACATAAGTAAGTATAAATCTTATCCTCGAATAGTAGGAGAAACTGGGGGAAAAGATTTTGTGTTTGTGCATAACAGTGCCGATGTTGATGTGGTAGCAACAGCAATTACAAGGGGTGCTTATGAGTATCAAGGTCAAAAATGTTCAGCAGCCTCAAGAGGATATATTCCAAAATCGCTTTGGCCAGGAATAAAAGAAAAACTTATAGAAAACTTAAAATCTATAAAGATGGGTGATGTTGAAGATTTTACGAATTTCATGAATGCTGTCATTGATAAGAGTGCATTCGATAGTATAACTCAATATATAGATTATGTAAAAGATGCTAAAGATGCAGAAGTAATCTCGGGAGGGGAATATGATGATTCAGTTGGGTATTATATAGAGCCTACATTAGTCGTTACGACGGATCCACATTTCAAAACAATGGAAGAAGAAATATTTGGTCCGGTATTTACACTCTATGTTTATGATGATGATAAATATGAAGAAACTTTAAACATTTGTAACCAAACATCAGAGTATGCTCTAACTGGAGCGATCTTTACTCAAGATAGATCTGCTGTACAACTTGCGAATAAAATATTAGTAAACGCAGCGGGAAATTTTTATATCAACGATAAACCAACTGGAGCAGTTGTTGGTCAGCAACCCTTTGGGGGTGCAAGAGCTAGTGGAACAAACGATAAAGCCGGAAGTTATTTGAATCTTATTCGGTGGGTATCGCCACGGACTATTAAAGAAAATTTTATTCCTCCGAGTAATTATAAATATCCATTCATGGAAGAATCCTAGAAATATTTCTAAAGCCTAATCTTACCTTTTCTTTTTAGAGAGGGTAAGGTTAAGATACTTAGTAAGAAACTATATGATAGAAAAGAAAGCGTATAAACTTCGCAATTTTATTCAGCATTATGAATGGGGCACCAAGGGTGAAGATGCCTTTATTCCAAAACTTCTAGGTATAACTCCAGAAGACAAACCCTACGCGGAATTGTGGATCGGTGCACACCCAAGACTATCTTCAAAAATAAATATTGATAATGAATTGATAAGTCTTAATCAAATTATTGAAGCTTATCCATCAGAAATACTTGGTGCAGAAGTAGCAAATAGATTTGATAATAAACTTCCTTATTTACTCAAAGTTCTATCAGCTGGCAAAGCGTTGTCCATTCAAACTCATCCTAATAAATCTCAAGCTGAAGAACTTCACAGGAAAGATTCAAAAAACTATATTGATGATAACCACAAACCAGAAATTGCGATTGTATTGGATAGACTTGAAGCACTTGTGGGATTCCAAACACCTATGCAGATCAAACAAAATTTGTCTGATTATCCAATTCTAAAAACCTTTTTGGCTGATGAAACTGTTAAAAAATTTAAAGATTCAATTAGTAACGGTATAGAGAATGAGAAAGCTTTGGGAATAATTTTCTCAACGCTAATGTTAAATGCATCAAACGAAAATGAGCTTCAAAATTGCATTGAATCTATTACTGAACAGATAATGACTAAAGAGTCACCCTCAAAAACAGATAGACTTTTTCTAAAGCTTAAAAAACAGTACGGAATTGATATTGGATTACTAACAATATTTTTTCTAAACTATTTAGATTTATCAGTAGGAGAGGCAATTTTTACTCCAGCTGGTATTCCGCATGCATACTTAGAGGGCAACATTGTAGAATGTATGGCGAATTCAGATAATGTTGTTCGCGCTGGACTTACTCCAAAGTTCAAAGATGTTGACACCTTGTTGGATATTTTGGATTATTCCAAAACTGATGCATTACTTATAGGAAATAAAGAAAAGGTAGGAATAGTTAAATATACTTCACCGATTCAAGAATTTGTGATTGAAAGAATAGAACTAAGTACTGATGACGAATTTAGTTTCAATACAAAAAACAGAATTGAGATTATGCTTATTACAGAGGGAGCAATTTCCCTTGTAATTGAGGATAACAACCATGCGTTTTCATATTCCAAGGGAGATGTACCGTTAATACCAGCATTAGTGGATCAGTATAGCATAATTTCAAAGAGCGTTTCAACAGTTTTTAGAGTTACCGTCCCGACTTCGGTCTAAACTAGAGTATGAATACATGATATCAATTCTACTATTTACAATTGAAATTGTTGCACCAATATTTCTTTTAATATTAATTGGAACACTTTTTAAAAAAACTAGTTTAGTAAACGATACTTTTATTAGACAATCATCAAATTTTGTCTTTAACATTTCACTTCCAGCACTAGTCTTCGTAAAACTGTCTACCATAAAGATCAATGAATCGTTTGATGTAAGACTAATTTCAACATCTGTTGTATTGATTATTTTTCTATTCCTTATTAGTTGGGGTGTCTCTAAATTTCTAACCAAAACTCCAGAAGATCAAGGTTCTTTTATCCAGGGAAGTTTTAGAAGTAATTTCGCTATTGTTGGTTTAGCCATGATAATGGCTATGCTCGGTGAGACTAATGTTGGAAAAGCTGCCATGCTACTATCTTTTATCATGCCTTTATACAACATACTTGCTGTTATTTCGTTAACAATTCCATTTCATAGTAAGAGAAAAAGTAACTGGGGAGAGGTATTAAAAGACATTTTAACTAATCCACTCATACTTGCAGCAATTGTTGCGCTGCCTTTCTCAATATTTCAATGGAATGTATGGGAACCAATATACATAACACTCGATCACCTTGCTGCAATAGCGTTGCCTCTTGCACTTATTGGAATCGGAGCTACTCTTAATTTGGAAAGAATTATGAAAGCATCAACTTTGGCATTTACATCTTCATTTTTAAAGTTAATTGTTTTCCCAATGATGGCAATAATAGTTGGGATTATGTTGGAGTTTTCAAAGGTTAATCTTGGAATATTTTTCATTCTTTTTGCAACACCTACAGCAATAGCATCATTTGTTATGGCAGAGGCCATGAAGTGCAATTCCAAACTGGCGGGGGATATCATTGCAATATCAACAGCATTATCGATAATTAGTATGACCGTAGGATTGGTTATCTTAAAGTATTTGGAATATATATAGAAATTGATAAAAAAAAAGCCGGATAGTTCCGGCTTTTGAATTTTATATTTAGTGGTGATGTCCGTCCGGACCGTGCACGTGTCCATGAGAAAGCTCTTCCTCAGTAGCTTCTCTAATATCTTTAACTTCAACATCAAAGTTTAATGTTTGATCAGAAAGAGGGTGATTTCCATCAATTGTTACCTTGTCGTCTTCCACTTGTGTCACAGTTACAACTACAGGTGCATTTTCCATCTGAGCTTGAAACTGCATTCCAACTTCAATCTTATCGACACCTTGAAATACATCTTTTGAAACCTCTTGAATCAGAGATTCTTGAAATTTACCGTAGCCTTCTTCTGGAGGAATTACTGCAGTTAATTTGTCACCTACAGTTTTTCCTTCAAGTTCCTTTTCCAAACCCGGAATGATATTTTGATGTCCTTGAATGTAGGATAATGGTTCACGTCCAGCAGAGGAATCGATTGTTTTACCAGCATCATCCGTTAAAGTATAGTCTATTGAAACTACCTTGTCTTTTTCAACTGTCATTACTTTTCCTATTTTTTTAAAAGTGAGTGCAAGATAAGTAAAAATGACGGGGGAGAAAAATCATAAAATGAATTGCTTGAATTATTGTTATCTTTGACAATTGAAAATATATTGAGGTAAGATAAAAGATGCATAAAATTGGATTTATCGGACTTGGGATTATGGGTAAACCAATGGCCCTTAGTTTACTTAAAGCTGGATTTGAATTAACTGTTTACAACCGAACCAGATCAAAGATGGATGACCTTATAGGTGTTGGAGCCCATGCTGCCACATCCCCAAAAGAAGTTGCTGAAAAGTCTGATATCGTTGTTACAATAGTATCTGATACCCCTGTTGTTAGTAACGTTATATTAGGAGAGGGAGGTGTGATTGAAGGGATTAGTCAAGGAAAAGTTGTAATTGATATGAGTACTATTTCACCTTCCGTCACGATTGAAATATCGGAGAAACTTGCTCAAAAGGGAGCAGAAATGTTGGATGCTCCAGTAAGTGGTGGAGACACTGGAGCTATAAATGGAACATTGTCTATTATGGTTGGAGGAAAGGAAGAAATTCTCGAAAAATGTAGTTTTGTATTTGAAGCAATGGGTAAAACAGTAACTCACTGTGGAACTAATGGTATGGGTCAGGTAGTTAAGCTCTGTAATCAAATTCTTGTGTCTGTTACAAACATGGCAGTAAGTGAAGCAGTATTGTTTGCACAACGCTCAGGTGTAGATCCAAAAATTATGATAGAAGCAACTAAGGGCGGAGCAGCAGGATCATGGCAATTAGCAAATCTTGCTCCCAAAATGGCTGACGAAGATTATGCTCCCGGATTTATGATAGATCTGCAGCAAAAAGATCTAAGATTGGTATTAGAAGCAGCATCGAATATGAATCTTCCTTTGCCAGCATTGAGTTTTGTCCACCAAATGTATATCAGTAATCAATCCAATGGGGAAGGGAAAGAGGGAACGCAAGCACTTTATAAATCAATAAGAAGGTTATCAAGTTGAGCTTTCTTTCAATATTATTCTTGACTTGTTTGTTAGGCATCGATTACTCTGGAGATAATTTGTCATATAAAATTAAAAATGTTGATAAAGATTTTGAAATTAATCTAAAATGGAACGATGGAAATTGGAAACATGTGAATTATCTCCAACTTGAAAACTACATGGGTACAAAACCTTTACACTTCCCAAATGTATATGTAAAGCTTCTATATTCAACTGAATATCTTTACGTTCTATTTAAGGTAGAAGATAAATATGTAAGATCAATAAAAAGGAACTATCAAGGAAATGTTTTTGAGGATAGTTGTGTTGAGTTTTTCTTTTCTCCAAGTTCTGACATAAGTAAAGGTTATTTCAATTTGGAAACAAATTGCGGAGGAGTTCAACTCTTTCATTTTAATTCGGATGATAAGAGCGTGAAAAAATTAATCAGTTATGAGGAATATAGAAGCATTAGCATTGCGCACTCACTTCCCAAAGTGAATGATCCGGAAATAAAAGACTCATTAACTTGGTATGTAGGTTACAAAATCCCATTCAAGGTAGTCGGAAAGTATTTGAATTTTCCTCCACCAGAATCGGGAAGTGTCTGGAAAGCCAATTTTTATAAATGTGCTGATAAAACTTCACATCCACACTGGTTAACTTGGAATAAAGTGGAAAATCTAAAACCAAATTTTCATTTGCCACAATACTTTGGTACGCTAAATTTTGAGTAAGGATTAATTAAATGAGAATAGTTGTACTCGATGGATACACATTGAATCCTGGTGACTTATCCTGGGAAGAACTTGAAAAATTAGGTGATATTACTATTTTCGATAGAGTTAGTTTGGATGAGACCTTTATAGCTGCAAAAGATGCAGAAATTATTCTTACAAATAAAACTGTTTTGAATGAGGAATTAATCCAATCTTTACCAAACCTTAAATATATTGGCGTTCTAGCTACTGGATACAATGTTGTAGATATAGATACTGCAAAAAAGAGGGAGATTACAGTTACTAATGTTCCTGCGTATTCGACAAAATCTGTTGCACAGATGGTCTTTGCATTGATATTAGAATTATCTTCAAATGTTGGCTTACATTCTAATTCGGTTAAGAATTTGGAATGGTGTCACAATCCAGAATTTTCATATTGGAAGAGACCATTGATAGAACTCGATGGTTTAATACTTGGCATTATTGGATTTGGTCAAATAGGGAGAGAGGTTGCAAAAATTGGTGATGCTTTTGGGATGAAGATTTTAGCAAATAGCAGGAGTAGGATAATTAATTGTGAAAATTATATCTCAGAAGTTTCTTTTGATGAAATATTACAATTAAGTGATATTGTTACACTTCATCTACCCTTGACAAATGAAAGTGAAAATTTGATTTCGAAAAAAGAATTAGGCATGATGAAGAATTGTTCTTTCTTAATAAACAC
Organism: uncultured Ignavibacteria bacterium; assembly: GCA_963751695.1. GTDB lineage: Bacteria > Bacteroidota > Ignavibacteria > Ignavibacteriales > Melioribacteraceae > SZUA-22. The sequence goes on along the minus strand of CAVVVP010000005.1, from coordinate 223,163 downwards.
AAGTAGAGGCCCGCTTGTAAACGAAAATGATCTTGCAGAAGCATTAAATAATAATACAATTGCCGGGGCGGGTCTAGATGTCCTTTCGACAGAGCCACCCAGTGTTGAAAATCCACTTCTTAAAGCTAAAAATTGTTTTATCACTCCTCATATTTCCTGGGCAACAAAAGCTTCAAGAAAAAGATTGATGTCGATAGCTGTCGAAAATTTAAAAGCATTTATCAATAAAACACCTCAAAATGTTATAGGGTAGAGAAAATGGTCTCAAAGAATAATTCGTCTATCAATTCAACAGCACTGACAATAGCAGTTTTAATCTTTGCTGCATTATATGCGGTTATAAGATATAATATATATAGTGGGGTTCCTTGGAGTGATTTTCCACTGTATGTTTTAAATAAAATCATCTCATTTGCATCTATAATACTTCTCTCTTTTGCAATTATATTTCGAAAAAGAGAAGACCCTTCATTTTGCAAGAAAGTCCTCAAATACTCAAAAGCACTTATTCTTATACATGTTCTTGTATCATTAATAATTTTCAGTTCTTCCTATTATCCAAAACTTTTTGAAGCTGATAAGGTAAATCTCATAGGTCAATTTACAATATTAGCAGGTATTGCCTCACTATTTCAGTTAAATAATCTACGATATTACAAACTGTCTCGTATCGAAAAGTCAATTAGTATTTTGAAAAGAAATGGTTCTGAAATTTTACTTATTTTACTCTATCTTCATCTAATAATTATGGGATTTTCTGGATGGATAAAAATCCATAATTGGCCTGGAGGATTACCACCAATATCTCTATTAAGTTTCATTGTTGTATTAATTCCATTTTTTATTAAAAAAAGAACCTAATTGAAAACCTCACGAAAAATACACATGGACGAAATTGGTGAAGTTCTTTTGCGTAAATCCAGAAGAGCAAAAAGGATAAACATCAGCATAAAACCTTTTGAAGGAATTGTTGTTTCATTTCCTTATTGCGTAAGCTATAAAGTTGCTGAGGAAGCTGCTAGGTCAAAAAAAGATTGGATAAACAAGAATTTTCCTAAAATCAAAGACTATGAAAAAAAACGAATTGTATATACCGAGGAAACAAAATTTAATACTCGGTCACACAGATTAGTAATTGGGAAGAAGAATGATGGAGACATATCAGTCACCATTAGGAACGGAAAAATATTTGTGAAGTATCCCGAAATTCTATTTGTTGAGTCTGAAGAGGTACAAGCAGCAATTAGAGTAGGAATCGATAGAGCTCTTCACAAGGAAGCAAAAGATTACTTGCCTGCTAAGGTAGAAAATTTAGCTCAAGAATTTGGATTTAGTTATAACGAAGTTTACTGCAAAAATCTGAAATCTAGGTGGGGGAGCTGTTCAATTAGAAATAATATAAATTTAAATATTCGATTAATGAGGATGCCAGAGGAGCTAATTGATTATGTAGTTCTTCATGAACTATGTCACACAGTTCATAAAAATCACAGTAAAAGATTCTGGAATAAACTGGATTCTGTAATACCAAACGCAAAAAGTATTGATAGAAAACTAAGAGATCACTCTATCAATTCAATTTCAATGATTTAGTAGTACAATTAATTCTCATTAATTAAAGTAACGAAACTGGTTGCTTCAAGTTCAAATTCTGCTTTACCATCAGAAACACTGACATTTCCAGCAATGTCCATTTCTTTTTGATAATTGGAAACAAGAATTTTCATCTCGGTAACATTCACTGGTAAACCGTTCAATAATATAATTTTTGTACTCAGCCTTACTGTTATAATCTTGATTAACTTTCATGAGTAACTACCAAATAGTTTAATTTTGATAAAGCGGAGATATATTATAAGTCTATTTATTTTTTGTAATAAAATTTTTAGAATAGTTTTTCTACAAAATTCTTGATTAAATTCTTATATATGAAAATCCTAATTATCGAAGACAATATTGAGCTATCATCTGATGTTGAACAATTTTTATCAAGTTACGGATATGTTTGTAAAGTAGTTCACAAATATTCTTCTGCATTGGAAACTATATTACTTTATGAGTATGATCTTTTTATTATCGATGTTGGATTACCTGATGGAAACGGTTTAGATCTGATTGAGTCAATAAAGAAAAGACACAATAAATCTGGAATAATTATAGTTACGGCCAAAAATGCCATCGAGGATAAAATTCGGGGTCTTGATCTTGGTGCTGATGATTATCTAACAAAACCTTTTCATAAAGAAGAATTGAATGCGAGAATTAGATCAATATTGAGAAGAAATAAATTTGAAAGTAATAACAAATTAATTTTCAATGAAATTGAAATAGATATTCTGTCAGCAGAAGTTATCATTAATAATACAAAGGTTTTTCTTACAAAAAAAGAATATGACCTCTTGCTATACTTTATAGATAACAAGAATCGAATTATTACTAAAGAAAGTATTGCAGAACATCTTTGGGGAGATAATATTGATCAATCTGATAATTTTGATTTTATATATAATCATATTAAAAATCTAAGAAAAAAGATTATTTCAGCTGGAAGTAAGGATTATCTGCATTCTATGTATGGTATGGGATATAAATTTACAGAGTGATTTTAAAAATGAAACAGAAAAGACAAATAAAACTACTTAGTAAGACAACTTCTATCTACTTAATATTTACTTTTGTGGCATTCTTTTTTAGTGCTCTTTTTCTAATAAATGAATCAGAAGAGTATATCGATAGTGAACTGGAGGGAAGATATAATTGGACTGAGGGAAAAATTATAGGGGACATAAAGAAACATGGAGAGCCAAAAAGAAAAAGAAACTATTACAAAGTACAAAAGGTTAGTTCATTACCAAATTTAGAAACCTATCCTGTTTATATTGATACATTGATTCAAAATGAAGAGCAAGAAAGAGAATTACTTCATAGAAAAAAAATCACTTTCATTGACGTTGAGGGGAAGTACTACAAAGTGGAAATGATAGTAAATATGAGTGATTTTAGAAGACTACAAGATGATATCCTTCAGGGATTATCCCAGCTTTTATTATCCTTGCTTTGGTAATTGTATTATTTAACTATTTCGTGTCAGGCTATTTCTTTGCTCCATTCAACAAAATACTTAGCAGAATGAAAAATTATAAGGTGGGTCAAGGATCTGATGTCCCGAATCTTCAAACTAATACTTCAGAATTTTCTAAAATGCAGGAACTATTCCAAAATATGATTGAAAGAACGGAAAATGAGTTTACTACGTTAAAAGAATATACAGAAAATATGGCCCACGAAATACAAACTCCATTGACTGTAATAAGAAATAAGACAGACAATCTAATTGCTGATGAAAATGTTATGGCTGCTCAATCATCCTCTGTTAAATCAATATATGATGAGGTAAATCACATTTCGAAACTAGGTAATGCATTAAATTTAATTACGAAAGTAGAGCACGGTGAATTCAATAAAAATACCGAAGTATTTACAAGCGATTTAATAAAAAAACATATTGAGAGTGTCTCTGAGCTCGCAGAACTAAAGGGATTATTATTCGAATTAAAGTTGTCAGAAGATCATTTTTTGAACATTGATCCAATTCTATTTGACATAGTCTTAAAAAATCTTGTCAAGAATTGTATTAATTACGCATCCTCAGATGGTCCAATAAAGATTATAACAACCAAAGAAAAATTATTAGTTACTAACCATGGTAAACCTCTTGAATTCTCAGAAGATAAACTTTTTTCGAGGTTTTCAAAAGAGAATGGATCAACTTCGTCACTCGGTTTAGGATTAGCTCTAGTTAAAAAGATCTGCCAAAATAATAACCTTATTATCAAATATAGATATGAGGAAGGACTTCATCAATTTACTATTTGTTAGTTACTTTTTTGTTCACTAAAACTTTACAGAATAACTACAAATTTCCAATAGTTTTACTCTATAAATTTGATTAATGAAACAATATTACATGAAAGACCAAAAGAAATGAAAAATATCCTCTTGCTCATTGTCGTTATCCTCACTTCAACTTTAGTTACTGCTCAACGAAATTCTCCAGGAGCAAGTATCATCGGTCAAGTTATTGATCAAACCACTAACCTTCCTATTGAATATGCTAATCTCGTTTTGCTACAATCTTCAGATTCCACACAGGTAACGGGAACAATCACAAATAAAGATGGACAGTTTGTGTTGGAATCAATAAGGTCTGGTAAATATTTGATGACAATTAGTTTTATAGGCTATGAAACTTTTCAGCTTGATAATATTGAGATCACAAGACAGTCTGGTTTATTGGATCTGGAAGAGATCAAACTTGTGCCCACTAGTTATCAACTCGAAGGTGCTACAGTAATTGCGAACAAAACTCCAATAGAGTATCATATTGATAAGAAAGTAATAAATGTTAGTGAACAAAGTACTTCTATATCAGGTTCGGCAGTTGAAGTACTTGAAAATGTACCCTCAGTTAATGTTGACATTGAAGGAAATGTGAGCCTTAGAGGAAGTGGAAGTTTTACACTTTTAATAGATGGCAGACCTACAATCCTTGATCCTAATGATGCATTGCAGCAGATTCCAGCAAGCACAATTGAAAATATTGAAATAGTAACAAATCCCTCAGCTAAGTATGATCCAGAGGGAGTGTCAGGTATAATAAATATTGTAATGAAGAAAAATGAGTTTGCCGGAATAAGCGGAGTTGTCAACGCTCATGTCGGACTTGATGATAAATATGGAGCTGATTTTATAACAAATTACAGAACAAATGGTTATTCTTTCAATCTTGGTGCTGACTATCGTACAAGAAACTACCCTGGAACTGGTGAAGAAAATAGAGTTACTTTCAATGACGAATTTAAATCATTTCTAAATAGTACGAATACTAACAGCAGAGGAGGAGAAGGTTATAATTTTATAGCTGGTGCAGATTTTACTCTGGATACAAGAAATCAGCTTGGGCTTTCCTTTAGATATGGTGATGGCGCATGGATAAGTAATTCTCAAGTCAATTATTATGAGTATACAAGCCCACCCACTTCAGAAACTAACTACTATAACTTAAGTAACAGAGAGCGTGGTGGAGACAGATTTTCATCCAATTTAAATTATCGACATATTTTTGGAAAAAACCAGCATGAAATTACGACAGATCTGGATTACTCCTACAGAAACGGAGAAGAATTTACAATAAATGAATACTTCAATGATGATGGAACTATCTCAAGTGGTCGTAAAAATACTGAATATGGACCCGGTAGAAGGTTCAGAGGAAAATTAGACTATTCACTTCCGATTGGAAGTAACAATAGGTTTGAATCTGGCTTGCAAGCAGAGATTGGTAGATCAGAAGATGATTCGAAGAGTTTCATTTTCGATGTAAATGGTGGTGATTATATTTTTCAAAAAGATTATAGTTATTTAGTTGAGTATTCACGCAATATTTACTCCATCTATTCAATATATAATAGTAAGTTGAATAAGATCGGTTATCAGATTGGATTACGAGGAGAATTTACAGATCGTCTAGTCTTTATTCCAGATTCAAGTCAAAGTTCTGTGATAAATCGATGGGATTATTTCCCAACAATTCATACTTCATATAGTTTCAATGAACTTGTTCAAATAATGGCTAGTTATACTAAAAGAATTAGACGCCCAAGGGGTTATTATCTTGAACCGTTCCTTACGTGGGAGGATGAAAACAATGTTAGACAAGGAAATCCTGAACTTGAACCAGAATATATTAAATTCATTTGAAGTTGCTTACCAAACACATGTTGAGGAAGTAATTTTATCCTTAGAAGGATATTATCGAGAAAGAAAGAATAAGATTGAAAGAGTTAGAGCCATATACGACACTAATGTTACCATTTCTACTCCTTATAATGTTGGAACTGATTACACTCTTGGTACAGAATTTATGGTGGACGCAGATCTATGGAGTTTCTGGAATCTAAATTTTATGGGTGACTTATCTCAATACAAATTAGAAGGTGTTTACGATGATGTGACATTTTTAAGAGAAAACTTCAATTGGAGTTTGAGATTAAATCATACTTTTTCAATAACTCCGAGCACAAGAATTCAGATGAATAGTAGATACAGAGGACCAAGTATTTCAGCACAGGGAGATTATTCTGGATATTTTTCAACTGATATTGCTATTCGGCAAGATCTATGGGAACGCAAATTATCAATTGCACTTCAATTTAGAGATGTATTTCAAACTTCCAAACGTGAGGGGACAACTTATGGCCCTGGTTTTGAATCATATACCTATTCGCAAAGAAAGGCTCCGATAGTGCTTCTTAATTTTACACTGAATTTGAATAACTTCAAACAGAATCGTGAAAGAGGAAATTCTAACGGTGGGGATGAAGGCGGTGAAGATTTCTAATAATTGAATAAAATTACTTCAATAACATTGCTTTAACTGTCTTATTACTATTCTTAGTTTTTAAATGAATAATATAATTTCCGGAAGGTAGATTTTTGGCATTCCAATTAAAATAGTGGTTGCCAGCATCCAATTCTCCTTCATATAGAGTTTCAACTTTCTGCCCTAGAGTATTATAAATTGAGACTACTGTAAAATTGCTTCTTAATGTTTGTATAACAATATTTGACTGTGGATTAAATGGATTTGGATATACAGAAAGTTCAAAATTATCAGCAATAAGAGGTTTTGTTTTTTCTTCAACTGAAGTGGTTGTTGTAGAATCAAGGAAAAACGTATATGATATACCACCCTTATTGAACCATGATTCTGATAATTCTGTTTTGTTATACTTCAGTCCATAGCCATTTGTCTTAGCTGGGTCATGAACAAGTGGATTGCCTTGTGAATCGAATCCGGCAAGCATCATTAAATGACCTGCATAAAGGGGTCTTCCAACTGACATAACAATTCTTCCACCTTGCTCTAATACTGCTGCTGCTTCACTCCACGTACGATAACGAGTTACAGCCCCTTTCATATTAAAACTTACAGCATTCTGTACAGCTCTCGGCCAGACTCCAAAAAGTCCCCAGTGAGGATCATAATTGTCATTAGCAAAATCAACGGGATCTACTTCAATGTCATAACTTCTTAAAACCATAGAAACAGAAGTTGGCGAACAGATATCACCACCAATATCTGGATCAAGCGAATATTGGTAGAAGTGTTCTGTGGGAATAAACATTACTTCTGGTCTATCATTTACAATTGATGGAATATCTGCTTCATCAGTTGTTATTTGATCGCTAACAAAAAAACTTAATTTATGAATAGTTGGAGATGGCTCATCAACACTTAACCTCTTCATTGCAACTGCATATTGCCATTTTTTATAATATGAATTAAGAACAACATAATCATATTCTATTTCACCATCATTAAAGGTGGTTGCTCCATAAGTTGACCATATCTGTTCTTTCCAATAACCAACCATCATCCATGGAGACCATCCATTTTTATAAAACCTCATTACAACCTTGAAACTGCTATTATCATTCGGTACAAAACCATTCCACGACGGCAAACCACGGTTAAAAGGGTACTCAGAAGAATCTGGACTGAAAATTACAGTACCACTTGTAATACCATCATAAAGTTTTAACTTTTTCGTGTCTTCAGCAATCTCAATTCCGCTTGAAGTCTCGATACGAGTATTGAGGCTATCTTTCTCATAAGTATAAAACTGATCAGGGTAAGGTTGTGCAGAAATTAAGATGTTAAATATTATGATTAACAGCAGTATATATTTGTTCATAAAGAACTTTCAAAGTTTTTACATAAATTAAAAAACAAAGATAATCATTTTTAAAAATTTTATCTGTGCATAAATATTCGATTGTTTAAAGCATCTAACGTGCTTATATAAAATCAATAAAGATTTTTTTGTATTTTTGTTCAGCACCTTTTCATCCCAACTTTTTTGTAATAATAGGGGAAATCATGAAAAAATTTGATCGAAGGGAATTCATTAAAAACAGTGGTATTGTTTCTGCTGGTTTACTCTCATCACCTATCTTTATTAATTCTGCAAACCATAATCAATCCATTATCGACTTATCATCTGGTGAACTAGATTTGCCACAGAGCGAATTTGCAAAACCACTTACTTGTATCATCATCGGTGCTGGAAATAGGGGCTGGGTATACTCTAGATATGCAAAGAATTATCCGATGCAGATGAAGGTAGTAGCTATTGCCGAACCGGTTAAACTTAGACAACAAAAATTTAAAGAGGATTTAGAACTAAAAGAAGAAGCTATTTTCGATTCTTGGGAAGATGTTTTACAACAACCAAAATTTGCAGATTTTGTTATTATTTCTACTTGGGATAAGTTTCATTATCCATCAGCTATGAAAGCCTTGAAATTGGGGTACCATGTACTGCTAGAAAAAGCAATTGCTCAATCATGGAATGAATGCCAAGATATTCTTCATCAAGCAAAAAAATACAATAGAATAGTCGGTATTTGTCATGTACTTCGTTACTCTCCTTATTTTATAAAGATTAAAGAATTAGTTCAAGGAGGGGAGATTGGTGAAGTTGTTAGCATTCAACATCTAGAACCAATCGATAATATTCACTTTTCTCATTCTTTTGTCAGAGGTAATTGGGGTAATGAGAAGGAATCTACTCCATGTTTGCTCTCAAAATCTTGTCACGATCTGGATATTCTTTACTGGATACTAGGAAAAAGATGTAAACAAGTAACTTCCTTTGGAGATTTGAATTATTTTAAAACATCAAATGCTCCTAATGGCAGCGCTCTATATTGTACTGGAGGATGTGAAGTTGAATCAAAATGTCCTTATTCAGCAAAGAGGATTTACCATGATAAGCGAGAATTTGGTGTAAGACATTTAATCGACTTGCAAGATTGGGATTCGAGAAAGGTAATGAATGCAATAAAAAATGGACCATATGGACGGTGTGTTTTTCACTGTGATAACGATGTTGTTGACCATCAAATTGTAAATATGCAATTTGAGGATAATATAACTGTCGCATTCTCAATGGAAGCGCATACAAGCTACGGTGGAAGGCGAACGAGAATAATGGGAACTAAGGGGGACATAGTTGGAGATGAAAAAAATCTTGCTCTCTTTGATTTTCAATTGAGAAAGGAAGTTATATACAAAGCTTCTGATCTATCGAAAGATTTTTCCGGAGGGGGTCATGGAGGAGGAGATCAAAGGTTGGTGAGAGATTTTCTTCAAGCAGTTTACAATGAAGATGAATCATTATTGACTTCGACAATTAAAGATTCGATGGAAAGTCATTATATCGGATTTAGAGCTGAAGAAAGTAGAAAAAGTGGTGGAAGAGTAATCAACCTATAAGATAAAATTGAATTTCATTAAATGAAGGGTAGAAAATGAAAAAAGTGAATCGTCGTAATTTTATTCGCAATAGTGCACTAGCTGCTGTTGGGATTATTTCTGCTCCAGCCATTTTACCAACAAGTATACTTAAAGCGAAATATACTCCAAATAATAAAATTAATATTGGTGTTATAGGATGTGGAAGGATAGCTCGTGGACATGACATACCTGAAACTTTAAAAAACGATTCTGCAAGAATTGTTGCTGTTTGTGATGTCGATGCCAAAAGAGTTTTAGAAGGAAAAGAATTTATTGAAACCGCATATTTTGAAAAAACTGGAAAAGAAAATTATGTTGATGTAAAAATGTACGAAGATTTTCGTGATTTATGTAGCTGACAGTAACATTGATGCAGTAATTGTTTCTACTCCAGATCATTGGCATTCCATACCTGCAATTGCAGCAGCTAGAGCTGGCAAGGATATTTATCTGCAGAAACCAGCATCCCTAACAATTGAAGAAGGAAGGGCTTTAAGCGATACGATCAATAGGACTGGCAGAATCCTACAGATTGGAAGTCAACAGAGATCAATAAATCCATGGTCGCAATTTCACAAAGCGTGTGAGCTTGTCAGAAATGGTAGAATAGGAGAAATTCATACAATCCAAATTGGATTACCAGGTGATCCATCTGGTGATGAAGAGTCAGAAATGCCAATCCCTCTAAACTTAAATTATGACCTTTGGTTAGGTTCAACACCAAATGTCTATTACACAGAAAAGCGTGTGCACCCTCAAACAGATTATTCTAGACCCGGATGGTTAAGGTGCGAGCAGTTTGGTGCTGGAATGATAACCGGATGGGGTGCCCATCATGTTGATACTGCTCACTGGGGAATGGGAACAGAGTATACCGGTCCTATAGAAATTGAAGCTGAAGCTCAATTCCCAACAAGTGGATTGTGGAATGTCCACGGTGATTTCAATGTAAAAGCAAAATATGCAAATGGTGTAACTATGTTAATTAATGGAGCGAATCCAAATGGAGTTAGATTTGAAGGATCTGAGGGATGGATATTTGTATCTCGCGGATCTGTAAAAGTAACTTCTTCCGATCCGGGAGAACCGGAGAAAACACTCGAAGCTCTTGAAGCAAGCGATCCAAAAGTATTAGATTCAGTAATCACCGAAAACGAAATCCATTTGTACAAAAGCAGTGAACAACATACAAATTGGCTAGAAAGTATTCGAACCAGAGAGCAGCCAGTTGCAACTGCAGAGATCGGGCATCGATCTTGCTCAACTTGTTTGGTAAGTCATATTGCCATGAAGCTCCCAAGAAAACTATATTGGGATCCCTATAAAGAAAGATTCAAAAATGACGATGAAGCAAATTCTATGCTTTCTAGAGCTATGAGATTGCCATGGAGGAATTTCTTATGAATAGAACCGTAGTAAAAATCATACTCATTGTTTTGGGATTAACCATGCTAATTCAATGCTCAAATAAGAATATAAAAATTATAGAACTTACGAACATATCTGATAGTAATAGTGTCCAAATCCCTTTTGAGGTTGATGCTAATATAATTCAGTCTGAAGAGAATTTACTCTTAGCTATATCAATAAAAAATCCAAGTATCCAGTTTTTACTGCAAAGATCTAATTTTGAAACTAATAATGGAGATTTTACATTTTCTACACTTCTTCCTAAAAATATAGAGAATGGTGAATATAAATTAAGTGCTATTGATAGAAATTCAATATTTTCTTTAAAAGAGAACGGATCAGGCAACCTGACAGTAAATGAGAATGAAAATCCGATATTAGCATATAATTTTGGAATGCAGTTACCAAAAGGTGTTCACGAAAGATACCGTCGTTCGACTTATATTCATCCTGTTTATGATTTGCAAGGTAATATCCTCACAGATGATTTTCCGGATGATCATTATCACCATCGTGGTATATCTTGGGTGTGGCCAAAAGTATTTATCGATTCAACTAGATATGATTTATGGCATATTTATGGTCCCAATGCAGAGTATAGCGGTATTCATCAAGTTTTTGAAAAATGGTTGGTTAAGGATGTTGGCCCAATAAGTAGTATTTTAGGAGCTAAAAATGTATGGAAAATAGAAAATGGTAAATCTGTTATGGATGAATGGGTTAATCTAAGAATTTACAAAACGATGGAAAATGCTAGAGTTATAGACATCAGTCTTAAGCTCAAGGCCAAGGCAAAAGTAGAAATTGAGGGTCAAGATAAGAAAGGTTACGGAGGTATGAATTTTAGGTTTGCCCCAAGAAAAGAAACAATAATATCTTCGGAATATGGTGAAGAGGAAGATAGCGATCTAAAGAAACTGCCTTGGGCAGATCAGTCTGCAATCTTTGGTAATACCGACTACTTTGCCGGTGCAAGTATTTTCCAGAAAAATATGAATGAAGATTTTCCTGCTGGATGGTGTTTAAGACATTATGGATTCCTAGGTGTAGCATGGCCCGGTATTGAAAGATATACATTGAATCCTGGAGATTCAATAAATCTGAATTTCAGAATATTGATTCATCAGGGAACAGCAGTAGAAGGAAAAGTGAAGGAACATTACGAAGTTTATGAGCATCCACCGGCAGTAATATCAAAGAACGCGGAAGATAGATGATACCAAGATCTATTGTTATTTTCCTATTTATTTTATCGTCCTTTCTTAATCTAAGTGCACAAGCAAATATGAATTTACTAACTGCTGAGATTCAAGATGAGATGATAATTATTAGAGTAAACAGTATAACATTTACTTGTTATAGATTTGGTGATGGTCAGAAGTATCCATATTTCTATCCAGTAAATGGACCTAGCTCTGGAATTTCAGTTACAACTGAATCGAGTCTCCCTTATCCGCATCATCGTTCACTTTGGTTTGGATGCGATAAAGTTAATGGGGGCAACTATTGGCAAGAAGGGAATGAGAGGGGACAGATAATTTCGAAGAATATTGAAATTGTTAAAACTGACACCACTTTGATACATATCAAAAACGAATGTATCTGGAAACAGCCTCATGAAGCACCAATAATTTCGGAGCTAAGAGATATTAGAATCTCCGCACCAACAGATGAAATTAGGATAGTAGATTTTGAAATTACATTAACAGCACTAACAGATATCACAATTAAAAAAACAAATCATTCTCTCTTTTCAGCAAGAATGGACCCTGCACTTTCAGTGAAAGAAGGGGGAACCCTTATCAATGCTGAAGGAAATTCTGGTGAAAAGTCAACCGCGGGATTCGAATCTGTTTGGTGCGATTATTATGGATCACGGAATGGAATAGTAGAGGGATTAGCGATATATGATTCTCCTAATAATCCATGGTATCCCAGTAAATGGTTTACGAGAGATTATGGATTCTTCTCACCAACTAATCTAAATTGGATATCTAATGAAATAACATTTTTACTTGGCGAATCTATTAAGCTAGAATATAGAGCTGTGGTTCATTCTGGTACTACAGAAGAAGCTGATATTGGTCAGTTGTATGAACAGTGGGTTAATACGACAAATAAAAATAATTTAGAATTTTGAGGAACTACTATTCATGAAAATTATAATTGGGATAATAATAACAATTCTAATGTTGGGAATTATAGCGTGTACAAACAAGGAAGAAATAAAAATGAGTTTTTCAGGTAAAGCAGATGAAGTAAAACTAATGACTCTTGATCCAGGTCATTTTCACGCGGCTTTAGTACAAAAGAATTTGTACGATCAAGTATCACCAAAAGTTTTTATCTATGCACCTAAAGGTGATGATGTATCAGATCATATGAAAAGAATTGAGGGTTTTAATAATAGAGAAAATAATCCAACTAATTGGGAATCTCAAGTTTATATTGGGGATGATTTTTTCGAAAGAATGATCGCTGATAAATCCGGAAATGTAATGATCACTTCTGGTAATAACATGAAGAAGATGGAGTATATTAAAGCAACTATTGATGCTGGAATAAATGTACTTGCTGATAAACCTATGTGTATCAATAACTCTGATTTCAAGATACTACTGAGAAGCTTTTAAATCAGCAGATCAAAACAATTTACTGCTTTATGATATTATGACAGAGAGAAGCGAGATCACTACAATTTTACAAAAAGAATTAATCTCAACTCCTGAGGTATTTGGCAATATTATAGAGGGTACGACTGAAAAACCAGCAATCGTCAAACACAGTGTTCATCACTTCTTTAAATATGTTTCAGGTAAACCACTTAAAAGATCAGCTTGGTTTTTCGATTCTTCACAACAAGGCGATGGCCTGGTTGATGTTACAACTCACTTGGTTGATCTAGTTCAATGGGAATTGTACCCTGAACAAATCCTTAATTACGAAAAAGATATTGAAATAATTGACGCAAATAGGTGGCCCACAAAGTTAACATTAGAACAATTTTCAGCAGTAACACATTTAGAAAATTATCCTCAATTTCTAAATACTTTAGTAATTAATAATATTCTCAACGCATATAGTAACGGTGAGATTAATTATAAACTCAAGGGTATCAACGCAAAAGTGATTGTTGAATGGAAATACAAAGCACCTGAGGGGGGTAGAGATACGCATTACTCAATTGTTAGAGGAACAAAAACTAATATCATTATCAAACAAGGGAAAGAACAGAATTATAAACCTGAGTTATATATTGAAAGTATTAATCCAAATGACCCAAATGAATTGGATGAAAAAATTGTCAATTCAATTTCTAAACTTGGGGACAAATATCCAGGATTAGATGTAGAGAAAGAGAATGAATACTGGCATGTTCTTATCCCGCAAAAATATAGAATTGGGCATGAAGCGCATTTCGGTCAAGTGATGGACAGATTTTTGGATTATCTTGTTGATGGAAAGCTTCCAGATTGGGAAGTACCCAACATGATAACAAAGTATTATACAACGACTCAAGCACTTGAACAAGCCAAGTGAATTTTAATAAATGACTATTTTGTTTTCTCTAATAATTATCATAACAATATCATTAAGAATTCTATTCTGTAATTGATAAAAAATCAATGAGTAAATTATGATCTTTGGTATAACCTATCTCGACCTTAGTGTAATACTTGTTTATTTCGCCGTTATAATATACATGGGATGGTGGACTAAAAAGAAGGTACAAACCTCGGGCGATTATTTTATGGGAGGACGTAAAGGAAGCAAACTCATGATGATTGCCAACGCATTTGGTGCCGGCACTCATACAGATCAAGCAATTGCGGTATCAGGAGCTACTTATCAAATCGGCCTTGCTGGAATATGGTATCAGTGGGTTTGGTTATTTGCAACACCATTTTATTGGATTCTTGCACCAATATTTCGGCGATTGAGGTATGTTACGACTGGTGATTTTTTCGAGGAAAGATACGGAACGAAACTATCAGTTGCATACACAATAATGGGCATCTTGTTCTTTATGATAAACCTAGGTCTGATTCTAAAAGGTACAGGAACTGCAATTGAAGCTGTTACGAAAGGTGAAATAGCGACAGAGGCAATTGTAGTTGTTCTCACCATCTTTTTTCTTGGATATTCTGTTCTTGGCGGATTAGTCTCAGCACTGATCGTGAACCTTATACAAGGAATATTCATATTAGTATTATCATTTTTACTTATCCCATTTGCGTTGAGTGCGGTAGGAGGTATGGCAGAGTTAAAAACCTCACTGCCTGAATATATGTTTAGTTTTGTTGCGCCAGAAGAAGTAACATTATTTTTTATTATTATGGTAATTATCAATGGGTTGGTTGGTATAGTAGTTCAACCTCATCATATGGCAATTGGTGGAGCTGGAAAAACTGAAATTAGTTGCAGAACCGGATGGACTTACGGAAACTTTACAAAGCGATTTGCAACACTTGGATGGGCGTTTGTTGGTGTATTTGCAGCTGCACTATTCCCAGGTTTGGAAAACGAAAATAGAGAGCTTGCTTTTGGAATGGCAGTCGCTAATCTTTTGCCTTCTGGTCTAGTTGGTTTGATGGTAGCCGCAATGGCAGCAGCTGTATTAGCTGCTTGTCACAATTATATGGTTGGCGGATCAGCACTTTTCACTAGAAATATATATTCTAAAATTGTAAAATCAAAATTATCTGTAAGCAAGGAATTAAGAGTTGCGCGAATTTCATCAGTAGTGATAGTGCTTGGTGGTGTAATTATAGCACTTACTGTTCCATCAGTTGTGCAAGGAGTAAAGTATTTGTGGCAGATCACAGCATATTTTGGAATTGCCTTTTGGGGGGCTATTATGTGGAGGCGTTCTAATCGCTATGCAGTGTGGACTAGCGTTATTGTTACAATAGTTGTAACATTTATTACTGGTCCATATTTCTCATTTGGATTAGGTTGGGCGCTTGAGTATCAGATTGCATTTTATCTTCCTGCTGGAATATTAACATTTATTCTTGTTGCTGCAATTACGAAGCCAGAAAAGTCAGAAATGTTGGATAAATTCTACACACTATTACATACTCCCGTTGGAGAAGAACAAAAATTCAAAGATGCTGGTTTTGAAATTATGTTAGAAGGAGAGTCAGAAGCCGCAAGTAGGAAAACTGAGGAACCACTTGAAGAACAAGGTCATAGTCTTCTTGTTGTTGATTTATTGTCACTTTACAAAAAATTTACATTTAGGAGATACAGTATTGATCTTAAGGGATTTGGATTGGCAATGTTATTTGTCGTAATAATATTTGCACTAGGATTGATTACTGCAAATATTGGTTAATAATAAATTATTAAAATTATTATGATATAAATAGAATTTAGAATAATTAAAAAAGGGTGAGGTATAAAATGGCAATTAATAGAAGATCTTTTGTTAAATCGCTTTCTCTGGTTGTTGGTAGTTTAACATTGGCTCCAAGTCTTCCTTTCCAAGCAAAACCTTTATATATTCAGCAAAAAGTAAAAACTAATCGGAAGTATGGTGTTGCTTTGGTTGGACTGGGTTATTATAGCACAGATATTTTAGCACCAGCACTTCAAGAAACTGAGAATTGTTACTTAGCTGGAATTGTTACTGGAACACCGGAGAAAGAAAAAGTATGGGCAGAAAAACATAATCTAAAACCTGAGAACATATACAATTATGATAATTTTGACTCCATAAGAAATAATGGGGATATAGATTATATCTATGTGGTATTGCCAAATTCGATGCATCGCGAGTTCATAATAAAAGCTGCAGAAGCTGGCAAACATGTACTATGTGAAAAACCAATGGCACTTAATGGGGAAGAGTGTCGCGATATGATCGAGGCTTGTAAAAGGGCAAACCGGAAACTCTCAATTGGGTATCGCTTACACTATGATTTGGCAACAAAAAGCATTATGGAAATGGCTAAAGATCAACCTTATGGACCGATCAAATATATTCATGCTGCCGCTGGTTTTACGATGCCGGAAAGATTGTATGGGCATTGGAAGCAAAAGAAAGAGTATGGGGGTGGGGCACTAATGGATATGGGAGTCTATAGTATTCAAGCTGCAAGATACTCTTCTGGAATGGAACCGACTGCTGTAATCTCAGTACAAGATATAACTTTCGACAGAGAGAATTACAAAGATGTTGATCAAGCATTGACTTGGCAACTTGAATTTCCGAACGATATCACTGCGAACTTAATGACTTCGCTTGCCTGTGAAATAAATGATTTAAGTGTAACTGCAACAAAAGGATGGTACAAATTAAAACCATTCTCTGGTTACCGTGGGGTAAAAGGCGAATCGAAAGACGGTCCCATTGATTTCCCATCGATTAATCAACAAGCGGCCCAAATGGATGATTTTGCCCTCTCAATTGAGAATGATACAGAACCACGCGTTCCGAGTGGTGAGGGATTAAAAGATATGCTGATTGTTGATGCGATAAAAAAATCTCTCGAAACAAAGAGTAGAGTTGAGATTTAGAAAAGAATTAAAAGTAAGAATTGGTTCTGAATCGAATTTATTGTAGGAAGGTTCAATATGAAATTATCTCTAATATTAGCTTTAATTGTATTCACTTTTTGGGGATGCAGCAGTGTTCATCAATATTATACTCATGAAGAAACGCGTGAGTTAATCGCACAAAAGTTTGATGACTCATCATTTGCTCATGCTCATTGGGGTGTGCAAATTGAGTCATTAACAACTGGTGAGGTTTGGTACAAGCGAAATTCGGAAAAAATGTTCATGCCCGCTTCAAACGAAAAGATTCCTACTACTGCAGCTGCTTTGATCAGTCTTGGACCAGAATATAAATTCCGAACACAGTTTTATTATTCAGGAGAGATTGTTGACTCAGTTTTGATCGGGGATTTAGTTGTGGTTGGGAACGGCGATCCAACATTTTACACAAGGTTCTTTGAAGATTCGAGAGTGCCTTTTTTCAGCTTAGCAGATACGCTTCTTCAAATGGGTATCAGAGAAATTGATGGAGACATCATTGGTGATGATAACGCATTTGATGATAGAAGGTATGGATATGGTTGGTCGGTTCATGGATTGGACAGTTGGTACTCTGCTGAATGTGGTGCCCTTCAGTTCAACGAAAACTACATTGATTTAAAGATTATTGCACCTTCAAACCTTCGTGACTCGGTACAAATACTTCCTAATGTAAAGAGCAGTTACTTTCAAATAATTAATAATATAGATGTAGTTGATACTGGCAGAACAAGACTATCTGTAAATAGAGCATACGGAACAAATGAGATTGTGATTTCTGGTAATTTGCATATAGGGACAGATACATTGGAAAGATCTCCGTCTATTTTTAATCCCACATTATTTTACACAACAGTTTTAAAGGAAACCTTAGTGGAAAACGGAATTGTAGTTTCTGGAATTCCTCTTGACTGCGATGATATTGACAGTTGGAATATTGATGAACGTAATATCAAATTACTTGTTGAACATGAATCCCCAAAACTTGATGAGATAATAACAATTCTGATGAAGAAAAGCCAAAATATGTATGCTGAAACGATGGTAAAAACAATGGGCTTTGAAGAAAGTGGAATTGGATCATTCTATGAGGGGAGAAAAGTAGTTGAAGAAGTTCTATCGGATTTTGAAGTAGAACCAAGCACCTATGCATATATGGATGGATCAGGACTATCCAGATATAACTTTATTAGTCCAAGTCAAATCGTTAAGATATTAAAAGGCATGAGGGAAAGTGAGTATTGGGAAGTATGGAAAGATGCTTTGCCAATTGCCGGTATTGATGGAACTTTGAAAAGAAGAATGCGGGGATCAAAAGCGGAAGGAAATGTTTTAGCAAAAACTGGCACAATTTCTAATGTAAGAGGTTTATCAGGTTATCTCCAGACTGCTGCAGGAGAAGATATTGTGTTTTCGTTTCTTGTAAATGGTCATTTATTAAGTTCAAGAGACACAGAATTGATCACCGATAACGTATTATCTATTATTGCTGAATATCCATACCTTCAATATGACATAGAATAATATGTGCTGCCTCATCGGAATAAAGCAAGACCCTATAACATCATGATTAACAATATGTTTAATTAAAAAAATATTATAATATGAAAACATTAATCAATTTTATTTTTCTCATTATCACAATACCTTCTATCACTATTGGGCAAACCGGATCGGTCAACGAGCCAGTTCGCTACATCGGCGGTGTAACTATTGATCCAAATGTTCACGAGGGAAGATTACGATACGCAATAGGAACTGAAAGCCGACAAACTTTAAGGGTAAATCGCACCCATCCAGAACGGGCAGAAGGAAGCGGTTGGACCTATAATCATGCATCGAACCTATGCTACTGGAATGGTAAGTTTTATCAACAATACTTAAGTAACCCTGTCGATGAACACATCCCAGAAGGTCAAACGCTAGTTACAACATCTTTAGATGGCCGTAAATGGACAAAACCTGAGGTAGTATTCCCTCCCTACCAACCGCCACCAGGTACTGAACTCCCAGATAGCGCTATTGGTTATATGATGCACCAAAGAATGGGTTTTTATGTTACGCAAAGCGGAAAATTGCTGGTACTTGCGTTTTATGGACATGCTGAAGACCCTTTCGGAAAGGGAGGTATAGGAAGAGTTGTTCGGGAGGTATATACTGACGGAAGTTATGGACCAATTTATTTTATTCGCTACAGCAGCCATACAGATTGGAACGAAACAAACACCAGTTACCCGTTTTACACAAAATCAGAAGATGTCGAATTTATAGATGCTTGCAAGGAATTGTTATCTAACAAATTAAAAACCATGCAATGGTGGGATGAGGATAGAGGATTAGACGGATTTTATTCTATTACTAAGGCTGGGAGTGCATTTAGCTATTTCTATAGAAAAGACGGTAAAGTAACTGGTTTGTGGAAACGCTCGCTCTGTGCTTTGTCAGATGATGGTATTCATTTTAGCGAACCAGTTAAAATGCCCACATTAATAATGGCTGGTGGAAAAATGTGGGGACAAGCAACTGAGGACGACCGCTATGCGATTTGTTATAATCCAATTGAAAGAGATGAACATCGATATCCATTAATTGTAATATCTAGTGATGACGGAATTATATTTGACAATATGTTATTAGTTCAAGGAGAAGTACCTCCACGTCGTTTTATGGGAAGATGGAAAGATTTTGGTCCGTGTTATACTCGGGGTATAGTGGAAGGAAATGGAGATCCACCCGGGAATGATATGTGGCTTACATATAGTATGAACAAAGAAGATATGTGGGTAAGCCGTATTCCTCTTCCAATTAGATATAAAGTTGAGGGAAGTGTGAATGATGATTTCAATAATTTGGAGATAGGTGGAGCTGTTACAGACTGGAATATCTATGCACCAAAGTGGTCACCAGTTGAAATAGCTGAATTTCCATCTGCTGAAAATAAATCACTTCTTCTTATGGATAAAGAGCCATATGACTATGCGAGAGCAATACGTGTTTTTCAAGAAACTCAAAGAGGAGAAATTGAGGTTAAAGTATTTCCAAAACAAACTGAAAATGGAATTCTTGAAATTGATGTCACCGATCAATTTGGGAATAGACCCGTCCGAATAAAGTTTGATGATGATGGGCACATAAAAGCAGTTAATGGGAATGACGAAAACATTCTACAATCATACGATGCTAATACTTGGTGTAATCTTAGAATGCAAATTGATGCCCAACCCTATGGAAGCTATAGTGTTTGGATCGATGGTATCAAACTTTTAGATAATGCAAAACTTGCTGAAGCTGTCAAATCAATTGAGCGAATCTCCTTTCGAACTGGCTCATATAGAGACTTGCCGAACCGCCATACACCTAACCAAGATCCAGCGCCACCTTTGAAAGGTGCTGATGATCCCGTTGAAAAAGTGCAGTTCTATATAGATGACGTGGAAATCAAATGAGGACTAGTATTTATTAAACCAAAACAGAAGAATAACGTGTCAATATTATGGAAGACCATTGTTCACTAAATTTATAAACTATTTTAAGCCTGATCCGCACATCGATCGAATTCCCGATTCGAAAATTCCACAAGCTTTTAAACGAAATAGATGGAATGTGCTTGAAGCTTCATTCATGGGGTATGCGACCTTTTATATAGTGCGCAATAACTTCTCTACTGTAGCTAAAGATATTGAGACAGCTCTTCATTATGATTATAGTATGATAGGGAACATTTTGGCAGTTTCTGCTATATCCTACGGTATTGGTAAATTTCTCATGGGCTCCCTTTCAGATAGAAGTAATCCAAGAAAGTTTATGGCATTTGGATTGCTCCTTTCAGCAATTCTCAATTTTACTTTTGGTGCACTTAACAATTATTACATGCATCTGTTTTTATGGTCGATGAACGGATTTGTTCAAGGGATGGGTTGGCCACCTTGTGGAAGATCGATTGGGCATTGGTTCAGCCTAAGGGAGAGAGGCTCTGTATTTGCCATTTGGAATATAGCACATAATATAGGCGGAGGCCTGGCTGGTGTTTTAGCAGCATATTCGGTGGGTTACTTTGGAACTTGGAGCGCTGCTTTCTATTTCCCAGGAATAATTGCTGCTGTTGGATCAGTTTATTTATTTTTAAGATTAAAGGATACTCCTCAATCGTTAGGATTGCCACCAATTGAAGAATATTCTAAGTCAGATTTAAAAGAAGAAATAGTATTATCCTCAACCGAGAAAGAGCTTTCCACTCGCGAATTATTTGTAGATAATATTCTCAAAAATAGAATGCTTTGGTTATTTGCTATTGCCAATCTATTCGTATACATCGTGCGGTATAGCATGCTAGATTGGGGACCTACATATTTACGTGAGATGAAAAATTCTACGCTGGAAGGTGGAGGTATCGCAATTCTTGTATTAGAATTTGGAGGAATTCCATCGACACTCCTAATGGGATGGATTTCTGATAAGTTTGATGGAAGAAGGGGAATGATTAGTCTGTTGTGCATGATTCCAATTCTTTTCGCTTTTGCTGTAATATATTTGAATCCCCCTGGAAATCTCTGGTTCGATTTGACAATGTTATCCATTGTTGGCTTTTTTATATATCCTCCAGTGATGCTTTTAGGTGTTGCCGGTCTTGATCTAACATCAAAGAAAGCAGTCGGTACAGCTGCTGGATTTATAGGTCTATTTGGTTATATCGGACGAACTATTCAAGCCAAAGGTTTTGGCTGGATGATTAATTTTTTTAGTGGTGTTTACGATTCAGCAACAGCCTGGAATATAATTATTTGGACGATATTAGGAGTTACTCTGATCTCTATAGTCTTACTTTCCTTCACATGGAAAGTAAGACCAAAACAGTAAAGATAGTTTAATAACTAGTTGAGTATTAGATATAAAACTGATGCTAAAATACTCCCAACTATTGGTCCTACAACTGGAATCCATCCATACCTCCAGTCACTATTTCCTTTCCCTTTAATAGGTAGAATAGAATGCATAATTCTTGGAGCTAAATCTCTAGCAGGATTAATTGCGTATCCGGTAGTTCCACCAAGTGACAAACCAATTGCAAAAACGAGGAAACTAACCGGTAGAGCATCAAGAGATCCAATTCCTACTTCGGGAGCTGCAATATATAAAACACCAAATATGAGGACGAAAGTGCCAATTATTTCGGATAAAAGGTTATTCCATTTTGATCGAATTGCTGGAATGGTACCGAATGTTGCCAATTTGGTTCCTTGATCTTCGGTTAGGTCATAATGCTGGCGATAATGTACCCATACAAGAAAGGCACCCAAAGAGCCCCCAATGATTTGCCCTAAAATATAGACTGGAACATTTAACCAATCAAATTTTCCAACAATCGCTAAACCAAGGGTCACAGCAGGATTTATATGTGCTCCACTTATTGGTCCTGTGCAAAATACTGCAACAAATACAGCCATTCCCCAACCAAATGTGATTACAATCCAACCGCTTTCGAATGCTTTTGTGTTTTTTAGAATAACATTTGCAACTACTCCATTACCTAAAAGTATTAAAAGCATTGTTCCAATCACCTCTCCAATAAAGGGGACCATACTAAACTCCTGTTAATTTAGAATATAGTTCTTTGCTAATTCAGTATAACTCTCTATCTGAGACTTTTCCCATTTACGTGACTTATTAAGCTCTTTAGCTAATATTTTTGCAACTTTTGCTGCCATTTTAATGCTTTCTTTTGCATCTAGTAAGAGTGCTCTTGTTCTTCTTGCCAAAACGTCCTCTACGCTTCTCGCCATTTCATATTTTACATGCCAAATAATTTCAGCTTTACTGATTGAAAATGATTCAGATAGTTTTCTAGATAGAGATTTATTATCCGATTCCATTTTACGAATTGCTTCAGCATCAGATCCATATACATATAGTGGATCGGAAGGGTCATTATTTTTAAGCCATCCATGTATTCTAAGATCCTTTGTAACACATGGTTTTTCTACAAGTCCAGCTATCCATGCTGCTTGGTTTATGGTGTCTTCACCCATTTTTCGATATGTTGTCCATTTACCACCAGTAATTGTAACCAAACCAGAATCTGAAATAACTAAAAAATGATCTCTGGAAATAGAGGCCGTCCCTTTGTTTTCAGCGGGTTTTACAAGTGGTCTTATTCCAGCGAACACGCTTTTGACATCTTCTTTTTTTGGATCTTTATGCATGTACTTTGATGCATGTTTCATTATGAATTCAATTTCTTCATCAAGAGGTTTTGGTTCTAAAACAGCTTCCGCAATTTCTGTATCAGTTGTACCAACAATAACTTTATTATGCCAAGGTACCGCAAATAAAACTCTTCCATCATCAGTTTGAGGAACCATAATTGCAGATTCGCCAGGTAAGAATTCTTTGTTTAATATTATATGAACTCCTTGGCTCAAAGCTATTATCTTCTTAGCTTCAGGATCATCCAGTTTCAATAGATTATCTGTGAATACTCCAGTCGCATTAATGACTACTCTTGCATTTATTTTATATTCATTTCCGGTTTCCTTATCTATAGCGACAAGGCCATTTATTAAATTGTTCCGCTTTAACAATTTTACTACTTCCATGTAATTTATTGGAACACCACCATGATCAGCAATTGTCTGGGCGAGATTTATTGCTAACCGAGAATCATCAAATTGTCCATCATGGTAAATCACTCCACCATGTAATCCTTCTGGTTCTATATTTGGGATCTGATTAATGGTTTCATCTTTAGAAAGTATTTTGGAAGGTCCAAGTCCAAGCTTGCCAGCCATTATGTCATAAACCTTTAATCCTATACCATAGAAAGGCCCATCCCACCAATCATAGTTGGGAACAACAAAAGATTGGTCATGAACCAGATGGGGTGCATTTTGCCTTAGTAAACCTCTTTCATTTAAAGCTTCCAAAACTAGAGATATATTGCCTTGTTGAAGATATCGAACTCCACCGTGAACTAATTTTGTACTTCTGCTAGAGGTTCCTTTTGAAAAATCATGCTGCTCTAAGAGTAGAGTTTTATATCCTCTTGAAGCGGCTTCCAAAGCAGTGCCGAGTCCTGTAGCTCCGCCACCAATAACTACTACATCCCAAAACCCATCTTCAGACTCAATTCTATCAACAAATTCTTCTCTTTTCATTTTACTTTAACCAACCTTTTGATCTTTCTACAGATTTATACCAATTATTCATCAATATGTTTGACTGCTCAGAATCCATTTCTGGTTCAAACCTTTTATCAACAGCCCACTGTTTTGAGATTTCATCAAATCCGCTCCAATATCCAACCGCTAATCCTGCCAAGTAGGCTACACCAAGTGCAGTTGTTTCAGATATTTTAGGACGTACTAAAGGAATCCCAAGTATATCTGATTGAAATTGCATCAATAAATTATTTGCAGTCGCTCCTCCATCCACTCTGAGTTCAGTAACTTCTATTCCCGAATCTGCTTCCATTGCTTTAAGTACATCCACCGTTTGGAATGCTATAGCTTCAAGGGCAGCTCTAGCAATATGTCCGGACGTAGTTCCTCGAGTTAACCCAGTAATTGTTCCGCGGGCAAATTGATCCCAATGGGGTGCTCCTAAGCCGGCAAAGGCTGGAACAAAATAAACTCCTCCATTATCCGACTCGGTTTGTGCTAATTTTTCTATATCGGATGATTTATTTATGATACCTAATCCATCTCTTAACCATTGAACAACGGCGCCAGCAATAAATATGCTGCCCTCTAGCGCATAAGTTACTTTGCCATTGATTTCCCATGCAATGGTAGTAAGTAAATTATTCTTTGATTCAATTGGTTGATCTCCAGTATTAAACATTAAAAATCCACCCGTTCCATAAGTGTTTTTTAGCATTCCGGGTTCAATGCACATTTGTCCAAATAATGCTGATTGCTGATCACCAGCAATGCCCGCTATTGGAATAGCCAGACCAAACTTTGAATGCTCTGTCTCTGCATATATTTCGCTCGAAGATCTAACTTCAGGTAAAAGTGATCTTGGAATCTCTAGCAAATTCAGAATATCTTCATCCCACATTTTTGTATGTATATTGAAGAGTAAAGTTCTACTTGCATTTGTGATATCAGTTATATGGGTTTTACCATTGGTTAATTTCCATACTAACCAGCTATCAATAGTTCCAAATGCAAGTTTTCCTTTGTCAGCTTTTTCTCTGGCACCTTTAACATTATCGAGAATCCATTTGATTTTTGTCCCAGAAAAATAAGCATCAAGGAGTAAACCAGTCTTATCTTTAAATAATTTATCATTTCCATCAGCTTTTAATTCTGAGCAAAAATCAGCTGTTCTTCTATCTTGCCAGACTATGGCGTTATGGATTGGTTTTCCAGAATCTCTATCCCATACAACGGTAGTTTCTCTTTGGTTTGTAATACCTATGGCTGAGATTGATTCTACATCCAAGCTTGCTTTGGCTATCGCTTCAGTCACAACACTTACTTGTGAAGACCAAATCTCATTTGCATCATGCTCGACCCAACCTGGATTAGGATAGAACTGTGTAAATTCTTTTTGCGCTATCGACTTAATACTTCCTGTTTTGTCAAATATTATTGCTCTAGAACTGGTAGTTCCTTGATCTATTGCTAAAATGAATTTATTCATGCTCATCCTCATGGGTTTATGGAATGAAATGCTTATTAAAGTTACAAATTCTATTTTCGAAATTAAATTATAAATTTCATTTTAATTTCAATGACCAGTCCTTTTAAAAGTGATACAGTTGTTATAATAAGGTTAGGCCTCAATAATTGAGCTTAAATTGAGACACAGCTCCTGATCAATTATCAGAAGTCTTTTAGTTCAAACTAACTTTATCATTTTTACATCATTAGGGAGCAGGTCATAAGACCTGAAACTTATTTATATAAAAAAATTTACAAATGTTTTTAGTCTAGTTATTGTCAATTAAGCCTTAAAATACTATTTTTGATGTGTGAAAAACTCAGAATCATACAATAAATGGATTGAAGCAGCTTACCTTTGTTTTGCTGAAGAAGGACCCAAGAGCCTTTCAATTACGACGCTAGCAAAGAAATGCGGACTGCCCCGCACAAATTTTTATTATTATTTTGGAAATAAGGAAGACCTTATTCATAAGGTAATTGAATTACATTTTAAATCTACCACCGAAATTTTCAATATAGAATTAGAAAACAGACTTCATTCCTTTATGCCTGATTTATATGTTATTTTAAGTGAATTTAAAGTAGGTCTACAGTTCGCAAAACAATTATTTAATAATAGAGAGCAACAGCAATTTAATGATGCTTATAAGAAGGGTTTAGAACTATCTGCCGATTTTATAGTTCCAAAATTCATGACATTTTTTAAAATTGATTTACCTCTTGAGGCTGGTAAATTGCTTTGGTTTACACTCGCCGATTCCTGGTATTCAAAAATAGACTTCGACAATTTCACGGTTGATTCGCTCAGTGAATTAGCTTACGAAGTTACTGAGTCAGTTATTCCTTTAATGAAAAAAAATAATTAGTTAGAAACCAAATCCCACTCTGTTTTCGACACTCCTGTCTATATAAAACTCTTTTCTATTTATTATCTTTTACGTCGCATAAATTAAATGCTAATGCAAATGGTATCAATTATTATTCTTAACTATTTAAAAACCACAAAAAACAAAGCATGAAAAAACATGGATATCTGGTGAAATTACTTCTATAAAATAAGTTGTTATCTATACTATTTGTAGATTTAATAACAACTAAAATGAATTAAACATATTAAAAGGAAATAAGCATGAACAAACGTATTAAAAACTCAATTTCAAAAATTATTCTTCTATCACTTCTATTCCTTTTTGGTTCGACAAATTTTACAAATGCACAAGAAATTGGAGTAAGATTTGGGGAAGTAACAGGCGGTAACGTTGCTTTAGATGCTGTCTTTAGTATGTCTAAATTTAGTAGAATCCATGGAGATCTATCATTTGGAGATGGGGTAGGTATCGATCTGCTTTGGGATTTCTTCTATCGACCCCTTGGTGGTGAAGCGTTCAATTGGTATTTAGGATTTGGACCATATGCATTTTTAGGGAGTCCTTTTAAACTTGGGGTTGCTGCGGAGGCCGGTTTGGAATATCATTTTAATGGAATTCCGTTAGCTATAGGTGCTGATTGGCGTCCCCGTTTAAGATTAATTGAAAACACTGATTTCGTTTGGGGAGGATTTGGTTTTAATATACGATTTGTCTTTTAGCAATTATGCAATTTAAGTTGAAACACTAATTTATATATACATTCATTTAAGGAGAAATTATGTTTAACAAATTATTTAGATCTACGATACTAATACTACTATTTTCAACAATTATAGTTTCAGCTCAAGGAATATATTTAGGTGCTGGAATAGGCAACACATTTTTTAGTTCTGAGATAGGTGACGCTGTTGATCAAGTAAAAGAAATCGATGAAAACTCTACCGCATGGAAAATATTTGCAGGATATCATCTTACAGACTTTCTTAATATTGAAGGGGGCTATAGAAGTTTTGGTACTATTAGTTCTGAGTATCTTAGCTCAATTTACGAAGCTAAAACTGCTGGATGGGATGTAGAAGCAGTTGGCAGACTTAAAATTGCTATTATTGATCTGTTTGCAAAAGCTGGTGTAATGTTCTCTAATACTGATGTTTCTTTTCTTGGGCAGACCGAGAGTGATAGTAGTACTGATTTCTTATATGGACTAGGTGTAGGAGTACATTTAGGTCCAATCGGTGCTCGATTAGAGTGGGAATCTATAGCAGTAAGCGGACCAACTAATCTATCGATGGTTAGTCTGAGTGCGACGATTGGGTTTTAAAAATATTTCTACAATTAAATTGATTGAATAATGGTTACATATGCTCTTATTCTATATCACACAACATAGAAACAAATGGTAAACATCCTATTGTTCATTAGAAGAATCCCATAGAATATATATGAAAACCTAGTGTAATATTATTTATTCATTTTTATTAAACAAAATTTAAATGCTCATAAGCTCACGCCACGAGCTTATGGGCCAGCTACTCACGGAACTAAATAATTGTAGCTAGAAACCAAATCTCATTCTTCTTTCGACACCCCTGTCTACATAAAACTCTTTTCTATTTATTACCTTTAACCTTACATGAATTTAAAGAAAAACACAGATGGCATCAATTATTCTGTTTCTTCATAACTATTTAAAACAGTAAAAACAAAAATTTAAGGGATTAATCCACCTATGAGAAAGAACTAATCATCTAATTAAATAAAGGGCAATAACAATGAAAATTAAATTTTTAGTAGTATTAACAATAGGTATTTTTGCCTTATCTGCTTGTAATAGTAATACAAGTAATGATAAAATTGCAAAAACATTCAAACAAACCACAGACATACCTGCTGGTATTAAAACTCCCGATAAAGTGGAAACTAGTATTGGAACTTTAGAATATTTCGATGGTGTTCCTACAAAAGAGACATCGGAAAATGTATATGACTACGTAGATAAAATGCGTGGTGTTGATGCTTTTATGAGAGGTATTCCCGGTGCTTCGGTAAGAGGCTTGATAGTAGGCTTAGAAGAAGCCGGAGTAAATCAATACAATAAAGTAGGGATTACAAAATCCTTATTAGATTCAAAATCCTTATTGTTGACCGCAAATACTTCTACCATTTACATAACTCCCTACCTCGATGTAAAAGAAGATGGACCCATCGTTATGGAAACTCCTCCGGGCATGCTGGGTGCCTTTAACGATGCATGGTTTCGTTACATTGCCGATATTGGACCATTTGGCGAAGACAAAGGCAAAGGCGGCAAATATTTGATCTTACCTCCGGGCTATGAGGGTGATACTCCTGATGGTTATTTTGTGGTAAAGTCGACAACGAACAAAGTATTTGTTTTTATGCGAACCTCCATTGCCAACGGGATAGAAACTGCCGTAAAAATAGTTGAAGATAAGCTTAAAATATATCCATTGGCTGAAAAAGACAATGCTAAAAAAATGGAGTTGGTAGATATATCAGGTGTAGATTTCAACACCGTACACACCAACGACTATTCGTTTTATGAGCATTTAGCAGAATGGATAAATTACGAGCATGTTGATATGTTAGATGATGTATCAAAAGGAATCTTTTCATCCATTGGCATCGAAAAAGGAAAGCCTTTTGCTCCCGATGCAAGAATGAAAGAATTACTTACCGAAGCTGTTGCCATTGGAAACGCTGCTGCCCGCTCAATTACCTACTATCCGCGTACCGATATGAACTTAGCTGGTGTTGAAATTTATCCCGATACAGAAAGTTCCTGGATAATGGCTTTTGCCAATAAAAACGTATTCTTTAAAACGAAACCGGAGGCTTGAATGTTAATGCCTTGGATATGTTTCATTATAGTTATACTGCCGTTACCCCAGCTATGGCTGTTACCATTGAAGGGGCGGGCTCTGATTATGCTATTTCATTTTTGGATGGAGAAAAACAGATTCTTGATGGAACAAAAGAATATAAATTGCATATCCCAGCAAATGTTCCTGTAAATGATTTTTGGGCGGTAACCATTTACGATACGCAAACACGCTCATTACTACAAACCAACCAGCAGTTTCCAACAGTTGGTAGTTTAACGGAAGGATTTAAGCAAAACGAAGATGGTTCTTATGATGTCTTTTTCTCTCCAAATCCTACTGTAGGTTTTGAAAATAATTGGTTGCAAACCATTCCTGGAAAAAGTTTTATAGTGATTCTTCGTGTTTACGGTCGTTAAAACCTTGGATTGAAAAAACATGGAGACCTGGTGAAGTTACTCTAGTAAAATAAGTTGATATCTACACAATTGTAGATTTTATAAAAATTAAAAGCTTTAATCATAAAAAGAAGAAACTCATGAATACCACAAAAGAATTTACCTCATTGTTTTTACAATGTTGTTTCTGATACTAACCTCTTTTGTAATTGCACAAGACGTACAAAAACCAAAATACGCTGCTGATGTACCAGAATTTTTACTTACGCGAGACAAGGTAGAAACTGAACTTTTAGGCGACCTCGAGTTTTTCGATGGTATGCCCAGTGAAGTTACGGTTCAGAAAACCTTTGACTTTCTCGACCTTTCGCGTGGCGTAGAGACATTTCTGAATGGAATGCCTGCTGCTTCTATATATGCCATGCTGGAGGGTCTAAAAGAAGCGGGTTTGAAACCAGGTGACCTCGGACTTTTCGGAGAATTAATGGATGCCCGCACCCTATTCTTGACTGCGCAATCAACCACTCCGTATGCTTTTTTAGAGGTTGATTTAAAAAATGGACCGGTTGTTGTAGAGATACCTGGACCAGTATTGGGTTCTCTTGACGATGCGTATTTCCGCTTTGTTAGTGACGTTGGCCTCACCGGCCCTGACCAAGGCAAGGGTGGTAAATATCTATTTATTGGACCTGACTACGAGGGGGATATCCCCGAAGGCTATTTTGTAGCAAAATCTGCAACCTACCGACACTGGCTTTTTATGCGTGTTTTTGTAAAAGACGGTGATTTGGAGGGATCTACAAAAGAGCTAAAAGAAGGTTTTCGTTGCTATCCACTAGCGCAAGCCGACAATCCACCTAAGCAAAAAGTCGTCGACCTATCAGGTGTCAAGTTTAATACGATTCATGCGAACGACGAGCACTTTTATGAGGAGCTTAACGCGGTGATTCAATATGAACCCGCAGATGCTTTTAATCCCGAACTGGTAGGACTCTTTGCCACTATCGGCATTAAAAAAGGAGAACCGTTTGAACCGGATGCACGCATGAAAAAAATACTAAAGGATGCCGCTGCAATCGGTAACGCTTCGGCGCGCTCCCTTGTTTTCCGGCCTCGCGACGCATCTGTTTATTTCTATCCGGATCGTCAGTGGTATACCTCCTTCGCCGGCGGCCATGATTTTATGAACGAAGGTGAGATGAACATTGATGGTCGTAGTATTTTTCACTATGTCGCTACCGGCATTACACCAGCCATGTCTGTGCCGAAAGTAGGAACAGGATCGGCCTATGCCTTTACACCCCACGATGCAGACGGCAACTACCTTGATGGTGGAAAAACGTATAAAGTAACCCTTCCTTCGCCCATTCCTGTGAACAACTTCTGGTCATTCATGGTCTATTCCGGTCAACATCGCTCAATGCTAGAGACTGATCAAAAAGAAGCCGGTTTAGACAGCAACAGTCCGACCATTAAACAAAACGATGATAAATCTTATACGGTTTGGTTTGGCCCAAAGGCACCGAAAGGGCATGAAGACAATTGGATTCAGACCATGCCTGGAAAAAGCTTTAACGTCCTACTAAGACTCTATGGCCCACTGGAGCCGTGGTTCGACAAAACCTGGAAACCCGGTGATTTTGAGCTTGTGGAGTAGCCAGTTTCCATTTCAATGAGCTTATCGCAGAATTGCGTAGTGGAAAATGATTACTGTATAGTATTAGTAAATAACAATTTAATAAAGGAGATAAAATGAAAATACATACCAATCTATTTACAGTATGTCTGGTTGGTGTACTCTTAGGCATAACGCAACTTCAGGCTCAGGAAGTACTACCATTCCCTGAACCACCTTCCGCCAGTGTTGCCGGAAAGACGCTTAAAGACTCAAAACATCAGTGGCGTACCGCTGAGAATCATCTACCAGCAGATGCCCCAAACATCGTCATTTTTATGACAGATGATGCAGGATTCTCCAATCCTGAAGTTTTTGGTGGTCCAGTTCATATGCCAACGATGACTCGTTTGGCTGAATCAGGTATCAGCTATAATGCATTTCATACGACTGCAATGTGTTCGCCTACCAGAGCATCCTTATTGACAGGGCGTAACCATCATCGAGTGGGTGCAGGTCAGATTGCAGAGCTTGCTTCAGACTGGGATGGTTATGTGGGAAAAATACCAAAGTCTACAGCAACCTTTGCAACGGTACTTAATGACTACGGTTACAATACGGCAGCTTTTGGAAAATGGCACAACACACCAATTACAGACATTACTAAACTCGGCCCGTTCGACCGCTATCCAACAGGACTAGGATTTGACTATTTCTATGGGTTTTTGGCAGGAGAAACATCTCAGTATGAACCCGTACTATTTGAAAACACCAACCCTGTGCAAGCCCCACACGATTCCAAATACCATTTGACCGAGGGTTTGGCCGAAAAAGCCATTCAGTGGATTCGAACGAGTAAAACATTAAACCCTGACAAACCATTCTTCGTATACTTTACCCCTGGTGCGGTTCATGGACCTCACCATATTTTCAAGGAATGGGCAGACAAATATGATGGCAAATTTGATGAAGGGTGGGAGGCATTAAGAACAATGACTTTTGCCAAACAAAAAGAATTGGGATGGATTCCTCAAGATGCCGTTCTCAACCCGCTTGCTTCAACCCAGCAAAAATGGGATGAAATTCCTACTTCGCAACGCGAGTTTCAAATCCGCTTGATGGAAATATATGCAGGGTTTTTAGAGCACACTGATGTGCAGTATGGAAAGATTGTAGATGAACTCGAACGTCAGGGACAACTTGAAAACACCTTGATTATCTACATTAACTCAGACAACGGACCTTCCTCTGAAGGTATGGATGGAACCATCTCTGAACTTTTGGCACAGAATTCAATGCCATCAACCATTGAAGAACACATTGAAGTACTCAATAAAGACTACGGTGGAATGGATGCCTTGGGTGGGCCAAAGCTCGATATTATGTATCACCATGGGTGGGCCTATACAGGTTCATCACCATTTCAGGGCACCAAACTGGTAGCAGCACATTTGGGAGGAACGCGAACACCGTTGGTAATTTCATGGCCTGCAAAAATAAAGCATGACGGGAAAGTTCGTTCTCAGTTTCACCATGTTAACGACATAGCAGCTACACTTTATGACATTCTGGATATTACACCCCCTAAGGTTGTTAATGGTATTGAACAGCAGCCGCTAGATGGAGTATCTATGGCATATACCTTTAATCAACCGGAGGCTAAATCAACTAAAAAGACCCAGTATTTTGAAATTCTAGGAAGCCGAGGTGTATATCATGAGGGCTGGTTTGCTGGTACACCTGGCCCAAAACCACCATGGTCTACCGATCCAACTGGAATAATAAACTGGGAACCAGAAAAAGAAGTATGGGAACTCTATAACTTAGAAGAAGACTATGCTCAATCAAATAATATAGCTTCAGACAATCCAGAAAAATTAGCTGAATTGAAAGATATTTTCGACAAAGAAGCCACTGATAATTTGGTCTACCCAATTGGTGCTTCCATGTATACTGTATTCTTTCACCCGGAAGAATTGCCTTCCTCCCCGCTAAAAGAATGGTCCTTTTATGAAGGCCAAAACCGAATTCCTGAAGCAATGGCTCCAAAGTTCCTAAGTGGACGCTCATCCTTGGCAGTGATTGATGCAGAAATTAGTGAGGGTGCAGAAGGGGTGCTTTTTGCTGTAGGTGGTATCTCGTCAGGGTTCACAGTCTACATGGATCAGGGTGTTTTAAAAGCCGAATACAATGCCATGACACTAAACCGTTTTAAGGTTTCATCTACATCAGCTATTCCCACAGGAAAAATAAAAATTGAAGTAGAGACAAAATATGATTCGAAAGAGCGTCTTGGTCCTGCAACCATCACTTTAAAAGTCAATGGTAAAGAAGTTGGGCAAGGGCGAATAGAACGATCTGTACCAAGTATTCACACCGCATCTGAAACCTTTGATGTTGGCACAGACCTTGGTGCGCCTGTGGCATTGGATTACTTTGACAGGGCGCCATTTAGCTTTAATGGTAAGATTGAGAAGATCAATATTAAATATATTGACTAGAACCTTGTGTGATGCCTGTTTCACAAGGAGTTAATCAAACAACCAGTTACAGCGGCGGTGCAAAAAAAATGCTGCCGCTCAAACTGAACAATAAGGAACTACTTTACCAGAATTACTGAACAAGAGAAGGCTATAATTTTAAATATAAAATCTACAGAATGAGGAAACAAATGTTTTTCAGATTAAAATTATCTACTTCAATAGTGCTGTCTGTTCTAATGTTGAGTTGTACACAGCAACCCATCACTTCCTTATCAAAAGAAATAAAGGAAATTAGTCCAGGTATTTTAGAGGGGTATTTGTCAAAAGAAGAAATACCGAATAGTTTAATGTTAATTCCGCCACCACCGGAAGAAGGTTCAGCAGCTTTTCAATTGGATCAGGAAATTGCTGCAAAGTATGTTGCTATGCAAGATGAAGCCAGAAAAGAACAGGCTACTCAGGATGCTGTGTTATCTTTTCCCGAAGCTACCGAAGCTTTTATTATAGTATTGGATATAAAAATATCGGAAGAAACCACACCTCATTTGTATATGATTCTTCGCAGAACGTTGGCAGATGCCGGCTTATCAACTTATGGTGCAAAAAACCACTATCAGCGTATGCGGCCATTTA
This sequence comes from uncultured Ignavibacteria bacterium, assembly GCA_963751695.1. Lineage (GTDB taxonomy): Bacteria > Bacteroidota > Ignavibacteria > Ignavibacteriales > Melioribacteraceae > SZUA-22. The sequence continues at coordinate 188,345 of CAVVVP010000005.1, read as the reverse complement.
TGGTTAACAATACTCCTATTTGCACTCCTGATGATGAAGCACTGCTAAGAAAAGATGGCTCATATCCATCGGGGCACACAGCCATTGGCTGGGCATGGGCATTAATTTTAGCTGAGATATTTCCTGAACAAGCCAATGTAATTCTGGAAAGAGGAAAACAGTTTGGCATAAGCCGTAATGTATGCAATGTTCATTGGCACAGTGATGTAGTTTACGGAAGAATGATGGGGGCAGTAGCAGTAGCCATGTTGCACTCCAATACTGATTTTATGATTGATTTGAAGGCAGCTAAAGAAGAAATTAAATAGTTCAATTAATAATTATTAAAAGGAACATAAAATGAAAACAATTACTAAACTATTCACACTGATTTTACTGTTTTTTCTCTCAGCTACTTTGCTTATTGCACAGGAATCCACTGAGGATCTATCTAAAGCAGCAGCAAACCCATTAGCTGATTTAATGAGTTTTCCGTTTCAGAATAACCTGAATATGAATTATGGCGAATACAATCGTAATGTAAATGTATTAAATATTCAACCTGTAATTCCCTTATTCAACGGAAAATTAATTACACGAACTATTATGCCTATTGTATCTATTCCTGATTTTTCGCAAGAGAGTGGTATGGAATCAACGGGATTGGGTGATATTGTATTAACAGGATTTTATGTTCCTGAAAGCAAAGGATTGATGTGGGGTTTTGGTCCTGTTATTGAATTGCCTACTGGTGGCAGTATTCGAGGTAGCCAAAAATGGAGTGCCGGACCGTCACTTGTTTTAATGGCTCAACCTGGCGACTGGACTGTTGGAGCGTTAATTAATAATGCATGGTCGTTTGCCGGAAACTCAGATCGAGAAGATGTTAACCACATGCTATTAAATTTATTTGTTGTATATCAACTTGGAGAGGGCTGGTACGTAAACAGTGCACCAATTATTACTGCTGACTGGACTGTTGATTCTGAGGATAGATGGATAGTTCCATTAGGTGGTGGTGGTGGAAAACTGTTAATGATTGGTGGAAAGCTCCCTTTAAACTTACAGACACAACTTTATTACAATGTGGTGCGGCCTGACTTTGGCCCAGAATGGCAATGGCGAGTTCAAGCTCAGGTATTATTGCCTACGAGTATATTCGGGGGAAATAATTAAGATTTAATCTTTTATTTTAACTTATATGTCGTTAATAGAGAAGATGAAATATCTCGTGAAGTCAAATTATTCTTTGATGCGTTTAATAAGAATGACCTTATCTCTAAGGTTCATTCTTATTTCTATTCTCCTGAGTTTAGGAATCTTTTTATCAAGTTGTTCATTAATTGAAGTCTCCGAGATACCAGTACCACAAGATCAATTACTTGTTCACGATAAAGTAATTAAAGAAATTCGGATCCAGGGGAATGAGCATACCAATGAGGAATTAATATATCGTGCGATGATATCGAAAGTTGGAGATGTTTATAAAGAAAAGAATACAGATAAGGATCGGCGCTGGTTGAAACAATTGGGTATATTTACTTATTTACTCTTTGAAACAGAAGAAGAAGATGACGGCATAATCTTAATTGTTACAGTGGAAGAAGTTAATCCCTATATCCCCGCACCCAGTTTTGATATTACGGATGAAAATGGTTTAGAGATCGGTGCTTCGTTATACTCTCCAAACCTTTTTGGAATTGCTTCATATCTTTCAGTTTTTTTTCGTGTTGGCGGGGCAACCAACATTGGTCTGAAGTATAGAAATCCGGAACTTCCTGAAGCAAATTGGTGGAATGGTTATTCGCTTGAATATTATTATACGTCTCGGATAAACAAACTTTATGATTTTTATGAAAACACAAGTGACTTTTTGTTTCAATATGTAACCTATATAAATGATAATCTTAGTCTTGGTCCAAGATTTACTTATCTAAATTTAAAAAGTGATCAGCCGGATATTACGTTGGATAATGATGATCAGGATATAATGCCCGGATTTGGGGCTGTTTTTCGACTAAACACACTAAACACCCCATCCTATCCGACAGAAGGCTGGTGGACTGAGCTTTTGGTGACGAAGTATGACGGCAATGCAAATTATTGGCATGGAATTATTGATTTTCGTCGCTATTGGGAAATTTCTTCATATAGAAATTCAGTTGCATTTTATTCACTTACCACGCTTTCTACCGGCACGGTGGGAGAGGATATCCCGATTTACATGCAGTTTAATATTGGCGGCACCAACTCGGTAAGAGGATGGGAATTGGGTTCAAGAGAAGGGAAAAATCAATTCATAAATACGCTGGAGTACTGGCATGTGCTACTTGAAATGAAACGATATAAGTTTTGGTTTCTTAAGGAGGCTCTTGCTCTTCAGGTAGCTGTTTTTTCAGATGCTGGTACAGCGTGGTCTACTGAAAATGAGTTTCATCAAAATTGGATTTTAGGTGGTGGAGTTGGCTTACGCCTTCTTACAGCATCTGGGGTCTCATTTAGGGTTGATTTTGCGCTTGGACAAAAAGCCTTTGGTGTGAGCTTATCGATTGGCAGCAGCGAAAAGGCAGTTGCGCAAAGAGATCGTGTAAGATAGATATAGATATTGTAAATTGATTTTAGGAAAATTATTTTGACGTCATTGACTTCTGTACTTTGGTATTCAGGTACCTCAATTTTCAAGAACGAAATATTCCGAATACTAATTTGTCCTTAGTATATAATTGGATTTTAGTTGAATGAAAAAAATAAATGTTTTCTTACTATTCGTAATAAGTTTCGGAATATTCAATTTTATTGAGGCTCAATCTAATAACGATGTTAGCAAACAGATTTGGATTGATGTAAATCCATCATATATTGGTTATCCAGGATTGGAGCTCTTTGGCGACGCCGGAATACGTTGGGAAATTGAAAATGACGGATGGATGCGTATAGTACTAAGACCCTCTGTACGCATTCCCATAGGTAAAGAATTCTTTTTCGCTGCTGGGCTTGGTAACTTTTTTACAGCAAATAAAACTATTAGTAATCGTTGGGAAATTCGTCCCTTTCAAGGAGTCTCTTTTACATGGCCAAAAGGACGTATACCTTTACGCCACTATATTCGTTTAGAAGAGAGATTTGATTTTAACACGACTACATGGAATTCTGCGAATTCTATACGGGGGCGCTATCAGCTAACAATTTCACATCGCTGGGCAGCGATTCAATCTGGACGTTACTGGCAGGCTTCAGCTATGGGCGAAGCATTTTATACCTTTGTAGGTGAGCAAGGTCAATTTCAAGAACAAGCTCGAGTAACCTTAGGACTCGATCGTAGTTTCAGGTACGATCTGCATTTCCGTGTTGAAATTACTTGGCAGCAGGAAAAATTATTTTATGATTCAAAAGAATCTGTTTCCGATATCTATTTCCGTTTTCGATATACATATAGATGGGGAAATTAGTGATTCTTGTAGTTCTATAATAAGGCAATAGTATTAGTTAATTATATAATTAACTTGAGAAAATAATTAACAAAAAAGATACTTAACTTTTTCAAAATCCTTCTGTCTGTAATGTTCTGCAGAGGAACTATCTGTGTTGCTTTTTTAATTTTTAATTTTCTCTTTGTCACTTATCATTTCGGCAAGTACATTTTCTAAATCATTTTCATTTTCAAGTGATGCAAATCTTCAACAATCGATAATCATACGGAAGGGTTTAAACAAAACGAAGATGGTTCATTCGATGTCTTTTTCTCCCCAAATCCTACTATAGGTTTTGAAAATAATTGGTTGCAAACCATTCCTGGAAAAAGAAACCTTATTATACTACGCCTTTATGACCTACTAGAACCGTGGTTCTACAAAAATATGGAAACCTGGTGATTTTTAATTAGTGGAATAAATTATAAGAAAGGCTATCAGCTGCTCTGTGTAACGTTTCTACATTTCTTGCTCTTTTAATGATTCATCAATTTAACTTTTTTTTAATCTTTTTTGGATCAAGAAATGGGGGCCATAACATATCGGATAGAGCTTCGATGAGCGATAGCTTATTATTGAGGTTTATTTATAGTTTCTTCAACTTTTTTAATTCTCTCTTCTAATGGAGGATGAGTTGAAAAATAAGATGGTAGGAATGAGGAATCAGATTCCTTTGCTTGCAGTTTCACAAAAAAGGTTTTTGCAGCATGAGAATTGAATCCAAGAAGTTTCATGATTTTTAATGCGGTCATATCAGCTTCAAATTCGTTTTCTCTAGAATAATTGCTAATTAAGAATTTAGTAAACAATTGTTTAGCTGCATTTTGTATTAAACCGGTTGTTCTCAACATAGTTGAAAGAGCATTTACAGAATATTGAGCTAATAAACTATTTAGAGTATGCCCTTTAATTATATGTCCCATTTCATGTGAAAGCACAAATACAATCGTATCTTCATCAAATTCACAAAATTCCAATAACGAGTCGGTAACAAAAATAAAACCACCGGGTATTGCAAATGCATTAACTTCAGCTGATTTAATAGTGTAAAAGTTGAACCTGTGTTTTGTACTAAGTCTGGTTTTTAGCTCAGTTCCTAATTTCTTAACAATTGGATCTTCAATCAGTTTGTATTGTTTAGCAATTTCTTTAGCCATCTCATAACCAAAGGAAAACTGTGCTTTTATAGTCTCTTCTTCGTTACCTAGAACTGATTTATAAAACCACCTACCTTTTTTAACAGATATTCCTGCTTTATTTCCTAAATATTGAAATAATTTATCCATTCAAATTTCTTATCGTCGTTCAACAGAATGAGATATGTCAATTGGAGGAATTGACATGCCATTATTTCTATAAATCGTATTTGTTTTCAAGATCTTTGGCACTCCATTCGAGTTTTTGCGAATCTAAATCGTCAATAAGATCCATAAGATTTTCTACAGCTTCAGTATCTGCATCTATCTGTAAGTAAGTATCAATAAGATATTTAGCAGCAGCATAGTTGAGCCATTCAGGATTGAGATCCTTCGCTTCAAGAAAATATTTTTCCGCATTTTTATAATCATTCTGAAAGAAGTAATATCTTCCAATTTCAAAAAGGTACAGAGCTTCAATACGAACAATTGAACTAGGAGAGCGAGATTTAATAAAATTGGCTATCTGAATAGCTTCATCATTTTTTGCTACAAGAGCTGCAAACGTAAAAAAAGATTTATAGTCTTGGGGATATAATATTAGATCTTGTAAAATATCTCTCTGATTTTGGTTAAAAGTATCATAATTCTCAAAGGCTTTTGCAGAATCACTGAGCATCCAATAGTTTATTGCATTTGAAAAATTTGCACTTCGATGGTAGTAACGCCAAAAATTATTCTTTTGTTTTTCGAACTCATTAAAATAATTTATGGAAGTTTGATAGTTTCCAATTTTGTGATAATATTCTGCTTTGCTGAGAGCATTAACAATGTTATTTGGATCTCTTTCAACAATATCCTTTACATAATAAGCCATGTTGACATTTAATGCTTCTCGTATAAACCAGTTTTTTATGTGATAATTTTTGGGATATTTTGTTACAAAATCATTAAAGTATTTGACTGATATAAAGTCATTATCCTCCAAACGACAATATAATTCTGCCAATAACATAGTTGCTTGAGCAGAGGTTAGAATACCTTTCTCTGCAGAAATTTTCATATACTCAATCCCTTTAGTACGATCACCTGAAAAACCTAAAATACTTGCAATAAAACCCATTACTCCACCCATCCTATCACCATAATAATAGAACATGCCAAGTGAGATGTAGGCATCATAAAATTCAGGGTCTTCCTCAATCACCTCTTCTAATAAGTTTTTTGCCCTTTTGCCATCGCTAAAAGCAGACATCCATGATTTTTCCATTCCATAGAACCTGCCCAAGTAACCATAAAGTCCACCCATATAAAATTTATTTTCTATAGTCATCTCAATGTCTTCAAACTTATCAACAATTGATTGAGTAAAATTTAAGGTTGTAGTATTCATAGAGTCTTTTACAATCTGTTTCCTCTCAGTTGCTGCAGCCTCAACAAGTACTGTTGTTCGCATCAATTCATTACCGACTTGTAGCAAATAATATTTAGGGGAGTTTGGATATTTTTTAATTTCTTCTTGAATTAGACTATCAGCAATATCAATTTCTAGATTATAAGTGTGGTTTGTTATTCTTGTATCGATATCACTAGTTGTGAAATTAGATTTGGCGAAAATTAGATTTGAGATTAATAAAAGTAACAATGGATAATATTTCTGCATTTAAGTCTCGATTATTTACTAATAATATACTGTTTAATAATTTGTAAAGCCTCCCAAAGCTGTATGTCAAAGATTGTCTCCCGTCAACGCTTATCGGACAGTATAAGGTTTGAAAATAAGAGATGGTTTTGAGATATTCTTTAAGTTGAAGAAGGATTTGTTGTAAAAACTACTAATATTACAGCAGAATACAATTTAGAGGAGATGAAAAGGCAATAATAGAAGTGAAATAATTTCTCTTTTTGTTATTTCGGAGACTAATTTGATTCCGCTGATGGATGATAAAGAAGTTTAATTAAAACCTGGAGAAATTTTATTAAGTTTAATAAATCCAGATTAATTATATATGGAATAAAAGAGTTCAAATTAATAATATAGTATTGAAAGAAATATGGAAATAGGAATTGACAGTTTTGCAGCATCACCAAAGAATAAAATTACTAATTCACAAGCACTGAGAGATCTTCTTGAAAGGATAGAACTAGCAGATGAAGCTGGTTTAGATATTTTTGGAATCGGGGAACATCACAGGAAGGAATTTTTGGATTCTGCTCCAGCAATGATTCTTGCCGCAGCTGCATCTCGAACAAAACGGATTAGATTAGCAAGCGCTGTAACAGTACTTAGTGCTGCTGATCCGGTAAGAGTATTTCAAAATTTCTCTACTTTAGATTTAATTTCAAAAGGTAGAGCAGAAATTGTTGTTGGCCGTGGTTCTTTTACTGAATCATTCCCTTTGTTTGGTTTCAATCTGGAAGATTATGACGCACTTTTTTCAGAGAAACTAGACCTTTTACTTAAAATTCGTGAAAATGAAATTGTAAATTGGTCCGGCAAATTTCGTCCTTCTTTAAATAATCAGTCGGTCTATCCACGTCCTTATCAAAATCCGTTACCTATATGGCTTGGAGTTGGTGGAACTCCCGCATCCTTTGTTCGAGCTGGAGAATTAGGTTTACCACTAATGGTCGCTGTAATTGGAGGAGAAACTCACCGTTTCAGGCCTTTAGTAGATATGTATAGAGAAGCTGGAAAAAAAGCAGGGTATGCACCTGAAAAATTAAAAGTGGGATTGCATTCACTTGGTTATGTTGCTAATAGTATATCAGAAGCTGTTGAAGATTACTACCACGGCTATGCAGAATTATTTACGAAAATAGGAAGAGAGCGCGGATTTCCTCCAGTTTCGAGAGCAAGCTTTGAAGCCCAGAACGGATCATTGGGAGCCTTGGTTGTTGGAAATCCGGAAGAAGTGGCAGAAAAAATATTGCGACATAGTGAGGCTCTTGGAGGGATTTCAAGATTTACTTTTCAAATGGATGTAGGTATACCACATGAAAAACTTTTAAAGTCATTTGAGTTAATTGGTGAAAAAGTAATACCTTTGGTTAACGGTTGAGCAGCTTGTTCCCAAAATGGTAATCTAGTTATTATAGAGTACTTGCAAAACCTTATGAACAATAACGAAACATACATTTTGCTCTTCGACGGAATTTGTAATCTATGCAACAGTATTGTCAAATTTACAATTAAAAGAGATACAAAGGGAAAATTCAAATTCGCTGCATTACAATCTGATGAAGGAAAGACACTTTTAAAAGAGTTAGGTTTGACGTCTAATTATTTTGATTCTCTCGTATTAATCATTGGAGACAAATACTATCTCAAGTCTTCCGCAGGGCTTCGAGTATTAAGAGAGTTAGGAGGCATTTGGAAGATAGTTTATGTTTTTATTTATTTGCCAATACCGTTTAGAGATTTTATCTATGACCTAATTGCAAAGACCAGATATAGAATATTTGGAAAGCAAAATGTTTGTATGGTTCCAACAACTGACATCAAACAAAGATTTTTGTAGTTGCTAGGCAAACACGATCGACAAATACTTTTGATTTTGACTAACATAGACATATGCAATAATTATTAGTAACTCAGAAATAAAAAAAGATAAAATTGTCAAGTGTATTCCTAATTGTATTTGATTTTACTAAATTAAAAAAATGAATCAGACAAATAATGATATCAATCAAGACTTATTGTCTAAGAAAGCCCTAAATATTGAAACTATAAAAGAATTGTGGTCAAAAACTTATAATACAGAAGGCAAGCCTGATTGGTCACACATTCTACCTTATTACGACGATCATATATATTTCAGGGACTCTATCCAGGAAATACATGGATTTGCAGAATTCAAAGCTATGACTGAACGTTTAACAAAACGGTCACAAGATCTTAAGATGAATATTATTAAAACTATTTTAGAGGATCGTACAATTTTTATTGAGTGGGAAATGACAATTACTTATAAAAAATATCCAAGTTCAATTCTTTACGGCTCTAGTCGTCTAACGCTAAATGAGGATGGAAAAATTGTTGAGCAGAGAGACTACTATGATTTATGGGGTGATATTTTTGATAATATTCCACGATTCGGCAAAGCTTACAGAAGATTTGTGAAAAGAAAGTTTGGTTAATTTATTCGCAGTTGGATCTTAATTTAAATAATAATATGGAGGATTGTACTTATGAAAAAAACAATAATTGGCTTATTTTTTATATTCTTTTTAATAAATAGCATACTGATTGGCCAAACTGGAATTCACTTTGGTTTTAAAGCTGGTTACTGCATCGCCACGCAGTATGGAATTACACCAGCAGACCTATCTTATGAAGTCAGTTCCGACGCTCGACCTGGATTTTCAGGAGGGATACTCCTTTATTTCCCAATTACTGATGCTTTTGGTGTTCAACAAGAATTTTTATATACTATGAAAGGTTCTGGACAGAATGTAAGTATGACAGATCCTCCACCTCCAGTGAGCACTTCCACTGAGTATAAAATAAATTATTTCGAAATGCCCATTGTCTTTCGTTATACTTTTATAAAGCTGGGAGATTTTGGTATATATGGAAGCACAGGATTCGGGCTTTCTTTGTTACTTAATGGAGAATTCAGTGTTGAGGGAGTTGTGGATGTAGCGCCGGGTGTTCAAATACCTATTAGTGAATCGGGTAGTACTGACGGATTAGACGAATTTGATTATAGTTTCATTTATGCTATTGGCACAACTTTTAACTTGGGAAATCAAAATCTATTCTTTGAATATCGACAAACTGTCGGCTGGAATACTCTATTGATGCCAACCTCTGAAGGAGATACTGCTCCTGCTCCTTTACGCAATCAGACTTATACACTCAATTTAGGGTTTTATTTTTAATCGCTCAGATGTTGGAAAATAACTGTGTAGAATATGCATGTCATAAGTGGCGTCATGCATATTCAGAACTGAATAAATATTTATGATGAATAAAAAAAAAATATGGAAATATTTCAGAGAGTATCAATGGTCTAATATATTTGCAATGATTAGAAATAATCGTCTAGATCCTAAAAAATGTGTCGAAGATTTCAATAATAATCTTGTTGTTATAACTGGAGCTACATCAGGTATTGGTTATCTTACAGCACGAAAATATGCTGCTCATGGTGCAAACATACTTTCCATAAATCGTAATAAAGAGAAATCTGAGGATTTGTGCAGGGAAATTGAAAGTGAATTTGGTGTAAAATGTGATTATAAAATTGCCGATCTGAGCAATCTGAGAGATATTCATAGAGTAGCTGGCGAACTATTAAAACTTAATTACCCGATCGAAGTATTGATACACAATGCGGGAGTTTATTTGACAAAAAAAGAATTGACTGTCGATGGACTTGAAAAGGTTTTAGTGGTTCATTATCTCTCTTCCTTCATCTTAAATTACATTTTAATGGATAAGCTAAAATCTCAGGAAAGAGCTAGAATTATTTTGGTAAGTTCTGAGGGTCATCGCTTTGCCGCTTGGGGATTAAAACTTGATGATCTAAATTGGGAAAAACGTCGTTATTCTGGTTTAAAAAGTTACGGTTCCGCTAAGACATCGCAACTTTTATCTATGCTAGTATTCAATGAACATTTTAAGAATACATCGGTTTCAATAAATTCTATTCATCCGGGGGCTGTTAAAACTGAAACAGGCCAGGAAAACGGTCCTATCTACCGTTGGTTTAAAAAGAAATTTTTTGACAAGACCTTGAAATCACCAGATATTTCAGCAGAAGCATTGTATTATCTTGGTGTTTCGCAAGACATAGAAGGAGTGAGTGGAAAATATTTTAATTTGACTACTGAAGAATTACCTGCTCCTCCGGCACTTGACAAAGAAGTAGCTTACGAACTTTGGGATAAAAGCCTAGAACTAAGTGGTTTACTTGGTTTAAAATCTGAAAAATAATTTAAATATTAATTTAAGAATCCAAAAATATGCTTGAAAAAATATATGATACAATAATTGTTGGAGGAGGTATAGCTGGATTAACTTCAGCTGCTTATCTTACACGTGAAAAACAGAGAGTATTACTCATTGAAAAAAATGAAGAATTGGGGGGATTAGTCAACACATTCAACCGTGATGGATTTCAATTTGAAGCAGGAGTAAGAGCATTGGAAAACGCAGGTATAATTTTTCCTATGCTTGAAGATCTAGGAATTAAACTTGAAGTTGTGAAAAGTCCCGTCTCTGTTGGAGTTGAAGACGAAATACTTAACATTGAAGACATAAACAGCTTAGAAGAATATAAAAACCTTCTCATAAGATTATTTCCAGAAAATGAAGCAGAAATTAATAATGTCTTAAAAGTAATTCGGAAAATAATGAAGCATATGGAGGTTTTGTATGGAATTGAAAATCCGGCGTTTAAAGATTTAAAACGTGATAAAAAATACATCTTTGGACAGCTCCTACCATGGTTACCAAAGTTCATTTTTACTGTCGGAAAAATTAATAGAATGAACATGCCCATTGAGCCATACTTGAAAAATATTATAACAAATCAATCACTCATTGATGTTATTTCACAACACTTCTTCAAGAATACGCCTACTTTTTTTGCCCTTAGTTATTTTTCATTATATCTAGATTATTTTTATCCTTTGGGTGGTGTTGGTAAACTTGCAACAGCCCTTGAGAATAAGATAAAAGAATGGGGTGGGGAAATAGTTACAGAAACCAATGTTGTTAAAGTAGATGCCGAAAAATGCATTTTGCATGATGAGAGGGGAGAAGTATATAACTATGAAAGTCTTATTTGGGCAGCAGATTTAAAAACATTTTACAGCATAACAAATACAGTCGGTTTACCGCCCAAAATCAAAAATGATTTTACTAATCAGAAATCTCAAGTGATGGAAAGCCGTGGTGGAGATTCGGTTTTTAGTTTATACTTGCAAGTTGATGAACCTCTCGAAAGTTTTAGAAAAATCGCCAACGGCCACTTCTTTTATACACCATCAAAAATTGGACTTGGAGAAACCCATTGGGAAGAGTTAAAAAATATGCTCGATAATTGGAGTTATGTCAAGAAAGAACAGTTAATGGATTGGTTAGATAGGTTTACTAAACTTAATACTTACGAAATTTCAATTCCCGGATTAAAAGATCCTACTCTAGTGCCACGTGGAAAGACAGGAGTGATTGTAAGTTTTCTTGCTGAATACGATTTATTCGACAGAATAAAGGAAAATGGATGGTATGAAGAATTTAAAACTGAAATGGAGAATCGAATGATCGATGTCCTTACAGAATCAATTTATCCAATGCTAAAGGAAAAAGTTATTTCGAAATTCTCCTTTAATCCTTTAAGCATAAAAAATCGGGTAGGAAGTTCTGAAGGTGCAATTACGGGATGGTCGTTTGAAAAACCTATACCAGTAGTACATAAAATGCAATTCTCCGATCGCTCTACACTTACGCCAATTCCCTCAATCTATCAAGCTGGTCAGTGGGTATTTAGTCCCGCTGGTGTACCCATGTCCATTCTCACTGGTAAATTAGCTGCAGATAAAGTTAAAAAAGCAAAGAGAAGAAGTTAGACCTACTTACTTTCAATTTTTAAACTGTTCAACAAGTACTGCAGAGAAACAATATGGCCTAATCTTTAATCCTATAAAAGAAAAATATAGTTAAACAAGCTTATGCAGTTTAAATACTTAAATGACCTATCTTATTTAAATTATTTTGCAGGGTAAGACTTACATTATCATTGTGTAAGCACAATGGTAAGCAGATAACTCTGAATAATTATCTATTTGATTTTTTCATCTACTTTAAACAAACCTACTATGTTTTTCTTGCCGTGTAAACTATGTATACCAACTGATTCTATTGCAAATTCTTGATCTAGATTATCTAAGATACTTAAAAGTTCTGCTGAAAACAGAATTCTTGAATTGAAATCATGACATTTTGAACATATGCGGGCAGTTGTATTAATCGTATCCCCATGATATGCAATTTCTCTTTTCCTTCCTCCAACCTCTGTAATTACTACATTGCCGCAGTGCAGACCAACTTTAAATGTTGGGACAATTCCATATTTTGTGAGATAATGATCTTTTACAGAAGAGATCTTCTTTTCTGCCAAGAAGAAAAATTTGATACAATTATTACTGTTAATACCATTTGATTTATCCCAGATTATCACAATTTCATCACCAACATATTGATATACAGATCCTTTGGTTTGATAAATTACATCATCTAAGTCAAAAAAGAAATCCTTAAGAAATTCACTATACTTATTTGGAGTAAGTTTCTCCGCGATTGACGTAGAGGATGTAAGATCCAGAAACAAGAAAATTTTAAATTCTGTAGTAGGATGATAATACCTCCCAATAAGGAGATTTACTAAAACACCTTGACCTAATTTTTCGCTAAGTTGAAGTATAAAGAGAGCAAATATTACAGCAATGTACCAATAGATCATTACCATTAAAAATCTGGAACTGAACAAATATTCTAGGTAGTTTTGAAAAACCTTAAGATGCAATATTGATACATCAAAATTTTGACTGGACCTGATTATTATATAGATAGAAGTCAATATGAAAATGTTAAGGATGTAAAATGTGGTTTTTACCAATAAAGAAGTACCAAAGGGTCTTTTTCGCAGAATTCTATTAAAATATAGAACTTCGAAGGATCCAATTATCAATGCTCCGATCAATGATACCGATAAAGCTACAATTAGACTTAGAACAAAATCGTAAGGTCTGGCAAGATTTGACGTTGATATCGAGTAGAGTTCAAGAATCGATCCTTCGTGCAGAACTGAAAAGACAGCTGCAAACATCCAAAATGCAACTAGAAAAAGGATTTTATATATTTGGTTCTTATTCAATCTGCCAAATTGAAGTTTTCTATAGTTTCCATAAGTGATGAAAGAAACATATTGTATAAAAGTCTATTTATATGGAACGTTAAATATTTGATTTTATTTATCAAATATAAAAAATTTATAATTATAAAATATATTGATTTGAATTATGATTGTGTAACATATTGAATATAAGCTAAATTATGGGTTCTAATTTCTATGCAAAAGATCCATATTCGTATTGGGTAAAGTTTTCATATTTTCAAAAAATTATGTAAACTAGGAATATTTGGTTATCACAACGCAATTTGATTTCATTATCGAGGATGAAGTAATATGGAGATTATTAAAAGTATTTTAGAATTTAAGATCCTTAATGTTGAAGACTATAGTTTGCAAGTTTATACAATTGCTTCTATTGCATTAATCATTTTATTTACAAAATTAGTCTTATGGTTTGTTAAAAAGGGAATAGAGAATAAAAGATTTTCAAAGGTTAGTCATGGAAGTTCCTATGCATTATTTCAGATAATAAGATATACAATTTGGGTTATTTCGATTGCACTTATTTTTGAGACAATAGGGATAAAAGTTACTGTATTAATTGCAGGATCTGCCGCGCTTCTTGTTGGAATAGGTCTTGGATTGCAGCAAACTTTTAATGACATCATTTCAGGAATAATTCTACTAATTGAAGGGACTACAAAAGTTGGTGATGTACTAGAGATTGATAAGGATGTTGTAATGATAAAGAGTATTGGATTGCGAACATCCAAAGGATTAAATAGAGATGATATAATTATTATTATTCCGAATTCTCTAATTACAACAAATAAGGTAATTAATTGGAGTCACCAATCTCAAAAAACACGATTTAGAATTAATGTTGGAGTGGCGTATGGAAGTGATGTTGATTTGGTCATAAAGGTATTGCAAGAAAGTGCATTAGAACATCCAGAAATACATGATAAAACCCTAATAGAAGCCCGATTTGTAGATTTCGGAAATTCATCTTTAGACTTTCAAGTTATGTTTTACAGTACAAATATTTTCCGGATTGAAAAAATTAAAAGTGAGATTAGAAAAACTATTAATCAAAAATTTGTTGAAAATCATATTAGAATACCATTCCCTCAATTAGATGTACACTTGCAATCGAAACATTATTAGAGTGAGAAAGAAGGTTATAATAAACTCCGCAAATGCGATTGAACGGTTTTAAATATCATTTAATAAGAAACTAAAATACTTCTCAATAGTTGATAACTAATCCGAGCTTTTTAGTCTAGAATAAGTTCAAGTATTACTTAAAGCAGAAAATTCTTTTTAAAACTAAAAAGCTTGTAACTCTTATAAATAAAGAACTTCATGGATACGTTGCTAGAGGTAATTTAATATTGAGACTAACCAAAACAATAGGGCATCAATTCGGAACAGAACAAGGTATAGAAAATAAATATAGAGTTTTCATGAATTTTATGTATTATAAAGTATGGTTTACAAAGTAACTGATTAATAACAAAAAGGATCCATTCTATGGGAGATAAAGGCGGCAAGAAGGATAAGGACAAAAGTCAGAAGCAGAAAAAAAGTAAACAGGTCCAAAAGGCAAAGGATAAGTTAGATAAGCAACCGAAACAAACACCGTAGTTGAAATCAATCTTAGAATGTCAGTTGGGAATTCAGCGTTTTTTTTCTTGTAGCTTAGGTGAATTAACTGTTTCACCTTTTCATAATAGGTCAGTATAATATTTAAAATGGCATACTACAATGTATAAGAATAGCCAAGACAGTAGTAGATACAAGTGTTATAGCCCGCTTCAGCTTTCTTGTAACTTGACAGAAAAGTGCTATTAAGTCAGATAAATATTCATATATTAAATGTTGAACAGCATATTGAATGTTATAAAAATTTCAGTTAATTATCTTTAACTAATTCTAAGAACAAAAATGATTCTTCTATTATTTTATTTATTTCTTGCTTTATTTGTTTCATTCCTGTGCTCAGTAATGGAATCTGTTTTACTTTCAACACCTATTTCTTTCCTAAATGTAAAAAAAGAAAATGGCCATAAATCAGCAAAAATTTTTATTAGATTGAAGACGAATATAGAACGGCCATTATCAGCAATACTTTCCTTAAATACTATTGCACATACTATTGGTGCTGCTGGGGTTGGAGCACAAGCGACTAAAATGTTTGGAGAATTATACTTTGGTATTATTTCCGCAATTCTTACTCTTCTAATACTAATATTTTCTGAAATAATTCCTAAAACCTTAGGTGCACGGTATTGGAGAGAATTTGCAATGGTTTCAGGAATTATTATAAATATTATGATAATTATTACATATCCTTTAGTGATAATGACTGGTTTCATAACAAAGCTATTTTCCAAGAATATAAATGAACTTTCAACAAGTAGAGAAGAAATATCAGCGATAGCTAATATTGGAACAGAAGAAGGTATCTTAGAGGAAAAAGAAAATAAAATTATTCAAAATATAATTCGGCTTAGAGCTGTTAAAGTTTCAGAAGTAATGACACCTAGAGTAGTTGTTACCGTAGCAAATGAGAACATGTCTTTAGAAGAATTTCTTATAAAGAAGGAGTTTCTTCATTATTCACGCATTCCTATCTATTCAGAAAATAAAGAAAATATTACAGGGTATGTTTTTCGTCAAACGGTATTTGAAAAACTTGCCGAGGAAAAAAATAATTTAATACTTCGAGATATTTATAGAGAAATTGTTGTCATTCATAAATTCCAAACACTTTTAAATGTTTGGGAAGTTTTACTTGATAAGAAAGAACACATAGCCCTTATTGTTGATGAGTATGGTGGAATAGATGGAATCATAACAATGGAAGATATAATTGAAGCAATATTAGGTTTACAAATCGTAGATGAGCGAGATAGAGTAAAAGATATGCAGCAGTATGCTCGTGAAAGATGGAATGGACGTAAAGCTAAATATAATATTCTTGATAATTCAGAAAGATAATTTGAATTTATTGATAACTTAGGTAGTCTATGATAATAAGCAACTTACAACAATTTGTAAGTGAGAATTATCCTAGTAATTTTCTAAAGGGGGTACCAGAGAAATTAAGCCATGTAAAAAGAAGTTATCATTCTTCTTCCACTCTTCCAATTATTAACGTCTAAAGCAAGATAACTGCTTACAGAAAGCCAGATAATCCCAATTAATTCTTTGTTTACACTTTACTTTTCAGTATTTTTTATCAAGCAATACAAACGATTGCCTAGCAACATCAAATTGATTTTATGTCATTATTAATTTCAGATTCTTAATTAGCTTGGAGG
Source organism: uncultured Ignavibacteria bacterium (assembly GCA_963751695.1). Classification (GTDB taxonomy): domain Bacteria; phylum Bacteroidota; class Ignavibacteria; order Ignavibacteriales; family Melioribacteraceae; genus SZUA-22. The sequence continues at coordinate 171,570 of CAVVVP010000005.1, read as the reverse complement.
TTTGTAAATGTTAATTAAACTATATGAATTTAAAACTTCTCCAATTCAGATTTTGTTTTACTCTATAATCCATTTATTTCTCGTTACAATTCTAGTTGCTCAAACAAATATTCCAGAGCTTAATAGAATAAAATATAACAACCAAAACTTAGTTGTCGATTTAGGAGTTGGACTCTGGGCTTGGCCCATTCCTATGGATTATGATAATGACGGTGACAATGATTTATTAGTCAATTGCCCTGACAAACCCTACAACGGTATATATTTCTTTGAGAATATTGATGGTAATGTTAAACTACCAAATTTTAAACCAGGGATAAAAATATCAAAAGCACATCGAAATATTCAACCATCCTATATTGGAAAGGATACGAGGATATTAATCCCTGGAAAGGAAATAATAGATTTTTCAGAAGATAAGATTGTTGATATATATTGTAAAGAAAATATTCACATAGAAAGAAATAAGATCAGAGCAAACCAATGGAAATATTGTGACTACAATGGGGATGATGCATTGGATTTGATTGTAAGTGTTGGTGATTGGACTGAATATGGTTGGGATGATGCATTTGATCAGGATGGACATTGGAAACAAGGTCCATTACATGGTTATATATATTTGTTAAAAAATAATGGATCAACTGAAGAACCAGAATACGAAGAGCCAAAATTAATTGAAGCTGGAGGTTCACCTATTGATGTATATGGAATGCCATCTGCAAATTTTGCTGATTTTGATAAAGATGGTGACCTCGATATCGTCTGCGGTGAATTCTTAGATAAATTAACATATTTTGAAAATGTTGGCACTCGTAAAATCCCTAAATATGCATCTGGTAAATTCTTATTTTACGGAGATCAGCCTATCACCATGGATTTGCAAATGATTGTACCAGTTTCATTTGATTGGGATAATGATGGAGATGAGGATCTAATTGTTGGGGAAGAAGATGGAAGAGTTGTGTTCATTGAAAATAGTGGTAAAATAGTTAGTAATATCCCACAATTTGAACTTCCTAAATATTTTAGACAACAAGCAGATGACATAAAGTTTGGTGCTCTAGTTACTCCTTACGGTGTGGACTGGGATAACGATGGAGATGACGATTTAATTTGTGGCAATACTGCAGGATACATAGGTTTTATAGAAAATCTTGATGGTGGAAATCCACCCAAATGGGCAGAACCGATTTATCTAAAGGCTGATGATAAAATTATTAGAATCCAAGCTGGTTATAATGGCTCAATACAAGGACCTTGTGAAGCAAAGTGGGGGTATACAACTCTTAGTGTTGCTGACTGGGATGATGATGGTCTCCATGATATCATTATTAACTCAATTTGGGGAAAAATATTATGGTACAAAAATGTTGGAACCAAAAACAATCCAATATTGGCAGAAGCTCAACCAATCGAAGTTGAATGGAATGGTCAAAACCCAAAACCTCATTGGCTTTGGTGGAATCCTGTAGGAAATCATTTAGTTACCCAATGGAGGACTACACCTTTGGTTTATGATTGGAATCAAGATGGATTAAATGACCTAATTATGCTTGATCATGAAGGATACTTAGCTTTCTTTCAAAGAATATCAGATAATGAGAAGTTAAAATTATTACCAGGGAAACGGATATTTTACAATGAAAATAATGAGCTTCTGCAGCTTAATCCCAAAAGTGCAGGTCGTAGCGGTAGAAGAAAGATTACAATAGCTGATTGGGATCAAGATGGAAAGTTAGATCTTATTAATAAATAGCAAAAATGTAAGTTTCTATAAAAATGTAAGTTCTGGTGACGAAAAGGTCATTTTTAAAGATGAGGGAATGGTTAGTGAGCAAATTCTTGCGGGGCATACTACTAGTCCTACAACGGTTGATTGGGATAAAGATGGAATACTAGATTTACTAATTGGGGCAGAAGATGGTTATTTTTATTATTACAAGAATCCGAATAATATTAAATAATTGTTGCTAATAAAAGGGTGAATAAAATTTAGGCAGACAATTTACAGTTTCATAACAAACTTTTACTTTTTTGTACATGCATTGAAACTAACCAAAGTATTAAATTTTATTATAGTTATAGTCATGATGGGATGATCCAACTTGATGGAAATCGCAATTTTATAGTAGCTATATCATTAGGAGGCAGTTTACTCCACGCGAATCTCATTTCACAGATTTTTTATCTATGAATTCTTCCTAAAACAAAAGCAGATCCAAGTTAATTCTAGATGTTTCCAGTAATGGCAATAAGCAATATACTACAGTCAGATCATAGCAAACTGGATGTAAATGAATTTTTTAATAGTAGATCATAATAATGATTTAATTTAATATTAAAGTATTTTTCTATATTTTAATAATTATAAAATATTTATGATTATAAAATAAAATTATAAGAGATGTATTAGACTGTAAACTAAACTAGATATTATTCAATATAAAACTCAAAACCCATCTTGGAGGAAAACGTGTCTAATATAATCAATAAACAAAAATCTTTATTTTATGAAATTCTGAAAAACTTTTCCTTTCTAAAAGAATCATTGCTTTTATCAATTACTGTAATAATTTTTATTGTAACTTCTATAGATTCCATCGTGGCTCAATCAAAAGAGAAAGCAGTTGATGATTCAACTTCAATCCAGAAGACCTTTAATCAATCAATTAACATGTGCCCGGGTGGTATCATCTTTGGGATATATTCAGCTAACTATGAATATCTAATAGCAAAAACGCACGGGGTAGTTGCTCGATTTGACTATGAAATGGTTTCTGAAACTTCATCGGATGACACAATGGAGGCTAATGGTCTTGGTTTTACGCTAAATTATCGCTGGCATTTTTCTGGAGCTATGGAATCATTTTATGTTGGCTCCTATGCAAGATATAAAAACTATAAAGGCGACGCTACAGATGGCTCTAACAAATTTGATTTTACTTTGCATGAATATACTCTTGGTTTGAATGCTGGGAAAAGATGGGTGTGGTACAGCGGCATTAATGTGAATTGTGCATTTGGTTATGGAATTTCTTCACTAATAAAGGAGACCGAACCTACCAGCTCATCAATTGAATCAACACTTGATAAATTTATTGATGAATATACTTTCATAGGCCCGTTCTATGGGGAGATCTCAATCGGGTATGCATTCTAATGCTCTAAATATGAAAGCTATTAAATTTATCATCTTAAGCTTCTTTTTAATCATACAATCATGTTCAAACAATTATGTGGAGCTAGAGATGTCCACACGAGAAAAGGCGAATCAAACATTAAAGGAGATGATAACAGAATCAGATACCCCAGGCCTTCAGTATATTTTTGTGAATGCTGATTCCAATATATTTGAATTTAATGGTGGATTATCAAATTTAGAAAGCAAAACAAAACTAACACCAACCACCACATTCAATACTTTTTCTGTAACTAAAACTTTTACGGCATTAGCTATTCTTCATCTAGAAGAAAACAATAAACTTAATATTGATGACAATGTACAAGACTATTTAGATTATCTACCATACAAAACTAATTTTACAATACGTCAAGTGTTAAATCATACCAGTGGATTACCTAATCCACTCCCATCAAAATGGGCTCATCTCATAACTGAACATGAGAGCTTTGATTACAAACAGTTCGTGGAAAATGTACTGAGCGAAAATGATGAACTTGATAATGATCCTGGTGAAAAGCATTCTTACTCAAATATCGACTATTTAATACTTGGTGAAATAATAGCAAAAGTATCAGGTGAAGATTATAGAACTTATATCCAAAGAAATATTATACAAAAACTGAATTTATCAAAAGATGAACAATTAGATTTTGAAATACCAGATACTCTGCAGCACGCTCATGGATATATTTGGAAATGGAGTTTGCTCAATTTTGGATTAAATTTTGTGTTTGACAAAGGCAAGTTTATGCAAGATTCGTATGACGGTTGGACGCAGTTTAATTTTTATTATATGAACGGTTATCCTTTTGGTGGATTGATAGGAAATGCTAGAGGTTTTGCTAGTTATCTTCAAGCCATGCTTAAAAGCAAAATGTTAATCTCAAACCATGAAAAACTAAAATTATTTGAAATTCAAAAAACTAATAATAAAGAGTTCATCGATCAAACTTTGGGTTGGTATAGAGGAACCCTCCTTGAAGATACTTATTATGCACATGCGGGAGGTGGTGGAGGATACTACTGCAAAATAAGATTATATCTTGATAGGGAAATGGCTAGCGTTATTATGTTTAATAGAACTGGTGTTAGTGATGAAAGGTTCATGGATAATATAGATAAACTTTTTTTATAGTACATGCTATTTTGCCCAGTTCCTTTAGTAATCCTCGTAGAAATAGTCAACAATTTATTTTATGATTTCAAATATAAACAATCCCGGTTGTTAATTGTATAGACAGGGCTATGAATAAGGACATATAAACATGTTATCTCCAAAGGCAAAAAGAAATATCTCTCGAATTATTCCTTTTGGAATAATCTGGTTTTTTACTGCACTAGTATTTTTTATTGTTGAGAAAGCAGCAATTGGAGATTCTGATACTCCTTCAACAGCAATCGAAATTAGTTTTGAAATTTTTGTTTTTGGAATGACGATCATAACTTGTCTTGGCTTATTGGTTGGTGTAATTGAAGTGTTTTTTATAAATAAAGCTTTTGCAAAACTAAGTTTCTCTAAAAAGATATTTTATAAAATTATTATATACTCATTCATACTGTTCGTGGTTACAATTATCACATTTCCAATTGTAGCCAGCTTAGAACTTAACACAACTATTTCTGATAGCAAAGTATGGGATAAACTATTCCAATACCTAACCAGTTTTACACACTTCAGTACCGATTTACAATCAACTGTCTCATTAGCATTATCTATTTTTTATTTTGAAATAAGCGAAAATATAGGACATAGAATATTAATAAACTTTTTTACAGGAAAATATCATTCACCCACAGTAGAAAAAAGAATATTTATGTTTACGGATATGAAATCTTCAACAACAATTGCAGAAAAACTTGGTCATATAAAGTATTTTGAATTGTTAAAAGTATACTACAATGATCTATCAGAAGCTATTATTGAATACTCCGGTGAAATATATCAATACGTTGGAGATGAAATAGTTGTTTCATGGAAATTTAATGAAGGAATATTTAACAATAATTGTATTAAATGCTATTTTGCAATGAAGGAGGATCTTAGGAAAAGGGAAAAATGGTATCTTACTGAATTTGGGATATTTCCTAATTTCAAAGCTGGCTTTCATTTCGGGCAAGTAACAACGGGGGAAATTGGCGCCCTTAAGAAGGAAATTATCTTTACAGGTGATGTCCTCAATTCTACAGCTCGGATTCAAGGACTTTGCAATGATTATAAAGTTGATTTACTTGTTTCAGGTGATTTGGTAAAAAGACTAAATCCTGAATCTGATTTTCACATAAAATCATTTGGTAAAAATGAATTGAGAGGAAAAAAGGAAAATATTGAATTATTTACAATTGTGAAAAATTAAATTTCTTTATGGTTTAAGTTATTTTTTACGACCTGCTATGATGAAATAATTCTTGAAAGTGAATCTAACTATTAACAAGTATTACGTTATGGTTAGACTAATCACAAATAACAAAAGAGGATCTCAAGATGATAGAAGCAAAACAAAAATTGGATGTTACTCCAATTTGTCCACATTGTTCAAAACCAATTTGTGAAGTTTGGTATAGAGAACTAATTGGTACTTTCGGGAAAAGATACATTTATTTTTGTTCAATATGTAATAAGGCTTTTGGGATTTCCCACCGAAAAGGATTTTTTATGGGATAATATTTCCGGTAAAACATATTCTAAGGTAGGCGGTGCTGTCGCGATTAAAATTTTGGTTAATCCAAATATAAATAGTCTATATATCTTTAATAACTACTCTAATAATTCTAGTACGAAAAAGCTTGGAACCCTTATAGATGCAAGGCTTAAAGCATCTGCGTTCGTGGCATCATATTCACAGATATGAACAACATAAAATGGAAGACTTGGAGGCAAAAAAAACGTTATTTATTAGTTACAGACATCATAGCTCATTATATTTTGCATCTCCGGTACCTGAGGCAAGTACCTTACCCTCCTCAAGTAGCCAGTGCTTAGGGTATGAGTATAACATTAACACTGGTACACATTATGGAGCAGGTCAAGTCACTCTATAAATTTACTCAATAATAATAATTTCTTTTACAATTTCTTCTGAACCAGCACAAGCTTCGAGCAATGTATCATCGGCAATATTCCCAAACATTTTGGCAACCATTTCGGGATTTAATCTTGCAATTATTACGGTCCCATCTTCTTTTTCATAAATTGAAATTCTTAATGGCATCATCGGCGTAATAATTCGTGTTTTATCATTAGATAAAATTTGGGATGCAAAATGTGGATTACAAATTTCAATAACATGTACAGGGTTGACCTCATAACCAGCATTTGAAACTGATTTCTGTAAATCGTGAACAACAGGGACTTTCCAACCTTTTTCTTCAGCATTCTTAGTTATAAAATTAACGGTTTCCGTAAAAGTCAATTTACTCACATTCTCTAACACAACTTTTTGCGTATCAAATTGACCAAAGGTAATAGCTGTTAATGATACTACCATAAAGATTGTTAACAACAAATTTTTCATTATTTCTCCAAGGTTTTAGACATAAGATGAAAAATATTACATAAGGTTTCATTTAATTGTCAGCTGTCAAAAGTTAATATATAAACTTCGCCATAAACGATTAAACAATCACAAGTTAACCCAGCTAAAAATCCAAATGCTTCATCAATTATTTTTTGTGGTCTAAGAGCAAGATTATCAATATAATTTAAAAATTACCACTCAAATTTTATAACTAAATTGATAACTGTTTTCCGTCTTTTAGTTAAATAATTACCATTAATTAAAAATTATCCGTTACTTACTTTAAAATCGTAAAAGCTTGAAAACCTTATGAATAAAGGACTTTGAGCTACATTGTGCTGACATCATATACTCTTATATAAATATTGTAAAATGGAGGAATTTAGAACAAAGAAAAAACGCAATTTAACAATTACTTAATTATTTTTAATCATTAAAGAATGATCAATAATGTCTATCAAATTATTAGGCCATTTGTCCATAATACTTTAACGACATACATCATTGATGTATTAAATTATCTTGAGACATATATAAGCAAACCTTCAAATTGGGAAGGAATAGAAATATGCACAATGAATTAAACTAACGTCTTGTTTTTGAGATTAGCATGAGTGATTTTATACAATTAAAGGTATTTATTATCTTTTAAAGATTTGACAAATTGTGTTGATAAGGATTTTGAAATAGTATATTTTAATCCCGACCAACTAGTACTAGATGTAATTGTAAAACATAAATTAATGAAATTATGAAAACTAATATCACTGAAAATATTAAAATTTTACTAGCCAATAAAGCGTTTGCTGTTATAAGACTAAAAGAATCGAAAAAAGCATTGCCGGTTGTTGATGCACTTATAAAAGGTGGAGTTAAGAATATTGAAATTACTCTGACCTCTGAAGATCCATTCAATGTCATTAGAGAAGTATCAAACGAATTTTCAAGCATTGCTGAAATTGGTGTTGGTTCAGTATTAAACTCCCAAATGCTGAATGAATCAGTAGATGCTGGAGCAACATATGTTGTTACACCGATATTTAAGCCAGAGTTGATTGACTTGAGTCATGAGCGCAACTGTCCAATCTTTGTTGGAGCATATTCTCCTACTGAAATTTATTCCGCGACAGAATCTGGGGCTGATGTTGTAAAAGTATTTCCTGCAAATATTGTAGGTATGGAATATTTTAAAGCTATAATAGCACCGATGCCTGATTTAAAGATTATGCCCACTGGTGGAGTTACTTTGTCCAATGCAGACCAATGGTTTAGAGTAGGAGCTTGCGCAGTTGGAGTGGGTGGTGCATTGGTAGATAATAAAGCAATCGAATCAAATAATTTTGAGCAATTAAGAAATAATGCAGTTGAATTGATGAACACAATTAATAAATATTTTGAAAGTAAGGAGTGAAAACTATGAATACACCTAAAGTGGTTACATTTGGTGAAATTATGCTAAGATTATCGACGCCAGGTTTTGAGAGATTTATTCAGAGTAATACTTTTGATCTTGTATATGGTGGTGGAGAAGCAAATGTGGCAGTATCATTAGCAAATTATGGTTTGAACTCATACTTCGTTTCAAAACTTCCTAAACATGAGATTGGTCAAAGTGCTGTAAATTCACTACGGAATTACGGTGTTAATACTGATCTTATATTAAGAGGTGGAGATAGAATTGGGATTTACTTTCTTGAAACTGGAGCGAGTCAAAGAGCCTCAAAAGTAATTTATGATCGAGCTAATTCAGCGATTAGCCAGGCAGCTTCAAGTGAATTTGATTGGGATGCAATATTTGAAGGAAAAAATTGGTTTCATTGGACAGGAATTACTCCAGCACTGGGAGAAAATGCTCAACAAGCAGTGAGAGACGCTTGTGTTTCGGCAAAGAAACATGGATTGAAAATTAGTTGTGATCTCAATTTCAGAAAGAAAATGTGGTCGGAGAAAGAAGCACAAACAGTTATGAATCCACTTATGCAATATGTGGATGTCTGTATAGCTAATGAGGAAGATGCAGAGAAAAGTCTTGGAATGAAGGCTGACCAAACGAATATTGAAGAGGCAGAATTGAATGAGCAAGGTTATTTCAACTTAGCTAAAACTTTAAAATCTAAATATAATTTTGAAACAGTTGCAATTACTCTTCGTGAGAGTTATTCTGCCTCTAGAAATGGATGGAGTGCTTTGCTACATGATGAAAATGACTGTGTTAAACCTTATCGTTCAAAACAATATGATATTCAAATAGTAGATAGAGTTGGTGGTGGTGATTCATTTGCCGGAGGCTTAATTTATGGATTATTAAATAAGGCGAATACAAAAGAAGCTCTCAATTTTGCCGTCGCTGCTTCTTGTCTTAAACAAACCATATCGGGGGATTTCAATTTAGTCTCAATTGAAGAAGTTGAAAAAATATTGCAGAGCGGGGGCTCAGGAAGGGTTGAGAGATAATTAATAAGAATAGATTTTATAAATCACTATTGCATTGTAAAGTACAAAATAGACAATTAACAATTCCAGAATCTTATACTGATCCAATAACAAAGCATTATTAAAAAATAATTTTATTTGGAAAATTTGTCATTGAGAAAATTGGAAGGTAAAGTAGTAATTGTAACTGGTGGTGCCCGAGACATCGGTCAGCAAACATCAATAAAACTAGCAAATGAAGGAGCATCTGTTTGCATTAATTATTTTAACAGTCAAGAAACTGCCAAAGAGACATTAAAAATTATTGAAGATAAAGGTGGAAAAGCGATTATTGTCAAAGGGGATATGACTAAACAAGATGATATTAATAATTTGGTTACAAAGTGTCATGAATCTTTTGGAAAACATATCCATGCTTTAGTTAATGTTGCCGGAGGCTTAGTAGCAAGAAAAAAAATGAAAGATATGGATTTGGACTTCTGGAATTATGTTTTAACACTTAACTTAAGTTCAGTATTTTTAGTAACACAAGCTGTATTACCATATATGCCGGAGGGTGGTACGATAATCAATTTTTCATCACAAGCTGCAAGAGATGGTGGTGGAATGGGTGCCACTGCATATGCTGCTTCAAAAGGAGCTGTGCTAACTTATGCTCGAGGTTTGGCAAAAGAACTTGGGCCAAAAAAAATACGAGTTAATTGTGTCTCCCCAGGTTTGATAAACACCACCTTTCACGATACATTTACAAAACCAGAGGTTCGTGAAAAAGTAGCCTCAGAAACACCTTTAAGGAGAGAAGGAGAAGCGAATGAGATTGCTGATTTAGTCGTTTATCTAGCATCTGATAATTCTTCATTCATTACTGGTGAAAGTATCGAAATAAATGGCGGTAAATATTTTATATAGTAGGAAAATCTAATTTTCTCTATTCATATCAATGTTCTCATCTGCCTAATGATATTTGCAAAAAATTGTCTACAATAAATTCTAAAAAGTAAATTAATTAAATCGGGAATTAAATAATTTAATAGTATTTATACTGCAATTATTATGGAGAATCAATATGAAATTTCAAAGCAAAGTATTCAATGAATTCGATAAAATTGACTGGGAAGTGGTTGCACCTGGTATGAAAAGAAAGATAATGGGTTTTGATAATAAAATAATGATGGTGTATGTCCATTTTAAGAAAGGGGGAATTGGTGCAAGACATAAACACCCACATAGCCAAACCACCTTTGTTGTGAGCGGTAAATTTGAGATTACTGTTGGGGACGATCCTAGAGTACTTAAAGTAAATGACGGTTTTTACATTCCTCCGGAAGTTGAGCATGGGGCAGTTTGTCTTGAAGAGGGGGTGTTAATAGATGTTTTTAGCCCTATAAGAGAGGATTTTATAGAAGGTAAATATGGGTACGCTCAAAAATGAAGGTGGCGAAGTAAGTGACCAGCCCCAATATTCAAGCATCAACACTCCCTTGCACACTCTGAAATATCAACTGATCATCTTTTGTATATACTTCAACAACAATTCCCTTAGGAAGATCCTTTCTTGTTTCAGAGAAATTATCAATTATTTGAAGTTTGTTATCTGTCCCATTGAGCATATGGAAAACATTGCTTTTTAATGAGCCATGAAGAGTATTATTTAGCAACTCTACATTCTCCTTGGTGAGATTTCTGTCTTTGTTAATGATAATCATAAAAGTATTATTTTCAATATCTGTGATGCAAGATACAGTATTCAATGATAATATTGTGTATTCTCACCAGGCTCAACCCACAAGGACATAAATCACGCAAGAAAAAACTAATAAATCCACACTAATATTTGGGCGCTGGGATTGACTTTAAAATAAGATGAAGTTTTGGATTCAGCCTTTAACGCTTGCCTTTAGGAAGAGTTGGGGTGTGACTTTTTTAACTTCTTTGATAAAGTTGTGGGTCCCATATTAGAGGTAAATTGTGGAACCAGATTGTAAGCAATTAAATCAAATATATTTTAAACTCTTGGCTGTAGAGCAGGGTACCTATCCTAGAGAGAATCCAGATTTAAAATTATTTATTAGTAAAATGCTTTTAAACCAAAGGAATTTTGAAGGCAAATATTCTGAGCAATTATCAGATCGTATTTTGAAAGTGAGACTAACTTTATCATTGATATATTATTAGAGGGCAAGTCGAATGAATAATTTAAATCCGTCAATAAATTTTAACCATTTTGTTTACTATTTTTAGTAATATTGAAATAAAATTATAATTTATTCCATACTCACCTCATGATCTGATGCGTAGCACTAAACTAAATAGACCAAAACTCTCAATTGAGCTTTTGCAGAGACCGCATCTTATTGAAAAACTAGAAAAAAGCAAACATTTACCTCTTATACTAATATCAACCCCTGCTGGTTATGGTAAGAGTATTCTTGTAAGTCAATGGCTTGAGGAGCAGAAAGACAATTATTCTTGGCTATCTCTGGATGAAGGCATGAGTAATTCATCTTTGTTCCTAACCTATTTCGCTGAGGCGCTTGAGAGATGCAGTTCAGTTGAATCGCCAAAATTAAAAAAACTGGATCAGGAATACCATTTTCTATCTTGGGAAACAATAATAGACTTAATTATCAATAGAATTAATAAGTTAAAAGAACCAACCCGGTTGATTCTGGATGATTACCAGTTGATCAAGAATCCGGAGATTCACCAGCTGATCGAAACCATAATCACTGAAAATATCAGCAACTTTCAGTTTGTAATCATTACCCGTTGGAATCCGCCATTTCAGTTGAATGAGTTACGGCTATATCAAAAGATGCTGGAGCTCAAGATGCAAGACCTCAGGTTTGACGAAAATGAAATTACTGAACTCCTGACGGTGCAACATATTATCAGCGTCAAGCAGGAGGAGATTAAAGAACTTTTTGAGCGAACTGAGGGTTGGATCCTAGCTATCAGGATGGTATTATTGGCGAAGTCGTTTCCGGAGGCCGTGTCTGGGAAAAAAGAATCCGAATTTCTGACTAATGATCTTGATTATCTGATGGATCATATTAGCGATAACTTAGCTCCGGAGTTTATAAGGAATGTACAACTTATTTCGCTTTGTGATCAATTCAATCTGGATTTGATCAATATGATCTTTAATGATATCTCGGATAATCCCATCAAGCCAGATATATTCCTCGATAAATTGTTGGATTTAAATCTTTTCCTGATCCCTACCATACATGAAGGGACATGGTATAGGTTCCACCATTTATTTGGTGATATTCTGAGGAGGCGGCTGGAGAAAAGGGAACCCAACATCATCAAACCGCTTTATATTAGTATCAGTGAGTGGTTTTCTAGAAAAGGTTTGATTGATGAAGCCATTCAATATGCAATAAGGGCAGAAAACTTTGAGTTGGCTTGCGATCTGATTAGTGAGCATAGAACAAATATTCTGGATCAGGGCCAATGGTGGATTGTGCAACGCTGGCTCAATAACATTCCCCGGCAATTTCGCAAAGACTAATGTTGATCTATTACTGACGGAATTATTGATTTGCGAGGAAACCTGGAACATCGAGGATTTTTCTTCCATCCTGAACACGCTAAAATCAATTGACATTGAAAATTCAAGTGATGAAGAACATTTCCCTGTATCTGTTTCATTTAGGGTACTTTCTAACGTATTTCAAAATTGACCCTAAAAAAGCGGTAGCATCGATCGAACGATCTAAAGAGTTATGCCATGATGAAAGTTACATGTTTGGCGGACGCAGGGAATTGATATTGGCCAGTGGCAGACAGATGCTTGGCTTAACTGCCTTGGCATTGAAGTCTCTTGAGGATATTCAGGAAAAATTCGAGCCTTCCTCAAAAATGCATATACGTTCAATACACGGAAAAGTGCTTGTTCACTTACTTTCCGGAAATTTTGATTCAGCAAATGATGACACAAAAAAGTTGCTGTTTCTTGTTCAGGATTCTGATTTCCTATATACAAAAGGATGGGGTTCGTATTTTCGTGGCAATGTTGCCTTTCAATCTTACAATAAGAGCAGAGTAATACACGCCTTTAAAGAAGCTCTTGCATTTGAGGGTGTGTTTAATTATAGGGTGTATTTTGATGCACTGGCAGGATTAATTCTTTTTAAAACGCTTGCAGGAAACGAAAATGCCTCTAAAAAGCACTTAATAGAATTCAAAGAAAAGGTGGGTAAATTAAAAGATAGCAGGTTTCAAATCAATTATCAATCGGTTAAAGCAAGAGTAGCTTTGGTCAATGGTCAAGGGAAACAGGAACTGGCCTGGGCAGAAACGAATTGGGTAAAACAAACTATTTCATCGTATATGTTTTTAATTGATGTGCCCGAACTTACCAAAATTAGAATCATTGTAAACCATGGTTCTGGTTTGCAAGTCGAAGAGGCGCTTTGTGTTCTTGCAGAAGTAGAAGCCTTTCTTGACAGCGTTCACAACGAATATCACACAATCGACATCGAATTTCTCAAAGCAATGGCACTGTTGCGTATCGGCAGGAAAGAGCATGCAAACGAATCGATCATAAAAGCTTTGTTAATGGCTGAAAATAGAGATACGATCAGACCTGTCATTGAAGCCTACCGGGTGATGCCAGCCCTGTTCAGTGAGGTAGAGCAATCCAATGTTACAAGGCGTGTTTTGGCCAGAATAGGATTAAAATCATCAAATATCAAATCACCACCCAAATCTGATTCCCATACTGAAGAATTAACAATTCGTGAGCATGAGGTCATCCGGCTAATTGCGAAAGGTCTCCGAAATAAAGAAATTGCTGATAAACTCAGCATTTCTATAGTGACAGTAAAAAGTCACTTAACCAATATCTATCGTAAGCTCGAGGTTCCTAATCGCGTGTCTATGCTCAATAAAGTCAGGAATCTGCAAGTCTTATTGTGAAAATCATACTTTTATGCGACTTAAGTATGATATAGGGCTCCTATGTATTTTCTTATCTTTAATAAGATATTTTATCTTTATTCTTATTTCTCAATGAGTATAAAAATGAATTCAAGCATTACTTAAATTTCTAAATTTTTTTGAATTCGATTTTTAATATATAGGTACGTCAAGAAATTGGATAAAAAATCATAATACTGATTGGATACCAACCAGACCATATAGTTCCCGAAGGTTTTTGAGGTCTGGACCATTAAGTGATGAACATAAAAATAAATAAATCTAATTATTAAATATTATTGAGGTAAAAATGAAAAAAATCAATTCAATAATTTTGTTAACATTAATCGCTATGCTTAGCTATTTCTCCTTTTCATGTACTGAGCAAACATCAAAAAAAGAAAATCCTAATCAGGAATTTGATGTAGTCATCTTAAATGGCCGGGTAATGGACCCCGAAACCAATTTTGATGGGGTTAGAAATGTTGGAGTTAAAGATGGTAAAATTGCAATTATTACTGAAAGTGAGATTAAAGGAAAAGAAACCATTAATGCCGAAGGACACGTTGTTGCACCTGGATTTATTGACGGTCACCAGCACGCAACTGATCAGTTTAGTCGCAAGGTTAATTTGCGTGATGGTTTAACCACCATGATGGATTTCGAAGCAGGTGCCGGAGATATCGCTAAATGGTATGCAGATGCCGAGGGTAAAACCCAAAGTAACTACGGTATGGTAGTGCTTGCAACTCTAGCCCGTGTATCGGTGTTAGACGGTCCTGAAATCGCGGCTCTTGGTAATGACATGGGTGGCCTGTTCTCTCATACAGTGGGTGCTGCTGCCGCAAAGGCCCAGAAAGAAGGGCGCAAGCCGGGCTGGTCGTCAACCTTGCCCAACAAAGAGGAGATGACCAAGATTATGAGCTATATCGACGAAGGCCTTCGCCAAGGCGCCTTAGGCGTGGGCGTTCCAGTCGGTTATATGACCACAGGAGTTACCCAGTACGAATTGTACAAATACCAGGAGTTGGCGGCAAAATACGGTCGTGTTACAAATGGACATGTACGCTTTGCGGGCATTCGTCCACCCAATGAGGGGCAGTTGGGTATTCAGGAAATGCTGGCCAATGCCATGGTTTTGGATGCGGCCTTCATGGCTTCACACCTGAACAGCAACATGGACTGGGAATACACAATTCCTATGATTAACGACGCAAGAGAAAAAAGAGGCGCCAAGGTATGGGGTGAGGTTTACCCTTATGCGGCCGGCTCTACCATTGCTTCTGCCGATATTCTTACGGAATCAGGCATGGCTCAAATGGGGATTACCTATTCGAGTGTTTCAAACCTTGATGGCACGCGTTGGGATAAAGCGATGTATGATGATGTTCGCAAGAATGATCCTGGCAGAGCGATTGTGATTTACAACAACCCTCCGGAAGACATTGCTAAATGGATGGCGCAACCAGGAGTGGTAGTTGTCTCTGACGGTATGGCTATCCAGGATAAAAACCTAAACTATTACCCTTGGGATGAACCTTATGAAGGCAAGTCAGTACATCCACGTAGTGCAGGTACTCGTGGCAAAGTACTGCGTATGGTGCGTGAAGATAAAAACATGCCTTTGATGGAAGCCATCTCTAAAATGAGCTATTTACACGCTAAATATTTTGACGAATTGGCAGGTATCCCTCAGTTTAAAACAAAAGGACGTATGCAAGATGGTATGGATGCTGATATTGTAATTTTCAATCCGGAAACAGTTAGAGATAACTCTACCTATGAGCCGGGAATGGGAGCAATACCTACCACGGGAATGCCTTATGTATTGGTGAATGGTGTAGTAGTAGTAAAAGATTCTGAAGTACTTAAAGTTTTCCCGGGAAAACCGATTCGTTTCCCAGTGCAGGAAAAAGGTCGCGTGGATCAAATATCAATTGAACCTAGGAAATTCGATCCAAACCAGTAAACAAACTTGGAAATACATTTATAGTCTAAATAAATGTTTGAATCTGGGTTTATATTTTTATAAATAAATTTAGATGGAATTATCAATATTAAATTGGAGATAACATGAATTTTAAAAATCTATTTTTAGTATCGATGTTTTGTTTGCTCAGTTTTGGGATATTTGCTCAAGAAAAAGCAACTTCAAATGATACTTTTGATGTAGTCATCTTAAATGGCCGGGTAGTGGATCCTGAAACTATGTTTGACGATGTGGCAAATGTGGGAATTAAGGATGGAAAAATAGTCATCATAACCAAATCTCAAATCAAAGGTAAAGAAACCATTGATGCTACAGGACATGTGGTAGCTCCAGGATTTATAGACACACATTATCATGCAACAGACGTCTTCGCAAGCAAAATGGCATTAAGAGATGGTGTAACTACGGGTATGGATCTTGAAGCTGGTTCATTTAATGTAAAGGCATGGTACGATGAGAAAGCAAAATCTGGTTGGCAAGTGAACTACGGTACATCTGCCAGCTTGTTATTTAATAGAATGGCTGTTCATGATCCTGATGCTGAACTTAGCGGGCCAGTCGATTATTCTACTATTCCTATTTACGCAAGTAGAGCGTTGAAAGATGGTGTTCAAGGTTGGGCTGATACGAAATCCACAGTCGAGGAAATGAATAAAGTGATGCAGCTAATGGATGAAGATCTAAGACAAGGGGCAATTGGTATTGCTGCACCTATTGCTTATATGGCTAAAGGAATCAGCAGTTATGAACTGTTTGAAGGTCAAAGGGTTGGTGCAAATTATGGTCGCGTCACATCCGTTCATACCAGGTATCATCTTTTATCGGAAACACCTACTGAAGCTGCAATAGCTTTTGATGAGATGTTTACAAATGCGATGTTAACAGGAGCTCCATTATTAATAGCGCATAACAATGATTATGGCTGGTGGGAAATTGAAGAAAAATTACAATTGGCAAGAGAAAAAGGTTTGAATATGTGGTCAGAGTATTATCCTTATGCTGCTGGATCAACAGCAATAACTGCAGCTTTCTTAAGACCTTCTGAATGGGTAGAGAAAAGAGGCTATCGCTATGAGGAAACCATATACGACCCTATTGATGATGCATACCTTACAAACGAGACTTATGCAGCACTGATGAAAAAAGAACCAGGGAGATCGGTTGTAGTTGAATTTCCTTATAGAAAAGAATGGATGAATAATTGGCTGGCTATTCCTCACATGACTATTGCAAGTGATGCTATGGCAGGTGTAGGTGATGATGGTAAATTGCTGCCATGGGATGCTGACTGGTCTGAATATCGTGGTCATCCGCGAACTTCTGGCTCGCGTGGTGTTTGTTTTAGATTGGGGCGTGAACAAGGTATACCACTTATGTTTACCATAGCTCAGGCTAGCTATTGGGCAGCTAAACACTTAGGAGATTCTGGTCTTGAGTCAATGAAGCAACGTGGTCGTCTTCAGATTGGAAAAATTGCAGACATTACCATTTTTAACCCTGAAACAATAACCGATAATTCCACTTTTAAAGTCGGGGAACATGGCATCCCTACTACCGGTATTCCTTATGTTATTGTGAATGGAGTTACAGTAGTAAAAGACAGTGAAGTACTACCTGTGAAGCCGGGAAAAGAAATTCGTTTCCCAATAGAATCCAAAGGCAGATTCACACCAATTGTTAGAAACAAATGGCTTAATGAGCATACTATTGGTTTAAATCCAAACCTTTCAGAAATTCATTTAGATGATGATACTGGAGCCGGAGTAGTGTTAGATAAAAAAGGTGACTAATAAATTAAAACACAATTATTAATATTTAATGGAGAATGAAGATGAAAAAACATATTTCACTATTATTTATTGTAATAATCTCGTTATTTGTTGCAGTTCAACCGGCATTTGCTCAGGAACATAATTCTAAAGATATTTCTCAGAAGATTGAGAGAGTTTCACAGGGGCTTGCTGGCCGAATAGGTGTGGCTGCACAGGAAATTGGCTCAGGGGTGAGTGTAACAGTAAACGGCGATGAAACGTTTGTTATGGCGAGTACATATAAAGTTGCAATTGCAACCACCTTACTAGACCTTGTCGATAAAGGTGAGGTTAAACTTACTGATTTAATTGATATCTCACAAGAAATGATGGTCGCAGGCGACAATGCTATCGCACAGAACTTCGTTCATCCCGGTATTAAATTGTCTGTAGCAAATTTGATTGAACCAATGATAACGGAAAGCGACAATACAGCAACGGACATCTGTCTAAAACTAGCGGGAGGTCCGGAAGCGGTAACTAAGATGATGCAAAGTATTGGGATAACAGATCTCCGAGTTGATCGGTATACAAGCGAAATTTTAAGGGACTTCTATGGTTTACCTGACAAGGCGTACGCATCCGTACTTGCAGAGGCAATTGCCAAAGACCCAACGCTCGCAGCTAAGCAACCTGATCGTAACCTTAAGTTCGAACAAGAAGACTCACGTGACCATTCAACACCAAAAGCAATGCTGGAATTGCTTTTGGCTATAGATAGCGGAAAAGTGTTGAGTGAGAAAAGCCGCGAATTCCTGCTTGCTACAATGTCCCGCACACGTACAGGAAAAGGAAGGTTAAAAGGACTTCTGCCAAAAGGAACAGCGGTTGCCCACAAAACAGGAACTATTGGTGGTGTCGCTAATGACGTGGGTTACATAACCCTGCCGGATGGCCGACGTTTCGCGATTGTGGTATTTACCAAGAGCAGTACAACTTCCGAAGCTGATCGAGATCGAGCAATAGCTGAAATTACACGAACTTTATACGACTTTTTTTACTTAATGGCACAAGACAAATAATCTTTGTCATACCTAACAATTGGTTGCAGCGGCCGACGCTTTGCGCTGGTCGTGAGCAAGTTCAAGCCACTCAGATAATGGGGTGGAACAATACTTACTATGCCTCCACAGTCGATTTTGGTGGTTGCGTCAGTGGTTCATAACCAGAAAAATATGTATCTCCAATTGAGATATCTGGTTCACATTAGTTTCAAACAGTAGAAATTATAAGTAAAAAAAAGTTAATTATTCAACCTATGAAGTCCGTTGCCAGATGAGCGTGATGTTTGAAATTTAAAATTAGTTAATTAGAATATATTTTGAATAAGATTATGTAATTGAATATTGGAGATCAAATGAAAAACAAACCATTTCTAATTTTCTGCTTTTTGGTGGTCTGCTTATTAGCAGCAACCACAAACGCTCAGGAAATAGATTCTTTAAAAAATGAAATCGACCTTCTTAAGCAAAAACTTAATAAAATGGATGAGATGCTATTGCGGTTAGCAGAACTTGAGGGGGACAGTGTTGCAGTTCAACAAAATCTTTCACCGAAATTTGCTTCAGATAGCACAACAAAAGGACTTGAGCAAATTCCAAAGCAAGATTTAAGGGATCAAAATATTGTACCACTTTCCGGCAGTGATCTCGTTGCCTCTGAGTTTCTTGGCTCCTGGCCAATGTTCGGCACTAAGTTTAGAATGAAAATAGGTGGAAAAGTAAAAACAGATTTCCTTTATGATATAACTGGTACTACAGATCGTACTCAATTTTTACTCTCAACTATACCAGTTGAAGGAACACCAGAATACGGAAATAGCGGTTATTTCAATGCTTTTGCAAGGGAAACACGGTTTAATATTGATATTCGTAGGGTGGCTCAAATTAAAATTCCTTTACGAGTTTTTATAGAGGGTGATTTCTGGTCTGCAGGAAGTCAATTTAGACTGCGCCATGCTTATTTAACAGTGGGTAATTTTACCATTGGACAAACATGGACAACTGTTTCTTTTCTTGAAACGATTACAATATTCATTGACTTTGCTGCCGGTGATGCTTTGTATGGTGGGCGTACCGCTCAAATACGTTATGACCATCGCATAAATGATAATTGGAAATTCGCAGTCGGTTTAGAAATGCTCGACTTTATGGGTATCGAAAATCCCAATAATCTGCATGGTGAAGCCAGTTTAGGATTGCCACTATTAGCTGGAAGATTGGGTTATTACTGGTCAAGCGGATTAGCGCTGCTGGGAGCTCAAGTTGCTCAATTACGATGGGATGGTGGGGGTATCGGACCTGATGCCACAGCATTGCAGGCATCTATGGTTTTTGGTGGACGACAATACATCGGGAAAGAGGATTTCATTGCTTGGAACATATCTTATGGTAGAGGATCAGGTGAAAACATTATGGCTTTTGCAGGTAGTCAAGCAAATGCTGTACTAAACAATCAGGGCAATCTAGAAACTATGCCCGCATTTGCATTTGTTGTTGGTTATATGCACCGCTGGAGTGAGCAGTTTGATTCAAATATAGGTTATGCTTACGGATGGTTAGAAACACCGGAATCTAGAGCTCCGCTTGCACTGGCACAGGGTGGAATTGGTCATGTTAATCTTTTGTACAAGCTCAGTAATGAAGCATCAACAGGTATAGAGTATATGTGGGGTGCACAGAGGACTACAAATGGTGCTTTGGGAAAAGGAAGCAGAGTTCAGTTTATGGTTAAATTTGAATTTTAATAAATTAGGCGCTAAATGAAATTAAAACATATTTCAGCGATAATTTTATTATTTCTATTATTCTGCTCGGGACTAGCTCAGCAGTTTAATACTGATAATTACCTTACAATGCCGCATGGAACTAGTACAATTTGTTTGACTGTAGGAGAACGAAATGCCACATTTATTAACTCATTTGCTTTAATTCAGAATTGGGAGTTCTTTGTACAAGCAAATCTATATTGGGAAAAAAAGAGCTAAATCTGCCGCAACATTTTTCCACAACTTTTTACTTTAAATATATGTTTTACGAAAATTCAGAAAAAACTGGTGGATTTGCGGCATTTTTAGGTTATGGTAAATCACCAGGGTATTACAATCAATCACAATTCCTTGATCGCCATACAAATTTATGGACTGCAGTCCCAATAACAATTCCTTTTTTTGAGAACACGTTATCTTGGGATATTATGCCAGGAGGTACAGTTGATTTTGATTATGGCAATAATAAAAAAACAGCTTGGGGATCTACATATTCTACCAGACTGGCAATCTATAAGATTATCCCACAAAGTGCCATTGTAGGCGAGTACTATGGCACTGCTGGTGAGCTATATTCAGAGCCGGAATATAAGGCTGGTATTCGCTGGGAACCAAATGATACTGTAGTTCCCGCAATTAGTTATAGCTCTGCCGTTAATGGTACACCAGGAGCAGGTTTTGAGATTGGTGTAGTAATATTTTCTCCTCAATTTCTAAAATTATAATTTTTTTCGGTATGAAAATATTGAATGAAAATTAAGTTAGGAATGAAAAGTAAAATTGAAACTAAATAATAAACTCTGGTTGGTAAGATAATCTTAGTGTTTCGGCGATGTGTATAATCCAAACGAGTCGACAACTTAATATGGGACCCATTCTGAGAAAATAGAGGACCCAGACTGCCTGCGATTAATTGAAATACTGATGAAAACAAGTTACCCTGTCTATGCTCGTTTGCTCAGAAATATTTTTTGTTTCACAGAACTTTTCTAATATCAATTTTTTTTTTGGCTACGAAATCCTTTCAAAACAACAGCCCCTCCACGAAAGCTGCGGACCTTTTTGTTGTTCTGGGGATTAATCTCAAAAACAGTGCATATCAGTGCAAGCAAAGTGCATTCCTAAAACGAATTATGCACTGAATATTCTTTGAAAACAGTCTGTATTCTAACAATAGTGCATAAGTGCATTTTATTTTACGATTTGGTGAAAAATTTGAAAATAATTAGTAATTGAATATGAAAAGATTTATTGAAATAATATTATAAATAGCTAAAAAAGAATGCACTTTTGCACTGATTAGGTAAAATATTTTGAAAACAGACTAAAAACAAAAGAAACTGCGGTGCATATCTGAAAACAGAAAGGCACTGAGAAGTGCAATTGGACTGATTTGGAATGCTCTTAAAAACAATACCAACCACCTATTTTGATATATGACGAGTATTACATTGGAAATAGTTCGAAATTGTGATTTATATCATAGTTATTTGTTATAAAGATAATTATTTTACTTCCTAAATAATATAAAGACATCGTAATTACTTAATAAAAGATTAAATTATTCATTTTGCGGAGTTCCGACATGTCATTACTCAAGTCTTTATTCAAGAAAGTCTTTCTATTTAGCTTCCTAATATTATCCTCAATTATTTTACTGACCACTTGTTCAGATGATACTTCACCAACAGAACCAAATAATGGAAATTCGTCAACAACTGGTGCCATCTCATATGGGGAAGTCATTGAGGAAGTTTCATCAACAATGGGAACTGAAGGAGGGGTAATACGAGTTACCAATTCAGACTCTCCAATAGATGGCTTGACAATAACAGTACCTCAAAAAGGGTATAGTGAGACAAGGAACTTTACAGTTTCATACGCTACTGTAACGAGTCATGATTTGGGTACTTATTTTAATCCAGTATCTCCAATGATTACTATTAAAAACGGAGGGGGTTATTCACATATGCCCATGTCAATAGAAATTCCAATTGAGATGGAAGTTGGAGAATTCGCAATTGGATTTTTATTTGACGAACTCACTGGAACGATTGAAGCACTGCCGACCAAAATGATTGATGATAATTCAATTACTGTGGAGACAAGACATTTTTCAACTTCGACCATTTCAGCTGGAACACAATTAAAAAAAGAGATGGATGAAACGAGTTATGCTCACATAGTAATCTCTTCAATAACTGAAAGTGAACTCATTAGTCAAGGAACTATTAACTCTGGATTTACACCAGGATTTGATGATTGGGAATTTATCAATTATGGATCATACATTTCGCCGGGGGGTCATTGTGCTGGTCAAAGCATAACAGCAATGTGGTACTATACTGAAAAGTATTCAAGAGGTGAACCATCCCTCTTCCATCAATTCGATAAGTATAATGACAAGGATAAACCAGGGACACTCTGGCAAGATAATCCTCTAGGTTATCGTTTTGCCTCGACAATACAAGAAGATTTCAACTGGACTGGATGGGTAGATGAAGTCGATATTCAATCAGGAAATCCGGATCTTACTTGGAAAACATTTATTGCTGCTATGATGATCACTGAAGAACCGCAATTTGTTATAATAAAAGAAAGTTCTACTGATGCTGGCCATGCAATGATTGTCTATAAGGTTAATGTATCTGAGGAGAAGTTGTATATCGCAGATCCTAACTACCCAAACAATCGTGGTCCCGAAGGTACAGTAAGTATTAGGACAATTGATTATTCGAATGGAAAGTTTGAACCATATGCATCCTATCTAAAAGTAGGCGATCAAGGAACAGAGTTTGATCAAATAGCTTTTTTTGGCAAAACGGCAAATATTGATTGGCTTCAAATAGGGAAGAGGTATGAAGAAATTGAATCTGAATTAATTGGGGATGATAGATTTCCCAATTATAATCTTTTCTATGATACTAAAAATGGTTATCAAAATTTCACAGATGAAATTATTATAGATACCATAGATCTAAACTTAATCTCGCAATCAACTGAATGTTCACAACAAATCACCGGAACTGATTATTTACAAGAATTAAGAGCATATGATGAAAATACGGGGGAAAATGTTGCAGCTCATAATTCGAATGGAATATTGAAATTATCTCTCGGTAAAGGTAAAAACAATATTGGTTTAGAAATACTTGGTGCAAAAAATAATCGACATAACTATGTTGATTATAGATGGCTAACTGTTTATTACCAGCTACTATCAATTAAGCCGAACCTTTTAAATGGCGTACCCGGAAATGAAAGTGATTTTACAGCATTTACTGAGGGCACAGCACCCAAAGGAGATGCGAGATATGTCTGGACTTTTGGTGATAATACAGATAAAATAACAGTATTGAATGATAGTACTGTTTCTCATATATATGAAAACTCCGGTACATATGAAGTGACAGTCGAGCTTTTTGAAAACAGCACAGACAAAAAGCTTGATGAGGCAAATGTCGATTTTGATGTAGGTGAAGGTCCAGAAATTACAGAAATAGTTGATAGTAATTTACTTCTCAACACTCTTATAGAACGACATTTTTCAATACCTGGTAAACCCATTATAATTAAGGGAAAAAATTTCAAGGATGATCAAAAAGTATTTATAGATGGAGTTGAAATTGGATCTAGATTTCAAAATGAAAATGAAACTTGGATAAGTATTATGCCTCCAGAAATTAGAGGGCATGTTAAAATTAAGATTCTTACAGATTCAGGAGAAAGTAATGAATTTCCATATCTTTTCGGTCTCCCGATTGACTATTTGTCTGCGTCTGACTCACTAACTGCAGTATTTAATTTCATTCCAAAAGCTTACGATTATCTAGGTGAACCTTTCGTAGAACCACTGCATCTATTTTCTGTTGGGTTTTCCAAAAATGAGATACATTGGACAGGCGGCACTGCAACAGTAGATATAGGTAATGGTGATGATATTACTGGTGCAATTGAAATTACTTTTTCAGTTCTTGAAAACTATACAATATCGGGAGTTGTTATAGATTACGAGAAAACTGATAAATATAGACTCCATTATGAATATATGGGTAACGATTATCTTGGTGGATTGGAAGATTATTATAATGGACCAAATGATAATCTGGCTGTTTATAGTAAATTCTTTTATTCACATCATGTAAGTCAGTTGCAGCCTCATTCGATTAGTGGAAGTATTCGTAAATATAATCCACTGACGAAAGAATACTATGATGTGCCATTTTATGAATTGGATTTGTCAGCTGATGTGGGTTGGGTTCCCATTCCCGAAAATAGTATGACTTTTAAAGTATTTGATTTTCATGTTGAATAATATTTTTTGAACGAAAGCAATTTATAATAGCTTTTAAGGAAGAAATTTATGTAGAGGTTTGATCTCTCAAATCTCTACATTTAAAATGTAAATTATTCAGCATTTGCGATTACTATAAAATGAATTAGCATTTAGACAGACTCAATTGCCCATTCGAAAAATTAATTGATAATTTTACAAATGAAAAGCAACTTATTTTAGTTAAATTTAGCCGTTAAAAGCTGTTTATTATGCAGATGAGGTTTTGAATAGGGATAGGTTATAATGGCGTTTCTACCCCGATGTTTTTTTTAAATAGGGTTAGATAATCTAATTATTTGCTATATATCTTGAAAACAATACCACAATTATAATTGGTAACTTTTTATTTAATTAAATGATGAGTAGATATCATACAAAAAATTAAAAATAATGTAAGTTGTTTTTGCTTATTTCTCTTTTTAATAGTTTTTACTACACAAATATTTAGTCAAGAAACCGGTAAAATTCGTGGTGTTGTTACAGATGAATCGAATGGTGAAGTTTTAGCATTTGGAAACGTATTTATTGAAGCGCTTAATATAGGAGTTTCTACTAACGATAAAGGTTATTATTATATCTCTTCACTACCTATTAAAATTAAGTTAACCCTAATTTTTACATATGTTGGTTATGAAAACAAGGAAGTAGATGTTTTTGTCTACCCCGATAAAATAAACGAAGTTAATGTTAAATTATCACCTTCTAGTGTTGAATTACAAACAGTTGAAAAAATTGGTAAAAAAACAGTTGAAAAAAATGAAACTGATATAAGTCTTAAGAGAATTTCGGTTAAAGAACTAGAGACAATACCCAAAGGAGTTGAAACAGATGTATTTAGGTCTTTACAATATATTTCTGGTGTAAATTTTATTGCTGATTATTCTGCAAGATATTATGTTAGAGGAGGAGATAGTAACCAAAATCTTGTTCTTTTAAATGGAGTAAATGTTTACAATTCCTTTCATGCAATGGGGCTTTTTAGTACCATAGATCCCGAAATGATTCAAACAATGGAGTTCTATAAAGGGGGGTATACCTCTGAGTATGGTGGTGGATTGTCTTCTGTCTTGAATCTAACTACCAAAGATGGGAATAGAACAAGGTATTCAGGAAAAGCCGCTGTAAGTTTTCTTACAGCCAAAGCAGTTTTTGAAGGTCCAATCCCATATGGTTCGTTTATTATTACAGGACGTAAAAGCCATAATGCGAATATACTTAAGAAATTTTTTAGTAATCAAACTATACCGATTGATTTTTATGATACTTCATTTAAGATAAATTTTAGTAACCCAGATTTCATAAGTGGTTCAAAGATTACCTTTCATGGTTTCATAAGTGAAGACAATTTAGAATTTAATAATCCATTACGAGAAGATTATAATTGGTCAAATAGTATTTTTGGTGTTTCTTGGTTTCAGGTTTACGATTCCCCACTTTTTTCAGAGTTTAATTATTCTACAAACAATTTTCAAGGTAAAGTCCACCCTAATTATAGTTCTACAAGGGAAAAGGAGAGTAATTTAAGTGAGCATAAATTTAATATGAATTACAACTATATATTTAATAATAAAAATGAAGTTAGTGGTGGAATTCAAATGACAGTTTTGAACACTCAGCTTTTCATTGAAAATTTATTAGGTGCTTATTCAAATATTGATGAAAAAGGGATTAATATTAGCTTTTTTGTGAAATATAAATTGCTTCAGTTTGATGAAATTGGACTAGACGTTGGCTTAAGGTATAATGCAGCAGGTTTCACTAGAGAAGGAACAGGCTTTCTTGAACCAAGAATATCACTTACATATACTCCAAATCCAGTAATTGCTTTTAAAGCATTTTGGGGTAGGTTTCAACAAGAACTTACTACAATATCAAATGAAAATGAGGTAATTAATGTCTTTGAACCATACATAATAGTTCCTGAGTATCTTAAAACACCTCAATCAGAACATTATAATGCCGGTGTTACATTTTATTTTACTGATAAAATAAATTTGGTGAGTGAAGTTTATTACAAAAAATCAAAAAACATTACTGAAATAAATTATGATAAAGAATTTGCATCAGATAATGATCTTATTTCAGGAGAAGCTGAATCTTATGGTCTTGAGAATGATCTAAATTTTACAAATAACATGATGCATCTTTCAGTTGGCTATACGTTAGCTTACGCTTATAAAACAGTTAATAATTGGACTTATTATCCTCGTTATGATTCTAGGCATTCAATCAATTGTGCTATTGAGGTAAATATTGGAAGCGGCTGGAAAACAATGTTAACTTGGACTTATAAATCTGGCTTGCCAACCACTCCAATAATAGGTTATTATGATAAATTGTTTTTTAACTCCAATGAGATTAATACAAATATATCTAATGATTATTTACCATATTCGGTATTAGGAGATAGAAATAGTATCCGATTACCAGCTTATCATAGAATGGATGTTGGCATATCTAGGATTTTTGACTTTAATTTAACACGAGTATCTGTAGATGCAAGTATTACAAATGTTTATAACAGAGAAAATTTGTTCTATTATGATAGAAGTACAGGTGAAAGAATTTATATGCTTCCGTTTTTTGTCTCGGTTAATGTTAAGGTTGAAATATGAGAAAATTCATTTTTACAATTATCATTCTCACAATATTTATTTCTTGTGATGAGAGTTTCAGCCCAAAAGCTCCTTTTGAAGAAAGATATTCATTAAACTGTATTATTCGTGGTGATTCTTTATTTCAAGTAGCCACAGTATATAAAAGTTACGACGTTCGCAATACTGACCCACTTGAAAATACTGAGGACCCCTTCATTAAGGGAGCATTTATTAGGATGTGGAGAGGAAACGACGAAATTTATATTTTTAGTGATTCAAGCAAGGAAAGAACAGATACTTCCAGATACAAATCAGATTTCAAATACTATTATATAGATGATTTTACTCCAAATGAAGGGGATATTTTAAAAATAGAAGCGTTATTGCCGAATGGAAGAAGGTTAAGTTCAAATACTTTAGCTCCTACAGAAGTACTAAGGAGCGAAAGTAGAAGCGATACAATTGTTACACGTACATCAACAGGTTATCTAACCACAACCTGGATTATCGAAAATCCAGATCAAGTTTATTTACCAAAGCTTTATATAGAATATTTTGAGAATGAAAATGGCATTAATATTAGAAAAATAAAGATAGTTCCTTGGAAAAAAGTGAAAATTGATAATGTAACTAAATATATTTATCCGTCTCTCTCAAGGGATTATTCAATAGATTATGAAATTGATCTTATTACAGAATCTATGGAGGATATTTCAAAAAATGATTCTGAGAAAAAGAAATATACAATTAGTTCTCTGTTTCTTGAATTATCTGTTTTTGATAAAAACCTTTCAACTTATTATTTTACAGTAGGTTTGGATGATAATTCATTTGCAATTGGGCTTGATGAGGGGGATTATAGTAATATTGAGAATGGATTTGGAATATTTGGTTCATTTATAACTCAAGAATTTCGAATATCTTTTTCAAAAAACTATGTAACTAGCTTTGGGTATAATTATTTTGGTCAATGAGATTTAAAATAAAAAATAATATATTTATTATAATTAGTGCTTACTTATTGGTATTACTACTATCATATGGTTGTGAGCGGGATATATCTGTAAGTCCACCAGTGACGCCAGTCCCAATAGCTTCAGTAATAATTCAATCGGAACCTGATGGTGCAACTATCTATGAAGATGATTTGATTTCAGGTCTCGAAACACCAGACACACTTTATTGGTTGGAAGAAAGAGAGTATTCTTTTACGTTAAAAAAGAAACATCACAAAGATACTTCTTTTTCGGTTATCCCAGCTGTAGATTCAATTCAAATAATTTTTATTGATTACTATAAAAATTCATCTATGTTGGGGAGTGCTAATTTCTCATCAACTCCTAATAATGTAGAAGTATATTTTCAGAACGAATATATTGGTACCACACCTTCTTCAATGTCAGGCATTAAACCTGGTGAATTCTATTTTGTTTTTAAAAAAGAGAACCATAGGTCAGATAGTATTTTAGTTCCTATCAATAGTAGTCAAACATCAAAAGTTGAAGCAGAATTAGAGGATACAACATATTGGGTTGATTATTCTGATATGACATCAGGAATTCATGACAATGTTATTTCTTCTGTTGCAGTTGATCAAAATGATGTTGTTTGGGTTGGTTCTAAGAATGGTGTATCAAGTTACGATGGAAAAGAATGGCAATACTATTCCAGCGATAACTCAGGATTAATTGGTACAATTATTAACAGTATTAAAGTTGATAAAGATAATAATAAATGGTTTGCAACAAATCTTGGTATAAGCAAATATAATGGTAGTTTCTGGGTTAGTGAATCTAAATCAACAAGTCCAACATTTCCTGATTATTGGGTTGAAGATATAGAGTTTCTGGAAGATGGTAGAAAAATTATTGCTACAAGAAATGGTTTGGGAATATCCTCAAACAATGAGTGGAAAGTTACACGGTTTTCATCAGAGCCTTATGCAAATTGGTTTACAGATGTAGCTGTAATAGATGAAAATAATATCTGGATAACTCACAAAGACAGTGGGTTGTTACATTTGGATGGTAGTAAGTTTGGGGTGCGGTATTTCGCAGAGCTAGATCCACCTTCTTTACATACTTTTTATAATTGTGTTGCAATTGCCGAAGATGCAGTTTGGTTTGGGCGTCCAATTGTGGAACCTGATGCAATGGCAGGTTTATGTTCTTTTAGATTTAGTGATAATAAATTTAATAGCAACTATCCAGCATTTTGGGGAATAGAAGTTTATAATATAAAAATTAAAAACGGTATCGAAAAATGGATTGCTAGCAGAAACGGTTTACATGTTTTTACCAATTATTATAATCGAAAACTTTACAATATCCGAAATACGCCATTAAAAGCTTGGGGAATATATGATGTAGCTTTTGATTCCAAAGGAGATGCTTGGATTGCAACTGATGGAGCAGGTTTATATCATTTTAAGGTTACCCAACTAAAGTAATCTACTTAGCGATTGAATTGTATTATTTTGTACAATATCTTATCTAGTGATGAATATTTTTATAATTTGGAATGTGGAAATTTTAGGGAGATTAAAAAGGCTTTACTGATGAAATAATGATCTGCCCCCGGCTCAACCCACAAGGCCACAAAGTACCCCAAAAATGCTAAGACATCCAAACGAATATTTGGGCGATGATCTTGACAACAAAAATACAATAAGTCACAAATTCGATCTTTAATGTGCGCCTTTGGGATGAGTTGGGGTGTGACTTTTTTCACTTTTAATATTGATGCGGATGAGCAAATTAATAGACACAATTAACTATTTTGCTTAACAAAATTTGGCCATGTTTCCATATATTTAATAAAAGCTTCACCCAAACCTTCGTTACGAAGATAATTTTTAGATACGGGTGTTTCTGTAGGAATAAAGTCTCTATTTTCAATTACCTTCAAGGGAAAATCATGATGGAGTATAGAGGAACGTCCGATTGTAACGAAGTCAACACCTGCCTCTAATATTTTTCTCACGTCACTTCCACTACGTATTTTCCCGGCTACTGTTAATTTTACTTCTTTGAAGTCAAGGCTGGTGAAATGTTCCAATAATGAATGACTTTGAAATTCTTTATCTTCTGGAAGTTTAAAGGAGTCCCATAGAGAGATGTCAAGAAAGTTGATCTTCCCTTCACCAATGAGTCGCTTACACAGCTCTTTAATTTCGGGAAGTTCCATTCCAAATTTTTCTGGTGAGAGTCTAACACCAAGCAAGAAATTTTTACCACAGGCATCTCTAATACCATTCACTATTTCAAATAGGATACGGGCCCGATTTGTTAGAGATCCTCCATACTCATCATTTCTGTTATTTATTTTCTGACTTATGAATTGAGTTAAAATGTAGCCGTGTGCACCATGAACTTCAACACCGTCATAACCACTTTTTTTTGCTCTCACTGCTGCATTGATAAAATCATCACTTAGTTGCTTTACTTCATTTAGCGAGAGTTCACGAGCTCCGAATTCTTCGTTATCTGAGGGAGCTACTGGTGCCTGTTTAATTAAATCTACTGGTGACCGCATCCCTGCATGATGCAATTGAATTACAGCAAGGCTGCCATGTGCTTTAATGCTTGCAGTTAAATTTTTATGTCCCTCAATATGGTCGTCAGAGAAGATTCCTAATTGTCCAGAAAAACCTTTCCCCACTTGCTGAATATGGGAAGCACATGTCATGACTAGACCGAATCCCCCTTCTGCTCTCATAGTCAACCAATTAAGTTCATCATCCGAAAGGCGCCCATCTTCAAAACTTTGACCATTAGTTAATGGTGCTAACATAAATCTGTTTTTCATCACATTTCCGGATGAAAAAAGAATGGGAGTTTCATAAGAATTTTTCATATTTATTATTTCCTATTATTCTTAAACGATTTATTAGAGAAAGCCGATGGTACAAATACTTCCCTAGGATCTTCCAAAATTAATGATTTGTCTACCGGATGATTCAGCAAGATAAAAGAATTCTCTACCTATTAAAACTCAGAATAATCTAATTAAATAATTGTTTTAAAAAATTACCAAATTTCAGTGTCCTCTACAATCTTTGTTCGAGAATGTTTTCATTGTTTCCCGTCAGCGCTTAGTGGACAGTTTAGAGCTTGAAAATAAGAGATGGTTTTGAGATATTCTTTAAGTTGAGAAAGGAGAAAAACTATGGAAGAATGAAGAGAGTAGATTCACTAGTAAGAGAGATAAATAGGGATGCATGAAAAAGATATCATCTGAAGAGTTGATAATGAAGATTAGAAGAACTAGAATTCTATTTCGCTAACTTCATTTTTATTAACTTGATAAAAATATATACCAGTAATTATTTTAAATGTAACATTTTCCCTAAAAGAATTTTATTGAGATCATTTGTAATTACATAGAAATATAATCCACTTGCAACATTTATATTTTTGTCACTATTGCCTTGCCATATAATAATATTCTGTCCTTCATTAATATTTAAATCTTTTGTAAATACATTCCTACCAATTATATCGAATATCATAAAAGCGCCAATACCTTTATTCTGAGAATGAAACTTTATATTTGTCATACTATTAAATGGATTGGGGTAGTTACCTAATAAATAAAATTCGGTATTAAAAACTATATTGGATTTATTATGGATTCCTGATACAATTCCTTCGTTCTCAAGAATCGTAACAGTTTGATTTACATCTACATTAAGCAGTATTTCCTGTTCTCCATTTGGCCAATTTACAACTATAGAATCAATTTTATCATTATTGCCAAGACCAAAATGTAGTGGTAATATACTTTGTCCTAAAAAGTCAACCCCATCATTTAACCGATAATATTTTTTATCAGAACAACTAATATAAACATTAGCACCAAAGGCATTTCGATTTGATACCGTACCCTTTAGGTTAATCTTTAACCAATTATCAACTTTCGTATTATTTTCAAATAAATTTGGAGTTGACCAAAAATTACCCACAAGTAAATCCAAATCTCCATCATTACCATAATCGAATGTTACTAGGGAGCGAGCTTCTAGAGGACTGTTCACACCTAAGCTATCGGAAATATCCCCAAAATATGCACCACGTTCTTCTGGTGGAACAAGATCACTTTCCAAAAAATTATAAAAAAGATGATTTTTACCTGGTTCGTCCGTGAATCCATTTACAACGTATAAATCTAATGCACCATCATTATCGAAATCAAAAAATTCGGTACCCCAAGCCCAGCCGGCATTACTGATTCCTACTTCTTCACCTTTATCTATAAATGTACCATTGCCCTGGTTTTCAAATAGTGGACAAGGGTAATCACTTGAAATATTGGTTAAATAGATATCAAAATATCCATCATTGTTATAGTCCCCTAAAGTAACACCCATTCCATGTCCGTCATCTTCCAAACCGAAATCAGTGGTTGATTCCATGAAAGTACCATCACCTTTATTTAGATAAAACTTATTAGGACCAAAGTCATTAATTACATATAAATCTGGCAGCAAGTCATTATTTGCGTCGAAGGGGAGTGATGTCCAAGTAAGTCCTCTATCTCCTAAACCTGTTTTCACAGTAATATTTAAAAAAGTATCCTGTCCGGAATTTTCATACATGATATTTCTACCGATATAAGCGCTTACGTAAAGGTCCAGATCACCATCAAGATCATAATCCCACCAGCATGCACTAGAATTTTGATCATTTATAGGTCCTCTTACTCCGGCCGATTCTGAAAT
The DNA here is from genome assembly GCA_963751695.1 of uncultured Ignavibacteria bacterium. Classification (GTDB taxonomy): domain Bacteria; phylum Bacteroidota; class Ignavibacteria; order Ignavibacteriales; family Melioribacteraceae; genus SZUA-22. Next base: position 138,289 of record CAVVVP010000005.1, on the reverse strand, counting down.
ATCTGTAAAAGTACCATCACCATTATTTTTATATAGAACATTATAACCATAGTTTGTGAGGTACAGATCAGGATAGATGTCATTGTTATAATCACCCCAAGCAGCTCCAAATTGAGATCCCCAAGAACCATCATGCGGGCTCAATACAGCACCGCGAATATTTGCCTCTTCGGTTATTTCGGAAAAGGTTCCATCACCGTTATTATTATAGAATCGATTCCAAGTCTTCTCATCTTGAGAATCATATTTTTGAGCAGCAACAATATAAACATCCAAATCCCCGTCTAAATCATAATCTGCAAGCGCAATACCATTGGATTGAGTAGATATAGTTAATCCTGAATGTTCTGATATATCATTGAATGTTTGTGCTGAAATTAAAAAAACTGCACTTTGAATTACTATTAGTAAAAGTAATGTATTTTTCATGTTGGATGACAATAAATCTGTAGAGCAAATTTTTACTAAAATACAAAATAAATTTTAAATACTTTTTACCACTTCCTTTTTGTACAGAACAAAAAAAGTAGGTTTAAAAATTGTTAATTTATAATTAAAATATTGATAATAAGATTTGTCCTATCAAATCAATATATATTGTGTAATAAATTATTTATTTGTTTGAATCAATTTTTATTTTATTTTTACTATAATTTGTTAAATCGATGAAACAAAAATTCTTTCTTTTTCTTATACTCTCTTTGTTATTTGTAAAACCATTTGAAGCTCAACATTCAGTAGCCAGACAATGGAATGAAGCTTTACTTGAAGCTATCCGGCTAGATTATGCTCGCCCTACTGTCCATGCACGAAATTTATTTCATTCTTCAATTTTAATGTATGACTCATGGGCTGTTTATAATGATGTTGCGGATACGTATTTTTTAGGTAAAACTGTTAATGGATATGTCTGCCCATTGGATCCATTCAATATTTCAACAGATGCTAAAACTGCACAAGAGAAAACAATTAGTTATGGGATGTATAGATTGCTAAAGCACCGTTTTGGTGAATCACCCGGTGGGGAGGAAACAATAGGAATACTTGATAGCCTTATGACGATATTAGGATATGATGTTTCCATAATTTCCACAGATTACTCATCTGGAGAACCTGCAGCATTAGGTAATTATTTAGCTGAACAACTGATTAATTATGGACTAATTGACGGGGCGAATGAGCAGGACGAATATTTAAATTTATACTATTATCCCATAAATCCGTCTCTGATTCCAACTCAACCTGGAAGCCAAAATATATTGGATCCAAACCGCTGGCAACCATTAACTTTTGAGTTGTTTATTGATCAGAGCGGGAATGAATTCCCATTTCTTACACCAGAATTCCTTAGTCCTGAATGGGGTGAAGTTTTTTCTTTTGCTCTTAATGATTCAAATTTGACCATATACAATCGCGATGCTTACAATTATCACGTTTATCATGATCCAGGCATTCCACCATACCTAGATACATTAAATGCAGAGGGAAAATCTGAAGAATATAAATGGGGATTTTCGATGGTCTCAATTTGGTCTTCTCATCTGGATCCTTCTGATAGTGTTATGTGGGACATTTCTCCTGCGTCCATTGGAAATATTAAAGATTTTCCTCAAACAATTGAAGAATATCATGATTTTTACAAAACTCTGGATGGTGGAGATCCAGGTTTGGGGCATGAATTGAACCCCTTTACTGATCAGCCATATAAACAGCAAATTGTTCCGCGTGGTGATTATACACGTGTGCTTGCTGAATTTTGGGCTGATGGGCCAGATTCTGAGACACCCCCTGGCCACTGGTTTACTATTCTCAATTATGTGAACGATCATCCTGCATTTGAAAAACAATTTAATGGAGAAGGAGCCATCCTTGACGATCTGGAATGGGATGTAAAAGCGTATTTTACAATGAGTGGTGCAGTCCACGATGCAGCCATAGCAGCATGGGGTATAAAAGGATGGTACGATTACATCCGTCCTATTTCTGCAATTCGATATATGGCAGACCATGGTCAGAGTAGTGATCCTCAGAGTCCAGGATATTCACCCGCCGGAATACCGTTGGTAGAAGGGTTTATTGAGGTTGTTCAAGAAGACGATCCTCTTGCATTGGAAGACAGCTCTAATGTTGGAAAGGTTAAATTGTATGCCTGGCGTGGTCCTGACTATATCGAGGATCCGAAAAACGATGTTGCCGGTGTCGGGTGGATTTTGGCTGAAAACTGGTGGCCCTACCAGCGTCCTACATTTATTACACCACCTTTCGCAGGGTATATTTCAGGTCACTCCACCTTTTCAAGGGCTGCAGCAGAAGTAATAACCCTGCTAACCGGGGATGAGTATTTTCCAGGAGGGATGGCTGAATTTATAGCACCCAAAAATGAATTCCTTGTATTTGAAGACGGACCTAGTATGGATGTTGTCCTCCAATGGGCAACTTATAGAGATGCATCTGATCAATGCAGTCTATCACGTATTTGGGGTGGTATTCATCCATCTGCTGATGATATCCCTGGTCGAAAAATTGGTGAACAGATTGGTATTAATTCTTTTTATCATGCAAAGGAGTATTTCTACCCGACAAATCTTACATTTGTTCGTGCCGAAAAAGTAAATTTTTATAACTACTCTCTTTCTCAAAACTTCCCAAATCCATTCAATCCATCAACATCCATTAATTATACTATTCCGAATCAAAGTTATGTAGCGCTTAAGGTCTTTGACGGCTTGGGAAGGGAAGTAGCAGAACTAGTCAACGAAGAACAAACACAAGGAAATTACAAAGTAGAATTTGATGCCTCAAGTTTAACAAGTGGAGTTTACTTTTACAGAGTAACAACTGGAGATTTTGCACAAACAAAGAAGATGTTATTGCTCAAATAATTGATAACTAAAATTGACCTGCTTCCCAAAGAGTGATCCATTTACTTAACTTAGGATCAAAAGGAGAAAGTTGAGTAGGAATTCCAACAAATCTTCCATCATGCTTTATTTTGGCAATGTAAATATCAAGTATAAATTTTCTCTAGATTAATTATCAGATGTCCGTAAGTTTGAGCTAACGAGAAATTGACAAAACCATTATGGGTAAGTCATCGAATAATAAACTTTTTAATAATTGATTTATATGTTAACTATAAGTCAATTTGGTAATATTACAGAATTGTCATAAGTTAATTTGCACAACTGGAGGAGTATTTATGTCCCCAAACAAAATAAAGAAGAGAAAAATGGGAACTCAACATTTACTCAATCCCAAACCTGTTGTACTAATTGGAACTGTTATTGATGATAAACCTAACTTTATCACCGTATCTTGGATTGGTAGTACAAGTGCAAAACCACCAACAATGTCAATTGCAATTAGGGATGTAAGATATTCTTTGAAAGGAATTAAAGAAAACAAGACTTTCTCTGTAAACATTCCTTCGGTTGGTTTAATCAAAGAAACAGATTTTTGTGGCACTGTTTCAGGATCAAAATTTGATAAGATTAAAGAATGTAATTTCAATATTTATTATGGCAAATTGGATAGCGCACCTTTAATTGAAGAATGCCCAATTAACATTGAATGTGAAGTATTGCAACACACGAATTTAGGTGACCATACAATTTTTATAGGAGAAATAGTAGAATCATATATAACGGAAAATTGTTTTACCAATGGAATACCAGACGTACACAAAATTGATCCTTTGTGTTTTTGTTCACTAACACAAGATGCAATGGGGTATTATAAAGTTGGTAATTTAGTAAAAAAATATGTTTTTGATTAAAGATAAGTATTCAACTTGCATCATAGGTTATTGAAAATAGCAACCAATTATGGAGGATTTATTAAGCATATTGAAAATCAATTCAAGTTACTAGTGTATATTAATATTTTTTCTTTATTTTCAGTATTTAGAAAAATAATTTAATATTAAATAATCAAGTATCTCGCTTTCTATGTTTGTATGGAGATATGGAGTCTTTATGAAAAAAGCTACGATTATTGATGTTGCTAAAAGAGCAGGGGTTTCAAAATCTACAGTTTCAGCTGTAATAAATGCTAAACACAATGTCAGACCCGCCACTAGGGATCATATATTAAACATAATGAAGGAGATGAACTTTCGACCAAAAGGTATTGCACGGAATCTAAAAAATGGAGATTCTGACAAGACCATTGGTGTTATAATTAAGGACATTAATTATCCATTTTATACTTCAATAGTATCAGGTGTAAAAGATTATGCAAATAGAATTGGTTATTCTGTAATTATAACTAGTTCTGAAGATGATCATGAGTCTGAACAGAGACTTACTCAAGTATTCTCATCTAAAGATATTAAAGGTACAATCATTGCTCCTATTGTACAAGGGGAAGCGGAGATCGAGCATCTGTTTAAACTCAAGATGATAAATTATCCTTTTGTGCTTCTTGAGGATGTTAACGGTATTCATGCAAACGTTGTTGCCGTTGATAATAAAAGAGCTATCAAGAAGGCAGTAAAATACCTCATAGAAAATGGACATGAAAAAATAGTGCATTTTGCCGGACCTCCTAATTCATCTCATACGCAAGAGAGAATAGAAGGATTTAGAAATGCTTATAGTGAAAGCACCTTAATTTATAGTCACGATAAAATAATCTCTATTGGATCTGATTACAATGAGAGTTATAAAAACACACTTAGCTATTTTAAGAAATTAAAGAAATCAGATTATCCAACTGCAATTGTCTGTTTTAATGATCAGCAAGCTTTAGCTGTTATGGAGGTCCTATTAGAATTAGGGATTAAGGTACCTGATGAGATTTCTATTATAGGTAATGATGATATTTATTATTCGAGAATTTACCCTGTACCTTTAACGACTATAAGGGCACCACAGGAGGAAATTGGTAGAAAAGCTGCCGAAATACTCATAAAAAACATTGAATCATCTACAATCTTACCAATGGAAAAAGTTGTTCTTGATACTGAGTTCATTGTTAGAAAATCATCTAAGGTTTTATCTAAAAAATAACGTCCATTTGAATTAATTTAACCGGTAAATACTGTTCAATACCAAATCCCTATACAAAAAATTCTTATAAGTATACTTATAATGCGAGCAATTTATTTTTTTTATTGACTTTTTTCAAAATTGTCACTAATATTGGAACGGTTTGATTTGGTACGAACTGGTATTATTCGTCTAATGGAAATTGTTGATTATGAATGATATTGTAACATAAAATAATACGGATCAAGTACTATGGAAAAATTACAAGTTAATGACGTATTAGTAGAAAAAGTTGATAATTACAAAAATCCTTCTCTCCCGATTGGTCTACGAGTAAAAGATCTAATTTCAAAAATGTCCCTCAGTGAAAAAGTAGCACAGATGTTATGCATCTGGAATGAGAAGCAAAGCATTTTATATAATGATGGGAGCACATTAGATTTTGAAAACATAAAATTGCATCTGAGGGATGGAATTGGTCAGATAGGAAGAATTAATGATACTAATGGAAGACTAAATGCAGTTGAAACTGCTGAATTAGCAAATGAACTCCAAAAATATTTTGTTGAAGAAACTCGATTAGGAATTCCGGTCATATACCACGAAGAGTGTCTTCATGGTTTGATGGCCAAAGAGTCTACAAGTTATCCCCAGCCAATTGGGTTAGGTGCAACCTTTAATCCTGATCTAGTCGAGAGCATTTATTCTGCTATCGCTGAAGACACCAGAATTAGAGGTGCGCACCAAGCCCTTACTCCAGTAGTTGATGTGGCAAGAGATCCTCGTTGGGGTAGAGTGGAAGAGACATTTGGTGAGGATCCCTTTTTAGTGGCAGAATTAGGAAAAGCAGCTGTCAATGGATTCCAGGGTGACCGGTCGTTTATAAACAAAAACAAAGTGATTGCAACTTTAAAGCATTATGCAGCTCATGGCCAACCTGAAATCAGGTTCAAATTGTGGACCTGCAAATTTTTCTGAACGAGTTTTAAGAGAAACATTTCTATTTCCTTTCAAAGAAGTAATTGAGAATGCTAAACCACTTTCCATAATGGCATCATATAATGAAATTGATGGTATCCCTTCACATGCAAATAAATGGTTACTTAAGGATGTGCTTCGTGGTGAATGGAAATATGATGGATTTATTGTATCTGATTATTATGCAATAACTGAATTAAATTATCGAGAAGGATCAGTTGGACATTTAATTGCAAAAGATAAAATGGAAGCAGCTCTCATTGCTGCAAAAACTGGTGTTAACATCGAATTGCCAGATATAGATTGCTATCCAAATTTAGTTGACTTAGTTGAGGATGGTAAACTTGAAGAGGGTGTAATTGATGACCTTATTACTCCCATGCTTGAAGCAAAATTTAGGATGGGACTTTTTGAAAATCCTTACGTTGATGTAACTAAGATTAATTCTGAACTAAAACTTGAAGAAGATAGAAAAATAGCTTTGCAAGCTGCTAATGAAACGATAACTCTCCTTAAAAATGATGATAAGATATTACCTTTGAATTTAGAGGATGATTCAACAGTTGCAGTTATTGGACCAAATGCTGATCGGGTTCTTTTAGGCGGCTATAGCGGAAAACCTAAATACTATACAACAATTCTTGAGGGTGTTAAAAACAAGGTTAGAAGCAGCGTCAATGTTGTGTATAGCGAGGGTTGTAAAATAACAGAAGGTGGTTTGTCTGATGAGAATGGGGTTTTTCCCTCAAATCCTGAGGAAGATAAAAAATTGATAGCTGAAGCTGTAAAGGTAGCAAATAAATCCGATATAGTTATACTTGCACTAGGAGGAAATGAACAGACATCACGAGAGGCATACGATATAGAGCGAATGGGTGATAGGACTAGTTTAGAACTTATTGGAATGCAGAATGATCTAGTAAAAGCAATTCTTGAAACTGGAAAACCTATTATCGTTACTCTGATTAACGGCAGACCAAATTCAATTAAATATATTGATGAAAATGTACAAGCAATTCTTGAATGCTGGTATCTAGGTCAAGAGACTGGCAATGCTTTAGCTGACGTGCTGTTTGGTTCTTATAATCCAAGTGGAAAATTACCTATATCAATACCAAGGTCTGTAGGACATCTTCCTTGTTACTATAATTACAAACCTTCCGCAAGGAGGGGTTATTTATTTGATGATACTTCAGCACTGTACCCATTTGGTTATGGTCTGAGTTATACTTCATTTGAAATTAGTGACATAAAATTATCCAATGAAGAAATAGGGACTGAAGAGACAACTAAACTATCGTGTAGTATACAAAATATAGGTGATATAAATGGAGCTGAAGTTATTCAGCTTTACATTCGAGATTGTGTGAGTTCTGTAACAAGACCTGTGAAAGAATTAAAAGGTTTCCAAAAAATTGAATTAGCTGCTGGAGAGAAAAAATCTGTTATATTTGAAATTGAACCGAAGCATTTAGCATTTTATGATATTAATATGGACTTTGTTGTGGAACCAGGTGATTTTGAGATAATGGTTGGTACATCTTCATTGGATCAAGATTTGCAAAAATTAATTCTTTCTGTAAATTAATTAAATATTGAAACCATAAAAACTGAGAAAACTTTGTCAGAAAACACAGTTAAGCTTTCATTAAAAGAAAAAGTAGGTTATAGCTTAGGAGATACAGCCTCGAATCTGTACTTCCAGATTGTCATGTCATTCATTCCTATTTTTTATACTGACGTCTTTGGGCTCCCAGCTGCAGCTATGAGTGTAATGTTTCTTGTAACCCGGTTATGGGATGCAGTAAATGACCCCATTATGGGTATGATAGCTGATAGAACTAACAGTAGATGGGGTAAGTACAGACCATATTTATTATTTCTTGCCCTTCCATTTGCAATTGTTAGTATTCTAACATTTACCACTCCAGGATTTGATGACACTGGGAAATTAATTTATGCCTATCTGACTTATACATTAATGATGATGTTCTACACAGCAATTAATGTCCCCTATTCTGCATTGATGGGCGTAATGACTCCGAGCAATGAAGAAAGAACCGTTCTTTCATCATTTCGTTTTGTGGCTGCATTTGCAGGGGGTTTAATTGTCCAAAGTACTCTTCTCTACTTAGTCAAGTATTTTGGGAATGGCAATGAGGCAATGGGTTGGCAATGGGCAGTTGGATTCTTAGGAGGATTAGCATTCATACTATTTGCGATTACATTCTTCACAACAAGGGAGCGAGTATTTCCACCTAAAGAACAAAAGTCTGACTTTAAGCAAGATCTCAAAGATTTATTTGCAAATAAACCGTGGTTACTCATAGCTGGGGCAACCATCTTCCAATTAACATTTATAGTTGTGCGCAGCGGTTCGATTGCTTACTATATGAGATATTATGTAGAGGCACAAGATTTTAGTTTCTTCGGTAGCGTAACTCATTTATCTGTTGAGTTTCTAACATCATCATTTATGAGTTCAGGTTCAGTTGCAGCAATAATTGGTGCAATTCTTACAAAATGGGTAACAAAAAAGCTTGATAAAAGAAATACATACGCAGGATTTCTTGCAATAAGTTCTTCGTTAACGATTGTTTTTTACTTTTTTGAACCAAATTCCCTCGTGCCGATGTTTAGTTTTAATATTTTGCTCTCATTTTTCTTTGGCTCTGTATCGGTTCTGCAGTGGGCTATGTACACGGATACTGCAGATTATTCAGAATGGAAAAATGGAAGAAGGGCTACGGGACTTATTATGGCTGCATCACTATTCGCATTAAAGTTGGGATTAACTTTAGGTGGAGCAATCATTGGATGGATCTTAGCGTATTACGGGTTTGTCGCTAACGAAGCTCAATCAGCTGAGGCTTTAAATGGTGTCCTGATTCTGATGAGTTTTCTACCGGCTATTATTGGTTTATGTGGAGCTGGATTAATGATGCTTTATCCTTTAACAAATACAAAGCTGTTGGAAATTGAAAGTGATCTTCGAGCAAGACGCATAAAAGAAATGAAAAACGAAAATTAATTAAAAATATTTAGTTAAAGTTTGAATTACTTATTTATTGTGATTTATTAAGATTATTTTTATTATATTTTTATAAAATAACTCAGAAGAGAAATAGTTTTTTTATTTTGAAATTGGAACGGTTTTATATTCCACATACTATTACAACTAAGTATGATTAAATAGTTATTCAAAAAAATAATAGATAGTTAGAATTTTCTTTAATTGTTTTATTCTGAAGGAGGAAGTAAGTATGATAACTAACTTTTACAACATTAGATTCAAAACATTTACATTTTTTGTAGCTCTATTATTTCTATCACTTTCCACTCAAATCTTTGCTCAATCCGGGTCTATCAAAGGACAAGTATTTGATAAGGAATCAAATAATGCACTGATGGGTGCTAACATAATGATTGACGGTTCAACACTTGGTACTGCCTCAGATTTAGATGGTAATTTTATACTTAGAAACATCCCAGAAGGCCAGCAGACTATAGTTATTTCCTATCTCGGTTATCAGCCAGATACTGTTAGCGTAAACATTGTTGCTAATAGAATGTTTGAAGAAGATTATTATTTAATCCCCGAAGCACTGGAAGGAGAGACTGTTACGGTAACTGCACAAGCCGAAGGCCAGTTGCAGGCAATTAATCAGCAGCTAACTTCGGATAACATTGCTAATATTGTTTCTGAAAAAAAAATACAGGAATTACCAGATTATAATGCTGCTTCAGCATTAAGTCGTTTGCCTGGTGTATCTACTACTCAAAGCTCTGGTGAGGATAATAAGGTTGTTATTCGTGGACTTTCGCCAAAGTATAATTCAATCCAGGTGGAGGGAATTCAGCTTTCTGCAACAGGTAGTTCACAAATTGGCCTTTCCTCTAATCCGAATTCTGGCGGGACTCTTAGTAATGACAGAAGTGTTGATCTTACTATGGTATCTCCTTACATGCTGAGGATGATTGCTGTATATAAGACGCTAACTCCTGATATGAATGCCAATTCCATTGGGGGTACTGTTAACATGCAGTTAAGAGAGGCTCCTACAGATCCTCAGTTTGAGGCTGTTTATCAGCAAGGATATACAGCAAAAAGCAATACATTCACTAACTACCGAGCCGTTGCATCCGGAAGTGCCCGCTTCTTTGGAGAAAAACTTGGAGTATATGCACTTCTTAATGCCGAATCTTACGACAGGAGTTCAGACAATTTAGGTGCTAACTATGACCTTGCTGCTGAAGCAGTCGCAATCGATCCATCAACTGGGTTTCGTCCGGTAAAAGTAGAAGATGTAACATTTAATCGGCATTTAGAAACTAGAGAACGTTACGGAGGAAATTTAATTTTAGACTATAATATTCCGGATGGGTCTTTCAAATTTATTAATATGCTCGCAAGAATCAATTCGGATTATACCGAGCACCGCCAAACGATTAATTATAATCAAGGAAGAATGAATTGGCAAATGCGTCAAGGTGAAACTGTGATTGACCAACAGATGCATTCTCTGCAGTTTAATTATGATTTTGGATTATTATCTACAGATTTATCAGCAAGCTATACTGCATCAAGTAACTTTTTGGATAAATCTCCTCGTGTAAATTTCAACCAAACCGATGCGCTGCAATCAGGATATATTCGTGATAATATTAAACCGGAAGATCTGACGTTTCTTTTAACAGAATTTAAAGGTGACAGCAGTGTTGTGCTTAGAAGCGCTGATTTGTTCAGCAATGATTATCAACAGGACAGATTGACATATATCGCTAATTTTAGCATCCCATTTAATTTTGGAAATTCAGTCAGCGGATTTTTCAAATTCGGTGGTCAAATGTATAACCAAACAAATGAAACTGATCAGGAAACACCTTATTTAAGTTTTAACGGAAATGCTACTAGTACTGATGATAACATTCAAGCGAATTTAATGAGAGATATTTATAATACATTTGGAATAGCACTTAATGAATCCGGAAATTTAGCTGGAACATCTTTTCTAAATACGGATGAAGAACTTTACAGTCAATTCTTGGAGGACGAGTTTGGAGATATATATTATGTCTCTGATCCTGAACTTCTGCGTGATATTATAGATTATATTACTAGCAAACCTGAATATGATGCATCGAACTCAGCTTATAGTTCTGGAGCACAAGGAGGTTGGTATGACGGTCCATATCAGCAGCTTACTAACGACTATAAATATACGGAGGATTATTATGCTGCCTATGCAATGGCAAAAGTAAATTGGTTAGACTTTATGTTGATCGGTGGTGTAAGGTACGAAAAAGTCGAAACCGAGTACTTTGCCTATAATGCAAGAGATCAAAGAAATCCACAAGCGCAGATAATGTATGATACAACTGCTTATAAAGGAAACGAATTTACACTCCCTATGGGACAAATAAAATATTCGCCAACTAATTGGATGGATATTCGCTATGCATACGGCCAGTCCCTATCTAGACCAGATTTTAGTCAGCTTAGCCCTAAATTTACAATTACCCAGGACAACACAATTTATACTGGTAATCCTGATCTAATACCTGCGAAGTCAGTGAATCATGACCTTAACTTTACTTTCCATTCAAACGAAATAGGGCTTGTTACAGTTGGCGGTTTTTATAAGACCATAGAAAATTTTGTTTATTCAGCAGACTATCAGTTAGATGCAGCTGAGGATGGAGGAATTGATCAGCTCTCTAATTACCAAATTGTACGTAATGGCAATCTAGTTGTAACTCCGATTGTAAATCCTTCAACCGGAAAGTCGAATGCGCGGGTATATAGACCTCTGAATAATCCGAATGATGCAATTGTAAAAGGTCTAGAATTAGATTTCCAGCATAATTTTTGGTATTTACCCGAACCTTTTAATAATTTAGTTTTTGGAATCAACTACACACGTATTTTCTCAGAAACTGAATATCCATTTTTTGATGTAGAAGTTGTAATACAACCCCGACCATTACCGCCTCTCGCGGTTCTTACAGATAGTTCCGCAACAGGACGATTAATTGATCAACCAAATCACGTTTTGAACACATACTTAGGTTACGATTATAAAGGATTTTCTGCCAGACTATCGTTCCTTTTCCAGGATAATGCGGCAAGAGGGAATGGAGGAAGGTATCCAGAAAATGACTCTTATACAACAGAATATTTCCGTGTAGATTTTTCAGCTCGTCAAATGCTGCCATGGTGGGGTCTAGAACTGTTCGGAGAAATTAGAAATATTAATAATTCTAATACAAGTTGGATACAAAGATCGATCGAAGGTTTCAGAGGTATTGAAAATTATGGTTTAGTGGCAAGTCTCGGATTAAGATTCAGATATACAAGTTTATAACAATGCTAATTAATTAATTACACTAACTAAAATAGGAGGAACATATGAGAAATTCTTTAATAATTCTCTTTGTTTTAATCTTTAGCAGTATTACGTCCTATTCACAGGATACAGTTTATGTGGATGGATATTACGCTACTGGAGGCACATACGGTACTCTCAACGATGCCATTGATGCAGCAGCAACTGCAGGCACTATAAACAATACTGTTTTTAAGCTGAACCAGTATGAGGTCTATGTATTAAGCAGGAGTATATACATAGACCATGGACAAAGTTTGGAAATTGTTGCCGATAAACCCGGCACAACCCAGGAAACAGCACCACCTCAAATAGTCTGGACGGAAGAAGAAATAGACAGGGCCTATATTATCCAAAGTTATGGCGATATTGTTATGAAGAATATTTGGATACGTGCCGCAGATGTCTTAGGTAATAAGGTGAACAGTTCAGTAACTTTTGAAAATCAAGATGAAGCAAATGATCCTGAAGTGGGATATTTTGAAGGCTGCATTTTTGATTATTGTGGAATTGGTGCTGAAGCTGCCGGTGCTGTGTGTGTAAAAGCTGATCATTTTGATGGTGAATTCCAAAACTGTTATTGGAGAAATAATTCAGACGATCACTTCCGTTATTACGGACGAGCAGTCTCTTTCCCCTTTGAAAGTACTGGATGGCATTATGACAGGCTTCTTTTTGAAAACTGTTCTTTCTCCAACTTAGCTAGAATTGTAATGCAGGAAGGTGGTGAATTTGGATCAAATATTCACATTAACCACTGCACTATGATAAATTCTGTTGAGTGGGTATGGCAGTCTCAAGGCTTACTTGAAACTGCATCAATTACAAATTCAATTTTTATTAATCCCTTCATGATCGGTCATAGAGCGATTGATCAGTTGCAAGAAGGTCAAGATTATGATGATTATCTGAACGGATTAGCCAATCCTCCAGGTGGCGGTCTTATTAACGGCATAGTACCTGTAGATTCTATAGCTCAGGAACTAGACTTTACAGACGAAGACCGTAAATTATTTGTCGGTAATAACGTTTATATGATGCATGACTGGTTTGTAGACTGGTATTCATCATGTCCTTGGGCACAAAATAATACTCAACAGAGACATCCCGAAGAGAATTATAATCCTTCACCAATGATCGGACAAGATGCTCTGGACTTTATAGATTCCGTAGATGCTGAGGGAAATAAATATTTCACAACTTTGAACGTTGACTGGGAAACGATTTATGAAGATGATCCTGAGTTCATTGTTGAGCCAACAAGTCAAGATACTTTAAAACTGTTCATGGAAGCTAAGTGGAATGATAATTCAGATTTTAACTGGTCTTATAAACCGGAGGCAGGAACTCAACAGTTATGGCCTTTACCTGAGAACATGGCATACGCAAATGCAGTGTATCAAACCGCTGCTATGGGTGGATTTCCATTAGGAGACTTGAATTGGTATCCAGATCAAATGCCTGCTTGGGAAGCTCAAAGAGACACTGAATGGGAAACTATTAATAATTGGCTTAATTATGGTGATCCTTCTGTAGGGGTAGAAGAATTATCAACAGGAATTCCTACAGAGTATCTATTAGGTCAAAACTATCCTAATCCCTTTAATCCTTCTACACAAATTGAATTCTCTATACCTGAAGCAGGGGACGTTAGTCTAAAAGTTTATAATACATTGGGTCAAACCGTTGGTGTTCTTTATAACGGTTTTCAACAAGCAGGAAATTATGTAGCAACATTTGATGCATCAGAGCTAACAAGCGGTGTCTATTTTTATAGATTAAAATCAAATAGTATTGTGCTAACTAAGAAATTAATGTTACTTAAATAGTATTTGTAGATCCAGCCAATCTCTAGTAATGGGAATAATTATTATCGTCTGGAGATTGGCTAATTAAACTGCAAATAACTATTCAAAAGGAGGTGTTTTGGCAACTTTAGAAACCTTGGAATCAAAAATAAAATTCATTCACAATTACGTAAGAGGAGGAAAATGAAAAATCTAAACAATATTTCATATTTGGTTATAGCATCACTGATTATCATGGGTGGCGTTACAATTAAAGCACAAACCCCTATTGATCAGTGGGGCTTATCAGCAGAATATAATACAGTCTGGCCAATATTGAATGATGCTACAACTCCTGCGGGAGACGCCTCAATGGCAGGCGAAGTAGTAAGTGCTTGGAGAGGCTTACAAGGTGGATTCGGAGAATTGAGTATTACTGGCGCAGATGCAATAGTAGTAAAAGGGAAAATTCAAATAGTCGGTGCTGGTGCAGGAACTGCCTACACACCATTAAGGTATGCATTAACATATCAGGATAGTAATACGACATTGGTAAATGCATTGACAGACTCAGCTACTTGGTCACATCAAGGGAACCATTTCGGATACGGTTTCCATCCAAGAACCGGATCTGGTACAATGTCGAATGGCGCCGGAGGTTCTGGTACGGTGTGGACAATAGATAACGGCAACTGGGCAAGTACTTGGAGCAATAACGGTGGCCCAATAGCTGCAGTAAATCAACAACCACGAAATGCAGAAATGATAGCAGGCACATATGATTTCGCTATTTCAGTAATATCAATAGATGATACTACCAATGAAGTAAGCTGGTACATGATAGAAGAGAATAATGGATACTGGTTTGGCGGAACAGCAATTGATACAGCTACAAGCAAGAAATTCAACAGCATAATATTCGGTATTAATGATGTTGATTTTACAGAGTTTAATATAATTGGTGCAACAGTAGAATTAGGTACACCAATAGTAGTACCAGAAGCACCATGGGAAGCCTATTATGTTGATCAATGGGGCTTATCAGCAGAATATAATACGAATTGGCCTATATTGAATGACAGTACAACCCTAGTAGGCGATGCCTCAATGGCAGGTGAAGCACTAAGTGGATGGAGAGGTTTACAAGGCGGATTCGGACAGGATTTAGAAGTCACCACAGAAAAAGCACTAATAGTAGAAGGCCAGATAGAGATAGTCGGTGCTGGTGCAGGAACTGCCTACACTCCATTAAGGTATGCATTAACATATCAGGATAGTAATTCAACATTGGTTAATGCATTGACAGACTCAGCTACTTGGTCACATCAAGGGAACCATTTCGGATACGGTTTCCATCCAAGAACCGGATCTGGTACAATGTCGAATGGCGCCGGAGGTTCTGGTACGGTGTGGACAATAGATAACGGCAACTGGGCAAGTACTTGGAGTAATAACGGTGGCCCAATTGCTGCAGTAAATCAACAACCACGAAATGCAGAAATGATAGCAGGCACATATGATTTCGCTATTTCAGTAATATCAATAGATGATACTACCAATGAAGTAAGCTGGTACATGATAGAAGAGAATAATGGATACTGGTTTGGCGGAACAGCAATTGATACAGCTACAAGCAAGAAATTCAACAGCATAATATTCGGTATCAATGATGTTGACTTTACAGAGTTTAATGTAATTGCGATGCAAGTAGATAAAGGTGATCCAATAGTAGTACCAGAAGCACCATGGGAAGCCTATTATGTTGATCAATGGGGCTTATCAGCAGAATATAATACGAATTGGCCTATATTGAATGACAGTACAACCCTAGTAGGCGATGCCTCAATGGCAGGTGAAGCACTAAGTGGATGGAGAGGTTTACAAGGCGGATTCGGACAGGATTTAGAAGTCACCACAGAAAAAGCACTAATAGTAGAAGGCCAGATAGAGATAGTCGGTGCTGGTGCAGGAACTGCCTACACTCCATTAAGGTATGCATTAACATATCAGGATAGTAATTCAACATTGGTTAATGCATTGACAGACTCAGCTACTTGGTCACATCAAGGGAACCATTTCGGATACGGTTTCCATCCAAGAACCGGATCTGGTACAATGTCGAATGGCGCCGGAGGTTCTGGTACGGTGTGGACAATAGATAACGGCAACTGGGCAAGTACTTGGAGTAATAACGGTGGCCCAATTGCTGCAGTAAATCAACAACCACGAAATGCAGAAATGATAGCAGGCACATATGATTTCGCTATTTCAGTAATATCAATAGATGATACTACCAATGAAGTAAGCTGGTACATGATAGAAGAGAATAATGGATACTGGTTTGGCGGAACAGCAATTGATACAGCTACAAGCAAGAAATTCAACAGCATAATATTCGGTATCAATGATGTTGACTTTACAGAGTTTAATGTAATTGCGATGCAAGTAGATAAAGGTGATCCAATAGTAGTACCAGAAGCACCATGGGAAGCCTATTATGTTGATCAATGGGGCTTATCAGCAGAATATAATACGAATTGGCCTATATTGAATGACAGTACAACCCTAGTAGGCGATGCCTCAATGGCAGGTGAAGCACTAAGTGGATGGAGAGGTTTACAAGGCGGATTCGGACAGGATTTAGAAGTCACCACAGAAAAAGCACTAATAGTAGAAGGCCAGATAGAGATAGTCGGTGCTGGTGCAGGAACTGCCTACACTCCATTAAGGTATGCATTAACATATCAGGATAGTAATTCAACATTGGTTAATGCATTGACAGACTCAGCTACTTGGTCACATCAAGGGAACCATTTCGGATACGGTTTCCATCCAAGAACCGGATCTGGTACAATGTCGAATGGCGCCGGAGGTTCTGGTACGGTGTGGACAATAGATAACGGCAACTGGGCAAGTACTTGGAGTAATAACGGTGGCCCAATTGCTGCAGTAAATCAACAACCACGAAATGCAGAAATGATAGCAGGCACATATGATTTCGCTATTTCAGTAATATCAATAGATGATATTACCAACCAAATCAGCTGGTACATGATAGAAGAGAATAATGGGTACTGGTTTGGCGGAACAGTTATTGATACAGCTACAAGCAAGAAATTCAACAGCATAATATTCGGTATCAATGATGTTGACTTTACAGAGTTTAATGTAATTGCGATGCAAGTAGATAAAGGTGATCCGATTGAGATACCAAAAGCTCCTTGGGAAGATTTCTATGTTGATACTTGGGGAATTTATGGTGGTAATCATGGTGGTTGGTCTCTTAAACCTGGTGAATTTACCGGAAATGTAGATTTTATAGGTTCAGCAGCTCCAGTAGGATCGGCCGTTGTACGAGGTGAATTAGGTACCATTAATCCAGAAGCAGATGTAGATGTATTTGTATTAGAGGGTAATATTATCCTTGATAATGGTGGATTTGAAGGTTCTGCCAGTTTACAATTTGGATTATTTAATGGTGATGCAGGAAGTATTGCTGTCGATTCGACATTAGATTCAAGTAATGTTTGGACAGGCACAGATGATAACAATAGTGGTTATTTACTTATACCTCAAGAAGGAACTAATGGTAGTGTCCCTTGGGGAACAGGAACCGGATTCTGGGGTAAAATAACTGATGGAGTGTGGTCCGATTATGCAAGTGGTCTTGCTCTTGGTGATCTTGCTCCGTTACAAACAACAGGAGGCGCAGGTTCATACAAATTTGAAATTTGTGTAGCGCCTAAGAGTGATGGTACATCCCACATAATTTGGACATTGAAGAAAAGTGACGGTTCATATTACATGGAAGGTTTTTCAATTGATAATGAACCAGTTGCATCATTCAATAGTTTAGTAGTTGGTATTACAGATGGAGGTACAGCAACATCTATGCATTTATCCGATGTTCAAGCTACAATTACTGATAAAATAATAGAAACTGATGTAGATGAAATAAGTTCTGTAATTCCTACTTCGTATGAATTAGGTCAAAATTATCCTAATCCATTCAACCCATCAACAACCATTGAATTTGCATTACCTAAAAATAGTAATGTGAAATTAGTGGTCTATGATATTCTTGGTAGTGAAGTTACTACTCTAATAAATAATCAATTTAATGCTGGATATCATAAGGTTAATTTCAGTGCAGCAAACTTAGCTTCAGGTATATATTTCTATACTTTGAAAGCAGGTGATTTCGTTAGCACTAAGAAATTAGTACTGTTGAAATAATTAAATAAGTGGACTTTTAGGAGTCCACTTAAAATTTCCGAAACTCGTCAGAGTTCTTCGAGATGACCGTCACCTAACAAATATGTACCTCCTATTTTGGTGAACGGTCATCTTCATAATATAGTATATGGTTACGATTATCAGACAAAGATTCTTGAGTAAAAAATATGAGAATAAAATCTCTAAGTATTTTAAAATATTTCGATTGAATATACCAATCAGTCTCCTGTTATTAATTACTAATAGTTTATTTGCACAACCTTTAACAGAAAACCAAGATAAATTTCTAGGTGGTTCTACAGGGTATGAGATATATAGATATTTCGAAGATTATTGGAATCAAATGACACCTGGAAATGCTGGGAAGTGGGGTTCTGTTGAACCTGTTCAAGGACAGTATAATTGGACGTATTTGGATCAAATTTACAACTTCTGTCAGAGCAGAAATATTTTATTTAAGGAACATGTTTTAGTTTGGGGTAGTCAACAACCTGGATGGATCGGTTCACTTGATTCTTCCGAACAGAGGGAAGCTGTTGAAAATTGGATGGAACAAATAGGTACACGTTATCCTAAAATGGATTTAGTGGATGTTGTAAACGAACCTTTTCATTCTCAACCATCTTATAAAAATGCACTTGGAGGAAATGGTGAAACTGGTTGGGATTGGATAATAACATCATTCGAATTGGCAAGACAGTATATGCCCGACTCATCTATATTGATTTTGAACGAGTACAATGTGTTGCATGATAATGAAGTTACAGATGATTACATTGAAATAATTGAACTACTTAAAAATAGAAATTTAATTGATGGAATTGGGATACAAGGGCATTATTTTGAATTTAGAAGTGCCGTCTCAGATCCGGACAATTCATATAAATATAATATCAATACAATTAAATCAAATCTGAATAGACTTGGTGAAACAAGTATACCGATCTACATCACAGAGTTTGATATCGACGAACCAAATGATCAAGATCAACTAGAGCAATATCAAATTTATTTCTCGATATTTTGGACAAGCCCTTATGTAAAGGGAATTACTTTTTGGGGTTACATCGAAGGTGATGTTTGGAATGCTCATCCTGATACTTACATCCTCTACCAAGATCGAACAGAAAGACCAGCACTAACTTGGTTAAGGAATTTTATTAAAATGCCATTCACTCCCGAGTTGATCTCTCCAAGTATTAACGATACTACATTACTAACACCTAAATTTATATGGAGTGAATCTAATTTTGCTGAAAGCTATAGTCTGCAAGTATCTCGCTATAGAAGTTTTTCTCCATTAGAAATTGATACTATAATTACCGATACTTCATTTACGGCTGATTCACTTGTATCAAATACTAGGTATTACTGGAAGGTTAATGCATCTAATGAATTTGGGTCTAGTGATTACTCTAGTTTTAGTTACTTTACAACTGGTACACCTGTGAGTGTACAAGATAATATTTTAATACCGGATGAAATAAAACTTTATCAAAATTATCCAAATCCATTTAACCCAACTACCACAATAGAATTTATACTATTTAAAGAGAGTGAAGTTTACATAGCAGTTTACGATCAAATAGGCAGGATGGTTGATGAGGTTATCAGTAATTATTATAAACCAGGCAAGCATAAAATTATGTATGATGGTACTAATTTGCCGTCTGGAGTGTACTACTATCAAATGAAAGCAAATGGATTTATGAAGACAAGAAAATTTGTAGTATTAAAATGATGTGACAATTTCAGTTCTCATATATATCATTAACATAATTAATGAAGGTAAGGTTATGAATAAAATCAAAAGATTATTTTATTTTTTTATTGTTATAATTCTTGTAAGCTGTTCTAAAATAGATGATCAGAAGAAGTCACAAAATTCTAATGATAATCAAATCCCACATTTAGAAAAGGTTGGCAATACAACTAGACTAATAGTTCAAGGAGAACTATTCTTAATACTTGGTGGCGAACTTGGAAATTCTTCTTTTACAAGCACTGAATACATGAGTTCATTCTGGCCAAAGTTGAAAGCGATGAACTTAAATACAGTTCTAGCACCAGTTTACTGGGAACTGATTGAACCAAATGAAGGAAAATATGAT
Source organism: uncultured Ignavibacteria bacterium (assembly GCA_963751695.1). Lineage (GTDB taxonomy): Bacteria > Bacteroidota > Ignavibacteria > Ignavibacteriales > Melioribacteraceae > SZUA-22. Next base: position 117,803 of record CAVVVP010000005.1, on the reverse strand, counting down.
TTTGTGTTATTTGATGAATTGATAAAAGAGGCACGTAAAAATGAATTGAAGCTGGTTCTGCTATGGTTTGGTTCATGGAAAAATAGTATGTCTAGTCATGCACCATCATGGATAAAGACAAATCAGGAGCGATTTCCCAGAGTTAAAGATGATAAAGACAGGAGTCATGAAATATTAACGCCATTCAGTGAAGAAAACTTACAAGCTGATTTAAATGCATTCAAAGCATTAATGAAACATATAAAAGAAATTGATGAGACTGAAAATACGGTTATAATGGTTCAGCCAGAAAATGAAATTGGAATGCTACCAACCGCAAGAGATTATCATCCATTAGCGAATAAAAAATTTAATGAAGATGTACCTAATGAATTAATCGAATATTTAAAGAAACACAAAGAAACCTTGGTCCCAGAATTTAAAACAATATGGGAAAAGAATGGTTTTAAAGAATCTGGAAATTGGGAAGATATTTTTGGAAAAAGTGTTTACACTGATGAAATATTTATGGCCTGGTATTTTTCAAAATTCACTAACGAAATTACTAAAGCTGGGAAGGATGCTTATCCGTTGCCTATGTATGTTAATGCTGCATTGAATAGGCCAGGTAGATTACCTGGCGAATACCCGAGTGCTGGTCCATTACCTCACGTAATGGATGTATGGAAAGCTGCTGCACCATCTATAGATTTTCTATCTCCAGATTTTTATAATCCAGATTTTGAGCATTGGTGCGACCTCTATACACGGCAAGGAGATCCTTTATTTGTTCCAGAGCATCGATTTGATAATACTGTTGCGGCAAAAGCAGCATTTGCTTTTGGCCATTACGAAGCAATAGGATTCTCACCATTTTCTATTGAAAACAAAGAAAATTATGAAGATGAGCCATTGGGGAAAATATATAACTTAATTGACCAAATAACACCCATAATTGCATCTAATCAAGGGAAGAGTAGAATTGATGGAGTTCTTTTAAGCAAAGAGATTCAAGAAACTATTTTGACTCTCGGGAATTATGAATTCACAGTAAAACATAGTTATACTCTAGGATATGAAGCAGAATCTAAGAATGAAGAATGGAACATGGTAGGTGCAATAATTGTTCAGACTGGGAATAGTGAGTTTTTTTTAGCAGGCTCCGGTGTAGTTATTACTTTTAAAAATTTAAAAGATCCAGAAAAAATTGTTGGAATTTTAAAATCAGAGCAAGGGAAATTTCAAAATGATGAATGGAAAGTAATTAGACATTTAAATGGTGATCAAACCCATCAAGGCAGGCATATCCGGATTCTAAGAAGTGATGGGTATTTTATACAAAGATTTGAATTATACAATTACAAATAAATTTGCTGTTTTTTTATGGAGTGTTTAAATGAAGCTTTACAAATTAATAATATTATTTATATTCTTGTGTATTTCCTTACAAGCTCAGACAGTTTCAGTTAGCGGAAAAGTAACTTCTAATAGATTTCCTGTTGCTGAGGTATTAGTTACATTTATTGATAACTCAGATACAAGTTTGCAGTACTCTGCAACGACAGACAATAGAGGCGAATATCAAATTGGATTAGTTACTTCTGTAAAAGGAACTGATAATAATATTCCTACTGCTTTCAAGCTCGGTCAGAATTATCCAAATCCTTTTGCTAACTCTACTTCAATTCCTTATAACGTAGAAAAGGAATCAGATATTCATGTAACCATATATGATATTTTGGGCAGGTCAGTAAGAAAATTTGATGTTGGTAATAGATCAATTGGTATTCATAATTTATTGTGGGACGGTAGAAACAGTATTGGAAATAAAGTAGCTAATGGAATCTATTTTTATAGCTTTACTGTTAATGGGCATGCACATGTTAAAAAGATGGTTTTTAATTCTAATGGATTAAATTCTTTATCATATTCTGGGTCATCGGCTTCATTAAAAAAAGAAGGATTTTCAAAAAGTTCTAAAACTGAAGTACTTGGAATCAATTTTACAATCCTTGTTCAGAATACCGAAAATACCCTACCATTAATTGTTGAAGAGGAATATGGGAGTGTAGCAATTGTAAATGATACCACTATAAATTTTAGTGTTTCAAGTTTAACAACAGCTCTGGTTGATTTTGACAGTACACATCAGATAATTAGAGGTTATGGAGCGGCAACACCTTGGTATCGACCTGTTGCAACAGAATCTGAAATTCAATCTGCCTTTGGAACAGGTGAGGGTGAAATAGGATTAAATATTTTGCGATTGACTCTCGATCCAAATACCAGTAATTGGAGTAAGTGGATTCCCTCAGCAAAAAAAGCATACGAAATGGGGGCAAAAATAATAGCTGCACCATGGTATGCACCATCGAATATGATTGAAAGAGTTGGCAATAGAAATAAGATAAAGCAGGACATGTATGATGATTATGCAGATCATCTAAATTCCTATATAAAATATATGAGTGATAACGGAGTACCAATTTATGGAGTATCGATTCAGAATGAACCAGATATTTCAGAAGACTGGACCTGGTGGGATCCGGAAGATATGTTAAGATTTATGAGAGATTTTGCTCATGTCATAGAAGGTGCGTTAGTAATGTCGCCAGAGTCATTTCAATTCAGAAAGAATATGTCAGATCCCATTCTTAATGATTCTGTCGCAACAGAAAATACAGATGTAATAATCGGACATATTTATGGTGGTGGACTTGCAAAGTATCCCCTTGCTGAAGAAAAGGGGAAAGAAGTATGGATGACTGAATACTTGATGGGTGAAAATAATTCTGGAAATAACTTGGGATGGGCTATTGAATTTGCACAAAACATCACTGATGTGATGCAAGCTGATATGAACGCTTATGTTTGGTGGACAATGATAAGGTACTATGGACCGATAGGTGATGGAGAAACAGCAACAGATCCTGAAGATCCCAGAGAAAGGTATCCGGATAAAGGTGAAGTTACGAAGAAAGGTTTTGTATTATCTCAGTTTTCTAAATTTATTCATCCTGGCTATTATCGAGTTGAAAGCAAAATTACACCAATCAATGCTAGCGCAGATGTTACTGCATATAAAGATCCGATAACATCCAAAGTTGTTATTGTAGCCGTTAACAATGGCACTGATCCAGTAGATTTGGCATTTAGACTAGACAACGGTTCATCATCATCAATTTTTACACCCTATACAACGAGCGAAATAAAAAATTGTGAAAAAGGTGAAGACTTTTCAATAACAGGCGGCAATTTTACAATTACTCTGGAACCAATGAGTATATCAACATTTGTGGAAAATGAATAGTTCTATTAATAATTAACAGGGAATAAGAAATGAGAAAGTTATTATTTTTAGCTCTCGTAGGAATATGCGGCACTTTAATCAATGCTCAAAATAAGATTACTCTATTTGTGGATTCAGCCGAAATAAAGATAAGTAAACATATTTATGGACACTTTGCAGAACATCTTGGTAGAGTAATATATGATGGTTTATATGTTGGAGTAGATAATAAGAAAATTCCAAATATTAATGGTGTGCGAACTGATGTAATAGAGGCACTTAGAAAATTGAAGATCCCAAACCTACGATGGCCCGGTGGATGTTTTGCTGATACCTATCATTGGAAAGAGGCAATTGGACCCAAAAACGAACGAAAATATATTGAGAATCTCTCTTGGGGAAATTACCGCGAGGATAATAGCTTTGGTACACACGAGTTCCTCAATTTGTGTGAATTGCTTGAAGCAGAACCATACTTAGCAGTTAATATGAACACGGGAACTGTTCAGGAAGCTGTAGAATGGCTGCAATACACGAATCATCAAAATGGTACAAGTTATCTTACAGATCTCCGTGAAAAAAATGGCCGAAGCGAACCGTGGCGTGTAACTTATTGGGGTATTGGAAATGAATCATGGGATTGTGGTGGTCATATGTCGGCAGATTACTATGTCGATCTTTATAAACGATATGCGACTGCTATGACCAATTATTATAATTCAGAAGAACTTTTCAGAATAGCTGTAGGACCTGGATGGGATGATTACAGTTGGACAGAAACAGTTATGAAAGAAATTCCTGCCAGACGCATTGAAGGATTATCCATTCATCATTACTCAGTTAATTGGGAGCATAAGAGCTCATCTTATGAATTTAATGATGAAGAATATTTTACTACTATGGAAAGAGCATGGTTTATGGATGAATTCATTATCAAGAATAAAAAAGTGATGGATAAGTACGATCCAGATAAAAGAGTGGCGCTAATAGTTGATGAATGGGGCGGCTGGTATGATGCAGATCCGAAAGGTGGAGGGGCACTTTATCAACAAAATACAATAAGAGATGCAATGATTGCAGGCCTGACCCTTAATATTTTCAACAACCATGCAGATAGAGTTCGGATGGCAAATCTTGCGCAGATGATAAATGCTCTGCAAGCAGTGATTTTAACTAAAGATGAGAAAATGATTCTTACTCCTACGTATCACGTTATGGAAATGTATAGTGTTCATCAGAAGGCACTGCTAGTGCCATTCAAACTTATTTCCAATGATTTTGTTATGGTGGAGAAGAAAATTCCAGCAGTTTCTGTTTCGTCATCAATAGACCAAAATGGTAAAATGCATGTAACCTTGACGAATATTGATAATAAAAATTCACAGGAAGTTGAAATAAAAATAATTGGTTATAATTCAAAAGGTATTTCAGGTAAAATTCTAACCTCAGAAAACATTCAGGATCATAAGACTTTTAAAAAACCAGAATATGTAGCACCCGATAAGTTTGATATGATGGAATTAACAGATGACAAAATATTACTGAGATTGCCGACTAATTCAGTAGTCTTGCTTGAATTATTAAAATAAGTAAGACTTTATTTAGTAACGTATTAGGAACTTTGTTTTTAAACTCAATTATATATATAAACTAAATTTTAAAAAATACAAGAATTTATAGTATGCAAAAAGTTTTTGAAGTAAAAAACCCGGACTTTGATTTAAGTCCATTTACTGGAATGACCAAAAAGCATTATATCGAATGCGGCAAATATATTCTAGAAAGAGCATTTAAACATGTTGATTCAATGGAAACACCTATATCATTTCCAATCGTTCCGGGGAAAACATATCCACAACCTAATGCTCCTGATTGGCGTTATCGCTCAGCTGAATTTGAAGCACTGGAGAGAACTTTTAATATTGCTGGTCCGCTCATTCACAATGATCATGAAGTAACTATTAGTGGAATTAAATTGAGAGATTATTATAGTCTACATATATATAATGCATTTACTCCTGGACATCCAAATTCTTTACCTTTGCCGGAAGACCTACCCGATTCAACTTACCAATTTACATGCGAATTCGGTGGGTTGTTTAAAACCCTGCTCCTTATGCCGGATACTATTTGGTCAACTTATACCGATAAACAGAAAGATGAAATGGTTGAATGTATTTCAAAGTGGGGGCACCACAGAACTACACAGAATAACTGGCGTATATTTAATATTGTAACACTTTCTTTCCTTAAAAAACATGGTTACGAAATTGATGATGATTTATTGAAAAGCCACCTCCTTTGGGTTACTTCATATCACTCAGGTAATGGATGGTATCTTGAGCAGACATACAATTACTACACAATCAGTCTGTTTATTGTCTATCTAACGATCTGGGGTAGGACTTTTGGGGATGAATTTTACCCTAAAATAGCTGAGACAATTGAAAAATCTGCATACTCATTGTATGAGACCTACATTAACTTCTTCGGACGAGATGGATATGTGAATATGTGGGCGAGGAGTATTACATACAGAACCTGGATATCCGGTGGTTTCCCAGTTTCATTTATGTTAAAAGGAGAATCTCCATTAGATCCTGGGATGGCTAGAAGACTTTGTTCCGGCTCATTGCTACAGTTTGTGACTCGTGAAGAGTTTTATCACAACGATATACCTGCGCTTGGTTACTACCGGCATACTGAGTATGTGCTTCAGAATTATAGTTGTGCTGGAAGTCCATTTATAATGTTCATACCTTTTATTGCCTTAGCATTACCGAATGATTCACCTTTCTGGACATCTAAGGAAAATGAAGGATTTTGGGAAAATCTTGGAAACGAAACAAATGTTGAAGTTCTTAATAATCCCGGAATAGTTCTTGCAAATCATGGTAAAACAGGTAGTTTCTGAATTAATCCCAGGAAAGGTTTACTACCAAGATCCTAACTATTCTAAACTTGCTTTTAATACACATTTTCCTTGGGAAGACCATAATCCGCAAGGTGGCACTGCGATGGAATACTGTTTCCGAAGCCTCGATCCGAGAGATTTGCGGGGTGACGATATAAACTTTTATCTTACTGGGCATAAACTGCAAAACAGTTCAAAAAAAAATGTCGTATATACTACATCTGAAAGTATGTTATATAATGGAGTAAGAAATGATGTAATTTATAGACAGGCAATTATGCGCAAGCCGCCTAACAATGGGGTGGGTTATATTATTGACCTTGCTGAGATTATTATTCCGGGTGGTATAATAAGAGTTGACCGCTCGCGAATGGCATTTGAATATGAGCTAACATTAGGAAACTATGGCTTGCCTCATTTAAAAGGCGCTAAAGCAGCGGTTAAACAATTTGAAGATGGAAATAAAAAAGTGGTTACTGCGGCCATACCAGGAAGAAAGGTGGCACTGATAACTTATAATGGGTGGGATGAAGTGAAAAGCTTAACTCATGAGGGACGAAATGCTGAAGCCGATGAAAGTACCGTTATATACGCCCATAAAAAGAGAATGGAAAAAAATCCACCTATGGAATTGATAATATCTGTTTTGCTTCATAAAATGGATGATATGGAATGGAGCGAGGAAGAATTATCGCCAATAAAAAGTATAGAAATTATGGATATTACTCCTGCATATTCAGCTTTGGGAGCAAATATCATTCTTAGTAATAATAAAAAATATGAAGTAGATTTTATTGATATAGATGGACACAGATCTTGTTAATATTCATGATAATTCATGACGCATGAATATCTACAAATGATATTGAAAAAAGAAGGTTTGGTTCTAAAAGAACTTAAATAACTGCGGATTGGGTGCTACTATTAGTGAAATATTGGCAAATAATGAATAAAATTAAAAAATATGTGAGTGATAAATGAAGTCTATTTTTTCTGCAAGTTTGATTTTTTTATTAGTTTGTTTTCAAATATTTGCACAAGAAAACAATCTAAAACCTAGAATTATTAACACTACCGACCTTGGTGCCGATCCCGATGACCAGCAATCTATGGTTAGATTTTTAGTTTGCTCTAATGAATTTGATGTTGAAGGTTTGATTGTTGCTACAGGCTGTTGGAGAACAACTCAAAATTCTACTTCAATGCTTGATAAAATAGTTAATGCATATGAACAGGTTTATGACAATCTTACTGTGCACGCAGATGGTTATCCAACTCCAGAATACCTGAAATCAATCTCTGTTTTAGGACAAATAGAATATGGAATGGGAGCGGTAGGCGATAGTAAAGACAGTCCAGGTTCTGAATTGATTATTGAGGCAGTTGATAAAGAAGATCCACGTCCGGTTTGGGTAACTGGTTGGGGTGGTATTAACAATGTGGCACAGGCTATCTGGAAGGTTCAGAATGAACGTACTTCTGAAGAGTTGGCTGAATTCATAAGCAAGTTACGTGTATTTGATATTCTTGGACAGGATGATGGCGGAGCTTGGCTGACAAAAAACTTTCCTGATCTTTTTTACATTCGTGCTACGGGTGTTTACGGTTGGGCTCCTTCAGATGCCTGGATAGATATTAATATACATAATCATGGGGTATTGGGCGCAGAATATCCTGATCGCAAATATGCTACCGAAGGAGATACACCAAGTTTTATGCATGTATATCTAAACGGTCTAAATGATCCAGAAAAGATTGATCAAGGAGGCTGGGGTGGTCGTTTTAGCTATTCTAAGGTAGCCAATCTTCGAGGCATGTCAAAAGTAAACGAAATTTCAGACGAATCAAAATATGATCCATATTATATGTACACTAATACATCTGAAGGTTCTGCCGCGATAAGCCGCTGGCAGTCTGGTTATGATAATGATTTTGAAGCACGTATGGATTGGAGCATTAAAAGTGAATATTCTGAAGCAAACCATCATCCTATTGCTATTGTTAATGGAGATTCAACCAAACAGGTTTTAGAAATTTCTGCTTCACCAGGCTCAACAGTATACCTAAATGCGTTTGGTTCATTTGATCCTGATGGTGATTCTCTGTCATATAAATGGTCATGGTATAAGGAGGCTAGTTCATATTTTGGAAGATCCGTAAGTATTGAAAATTCGAACACTGATGCGCCAACAATACAAGTCCCTACTGATGCTGTGGATAAAGACATTCACATAATTTTGGAATTAAACGATTCAGGAAGTCCTAGTCTTTATGCTTATCGCCGTGTTCTTATAAAGGTAAATGCTAATAATTCACAATCTCGATGGGTTGGTACTTGGAGTACAGCACCCTATGCAGCAGGAACAAATACTCCACCATCACCTTATTTAGCTAACAATACTCTACGTCAAATTATACGCACATCTATTGCTGGTGATACACTCCGTGTAAAATTTTCGAATATAACAAGCCCAACTCCAGTTACAATAAATTCAGTAAATTTTGCAGCATCATCAGGGACAAGTGTAATTGATACGACGACTATAAAAGAGTTGAAATTCAATGGAAGTCAATCTGTTACCATGAATGCATATTCAGAGGTAACGTCAGACCCAATAGATTATTCTCTTGCTCCTGGTATGTATTTAGCAATTACGATATATTATGGACAATGTGAAACCTCCTCTAATATGACATTTCACTACGGATCTCGAACAGATTCTTATATCCTAGAAGGTGATCAATCTAAATCTGCAGATTTTACCGGCGCAACAATAGTTGAGCGATGGTATAATCTTAGTTCAATAGATGTAAAGTCAGAACCGAAATCAGCATCAGTTGCAGTAATTGGTAACTCTATTACAGATGCATATGGTGTGCACAATGGACCAGGTAATAAATGGACAGACTATTTTTCCGAAAAACTTCTTGATGATATATCAACTTCTCATGTAGGTGTTCTTAATCTAGGAATTGGAGCCACTACAGTAATTGGTTCTGGACTTAGTCGATTTCAACAAGACATTCTTGAGCAAGCAGGATTGCGTTGGATAATTTGTTTTTATGGGGTAAATGATATTGGTGCTAATCAATCTGCCGATAATATTATAAATGCCTATAGAAGCATGATTTCCCAAGCCCATAATCAAAATATCAGAATTTACGGAGCAACAATTACTCCATTTAATGGGCATAGTTATTATTCCGCCGCTCGTGAAGCAGTGCGTGTTGAGGTAAATAAATGGATTCGCACATCTGGCAATTTTGATAAATGCATCGATTTCGACAAAGCTATTCGCGATCCTTCAGATACTACAAAGCTTTATGCAACCTATTCTAATGACTGGCTACACCCAAATGCTGCCGGATATCAATTACTCGGTGAATCAGTTGATCTAAATTTATTTCTTGGTGCAGATACTTTATATGAACAATCTGATACGTCTGGGATTGAATCACATTATTTTGAACCTGAATGCGCAACAGTGGGGGAGAATTGGGATATATTAGAAGATATCCAGGCTTCAAATGGAAAATATGTTACTGTTAAATCTGGTATACAAAGTCTTACTGAACCCCAAAGTGGCGGTGAAGCTCTCATTACTATTCCATTCATATCGGATACAACTGGAAGCTATTCGGTATTTGCTCGGTTGAATTGTCCAACCTATGATGACGATTCCTTTTGGGTAAAAATGGACAATGGGGAGTTTGTAATGAATAATGGATTAGTTACTAGTGGATGGCAATGGATTAAATTTGGTGATTATACACTAACAGAAGGAGACCACATTCTGACCATTGCTTATAGGGAAGATGGTGCAAAACTAGACAAAATTTGTCTGACAAATTCTCTCTATCCTCCATTGGGGATGGGAGATGATGCTGAAAACCTTTGTAATCCTACTGATATAGGAATGTTAATTGAAGTAATAGATGATTACTCTCTTGGACAGAATTATCCAAATCCTTTTAATCCAATTACCAATATTGACTACACAATTCCAAAGCAAACTTATGTGTCATTGAAAGTATATGATTTATTAGGTGAAGAAGTAGCAACATTATTTGAAGGCATTAATAGGGAAGGTAAGTATACTGTTACTTTTGATGGAAATAGTTTTGCAAGCGGTATATATTTTTATCGACTAATGACTGATAATTTTATAGAGACAAAAAAATTAGTGTTTCTGAAATGACTTTTAAAAACTAAATAATAAATATGTATTTCAAAAATAATTTGAAATATTAACCAATTGACAAGGTAAACAAATGAAAATGTTCCTACTTATCACATTACTATTTTTATCACAACACTTATTGGGCCAAAACATAGTAATTAATGAAATATTGGCTTCCAACGTTACTACTTTTTATGATGAAGATGGCGATGCTTCTGATTGGATTGAACTCTTCAATCCAGGCTCGATTGAAATTGACCTCAAAGGTTATTATTTGAGCGATGATTCGCTAGAAATTGATAAGTGGCAATTTGGTAATGTGATTGTTGCACCAGGGGAATATTTAATTGTTTTTGCATCCGATAAGGATACAAATAGAATTTACTGGCATACAAATTTCAAAATTAGTGCTTCGGGAGAAGAGGTATTGTTCAGTGATTCAACAGGATCAATTGTTGAGAAAGTAATTTTGCCACCCTCTTTTACAGATTTATCTTATGCAAGATTATATGATGCAGATTCTAATTGGGTATTCCAAGAACCAACACCAGGTTCTCCCAACACTGGTAAAGAGTTTGAAATTAATGATGACACAATCTCAGTTTCTCATATAAGTGGATTTTATCGCTCTCCTTTATTGGTTGAACTATTCGCAATGGATAGTCAAATTTTCTATACCATAGATGGAAGTGATCCAAACGAATTCTCAACAGAATATACTGAGCCGATAACTATTTCAAACACAACCATACTCAAAGCAGCAAGTTTGAATAGTAATCTAGTGTTAGGACCGACTATATACCGCACATATTTAATAAACGAAAACACAAATTTACCTGTTGTTTCACTCTCAACAGATCCAGATAATCTATTTGATCCAGATTCAGGTATTTATATAAATTACGAAGAAGATTGGGAGCGACCAGCACATGTTGAATTTTTTGATGATGATAAAAATTTAGGTTTTTCAGAAAATGTAGGAATTAATATTTACGGTGGTTATACACGAAGATATGTTCAGAAATCATTAGCGGTGAAGTTTAAGAGTGATTATGGTATTAATAAGTTGGATTATGATCTTTTTCCTGGCTTTAGATTAAAGACATTCAAATCATTCATTTTAAGAAACTCCGGCAACGATTTTGAGCAAACCCATATTCGTGATGCTTTTATGCAAAAACTTGTAAAGGATTTAGATATAGATTACTTGGAATATAGACCAGCCGTGACATATATAAATGGTGAATACTGGGGAATTTATAATATCCGGGAGAAGATTAATGAACACTACGTTGGGAATCGACATGGTGTAGACCCAGATAATATTGACATGATGGAAGGGTATAGTGCTTATAATGATGATGTAAATGATCCGGACGGTGAATATGGTTTATGGGTAGGTAATTTAGAAGCCATACATGGAGATACCATAAACTATAAGCAGCTAATAGACTATCTCGATACAGAAGATTTAACGACTGAAGAAGCATATACTTTTATTGATAGTATGATAGATATTGACGAGTGTATATTGTACTATGCTGCGCAAGTTTATTATAACAGTCAGGATTGGCCAGCCAATAACTCAAAATATTGGCGGGAAAGAAGTACTGAAGGAAAATGGCGCTGGATTTTATTTGATCTTGATTTTGGTTTTAATTTATATGAATGGAATAATGAAGGCGATTCAGAAGACCATGTTGACTATCTATTCTCTGGCGACCCATCTCAACGACCGTGGTCTAAACCAGTAGAATCAACTTTCATACCTCGCAAAATAGTAGAAAATCCTAAAATTAAAAATCAATTTGTAAACCAAGTCGCAGATTTACTAAACACTAATTTTGTTACAGAACGAGTTCTTAACACAATGAATACAATTGCAGATCACATAGTTGATGATATAGGCAGGCACAGAACCAGGTTTGGGATAAATGGTAATAATCTTAACAGAATGATTTCTTTTGCTCAAAATAGACCAGGTTATTTACGAGGTCATGTTCGAAATTTTTTTGATAGCGGCGATGATGGAGAAATTATGATAAATACGTCCGGATGTGGTGCTGTCAAACTAAATTCTCTTCATTTACAAGCTACGGATTTCCCTTGGTCTGGATTGTATTTTCAGGACAATGAAATTCATCTTGAAGCAATTCCAGATCCTGGTTATAAATTCGATGGATGGACCGGTGCTATAACTTCAAATGATCAGGCTATTGATCTTTATGTTACACCTTCAACAAATTTAATTGCATCATTTTCAGTCGATACTTCTGGTGTGAAGAAAATTGTTATAAATGAAATAAATTATAATTCTACCGATGATTTTGAATCTGGTGACTGGATTGAATTATATAATAGAAGTGTGGATTCAGTTAATATTGGTGGATGGTATTTTTCAGATAGTGATGATGACCATAAATTTATTATCCCAACAGGATTAATAGATTAATTCAAATGAATATTTAGTTTTAATTGATAATGATAGTGCTTTTACTGATCGATTTCCTGATGTGTATAACTATATCGGTGAGACCGGTTTTGGATTGAGCGGTTCAGGAGAATTGGTAAGATTGTTCAATAATGAGGATGAAATTGTAGATTCTTTAACTTATGATGATAAGGATCCATGGCCAACTGAAGCTGACGGTGATGGATCTTCTTTGGAATTAATTGATAGTGATTTGAATAATTCAATTGCAGAAAACTGGAAATCTTCTCTAAATCATGGTACACCCGGTAGGATTAATTCAGTAATCGTTACCAGTATTAAGGAGAATGAGAAACAATTTCCTGACAATTGCAAATTAAGCCAAAACTATCCAAATCCTTTTAATCCAAGTACTAAGATCGAATATTATATTCCTGTAAAAAGTTTTGTGTCGTTAAAAGTATATGATTCCTTAGGGAGAGAAGTTGCTGTATTGTATGAAGGATTTAATCAGGCAGGTTACCACTATGTTACTTTCGATGGGAGTTATATTTCAAGCGGGGTATATTTTTATAAATTACAATCCGATAACTCTAGAATAGTAAAAAAATTATTATTACTTAAATAAGAGAATAAAAATGATGTTTGATTTATTGAAGATGACTATGAAGAGTTTGAGCCAATTTTGGGTGAAACCTAATATCTATTTCATCGTTCCAATTTCAAGCGTTTCATTACAAGCGCAGGTAGTTTCTGTTACTGGCAAAGTTACTTCTGACAGAGTTCCAGTCTCAGACGTATTCATTTCATTCTTTGATATTGCGGATACTACATTACAGTATTCAGCACTAAACGATATTAGAGGGTCATATCAAATACAATTAGTTACTTCTAGTATCATAAAATTTATAACAAAATAAAAGGCATTTACAATGTTCTTCACTTTGAAAAAATATGCAGCTCTGATTTTAGAGTTAACTCTCTTAATTATCTTAATATTTCCGAAGAACTTTGTAGCTCAATCGGATTCAGTTCAAACTGATGTTCCTGCGCTCAAAGATGTTTATGCTAATGATTTTTACATTGGCTGTCTATTATCCTATGCACATGTGGGTTTCCCAAGCGATCCGTATGTCCCAGGTCAATCCAATATAGTTGCCCCGAATGGAGGTAACCTGATAAAATATCATATGAACTCAATGAGTCCCGGTAATTGGATGAAACCAGCTTACATTGTGGATATAGTAGGTAGCGCATCTGATTATAATTCTGCGTCTACACAAGAAGAAAAAGATTCTATTGATGTGAATCCAATAATTCAATTCAATGGTAACATTATAGCTCAACTTAATTGGGCAAAGCGCCAGGGTTTCACCTTTAGGGGACATACATTAGTCTGGCATAATCAAACTCCTGGTACGGCTTTTTTCCGAACTGGTTATTCATCATCTGGAGCATACTTGTCAAAAGAAAAAATACTTCAACGTATGGATAATTTTATCAAGGAGGTAATCAGAATTCTTCACGAAGGATGGCCTGGTTTAGTAACAGCAATGGATGTAGTTAATGAGGCAGTTTCGGATGATGGTTCCGACCGGACTTCAAACAACGAATGGTATACAGTATTTGGCGATCTGAACTACATACCAGAGGCCTTTGCATCTGTAAGAAAGCACACAGAAAATTATGGTGAGACGCAGATGAAACTTTATTACAACGATTATAATACACATCTATCAGCCAAAGCAGATGGTATAGTAAGGATTTGTCAACCAATCTATGAAGCAGGTAATTTAGATGGAATAGGTATGCAAGATCATGACGGTAATAATTATCCTTCAGCAGAAGAATGGATTACTACATATAATAAATTCGAACCAATCTGTGATGAAATATCTGTTACAGAATTAGATGTAACAACCGGCAGTGCAAATCCATCACCATCATTGCTACAGACCCAAGCTAACCAGTATTCACAATTATTTAAGTGTTTTGTGGAAAGAAGTTATTTCTCAGGACGTGGGAAAATTATAACAGTCGCTAAAGATGGTTTAAACGATGAATGGACGTTTAAAAAGAATCAAGCTTCATCTCTTTGGGATGCTAATAATAAATGTAAACCAGCCTTTTATGATGTTGTAGATGTTGGGAATAGTTACAACGGACTAGACACCTTAATCGATTACACAAAGACACTCAACGAAACAGACTATACTCCGGAATCTTGGCAGATGCTCGAGTTTGCAATTGATTCAACCATTACAAAAATGTCGCAAAATTATTCTGCATCACTCTCAGCAGCAGATGCTTTACGGAATGCCTACATTCTGTTAAACTCTGCAATAGAAAGCTTAAGTTATATCACTGAACCAATCGTTCGAAATGGAAGTTTTGAAGAGACATCTCCCGGAATAGTTGATCTAGATGGCATAGTAGGATGGGTGATTGAAGTAGGTGCTGCAGTAAATCCAGTCCCTGTATTTGAAGTAGTTCAAAATAATCCTCCAGATGGGGATAATTCTTTAAAAATTGTTGTAAATGCTGCTGGTTCAGATCCCTGGAATATTCAAGTTGTTGCTGACAGTCTACCTGTTGAATCTGGAGAATCGTATTTAATGACTTTGTGGGCAAAATCAAGTAATACAGGTTCACAAGCAAATTTTACTACTGGTAATTATGACTATAGTGAATATGGTGCACTGCGACCAGTTAACTTAACTACGGATTGGCGTCAGTATAGTCTGCCATTTACTATAAGCGATAGTGAGATTTTCATAAGAGCTCCACTGCACTTTAGCTTGTCTGGTAATGTTGGGGATTCAATTTTTATCGATAATCTAAAAGTTGAAAAACCACAATCCAGTTGGGATGGACCTCCACTTGCAGATGGGCAGCCTAAATTTCTGGGTTGTGCATACAGCACGGATCAAGCCCCAAATTTTGATTTTTATTGGAACCAAGTAACTCCAGAAAATGCAGGGAAGTGGGGAAGTGTTGAAGGATCAAGAGATAATATGAATTGGATAGGTTTAGATGCTGCGTATAATCTGGCAAAATCTAATGGCTTACCTTTTAGATTTCATGTACTTATATGGGGGAATCAACAACCATCTTGGATTGAAAATCTTTCTACAGAAGAGCAACTTGTAGAAATACGTGAATGGTTTGAGGCAGTTGCTGAGAGGTATCCCCAAATAGAATATCTTGAAGTGGTAAATGAACCATTACATGATCCACCTCGAGGTGTTGGGAATGGCAATTACATTGATGCTTTAGGCGGAGATGGAGATACTGGATGGGATTGGGTTCTAAACGCTTTTAGAATGGCCAGAGAAATATTCCCATCAACAACTAAATTGATGATAAATGATTACAGTATTGTGAACAGCTCTACAAATGTTTTCAATTATATTAAAATAATAGATTTACTTAAAGCTGAAAATTTAATAGATGCCATCGGTGCTCAAGGACACGCCTTCTCTACAAGAGGTTCGGCAGCAGAAATGAAACAAAATCTAGATTTACTTTCTGGAACGGGTTTACCCATTCATATTACTGAGATGGATATCGATGGTCCGACTGATCAAATACAGTTAAGCGATTATCAAAGAATATTTTCAACCTTTTGGGAACATCGAGGTGTGGTTGGAATTACTCTTTGGGGCTGGCGACCTGGATTGTGGCGCGATGCTGAAGGTGCTTATATAATTTTTGAAAGTGGAGTTGAAAGACCAGCTCTTGAGTGGTTACGAGAATATACATCAATCCCCATTGCGCAAATTCCATTAACGCCAATAATTATATCTCCAAACAATGTTACAGATCTGCCAAGGAATCCGGTTCTTCTTTGGTATACTTCTTTATCCGCAACATCCTATGATGTTCAAGTTTCAACAAATAGTGCATTTAGCCAAATAATATTAGACACTACGGTAATAGATACTTCATTTCAATTAAATACTTTAAGTGCAAATACGATGCATTATTGGAGAGTTGCAGCTAAAAATGATGATGGTTCAAGTTCTTTCTCTCAATCAGCTAGCTTTATGACTGGAGATCAGATAACAAACGTTTTTGTAGCGGAAGAGATTCCACGTGAATTTCAACTATTTCAAAATTATCCAAATCCATTTAACCCAAGTACAAAAATTCGCTACCATATACCATTTGCGAGTTACGTCTCTCTAAAAGTGTATGATATGCTAGGCCGAGAAGTAATGCAAATTGTTAATGGAAATCTGCAGCCGGGTAAATACAAGGTCGCTTTGAATGCAGAAAAACTAAGTAGCGGTATGTATTTGTACCAAATAAAAACAGATTCATTTGCAGACACAAAAAAGATGATTCTTCTCAAATAATTAAATAAATATTGTCATTTACATATTATTAGCTTCAGAAAAATTGATATCCTAGAAAGCATCAATATAAATAAGGCATTTATTAAAATGTTGATGTAACAAAATAGATTTATATTTTATTCGTTAAAATTATTTTTCATTTCAGAAAGAATGGAGATAAGATGAAATCGAAACTAAATTTTACACTACTTTTTATAACGGTAATGCTACTATTTGCATTTATTAGCTGTGGGACAAAACCAACGACAAAAACAGTCTCATTAAAAGATGTATTTATAGAAAATTATATGATTGGTACTGCGATGAGTAGCAAGTATCTAAATTTTATGAATGATCAATCAAGAGAATTTGTTGAGCATCACTTTAATACAATTACACCGGAAAATGAATTAAAGTGGGAAAGAGTACATCCAGAAAAAGATACATATAATTTTGAGCCCGCTGATGAGGTAATAAAATTTGGGAAAGAAAATAACATGAAAATTATTGGCCACGTCTTAGTATGGCACAGCCAAACTTCTCAATGGATCTATAAAAATGATGAAAGCGAAACTGCCGATAGAGAATATTTACTTGCACGAATGAAAGACCATATTGACTCAATTGCCGGAAGATACAAAGATGACATTTTTGGGTGGGATGTGGTTAATGAAGCATTTAATGATGACGGAAGTATGAGAGATACTCAGTATAGACAGATTATAGGTGATGACTATATTGAAAAAGCATTCATTTATGCTAGCGAAGCAGCACCGGACTGTGAACTTTATTACAACGATTATAATATGTGGAAACCGGGAAAAGTACAATCTGTTGTTGAATTGGCAAAAAAATTACAAGAGAAAGGAATTAGAATTGATGGCATCGGAATGCAAGGGCATTGGGGATTAACTTTCCCGGAAGATATGCGGGAGGCAGATACAGCAATTAAAGCCTTCTCAGATCTAGGTTTAAAAGTGATGATTTCTGAACTGGATATGAGAGTGCTTCCTATGCCTAGCAAAAATACCGGTGCTGATGTTGATCGAAAAGTTGAATCTAATGAAGATTTAGATCCCTACAAAAATGGATTTCCGAAAGAAAAACAAAATGAGCAGGCTAAGAGGTACGCAGAATTTTTTACTCTTTTTAATAAATATAAAGATAGTATTACAAGAGTTACATTTTGGGGTACTCATGACGCTGTGTCCTGGACCAACAATTGGCCAATTCCTGGACGAACTGAATATCCGTTACTTTTTGATAGAGAATTAAATCCAAAACCAGCATTTTATTCAGTAATTAATACACTGGAAAGCAATTAGATTTATTTCAGAATGTTGGCTTTATATCAGATAAAAAATATTGGTGTATAAAATGTTAAAAAAAATTACACAATTTGCTCTCATAGTTATCTTTAATTTTAATATTACTTTTGCAGCCAATCTAAATAGAAAATATGTAAACACCTCAAAAGAAAAGAACAGTTTTACTATTTCTGAATCTGGCCAAGCTACACCGATTTACATTAGTTCTGAGGACCATGTTGGAGTCATTCGTGTGGCAAAACATCTGCAAGAGGATATTAAAAATGTTACTTCTATAGAACCAATTTTATCAATAGATAATTTACCTGAAAATAAGAATATGATCATAGTTGGGTCATTAGATAAAAGCCCTCTTATACAAAAAATAATTGAAGATAACAAAATAGATTTAAGAGAGATAGAAGATAAATGGGAAACTTTTGTAATTGAGACAGTTGATAATCCACTCCCAGATGTGGATAGGGCATTAGTCATAGTTGGTAGCGACAAGCGAGGGACAATTTATGGGATGTTTGATTTATCAGAAAAAATAGGAGTCTCTCCCTGGTATTGGTGGGCTGATGTTCCTGTAAAAAGGAAAGAGAACGTATATGTTAAAGAGGGTAGATACTCAAATGGTGAACCAAAAGTTAAATATAGAGGAATTTTTATAAATGATGAAGCCCCTGCACTCTCCGGCTGGTCTCAGGAGAAATATGGGACGGATAAGTTCAATCATCAATTGTATATCCATATGTTCGAGCTGATTCTAAGGCTCAAAGGAAATTTTTTATGGCCAGCTATGTGGGGAAGAGCATTCTACGACGACGACCCAATGAATCCAAGACTAGCAGATGAATACGGAATAGTGATCAGTACTTCTCATCATGAGCCTATGATGAGGGCGCATGTAGAATGGTCGAGATATGGAGAGGGAGATTGGAATTATGATACTAATCCAGAAAAGCTTCGTGAATTTTGGAAAGAGGGCATTGAGAGAATGGGTAATTACGAAAGTATTGTCACATTAGCAATGCGCGGCGATGGAGACCATGCGATGAGTCAAGGTGCAAATGTTGCTCTCCTTCAAAAAATTGTTGAAGACCAGCGAAAAATTCTTGGTAAAGTTACAGGAAAAGATGTCACAGAAATACCACAAGTTTGGGCTCTTTACAAGGAGGTTCAAGAGTATTATGATATGGGAATGAGAGTACCCGATGACGTAACTCTTCTTCTCTGTGATGATAATTGGGGTAATGTTAGAAAATTACCAAATTTAAATGACCCTCCTCGCAAGGGTGGATATGGGATGTACTACCATTTCGATTTTGTTGGCGGACCCAGAAATTATAAGTGGTTGAACACAACACAAATTGAAAGAGTATGGGAACAGATGCATCTTTCATATCAGTATGGAGTCGATCAAATATGGGTTGTTAATGTTGGGGATTTGAAACCTATGGAATTTCCGATTAGTTTCTTTTTAGATTATGCATGGGATCCAGATAAGATACAAGCAAAGAATCTACCAGACTATTATAGAACATGGGCGGAAGAACAATTCGGAGCAAAACATAAGGATGAGATTGCTTATATTTTAAGCAAATACACAAAGTATAATTCCAGAAGAAAACCAGAAATGCTTTCACCGGAAACCTACAGTTTATTTAATTTTCGGGAAGCTGAATCAATAGTAAATGATTACATCGATTTGTATAAGAAAGCAAAATCAATTTATGATACTTTGCCTGAAGAATATCAAGATGCTTATTATCAGTTGGTATTGCATCCAGTTGAAGCCTGCTCGAATCTTAATGATTTGTATGTAACAGTCGCAAAGAATAGGTGGTATGCTAAACAAGGTAGAAATACAACAAATATACTTGCTGAAAAAGCTAAGCAATTGTATGAGAGAGATTTAGCAATTACGAAATATTATAATAAAGAGATGGCAGACGGCAAATGGAACCACATGATGGATCAAATTCATATTGGATATACCAACTGGCAGCAGCCTGATGAACCAGCAATGCCTGAAGTAGAAGAAATTAGTATTGGTAGCGATGCTGAAATGGGCGTAACAGTTGAAGGCTCCTCAAACTGGTGGCCTGATGAATCTGGCTATGCTGTTTTGCCTACATTTGATCCATTCCACGATCAAAAATTTTACATTGAAATATTTAATCGCGGCTTAACACCATTTGATTTTTCAATTAATGCAAGCGAAAGCTGGATAAAATTTGATAAATCAAAAAACAATGTTGATGATGAAGTACGTTTGGAAATATGGGTTGACTGGGAAGCTGCACCAAAAGAAAATCTAAACGGATTTCTAAATATTTCAAGTGAAGATCAAGAGAGCGTTGATTTAATAGTCAAAGCAAATAATTCAATACCAGCTAACGAAGTTAGCGGCTTCGTAGAAAGCAACGGTTACCTATCCTTTGAAGCTGAACATTATTCAAATGCTGTAAATACAGATATTGCTGAATGGCTCGAAATACCAAATCTTGGAAGGACAGCATCTTCAGTTACCTCAGTTCCTGTTAGAGCCGAAAGCACCATTCCTGGAGATGAAACGTCAAGACTTGAATATAATGTTTTCTTGCTTGATGAAGGTGAAGTGGATGTAACCGTTTTAATTTCACCATTGATCAATTTTGACTATTCTGATGGAATTAGATTTGCGGTTTCATTTGATAATGCTGAATTACAAATAATAAATGTTAATATAGAAGATACTGTTCAAGATTGGAAATATCCTCAATACTGGAATATGATGGTTAGCAATAATATCAGAGCTGTTTCATCAACTCATTCGATTAATAAACCTGGTAAACATGTGTTAAAGATCTGGGCAGTTGATCCGGGTATAATATTTCAAAAAATTTTAATTGCTACTGATAAAATGGGTTACTCGTATCTTGGCCCTCAAGAAAGTTTTTATAAAATGTCTGAATGATATTTCAACAAGATTAAAATGACAAACATACAATGGGATTCTCTGAAAAAAATAATAAGTGGTGAAATTCTTAATCCTATGCCGGTAGGTTTTATTGTGGACAGCCCTTGGTTACCGAATTGGTACGGTATAAAGATTTTAGATTATTTTTCAAATGATGAGCTTTGGTTAAAAGCAAATATGGAAGTTAGTAATAAATTTCCCGACGTTTTATTTTTACCGGGCTTTTGGTCAGAGTTTGGAATGTGCACTGAGCCTTCTGCATTTGGATCCCGTTGCACATTTCCGCTGGACGAATTTCCACACGCACATAAAATGATCAACCATATTGATGATATAGACTCATTGATAATCCCGAATCCTGAAACAGATGGTCTTCTCCCACTAGTTTTAAATCGATTAAAACTCGCTGAACCTAAAATCCAAGATGCTGGGCACAAAATTAGATTTGCGGTCGCTCGAGGTCCTCTTAATATTGCAAGTTATCTTATGGGAAGCACTGAGTTCCTAACGGCAATGATGATGTCGCCTGACAAAGCACATCTTTTAATAAGTAAGATCACAACATTTCTAAGAAGTTGGATTAAACTTCAAATTAAATCATTCCCTTCTATAGACGGAATATTTTTACTTGATGATATTATTGGATTTATGAGTCTAACAGATTTTCTAACATTTGGTTTGCCATATTTTAAAGAAATATACGACGAAGATGTATCAATCAAGTTTCTACATAATGATGCACCATGTCGAGAATCGGCTTCTTTATTAACTGAAATTGGTATTAATCTATTTAATATGGGTTATGATGTGCATTTGAATGAGCTGAAAGAAATTACAAATAATCAAATTACTATGATGGGTAATCTTCCGCCTAGGGATGTACTTGCAAAAGGAAGCACACAAGAAGTTATAACAAAAACGGAAGAGTTATTAATGTCATTAAATGATAAATCGCGTATTTTAATGTCATGCGGTGGGGGAATGCCTCCAGCCGTAAAAACAAAAAACATTGAAGCATTTATTAGTACAGTTCAAAATCATTAAATCAAAGAATTTAGCATTAGATATTATTTGGAGCATTAATGTCAAATATGATAATAAAGAAGTTAATAATACTAATTGGTGTAACTATTCACATATCTATCTTTGCACAATATGAAGATGTGGAATCAAAAGTTTACTCATGGCAAGGAGATATTTTAAAAGAGAGTGCCAATGATCAAAGAAGATTAATGTTTGCAGGGAGCACTATTGATTTAGAATATCTTAAAGTTTTCTCAATAGTAATTAAGTCTGGAAAATCTTTTCAAAAAGATAACTCAAATTCTGGAGATGAGATGTTGCTGATTTTTAAAGAGGGTGAGTTAGAATTTAATCTTAACGAGAAAAAAATGATTTTAGGACCTGGCAGTGTAGCAGTTTTATTTCCTGATGAGGAATATCAAATTAATAATATAACCGAATCTGATGCCGCGTTTTATCTATTCAAGTATAAATCTAAAGCACCAGTCGAAATTGATAGAGGTCTTGCTGCAGGTGGATCATTTGCGATTGATTGGAATGATCTTGAATTTCATCCTCATGATAGAGGAGGAATAAGACAATATTTTGAAAGGGCAACCGCAATGTTTCATCGATTCGAAATGCATGTGACGACTTTAAAACCTGGAATCAATAGTCATGATCCTCACATTCATACTTCTGATGAAATGGTACTTATGATAGATGGGAATTCAACACTACAAGTCGGTGAAACATTTTTTGATGCAACAGAAGGTGATTTAATATTTTTAGGTGCAGATAAACCTCACGCTCTTAATAATAATAGTGATAGAAATTGTATGTATTTCGCTTTCCACGGGGAGTAGGATTAATTAAACCTATTCTACGTTTACTGAGGTTTTAATTTTTATTGAATACTTTTATAAATTCTTTGCATTGGAGTGTTATGAAATTATATAAAACATTGGATGGAATAGTAATTGAGAACCTATCGAAATTCGTCAAACTCGAAAATGAAAACTGGGACGAATTTATCAATGATGACAACCTTTCTTGGAAAGTTAATAATATTCTTGAATCTAATATCCCAAGTCAAGATGGTGAAAAACTTATATCCAAAATAGAAGCCCCGATTCAATCTCAAGAATTATGGGCAAGCGGGGTGACATATTTAAGAAGTAAAGTCGGTAGACAAGAAGAATCGAAGAAAGCTGGCGGGGGAGATTACTACGCATATGTATATGAAGCAGAGCGGCCTGAATTATTTTTTAAAGCTACAGCAAATCGAGTTGTTGGTCATGGGGGAAAAGTAAGAAACAGAGAGGATTCTGCATGGAACGTGCCTGAACCTGAACTAACTCTTATGATTACATCAAATTCTAAGATAGTTGGTTATACTATCGGTAATGATATGAGTTCAAGAAGCATTGAAGGAGAAAATCCACTTTATTTGCCACAAGCAAAAACATATGACGGTTGTGCTGCTTTGGGACCATGTATCTATGTATCTGATTCAATTCTACCAACCAATACAAATATACATATGGAAATTAGTAGACAGAATCTAATCGTTTTTGAGGGAGATGTTGAAATAAATCAATTAAAAAGAAGTATGGAAGAATTAGTATCTTTTCTCTATCGAGAGTGTTCTTTTCCGGACGGTTGTCTTTTAATGACAGGCACAGGTATTGTCCCATCAAATGAATTTACTTTACATAGTAATGATACTATCACAATTACAATTGATAGTATTGGAACATTACAAAATACAGTACTATAGTGATTTTTATTAAATAAAAAAATACATGGATATGATAAAAAAAATAACAATAATACTTTGTTTGCAGTTAATTATCCCTCAATTTGCAGCGGCAGAGGATGGATATCGCTTATGGCTCAGATACGATCAGATTACTGATCTTCAATTATTGAATGATTATAGAGAATCAATAAATGGTTATTTAATACAAGGGAAGTCTCCTCAAATTAATTCCACTGTATCTGAGTTGAAAAAAGGGATATCTGGATTATTAGGGAAGGTGATAACTCAACAGAACGAAATAAACCTCAACGGAATACTAGTTATTGGTACCCCGTCTAGTTCTGAGATAGTCAATAGTTTGGGATTAAATTATTTGCTGAGTGATATAGGTAATGAGGGGTACCTTATAAAGAGCACAGTATATAATGAGAACCAAATAATTGTGATCTCTGCAAATGAAGATATAGGTTTACTTTACGGTGTATTTCATTTTTTAAGATTACTGCAGACTCATCAATCTATTGAAAATCTAAGTATAGTTAGTTCCCCTAAAATTGATTTGAGAGTTTTAAATCACTGGGATAATTTAGATAGAACTGTTGAACGTGGATACGCAGGATTTTCAATTTGGGATTGGCATAAACTACCCGAATATAATTATCCACAATATATTGACTATGCAAGAGCAAATGCATCGATTGGAATCAATGGTACAGTTTTAACAAATGTCAATGCAAATGCATTTATTCTTACTCCATACTATTTAGAAAAAGTAGCTGCACTTGCAAATATTTTTCGTCCATACGGTATAAAAGTGTATTTGACAGCTAGATTTAGTGCACCTATGAAAATTGGGGGATTAGAAACTGCAGATCCCCTTGACCAAAACGTCCATGAGTGGTGGAATGATAAAGTAAATGAGATATATAAATACATCCCAGATTTTGGTGGATTTCTTGTAAAAGCAAACTCCGAGGGGCAGCCCGGGCCAGGAGATTATCAAAGAAGCCATGCAATTGGAGCTAATATGCTTGCAGATGCGTTGAAGCCACATGGGGGTATTGTGATGTGGAGAGCATTTGTATATATTAATGATAATAAGGAAGATAGGGCCAAACAAGCATACACAGAGTTCACAAAACTTGAAGGACAATTTAGAGATAATGTTGCAATTCAAGTTAAAAATGGACCCATAGATTTTCAACCTCGTGAACCTTTTCATCCATTATTTGGAGCAATGCCAAAGACTCCCATGATGATGGAATTTCAAATAACTCAAGAATATTTGGGTCAAGGAACACAATTAGTGTATCTGGCACCAATGTGGAAAGAAGTTTTGGAGTCAGATACGTACTCGATAGGTAAGGATTCTGAGGTTTCAAAAGTAATTGATGGTTCACTTTACGATTATTCTTTTTCTGGGATAGCTGGTGTATCTAATATTGGGACAAATAGGAACTGGACTGGGCATGAATTTGGCCAATCTAATTGGTATGCTTTTGGAAGATTGGCATGGAATCATGACTTGTCTTCTGCTGACATCGCAGAAGAATGGATAAGAATGACGTTTTCTAATGAAGAAGATGTTATCAGAACTATTATAACTATAATGCTAGAATCACATGAAGCAGTTGTTAATTACATGACTCCTCTCGGTCTGCATCATATTATGGGATGGGATAATCACTACGGCCCAGCACCATGGATTGCAAATAAAGACCGTGAAGATTGGACCTCTGTCTACTACCATAAAGCTGATAGTTTGGGTATTGGTTTTGACCGAACTTCAACAGGTAGTAATGCCACTTCTCAGTATAGTTCTGAGGTTAAGGAGGAATTTTCTTCGATAGTTAATATTCCTGAAAAATATCTTTTATGGTTTCATCATGTTAATTGGAAACATAGAATGAAATCCGGAAATACACTTTGGGATGAATTATGTTATAAATACTACGAAGGTGTGGATTCAGTTCGTTCTATGAGTGTGATGTGGAAGGAGCTTCATGGTATGATTGATGATGAACGGTTTGAAAGTGTGAAAACTCTTTTAAAGATACATGAGGGAGAAGCTATCTGGTGGAGGAATGCTTGTATCCTATATTTCCAAACATTTTCTAATATGCCAATTCCGCCCGGACTAGAAAAACCTGACAAAACGCTTGAATACTATCATTCCCTCAAATTCCCCTATGCTCCGGGTATAAAACCTAAATGGTAAATTATACAAATTTGATTTGTGTCGGGGTGACCTATATTAAGACAGTGAGTTAATAAGCGAAAATTGAATAGGACCACAATGCTCGATTTGTGATCCCCATTTAAAACTCGAGTATCCTAGTTCATTTCAATCTCTTTAATATCAGGTACCAATAGATTTATTATAAATAGTGCTATCAAATAAAGTGAACCTGCAATTATGAAAAGTATTAAATAACTACCTGTAAATTCTAAGATAAAACCAGCTGCTGTTGCGATTAGCATGCCACCAATTGCTCCGAACATTCCGCCGAACCCAACTACTGAACCGACTGCCTTTCTTGGAAACATATCTGATACAATCGTGAACAAGTTTGCTGACCAACCTTGATGAGCAGCTGTAGCTAAACTTAATAATGCTACCGCAACCCATACACTCGATGCTCCTGATGCAAACACAATCGGAATGACAATAACTGCCGATACTAGCATGGCTGTTTTTCTGCTCTTATTAAGCGACCAGCCGTGTTTAAGTAAAAAAGAGGAAAACCATCCGCCACCGATACTTCCTACATCCGCCATAACATAAATTACAATAAGAGGTGCTGCAAATTCTTTGAGTGTTAATCCATAAGTATCATTTAGAAATTTGGGAATCCAATACAAATAAAACCACCAAGCAGGATCAGTTAATAATTTACCCACTGCGAATGCCCATGTTCCTCGGTATTTAACCAAGTCCTTCCAAGGAATTTTTATTGAAGGATCAGGAGGATCAGACTGAATATAATCGAGCTCTGTTTGGGAAACTCGTTTACTATTCTCTGGCTTTTCATATAACCAAAACCAAAATATTAACCAAAGCAACCCTGCTGCACCCGTGAATATAAATGCTTCTTGCCAACCATAAGTTATTGCAATCCACGGAACTGCTATAGGCGCAATCACCGCACCCACATTTGATCCAGCGTTAAAAATTCCTGTAGCAAAGGCTCTTTCCTTTTTAGGAAACCATTCGGCAACAGTCTTAATTGCTGCCGGAAAGTTACCCGCCTCAAAAAAACCTAGTGCAAATCGTGCAAATCCAAATCCAAATACAGTAGTTGCAAATGCATGTCCTATTGCAGCAAAACTCCAACCGGTTAGTGCAGTTGAATACCCAATCCTGCTTCCAAGCTTATCCATAAAACGACCTATCAAAAGCAATCCTAATGCATAAGCAGCAGTGAAGGCTGTTACAATGTAACCATATTCAATATCACTCCATCCTATTTCTTTTTCTAAAGTCGGAGCCAAGATTCCGATAACTTGTCTATCGACATAATTAATTGTTGTTGCAAAAAATACGAGAGTTAGTATAACCCATCTAAAATTTCCAAGTTTCATTTTCTTATTCGAATTATTATTATCAAATTCTGTACTATTCATATTGCTCCACAACAAAAATTGTGTAATTATTTAACTAAATGAAATAACTTGGAATTATTTTAGAAATTGTGCTGTTCTCAATTCGGAAAACATTACTTAGATTGAAAGAGTTTACACGATAACGGAATAATTTTGACATCTCACTTGATAATATTTCACCGCAACCAGTTCGCATGGTAACTTTATTATCTGAATTGTAAACTTTAGTTAAGTACTCCATTTATACTATTTCCATTCATATTTGCTATTAAAAATAATAGTTATTGAAAAAAATACTAAACGTGAATTAAATAAAAATATTCACTAAATTTGTTTACCATAGCAGTTCGACAATAATCGGAACGGTTCAATAATATCTATATCAAAAGATAATGTCAAGTGGGAATTCGATTACAATTCTTGCATAGAAAAGAAACGTGTATGGTTTTAGTGTATTTAAAACTTGAGTAGGAGACAATTTTGGAATTACAGAAAGTACTAGTTGCTGGGAAATGGAGAAATGCTAAAAATCCAGTCGGAGAATTTACTGCTACGAACCCAGCAAATAAATCTTCTCTCCCAGACATTTTTCCAATTTCCAGTGAAAAAGATTTAAATGATACTATTGAAGCAGGTAAAAAGGCAGCAATTGAATTAAAAACTATAGCTGCTTCTAAGACTGCTGACTTTCTTGATTTGTTTGCTGATAAAATTGATAAGCATGCTGATGATCTAGTCGCAATTGCGAATTTAGAAACAGCACTTCCAAAGGAACCCCGTTTGCGTAATGTCGAAATTCCAAGGACAATAGGACAACTTCGTAAAGCGGCAAATGCTGCTCGGGATTTAAATTGGTGCAACGTTGTTATTGATACCGAAACGAATATAAGAAGTAAATATGGCCAAATCGGCGGGCCAATAGTTCTTTTTGGTCCCAATAATTTTCCTTATGCATTTAATTCAATTTCAGGTGGGGATTTTGCTGCAGCTATTGCAGCAGGTAATCCAGTAATTGCTAAGGCAAATCCGGGCCATCCGGGTACAACTAAGTTGTTAGCAGAATTGGCATTTGAAGCAGTAAAGGAATCAGATCTTCCTCTCTCCACTGTTCAACTGATATATCATATGGAACCAGAACTGGGATTGAAGTTAGTATCACATTCCGCAATTGGAGCTACTGGATTCACAGGGAGCAAGACTGCTGGTCTAAGATTAAAAGAGGCAGCAGATAAAGCAGGTAAACCTATATACCTTGAAATGTCTAGCGTTAATCCTGTGTTTATATTGACTGGAGCTATTATAGAACGAGGTGTTGATATTGTTGCAGAATTGTTTGGAGCATGTGCACTAGGTGCAGGACAGTTTTGTACAAATCCCGGATTAGTAATTCTTCAAAAAGGAGACGTAACCGATTCGTTTATTCAATTATTAGCTGAAAGTTTTAAGAGTGGAAATTCTGGAACTTTACTAACCTCAGACGGTCCAAACAATATTGAAAAATCCTTAAATATTTTAGCAGGAGCTGGTGCTGAAATAATTGTAGGCGGAAAAAGTATTAGATCAGTTGGCTTTTCTTTTTCAAATACTCTTTTGAAAGTTGAAGGTAATGAATTTTTAAGAAATCCGGATGCTTTACAGACAGAAGCCTTTGGAACAGTGAGTTTATTAGTCATTGCCAATGATGTAATACAGATGAAAGACATCACTTCAGAACTTAAAGGTAATTTAACTGGAACGATTTATTCTGACTCTGAAGGGAAAGATGATGAGGAGTATAATGTAATAGAACCAATATTAAGGACAAAGGTTGGAAGATTGCTAAATGATAAAATGCCTACTGGTGTTGCGGTTGTTTCTTCCATGAATCATGGGGGGCCATATCCAGCGACCGGCCATCCTGGATTTACAGCGGTAGGATTGCCAGCTTCAATGCTTCGCTTTGCTGCTTTGCATTGTTACGACAATGTTAGAGAAAACCGATTGCCTATCGAACTGAAAAATAAAAATCCAACTCAACGAATGTGGAGAAATATCGATGGTGAATGGACTCAGAAAGATATCTAATTCTTAGAAATTGTAAAGGCTCAAATGAATACTCCGACGTTTGAAGAAATAGTTGGATCTGATGAATTTATCAGTACATTGGAGACTTCGGGTCAGGGACCGTTGGGAAAACTTCCCTTAACAGAGACCATGCTTCTAAACGAACCAAGCGGTAATCTTTTTGGGCTCACGCAAAATGCCGCTATGGGTTGGAAACCCTATAATACAAATCTAGATCAATATTTACTTCTGAGCACTCTAGGGGGCTTGCGAGCAGATGATGGAAATCCCATAGCGCTTGGCTACCACACAGGTCATTGGGAAATTGGACTTTTAGTGAAACAGGCAGCAATTACCTTAAAAGAAAAAGGTGTAATTCCTTTTGCTGGTTGCGTCAGTGATCCATGTGACGGACGTTCGCAAGGAACTGAGGGAATGTATGATAGCCTTCCTTATCGTAATGATGCAGCAATTGTTATGCGCCGTCTTATACGTTCACTTCCTAAACGGAAAGGAATAATGGGAGTTGCTACATGCGATAAGGGATTGCCGGCAATGATGATGGCACTTGCCGGTTGTGGCACTCTACCCGGAATTATAGTACCAGGTGGAGTTACTCTACCAGATAAGGATGCAGAAGATACAGCGATAATCCAATCAATTGGAGCTCGTTTTGCTCATAAGCTAATTGATAGAGATTATGCAGCAGAAATGGGATGTCGAGCTTGCGGTTCTTCTGGAGGGGGGTGTCAGTTTTTAGGAACAGCAGCAACTTCACAAGTTGTAGCCGAAGCTTTAGGAATGGCACTTCCGCATAGTGCTCTCAGCCCATCAGGTGAAGAAGTATGGTTGGATATGGCCCACCGTTCTGCATTAGCACTTTTAAGTTTAACTTCAAACGAAATTTCATTAAATAAAATACTAACTCAGTCAGCATTGGAAAATGCAATGCTTGTTTTCGCTGCATTTGGTGGTTCAACTAATTTGCTTTTACATATCCCAGCAATAGCACATGCTGCTGGATTAGAACCGCCAACAGTTGAAGATTGGAAGAGGATAAATAAATTAGTTCCTAGATTAGTTGATGCTCTACCTAATGGTCCTAGAAATTTTCCAACTGTACAAGTTTATTCTGCAGGTGGAGTACCGGAAGTAATGATTCACTTGCGTGATATGGGATTGCTGAATACAGATGTAATTACAGTTACGGGAGATACTCTAGATAACAATTTAAACTGGTGGAAAGAAAGTAAAAGGCGCATTGAAATTCAAAAACGATTAAAAAAAATAGATGGAATAAATTATAATGAAATCATAATGGATGCGGATTTAGCGAAAAAATCCGGAATGACTAGTACCATCGTGTTCCCATCTGGTAACATTGCGCCGCAAGGGGCTGTTATAAAAGCTACATCTATTGATCCAAGTTTAATAAACGAACAAGGAGTCTATAAACATATCGGAGAGGCCAGAGTTTTTACTTCTGAGGGTGAATCAATTAAAGCCATTAAAGGAATCAGTTTGAAACCGATTGAGTCCGGAAATATAATCGTACTAATAGGATGTGGACCAATAGGTACTGGAATGGAAGAAACTTACCAGTTAACTTCTGCATTAAAGTATATTCCTTGGGGAAAAAATGTGCCGATATTAACCGATGCCAGATTTTCGGGAGTATCAACCGGTGCTTGTGTGGGACATATTGGACCCGAAGCTTTGGCTGGAGGCCCAATTAGTAAGTTGAAGGATGGTGACTTAATTGAAATTGAAATAAATCAAAAAGAATTAACAGGAAAAATTAATTTTGTTGGAGAATTAGATGTCACTTACCCATCAGATGTTGCAGAAAAAAAACTTAAAGAAAGAAATCCGCATCCAGATTTAAAGGAAGTTGAAAACCTACCTGATGATACAAAATTATGGGCAGCACTTCAAAATGCAAGCGGTGGTACATGGTCAGGATGTATTTATGACGTCGATAAAATTATCAATTTAATTGGTAGGATTGATTGTAAAAATGAATTATAATTTTTGTTCTAAAGATATTTAGATTTGAAAATCATTAAAGCTGATTAACATAAAAATACTAAACTTTGTAATGAAAGAAATAATACTTATCCTGATATTAACAACCATAATAAACAATAATGTCTTAGCACAATACGGCATAAAAGAGTTACCCTCAAACATAAATTTCAGATTAGTTAAGTTGAATTATGAAAACAAAAGCGGTGAAAAAGCGTTTACTAATTTTAAATACAATGATGAGGGCATTTTAATAAAAGCAATATGGGAACTAACCGATAATATTAGGAAGGGAATTATATCATATAAATATGATAACAAGGGAAATATAATTGAAAAATATCGCATTTTTTCAGATAGTATTTCTATAATACAAACATTTGAATATGATCAATATTCAAATTTGTTGATTGACAATTTTGAACGATCAGACGGAACAAAAGGTAGGGTTGAATATATTTATGATAACAATAAAAAGCTATTACATGCAGATTGTAATAAACAAAATGGTTGGTTCAGTGGTGTCATCAACTATCATTATAATGAGAAAGATAAAATATATCTCGGAAATCTTCTACAAAATAATATTATAATTGGTACAATAAGTTATATTTATGATCAACAAGGTTTATTGATCAAAGAATATTGGGATTTTCCAGAAAGGTGGAATCAGACTTTTATTTACGAATACAAAAAAATAAACTGGTGAGGCTATTTATGTTCTTTTGCATATCCGCTTCAAAGGTTATAATCAAAAAGGGGAACTACTTAAATACCTCTAAAAAATTCTCCTCAATATTGATAACTAAATTGATAACTGGATTCCAACTTTTACCCCCAAATAGTCGAATAAATTAAAATTATCACACTACCCACTTTAAAACCAAAAAGCTTGAAACCCTTATAAATAAAGGACTTCAAGCTACTGCGGAGAGGGCGGGAACGGAATCATATAAATAGTATGCTATATTACTCTGCACATAAGATCCCCGGAATATCCATTAAAGGCTTATAATATAATGAGTTAAACTAATTTCTTGTAAGTAAACGACTCTATTGTTATCCGATAAATATCCGTTATTATTCATCAAATATTTGTGAGATATTTGTGAGATACTTGTGAGGCATTTTTAATTGTTGTATTTTTGTAGTGAGATTCTTAGGAAAATATATGACAGTTAAATTTTATCTCGAAAGGAATAAGACCGTTTCTAAGCACAAAACAATTTATGCTTATGTGCATGAAAAGGGGAAAGGGATATTTATCCATACTAATGAAAAAATTAACATCGCTTATTGGGACAAATCTGCTCAGAGAGCAAATCTAAGAAAAACAAAAAATCATATTTTGCAATCTGAGTTAAAAATGTTAAACCAATATTTAGATGCCTTTCAAAATAAAATATTTGCCATTATAAGAAATATTAGGATAGAAAATCCTACCGAAGATTTAGACTCGATATTTGAAGCACTTAAAAAACATTTCTCAAGTAGTAAGACAAGTTTCTTCGATTCCTATGCGGAGTATATCTCACTCAAAAAGAGCACCCTATCAAGTGAAGCAATTCAAAAGCAACAAAGAACAATGAACTTGTTGAAGGCTTTTGAAAAGAAAGAAAAAATGCAGATATCTTTTAAAAATATTACTGCAACCTTTCTTGAGAAGTTTTTGGTGTATTTGATTGAGGACAATGATATGATAAACAACACTGCCAATAAAACCATTTCATTTTTCAAAACATTTCTTATCTGGGCGAATAAGAATGGACTTACAGATAATACAGTTCACAATACTTTTAAGTTAAAGTATGAAGAAAATGAAGTTATATACTTAACCGAATATGAATTGATGAGTTTGTATTCTTTCCAATCTGATGATGAAAAATTAAAACGAGTAAGAGATATATTTTGCTTCCAATGTTTCACCGGTGTAAGATACTCAGATATTGAAAATATCAGATGGGAAAATATAAAAAACAACATCTGGTATCTGAGGACACAGAAAACAAAGAATGTATTAGAAATACCATTGAATGGATATGCGGTCAGTATAATATCAAAATATTCAGATCATCCTAATCCATTACCAGTTATCTCAAATCAGAGGATGAACCAATATTTGAAAGAACTCTGCAATGAAGCTGGCATAGATGAACCAATTACGATTGTGAAGTATCAAGCAAGCGAACGTATAGAAAAAGTGAAGAGAAAATATGAGCTTGTGGGAAGCCATACTGCAAGACGAACGTTTATTACACTGTCAATAGAGAAGGGGATGAAGCCAGAAGTGATAATGAGTATTACGGGTCATAAGTCTTACAAGATGATGCAGAAATATTTAAAGATTGCTGATAAGCACAAAAGAAGTGAAATGGATAAAACTTGGGGAAGCCCCCTCAGAAAAATCAAATAATTTTATTTGTAAAATTATTACAACTAAAAATAGAGCATCAACAAATCTAAGTGCTAATAAAAGTAAGGATAATTTTTAATATTTAATGTGTAACTAAGATTGATATATTCATTGAAAAAATAACAATACTTTGGATAAAATATATGGTTCAATTCTTCTGTAACTTTGGTATATTTACAGAAAAAAAGAACCAAGCTTTATGAACGAGATAATAAAATATATTAAAGAACGCGGTTATGTTAGAATGAAAGAACTTAAGGAAGCTGGATTTCATACAAGAAAAATATCTGTACTCCTTAAAGAAGGTCAAATAGAAAAAATAAAATCTGGACTTTATAAAGTACCCAATTATGATGGTTACGATTATCTTTCGAGCTTTCTTGATGTTACTAAAGCAGCTCCCAAGGCAGTTATCTGTCTAATGTCAGCTATTAGTTATTACGAACTTAGTACTGTAAACCCATCTGAGATTTTTATTGCTATTCCTCTTTCGGAAAAACCACCCAAAATTAAACATCCACCAATTCGTGTTTTTTATTGGCCGGAAAGAAACTATAATCTGGGAATTGAAGAAATAAAAACTAAAAAAGGTAATATAAAAATTTATGATAAGGAAAAAACCATCTGTGATCTTTTCCGTTATCGTGATAAGCTTGGAGAAGACATTGCATTCGAGGCTCTAAAAAACTATCTACGACTTAAAGACTTTGATCTCAACAAGCTAAGAATCTACGCTGAAATAATGCGTATCAAAACAATTCTTTCACCATACATTAAGGCAATAGTGGGATGATCAAAAAAGGGCTGACAACATCGGTTCATCAAAGACTGCAACTAATAGCCAGAGAATCAGGCCGAGAATTCAACTCCGTTCAGCTTCGGTTTGTACAAGAAAGATTTTTATACCGTTTGTCAAAAACAACTTATAAAGATGCCTTTATTCTAAAAGGGGCTTTGCTTTTTGTTGCTTTTGACATTCCAACATTGCGACCAACAAAAGATATAGATTTTCTCGGTAGTACAGTCTCTCATAATCTGGATGATCTGAAAAAGATAATTCAAGAGATTTGTTCAATAGAATATAATGATGCTGTAGATTTTGAAACCGATTCTGTAGAATTAACTGCGATAACTGAAGAGAAAGAATATCCTGGAGCAAGAGTAAAAATAATCGCAATGCTAGGAACTGCGCGTGTAACTTTATGGCTTGATTTTGGCTTTGGCGATAAAATAATTGCAGGCCCAGTAGAAATTGATTATCCAATCATGCTAGACTTTGATGCTCCAAAAATAAAAGTCTATTCTCTTGAATCAGCTATTGCTGAGAAATTTCAGGCTTGTGTAAAACTTAACTTCAATACAAGTAGGGTGAAAGATTTTTATGATATCAACGAGCTCGCCTCAAATAATAGTTTTAAACTTAAGACATTGGCTGAAGCAATTAAAGAAACATTTTCAACAAGAGAAACCGATATTGATGGTCGAAGCGTAATATTTGCTGATGATTTCAAGGGCGATGAAAAGAAAGAAATTCAATGGCAAGCCTTTCTCCGCAGAACTTCTATTGAATCAGAATTTTCATTTAATGAAATAGTAAAAAGGATAGAAGGATTCATAAATGAGTCATGCAAAGAAAAACCCACAGAAAAAGAATGGAATAAAGCTTCTTGGACTTGGAAATAATTAAGAAGAGTCACTAAGAGTTAAAGAAGTAATAATTAAATAATCATTGTTTGTTCCTCCACCATTTTTAATAAAGTGAAATCCATCACCAACTACTACCACTAATTATTAGAACATAAATCAATCTAAGTGGTAACAAAATGAAACCAAACCAAAAAGATAATTCACTTCTTCAAGCAATTGTAGAGTATCGAATTTTACTCATTGACCAAATTGCATTATTAAACCATACTAAGAAAAGGACTGTGCAAAATAGAGTCTCTAAACTTTTTAACAACGGACTTGTGAATCTATCTCCCAGAAATTTTTCAACTAATTTCGGAAGACCTGAAAACATTATCTCCATCAGTGAGAAAGGAGCAAGACTTCTCAAGAGTGAAAATCTAATTGATAACAAGATTCCGATTGAAAGACTTGTGCCAGATAAGATTAATAACATAGAACATGAGTTATTATTAAACTGGTTCAGAATCCACCTCGATCACATACCAATTAAAAACCCAGATCTAACAACTGACTTTATTTCTTCAACCACTCCATTTTTACCATTAAGGAATACTGGATTCCCACTAATATCTGAGAGTTTCAAACAAGAAAATCACTCTATAGATTTTGTCCCAGACGGTGTTTTCACAATTTCAAGCAAAGATCAAAATATGAGTTTACTTTTCTTCTTGGAAGTCGATATGGGAACAGAATCCCTAAATAGTCGAAGCTTAAAAACAAACAATATATCTACCAAAATAAAAAACTATAGAGCCTACTTTCAGAGCCGAAAAGTATAAACGATATGAAACAAAATGGAACACAAAGTTCAACGGATTCAGATTATTGTTTCTTACAAATTCTAGTAAAAGAAAAAACAGTATATCTAATCTAGTAAGCTCAAATGAGTTAAATAGTTTTATATGGGTGGCCCACCAGTATGATATGTTTGAGAAAGGATTGGGTGGAAAAATATGGGCTCGTGGAGGAAATATATTTACCTCGCAAGAATCGATCCTCGGTCCAAATCTTAATTTTGAAGAAAGATTAATCCAGCTAAAATAACCGCATTAAACTGTTCGAACTTTTATAAAAACTCTTCGTTAATTGTATATAAAAAGTGCGTTAAGTACCTTAAAAACCTTAGTTAAATACCCTAAATAGTACGTTAAGTAGGTAGAAAACGTACACTTAACGTACACCCTTAATCTCTGTAACGTATTGCTAATAAAGACCTTACGAGGTGTACGTTAAGTCGACTAATAAAGAAAAAGAGAATGAAAAAGAAAAGAAGAGAAAAAAAGGAAAAATGGGAGTAGAATAGAAGTGAAAATAGGGGAGATATGAGATGAGATTGATGATAGAAAAGAAAAAAAAGGAATTGAAATAAGCTGCGAAATAGGAACTGGGATTGAATAATTAGTGATGATGAGATAAAGATTGGATGTAAGTTTCAAGGAGTGATTTTAGGTGATTTGATATTGTATGATGAGTAGGGAAGTAGAAGATGTTGGATTATTATGTGATGATTATTTTAGTTATTTGATGTCGATGTTGATGCTAATGTAGATGTCGATTTTGATATTGATTTTGGTGCAGATATAGATGTTGAAGTGGTTTTAGTTGTTAGGATGTCTTTGAATTTAGATGGTCATTTTTGTTGTAAATCTTCTTTTGCAGTCTCTACATATTCTGATTCTTTTAGTTCCTCCTAGAGTGTGTCTGTATCCCTTCCAATTTGTATTTGTTCCTTTGCAATAGGGGCATTTGAATGGTCTTGCCATTTTTTTTGTTTTTCTCCTCAGCTGATTTTTGATTTTTTTTTGTTTGGGTCCTTACGCCTAAAAATTTATAAATCGGCTACGTCATTTCTTGACTTACTCTTCGTAAGCCGCTATATAAATTTTTCCCTTGGTTTCAAGGTCGGCTAACCCAAGGAATTGGCTTGTGGGGGCTCTGTGGTTGCTTACGGGGTCTTTTTGGGTGAAGACCCCGTTTCGTTATTTAAGAGGCGGGGTGGAGGTTGATTAAGATGGATGAAGATGTGTTTCGTGTGGCTAGAGTGATTCGTGAGCTGGAGGGGAGTTCTGGTTCTCATGATTATTATGATGTGGTTTATGATGGTGTGATGGATGTTCTGGGTAGGTATGGGATTTTTGTGGAGTTGTGTGAGGAGGAGCAGAAGTTGTTGGAGGATTATTTGCTTGATAGTGCTTTGGATGATGAGGTTCGTGAGATTGTTCATATTGTTGAGGAGTGTTCTGATCCAGTAATGGATTCTATTCCGGAGAGGGCTTTGCCTAGTTTGAGGTTGTTGCAGTTGGAGCATAAGGTTTGGAAGGGGGAGATGAGGAAGAAGAGATCTTATCTGGACGGATTGTGAGGGCACAATCGGTAGTGTAAATAGTTTTGTGTAAATGGTAAACATCTATGAAGTTAAGAGAGGCTAAGCCGAACGAAGCTACATAGATGTTATTGAAAAAAATATTAACTTAATTATTAACCATTTACGTGAGAGTATTTATGAAACTATCAGAAGAAGCCATAGAACAATTATTAAAAGATTTAGAAAAAGCCAAATCCTATGAGGATCTCATGGGTAAAGATGGAGCCATTAAAAAGCTTCTAAAATCATCTCTAGAAAACATACTCGAATCAGAACTTTCCGAACATTTAGGATATGAAAAAAACTCACCTTATGGGATTCACAGTGGAAATAATCGCAATGGTAAAACTCAAAAAACAATAAAGACAGATGAGGGAAAAATAGAGTTAAGCATTCCGAGAGATCGTAACTCGACTTTCGATCCAGTAGTGGTGAAAAAGTACGAAAAGACTTTGGGTCCAATCGAGAACAAGATCATTTCCATGTATGCAAAGGGTATGACCACCAGAGATATTCAAAGTCATGTAGAAGAGATTTATGGTCTAGAAATATCACCAACCACAGTATCTAGAATAACGGATTCCATAGTAGTTCATGCTAAAGAGTGGCAGTCAAGACCACTGTCAGAAATCTATCCAATTGTTTTCTTTGATGCTATCCACTACAAGGTAAGAGAGGACGGGAAAGTGCGTTCTAAGGCAGCTTATACGTGCTTAGCCATTGATTTAGAGGGACGCAAAGATATGTTGGGTATCTGGGTTGGTGAGTCAGAGGGAGCAAATTACTGGCTTGGTATAATGACCGAGTTGAAGAATCGTGGTGTTCAAGATATACTTATCTCGGCAGTTGATGGTCTCATTGGCTTCCCAGAGGCTATTGAATCTGTTTTCCCGGGTTGTGAAGTTCAGCAGTGTATTATCCATCAAATAAGAAATACAATTAGATATGTTGCCTCTAAAAATCAGAAAGAATTTATGAGAGATTTGAAATCAGTTTACAAAGCTCCAACTGAAGAAGCTGGTTTGCTTGCCCTTGATAAATTAGAAGAAAAGTGGGGCAAGAAGTATCCTTACCCTATTAACTCTTGGAAAAATAACTGGGATAATTTAGCTGTCTTTTTCAAATATCCCGAAGAGATAAGAACGGTTATTTACACTACCAATGCTGTTGAAAACCTTCATCGTCAGTTTAGAAAAGTAACTAAAAATCGTGCTCTTTTCCCTAATGATGATGCTTTAACTAAAATGCTTTATCTTGCTTACAAGGACATAGCTAAAAAATGGACTATGCCACTTAGAAATTGGGCATTTATTTTTTCTCAACTATCTATTATATTTGAAGAAAGGTTAAAGCCTTTTATTGAGTAACTAAAATCCCATTTACACAAAATATCTTACAGTCTCGCACAATCCTACTTGTTTCTTCTTGCGCAGACTACTTTGAGTTTGTTGTTATCTCCTAAGTTATTTTCCCTTATTATCTTTTTTATTTTTGTTTCTGCTTGTTCGTTTACAGCAACTAAAATGATTTTGTCAAAACTATACTGTAGACATTTATTTATGTTGATTAGTATGTCTGATCTTCCGGTTTCAATTTCAATGGCTACATGTTTGTTGTTTTTAGTTGCTACTACATCTACTGTTTTTCCTTCTCCTATTGGTTTTTCAAAAGTGATTTCAAAACCTTTTTCTTTTAGTAGTTCTGCAGTATTTTTTTTTCCAGTATTCATGAGTTATTCCTCCTTCTCTTAAGATCTTTTTTCTTGGTTGTTAGTTTCTAATTGTTCTTTCCCATGTTTGGTTAGTTTGAGTACTATTACTCTTCCACTTTTTGTTGGTATTTCTTCTGTATCTATTAGTTGTTTCTTTTAGTAATGAATTTTTCATTTCATTTCCTTTTCTTCTACTTACGTTTAGTCTTTTATATCTTTCTACTACTCCAGATAATTTATTACTGTATATATCTTCTAATAATATTTTCTCTTCTTTGGTTATTCCAATCTCTTTATTTTCGTATCTCTTCATTTTCTGGAATCTCTCTCTCCTCATAAGTAGTGACACTTTCAGAGGTGGAATAACTGGAATAAGGTCTCATTACTTCACCGATCATTTCATCACTTAACAGAACCCTTCATAATCGGAATATGAGGAATATTCATCATGAAAAGGCTTATGCCATCTCCCTTGAATCTTAGCAACTGCCTCACCAATATCTAAGCTGCCCCAACATCTTCTTATCAGCATTATCTAAGAAGCAAAGCACTCGCAGCAGAATTCACATCCTTAGCATCCTTCAAATTCAAAACAATAGTACACCAAGTATTCCCTCTAGCCGGCAAAGACAAAAGACTAGGACACTGATCTATAATAATAACAGATTCACCCAACTCACTAATTTCTCTAATAATAACATCGGTAATTGATTCACCACCAACAAAATCACTCTTATCTTTCCCAATTACGTGATGAGCCTCTTCCAAAATAATTGCATGATCAAATTCTTCTCTTCTTTGAGTAGGGGAGGATAATCTGTAATGATGAATCCACAACAAACAGACTTTCAACCAAAAAGATCTTATCAGTATTTGTAAGAGAATCCATCTCAAGAATAACATGATGATTTAACAAATCAACCATATTAGACTGCTGCCTAATATTAAAAGTCTTACCGGTCTCACCAAAAGTCAAAGCACCCAAAGCTCTCAAAGTAGCTACTCATCCAACCAGCCTCTCTACCTTTAGCCTCCATATTCTCAATCGTTTTAAGTAAATCCTTTAAGGTAGGATAATTAACTACCGGCTTCGAACTATACAAGACCAAACTCTCGATAAGTCTTATCCAAAGCTTTCTGAAGTAAATACATTACACCCTCACCAACATAAGTAGCATGAGCAATGATCTCAATCAACTTCTTCAACCAAGTCTTAGGAGAAGTACCCGGAGGAGGAATCAAAGGATTAAACTGAAAAGGAGCAACATCCCTCCCAACAGTATAAACACGAACATCCTTGCCATAACTCTCTTTAAGAATATCACGATAATTTCTCTTCCAATCCAACACAAGAAAAGGCTTCTTCTTATGAATAAAATTCTTCAAAACTTGAAAACAAAATTAGTCTTACCAGTACCAGAAGCACCCACAATCAACACATGCTTAATCCAATCATGCTCCCTCAAACAAAAAGGATGAAACTTCTTATTAGCATAATCACATCACCAATAGGATACTCACCACGAACCTTCTCCGCGGGAGGAGGAATAAGAGTATCAATATTCTTAACACTCCCAACCCCACCATCAAAATTATCCAAATACAACATATTCAAAATCTGCTCAATCTCTCTCTTACCCTCAATATCCTCAACCATATAAGCACGCCACAAACGATCAATCTTCGCACCCATAATAGGACGAAGCTTAACACAAATATCTTCCGCCAACAACACTAAAACCTCCCAGACAACATCTTCGTCCTCGCTCAACATTCTTATGCTCACCCAAAGTCTCCAACAACTCCTTATACAAAGGAGACAAATCCTTCCAACAACGAGTAACCTCTTGACGCTTCTCCATCTCCAAACGCTGAATAACATTCTGCAAATCAGCCCTACGCTTCTCAACCATCTTATTACTAAAAGGAGCCCAAGACTCCATATTCATCAAACCAACATCACAATCCATAACCTTCTTATCCAAATCAGCCAAATGATCATCCCGTAATCTTACTCCTCTCATCAATCTGAGACTTCAAATGAGAAGCAGAAGCACCCAAAAACCTCAACTTATCACCAGTAATAACATCAGCAATATCAGAACCACTAGAACCATTCTTACTAGGATCAGATAAAGTATAATCTAAACTAGGAACATACACCGAACCAGAATAAGACTTAGAATTATCTGAAGGACTATAAGAAGGAGCGTTCTTCTGAAGATAATAATCCAACGAAGGAATATCAGCTTGATAATTTTGACTGTTCTTTGAAAGGCCATAATTTGTGAAGATCATATTCAGTTCACCTCATACAAATCATAAAGATGAACTACTATATAAACCTTTCGGAAATTCACTACCAAAAAGTAGGAAAGATAGAACAAAACCTAGTATTTCTACGTGGTAATACGTAGGAATTTATTCTTCCGGCTAAAAAATATTTAACAAAAAAGTTAATATGTAGGTTATAATCGAAATATATGAAACATTTTTTACTAACTACGTAGTTTTACTGATGTTAGTTGAGAAAGAAAAACATATCTTAATACCCAATTATAATATTCATGAGGATGATAATTATCAATGAAGAAAAATATAATTTATTCAAATATAGCCTTACTGATCATTATTGGAGTTTTTGCTTGCG
Organism: uncultured Ignavibacteria bacterium; assembly: GCA_963751695.1. GTDB lineage: Bacteria > Bacteroidota > Ignavibacteria > Ignavibacteriales > Melioribacteraceae > SZUA-22. The sequence continues at coordinate 75,137 of CAVVVP010000005.1, read as the reverse complement.
AGAGTGGTGTAGACCCGAACAGTACTATTGATTTTAGAAACTATGAATGGGCAATTGATACAATAGAAGCACCGTTATTCTATTTGACGGATATTAGCGGAACATCAGCTGATGATGTTTGGGCTGTTGGGCGTGGTGGTGGTTCAGATAAAACGATTTGGCACTATAATGGAGAAAGATGGACTACAGACGGAATATCTCGAGGCATAGCACCAATGGGCGTTTTTGTTGTCGATGATGTAGTGTGGATTGTTGGTAGTGAAGGAATGATATGGAAAAACTACGGTCAATGGACTTTTTCTGCCCAGTTAAAATTGGAGGGCTATCAAACGATCGGTTTTAATAACGTTTGGGGAAGCAGCAAAGATGATGTTTACGCAGTCGGTTCTGCTGTAGCAGACAACGAAAGTTATTATAGAAAATCAATTATTGCCCACTACGATGGAAATTATTGGAAAATAATAGATACAAAGAATGAAAAATGCTCTTTTTCAAGCATTAAAAAGAACCCTATTACCGAACAATATTTTGTTTCTGGTAAAAGAAATGAACCACATCTGCCTGACACATCAAAACTTTTTATATTAAAAGATGAAAGGTTAATAAGAGTTGAGTGGGAAAAAGAAGCAGTTGATGATAGAATATTTATTCAAACCGTGGGGAACGAGCTTCTATTTCGTATGGGAACTAAAATGACATATTATGATGAAGGTAATTTTAGTACTCTAATTAATTTGAACGAAAAAAACTTTAATACCGCTTTTACTGGAAGGAATAGAAAGGATATTATTATTGGTACGAATGATGGTATAATGCAGTATAACGGGAAGAATCTTGAGTATATATATAATGCCCCTAGAGGGGAAAAGTTAAATTTTGGAAGAAGTGTCATTTTTGAAAAAGAGATATTTCTATTAGAGTCAACTAACCGTATTTTTCATGGCAAATTAAAAGAATAAGGGGGTGGGCAAAATGCGAATTATTAAAAAATAGGAGCGATGCTGTAACATCGCTCCAAAACTGAATAACCAAACCAAGCCGTCAGACTCTTTCTATTTCTATTGAAATAGCGGCTATTCTATTTTTAAATTTAATCATGGAGAATTTAAAATGAAACACAATATTATTCTTTTAAGTCTCATTATTATTTCTGTCCTCTTTTTGGCTTCTATATCCCATGCAGCAGCAGTTACAATTAGTAATCCCTCCGCTAGTGAAACAATTACTATTACATCTGGAACGTCGGTTAATATTACTTTTAGTTGGGGTTATGTCGTTGATCCAGGTACAACAACATGGAGCTTCAGTACGAATACTGATGGTTCATGGTCAAGTTATAGTTCAAATACGAGTTTGGTAGTCAATAGTGTGGGTGTTGGAAACTATACTTGGAAAGTTAGAATGCAAGTTCTAAAAGATGGTAATTACTATTACTATAATGATGAAGTTAGTTTCTCAGTTGTTCTTGCGGATTACTCAATTACTGCAAGAAATGTATTTGTTGGGGGTCAAATTAAAGTAGGTGTTAATACAACATGTACTACAAGAACGGCACCGTATACTTTTTCAGCAGACCTTAATGATGTTGTTTATATCGAAGCAATAGAAAACCAAAGCATAGGTGGATATACTTTCATATGGAACGATACTGAGGCCCCTCTAAATAAAAGTAACTGGACAAAGCAAGAGGATGGTGGTTATCCGAATCATTTTAACTATAATCAGGCAACAAATTTTACTGTAGCATCAACAGATGAAGATGCAACATATCAGGGCAATCTAAGTAAAATTTGTAATTTAACATTTGATACTGGATTGGCTGCAATGGGTGTCACTGAATCTTGTTCAATTAAGGTTAATAGTACCCTTGTGGAAGTTCCCACATCCCAATATCAAGTGGTTGATCAGAATACAATTCAAGTAGAAGCAGTTGATAAAACTGTTTCAAATGTAACTTTGACATTCTGGAAGTGGGATGATGGTGGAAGCACTCAGAATCCAAGAACAATTACAGCAAGCCAACACAAAACCATTAAGGCTATATATTCTTTAGAAGAGGATGAGATTGCTCCATCTGCACCAACCAATTTAGCTGTGACGGAAAGTCAAGATGAGCATCCATATTTAACATGGGACGAAAATGAAGAGCTTGACTTGGACAAATATCGAGTTTATCGAAGAATTAATTCTGGAAGTTGGTCGTCAATTTCAACCACCTCAAATAATTATCTTGAAGATTACAACATTACCACCACATATCGACATGGAGACGATATAGAATATAAAGTGACTGCGGAGGATATATGGGATAATGAATCAGGATATAGTAATACAGTTGAAATAGAAGCACGTCTTGAAAAACAAATGATTGATGATAATAAAATTGAAGACGCACCAAAAGTATATGCTCTTAATTCAAATTATCCGAATCCATTCAATCCATCAACACAGATCAGTTATCAAATACCAAATGATGGATTTGTCTCACTAGTTGTTTACAATGCTGTTGGCCAAACGGTTGAGAATTTAGTAAATGAAAATCAGTCAACCGGTCGATATTCAGTAACCTTTAATGCAAGTAGTTTGCCAAGTGGTGTTTATTTCTATAGGATCCAGGCCGGAGATTATGTGTCAGTGAAGAAGATGTTATTGATGAAGTAGACCATTTTATATCAGAGGTGAGTTGTTGACTCACATCTCTTAATTTGCAAGAAACGGGAGGCCCACAACAAACCTCCCGTTCTTATAATCTGCATAGAGGGTTCATCTATGCAACAGAAATGCTTTCCTTCAATGTAAAATTAATTCGTTTCCCAGTTCTAATGATGGCAACTCATTTCATATAATTCCATCTTCTAGGAACTGGACATGAAGGTCTATTTAGATTCAAACAATCGACTTAAATATGGAGGTAGGGTGGAACCAATAGCAATACTATTGTCTTTTACCCAAATTCCCACTGCCGATCTAATTTTATTCTTGGAGTATTGAGCACCAAAAATAATAATTTTATCATCCTTGATTATTATCTCTTCTCCACCTTCACCAATTTTCCCAAAGACAATACTTGTATCACTATCTGGTCTGAGTTTATATAGGAATTTACCCGATTCTTTATCAGATACTGTGATAATACCAGTTACATTAGTTTCAACATTTGTATACGGATTTTCTTGTGGTTCGTCATTCAATATCTCAAATATCAGTGGTCCTCCAGTAATTCTAGCTATCGAAGTTTTAGGAGGTGAATCTTGAGATTGAATGATAACAAAATCCTCATAGATCAAAGGCACATAACAACCTTCAAATGTATTGCTACCAATAATTGGCATAATTCTCTCCATTGTTAAATATATGATATTGCAAAATAACTATGGAAGTTGTAAGAGGCAAAATATGGAGATGAATGGATGGGTAATAAGTTTTTACATAGCTGCTTCGTGTTGGTCTGGTTTTCCTGGTCTGGTGGATATAACTCGTTATGTTTGCAGGAAATGAGGTGTTGGCTATTGTTTGCTAAGCTTTGATGGTAGACCTTGTATTAAAGAATATATAAGATACAGATATTAAATGATCGATCGAGAAAGAATAACTAAGGCTCATTGAAACTAGGCATAATAGGGGAGGGAGAATCTCCCCTGAAACTAAACTTTCTGCAAAGCAATTATTGGAAATTGACCGTAGTGAGGCTTACCTTCAACAAACCATGTGCAATTTGCTTTATCTCCCTCTATCGAAGTAATTGTCATATCTGGCCCGCCAGATTTTAATTCTACAACATCACCTACTTTGAAATCATTCATGATTCTCTCCTTTTAAGCTATAAAATTTAATCCAAATTATTGTTTTCAGAGCTATCTGGATTGGATACTGGAGTATCTAAACCATTAATTTTACGGACATGATAATTAGGATATTCACCTTTCCTAATTTCTTTTACAAACTGAGCCCTAGTCATATCCTGCTTTTTAACATTGTCATAAAAGTGGGTATTACGACCAGAATCTTTTTCCTTTGTTACCTTTATTCTTTTTGACATGGCCTCCTCCATGTTGATGATCTAAACAATATATTATAATCAATCTATTTTACCAAGACAATCATCGGTCAACTAGGCTTAGGACCAATCACGATTGAATGATTCCTCTGTTGACCTGCCCTTAATATGTGAACCATCTATTAGCTCAGCCTCAAGAAAAGAGGTGAGCCAGCCACTCACCTCAGTAATAAAATGGTTTACTTCATTAACAGCATCTTCTTCACGGACACATATTCTCCGGCCTGGATTCTATAGAAGTAAATACCGCTTGGTAAATTACTTGCGTTGAACTCTATTGTATATCTTCCAGCTGATTTATTCTGGTCAACAAGCTTTTTCAAAAGTTGTCCTAGAGTATTATAGATATATAATTTAACATGGGCATCATTGGGTAGCTGATAGTTAATCTTTGTCGATGGATTGAAGGGGTTGGGATAATTGACCGAAAGATCATAGTTTTTCACTTCATTTTCACTTTCAATTAAACCCTTAGGCAATTTTGCGTTATATTTAGCTGGATCTGAATAAACCGATACATAATCTTGAGTATCAACAGCTGTCATTTTATAATGTAGCCATCGTGGCCCAGTATATACAAGAGATTCATCATCAGTCCAAGATGTAACAGCAGTTGTTCCAGAATATGCATCAATTGTTTCAGCCAAAGACCAACTTGTTGGATCTCCAGTTCCACTTACTTCTGCTCGATATATTTTATATTGCCCACCTATCATGTCTGGTTCTATGTTTGCCGTCCAGCTAAGCTCAACTTCTGAATTATAATCCCCAGAACATGTAAGTCCAATAGGTTTGGAAGGAGGTCCCTCATAGGGATCTGAAAAATAAAATTCTATTCTATATGTATTATAAACTTTGTGAGTTACTTCCATAGTGAATGTTGTATCATATAGGTTTGTTGATGGAGGATTACTTACCGGAGAAAAAACATTATTAAATGATAAATCAAAAGCATCCTCATCATCTCCCCAAGCAGCATTTTCATGATAGATTGGGATGACACATTTATAATCACCACTCCAATAATTCATCTCATTCCTACCATTTTTATTTGGAGTTGTTCTGGATAATGTTTCAGTGATTGTGTTCTTAACAAAATTCCAATTTCCATCAGCACACTCAACTTCTAACCAAGGATACCACCCGTCTCTTCTAACATGATAAACATAAATACCTTCATCAGCAGCTTCATCATGATCACTAATTCCTCTACGGTATTCAAATAAAAATGATTCACCCCCATAAGTAGGGACCTTAATAACTTTATCTGTCGTCATATAATCAGTCATCCAGTGGAAAGTATCCGCTGAGCAAGTGATGAAGGAGATCCATCCTAAGTGTTCTCTTTCCCATGAGGACATACCCCTTCCACAGTTCCAGCAAGGACCATTTAGCATCAATCCTAGATTTCCAAGACCACTAAAGTGACCTGCTCCGAATAAATAGTGCCCGAGTTCATGTGCAGCCACATACATTGTATATTCATCTCCTAAATACCCATTTCGCATTTGAATTCCACCTGTAATATCTTTTGTAGAATCATAATAGATCTCAACTCCATCAGTTTTAATTGTATCACTGAGTTCTAGTCTGGCAATTCCAGTGTAATAACCTCTATCATACATCATGTTATACATCTTTTCAACATTTCTGTAAATCATATAGATAAAATCAACTTTACCATCGCTACCAAAATCATTTCCATCCAAAATATCATATTCAGAAAAATCAACATAAGGATCGATTTTATTCAGAACTTCATAATTGATTTCCCCTATATTATTGTAACTTCCTAGCGTATCATCTGTTATAACTAGCGAATCATACACATCACCAACTACCTGAAAATCTCCATTGGACATCTCATTAAAATACTGTGATAGATTATTCCAAGAATAAGTTCCTCCGGTAGTAGAATTTACAAAGGTAGTTGTCCAAGAAGGCAATGTGCTATCAGGCCAGGCCGTGCTAGTAGAATCATCACCAAGAATTTGGACGAATACTACTAAAACCTTAATGCTATCTGATGTGGGGATAGTTGCCGAATCAATTATTGATGCAGAATTTGTATAACAAGTATCTTGAGATGTTGCGGGGAAGGTTAGTGCAGATTGTAAAGCAGTTAAAACAAAAGACAGTAAAAGTAATCGTTTCATTTGCCGCTCCTATAGTTGTTATGGAGTATTATTTTATTAAAAGCATTTTTTTAGTAATGCTAATCTCTGAAGTTGCTAATTGATAAAAATATATTCCACTTGATAACTTCTTTCCGCTGCTATTCGCTGAAAATTCAACTTTATACTTTCCCGCTTCTTGATAGTCGTTTGTAAATACTTCTATTTGTTGGCCTATGGAATTATATATTATAATGTTTACATGAGTGTCAGTAGGAATTGAATAACTAATGGTTGTTGTAGGATTAAAAGGATTTGGGTAATTCTGATTTAACGAATAATTCGAAATAGGCAACTTATCTCTTAATTTTACATCAACTGTAATTTCACCGTATCTTTGTCCATTAATTATAGCACCTGAAAGATAGCTGGCAGGGCCCTCAGTCCACAAAGTGATGACTCCATATTTGTCAGCAACAATATCATTTGAAAATAAATTTAGATATTCCACATGCCGAGTAATTACAGTATCACCGAAGACAACCGCCCAAAGCGAGTCATAAAGAACAACACTTCTGGGGCCCAGATTATGACTAAAATTTCTGAAATTATATCGATAACTAGTATAAACCGCCCAAGTGGGTAGATGTAAACTATCTAACGGAAATTCCTCTTCATAATCTCCATCGTCATCAATATCTTCAAAATCCAACATAAATGAATTGCCACTTGCACTATCATTTCTTTCCCATGTAACCATATCTTCATTGAAATCATATATTTTCCTATAGTATACATATCCATTCACAATAGTATCTTTCGTAATAGTCGTGTAAAGGTAATAATTATCTGTAGCATTAAAATATTCCCAATGATTGCCTACTTGAAGCGGATTGTAATTCGTTTGTGGCTCATTACCATTTTTCAAATTTTCAGGCACATTAGCTAGCATTTTAATAGCAGATTGAGGATATGAATAATTGACCAGTAATATCATGAAGATTAAAAATGTTTTCATATTTACACTCCTTAATTTCTGATTTGGACTGCCCACACTAAAATTAAAGAACTTTGAGTTAAATAGTTTTTACATATATCATAATTCCGGTGTAAATATAGACAGGGTCAACAAGAATTAAATCAGTAGAACTACGTAGTAAATAAAAATAGTTAAATATGTTTTGATTTTAGTCTGTAATTAAGCCATTTTTCTAAAATTTTCTTGCGGTGTAGATAAAATTCATACGTAGCACTACGTAGAACTACTAGGTTTTATTGTGATGCAGCTTACAGAGTTCCACCAAGTAACCACTGCTTTACTCATTTTCTCTAATGAATCTTCCCTTAGAACAAGATATGGCCTTGCTGGGATAACGATGTTGTGGTTTTTTGCAGTGAAGTTATACCTCAACGAATATTCTTCTTTGTTATTCCTAACTCCCTTGAAATCTTTAGCTTAATCTGAGCTCTCTCAAATTTCTCTTTCTTAATTATCACATCATGTTTACCGTTCAGTTCTTCATCCGCATAAAATTCATTTCTTAATATATATCTAATACTGCCCGGACTCTTATTCAAATTTCTTGCAATCCTTTTAATTGGTACGTTATTATAATAATCTTCAAAAATGTTCCTCACGTTTTCACTACTTTCGGCATCAACAACGACCTCTTTCCCAACAACATTATATCCAAATGGAGGACGATTCATAAACCTTGAATTACTCTTAGCTTTTTCTCTACCACGGTTAATGCGCCACTGGCGTAAATCCGTCTCAAACTCAGAGAACACAGCTCTGATCCTCTGAAAAGCCTTCTCAAAAGGTCCTTCAGCTTCGCGCTCATTAACAAGAAGTAATTTCACACCCTTCATTGAAAGATGAGTATCGATCCAACCAAACTGCATTGTATTTCTTGAGATCCTATCAGATTCAGTAGCTACAATACAGCTGGGCTTATCAATATCTATCCTATCAAGAAGTTCCATCAAACCTTTCCTCTCAGTAAGCTTAGCTCCACTCATAGCATCCCTAAATATTTCAATTAGTTCAATTCCTTTTTTAGAACAATATTCCTTGATCTCATCCAACTGAGCTTCAAGCGAATACCCTTTTGCTTGTTCACCAGTACTAACCCTCAAATAAGCAAACGCTTTCTTCATCTATTCTCAACCTCTCTAAATCTAAAAACCAAATCACCACGTTCAATGAATCCTTCCATGATATCACCTCTGTTTAATCTTAAACTTTTTGCAAGTCCTCTTGGAATCGTAATCTTGAATTGTCCGTTCGATTTCTGCAGTTGGATGAATACTAAGTTCTCTGGTAATCGGGGAAGTCGTTTTATTACTTTTGGGCTTTGAAAATCTGGGGGATTACTCATGAAAATCTGTATGTATAAACTTATATATAAATCTATCGATAGAATTGGGGTAAATAGGGAGGGGTAGAAAAGTCTAACTTCCCACCCCTCAATTATTAGGATCTATTTGATATACTCCTTGAGAAAGATTACAAAATATTATTCACCCGGCAGTAAATAATCAAAATTATCACTCAAGAATAGGGAAGACTACTAATTAGTTGTAAATGAATATTTCTACTAAATGGTAACAAAAACCGAAAAATATATTAAGAAGCTTTCATTACCGTTTGGTTATGACACAAACAACCAAAAGATTAAAAAATGAGAGTCGCAATAAAAAAGATGAAGCAATGAAAGAGCTTAAAAAGATTAATCAAAAACTGGATTATGTAATAAAACTTCTACGCGAAGAAGAGTACAAATATCCATTTCATAACAACTACATAAATGAAACAAATCATAAAGAATAAAAATCAATAGGTCACGCTTCACTTAAAAAATCACACTCACAAAAACGGACTTAATCACAGCAGACAAATCTCCTTTAACAAAAACAAAGGATCGAGAAGAGCTGTTGTGAATTAAGTTTTCAAAAAGAAGTTTTCAGAGACAGAAAACACCAATTTGGCCCGTTCCGGCCTTGTCCGGCCAAAATACGACCAAATACCATAGACGAAAGACTACACCCCTAATTCTACAAATAACTAACTAAAAACAAATTCCACAGACTTAAAAAGTTAGCACTTAAAGTCTGTAAAATTTAAGGAGGTAACAACCATGAACATAATGGAAAAACAAAACAATGGGTCACTCTACATAGTGGCATCCAGATCAGTAGCAGCAGCACTTCAACCAGAAGAAATACAAGAAGCATTACAAAAACTTGAAGTGAAAATGCAAAAACAAGATCCACTAAATCCAGATCTTTGGACAATACATGTAAGCAACCATAAGCTTTGGGGAATACTAGATCACAGAGCTGGACCAAATGGTGAAGACTTATTAACAGTATTATTTCCGGAAGATTACTAAAGATCTTCCTTTCTTCTCAAAAAACTAACCGAATAAAATGAGATCAAGCATTAGACACTTACAGTTGCTTGATAAGCCTATCTAAAAATATCCTTCCTAATAACATATCAACACAACTGTAAACCCGCTTGATCTCCCAAAACGAACCAATCACAACCTAAGGAGATCACACAATGCAACACCAAATCAAAGATCTGATTTGCAAATGTAACGACAGCAAATTCAGATTAAAGAAAAACTGCATCCTCTTCAACAACAACTGGTACGAATCAGAATACCTAGAAGAAAAAACAATCATCTTCAACCAAGAAAGATATTGGAAAGATGAATGCAAATACTCAAACTACTTAGACAAACTCCTTCCAGAAGAGATCTACTACGACGAACACTTCTACTGTGAAGGATGCGACACATACTACCATCACAATGAAGAAAGCGAACATCACTATGCAAGTTCCAGCTACTGTGGAGACTGCTTTTATAATGACCACACATATTGTCATAATTGTGATGAAGCAATCAGAAATGACGACTCATACTACTCAGAAATAACCCAACACGACTACTGTGAATCCTGCTATTACAACTACCATGGATATTGCGACAGATGCGGAACAGACTACTGGCTGGATGACGGATGCGACTGCTCAGTATCAATACACAGCTACTCATACAAACCAGATCCAATATTCTTCAGATCACAGAAAGAAAAAGCAAAGTTCTTCATCGGATTAGAACTAGAAACAGAATCAAGAGGCAACTCAAAACATGACTGCGCGGAAGAAGTTGATGAGATATCAGAACTTTTCTACTTAAAGAATGACGGAAGCCTAGAAGACGGATTTGAAGTAGTAACACATCCATTCAGCTGCAACTGGTATAGTCAGAACAAAGAGAAGTTCAACGACCTATTAAATACCCTCAGAGATCATGGATTCAGATCATATAACACTTCTACTTGCGGCATCCACATCCACATAACCAAAAAATACCTATCCGGACTAGACCTAGCCAAACTCCACCTATTCTTCTGCCAGAACGAAAACTTCATCACACAAATATCCCAAAGAAAATCAGAGAAACTGAACCAATGGGGCAAAGTAAAAAAAGACAAAAAAGCAATTTATGATCAAAGCAAAAAGAAAGGGGGAAGTGAACGCTATACAGCAATAAACCTTCAAAACTACAACACCATAGAGTTCAGAATATTCAGAGGAACACTAAACGAAAACTCATTCCACAAGAACATAGAGTTCATAATAGCCCTCTGCAAATTCATTAAGATCACTTCGCTTCAAGAACTCTACACAACACAATTCTACAGCTACCTCAAGCAAGAAAACGAATACAAACACTTAAAGAAATTCATGGAGGAAAAACAATGTGCATAATAGTATTAAACACCAAAGAGAACTTATCAAAAGATCTACTACACGAATGCTGGCTAGTTAACAACGATGGAGCCGGAATAATGTATTCAATAGATGGAAAACTAAACACATTCAAGGAACTAAAGAACTTTAACACCTACTACGAATATTATCACACTTTAAGGACAGAGTTCAAAAAAATAAACATAGGACTACACTTTCGTATTGCCACATCCGGCAAGATCGATTCAAACAACATCCACCCATTCATAGTAAATGAAAAACTAGCATTCATGCACAACGGAGTAATTGATATTCCATTACAGAAAAAATCTAGAATCAGCGATACAATCGCATTCAATCAGAAAATACTAAAGCAGCTACCAAATAACTTTCTAAATAATCGAGCAGTAACCAATCTTATATCAAGATATATAGGAAGATCTAAACTGCTTTTCATGAACCATATTGGAAAATACTGGTTAATAAATGAAGACTTAGGTCATTGGGATAAAAGCGGAAACTGGTTCAGCAACTACAGCTACTGTGAGACAAACTTCCTAAACCAAAACAACATTTTCTGGGAAGATGAAATAGGGGAGTATGAAATATGTCAATTTTGCGGATTAGAATTGATTGAAGATAGGGAAGTGGAGTTTGAAACATGTTACAATTGCATGAGAAAATATGCAATTGAGCTTCAATAGCCATGCTCCGAATAGGGAGCACGACAAACGTGCTCCCATAATTATAACATTAAATACTCTTTTAATTTATCAGAAGCAAATTTATGCTTTTTGGCTTCCATTTGGTTAAGGTTTATAAGTTTCCATTGAACTGAAGGATATTTCTCCAAGTTTTCAATTCCAGATAAATCCCACTCCGGTTTTTTATTCTTAAAAGATAAAATGAAATCTTTCTGTTCATCTGATAACTGAGTTCTGATAATCTCGATCAATTTACTTCTAACTCTTATTAAATCATCGAGCGATACAGCATCAGTAGTCATCCCACTAAACTCATTTTCAAATATTTGTTCGATGTCGAGTAAAGTTGGGTTTAACACCTCAACAATTGGTCTATCATGGCTTATTAGATAAAAAATAAACACTCTAATTATACTCTCATCAATCCCTTCATTTTCAATTAAGAGCTTAATGTCAAACAGATCTCTTGGATGCTGTCTATCAAGCGCTGCACATATCTTTCCACCATACAGGTCAGCGGTTGATAAGCATTGAGTCTTGAGTGTTAATTCAAATAGTTCTTCCGCTTTTTTACACAACTGAAGTTCTCTCAGTTTATCAACACTTCCTCGAATTACTGTATTGGGCTCAATTTTTATAACAACATCATTACTTCTTATGACTAAACCTCGAATAAATTCTGTACCCCGTAAAAATTTTTTAGTAATTACAATTTCTTTTATCCTTTTTTCAATTGAGGTACAAATACTATTAATATTGCTTGTGATATTTGAAAGCGAGTCATCTCTTTCTTCAATAGGTAAATAGGTTAAATCTATATCAACAGATAATCTTGGAAGATCTCTTATGAAGAAATTAATTGCAGTCCCACCCTTAAGAGCAAATACTTTATGTTCATTGATAATTGGAAGGACTCTTAATAATAAGCCAGCTTGTTTGAAGAATATACTATCTTTCATAACTCTTTGGTACTGTTATCTCATATTTTTTGTTAAAAGCACCGTTTTTGACTATTGCTCTCTTACCACTACCGAGATCTATCTTTTTTACATCCAAATCTTTTATCCAAGCATGATCAGATTTCTCAGCCATATATAAAAAGAGCCGTCTAACTTTCACAGAATTACAATCTCCTAATAACTTCTGAACAAGTTTTGGTCTCAGTGTAGTTAATCCTTCCATTATCTCAAAAGATTCATCAAAAGATTGCTCATTAGGAACAAGATACAACATTTCCATTATCGCCAATTCTGGAGCTGAGATCTTAACAGTGATGTTATTCTTTTCAAATTTTGAGAAATTTTTATTTAATCTATAGTTGAATATCTTAGTTTGATAAAATCCTATTATGTCACTCCAATTTTGTTTTTTAAGCCATGCCGGTAATTTATCATTATAGTTACTATAAAGATCAACTTGAGCATGTTTTTGTCTGAGATAGTGGCCATAACCTTGCAATTCAAGGGCAGTTTTACCGCCTGGATGAACTATAGAGTTTTTCTGTGTTTGTAGAGCTTCAACAGCTCCTAGCCAATCTATATTGTCTTCCGACAATTTATACGCCCCATAACCCAAAGACTCCAACCAATTACTTTTAACATACTTCTGCAGTAATTCTTTAGAATATCCGTTCTGACCAAGGTGAGATGATAGTTTTATTGATCCCTTTCCCCAATTCTTTAGAAGTAAGTTTAGTTTATCCATTTAAAGTGCACTCCAGATTAACTTTTGAGAAAAATTATAAACTCGAATATTGGTTTATAAAAATACTGTAAAGTATACTAACAGTCAACATATAGCGAATAAAATAAACTACACACCATCTTGAACTAGAGATAAGCCAATAATTTCACACAAAGAAAATACAAATAATTACTTTTCCAGTCAGCTTCTAGTGGATAGTTTAAGCGTTATTCTTATGGTTAATATTATATCCATATGGATACAATTGTAACCATAGAAATACGAAACTATATTTAAAAATAATTAAATATTTTGGATCGAATCCAAGGCATTTTTATAATATCTAGCGTGTAAAGATCCAAAAAAATCATTGAACCAATCTACTATTCAAACACTCAAAAAATATTGGAATCCTTCAAAAACCATTGTGCTATACCAATTATTCTAAATCAAAAAATTTATATAAAAGTAGTTCAATTAATACGTGTAGTAGAGTTTATGGGTGAAAGGCAAATGGATATCAAATCATACATGGAGGAGAAGAGAAAAAATATAAACGATCAGACCAAGTCTATCTTAGATTACTCTATATTCGATTTTAATTATGTGCCAAATAATCCACTGATCCGTGATGAAACAAAACAGATCATTGATGCATTTTTAAAATATGAAAAGACTATTGTTCCAGTAAACCAAGTAATCTTTGGGTCTAGGGGCAGTGGCAAGACATTAATGATAAAGTATCTTCAACAGATATTTGATGAAGATTCCGAACTGAATATTCTTTATGCAAATGTACGTTATTATTCAACATCATTTAAGATTTTAGCCCATCTATTACATGTATCATCAAGAGGACTTTCACTTTCTGAGTTATATAACAGATTCAGAGAAAAGTACGATAACAAAACAATTATCATTCTCGACGAAGTACACCTTTGGTCTCCGAAAGAAAGACAGAGGGAACTACTCTATTTTCTATCTCGAGATAAACGAAACTATATGATAATAATGCTTTCAAATGATCCAAGATTTTTACATGAAATTGATCAAAGTGTTAAATCAACCTTGCAACCAGAGTTAATTCATTTCCGAAATTACGATGCAAATGAGATTATGAAAATTTTAGATGAAAGAAGTATTACTGGGCTGAAGAAAATCGAAGTAGGAATAAACTCAAAGATTGCAGCCTATACAGCAAAGGAAGCAAACTCAGATGTTAGGGTTGCGATCAAGACATTATTCTACTGGGTAACACAAGGTGGGGATAGCATTGAAAAGTGTTTTGAAAATGCAAGAAGGGATATATACGTGGACCTTATTGCAGATCTTTCAGACACAAATCTATTGATACTCAAATCAGCGTGTCAAATACCTGAGAAATTTGCTAAGAAGGTCCATTTGAATTACATAGAACTTGCAAAAAACAATAATGAACAACCTTGTTCATATGTCCATTTCTATAACCAGCTATCCTACTTACAATCCTTAGGATTGATAATTCTAATATCAACGAAGGTAAACAAGACTTATGCAAATAGGCTTACAATTCTTTGTAGTGAAAAAATTGTTCATCAAGTGTTTAAAATAAGATATACATGAAGAGGAAAATTTTTGAAATAATTACTCTCTATAAACCACATTATAAAATGAAGCATAAATTGGAATTCAATATGAATATTTTAGAAAATTGCGTTGGATGTGGAACACCAGCAGAAGGAGCATTAGAGAAAGTATGTGAGAGTACAGAACTTATAGACGGTAATAGAATGTGCATATATCAGAAAATTTCGAGAGTGATTTTTTTTGAAGTAGAATTAAATATTCATAAAAATGGAAAACGACTGACATGTGTACAAAAAGAGTGTAGAGTTAATACGTACATAAAAAATGATTAAGAGTTGATTTAGTTTAAATCTCTGGTTATGAATAAACATAACCTTTTGATTCATAAAAAAAAGGAGAAATTCATGAGCTACCTTTATTGTAAACATTGTGAAGGCAGAGGGAACTGTAACTGTCCAGAGTGCCTTAATAAAGCTGGTCTAGATCCGTTTTGTAGGTATTCGGTAATTTGTAAAAATTGCAGAGGCTTGGGTAAAGTTAGGGAGGAAGAATAGGAACTTTACTTTACGCATAAACCTCGCACACTTTGAAAGGAGCTATTTGCTAGCTCCTTTTCTATTGATTAGTTTTATATCCTTATCAATTATTTTCATCAGAGATTTTTCTAATTTTAAGACTTGATACAAAATATTACCAGAGTTTTTCTCAGCATCTATTGCTCGATCCAGATATTTAATAGCTTTACTATTATTATTATTTTGTAATGCTGAAACTGCAGAACGTAAAGATTCTTTAAATAACTTATTGTACTCAGATAGTGCTCCATCCAATTTCAACATTCTTTTCTCGACGTCTAGTTTTTTCCATCCAATTTTTAATTCTTTTTCAACTAACTTTTTCTGAGTCTCATCGATTTTATGATATTCACTTTGCAATCTACTGAACTCATGAATATCATTATTTGAGATTTTTCTAACAAGTTCTTTAAGTTCAGCAATTTTTCTAATAATTACATTCTTGTGAGAATATACATTCCTAATATTCTCAATACATTTTTGTCTGGCATAATCTGAACTACCATACTTTTTAATTGTATTCTTTATTAAAGTTAACTCATTAACAACTTGCTTATAATCCTTCTGTGTACCAGAAGCAATTTTCTGCATCTTTGATTTGATCATTTTCTTATGTTCTCTATTTTCATTCAGATGATTACCCCAATCTCTAGATTTTTGCAGTCGGTTTTTTGCAAAAAAGTGTGGACTACTCTCAAGTGAATTATTCTCTGATGGGAAGAGCAGTTTAAAAAGTTTAAATGCTGCAATGATTACGGCAACTAAAATAACCGAGTGAAACCAAGCAAAATCAGCTCGATCTAGGATCCAATCAAATATACCTGGAGTAACTGATCTAATTGAGAAATAAGTTAAGACGACAGCTATGGCAACAGATCCCACTACCTCCATACCAAAACCTCTCATACCCTGATAAATAACAAGACCTACCAGAAAAATGAAAATGGCTGCTGCAAGTGGTCCGAATGACTGCAAATTAAATCCAATCATAGATTCACTAATGACAAGTCCTATAGCCAGCACAAGACCAATTGCAACAACCATTGCTTTTCCACCTTTAGAATCAAACCTTTTACCAATAGTTACCTGAGCTAATCCGATAAAGAGAATAACGAATATTGTAAAATCTATGAAGGAGGAGTAGGAAGCATAAGTTGTTGAGAAATCAAATCCTTGGAGAGGATATAATATATCATCAATAACATTTGCACGAATCGGAGTGGAGAAAATAATTATAAGAATTATACTGATAATAGTAAATCTTAATTTATAGTCGGTCATAAGTGACCTATGACGAGGTAACTATATAAATGTTTCGATTTGTTAGTCTATGTATTTTGGTATTCAAGTGCTAACTCGAAACTAAATATGATTAGTCTTGACAGCTAAATATTTTCGTGTAGAAATCTGAGGGAAGCAAGATAATGTTTATTTTAAGCTAAGATAATCCTTAAAATTCATTTTAATATGTACCGATTTCAAGGAAACATTGTATTTAAAAATATTCTTTTTATAATGGCCCTTAAGTCGTACTAGATACTCATTACACTAGCTAACTATGAATGATGACAAAAATAAGGCGCCAATTTCTACATTCAAACTTTTAGAGGAAATTGTTAAGAATTCCAATAGAGATTCCTTAAGAGTATTCGTTGAATATAAATTTTTCAAAGAAGGTTCAAAATTTCTCAACCTTTCTGAGTATTTGATTGAACTACAAAGTAATAAATTTAGACCATATTCAGATATTAGGAACAACGAAACAGATATTAACCAAAAAATCGACTTGACATATGATAAATTATTCAATGCTTTTTATATTATAAGACCTAAGGAAAAAATAGCAAAGAGGACTGGCTACTGTAATACACAGTACGAATATATATATAATAAGATTTTATATATGGAACGGCAAAACAAGATATTGGATTTTACGACTCGTGAAGAAATAGTATCTAATCTATTCCAGAGACTTGTTCGTAGACAAATTATGAGAAGGTGGGGCGAAGCAGTAAGAGACATTAACAATGAACGTTATGGAAAACATAGATTTGGCTGGATAATTAAAGAGGATGAAAGGTATGACTTAGATTTCCCACGAGACATGTTACCAAGTGAAATGGAAAAGTGGCTGAATGAAAATCAGAAAGATTGGTTGGACCAGCAAAAAAGAAACGGCAGAACGAACCAAAAAACTCTGAAAGAAGAAATTCAAATAAAAATCTATGAAAGATTCTCAACAAATATGAAAATGAGCATTGATAATGAGGATTATTATACAATGATTTCATCTGAAGTAGTTGATCCAATTGACCAAATGAATAAAAATTATCTCAGTGACAACTTATTTGAGAAAATAGCAATTTATACATCAGAACATTTAGAGCTAGTTAGTCCCTCAATAAGAATTCTTGGTAAAGAAAAAGTCTTTGATCTAGTTATTCGTATTCTCTCTGAATTCGATGGAAAGACTTTTAATGCTGCGAAGATTTCAGAGGAGTTCAATCTATCAACACCAACATTCAGTAGATTTGCTGGAATGAGAAGATTACAAGATGAGAATAATAAAATCCCAGATCTCTGGGTTATTTCTAAAAATGTTGTTTACTCTGATCCAATATTTTTAGAATCAGCACAAGAAATAGGATTTGTTGATTTATTACTAACAGTTATGAAATAATAAAAGGAAGAAAATGGAACTAAATAAAAATAACGATGAATTTTATTTCCTTCATTTACTGTTAAAGTCGCTTTCTGAGAATTACTCCAAGGATAACATTAAGAGAAGTCTAAGAGAAATTATGAATCTTGGTAGGGATAGCGAATATGAGATTCAATACAGAAACTTTCTGGAACTTTTTGAGCGTGATTCTAAGGATATGTTTCGAATCGAAGATCGGGAAGGGATTCTAGAAAGGATAATTTTTTCACTCCTTTCAGATGAGATAGAAGTAGCTGATGAGCAGAAAGAAAAATTGATTGAAGTTATCAGAAAGAATCCAAAGACTAGGGAAATTTACAAAAATATTTCTGCCAAATATTTCACCGAAGTCCCGTTAGAATTAGTGTTAATAAAAGATGGAAAAGAAATAAAATCCTCACCAATATTGGCTAATCTGAAGGAGATAGCTTACGAAAATATTGGCCCTGGGAATTATGAAATCCGGTATTCAACTGGATTATTATTGTGGAAGGGAAATATTAGTTCCAATGATATCAGTTGGAGCATAGCTTTCCCAAATAAACCCTATCCAATGGCAGCTGATACTGGGATATCGGGATTTCAAAAAAATGAATATAGAGTTGAGGTAATAATCCCTGATGATATGGTATTAGAAATAGTCCCGGATTTGAGTCCGGTAGAATGATCATTAGATTTTTGAAGAGATAGTATGAAAAAATTTGTAGAAATAGGGAGATGTAGGGCTGTACTTGTTTCAAATGTGGGTAAAGCTATTACATCTACGATTATTGTAAAATCAACTGTATCTGATAATCGTTCAAAGATTGTTTTTCACGGTGAGGTTATCTTTGATAATGCATTACAAGATCATATAAGAAATATAATATTACCTCAAATAAAAGAAATCCTATTAAAACTATTAAAGAAAGAATTTATCTTTGAAATTTCTGCATTAAATATAGGTGCAGCATCATCTTCCAATTCAACATTAAGTATAAGTGGAAACTCATGTGACCTTTCGATTTACTCAGCAATGCTTTCGTCTGCACTGAAAATTCCAATTAATCAGCACAAACTTTTCACAGGAAATATTGCATCTGAAGATGGGGATATAATTCAAGTAGAAAATTTGAAAGCAAAACTTAAAGCTGCTGTGAAAGACAATGAGATAAATTGCTTTATATTCCCGGATATACAACAAGATTTATCTCTACAAACAGCTAAACCTCACCACTATAAAAAACTAAAAAAAATACTTTCACGAAACCAGTCAACAATAAAGTTAGTACCTATAAGTAAGACATTAGACGTCACAAAAGAAATATTTTCTGAGGTTGATATTGCGATATCTTCATTAAAATTTAACTACTTTAATAAAGAAGTAAAAAATGAACAAAATAGTAATAACAAATTATTACTAGATTATTTTTTATACAATGAAACAAAATTTTGGAGTTTGTTTTCATCTTATATTGAAAAATCAGATATTAAAATATGTCAATCACTATTAGGTGCATTTTTTGATTTTCATATTAGCTCCAGAAAATATCCTTCTAGAATAGGTTACAAGATGACCAAAACCGTAGAATCGCTACCTCATAAAATGAGATTCTTATTAAATCAATTTCTTCTTATTGATCAAAGTAATTATGTAAAATTGATCCAGTTCTCAACTGATAGAGATAAAGAAGATATTTCTTTACTTCATAATTCTTTGTACAACAATCGAAGGTCTGGATTCCGAATAAGTGAGCATGATAATTTCAAAACTTTCGAGAAAGACGAATTATTGGTCATTAGTGGGTATCTATTAGAGCAAATACAGCCAGAAAAAATTAAATCTCTTATTATTAGTCCACATAATGCATTGCGTAGATCATTTAAAATTGAGAAAAATAAAAAGATAACATTAGATTTATATAGCGATACTGTAAAAGCATTTTATTTGCATGTAAATCAATTCAAGAATACAGGTAGTAAAAATGCTGAACTTGCAATGAAGAATAAAGCTTTACCTACAACTGAAAAATCTTTCGTAAACATTCCTCATTATGGACAGACGGTGTCAAGAGTATTACTAGGAGATGAAGATGCATGGGAAGTTGTGTTAAATAATCTTACAGATTATCTGATTAATAAAAAATGGGAAGACTATTTTATGAAAATAGTTGACGAGACTATTGATAGTAGGAGAACCAAGCTAAAAAATAATTTAATCAGAGAACTAGTAGCAAAAAATGGAAGACTATCAAATTATCTAAAAAATTTTAATACAATTCATTTTATTAAATGTTACCTAGAGATTATTAGAGAATATTATTCCACTATTGAGCAATTTGATAGTTCGAAGGAAGTTTCTAGATAATCAATCCGCAATTGCCCTTCAATTCAGTTCTAAAATACACTATCAATGGCAAGATCATATTTATCAATCTAGTTTATAGTATGTCTTATAAGAATTTTCCAATTCGAATCTGATATCTGGAATAATATCGAATATTTAACCACTATTTAATTAACACGAAGTAAAAGGACAACTAATAATTAGTTAATCTGTTGTGAGGTAGGTGAATTATGATGAAAGTTGGTAAATCAAGATTGTTACTAACAGATAATAAAGACAATAAAATTCTCATTCCTCTAATTATTAGATCTAGAAAATCCAATAACTTTTCAACTGCAAAAATTTCATGTAATGGATTATTCGACAAAAAAGTGGAAGAACATATACAAACAATATTACTTCCTCAAATTCAATCAATTTTATTTTATCTAAATAAATCATACTATAGTTTCAAAATCATTATCGGGGATTATCGAGAATCTAATCCAACTAGATCAAAATATTTGATTTCCGATTATTCATATGATCTAGCGGTCTACATTACAATGTTATCATCTGCCTTAAGTATACCCATTGATCAAAGCATTCTTTTAACTGGTTGTATCAATTCAGTGGAAGGTGAAATATCAATATATGATAATCTCTTAAGAAATCTAAAAGCGGCATGCAGTGATGAAACCATCACAACTCTAATATACCCGAGCATTAATAATGATATTTCCTTAATAAACTTTAATCCAGATAAATTTGAAAATGTGAACGCTACCATACGCAATTGCAGAAGGAAAATTAAACTAATTGCGGTATGCAATACATTTGATCTAATTAGAAATACTCTTCAAATTCAAGATATCGTAGTATCATCCCTCTTGAAAAAATATTATGAACTTGAAGAATTTCCCTCTCCTAAAAATATAACTGAATTTATTATAAACTATTTAGTTCAAAACAATAAAAAGAGGTTTTGGAATGTACTTAAAAGGAATTTACAGTTCAAAAATGTAGAAAAGGCTCACACATTGGTCAAGTTATATGCAAAATATTTTCTGAATAAGAAAAAATATCCTTCAAATTTTGGTATAAAGCTTAATGATATTGTTCAATCACTTCCGTTTTCTTCAAGAAAAGAATATGCTTTATTCCCTCTAATAGAAAAGGATCTCTGGCTTTCTCTAGTCAAATATTCGAAAGAAGATGATTATGAAGATATGGCTCTTTTCCAGAAAATAAACTCCGATACAGAAAATGGTACCGAAACAAAAGTAGCACAAAACAAAGATGAACAATCCTTCGATGATGCAGATGATATCCTTAGTTATTTAATGAGTAAGATTGACTCAGATTACATAGATATAAATATTACACAAAAGTTAGATGAAGCCAGAGGAAGTTATGTCATTGAGAAGAATTCATGTTTAGATAATGAAAAATTCATAGATGAGATACAATCCTACTATAGACATATTTTGACTAAAATTTACGCAAGAGAACAACCAATTCTAGAGGAACAATTAGGGATTGAGTCAATTGATATTCTTAAACAAACATTTCCTGAGGATTACGAATTAAAGGAAACCACATTGAGAGGATTGAAAGGTATTGACGGAGGTTTAAGAAAGATATTAGATAGCATTTGTGAGTACATAAAAAAAGATCACAAGGAAAAATATATCAGAGGTGTGATTTATTCTACAATCAGCCCTCTGGACTATTCACTTAAGAAAAATCTAATCGAAGCAATTATGAATCGTGAGAGGGAAAATCTTGACCCAGACCTTAGAGATTTAAATCCGGAGCAATATGTCGAGAATTATATTGAAATCTTAACATCTTATGCAATGGCAAAAAAATCAATTAATAGATTATTCAGAATTTACTAGGAGGAAACATAATGGGTGTACTTGAATTTATACTAGGGGAACTTGATGAAATGTACATAATTAAGCATGTTACAAAAAGGCATGATGAAGCAAGAAACATCTATCAAAATAGGAATATGACCGTGAGAGATGATGATGAATTTGGTGACATGGTAGCCGATTACTACAATTATCATTTTAGTAAATGCGTTGCTAGAAGCGCAAAGTTATCTAGGTCAGAAGCGACTGGAAGAGCTAAAGAGATAATTGAGAACGCGTATAAAATTAGGGGGTCTGATATTTTAAAGGCATATTATGATGGAAAGCATGGAACTGATGGAGGTATGTATAAGATTTTGGATTTGATTTCAGATACATTAAAAGAAGAGTCAGTCAAAAGACACATCAGGGATGTGCTCGATCGACATATTCAACCTAGTAATTTCAAAGAAAAGGTATCAATTATTCTTGAAATATTTAATAAAATAGGATCAAGAGTACCGGGAATTGATTATGCCACTCCAGAGAGGTATGCTCACAATTATGAACAACTTGTTTTAGCAATTTCAGAGCATTATAAAACCCAATCAATGATATTTAGGAGATTATAAACAATATGCTGACGGATCTTGATAATTTATTTATTAAAATGGACTATACAAATAAATTGGATAATCTTAGGAAAAGGGGATACAAATACTTAGGGGATTTAATTGGGAATTATCCAGATAACACAATCCAAGACATAAAAGAAATAAGGATGGCGCTGGCGAAGTTTCTCTTTCGAGTTGAATTTGGAACAGCGCAAAAATTTCCTAAAAATTTAGAGAATGAGGATCATATTTTCTATGAAATTACAATACGGTTTCTTGAGAATAAGTATTGTTTTAAATATGATCCAATAGATCCGGAAGCATGGAGATTTTTAAATGGGTGGGAAAGAAAAAAACGATTCCCGTATAAAACAGCAGACCATGTTAACGATATCATAAAAGAGGGATTTGACGGTGGCTTAAAAGCAATTTTGGGATTAATTGTTAGTTAGGTTCAAAAGATAGACTAGAACAAGTTATTTTAAATTATGTGAATGAATTTTTGGAAGATAAGAGTCAGAATGAAAAATATTCAATTTCTAGGGAGTACATTTCTAATTACGGTTATTTATTACCCAAATCGTTTGTAAAAATGGAGGTTAAGTTTTTTACATATCTATATCTTGAGAAAGTTCTTAATGAACACCCGAAAGCATTAGATAGGATTCGCAATGTTACGAAAAGAGAGACTAAATAAATCTGCAAAATTACCTACCAAAATGTTGTTTATTATCTTCAGTAAATAGTAATCAAATCAATATTCAACTGAATATGTATTATTTGAAAAACTAGAGATATTTTTATGTATTACTGAAAAAACAATGTCTTTACTACCACTCTACTTACATGTCCATAGAAAAAACAATAGTTTCCAGAAGTCAGCCTTATTCTATTTCTACTTCTGCAGCACAATTCATTAAGGATGAAGCTCATAAAGGATGTTCACCGGTTCTCAGCAGAGAACCTCTAAGATTAGAGCCCATTTACACTGAACCAACTCAATGGAAAAATCGAAAGTCAACATTTTATTCAAATGTTGTTCAAAAAAAATTATATAATGAATTCCTGATTTATAATGTCTGGATTTCCGATGAATATGATCCAAAGTGGTTTAGAGCAGAACGATTCATTAAAATCCTAAGCAAAATAAACAATCGTATCTCGTTTCAGATTTCTGGGAATTCAGAGGAGATAAATCTTAAATTTCATGTCTTCATAGAAGATGCTGATTCATTACAAGTTGCTTTTTACGGAGAGTATAATGATAATGAACTTACGATAAGCAAAAATAAACGATTCCAGTATTCTAATATATTTTTCAGGGATTATTTCCCGGTTCCCCCATACCATCATTTATTGACCAGGGCTCATGAGCTGGCTACATCTCCATTTGAACCATTCATATTAGCACTATCAAAAATAAATTCTGAATCAGTAGGATTTGTCCAAGTACTTTTTGAGCCAGTTAGAAATAACTGGCACCAAAATGTAGAAATACTTACAGACCTTGAGTTTTTATCTAAAACAATAAATGACACTCGATCATCACTTAGAGTAAAACAACAAGTGCCATCTGGTGATATTCGTCATATGGCTAGTGAAGTTGAATCCAAAGCTCACAATGACAAACCATTTTTCTCCGTTGCACTAAGAACTGGGGTGATGACAGAATGAAGCCAATATGATTTGAAGCCATCAGTTCATTTGTTAAATCTTTTGCAACACGGTGGAAGACCATTACAGTTTGTAACAGAAAAGGATTATTTAGAAATATTTTCTAATTCTGACATTAACCAAATGCTTAATAATTGTCAGAATTATAGACCCGGATTTCTACTCAATTCCTCTGAATTGTCTGGAATGGTTCATATCCCTTCAATAGAGCCATTCCGTAATAGAAGTATACCACTCAATATCATTAAGAATAGATCAATCTCAGATCATTCAATAGATTCTGGTGGAATTAAAATAGGTGAGACCGTATATGCTGGGACAAAGAAACCAGTTCATATAAATAATGCAGTTAGAAAGACCAGTACACATATTATAGGAAGGTCTGGTTCTGGGAAAAGTACTGCAATGGAAAATATGATAATGCAAGATATAGAGACAGAGAATGGAGTTGCAGTTATAGATCCACATGGAGATACAGTAAAAAGACTTCTACACTTGATCCCAGCATGGAGAGTAGAATCAACTATATACCTTGACTTTGGAGATCAAGAATGGATCCCAATATGGAATCCACTCAAAAGAATTCCAAATCAAGACATCGGAAGAACAGCAGATAATCTGGTTAATTCATTTAAAAGTTTCATTAAGGGAAACGCTTGGGGAGATAGGCTTGAACATCTCTTAAGAAACGGAATTAATGGTCTTCTCCATATTGATGATTCTTCCTTCTATGACCTACTTGTTCTATTTGAACAATCACAAAAAAAGAGTGAAGAAAAAGCATACCTAATTAAGCTAATTCAATCAGTCATTGATAATGAGGTGTCAAAAAGGTTTTGGAGTAAAGATTTTAATGGGTATAGAAGAGATGACTTTGCCCCAACTCACCACAAGTTAAGCAAACTTTTAAGCGTTGATAAGAACATTTCATTGATGCTTACACAATCAGATAACCTAATTGATTTTCAAGAGATAATGAATAAAGGGAAAATAATTCTAATTGATCTGTCGAATATTGGATCAGAATCAAGAAGTATATTAGGCTCTTACTTATTATCATTTCTCCATAACCATTCGCTGGCAAGAAGCAAAGAAGATATTGTGAAACGAAAACCTTTCAATATTTATTGTGATGAAGCGCATATAATAACAACCGATACTCTAGAGGAAATGATAATCGAATCAAGAAAATTTGGAATAAATTTAACACTAGCACATCAATATCTAAATCAATTTACCACAAGCCAAAGGGACGCAATCCTTAGCATGGGAACAACTATCATTTTCAATATCGATTTAAGTGATGCGAGATATTTAAGTAAAGACCTACAAGGTAAAGTAGATGCTACTGATATCTCAACCTTAAAGACTGGAGAAGCAATTGCCAGAATAGGAACAGAGATCGTCAAAATGAATACCCCACCTCCACTAACGATACCACGTCGAAGTTACAGATCAAAGATTATTGAGAATTCTCACAGAAAGTATTACAGAGGTAAAAAGGAAGTTAAAAGAAATATTCAAAATAGGCTGATAAAACTAGGTGGGGAACGCATAGAAGATTTAGTAATGGGAAACGACAAATATGATGAATATGAAGAATTCAAATTCGATGAATTTGCATAATATTTTTGAACTATTGGATGAAAATATAATGCAAGAGAGATCGAACGACCGATAGATTCCGCTAGGAATGATCTTATAGAATGGATGACGGAATCTGAATCAAAAGATCTTAGATCAATTATATGCATATTTATCCAGCTGTTAAGAAACAATGGAATCTATCTAAACATAGAATCGAAACATATTTACTCTGAAATTCTTTTTCTTGAAAAATACTACAATACAGGAGATGCTAATGGTTATGAAGGAGCTCTCTATGATTATGATGTGGCTGGGATTTCTTCGATATTGGAAAACATATGTGAAAATCTCAAACATTCAGAACAAAAAAAATACATTGACATCATTGTGGAGATTTCTTTTAACTCTTTATGCTGGGAAGAAAGAAAGGCTATTCTAAATAAAATAATGCACACTCATAGCGAATATTTATCTGATGATTTAAGAAATATTAAACCAGCTCTGTTAGTCCCACATATAAAAGAGATAATTGAACTTATTCGGTCAGCAAATGGAATTACCTCAAAAATTCTAAATCGTTCAAAGTATGAAACGATTTAGAGTCATCAACCACAGATAATTAAAAGAGTAATAATAAAAATGAAATCCGAGAAAGACATAATAACTAAACGACAAGTTGAGCTATTTGCATCTCTATTTCAAGGATTAAGTCATGTTTATGGATCCTATAATCCGGAATCTGGGAAGCATATACAGATAAAACGAAAAGTAACTAGAGAGGTTATTAGAAATCATTTAAGCGGCGAAAATCCTTTTGGATTTTATCCACTTGTAGTCGATATGACAAAAGTTGGTATAGTTGATTTTGATTATCACAATCCGGAATTTCCGGTTTTGTTTATCAAAAAAGCCGACCATTATGGTTTATCAGCCTATTTAGAAAAAAGTAAATCAAAAGGATATCATGTTTGGCTGTTTTTTCTGGATAGCGAGAGTATCATCACGAAAGTTAAGAATTGTTCTAAAAAATATCCTAGATGAAATAGAATCATCTGAGACAGAGATCTTCCCTAAACAAGATGCACTTGATGGTCATAATGCATATGGAAATTTTATCAATTCACCTCTTTTCGGAAAACTTATTCCAGAAGGAAAAACTGTCTTCCTCAACTCCAATGATCTTACACCATATGAAGACCAATGGGAGTTCCTAGAAAGTATTAAGAAGAACACAGCTCAAGAAATTGATGATATTATTGAAGTAAATAATCTTGATAAGACCCGGGAAGATATGAATCATAAACAGACAGTTACGAGAACTATTAATTCGAGGTATGGATTACCAATATGCATAAGAAAGATTCTAAATCGAGGGGTTACATTCCATCAGAGAGTTGCTTGTTTTAGATTGGCTGTTAATCTTAAAAAAATTGGAATCCCAAAAGGTGAAACCATAGTCATGCTTCTCCACTGGAGAATGAAAAACAAACCATCACAAGGGAAAAAGATCATTATGGAAAGCGAAGTAAAAAATCAAGTAGAATGGGCTTATAAAAATAATTATAATAGCATTGGTTGTGAAGAAGGAGTTATTAACCAACATTGCGATAAGAAATGCCCAGTTAAAAGAAAACTGAAATCAAAATCTTACCAGAAAATGTCACCTGATTCATGATAAGATATTAAGATCAAAGAATGTATATCTAGTGATAATAAATATTCTGACATACCATCAGAACAAATAATCTCAACAACCACATTAACTTTATCTTATATTCTGATCAATTATAAGAAGATTAATTATATCTAGTATATAAATTAATTATATTTATCTTAAATTTTTTAATGCATAAGAAATTTCTATAAATAAGAGTTATAATCTAAATATCTTATGAAAAAAGTAAAATCAGTTTTACGAAAAACAAAGTTATATCCTCCAACGATCATTAGTGATTGTGTTCCACGAACTCATATAATCGAAAATTTAAATAAGAACTATCGAAAGAAAATTTTAACTACAATTGTTGCTCCTGCAGGGTATGGAAAAAGTCAACTAGCAAGTTATTGGTTAAATGATCTTAAAGTAAAATCCATATGGATATCTCTGGAGAAAAATGATGATGATCTAACGATATTTTTACAGTATCTAGTGGAGTCCATAGATAAAATATTTAAGGGGAAGATTAAGCAAACACAGGAATATTTAGTTTCTGTAGATTTACCCTCTATACAAGTAATTGCACACACATTAGTTAACGAATTAGATTCTATAGAGGAAGAATTCATTGTTGTATTAGATGATTACCATGTGATTGAAGAAAACTTAATTCATTCTATAATAAATGGATTACTCCAATATCCACCCGAAAACATGCATCTATGTATAGTGACTAGGAAGGACCCTCCATTAAATATAAGTAAACTACGCGCATATGATCGTATGCAAGAAATTCGCATGAATGATCTCTCATTTGTGCTAGATGAGATACCAGTTTTATATAAAAACATGCTGAATATTGATATAGACGATTCACTATCAAAAACCCTCATTGAAAAAACTGAGGGTTGGATTACAGGCTTACGGTTAGCTGCACTCTCGGGCAGCACACTCGATGAATTGAAAGAAGTATTAAAACCATTACATGGTAGTTTTGGGCTGGTTGCAGAATATTTATTAGAAGAAGTTTTGGAAAAACAATCATCAGAAATTAAAACGTATTTAATGTGTACCTCACTATTAAATAGATTTTGTCCAGAGTTAATCGATACTATTTTAGGTCAAACAAAAACAGAAAAGACAAATTTGATAACTGGTAAAACTTTTATTGAATGGTTGGATAGTTCGAATCTATTTATAATATCTTTAGATGATAAGGGTGAATGGTATAGATATCATAATGAGTTTCAAACTCTTCTTCAAAAATCTCTAAAAATGAGTAGAAAAGAAAAAGAAATAAATGAGTTTTATTTTAAGGCGAGTAAATGGTTTGAGGAAAACGATTATATTGAGGAAGCTATTGAACATTCTCTTGCCGGCGGTGATTCAATAAACGCTGCTGAAATAATTGAACGAAATCGTATTATAACCAAAGATCCTGATATTGGAATGTTGTATGTCATTGGCTTGATATGATACCTACATGATCTAATAAATGAAAGACCAATTCTACTTTTAATAAGAGCTTGGATTTATTATGAGCAATCAAAAAGCTTAGAATTATTTGATTTAATTGGGCGAATTGAATCCCTTTTGAAAGATGATAGCAGCAATGTTGAATTAGTTGGAGAATTATATTTCTTCAAAGGGTACTTCTCCTATTTCCAAGGAGAGGCTGAAAAAAGCCGTCAGTTTCTTGAAGAATCACTATCAAAGATAAATCACAATATGAATTTCATCCAGGGTGAAGTTGAATTGTTTCTAGGTCTTGCTCGTCAGATGTGTGGACAAGAAGAAATAGCAGTTACTTCGCTTAACAAGAGTTTAGAGATTGCCGATCCAAGCAGATACACTCTACCTTACAAGGATTTACGGAGGTCTTGCATATATATATATGCTTACTGGTAAATTATCTAAATCTAAGAATGCTGTTTCTCAAATTGAATTGCAAGCATTGAAGATGAATAGTTCACACTCGCTTTTATATGCAAACTACTTTAAAGCCTGGATCAGCTTTCATTCAATGATTTCAAAAGAGCAGAAGAACAATTCAATTTAGTCATTATAGGAAAAACATTGGTAATTTAAGAGTATCAATGGACGCATTTGTGGGACGAATTCTTTCACTTCAACAGATAAAAGAGTATGATAAATCAACCACTGTATTAGAGGATATGATACGATTTGCCAATAGCATTGGCGATTCAGATTGTATTTTGGTCGCAAAGTCTTGTATTGCTAGGCTTGCTTTATTCCAAGGGGATAAAACATCAGCATTAGAATGGGCAAAATCTTATGAAGCAGATTTAGATCCTTCGACATTCTTCATTTGGCTAGAAGCCCCACTTCTTACAAAAGCAAAGATATTAGTAGCTGAAAATTCGGAAGAGAGTAATGAACTAGCACTTCACTTGTTAAAAGATATTTCAAAATTGGTTAATTCTTGTAGATTTTTTACCACTCGGCAGATGTATTGGTTTTGCAATCCCTTCTTTATGAAAGAAAGAAAGAATCTGAAACTGCAATAACTTTGTTAACTGAGGCTATTAAAATGACTCATCAAGAAGGATGTATGCTGCCCTATATTGAAGCTGGAAATGAAATTATTACCATTCTTAACAAAATTAACGACTCCGAAATTACTGATCAATTTAGAAATACAATATTAGCTGATTGTAAAAGACCGATGATTGCGAATTTCCAAAAATTGACAACATTTCTAATCAAATCTGCCTAAAACATCTTCAATATATTGAATTGTTAGTGTCCGTGAAACTGAAGTTATTAAACTGCTATCGGAAGGATTAAAAAATCGAGAAATTGCGGAAAGATTATTCTTATCACCCCTCACTGTTAAAAAACATGTCTATATTATTTTTCAAAAACTCAATGTTTCATCCAGAATCAGTGCTATTGAAAAAGCTAGGGAATTTAGTATTGTATAATATCTTCATTTAGTACCCTCTATTTCAGAAAATACTACTTTTTAATCTTTAGAATTCCACTTTCGACTGTATACATACAGCTTAAGTAAAACTATACTTATAATAAAGATTTACATTACGAAAGCATTTATAAAAACTTCCCAAATATTGGAGATGATTTGCGTTTCAAAGTAATTCTTATCGTTTTGGTGCTTTTTACAACAGCCGTAATTTCTTCTGCTCAAATAAGAGTTGGGGCATTAATAGGTCTAAATTCAACAAGTTTTAGCGGAGATACTCCCAAAGGATCTAACTTTGCATCAGATGTTGGATACAGTGGAGGTATTACCGCAGATTTCTTTTTCCTTGATGATGTTTCTATTTTGCTTCAACCTATGTACTCACACAAAAGTAGTACAATTCAATATGATGTAAATTATCAGTACGAACCGATTGATAGTATGAATTTATTTATTGATTATGTAGAGATACCATTAAACGTAAAAGTAACCGCAAATAATAAGATAGCCTATGTTACAGCTGGATTAACATTTAGTATACCTCTTTCAGCAACAATTAAAAATAATACTCTTGGTGATGAAACGAATATAAAGCAATTCTTTGAAACATTTTCGGTAAGTGCAAATTTTGGTGTTGGTGTTCTGTTCAAAATTGGTAAACCTTATTTGTTTTTCGAACTTCGCTACTCGCAGGGTTTAACAAATTTATCAAAGTCAACTAATGAAGAGTACGGAATAATTCAAAAATTAAAATCAAACAGTATGCTACTTTATACTGGAATATTATTTGCACTCTAATGAAGTGGGTTTTTATTTAATGTCTGTTCGAAAAATATATTATTCAGTTTTTATTCTTCCTTTACTTGCAAGTTTGATTTTTGCACAGACAGATATTAGTGAATTGAAAAGTGAGAGAATTCTTGGAGATCATTATTTTACACTAAGCACTACACTCCGTTCACCCTTTATGTTAACTCATGCAACAACATCAATTGGGGTTGGTGGAATTACTGATTTAAAATATCCAAGAATAAAAATCAGTGATAATGAATTTACTTATTTACAAGGAGACCTTTTCAATGCATTGTTAGCATTTGAATATCAGCATGCAGCAAAAGAATGGCTGGCATTGTTTCTTAGATTTGATTTGTCGAGTAGAATGGGATCTGACTTTGCAACCTTAGTAGAAGAAGGTATAAACTATTCAACAACTTTTAATATTGGTTGGATGATAAAAGTATTGCGGTCAAAAAGGTTGGCATTATCCGCAACTGTAGAAGTTAATAATGGGGACTATTCAATAATCAGTTTAGACCAATTTACTGAAGATATAATCGCCGGGAATTCAGATCCATCATTAATTGTAACAAATAATGCGCTCTACGGAATTGCCGGTTTAAAAGCATCGTATGGAATTAATTATTTTTTGGGTTTCAGTGGGGAAGCCGACCTTGGATATGGAGAACCAATTCAAAAAGGTCAGGATAATGAAGTTTATGTAATTGTGGGTGCTGAAGCTGATATGAATTTTAATAGATTAATAAAAGTTCCAATTTCCTTGATAATGGGCTATTTATATAGCTCTTATCCCAGAAATAATAGTGAAGTATTTTTTGACAGTAATATTTTTTATGGGCAGCTAAATTATATTGGAAGGGCTGATTTCATATTGAGTCTAGAATTAGCACTAAGTAGAGAACTTTCAAAAGTTGACCAGAGCACTATTTGGCCAATGACTTTAGTTTTTAATATGCGTTATTTATTCTAAGGTGATTCAAAATTGAATCTAACAATTATTTTGTGTGGAGAATTCCACTTTTTTACTACTTTAGACTCTATTGGTTTATGACAGAATAATCTAAATTGTTTATAGTTTATTAAAAATTCATTCCTTAACTGAGGTTAAAATGAAATGTTTGAAAATTCTATCGTTTATGTTAGTATTATTATTTCTTTCTGCATCATCAACTTTCCTCAAAGCTCAAACAGATAATGATTCTACTAATACAAAGAAGAGCAATGTAGATAGCCTAAAAGATAGAAGTTTATCCTTTAGCGGATATCCTTATGCATATTATACACCTGAAACACAATTTGCTGCTGGAGCAGGGGGTATTTTTATTTTTTATACAGATGATAAAGCTAAAACGTCTCCATCAAAACTAACTTTGGGGGGGTATTATTCAACAACCGGGCAATATAAGATTACCTTAAATCCTATTCTATATTTTGATGAGAATAAGTTTTATGGTGAACTTCCAATTAGTTTTGGACATTTTGTGGATAAATTCTGGGGTATTGGTAATCAAACAGTTGAGACTGAAACAGAACCATATACAAGAGATCAGATTGCCGCAACACTTAAGGTTCAGGCCCCGCCATTCTGGTTTTCAGCAGATAGGGCAGGAATGATCGTCGATTATGATAAAACTACAATGGATGATAAAAAAGAGAATCAATATCTGTTAAATGATGAAGTTATTGGTAGTAATGGCGGCCAACTGATAGGTTTTGGTTCTGATCTGCTTTGGGATGATAGGGACAATATCTTTTTCCCGAACTCAGGAACCTACCAATATTTTAAGGCAATAATTTATCCAAGTTTAAGCGATTACCAATTTTATTTAATAGAACTAGAATTAAAACACTATGCAGCATTTTCAGAAGATCATGTACTCGCTGGGAATTTTTTTGTTGCAGCCGCTGGTGGGGAGACTCCATTCTACAAGTTGCCAGCACTGGGAGGATCAAGTAGAATGAGAGGTTACTTTGAAGGAAGATATCGCGATAACATTTATTCTATGTTTCAATTAGAATACAGACAGTATTTTTGGTGGAAACTTGGATTTGTAGTATTTGCTGGAGTTGGTGATGTAGCAAATGAAATTACAAAATTTAGAATTGATGAACTCAAATATAGTTATGGATTTGGTTTAAGGTTTCTATTTGATAAGGAGAATAAGGTTAATTTAAGAGCTGATCTAGGTTTTGGAAATGATGGGAATAGTGGTATTTACTTTGGTATTGAGGAAGCATTCTAAAGGAATTACTTAATACATAAATAGTATGAATTAAATTCTGAATTACATATCTTTAATCGTTAAACAAATGTAATTCTTGTATGCAAAATAATTCTATAATACTTACAACAAAACTTCACCCTCCAACTGTGTGTTCCGATCATATTCACCGAGCTCGATTATTAGATAAATTAGAAAAAGATTACAAGAGTAAACCGCTTTCCTTAGTTTGTGCACCTGCTGGATATGGGAAAAGCTACTTGGTTGGCCGCTGGCTTTCCGAGAGGGGAATAAAAACATGCTGGATCTCATTTAATGAGGAAGATAATAGCCTTCAAGCATTTCTAGCATATTTAATAGCCTCAATAAAGAATACTTTTCATGAGAGTCTTAGTGAAATCGAAAAATTATCAACAGTAGCAAATCCTCCTCCCCTCGAAATTTTGGTAACAGTTCTTATAAATGAGATAGAACAAATTGAAGAGAATTTTGTCCTCGTTTTTGATGATTATCACAGAATAAATAAATCTACGATACATAATTTTATTATCGACTTTCTAAAATATCCACCTAGTAACTTGCACTTGTGCATAATATCAAGGAAAGACCCTCCTCTAAAACTAAATAGTTTTAGAGTTTATAATCAAATGAATGAAGTTCGAATGTCTGATCTTGCGTTTAATAAAAAAGAAATTTTTCTACTTTACAAAAACATGAAAAAAATCGATCTTGATGAAACTATTCTGAGCAATTTGTATGAGAAAACCGAAGGTTGGATAACTGGATTAAGGTTGACTGCCTATTCAATTGAAACTTTAGATGATCTTATACAAATGGTCGGACGAATCAAAGAGAAAAGTGGGCTTGTTTATAACTTTTTAGTTGAAGAAGTATTAGAAAAACAGCAACCAGAATTGAGAGAATTTCTTCTGAGTACTTCTATTCTAGATCGATTTTGTCCCGATCTTATCAATGCTTTATTTGATAATGAGAACAATGCTGGAGAAGTGACAGGGCAGGTCTTTATAGATAGGATAAAGAGAGCCAATCTTTTTCTAATCTCTCTTGACCACGAAGGAAATTGGTATAGGTACCATCATGAATTTCAAGATCTGCTAAGAAGGCAACTTGCAAGCAAAAAGCAAAAAGCAGAAATTGATTCTTTGCATAGAAGAGCAAGTAAATGGTTCGCCGAGAATAATTTTATTGTAGAAGCTCTAGAACATTCAATTGAAGCAAATGATGTTGAAGGTGCAGCAAAGATTATAGAACAAAACAGAGAAATGGCAGTTAATTCTGACCGCTTGGATATATTATCTAAGTGGTTGGAGTATATTCCTGAAGAGGTTATTCAAAAAAATCCTCATCTTCTCACGGCTCGAGCTTGGATATTTCTGCTTTACAATTCTCAAATCGTAATGTTGATTCAGACACTTGATACGATTGACAGCTTAATGACAGAGGATTTTTCACTCGATTCAATGAGGGGTGAAGTTGCACTGTTGCGGGGTTATATTTTATTGCTAATGGGAGATGCTGAAAATAGTCTCAAATTTTTAGAAATTGCAAATAAGTTTGTACCAATTACTTCTGATTATCTAAGAGCACAAATTGAATTAGTTTTTTCACTGGCAACCCAGATGACTGGTAAAAAAGATGAGGCAATCACATCCTTAGATAGTATCATTAAAAACTTCAAATTTGATAGTGAAATCAGCTTTTCTCGCTTACTGGTTTCATATGTTTACATTTATTGTATTAGCTGTGAATCTGATAAAGCTAAAAAAGCTAATAAACGTCTCAGAGAACTTACAAGTGGTGGCCATGTTTATGTTGAAACTTGGACTAATCATTTACAAGGAATAATTCATCTTATATGCAATGAATTAGATGAGGCTGTGGACTACTTGAACATATCGGTTAAGAATAGATTTCTACATTATCAAAGGGGTGTAGTAGATTTAATGGCTGCATTAATGTTGGCATATCAACTTAAAGGATTACCTAAAAAAGCATACGATATACTGAAGCAATTGAAAGAATTTAAATCGTCAATCAGTGATCCAATAATTCAGTTATTAACAGAATCAGCTGAAGTTAGATTAGCGATATTGCAAAATAATTCTGAAGTTGTTCACCGCTGGATTGGTTTAACAACACTTCCAGAATTTGAACCAGCTATGCTCTGGTGGATAGAAGTTCCATCTGTAACGTATTGTCGGGCTCTAATTTATGAGGGATCGGAAAATAGTTTAATTGAAGCAGAAAAAAAGTTAAATGGTTTAATAAAGTTGAATGAGGTCCATCATAATATCTATCACATCATTGATTTATTGATACTAAAAGCGATTTTAAAAATGAAACAGGCTTCCGAACAAGAGGCTCTTCTCTCTTTAAATCGATCCATTGATTTAGCAAGTGAAGGAAATATTCTTTTTCCCTTTTTGGAACAAGCTGATGAATTACTTGATCTGCTAAAGCAAGTTTCACCTACTAAGAGAAATAGGAAATTCCTTTCAAATCTTATCAATATTATTGAAAATAGAAATTTGGATGACTTAACCACTAAGGAAACAAAATCTTTTGAACTAAATAGTAAAATTGAGAGCGCCGAGCCATTATTATCTCAACGTGAATTTGAAGTGCTGAAATTAGTTTCCATAGGCTTAAGGAACAATGAGATCGCTGAAAAATTATATGTTTCTATAGATACAATAAAAAAACATATATATCATATTTGTAAAAAATTGGGTGTAAATTCACGTGTTGCTGCAATTCATCAAGCCAAAAAGTTAAAGTTATTATGAAACAATAGAGCCCATTTACTCCTTTTCCTTACTGCAAAAAAAATAACTCCACTTTTTTACTACCTAACATTACACTTTTGACTCTATTTTTAGCCCATATCATTTTCTATAATTAAATTACAAATTATACTTTTTATGGGGCTATTATGAATATTCAAAATGGAGCTGCTCTCCCAATTAAATTTCAAACACCAGCAAGATATATACTTAAAATTCAAGGTATTCTGGAAAGTGATTGGGGCGAAAGGCTTGGTGGAATGGAAATAACTGAATTGAATCATGAAGAAGATATTACATCTTTAGAAGGTGTTGTGAAAGATCAAGCTGAACTTATTGGTGTACTAGACACTCTATATGATCTTCATATTCCGATAATCTCCATAAAATCAATTAAAATCTAATATTATAGTTCATTAATCGTTTCAAGCTATAGTGAAGAGTAGCGAGTAAATATTTAATTAAAATCAAAATTATTTTACAACAGGAGAAAAAGCAATGAAAACAAAAAAAAACATTTCACTTTTAATTACAGCACTATTTGTTATAGGACTTACCATTGGTTGCAGTGATGGATCCAGAGGGGGCTCGGCTAATGCACAAGAAAGCAGTTCAAAAGTTCAACTAAAAAAACAAATGCCCGATGCCACAACAAGCATTTTTGATTGGGCAAAAAAACAAACACCTTATAAAACGGGAGGTTTCCAACCCGCGGCAACAACCATGAATACACGTTTCGGAAAACTCGAATTTCCAGGTGGTTATCCAACCCAAGAAACAATTCAAAAAGTATATGATGAGCTTGATTTACAAAAAGCTACACAACTTTATTTAAGCATGTACCCTGCACTTTCTATGAAAGGAATGATTGAAGGAGTTGTGCGCGATTATGGAACCCATAGCTCTTCGCATATTGCAGTTACTGCTGATCGTTTAGATTCGAAAGCCTTGTGGCTTACTGGCAACACCGAAAGTATTTATTCTATGCTTGTATTCGACCTTAAGGCCGATGGTCCGACCGTATTTGAAGTTCCGGGTGGTTTAATGGGGCCTGTTGACGATGCTAATTTTAAATTTTTATTCGATATTGGTCCAACAGGAATGGATAAAGGAAAAGGTGGAAAATATTTAATATTACCTCCTGACTATACAGGAAAAGTACCAAAGGGTTATTTCGTATTTAAATCGCCAACTTATCGTGTTTTCTCTTTTGTTCGCGCAAATGCTGCAGTTATCGGTTTCGGTGAAGGCGCTATGGATTATTTCCGTAAAGGATGTAAGATATATCCTTTAAGCACCGGGCCGAGAGAGAATACATACAGAAATGTTACAGGAGTTCCAATCAATACTTTAGTACCCGAAGATGCAAGAGCATTTGCATGGATGCATGCCTTAATTAATTACGAACCAGCTGAGGCTTTTGGTAAAGAACGCTTAGGTGAATTGGCTTCCATTGGAATTGAAAAAGGCAAGCCCTTTAATCCTGATGCTCGTATGCAAAAGATTTTGGCCAAAGCTGCAGAGCAGGGTGTTGCAATGTCGCGCGTTATTGCATTTAATACACGAGTCGAAAACTCGAAAGTGTATCCCGGTAGAGAATGGGAAAGTCCTTATGTAATTAATAATTCAACTTTCTATCAAAACGACTATATAAACCTGGAAGCACGTACGGTGTTTCACTTTACCGCCGATGGCATTACGCCTGCTATGGCTATGCAAATGCCCGAAGGTCTTGGCTCAAGGTATCAAACAACATACAAAGACAAAGATGGTAATTTCTTTGAAGGCAATAAAACCTATAAACTAAATATGCCACCAGGTGTGCCTGTTAAGCTTTTCTGGTCAGTTACTGTTTACGATAACTATAATCGCTGCGTAGTTAATACGATGCCTTATCCAAGTATCAGCAGCCAGCAAACGCCACCTCCGGTTACAAATGATGATGGCTCCATTGATATTTACTTCTCGGTTAAGCAACCGGCAGGTGTTGAAAAACAAAACTGGGTAGAAGTTATCCCGGACCAAGGGTTCTTTGTTTACATACGCTACTACGGACCGCTTAATGCGTTCAACAACAAGACATGGGTTCCTAATGATGTTGAACTAGTGAATTAGTAAAGAAAAGTATTGGGCGGTTGTTTAAATACCGCCCTTTATAAAAAAAGTATACTCTTTATAAAAAAAAGGCTCGATATGAAAAAAATGAAATTTTTGTACATTGGAATAATTCTGTTATTAACACTAATAGTTTCTACTAGTTTCGGCCAGCAAGAAAGCAAGCCGAACATCGTACTTATCAACATGGACAACTTCGGCTACGGCGAGTTGGGTTGTTACGGCGGGGGTATTCTCCGGGGTGGCGCCACACCGCGCATCGACAAACTGGCCGATGAAGGGATGCGGCTGTTGAATTACAATGTCGAGGCGCAATGTACTCCCAGTCGCGCAGCGCTAATGACAGGCCGCTATGCCATACGCACGGGGAACGGTTCTGTGCCGCTCGAAACCCCGAATTATGGCTTGACCCCAGGAGAGTACACCATGCCGGAGATGCTGAGCGATGTGGGTTATGCCACCGCCATGTTCGGCAAGTGGCATCTCGGCCAGGCGGAGGGACGCTATCCCACCAATCATGGTTTCGATGAGTGGTATGGCTATCCCCAATTCGACCGATGAGAGCCTTGTTGGGGAGCGGAAGGAAATGTTCCAGAAGTATCGGA
This sequence comes from uncultured Ignavibacteria bacterium, assembly GCA_963751695.1. Lineage (GTDB taxonomy): Bacteria > Bacteroidota > Ignavibacteria > Ignavibacteriales > Melioribacteraceae > SZUA-22. Next base: position 35,785 of record CAVVVP010000005.1, on the reverse strand, counting down.
AATTAGCGGAGGAGACTGGCAAAAATCCGATGATCAAGGAAGAGCACATTTATTCGGCAGAAAGGCTCACCAGCAAAGAGTGAAGGTCTACGATGTACCGGCAGAGATCGACCGTGAATTGCACCGACCATGCTAAAGATTTCATGACACGCCAGGCCAAAGCCGGCAAACCGTTTCTTCCTGTATCTGCCCTACACTCGCATATGCCGGTGTTGCCAGTAAGGAGTTTAAAGGCAAGAGTGGCAATGGCCGCTGGGGATGCCTTAATGCAGATCGATGCCTATACCGGTGAATTACTGGATAAGGTGGATGAGTTGGGTATTGCCGACAATACTATTTTCATTTTTACCTCGGATAACGGCGGTGAGATGACCGCCGAATCTCCAGGAGTGGAGCGGCCCATGGAGTGGTTCCTATTTCACGGGTAAGGAAGGGTCCTTACGGGTGCCGTTTATTGTGCGCTGGCCTGGAAAAGTTCCGGCAGGAAGGTCTCCAACGAGATCGTTCACCAGTTTGATTTGTTCGCTACGTTGGCAAATATTGCCGGTGGTAAAGTGCCGACAGATCGTATCATCGACAGTAAGGACATGACGATTTCTTCCTTGGAAAACAAGAGGAGTCCGGTCGAGACGGCTTTGTGGTCTATGTCGGTGAAGCTATTCACGGCGTGAAGTGGAATAACTATAAGATGCTGTTCATGGAGTTTGAAGGAGATATGGTAGTGGGAAACTGAACGTGTTCCCGTTCGTTCATTTTTACAACCTCTATGATGACCCTAAAGAAGAATATCCAGTGAACCGGAGAATATGGCTAACTTATTTGGACACGTTGGGGGTTTGGGCCGATTCTGGTAGAGCATCAGGAGTCGTTGGCCAGAACACCCAAATCAAGGCGGGTACGCCTTATCCATACGTACCGGTGAATAAAAAATAAAATATTACTTATCAGAAGGGCATTGATAAGCCCTTCAGATATTCTTAATTAAGAAACAATTTTAATTAAATATTTGATGTGAAGTTTTTTGAAAGAGTTAAGCCCAATAATAAAATTTTCTGATTGGGCTTTTAGTAATAGTAAAAGAGAAGATATGAAAGTAAAATGTTTTAAAATAAACAAATCATTACAACTTGAGGTTGTTCCAAAAGATCAGATAGTTGAACTGAGTAAACAAAAGAAAGAAAAGTTATGGGTCGATTTGCACTACACTGATTTAAATGAAGTTAAACAATGGTTTACGAATCTAGATATTAAAGATTTAGGAAAACAATTGTTTAAGACTTCAATTGATAATCCTGCATTTTATCCCATAAATAATGAAATATTTATGACATTTCCTGTTATTACAATAGGTGGTAAAATCGCATCTATCGCTATAATCTGTAGAGAAAATCTTCTTATTACAATACATGATAAAAGCATTTCAGATTTGGAACAGATTGATTTAGAAGCGGGTTCAGATTCTTGGTTATTTGAACCAACAATTGCAGCGCTTTTATCAGCAATATTTATGGATTTATCTCTTGCATGTTTAAACCAAGCCAATGATCTAAAGAGATTAGTAGAGCAGGCTGAAATAAAAATGAATACCGACCCTAGTTCTATTCAGTATGAAACAATTTTAAATTTACGCGCAAAGCAATTACATCTTGAGTCCGCTGTTTCGGGTCAAACACCTTCTGTAGGTGGTTTAAAAGTTGTAGAAAAAGAATTCTTCAATCCAGCAAATGTTAAAGACTATTTAAATTGTTCTGAGGTAAATCTGTTTGCCGCAAGAGATCTTTTGGATAGGATAGAAAATAGGATTATAGATTTGCGTTCACGATTTGAACTTAATTCTCAAGAAAAAGGAAACAGAAGATTAAACATGCTTACAATCATTTCCGCGGTATTTATGCCAATTACTTTTCTTGCCGGCATTTGGGGAATGAACTTTGAAAATATGCCTGAACTAAACCATACATATGCATATCCAATTGCTTTATCATTTATGGCTGTTATTGTAGTTGGGATGTTTTTCTTTTTCAAAAAGCATGGGTGGTTTACCGAATGATGAGCTTTATAAAAAACTTAAATAATGGATTAACAAAACAAACAACCGGAGGAAAAAAATGAAAACAAAAAACAGATTGACAACCGTATTAGTTTTATTGGTCATGGTTGGCATGTCAACACTAACATTAGCACAGACAAAAATGGTTACACAGCAACCGGTCATGAAAATGACAACGCCTTTACCAGTGAGTATTATGACTCCGGATAAAATAGAATCGCCGATTGGTACTCTAGAATTTTTCGATGGTATACCCAATCGTCAAACAATTGATAATGTATATGAATATGTTGATCGTGCACGTGCCGTTCAAGCATTTATAAATATGACTCCAGCTGTTTCTTTATACAATCTCCGTAAAGGAAACCGTGATATGAATATGGGCAAAAGCAATCAAATATTAATATGGGAGCAATTGGGTGATTCTAAGTCTCTTGCTCTAACTTATAACAACACCTCTTTATATACTTGGGGTTTCCTAGACCTTAAAAAAGATGGTCCTACAGTTATTGAAATACCTCCAGGAGTATTAGGAATATTAGATGATGCTGCTTTTAGGTATATCACAGATATGGGTGCTGCTGGTCCGGATAAAGGTAAAGGTGGTAAATACCTTGTTTTACCTCCAGGATATGAAGGTGATGTTCCAGACGGATATTACGTTTATCAATCGAATACCTATAATGTATGGAATTTTATGCGTGGCTATACCAAAACGGGTGTTGAAGCTGCTGCAACTAGAATTAAGGATAACCTAAAAGTTTATCCATTATCTAAAAAAGATAATCCACCAAAAATGGAATTCAAAAATATGTCGGGTGTCTATTACAACACTGTTGCACCAAATGACTATACTTTCTTCGAAGACCTTAATCAGGTTATTCAGGAAGAGCCTGAAGGTTTTTATGATGCAGAAAACTTAGGAATTTTAAGAACATTGGGTATTGTAAAAGGCCAGCCTTTCAATCCGGATGCGCGCATGAAAAAAATATTAACCGAAGCTGTTAATATAGGAAATGCTTATGCTCGTGCTAATACGATTGAACCTCGCGATCCAGGTCATTATTACTATCCTGGCGAAAAAAGTGAATGGGTAATGGCTTTTGCCGATAACGATACTGAATTCTTAAAAGATGGTGCACGTCGCATGGATTCTCGTTTATGGATGCATTTTAATGCAGTATGTGTAACTCCTGCAATGGCATTAACAAAGCCAGGTGCCGGATCGCAATACGCAATTGCAGGTATGGACTCAGAGCATAGACCTTTGGATGGAGCTAAAACTTACAAAATGCATTTGCCTCCAAACTTTCCGGTTAAAGACAATTGGTCAGTTACTATTTATGATCCTCAAACAAGATGTATGCTTCAGACAGATCAGCCATTTGCTGGAATTAACAGCCTAACCGGTAAAATAAAAGAAAACAAAGATGGATCTGTAGATGTAGTTTTTGCACCAACCCTACCAAAGGGTGTTGATGAAGGTAACTGGATTCAGACCATTCCGGGTAAAAGCTGGTTTATTTTACTTCGTGCTTATGGTCCTTTAGCACCATGGATAGACAAAACATGGAGACCAGGCGAACTTGAATTAGTGAATTAATAAGAAATAATATTAAGGGACGGTAAAAGTTATATCGTCCCGATATTTATATATGGCAAAAGAATATAACAACGATTAAAATGTTATGAAAAAAAGAATAAACTATATAATTCTTATTTTAATATTTGGAGTAAGCTTGGTGTACTCACAAGATCAAGACACTACCAAAACTACTATGTCAGCAGGGGGAAGTTCAGAGCATTTTAAACCAGATTCTTTAGTTAAACGTGAACAAAGCCCTTTGGATATTGAGGATGATAGAGGTCTATATATACTAACACCAGATGGGAAAATGCAATTAAGGATACTTGGATCAGTCCGATTTGCAGCTCTATATGATATGGTGGAGTTACCAATAAAAAAAACCTTTAGCACATATTTTATCCCGACAGGAAATGATAATGTAAAAGTACCTAATTATTATAATAGTCTAGGTGAAACAAGATTTGGTTTTGAGGTAACACGTAAACTTAAAACAGAGAATGTTTTTATTAGGCTTGAAACCGATTTTAATGGAAGCAATGGTCAATTTAGAATTCGACATGCCTATGGTCAGATAGGTAATTTTTTGGTGGGCCAAACCTGGTCTCTATTCAGCAATGTTTCTTCAATGCCTTCTATGGTCGATGGGAAGGGTCCAACTGGAAGTGTTAAACTCAGAACCCCTCAAATTAGGTATGGAGGTCTGGGGAAGAGGGGAGTAAGCTGGATGGCAGCAATTGAATATTCAAAACCTGATTTGACCTTAGAGGATTTTGATACAACTGGAGTAACAACTGTTCAGCTAATACCCGATTTTACAGGCCGATTTGTTTGGGAGGGAATTTTAGGTATTGTTCAATTATCCGGAGTGATTACCACTATTTCCAAAAAAGACATAAACAATAAGGTTACAAACAATTTTGGTTTTGGAGCTTCTCTCTCGGGAACAGTGAAATTTCCCAATGACCATAAACTACTTTATCAATTTACCTATGGTAAAGCGACATCGCATTTTATTACTACTTTTAGTGGTACTGGTAATGATGCAATTTATAATCCTCAAACTGGAGAATTTGAAAGCCTTTTTGCGATGGGAGGATTTTTATCATACGGGGTTAACTGGAAATTACTAAAGCTTAATTCTAACCTCTCAGCTGGTTATGCTCAATTATTTAGTAAAGATTTTATGCCTGACGATTATTATAGGAACAGTATGAGTTTTTCACTTGATACCTTTTTTCAATTAAGTGAAGGTGCACGTTTAGGACTTGAATATGTTTTTGGAAAGCGATGGAATATTAGTAGTGAATTTGGCTTTGCAAGTAGGATATCCAGCTTATTTTATTATGACTTTTAGAACATGAGAAATGAGATGAAGAAAAAATTATTTATTGCTGGACTTGTTCTAGCAGGAACCATTTCAATTCTATATGTCATGAGCTTAGAATTGGATGAAATCGAATTATAAGATTAATCATAAATAACTAAAATAGGAGTAGATACAATGAAAACAATTGAAGCAAAGGGATCTCTATTTAAATTTATCTCTTTTTGGGTGACTATTGTAATTGGAATTATTTTTGTATCATCCGATGCAATTAATGCGCAAGTAGTATCACCATTCCAGACGGGGCATTATATGCCAGGAGTAACTAACGTGCGAGATATGGCTAAACCCCCTCCAGGTTTGTTTGTTATCTGGTATAATTTATTTATTAATACAAACGATTATTATGATAGAAATGGTGATAAACTCAATAGTTCTACATTAAGTCAGATTGATCCGTCCCTTCAAAATCTGGATATTAGTGTAAATGGATTTGCTACAGTCCCTGCGCTTTTCTGGGCTTCAAAGTTTACTTTACTTGGGGGAGCAAACTTTATGGTGGGTGTCTCACCTAGTTATGTTACAACTAGTGGTAATGTTAATGCCGCGCTAGCAACAAGCGGATCTGGTAATAGTGAAAATTATAACGAAGACATTTCTGTCTCTGGTTGGGGTGATCTATTTGTAGTACCCTTTGGTTTATCCTGGAATATTAACAAATTTGATGTAACTCTTACATATGGATTCTATGCTCCAACAGGTAGATACGAAGCAGGTGCTGACGATAACATGGGACTTGGTCACTGGACTCATCAATTTCAAGGTTACGGATATTATTATCCAGTTGAGGATCAATCAACTGCTTTTATGGTGGGTCTTACATATGAAATGCCTACCGAAATTAAAGATGTTTCATTAACACCAGGAAATAGATTTTCATTAGAGTATGGAATAAGCCAGTACTTAAGTGATCGTTTGGAAGTAGGAATTATGGGTGCTCATAATTGGCAGGTTGGTGATGATACGGGTAACGATGTAACTTATGACCCTTCTTATCATGACCGCAAGAGTTCATTAAATTTCCAGGTTTCATACTGGTTAGTTCCACAAAGTTTTTATTTATCGGGTAAGTATGGATTCGATTATGGTGCAGCTCAAAGATTTACTACAAGCACTTTTTTTGCGAATTTTATTTTCTTAACAAATTTATTGACTGGTTCTTAAATCTAGCATTGGTTAGATGCTAGATATTAGTTAAAGAACAAAGAAAATGAATGTTTGATTATATTTTATTTATTATTTAAAAGAATATTTATAGTAGGAAGTGTTTAGATAATACTTTCTTCTATTTTATGTTCACAAGGCTTAGAGATAGTTACTGGATGATCTATTTTATTTTTATAACCAATATGCTAACTGAAGAATGATATATCTATAATAAAAAAATATTTAATACTCAATCAGGCAGGACATGCAAAAATACTTAGGCATATTAAAAACAAAATTATATAAACCGCCTCTAACATCAGAACATTTAGTTAGAACCAGGTTAATAGAGAGCATTGAAAAAAATATATATAAACCTCTAACTTTAATTTGTGCTCCTGCCGGTTACGGGAAAAGTATGCTGATGAGTTCCTTTCTTGATAGCTCAAATAGACCCTATGTTTGGGTCTCTCTTGATAGTGACTTAAGTGATATAAGATTATTTTTAGAATATTTATCAGCAGGAATTAATGAAGTATTCCCAAATAGCATGGATAACATTTTAAATTATCTTGAAGGTGCAGAGTTGCCGCCTCAGCCAGTAATTGAACAAACATTACTGAATAGTTTGGACAATATTAGAGAAGATTTTATTGTTGTACTTGACGACTATCACCTAATTGATGGTGAATCGATAAACATTTTGATTAACTCAATTCTTGAATTTCCACCACCTAATTTACACCTAGTTATCTTGAGCAGACGTGACCCTTCTTTAGATTACGTTTCATTACGTGCCTACAACTTAATAAACGAATTAAGAATGAGTGATCTAACTTTTTTCAAGTCTGAAATTGCTGAATTATTCAAGATGTTTACTTCCTTAGAACTTGAGGATAGAATTTTAGATAAGCTTCTAGAAATTACTGAAGGATGGGTTGTTGGATTACGCTTAACGACTTTTTCCATAAAATCACCCAAAGAAGTGGAAGAGTTTTTAGGTAGAGTTAGTGGTAATTTCCAAATGATATCAGAATTTTTAATTGTCGAAGTAATAGAAAAACAACCAATTGAAATAAGAAATCTACTAGTCGAAACTTCTGTTTTAAATCGTTTTTGTCCAGAATTGATTGATAGTTTACATCAGGATAGAGACCCCAAATTTAAGAGCGGTATATCAGGTAAGGATTTTTCTAAATGGCTAGTCAGTTCCAATCTCTTTACTGTTTCTTTAGATAATAACAATGAATGGTTTCGTTATCATCATTTGTTCCAAGGACTGCTTAGAAAACGCCTGCAAGATACAGTTTCTGAAAATGACATAAAGAGTTTACATTCTAATGCTTCACGATGGTTTGCTGAGAACGGATATAATATTGAAGCAATCAGACATGCAAATATGTCTGGTAACGAAGAGGAAGCAGCTAATATTGTTTTGAAAAATCATATGGCATTAACAAAGGGAGATAAATGGTACCTTGTTGAAAGGTGGATGGAAGAACTTCCTAAAGGTATTATAGAGAATTACAACAGACTGTTACTTCTTAAATCGTGGGCATACTTTTATAAGATAAATTTTGTGGGTATGCAGGAATGCCTCAGCAGCATTAATAGAAATCTTTTAACAAGTGACGATGAATCTGTAATTGGGGAAATTGACTTTTTTAATGGATACATAAGTTTCTTTAGTGCTAATGGACCTGATAGTGAAAAGTATTTTGAAAGTGCGGTAAACAAAATATCAAGATCATATTCGCATGCACTTGGTGAGTCTGAGCTTCATTACGGTCTTGCTATGCAAATGAATGGAAAAGATAATAAGGCTTTTGATTTTCTAACGAAAAAAATAGAATCTGCTCCGACCTCAGATATGTTCCGCCATACAAGATTGAATGCAGGTATATTTTTTATGAGCATACTTAGTTTAAATATAGATAGAGCTTTAAAACATGGTAAAATTGTTGAGAATATTGGTAAAAAGTATGACTCTTTCTACGCTGAAAGCTGGGGTAAATATATTCAAGCTATTTCATTCATTAATTGTGGAAAGTTCGACGAGGCTCTCCCACTGTTCGAATGGTTAGTTTCAAGACCATTTTTAGGGCATAGCTGGGTGGAATTAGATAGTTTTTCTTCAATGCTAATTATCTTCGAATTGACTAATCAGCAAGTTAAACTTAATGAGACTAAGGTAAAATTAAAAGATTATTTAGCCACCCTTGGAGGTGGTGATAGCGATCTAAGATTCAATTCTATCGAAGCAAGGTTAATGTTATTGCGTGGGGACAAAAAAGGAGCGGTGGATCTTCTAGCCAATGGAAATCTTGAAGCACCTGATATACTAATGTTATGGTGGACAGAAATACCATGCATTACAGAAGTCAGCGTTCTCATTGCAGAGTCTTCTGAAGCAAATTTATTGCTTGCTGTAGATAAATTAACAAAATGGGAAGAAGGCAACCGAAGTCTTAATCATAAATTTCGACTAGTAACAATTTTGGTATTGCTAACATCCGCCTATCTGAAACAGGAAGAATATAAACTTGCGATTCAATCACTTGAAAAAGCAATTGAACTATCTAAACTCTCAAAATTTGTTCTTCCGTTTATTGAGAACTATCATGAAATATCACCACTATTAGAAAACATCTCCCCAAATTCAACATCTTCAATTTTTATTAAACAGATTTTGGAAAATTATAGTTCACTTATTCAAAAAGAGACACAAATAGAGATTCCAACAATAGGTTATATTAGCGATTCTATTAAAAAATTATCTGATCGAGAAACAGAAATCCTTCAATTATTAGCAAATGGCCTTAAAAACAAAGAAATTGCAGATAAACTATTTCTCAGTCACAGTACAATTAAAGGTTATATGTACAAAATTTACAAAAAACTTAAAGTTTCAACTCGCTCACAAGCTGTTCAGAAAATAAACGAATTCAACGGCCATCAATAAGTAGTACTAATTATAGTACCCAATTAATACCCTAATTCCACTTTCGACTCTGTTTGAGCAGCTTTTATATCCTTATAATTACGTTAGATAAATAATAAAACAAGGAGGTAAATATGGAAACAAACCCTGTTCAATTTGAAGGTTTAAAATATTCCACACCTTCTAATTATGAAATTGTGGTAAAATCTGTTATTCCAAAAAACATTGCAAATAGATTTGGGAGTATGCTTATAAAAACTGTTAATGAAGAGGAGGGTACAACAGTATTAGTGGGAGAACTGAGAGATCAAGCTGCCTTAGCGGGAATTCTTAACACACTATACGAAATGCACATGCCAATAATATCAGTTAAATTAGATTAAAATTAACAAAGTGAAGAAATTTAAATCATAATTAACAAAAAGGAGAAACAATGAAAACAAAACAATTTATTACCATTCTTTTATCTGTTTTAATGAGTTTTATACTTGTTACAAGCATTAATGCTCAGAAAAAGATGAAAATGACAACCGACATCCCGGCGTCGATTATGGCTCCGGACAAGCTGGAAACCTCTATTGGCACCATGAAATTCTTTGACGGTGTGCCTAATGAAGCTTCGGTTGGTAAAGTGTATGATTATCTCGATCGCTCCCGTGCTGTTGAATCTTTCCTTAACTGTATCCCGGTTATGTCGATGTACTCGATACGGGAAGGAATGAAAGATTTTGGTATCGATGCATACAATAAGATAGTGATATATGATAATTTGCTGGATTCAAAAGCTCTGTGGTTAACGGCAAATACATCAACCATGTATGCCATGGGCTGGTTAGATTTAAAGGAGGGTCCATTAGTTGTTGATCTTCCTCCTCGTATGCTGGGTATATTAGATGACATGGCCTTCCTTTATATGACAGATTTAGGTATGGCAGGTCCGGACAAGGGCAAAGGCGGCAAGTTTCTGATTCTCCCTCCTGATTATACAGGTGATGTGCCAGACGGATATTACGTTGTGAAGTCAAACACTTACGGTGCATGGCTTTTCATGCGTGGCTATCTCGACAAAGGCATCAAGGCGGCTTCGGAAAACATTCGTAACAATCTGAAGGTATACCCTTTGGCAAAGAAAGACAATCAGCCTAAAATGGAATTCATCAACGGCACTGGTAAAGAGATCCAGACCGTTCTGCCGAACGACTTTTCCCTCTTTAAGAATGTACACGCCATCCTTCAGGATGAACCTGCAGGATTCCTTGGCCCTGAAATCAGCGGCCAGTTGGCTTCTATAGGCCTTGAAAAGGGCAAACCGTTCCCGACGGATAAGCGCATGACCGATATTCTGATTGACGCCGCTGCCATCGCTAACACAGCAGCCCGAGCTATCAGCTTCTCTCCACGGCATCCTGGACTCTATACCTACGGCATGAACAGCGGATGGTTTAAGCCAATTATTGGAGGAAGTACCACCTACATGGACAATGGTTCGCGCGTACTTGATGGACGGGTTTTCTATCACTTTGGTTACATCTGCGTATCTCCGGCTATGGCTTCAAGAGCTGCTGGCAAGGGATCCGATTATTCCATGGGCATGGTGGACTCTAAAGGTCAAGCGCTGGACGGTTCCAAAACCTATAAATTGAATCTACCACCGAATATTCCTGTGAAAGACTTTTGGGCTTTAACAATGTATGATACTCAAACACGCTGCCAGCTACAAACCGATCAGCAGTTCCCGACCCTGGACAGCTATAAGGAAGGCATGAAAAAGAATGCTGATGGTTCCATCGACGTTTATTTCTCTCCAAAGCCACCTAAAGGGCAAGAAAGTAATTGGTTACAAACTATTCCAGGCAAATCCTGGTTCGTTGCCTGGCGTGTGTACGGCCCGCTGCAGCCTTGGCTTGACCAGACATGGCGAGTCGGTGAAATTGAGTTGATGAAATAAGAAGTATCTAAAAATGAATACTCAAAATACTAGGAAGAATTGATATGTATGAGGAACAAGCCAGCTTAATTGTTGTGATTTTGAGGACCATAATCATAAATAGGGCTTGCTAAAAAAGTCAGAAAGCTGTTCGCGGATCAATTAGAAACATTTTATAAATAATTAATTAACCTTTTAGTAAAAACATAAGGATAAGCATAATGACAGATCAGAAAATTAAATTCGATGTAGTACTTTCTGGTGGACGGGTCATCGATCCGGAAACCTATCTCGACGGAACCTTTAATGTTGGGATCAATGGCGGGCAAATTGCAGCCGTATCAGACCAGCCCCTTTCGGGGAAACAGGAATTTGATGTATCGGGCATGATTGTATCACCCGGCTTCATCGACCTTCATTCTCATGGGGTAAATATCGCAAGTAATAGAATTCAAGCCTTTGACGGTGTTACAAGTGCCCTTGAGCTTGAAGGCGGTGTTCTTCCTATCGGGAAATTCTACGACAATTGTGCCAAAGAGGGCCGTCCGATAAACTATGGTGCCTCAGCCGGTTGGGCTTCTGGACGACTTGTTACTATTAATCCAGAACAAGCTGTTAATGGTGAGCCTGAACCCAATGCCGTTCCGTATCTATTTAATAAATTTTACATCAAGGAATTTACCCAAAATGTAGCCACCGATGAACAGTTGGAAAAAATTATCGAATGGACTGAGCAGGGTCTTAAAGAGGGTGGTATCGGCATCGGTGTGCTCCATGCATACCTTCCAGGCGCAGGTTCCAAAGAACTCATGCGCGTGTGGGAATTGGCTGCGAAATACAATGTGCCCACCTATACTCATATTCAGAACGTCTCCATGTTGGATCCCAAGAGTGGCGTTGCCAGTATGCTGCAACTAGCAGGACTTGCTGCTGCAACCGGAGCCCACACTCACGTATGTCATATGAACAGTGTTGGATTACGTGATATCGACAAGTTTGTTGCTGTTGTGCGCAATGCACAGAAACAGGGCGTTAAGATGACGACCGAGGCCTACACCTACGGTGCAGGAAACTCGGCGATTGCCGCTGCTGAATTTAACCCAGAAGATGTGGAACAGCGTATGGGAGTACATTTTAACGATTTTACTTTGGTCAAGACCAATACAGCCTTCCAAAACAAAGAAGAATTTGTGAAAGAAATGAAGGCCAGTCCTGGAGACGCCGTCATCGTCCACTTCCTGGATGAAGACAATAATCCCCATGACGCCAGTCTGCTGGATATGTCGGTGCTTTATCCGGGCGGGGCCGTCGTCACCGATGCGCTCCCCTTCACCGACGAGAAAGGGACATGGTTCTTGGGCGATGAATGGCCCCTCCCCAAGGGACTGCAGAGCCACCCTCGCGCTGCAGGGAACTACTGCCACTTCCTGAGGAGATGGGTCCGGGAGCGTGGAGTGTTGAGTTGGATGGATGCCATCAGGAAATGCTCCTTGATCCCCGCCCAGATCATCGAAGATGCCGCACCGATGACGAAAAAGAAGGGGCGTCTTCAAGAAGGCTGTGATGCCGACATCATCGTCTTCGACCCGAAGACCGTTGCGGATAAGGCCACCTTCAAGGAGCCCTGTCAGCTGTCCGAAGGCATGAAGCACGTGATGGTCAATGGCACCTTCCTGATTCATGATGAAGAACTCGATACCGAAGGCCATGCCTGGTCAGGCTGTTCGCGGACCAATTAGAAGTTAGAAACTGTTTTTTTATTAACCATTAAATTAAAGGAGAACAAAATGGGAAACAGACATCCAAATCCACATTCCGACAACAAGGGGCCACATGCGCCTCTTATGAATGAGCACTTAACACTCATTAAAAACATCAGCATCTTTGATGGAAGAAAAGAAGATCTTATCAAAGGAAAAGATGTAGTTCTACTCGATAACAAAATTGAAAAGATCATCCCGGCTGGCAGCAGTAATGAGGGTGAGTATGGAAAGGTTATCGATGGCAAACATGGATACCTTTCACCGGGTATTATCGACAATCATTTACATTTAATGATGGGCGTATCGCAAGCAGAGTTTTTCAATGGTCCTTTCCAGTATGTCACCTGTTTGGCTGTTCGCGAAGCGGAAGACATGCTCATGCGCGGGGTTACTACCTGCCGTGATGTGGGAGGCAATATCTTTGGCTTGAGAAAAGCAATCAACACTGGAATGTTGCCCGGCCCCAGGATCTATGGATCGGGCGGTTTGATTGCACAGTATTCGGGCCATGTTGATTTTCGTAACCCTAACGATATGCCCAAGGAATGGGGTGGCCCCATTAGTACCGTGGAGCGTTCTGAAATGAACTGCGGTATTCTGGCCACAGGTGTCGACCAGGTGATGGCTGCTGCCCGGCATAATCTTTACCTTGGTGCTGATTTTATTAAGATCGCCAACGGTGGGGGCGTCTCATCTTTTACCGATCCGCTTTATGTGAATGAGTTCTTCGAGGAAGAAACCAGGGCTGCAGTGAGAGTGGCTGAAGATTACGGTACCTATGTGGCAACACATGTGTTTAATGCTGTTGGTATTAAACGAGCATTGAATGCCGGGGTAAAAAGTATTGAACACGGTCATTTGATTGATGAAGAAGCCATGGAATTACTGGTAGAAAAAGAGGCCATCCTTTCTCCGCAAGTTTACGTTACTGCTAGTTTGAAGCCCATTTATACAGATCCTGTCCGCGCCGGGAAACTTCAGCAAGCACTGGATGGCATGGACAATATGTTCAAGCTGGCCATAAAGTACAAGGCCAAGATCGTGTTTGGCACGGACCTGCTTTTCGATTACGAGGCAAGAAAGAAGCAGCTCAAAGACCTCACGCTCAGAAAGCCGTGGTTCACCTCTGCGGAGATTATGATTCAGGCCACAGGAAACGCATACGATTGCCTGGCAATGTGCGGCAAGCGAAATATATACGGAAAACTTGGCGTGATTGAAGAAGGCGCCATGGCCGATGTCCTGATCTACGACAAGAATCCACTGGAAGATGTTGAGGTTGTAGAAAAGCATCAAGAGCACCTGAAACTTATTGTAAAAGATGGCAAGGTTTATAAAAACGAATTGTAGATATACATGACTTCAAAAAGCAATATGCACAGCTCCACCCCGGTCACAGTAGTGGCCGGGTTTCTGGGGTCTGGTAAAACCACATTGATTAATCACGTTCTCAACAGTGATCACGGCTTACGAATAGGAGTTGTTGTAAATGATTTTGGATCCATCAACATCGATGCTGAATTAATCAGTGATGTGAACGAAGGAATGGTGAGTCTGGCCAATGGTTGTATTTGTTGTGTCACCCGCACCGACCTGATCAGCGCCGTATTAAAACTGGCTGACAAGGAGCATGAACTGGATCACATACTTATCGAATCGAGTGGAATTGCTTATCCCGAAAGTGTGGTGAATGCCCTTATGACACCCGAAATCAGAAGTGCAATTTTGTTGGATGGGGTTATTACTTTAGTTGATGCTGAACAGTTGTTGTTGATTGATGATGAGGAGGCCTTGAAGATGGCGAAGAAACAGATTGAAGGGGCAAATCTTGTCGTCTTAAATAAAACGGACCTTGTAAACGAAGAAACGCTGAGAAAAGTGCATGATTGGATAGCCAATATAAATTCCAGCCTGCAAATCCTGGAGACTTCACACAGTAAGATTCCACTTGAAATTTTACTTGGGATAAATGGCAATCTGGCGTCAAGACCTATAAATGGTGATGCATTGACATTGGATAAACATAGGGAACATAAGTATGCTCATGGTATTGACTTCGAAACCTGGACATTCGAATCAAAGGAGCCTTTAAGCCTCGAAGCCCTACAGATATTATTGAAGCATATTCCCAAATCTGTTTATCGGGTAAAGGGTTTTGTTTATGCTGCCGAAAAACCACATAAGCGTATTTTACTTCAACTGGTAGGCAGAAGGGCAACTTTAGCTGTTACAGACCATTGGGCTGATGACAAGAAAGAAACCAGGCTTGTTTTTATTGCAAAAAAAGAGACAATTAATTTTATGGCTATCGAAGATGCATTGCATGAATGCTTAGTAAACGAACATGCTGACAGCCAATGCTGCTGATGGAGGTGGAAACTGGTTTTGATTATAAAATATAAAAAAAGGATCAAATGGATATATTAAACTCTGAATATGGTCGGATTGTATTGATGATTTTAATTATCCTCGTTTCACTACTGCTTGGCTGGATAGTTAAAAAAGCGATATATCTTATCTTCATAAATGTAAGGGCCAAACGGAAATCTGACCCTGGAATATATGTTCTTTATATTTTCTTGTTGCGATTGACAATACTGATAATTGGTATAAGCTTTGCCATATCACTGGAGCCCAGTATTAAATCTGCAACAACCTCATTGTTGGCGAGTGCCGGTTTAGCAACTGCCATCATCGGTTTTGCTTCGAAAGATGTGCTTACAAATTTAGTTTCAGGGGCTATGATTGTAATCTTCAGGCCATTTACCCTGGGCCACTGGATTAAGGTGGGAAATATAACCGAAGGCAGCGTGGAAGAGATCAAAATGCTTTATACGGTAATTAAAGATGTTACCAACCGCAGATTGATCATTCCAAATTCAAAAATACTTTCAACTGATGTGATCAATTCCTCTTATCGTGAAGAGGATGTTGTCCAGTATGTTGAATTTGATATTAGCTATGAAAGCGATGTAAAAAAAGCAAAAGAGATCATCCGGGACGTTGCGGAAGCAAGCCCGCTCAGAATCGACAAGCGCACCAAAGTTCAACAAGCAAACAATGATCCTATAGTTGAGGTCAGGCTTTTTGAATTGGGAACCTATTCCATAACATTAAAGGCCCTTGTCTGGGTAGATAACCCAAGGGATGCCAAAAAAGTATACTGGTCCCTGAACGAAGAGGTAAGAGATCGTTTTAACAAAGCGGGAATCATAATTCCATACCCCCATATGATTATAAAAGATGAACAAGATGCAATATAACACAAATCCTGAAAGTGTGGTGAATGCACTTATGACACCCGAAATCAGAAGTGCAATTTTGTTGGATGGGGTTATCACTTTAATTGGAAGAATGTATAGTAAAAGAACATAATAGTAGCTTTTGCTGCTGATTTATTTGAAATGGATTCAATAATATTTTTAATACAATGGGAGCTAATTATATGGACAACTCTTCAAAACCTGACTTTAACGAAGCATGCCGCTTTGTCATCAAACTGGGCGAAAAGATTCATGGATATGGCCCAAACGCAGCCAGGCTAGAATGGTACCTCAACCGAATAACAAAAATTTTTGGTTACCAAGGTATTTTTCGTTCTACACCTGACCAGATAAGCTTTGCATTTTCACAAGATGGGACTGAATGGCAAAAGATACATATATCTGCCATGAGCGGAACAGGTACCGAGTTAAACCGCCTGGCAAAGGTGGGTGAACTTATCAATGATATGGAAAATGGTAAATTATCCATTGCCCAGGCAAGTAAGCGATTGGATGAAATTGATAAACTAGCGCATCCCTGGGGAAATGTTACAACGGCCCTGAGTTATGTACTGGTTGGTGTAGCCTTTCCGGTGCTCTTGGGGGGATCGTGGATGGATTTGATACTCTCCGGGATTTTCAGTCTGGTGGTATTTTTTATGGTTATGAAATCGGGTAGCAAGGGGCCACTTGCGGCAGAATGGCTTCCAATATCCACCGCTTTTGTTGTAGGCATATTGGCTGGTATTTCAAGGTTTTTCTTTCCCGATATTAATGTAGTGCTGGTAACACTTTCAGCAGTTTTAATTTTGATTCCAGGATATCCGATAAGTGTAGGTATTATAGAGATTGTTAGTAAACACATCAACTCAGGCCTTTCGAACCTTATTAGCGGCTTAATATATTTGTTTAAACAGTTTGCTGGTGCATGGCTTGGTGTAAAAGCAGTTGCACTTATTTTAACTATCCCGGCAGCCACTGCAGCTACACCAATTGACTCGGTTTGGCTTTGGGTTTTTATGCCGGCAATTATCATTGGGCTTGGAATAGCTTTGCAAACACCTTTCCGCGATTTTTTCTGGACATGCCTCGCAATGGGTATAGCCTATGGTGGAATACTGCTGGGCAGCGATTTAGTTGGTTCAAATTTTGGAAATTTAATGGGGACTATTCTGCTGGTATTATTTACAAATATTTGGGCAAGAAAAACCGGACGACCACCTTCTATAGTATTGGTGCCGGCATTTATTCTACTCGTAAGCGGTTCAATTGGATTCAGGGGTTTGGCAGTCTTTGCTACTGGAGACATGCATACCGGTGGGATAGAATTTATGCAGATGTTTATTGTTGCCATTACACTAGCTGCAGGTTTACTTATCGGGAATTCACTCATTAAACCATATACAAAATAATGTGAATATTATAAGGACATTTTTTTGAAGAAGAAATACCTAATATATATATCATTGCTATTTTCATTTAATTCAGTAATTGCACAACAGTTTAATACTGATAACCATATGACTATGGCTTATGGTACAGCAAACAATTGCGTTACATATGGCAATACAACTGATGGATCGAGGGGACCGGGTGTTGAAATTGGTGTACTGATAATATCACCACCATTTTTATTTGACTAAATATTATAGTAATTGAATTTCTTAATAAGTACAGAGGTTGAAAAAGTGAAACGCACAAAAATATTTATCCTTATCGCTTTCATAATAACTGCAGCAATTGTTAATGGACAAGATAAAAAAGAAGAAACAGACTTTTTAGGAAGATCTCCGGCCGATACTACCAGAATTGATAAGTTTCGTGATAATCATTTGAATTTGACCGGACAAGAACTTGCCGATGCAAGTTTTCCAAAATCATGGCCGTTGTTTGGTTCAAAAGCCAGATTGTCATTTGGCGGATATGTTAAGTTAGATTATATCCAGGATTTTAACGGTGTGCATAATGATAGATATGAGCTTGCTTCCTATAATGTTCATGTGGATAATTCAGGTGAAATTAAAGAACAGGGTTATATGAATCTGTTTGCAAGAGAGTCACGTTTCAATTTTGATTTTCGAACTTCAATTGAAGAGGGAATGCCACTCAGAATATTTTTGGAAATGGATTTTTGGAGTCTTGATCGGGATCCTTTTCATAATGTTCCAAGGTTAAGGCACTTTTACGCTGTATATAATAATTGGCTTGTTGGTAGAACCTGGGGAACACTTACAAATGGTTATGCCGTTCCAAATACATTAGATTTTCAAGCAGGAGATGCTGTTGCCGGATCGAGAAGGGGACAGGTCAGGTATGAAAATACTTTAAGCAAAACAATGAAATATGCAGTAGCTCTGGAAATGCTTGAATTTCCTGATATAGATGGAAATGGTTTTGATGGTAAATCCAGTATGTTATTACCATTATTTGCGGCCAGGATAACTAAAAAAACACAATATGACGGCAATATGATGTTTGGCGGTTCAATTTATCAATTGCGCTGGGATGGTCTGGAGACCGGGCCAAATGCTACCGCTTTGGGTTGGGGGCTTGCTTTCAGCGGCAGACAAAATTTTTCAAATAAGTTTAGTTTTTTATGGAATCTTTCGGGCGGAGATGGATGGGCTTCAAATGTAATTGCATTTACAGGAGATGGACAATCTGCAATATTAAATCCACAGGGTGAAATTGAGCCTTTGTTCGCATGGAGTATTTTGGCGTCAGTCGTTTATAGTGTCTCGCCTGTTGTTCAGCTGAATTTAACAGGATCATGGCTGGATTTGGAGGTCTCTGAATATAAACCGGATAACAACTATAAATCGGGTGCTGAAGGTCATATCAATTTGATCTATTCACCTGTAAAATCTATTAACGTTGGTATAGAGTACCAAATAGCCCAGCGTGAAAATAAAGATAGTAAATCTGGGATAGCGAATAGAATTCAAATAGGTGCTAAATATATATTTTAATTGTGTACATGAAAAACATGAAGTTACTGAAGCCATTTTTAAAAATACCGCTTATTTTGTTTATGCCGGTTTTGTTACATGCACAAAAGCAAGTTACCGTAAAAGATACGACTAAACAATGTACTGCCCTCAAATTCAGAAATATATTATTCCCAATCGCTTAGTGGCAAGAATTATCTACTTATATCGAAAGTAAATTTCCCAATTCAATTCCTATACCAGGTACCAACATCCGATTAGCAATTGGGGGATATGTTAAGACTGATTTTATTGTTGACCTGGACTACGTGGGCGACAGAAGTGAATTTGTTACAGGCACCATTGGTTTGGATGATTCACCGGAAAGGAAAATGGGTGGTCAAACAACGTTTCATGCAAAAGAATCACGGCTTAGTTTTGATTTTCGTGGGAAAAGCAAAAGTAACATACCCATGCGGGCCTATATAGAATTTGACTTCTTTGCAAATGAAGATCCTATCGATTATACCCCACATCTAAGAATTGCATCAATAACCGTAGGCAATCTAACCATTGGCCAAAATTGGATTACGTTGATGGACTTGAATGCGCTTCCAACTACCATTGATTTTGAATTTGGAGATGCACTTGTGTTCAAGCGTGCCGTTCAAATCCGCTATGAGGAATCAGCCGGCAAACACTTTAAATGGGCAGCGGCCATCGAAAGCCCTGCCAGCTCACTTGATAATCCGTATGGAATAGATGGTCAAGCGATGCTATACATGCCAAGTATAACCGGACGTATTATCTGGAATCATCGCCTGGGGCATATACAATTTGCTGCCCAGGGTTTACAACATAGATTTGTGAGTGATAGTTTAGGAACTTCAACTGCCATGGGAGACGGTATCCACTTTTCCGGAGCATTAAAATTTGCCAAATATGACAAGTTCATGTGGGGAATTGCATATGGCAATGGCTGGGGACAAAATATCGCTGCTGTAGCTGGCCCGGGTGCTGATGCAGTAATCAATATTGGATGGGTCTCTTAACACATTTCCCGTGTTCAATATCACAGCAGGCGTTGAACACTATTGGTTGTCAAATCTCGCTTCAACACTTTCAATAAATTGGGCTGAATTGCAAAGTCCCGCTAACAGAACATCCGATGACCAGGAATTAGGCGCCACCGTGCATGCCAACCTCAGGTGGGGCGTTTTCAAAAGATTTTCCGTAGGTGTTGAATACATGGCAGGTAAACAAAGAATTGTAAATAACACAGAAGGCTTTGCTCAACGCATTCAGTTTGCCGCCAAGTTGAATTTTATTGATTAGAAGCTTTCAATAATAAGATCTAAATCTTGTTTAATAAATGAAAGGTTACAAAATGAAAAAACAAAAATCACTAAGTATTCTATTAACGGGTCTGTTTATAATTGGAATTGCTATTCCAATGTTTGCTCAAGATACCGGTGAAAACAGAAATCTGTTTGAAACTGCTGGTAAGAAACAAACAAACAAGGATTTTAAACCAGCTACCTGATAAAATCGAAACCAATTTTGGGACTTTGAATTTTGAACTTGAGGCTTTTCCCGACGAAGCATCAGTACAGAAAATCTATGATGAGATGGATTTACAGCGTGCAACGCAAGCTTATATGGATTTTTATCCAGCACTATCAGTGTATGCAATCGTAAAATCACAAATCCGTGATTTTAAATTTAAGAGTTCGTCTGATATTGCAATAGCAGCAGGTCCAGGATGGAAACCGAGCGAACCATTCTTGACTGGAAATAACAGCACTGTTTATGCCATAGCTTCACTTGATTTGAAGATTGATGGTCCCACAGTTGTAGAAATACCACCTGGCATGTATGGAACAGCAAATGACGCTCTTTTCAAATTTATGGTAGATTTTGGTTTTGTCGGTCCTGATAAAGGAAATGGCGGTAAATATTTATTTTTACCTCCTGGCTACAAAGGCGATATTCCTAAAAATCATTTCGCAATCAAATCAAATAGTTACAGAATTTGGGTAATGATGCGAGGATTTGGAGAAGTTGGTCTTGGAGATCAGGCAGTGGCTTGGTTTAAAAAGAATTTAAAAGTATATCCGCTGGCAACCGGTCCAAGAGAAGGCAACTATTCCAATACTACTGGAATGGGTATAAATCCATTACCTTCTGAAGATGGTTCTGTTTTTGAAATGCTGAATGAAATAATTCAGTATGAGCCTAAAGAAATTTTTGGCGCTGAGCAATTAGGTCGTTTAGCCTCATTAGGTATAGAGCAGGGAAAACCATTCAATCCCGATGCTCGTATGAAAAAGATTTTTGATCAGGGTGCAAAACAAGGTGTTGCAATGTCGAGGGCTATTGTGTATGCAAACCGAGATCCTGAGATAAGATACTGGCCAAATCGTGAATGGGAAAAAATGTTTCTACACAATACTACTTTTGAGCGTAACGGTGTAAATGATATTGATGCAAGAACTTTGTGGCATTACCAGGCTATAGTTGTTTCGCCTAATTTACTTTCAACTACTCCTGGACAAGGTACTGCATATTTAACAGCGTTCCGTGATAACAAAGGTGAATTCTTAGATGGTGGTGCTGTTTACAAATTGAATATTCCAAAAAATCCTCCTGTTAAACGCTTTTGGGCTGTAACTGCTTACGATCCAACCACCCGCGGTTTGCTTGATGCTGGTGGAAATGTAAATAAGTCTATCGGCAGTATGGATAAGCCTGAAGTAAATGCTGATGGTTCAGTTGATATCTATTTTGCAGCTAAAGCGCCAAAAGGTAAAGAAAAGAATTGGGTACCAACAAACTCGAAAAAAGGATTTTTTGTTGTATTCCGTTTTTATGGACCTGAGGAGGGGTATATAAATAAAACGTGGGTATTAAATGATTTCGAACTTGTTGAATAAAAATAAATAAACTTTTAGCAAAAAGGAGAAAATATGAAACCATCAAAAACATACTTAAATATACTCTTTGTTAGCATAATAATGCTGGCATTTATGATGCCGGCTCATGCACAGTCCTCCAATAAGCCCAATGTGGTACTCATGCTGTCAGACAACATGGGCTACGGTGATTTAGGATGTTATGGCAGCGGTGGTGAACTTCGTGGTATGCCCACGCCGCGCATTGATCAACTGGCAAGTGAAGGGATGATGCTCACTCAGTTTTTCGTGGAGCAGGGCTGTACACCGACCCGCGCGGCTTTACTGACAGGCAGATATTCTCAACGTGCAGGATTGGGAAGTATTATTATTGCCGGTACACCCAGCACACTTCAGGATAGTGAGGTGACTCTTGCCGAACTGTTCAAATCACAAGGCTACGCCACTGCCATGACGGGTAAATGGCATCTGGGTGGGGAAAAGCAAAGTCTGCCCATTAACCAGGGCTTTGATGAATGGCATGTTGGGATTTTAGAAACCACCGACGGTACATTGTATCCGGATGGTATGCGTAGAAGCGGTTTTTCAGAAGAAGCAATTGCCAAATCGCAAACCGCTATCTGGGAATCAGAACCCGGAAAGGATGTGGTGAAAAAGGTCCGTCCCTACGATCTTGAATACAGACGGCATATCGAAGGTGACATAGCGGAAGCCTCCGTGAAGTACATCAAAGAACAGGCAAAAGAAAAGGAACCATTCTTTCTTTATGTGGGATGGTCACATGTGCATTATCCGGCCTTGCCTCATCCCGACTTTGAAGGGAAATCGAGTGCCGGACTTTTTGGTGATGCTGTGATGGAACTTGACTACCGCACAGGACAGGTGCTTGACGCCATAAAGGAGGCCGGCATTGAAGACAACACCATCGTAATATGGCTTTCCGACAATGGGGGGGCTACAACCCAGGGGTCCAACAATGATTTCTTGGGCAGTTCAAACGGGCCGTTCCGTGGCGAGGTTGGTGATGCACTTGAGGGTTCACTGCGCGTTCCGGGCATGATCAAATGGCCAGGAAAGATCAAACCGGCAAAGAGCAACGAGATGGTAGCTATTCACGACTTCTACCCTACATTGGCCAACATTATTGGGGCCAAAGTACCCACTGACCGTGCCATTGATGGCGTCGATCAGGGTGATTTCTTCCTAGGCAAAAACAAGCAGTCAGCACGCGAAAGCCTGATCACGTTCATGGAAGGCGAGGTTGCTGCAGTGCGCTGGAAGCATTGGCGGATTTATCCAAGGGAATTCGTTGCCTCTGCTGGCAACCCGTCCCTGATGGGCGTGGGTGCCTATCGTGCCGAGGGGATGGGGTATCCTTCTGTCTACAACATTGCCCGTGATCCACGGGAACAATGGAACCAGGTTGCAGTCTCTGCCTTTGTGCTCGGACCGTACATGAAGATTGTGGGCGAATACCAGAAGTCACTGGAAAAATATCCCAATCCACCAGCATTCAGCATGACTAAGTTTAAAAAATAGAATATTAACTATAGGAAAAGTAAAATGAAATCAATAATGAAATCAATTCTGGTCTGTTTGTTACTAACCAGTTTTATGGTATCTGTGCAAGCACAGGAGGATAAAACAATCTATGAACTGGAAAAAGGGAAAGCAAAGCAATCATCAGAAGATTTTATGCCTGCCCCATCCAGAATTTACACCGATTTTGGAACATTGGAATTTAAAGGTGGTGGATACCCAACACCCGAAACAATTGAAAAAGTGCAGTATCAAATGGATCTGCAACGAGCTACACAAGCTTACTATGATTTCATTCCTGCCTTGTCGATACATGGTATCTTGAAGGCGCAAGTACGTGATTATGGTGCCACCAACTCATCGGATGTATTGGTATTTGCCAACAGAATGGATTCTGAACCGCTTTGGCTGACAGGAAATGCCAATAGCATTTATGCCATGTTAACCCTCGATTTGAAAAAAGATGGTCCTCTGGTAATTGAAGTTCCTGCAGGGGTAATGGGCCCTTTGGATGATGCCTATTTTAGATTTGTGGTTGATTTTGGCGCTACAGGTCAGGATAAAGGTAAAGGAGGTAAATACTTACTGCTTCCTCCTGGTTATGAAGGTAAAATTCCTAAAGGTTATTTTGTTGCTAAATCGTCGTCTTATCGCCTTTGGGGGCTATTTAGAGCCAATCCGGGAGAAGGACAAGAAGCGATGGATTTCTATGGTAAACTCAAAGTATATCCACTTAAAGATCCCGGGCGCAAAGGGACGTATACAAATATCAGCGGCGTACCCCTCAATTCACTTGCACCCGAAGATGGGGAAGCCTTTAGATGGCTGCATGAAATTATCAGCTATGAACCAGTTGATTTTGTAAACAAAGAACTATTGGGAAGATTGGCTTCCTTAGGGATTGAGAAAGGCAAGCCTTTTAATCCGGATGCCCGCATGCAGCATATTTTTGAGCAGGCAGCAAAACTCGCTGTAGCCATGGCCAGAACCAACGCTTTTGACAGCAGAGATCCAGATGTAAAAGAATATTCGGACCGACAATGGGAAACTGTGTTTATAGGTGGCAGTTCCGAGTTTGAGAAAAATGGGTATAGAAATCTGGATGCACGAAGTTTGTTTCATTATGGAGCGATCGTAATTACACCTGCTATGGCTGCCCCAATGCCTGAAGGTGTTGGCTCAAAGTACTTGTTTGGATATAAAGATGCAGAAGGTCAATACCTCGATGGAAGCAAAGATTATGTTTTGCATATTCCACCGAATGTGCCGGTAAAGGACTTTTGGTCAGTTACAATTTACGACCCTGCTACGCGCTCCCAACTACAAACAGATCAGCAATTTCCAATGATCGGTAGCCAAGAGTTGCCCGGTAAAAATCCGGATGGTTCGATTGATATTTACTTTGGACCAAAACCACCTAAAGGGAAAGAAAAGTTTTGGTTGCAAACAATCTCAGGTAAAGGTTGGTTTCCTGTCGTTCGATTCTATGGACCACTGAATGCATACAACAATAAGACCTGGAAGCCGGATGATGTGAAGTTGGTTAAATAGGTAGATGTTTACTTTGGTCCAAAAGCACCCAAAGGAAAAGAAAAGAATTGGGTGCCTACAAATGCTAAAAAAGATTTCTTTGTTGTATTCCGTTTTTATGGACCAGAGAAAGGCTATATAAATAAAAAATGGGTATTAAATGATTTCGAACTTATTAAATAGAAATAAATAATCTTTCAAAAAAAAGGAGACAGAAATGAAACACTTAAAAACAAGTTTTGTATTATTTTTTATGATGCTATTTGTATTTGCTTGTAATGCAGCCAGATAACGGCGACAAAGATGGAGCAAAAAAGATGCAACGCTCTTACAAAATGACAACCGCAAATTCCGGAAAATGTTTTAATTCCGGATAAGGTAGAAACCCGCCTAGGCACGCTTGAATTCTTTGATGGCGTACCCACTGCTGAAACCTCTCAACTAATCTGGGATAATCAGGATTTTTCGCGAGCTGTGGAATGTATGATTATGACTACTCCTGCAGCCTCATTGGCTGGATTCCGAAGAGGAATCAGGGAGTTTGGTCCTGATAATGAAACGGCCATTATTTGGGAATCCCGCTTGGATTCCAAAGGACTCTTATTAACAGGAAATACAACTGTAATCTACCTATTCATGTGGATTGATACCAAAAATGGTCCTGTTGTGTTGGAGAACCCATCAAATGTACTAGCCATTCTGGATGACTTCTGGTTTCACTATGTAACTGATATAGGAAATGCTGGCGAAGACCGTGGAAAAGGTGGTAAATACCTGATACTTCCTCCAAACTATGAAGGCGATATTCCATGAGGATATTTGGTTAGACAATCAAATACCTATGGCAACTGGTTTGCTCTAAGAGGTTTCCCTAAAGGCGATGACAACGCAGCAGTTGTTAAAAACATAAAAGATAATCTTAAGGTATATCCTTTAGCTGAAAAAGCAAATCCAAAGCCTGTTCAATATTATGATGTATCGAACAAATACCTCAATACCTTACATGCACAGGATATTACTTTCTTCCACGAAGTGAATGAAGTGGTTCAGGAAGAAAACAACGAAGCATTCGATCCTGAAGTATTAGGAATGCTTGCTTCTATTGGAATCGAAAAAGGAAAAACCTTTGCTCCTGATGCTAGAATGAAAAATATTCTATCTGAAGCAGCTGTTGTAGGTACTGCAACGCAACGCTCCATCATCTGGCGCAACCGCAACGATAATGTTGTGATTTGGCCTGGAAGTAAAAGTTGGGAACTTGGTTTTGCGGGCGGTAGCCATGCATTTGATAATGATGGTGTTCGTTTAATCAATGAGCGTACTCGCTTTCATTACTATGCAACCGGTATTACGCCTGTAATGGTAAAACCTCCGGTTGGTGCAGGTTCGCAGTATGTCATTGGCTTACGCGATTCTGACGGAGAAATCCTAGATGGAACCAATACTTATAAACTACATGTTCCTGCCAACCCGCCTGTTAAACGCTTTTGGGAAATTACCGTATACGATAACCAAACACGTTGCATGTTGCAAACCGATCAGCGCTTACCTGGAGTTACCAGCATTCAGGAAAACCTTGTTACAAATGCAGATGGTACCTGGGATGTATATTTTGGACCTGAAAAACCGGAAGGTGATGTAAACTGGGTACAAACCATTCCAAACAAAGGTTGGAATGTACTTTGGAGAGTTTATAGCCCAACGCAGGTTTGGTACGACAAAGGATGGAGACCAGGTGAAATTGTGAAGGTAAATTAACTTATTCAAGTTCGTCATTGTGACTCCGCCAGCTGGCGGGTCACAATGACGATAATACTATAAAAAATGAAAAGTAAAAAAACAATTAGTAGTCTGCTTATGAGCTTGTTTTTGATTGGAATGATTATTCCAATGCAGGCACAGCAGAAAATGAAAATGACCACCGACATTCCGGCAAGTATCCCAATTGCCGATGAAGTGGAAACACGTTTCGGAACTTTAACTTTTGATGACGGCTTTCCTACAGAAGAAACAGCTCAAAAACTTTATGATCAAATCGATTTTCAACGCGCAGTTGAATGTGTTACCTTAACCACAAGCGGTGCTTCATTAAGTGGTTTTAGAAATAGCCTTCGAAAATTTGGCCCCGATAATGAAACCATGATAATCTGGGAAGACCGCATGGATTCTAAAGTGATATTACTTACGCCCAATACAACAGTTGTATACACTTTTATGTGGATTGATTTGAAAGATGGGCCCATGGTAATGGAAACACCACCAAACACCCTTGGATTGATCGATGACTTTTGGTTTCAATATGTAACCGATTATGGAAACGCAGGACCTGACCAAGGAAAAGGAGGTAAATATCTCTTAGTTCCCCCGGGGTATGAAGGCAAAATACCCGATGGATATTTTGTAGCAAAATCAGCTACCTATGGAAATTGGTTGGTGATGCGTGGGTTTATGGAGAACTTCGATCCAAAACCTGTTGTAAAAAATATGAAAGAGAATTTTAAATTGTATCCATTAGGAGATCAGCCTAAATCTGTAAATTTTGTGAATGTATCTGGTAAAGCATTTAACACCGTACACGCCAGCGATTTTCAGTTTTTTGAAGAAGTGAATGCAATCGTACAGGAAGAACCTGCTTCAGCATTTAGCCCTGAAATTTTAGGTTACCTGGCATCCATCGGAATTGAAAAAGGGAAAGCTTTTGCACCGGATGCACGCATGAAAAAAATTCTAACTGAAGCAGCCCTTGTTGGGAATGCCTATTCACGTGTTAATGAATACAGAAACCGGGACAAGAGTTTTAAAGCTTATCCTGGCAGCCAGACCTGGGAAACAGGATTTCCTGGAAATAGCTCTTTGTTTGAAAAAGATGGAGTTCGTTTAATCGATCAAAGATTAGGATTCCATTATTATGCGACAGGAATCACGCCCGCTATGGTAACTCCACCGGTTGGAAAAGGATCACAATACATGAAAGGTATGCGCGACTCTGAAGGCAATCCTTTATCCGGAGATAAGCAATACAAATTACACATACCAGCCAATGTCCCTGCTGTACAATTCTGGGATGTAACCGTTTACGATGTACAGACAAGATCATTACTTCAAACGGATTATCCATTCCCGGGGGTTACCAGTTCCGATAAAAATGTTGTGCAAAATGCAGATGGATCCTTTGATGTTTATTTCAGTTATGAAAAACCGAAAGGAGATGTAAACTGGATACAAACTGTTCCCGGTAAAAACTGGCATATGCTGTGGCGCATTTATGGTCCGCTTGAACCCTGGTTTGATAAAACCTGGAGACCAGGTGAAATTGAGTTGGTGAAATAAGATATAAAAAGATTCATTTCTTAGGAGTGATATTAAAACATCACTCCTAAATATAATATGGAGAAAATAAAATGAAAATAATTATTAAAATATTTATCGTGTTTCTGGCATTTTTTATATCTCTGAGTACAATAGAAGCGCAGCAATCTACGGCAGAGTTGGCGAAAGCGGCACAAAATCCAATAGCCAACATGATGAGCTTTCCGTTTCAGAATAATACTGCATACAATATAGGCCCATATTCTAGGACTCAGAATGTACTAAACATTCAGCCGGTGTTACCTTTTGCCGATGGTAGAATAATAACCAGAACAATAATACCAATTGGCTGGACACCTGACTACGCCACTGAAGATGAGACAAGTGTGGGTCTAGGGGATATAAATATCACAGCATTTTATTCGCCGGCCTCAGAGGGATTTACCTGGGGAATAGGACCAGTGATAAATTTTCCGACAGGTGGCGACGTGAGAGGAAATCAAAAATGGTGTGCCGGTCCTTCGTTGATAATGCTTGCAATGCCGGGCAAGTGGGTTGTAGGATTTTTAATCAACAACATATGGTCTTTTGCCGGCGCTGAAGAAGCACCGGATGTAAACAGAATGCTCTTCCAGCCGATTTATTAATTATAATATAGGAACACAGGGTTGGTATTTAGTTTTGCACCAATTATCACGGCAAATTGGGAGGCTCCTGAAGGCAGCAAGTGGATAGTTCCCCTGGGAGGAACAGTTGGAAAGCTGACCAGGATAGGAGGCAAGCTTCCTCTTAATTTGCAAGCGGGTGCGTTCTATAATGTAATTAGGCCCGACTTCGGACCCGAGTGGTCAACAAGATTTCAGGTTCAGATATTACTGCCTAAATAAAACAATTAGTATGAGATAATATTTCAAAAGCAATTACAAATTTGTATAGATGAAAGATGTTTGATTAATTTAACTGACTTTTTTGAGGGATGAATTGGGGCATCCCCTCAAGCCCGGCTGGGCTCCATTTGCTGAACGGTCCCCATTCTTTGAATGGTCCAAAATTATGAACTGCTGTTGAAACTGGAGCCCATGCCAAAATTGGAATGAAGTGAGGTATGAACTATACATCAGGTCGAGTAATTGCTAACTGACACTGATCTGAATTCAATAGTTTTTGAAAGAGTGTATTCTCGGAATTATGTTCAACATTTACTATTTGCTATACACTGTACTACTTTCGACGATGTTACTTGTTCTATTAAGGTAGTATTATTGAATTAAATAAATGCATCATTACACTTTGGGAATATGATCAAACATCACCTAAAACATTTGGCTAATAAAATTGTACTACTGGTTATGTTCACTTTTATTATTCTGCTGCTGAATAAGACTGAATCCTATTCACAGCCAAAATACTATTGGAACGAGAATTACGGCGCCCGGTCAAATCTGCTCGGTGGGCAAGTAATAGGGAGTGTTGAAAATATTACGGCTATTTACTATAATCCAGGTTTTCTCGGATTAGTAAAAGACGCTGAATTAATTGTCGGAGCGCGTATGTTTGAATATATTGACTATAAAGTAGAGTTTGACGAATTACCGGCAACAGATCTTTCATCAAGTAAATTTACACCCTCACCCGGTTTTATAGGGGGAAGTTTTGCCATAGACTCCGTTAAAACTCATAAGTTTTTTTACTCAATTCTCGTAAGAGAAGATATGGATTATACATTCAATTCGAATATTGTAAATACAGGTTCAAACTCTCCAAACGGTTTGATAAATTCAAATAATATTCTTTACTACAGCGATATCCGGGAAACCTGGTTAGGTTTAGCCTGGGCATTTTCTCCGATCGAAAAATTAGGTATCGGGGTAACTACGTTTGCCGCTATTAGGGACGATGACCAGAGGGAAGAAACAATTATTAATACGATAGATGACTCAGGAGATGTAAAAATTAATCAGTACTTTTTACAAAATTCATACTATAATGTAAGATTACTATGGAAACTCGGCATTTATTTTAGGGAGAAAAACTTTACCCTAGGTATCAATTTAACAACCCCAAGCCTAAATTTATTCGGCATCGGGGAATCGTATCTTAATATTGCATTATCCTCTGGGCAGGTTCGTGACGGATTACTTATTACAAATTATCAGGAAGATCTGAAATCTACTTATAAGAATTCTTATTCAATAGGCGCAGGGGGATCATACAGTTTTGGGAGATCCAAAATACATGTATCTTTTGAGTATTTTAATAAAGTAGATAATTATGATTTAATTTCACAAGATCCGTTTGTTTCACAGACATCCGGAGATACAGTAATGTATTCTTATAATAATCAGCTCTCCTCGGTAATTAATTTTGGCATTGGATACGAATTATATTTAACAGAAAAATGGTCGTTTTACGGTAGTTTATTTATTGATCAAAATGCCAACGCAACCAAAACGCAGTTTGATAAGTTACTTGTCAATATGCCGCTTTATCATGTAACATCGGGACTCTCATTCACTATCGCAAAGGTAGATATAACCATGGGTTTGGAGATGGCATATGGGAATAAAAGTTTTTCAACCCAGCTATTGGGAGGAGAAATGGAAAATATGCAAAGTCAATTTACCGGTAATACAAGATTTATAAAGGTTAAAGGGATATTTTCCGCGGGAATTCAATTCTAACATAATGATATCTAAACCATCATGTCAAATGGATACATATTACACTTTTATACTACCATATATTACACTTTTGCCCCTATGCAATTTTGGAATAATTTGTTATAATCAGATAGAATTATGAAAATAAAAGAGCGCAAATACAACCGAATGGGTTTTAAAACTAAAGCAATAATACTAATTTTTCTTTCTAATTTACTTTACTCACAGGATCTAGAACCACGCTTTCTTTCAGCTGCTCCTGTAGATATGAATTTTGCTCTTTTAGCTTATGGTTATTCTGTGGGAAATGTATTACTCGATCAATCAATACCACTTGAAGATACCAAAGTAAAATCTCACATAATTTCACCAGCATTTGCAAGATCAATAAATATTTTTGGGTTTGCAGGGCGTGTATTTGCTGTGCTTCCTTTTGTTACCGCAACTTGGGATGCAATTTTAGATGGAGTAGATACTAGCACGACAAGAACCGGCATGGGAGATCCTGTGGTAGGTGTTGCGATGAATTTTATAGGGGTTCCTGCATTAAAAGCAGTGGAATTCGTAAAATACAAACAAAATACAACTATAGGAGCAAGTATTAAAGTAAGAGTGCCTATCGGGCAGTATAACAGTGAAAAGTTTTTCAATCTTAGTACCGGTCGCTGGAATATAGGAGGTAGAATAGGATTTGCACAGAAAATAAGGCGGTTTGTTTTGGAATTGTATTTAAATGCTTGGTTTTTTACAACTAATAATGATTTTTATGGCGGAAATGTGGTAAAACAAGACCCGTTATTTTCTGCTCAATTACACGGGGCTTATGTATTTGCTCCTGGTTTTTGGGCGGCGGCATCTTTTGGTCAAAGTTATGGTGGAGCAACAACTATTAATGATGAAGAGAAGGATTCTATCCAAAAGAATAATAGATGGGGAGTCACTGTTGCAATACCTTTTTCGAGTAGCTACGGACTAAAATTAGCATATGCAACAGGAATTACTACTCGTTATGGAGCAAATTTTAATACTGTTGTTGCAGCTTTACAATATAGATGGTGAGGGTTGTGAGAATGAAACGATTATTTGTTTTGGGAGATAAAATGAAAAAGATTTTTACAGTTATAGTCATTTTTGTAGGTTCTCAACTATTTATAAATGGTTGCGGAATATTTACATCAACACAGCGGTTGGATATAAGCCCATTTGCAAACAGTATGATAGCTGTAGCTGGAGAAATTCAGTATAGTCTTTTACAAAACAGATCTATTCATTTATCATCATTGACACCCGGACCGGAATACAAACGATTTGTGCTCTTTAGAAAAAAAATGCGTGATATCATTAAGGCTACTATATCCTATTCAATTGAAATTGTAACTCTTGCGGAATCAAAGGCTTCTGAAAAGGACAAATGCCAAGCATTAGCAGATTATCTTGAGGGTGTTAGGCGTCCAGTTTTAGACTATCCTGATATAGAGTTAAATCTAACACCTGAGCAGATGGATGAAATAATTATAGATGTGAGAAAACAAGAAAAATTGCTTGATGCTATTGCCGCCGCACAACCAATAATTGATGAAGTTGCTATAAGTACCGGTGAGCTTGCCGATCTATTGAAACACTATTTAGATTCAGCTCATCTCGAAATTAATGGTCAATGGGGAGACAAATATGGTGAAGTTTTATGGGCCGATAACGAATTGCGAGATGGACAAATTAAAGCAATAAAAGCCTCGTACTACTTAAGAGAATACAGGACCGGTAGGACTAAATCAACCGATTCAATATTTATTGCTGATCCCCAGTTGGCAGAGGTTGTTGAAGACAAAGATAACATTAGCAAGACAGATATAATGGAGTTGGAGAAAAGAGTATTATTCAAACTCAGCCGTCTTACTGAGATGAGAAAGGAATTTGTAGATGACATTAATCTGTACTATAAAGGATTGAGTGAACTTGAGAGTGTAAAGGCGGCATATAACATAGCCTTAAGGGATGCTAGAAATGCAGTTATTCTTTGGTCGAGAGCGCATAACTCACTTGGTAAAGGTGTAACTGATCCTGCTGAAATTAATATACTCGGGTTAATGCTTAATGCAGCAAAAGCTGCAGCACCTATTCCTATCCCATAATTGTAAATTAGACTGTGAGTAGCTATGTGTTAAAAACAAGATTTAATACTCAGCATTATAAGGTTGTTTACTTATTAATAATAAAATAGGTAGCACTATAAATATATTATTTCAATAACAATAATCTAAAGGAGAAAATGAAAACTCTAAAATCTTTTTCATGGACAGTTTTATTTGTCACAATGTTTTATCTGAATTCTAATATTCTTGCTCAAAAAGTAGCAAGTGTAGAAGTTGGAGATGCGGTATCAACCCAAGTACAAGTTTGTGGTGTATTCGAATCAGACAGATCACTTTGGGTATTTAAACCGGGAGATCCAGAAAATGTTCAGGAATTTCATATTAGTGAAGATGCACAAAACTTCGATCAGATTGAGGTGGGGGATCTAATAAATATCAATTACTATGAATCGGTTGTACTATCACTGAATGCTCCTGGGGAAACACCGGATGAAAGTGGTTCTGAAGTGTTAGTAAGAGCAGCAAAAGGAGAAAAACCAGGAGGTATTGCGGTTGAAGTGTATGAGATTTCAGCAATTGTTCAAGATTATGATGAAGATACCGGTGTCGCAACTTTAATTGGACCAAAAGGAAATGTTCTTAAAACTGCAGTATCTGAAGAGGTTTATCAATCCGGAATAGTTGAAATTGGTCAAACGGTTCATGTTAGATACACTCAAACTTTGGCCATTTCAGTAGACAAGAAAGATTACTAAAAGGCTTATTAATGATAACAAAATATCCAGTTCGAATAGTATCACTGATGATCATTATATTTTTTGTTTGCACAAATGTCGGTATTTCACAATCAGTGATACTAGGCTTAAAAGGTGGTTTGAGTATCCCCAATTTAAAGGGAGGCGGAACCCCGCAAAGCGAAGGATATACTTCAAGGCTTGCTCCGAATTTTGGGATATTTGCAAACATACCTTTTGATTCAAAATTTTCACTGCAAGGTGAAATACTTTTCTCTGGACAAGGGGGCAAACGAGAAGGGATGCAGCCAATTGGTGGGGGAATGGATGAATTGCCGGTTCCAATAGGTTTAGATTTATATGCAAGTTTTAACAACGAAACTATAATTAATTATTTGGAATTTCCCGTTCTTGCAAGATATTCTTTTATCGGTACAGATAACGGTTTTGATGTATATATCGAAGGTGGAGCTTACCTTGGCGTTCTATTGGATGCCACTGTACACACCGAGGGAGAAAGTATGAGTATACTTGGATAGTGAAGGAAATGTTCCCATTGAGATAGGTGGCAATCCACTTCCTCCCCAGAATTTTGAAAATGAAACCAATATTACTGATAAAATAAATGATGCAAATTTTGGTATTACAGGTGGAATAGGTACAACATATAATTTTTCTGGTCAGCAATTGAGTTTAGAGTTAAAAGGGGTCTACGGTTTTATACCAATTCAAGCTGATGAAAAGAATGGTTCTAACAACACCGGTGCCCTTTATGTAACTCTAGGTTATGGGATCAGGTTATAAACAAATTTAAATTTTGAAAAACATTAGAGGATTTTATGGAAAGTAGTACAATCAATCATCGCGAACTCTATCGTTTACCTTGGTCACTACCAGACAATGCGATTTCATGGCTAGAACCAACAGCTATGTGTAATTTGTCATGTGATGGATGCTATAGGGAAAATGAAAAAGATTCACATATACCAGTTGAAGAAGTTAAACATCACTTAGATGTTTTTGAGAAGTATAGAAATTCTGACTGTATCTCAATAGCTGGTGGAGATCCTCTACTTTATCCAAACATTCTTGAGATAGTGAAGGAAGTAAAGGACCGTGGCTTAAAACCAATCATCAACACCAACGGAAAAGCACTTACAATGGATCTATTAAAAGATCTTAAGAAAGCTGGGGTTTATGGATTTACTTTTCATGTAGATAGCAAACAAGGACGGGGTGGAGAATGGAAAGGAAACAATGAACTCGAACTATGTGAACTAAGACTTCAATATGCAAAGATGCTTGATGAAGTTGGTGGAATATCATGTTCATTTAACTCTACAGTATATGAAGATACATTGCAGTATGTGCCAGACCTAGGGATTGGGCACATATGAATATTGATATCGTACACACAATGGTATTTATAGCATTTAGACATGTTGTGCCAAATATGCCATTCGATTGGTATGCTGGAAGAGAGAAAATAGAATGGGATAAGATCATGTACCACTCAGAGGATAATCGTAATATTGAACTTATGTCAACAGATGTTATGGCAAAAGTACAAGAAAGGTTTCCAGATTTCAAACCATCTGCTTTCCTTAATGGAACATAAAGCCGGATTCCTATAAATGGCTTTTAAGTGAGAGAGTTGGAACTAAGGATAAGATATATGGATATTTGGGCCCTAAATTTATGGAACTAATGATGTCAGTTCATCATTTCTTTAAGGGGACATATCTCTCATACGCATCTCCATCATTGACAAAAAAGGGAAGAACGACATTGCTATTCTTGTGGCCATTTGACAAAGGTTTAAGGGGAGCGCTAAAGAAGTTTATTAGTAATCCATTTAGAATATTTAAGAAAACCTATTTGCAGACTATAATGTTCATTCAACCGTAGACTTTACAGAGAAGGGTGAACAGAATATGTGTGATGGATGTCCAGACATAACGGTATATAAAAACGAATTAATTTGGTCTTGTAGAATGGAAGAACAGAAACAATATGACA
>CAVVVP010000004.1:332500-432701 GCA_963751695.1 uncultured Ignavibacteria bacterium | reverse complement strand
CACATGCATTGATGCTTATGAATTCATGAGGTCATGAATCTTTGTTTTCGATCTTAGGATATTAGATATTAGAGGAATTGAATACGCTAAAAGGGCTGTAAGTAAAACCGCTTGATGGCCAAACTCCACTGAAATAATTGTAGCTGAAACTGCTCCGATTATTGAAAAACATCCATTTATACCTAGGGCCCAAGCTATAATGTCGTTTTGGCTTTTGGACAAGTAGTGAATGCCTTTAGGAAATGGGATCCCCATAACAAATGAAACTGGTGCAATTATGATAAATGAGATAAAAAATTTCACAGTGGAAGAATATGATATTGTAGTTTGAAATAATGAGTCAATGAAAAAAAAGTATGTAACCATGATCATAATGATTAGAGCAAATATAAGCCATTTATACCGAGTTAGCATTTTTATCCGATCGTGATAATAACTTCCTACACCGGAACAGATCAGCATAGAACTAATTACCGCAGTTGCAGAATAAATTGGAGAACCAAGGTATAAAATGAATTTGTGAATAAACATTATTTCCATGAACATATATCCCAAACCAATACCGCTAAAGTAAAATATAGTCCATAACTTATCCTCCCCCTGCCAGCCCAGTTGAAACAGTGGAAGAATAATTAGAATCAATGCAATTAATACAATTTGAATAAAAGTTAGAAAAACAATTATGTATCCAAGCTCAAAGTATGGCAATGAATTCAAGTCATAGTTTTTATAAAGACTGCTCAAATTAGAAAACTGAATAAATTGTGAAAAATATGGTTTGTCATCCCTAGCTGGTTCTATATTAAACGGATATCTCTGAAATAGAGAAGTGCCTTTATGTAATAATATTGAATCGATATTTGTTAGAAAAGTTTCATCCTGCAGTCTATTATATTTATTCCTCTGAATGAATTCACTTATAGGATATTGAATAATATCAAATGATAGTGAGTCACAGAAGTTTTTTATTGAGGTTGATTCTTCTAAGTTAAAACCATTTTTCTTACAATAAAAGCAACTGTATTCCAAGACTGTATTGTGCAAAGATGCTGTGAAGGTTCTGTGATTCCAGATCCTTTAAGTATATCAAACAATGTATTTAATATCTTTAGTGACTTTCTAGTCGGATAATCGATCCA
Source organism: uncultured Ignavibacteria bacterium (assembly GCA_963751695.1). GTDB lineage: Bacteria > Bacteroidota > Ignavibacteria > Ignavibacteriales > Melioribacteraceae > SZUA-22. Next base: position 431,562 of record CAVVVP010000004.1, on the reverse strand, counting down.
GCTGGAAATTGTTAAAACGCCATTATCCCCTAAAGCATTCCATGCATGTTGAAAAGATTGGGTTGTCAGATCATAGTCTTCCTGCAAAGCACATAAACCCGAATTACCTCCAAAGTTTCCAATTGTTGGGAAGGCAATCAAATCGAATTTGCTGCTATTTGACTGAAAAAATGAGCGCATTGTTTTGACATGAAGATTGACTTTATTTAAGCTTAATTTATTATTCTCTAATAAAAAAGAGATTGCTGCAGAATTTGATTCAACTGCAGAAACGTTTTCAACTCCTTTTGAAATAGCATATAATGCTCTGTATCCAGTGCCAGATTTAAGAATCAGAGCATTTTTAATATTCCAAATATTATATGGTAATGATTCAGTTGTGTAGTCAAGAAAAGCATAATCTGAATCATTGTAATTTGAGAAAACTTGGCCAAACCAATCCCCATTATTGAAGAGTCCTTCTACTGGATTAAGTTTACCTTTGAAATTTAAGCTCACAGAAGGAGCAAACCGTAAAGCTGGTGATTCAACTAGCTCAATAAATCCATACGGGCTATTTCTCTTTTCGACACTCTTCGCATCTGTGAGATTCATTGTTCTACTTATGTCTTTAAATTGAGAAGATATAATACTCTGCGGGTAAATAAAATTAAATCCTATCGAAGTTATTGCAATAATTAGGATTGCATATGTTGGTATTCTAATCGGTAGTTTTATAAGAAATATTCCAGCAATCAATGGAATTATTGATATTACAATTGGAAGAGTCGATGGATAAATAATCCACATCAGCACGATGGTTAATATTCCACCTACTCCCGAGCCGATCAAATTGAAAAAATACAACTTACCAATAGACGCTGAGTATTTGACAAATAGAATCGCAATTGCAAGTGAAGAAAGAAAGAAAGGGATAATGAATATAATATAGATAAGTATTAGGCTCCAGATTTGAGATGTTTCTGAAAATAGTAGGTAAGTATCAAACTGAATGCTCTCCAGCTGAGAAAATCTTACCGCGAAGACCATCGATATGCTAGATGCAATCATTAGCATTGGTAATAACAGATCTGAATTTTTAAGAAGTCTTTCTTTATTAAGGGACAAAAAAGTACCGGAGGCTCCAAAACCTAAAAGTGCAATTGAGATTACCATATAAGCAAAGTGGTACCATTGAATAATTGAAAGGATCTCTATCAACGTAATTTGAAATGAGATGATAGATACCGAAACCAGCACTAGGGAAATATTAATCCGCCATTGCATACTATATTGTCAGTCTTTTCTTGTGAACGGGACAAAACGAACAGGCATTACCATTTTAGTTTTAATATTTTCTCCACTTTTTTCAACCAGTGTTAAGTACTGCACTTGAAATGGAGATCCAACCGGAATTATCATTTTGCCCCCATCTTTTAATTGCTCGATCAAAGGCGGTGGAATATATTCACTAGCTGCTGTAACAACTATTGCATCAAATGGGGCGTGTTCTTCCCAGCCATAATAACCGTCAGCTATTTTCGCAATAACATTATTATACCCTAACTCCTTAAGCCTCTCCTTTGCCGATCTGCCAAGTTCTTCAACGATCTCGATCGTGAACATGGAATCAATTATTTCAGCTAGTACTGCTGCCTGATACCCAGATCCGGTTCCTACTTCCAATACCTTGTAGTCCGGTCTCGGTTCAATTATTTCTGTCATATAAGCTACTATGTAAGGCTGTGAAATAGTCTGCCCATACCCGATTGATAAGGGGCTATCAGAATAAGCATCATCTTGAGATTTTTTGGGTACAAATAGATCTCTTTTAACTTTTTTCATCGCCTGTAGAGTTAAATCATCTTTTATTCCACGATGGATGATTTGATCATGAACCATTTTTACTCTTTCTTTTTGATATAGATCTTCTTCTTGGAATAAGAATAATAGGATCGATAATAAGAGGAGATAGTTAATCATTGCATAACCTCCATTGCTTACTTTAACATAAAAAAATAGTATATATTTTACAAGAAATTGAGGTTAAGTAAAAAATTATTAGCAGATCAAAAAGTACTTAAGTTCTGTTTTCATTATCTTGGTTACTATAAAATTATATAATTGATTTAGCAAAACTGTTTTTAGGAAATATATCACCAATAATTTAAGCTAGCAATGAAACTTTCTAATAAACAAATCGAAGATTTAATTGATTTATCAAAAGAAGCTGGTCGAGCAATACTCGAAATTTATAACTCAGATGACTTCGAGGTAGAATCAAAAGATGATAATTCCCCTCTTACAAAGGCAGATAAGGCCTCACATGAGATCATTAATTATGGGCTTAAACAACTATTTCCAGATATTCCTATTCTCTCTGAGGAAGGTAAAGAGATTCCACTTGATGAAAGATCGGATTGGACTCAATTCTGGCTAGTTGATCCACTGGATGGAACTAAAGAGTTTATTCAGAGAAATGGAGATTTTACCGTCAATATTGCTCTGATCGAAAATGGTGAACCAACCTTTGGTGTTATTTATGTTCCAGTTACAGAAGAAGTTTACTACGGAGAGAGTAACTATGGCAGCTTTAAAGGTGAGAATAAAATAAGTGTAAGCAATAAAATTCCAAATGATGTTTTATCAGTGGTTCAAAGCAGATCACATTCTGGAAAAGAGGAAGATGAATTTTATTCTAACTATAATATTGGTGAGCAATTATCTCGCGGAAGCTCCCTAAAGATCTGTATGGTAGCAGAAGGAAAAGCAGAAATATATTTTCGCAGCGGACCTACATGGGAGTGGGATACTGGTGCTGGGCATGCAATCCTTTTAGGTGCGGGTGGATATTTTGTAAATAAGAATAAATCAGATCTGGTTTATAATAAAGAGATAATTAAAAATTTTGGATTTATTGCAAGTTCATTTAAAATAGAAAACTGAAATGAATAATATAGTTTGGCATAACAGCAAAATAACAAAAACTGATCGTGAAAAATTAAACGGTCATAAAGGAACTTGTATTTGGTTTACCGGTTTATCCGGAAGTGGAAAGTCCACCTTAGCCAATGAATTAGAAGCTAAGCTTAATAAAAAAGGGATTCATACATATCTGCTTGATGGTGATAATGTTCGACATGGATTGAATAAGAACATCGATTTTTCTGATGAAGGTAGAAAGGAAAACATTAGACGAGTAGGTGAAGTGGCAAAGCTTTTTGTTGATGCTGGTATTGTTGTAATGACCGCTTTTATTTCTCCATTTCGTGAAGACAGAGAAAGTGTCCGAAAGCTTTTAGGAGAACATGAATTTATTGAAGTGTTTGTAGATGCCGATTTAGAAACTTGTGAAAGTCGTGATCCAAAAGGGCTTTATAAAAAAGCACGAGCTGGTGAAATTAAAGACTTTACAGGAATATCATCTCCGTATGAAAGTCCACAAACACCAGAACTTGTTATAGAAAATGGGAAGGACTCAGATATTAAAAATAACGTTGATCTAATAGTAGCTTATTTACAAAAGAACAAAATTATCTGATCATCCCAGCAGCGACGGTATTATTCGTACTCTCATCAATTAAGACCAAACTTCCAGTAGAACGATTCTTCTTGTAACTGTCAAAGAATAAGGGCTTAGTGGTTCTAAGTTTCACTCGAAATATTTCATTCATATTGATTTTCTTACTGTCTCCGTCCCTTTTTAACTGATTTATATCCATCTTATAAACAATATCCTTAACCATAGCTCTTGCCTCATTTGAAGTATGTCTCAGGATATACTTACCACCCATTACTAATGGTTTTTCATCAAACCAGCACATCATAGCATCAATATCTTGACTAGCATAAGCTTGGTTGTTTGGTTTCACAATCATATCACCGCGACTTACATCAATTTCATCTTCCAGCTCAATTCCTATCGACATTGGCGGGAATGCTTCTTCAATTTCCTCACCTAAGTTTTTTATCGATTTTATTTTAGAGTTGAATCCCGATGGCAGCACGGTAACAGTCTCCCCTTTTCTAAATATTCCACTTGAAATCCTACCAGCAAATCCTCGATAATCACTATATCCTTCGATTTTCTGAGGACGTATAACGTATTGAACAGGTAAACGAGGATCTTGATGGTTATAATCACTTGATATATGTATGGTCTCAAGCAGATGCAGCATTGTTCCACCATTATACCAATCCATATTTTTGGATCGTTCAACAACATTATCCCCGTTAAGTGCACTGATAGGAACATATCGAACATCCTTTATATCCATCTTTGCAACAAATCCTTTGAATTCGCTTACTATTTCATCATACCTTTCTTCAGAGTAATCAAGAAGGTCCATTTTATTCACACACAAAACAAGATGAGGTATTCTCAGCAGACTGGCAATGTATGAGTGCCTCTTGGTCTGCTCAACGACGCCTTGTCTTGCATCAACAAGGATAAGGGCAAGGTTAGCAGTTGATGCCCCAGTAACCATGTTTCTTGTATATTGCACATGGCCGGGTGTATCAGCAATTATGAATTTCCTTTTAGGAGTTGCGAAATATCTATATGCTACATCTATTGTAATTCCTTGTTCCCTTTCAGCTCTTAGGCCGTCAGTTAAAAGAGCCAAGTCAACATTTTCAAGACCCTTTCTTTCGCTTGTTTTTTTAACAGCCTCGAGCTGGTCTTCAAAAATACCCTTGCTATCATAGAGTAATCGTCCTATAAGAGTTGACTTACCGTCATCGACTGAGCCCGCTGTTGTAAAGCGGAGCAGTTCCATATCTAAATAATTATTTGTATTCATTTATAGTATCCCAAAACCTTAATTCTTATTTATATCCAAAATATTTAAGCATTGAAGAGGCATTTTGTTCAAAAGCTTCACGATCTCCGTTTGAAAGTTGGCCAGCTTGTATTTCGTCAATATCTGTTTTAATAATCTCCGAAATATTTTCTCTATCGAACCAATATTTTCGGTTTACTTCTCCGGTTCGAACTTGATGGTGACCATCACTTGATAGAACCTTCTTTGATTTAAATCTTAGTTTATCTAGGCTAGTAGGTTCAAGATCGCAAAACTTATATAGCTCTTCAGCCATACCAAATGGGTCGTTTAGAATATCTTCGAACTTGACAATCTTATATCTATCTACTGTCTTCTGATATTCAAGCATTCTCTCCCCTACAAATTTATACATCAATCCGGCATCAAATGCAGTTCTATTTCTACGCAGCCAACTGTCGCAAAATGCATAACCGTTTCTTATAATTCCTATGAAATAAAGATCTTTATAGTACTTCTGAAAAATCTCGTTGAAGTATAGCTCATAGTTGAGAGACTTTATACAAAGCACAGAGTTCTTTACTTCTTCCTCGGAATACTCCACCCCATCATACTTTGTACCATTATCGGGATCACCAAAGTTTTTCAACTTCATTTTGTAAAACTCATTATCTAATGCTTTGGCAAGTCTCATACCAAGTGGTTTATCATAAATTTTTATTTCGTATAAAAACAGTAGTACAAGTTTCCGTGGAAGCCAGCTGAAGATTTCCAGTATTGTTTCGCCAGTTTCTCTAAAGGGATGACAAACCGAAGGATGAGATTGTAGAATATTCCATAAAATATTACTGCCCCCTTGATTGGTCCCATTTATTAGAATTACTTTTTCGTTCTTCATCATTTTTCCCTTTATCTAATAAAGCCTATTAAAAATATCCGTTGATTTTACGATCTTCCATTGAAGTCTCTGAGCGCTTATCATCAAATCTTCCTCCTCGTTCAGTTATTCGAGAAGCAGCCACCTCTTGAATAATATCTTCAATTGTAGATGCATCAGATCTCCAAACCCCAGTAGATGTGAGATCTCCTACCGTTCTACATCGGACAACAAGTTCCTCTACCTTATCACCTTTGTCAATTTGAACATATGGAGAAACTGCTAGCATAACTCCATCTCGGTGTACCACTTCCCTCTTATGAGCAAAATAAATTGATGGTATAGGTATATTTTCTAACGCAATATATTGCCAGACGTCCATCTCTGTCCAGTTGCTTAGAGGAAACACCCTAAAATGTTCACCCATTTTTTTCTTACCATTAAAGATATTCCATAATTCTGGTCTTTGATGTTTGGGATCCCATTGACCAAATTCATCACGATGAGAAAAGAACCTTTCCTTTGCACGTGCTTTTTCTTCATCCCTTCTGGCGCCACCAACAGCACAATCGAACTTATGCTCCTCAATAGCATCGAGTAGTGTCGTAGTCTGAGCAACATTTCGAGAAGCATATTTTCCAGTTTCATCCACAACGCGTCCCTTATCAACAGACTCTTGCACAGAAGCTACAACTAATCGAGCTCCGATTTGTTCAATAAAATTATCACGGAACTCAATAGTTTCATCAAAATTATGACCCGTATCAATATGCATCAAAGGATAAGGAATTTTTGCTGGGGAGAATGCTTTCATAGAGAGCCACCCAAGTAGAATTGAATCTTTCCCTCCAGAAAACAAAACGACGGGATTTTCAAATTGAGCAGCTACTTCTCTTAATATATAAACTGCTTCTGATTCTAATTCTTTCAAATGTGTTATATAATACTTGTTCATATGTCTGCTCTACCAATTATAAATATTTTTTAATCTCTTTGTATATCATTTCTGCTGCATCAGTATAGGCGATCTTTGACGTATCTATACTTAACTTCGGATCTTTCGGGATTTCATACTCAACATTCACACCCGGGAAGTTTTGTATCTCGCCATTCATTGCCTTCTGAAAGGTCCCACTATCATCTCTCTTAGCACAAACATCGACCGGTGTTGAAATGTGTACCTCATAATAATTATCGACAAGAGAACTAACAAAGTCCCTAGATTCAGAATAAGGTGACAGAAATGTAGCTATTACTACGACCCCTTGCTCTTCAAGTTTTTTCCCAAGGTATCCGACCCGTTTGATATGGTCATTTACCTCTTTTCTTGAAAAGCCGGTACCGGGAACCAATTCACGAATCGTATGTCCATCAAGATGCTCTACTTTTATACCTTTACTTTTCAAAATTTCGGCAAGATTTTCCCCTATTGAGGATTTTCCAGACCTACTCAATCCAGTCAGCCAGATTACCATCGGTTTAATTTCTCGTCTACCGAACTTTATTTTATCCCAAAATCGTTCATGGAAATAATATATCAACATCTTCAAAACGACCTCTATTCCCCCAACTGAAACCGCAATAGTAAGGTCTCCAATAAAGATATATACCAAAACCATTGTTGTTAAAGTAGCTAAAACCCTCCAAGAGATGGTCTTTATTATTGAACGTGAATTGGTCTCTCTGTACATCTTATCCTTTTACGATAAAACAACAAAAATCAAGCCGTTTGCAAAAAAATATAAGTTTTAGAGGATAATTTCAAATTTGAATCAAATCCCTTCTTTTACTGCCCAAAGATAGTAAAATAGGAGTTAAAAAATTTAACTGAATTTGCCACCAGTGTGAAATTTTGAGACACTACTCAACATTTTGGATAGTCTCATATTGTTTGGATTGATGTTTATAAAATGAATAAAATGGTTTTTAGGCAAGTAGATCATATTTTCCTTTAAGATTTGAGTCGATCCTTTATTTTTATTATTTAGTACTCAAAGTGATAAATCCTTCCTTGTTTAATCAAAAACATAGATTCCCCTAAAAGGGGGTGAAAAAATTAATTACATTTTACTAAACACAGCCAAACAATGGCTGCAACTAGGCTAAAAACGAATAATGTCGTGGTTTGTTTCGCTCCATGATATTTAGATTGAAGTTATTTTATTACTTTTATGAACATTTGTTCATATATATTTTACTTAAAATTTATTAGTTCAAAAATAGTTTGAAAGTAAGCAAAAAATGAAACAAATTGCATGTAATCCTATTTCTTATTAAATTTGAGTAAATTTTCATTAACCAACGGAGAATCAAGAAAATTACTAAAAATTGTTCAGTAAAATGTTCAGTTAACGCCCCCAAAAGCACCAAATTTTTGATTGAAATAATTAGGAAATAGGCTAAAAACAAGGATTTGGCACAGTTGCATGATATGAATGGCTACATGATATATTTGCAATTGCACAAAACCGATCACTAGTTTCTTCAGAAGAACAAGAAGATGGAACAGTGATTGAAAACAATAACTCTGACTTCGTTTTCTCTCTAAACTGGGGATTCTAGGTTCTCCAAAAGTGTTTTAACATTTTAAATCTCACTCGAAGATCCTTCCACCGCTTTGTGCTATCCCCTTTTTTTAATATGTTTGTCCTAACACAATAACTTAATGAAAGCAACTATGAAAACAGCTGTAATAACTGGTGGTGCTGGATTTTTAGGTTCACACCTTTGTGAGAAAACTAATATCAAACAATATAAATGTAATTTGTATCGATAATCTGATAACTGGATCACTTGAAAATATAGGACACCTTATTGGTAACGATAATTTCAAGTTTATAAAACATGATGTAACAAACTTTATCCATGTTGCTGGCGAAGTAGATTATGTGCTTCATTTTGCTTCTCCCGCTAGTCCAATAGACTATCTGGAAATGCCAATTCAAACCCTAAAAGTTGGCTCACTTGGAACCCATAAAGCACTTGGATTAGCCCTAGAGAAGAAAGCAAGATTTCTGCTTGCCTCTACATCTGAAGTATATGGCGACCCGAGATACATCCGCAGAAAGAAGAATATTGGGGAAATGTAAATCCTGTTGGTCCCCGTGGGGTTTATGATGAGGCAAAACGATTTGCTGAAGCAATGACGATGGCGTATCACAGATACCATGGAGTAGAAACAAGAATCGTAAGAATATTTAACACTTACGGTCCTCGCATGAGGCTTAATGACGGCAGAGCTTTACCAGCATTTGTATCCCAAGCTTTGAAGAATGAAGATATAACGGTATTTGGAGATGGATCTCAAACAAGAAGTTTTTGCTATGTTGCTGATCTTGTTGAAGGGATCTTTCGTCTATTACAATCTGATGAACCAAATCCGGTAAATATTGGAAATCCAGAAGAGATCACAATTAAAGAATTTGCTGAAGAGGTAAAGACTATTCTCGAAAGCAAAAGTGAAATCGTTTATAAAGAGCTACCAATTGATGATCCAAAAGTAAGGCAGCCTGATATAACTCGAGCCAAGAATATTCTTGGTTGGGAACCAAGCGTTAATCGTTCAGAGGGACTGAAACTTACTCTAGATTACTTTGTCAATAAAGTTGGTAATTAGTAAAACCTACTAAATTCCTATATTGTTCTTTTAGTCTCTACTTCCCCGTAGAATCTCCAAGGGATTCCTACAAATCACAAAAGCAACTTAACACCATTTTTATTATGTTATACCTTAATAACTTTAGTTAACGGACATTTTATCCAAATGTGGGGCATACCTTGAAAACTAAGAAGGCAGTAATCACAGCAGCGGGAACTGGGCAAAGAAATTTACCTCTACAATCACTGATTGATAGTGATGGAACAGAAAAATCTGTACTTTCAATTTTAATAGAAGATACTCTAAACGCTGGAGTTGAAGAGATTGGTTTAGTAATTAATCCCGAAGATGAAAAGTCTTATCGAGAAGAAGCCAGTAAGTTTATCAATAGGTTAGTTTTTATACATCAAAATGAACCGCTTGGTTATGGGCATGCAATAATGTGCGCTAAAGATTTTGTAGGAAATTCTTCTTTTCTTCACATGGTTGGTGATCATCTAAATGTTAGTTTGAGTGAAAAAGGATGCTCACAAAGATTAATAGAAATTGCAGAAGTTGAAAAATGTACAGTCTCAGCTGTTCAAGCAACACATGAAAGCCAGCTTACTTATTATGGTACAGTTGGGGCTGATCGCGTGAGTGGAACTCCAGATCAATACAAAGTAAATAAAGTGGTTGAAAAACCGACCCCAACTGAAGCGGAGCAGAGTCTTTTTGTTCCGGGACTAAGGTCCAGTCATTATTTATGCTTTTTTGGAATCCATGTTTTAACTAATACAATTTTCAGTATTCTTGAAAAGTTAATTAATGATTCAGATTCAGAACATAAGGTTACTCTTTCAGAAGCCTTAAATGAACTAGCGAAGAAAGAAAAATACTTAGCATATGAGCATCCCGGATGGAGGTATGATCTTGGAGAAAAATATGGATTGTTTACTTCGCAGTTGGCTCTTGCCATGAACGGCAAGGATAAAAATGTTGTCCTATCAAAAATTCTAGAAATCCTAGCAGTAAGAGAAATCAAATAATTAAAGATATGAGTAATAGCACTTTAGTTGATATAATTATCTCGGAAAATCCAGAAGTTCGGAATAAATCTCTTGAAGAGGCTTGCGAAATAATGAGGCTTCCTGAACTTCTCAATGAATGCGACTACCTTGAGGATTTTTGGAGAACAGAATCAAACCTATATCAAAAAGTTAGAGCATTATTCTTCCTCTATGCCATTTACAGATTTCACCTTCCTACAAAGGAAATTGAGTCAAAGGGTTTTATCCCCTTCGCGGGCTATGAACATTTACTAAACAGAAGATTTGTTGAAGCAATTGATGTTTTCCTTGAGCTAAAAAAGAACAAAGGGATAAATGATACATTAGCCAGCGGATTAGCTGAGGCGTATCATAGTTTAGGATTTCAAATCCTTGCAGACCAAGTAAAGAAAAGCGTTCGGTCCCTAAAAGGAAATCAATGGATGTTCAGGATTGGGAATCCAAATGACCATCCATTAAGAGTACGAAAAGAACTTTTCAATGAAGAATGGGTCTCTTCCCTATTCCCCATTCTAAATGAACGGACACCGGTCCGTTTGGATCTAACACATAGTGGATGGAGCGATATATTCTTTCTTGGAATGGATTTCCCAGAAGGTGCCAGAGTTATCAATATATCAATCGACCTAACTGTAAGTGCAGAAAATGAGGAATCTATCCCGAAACCGCCGGTTGAAGCATTTTTTAGAATAATTGATAGACCCATTATTAAGCTTACCAGTATTGATCTGGAAGCAACAACTGAGATAACTTCCATTGAAGAAATATTTGATTTTGGGAAAGATTATCTTGGTTTGTTAAAAGCCGCACTAATAGCATCGGGAATAGTATTGCCCGGTATGGAAGGATCAGAAGAACCGCTTTCGACGTTATTAGGCAGACTAATAAAGCCTGGTTATGGTATTGAGCTTGTAAGCAAAGTTAATAATATTCCAAAAGGATCTCGTCTAGCCGTCTCGACAAATTTACTTGCATCATTGATCACAGTATGTATGAGGGCCACCTATCAAATTAAAAATATTGCTGGCTCATTAACCGAGAGTGATCGCAGAATTGTGGCTGCACGAGCTATATTAGGTGAATGGTTAGGTGGATCGGGCGGAGGATGGCAGGACTCTGGAGGTGTTTGGCCGGGAATAAAAATTATCGAAGGTGTTGTATCAGACGAAAACGATCCAGAGTTTGGAATAAGCCGAGGATGCCTGCTTCCAAAACATAAGGTGCTTGATTTTACAGAAGTTTCAAAGTCTGTGAGAGAAGAACTGCAAAAAAGCTTAGTGTTGGTCCATGGCGGTTTAGCACAAGACGTGGGACCAATTTTAGAAATGGTCACTGAGAAATATCTTCTTCGATCGAAAGATGAATGGGTAGGTAGACAAGGTGCTATAAATATTTATGATAAAGTTGTTGAGAACCTTAAAAGTGGTAAGATTAAAGAGATCGGGAAAAACACTCAGAAGAATTTTTTTGGGCCAATTCAAACAATTATTCCATGGGCCTCAAATCTTTATACTGAAAGACTTATTAAGGAAGTGGAAGAAAAATATGGTGAAGATTTTTGGGGCTTTTGGATGATGGGAGGAATGTCTGGTGGTGGAATGGGATTCATCTTTAATCCAGATGTTAAGAAAGATGCATTAAAATTTCTTTCTCATAGTATGCAGAAGGCTAAGCAAGATCTCCAGATGAGTATACCATTTGCTATGGAGCCTGTCGTTTATGATTTTGCGATCAACGAGAAAGGATCTGTTTCCACTCTATTATCCGAGACTGCATTAATGCCTGTAGGATACTATTCACTAAATACCCCTGAACTTATTAAAGATCGAACTACTAAACTCTCAGAGGGTCAAAGGGAAGAACTGGAAACCCTTAGTGAAAAATGCAAATCTGATTCTGTTTATAGAGTTTTAATACAATCATTTTTTGATATTCTTCTACCTGGAAAAATTGTAGAATCAGAAAATGAATTGAGTTTAGATGAATTACTTGACAAGTATGGTTTTGACAGAAAACAGCATGAACAAGTTCGAGCTGACTTGAAGGCTGGTAGAATTGGACTGGCTCAGAATAGATTGCCAGTTGGAACAGAAATAGCAGATGTTATGGAGAATGATGTTTTTGATGGAAAGTATGGCGTCAACGAGAACAAATATCGTGATGCTGGAATCAAAGCATTAAAGAATGGAGAAGTTGCTGTTATTTCTTTGGCCGGCGGGGCTGGAAGTCGGTGGACTAGCGGCGCGGGTGTTGTAAAAGCTCTAAATCCCTTCTGCAGCCTTTCTGGAAGACCAAGAACTTTTGTTGAAACTCATCTGGCAAAAAGCAGAAAAATTAGTAAAAGTGTAAATAGTTACATTCCTCATGTCTTTACAACCAGTTATTTAACCCATAGCCCAATTAAAAAATATTTGGATCTTGTTAATAATTATAATTATGAAGGAGAGATATATCTTTCTGAGGGAATGTTCATTGGCCTAAGACTTGTTCCCACTGTGCGCGACCTTCAATTTGAGTGGGAAGAATTACCCCAAAAATTATTTGATGTTCAAGCACAGAAAGTTCTCGATAGTAGCCGTAATGCGTTAATGAATTGGGCAAAAGAGCGAGGGGAAGCATCGGACTATAGAGATAATCTTCCTCTTCAATGTTTACATCCCGTTGGGCATTGGTACGAAATTCCAAATCTACTTAGAAATGGGACATTGTTGAAAATTCTAAAAGCCTACCCTAACTTAAAATATTTGATGCTTCATAATATTGATACACTTGGAGCAGATGTTGATCCATCGATCTTAGGATACTTTATTGACCTCCCCAAAACACAACTTACCGAAGTAGTCACAAAGCGAATAGATGATAGAGGTGGTGGGCTTGCCAGGGTGGACGGAAAGGTAAGGCTGGTGGAAGGGTTAACATTGCCAGATGAAAGAACTGAATTTGATCTGACGTATTACAATTCTCTTACTTCTTGGTTAAAAATTGATGAGCTATTATCAGTTTTTAACTTAAGCACAACCGACCTAGAAGATGGCGATAAAGTCCTCAACTCCATTAGGAATGTTGCTAAACGTATGCCTACTTATGTTACAGTAAAAGACGTGAAAAAGAGATGGGGTAAGGGACAAGAGGATATTTTCCCGGTTATGCAATTTGAAAAACTGTGGGGCGATATGACCGCTCTACCTGAGATGAACTGTGGATATATTGAGGTTCCTAGAATGAGGGGTCAACAGCTTAAAGACTACTCACAACTGGATGGATGGCTGCGTGATGGCTCGGCAGAATATGTCGATTCCATCTGTGAGTGGCAGAACTAAAATAATTCTGTGAATTATATTTTTGAGGAACGATATTTTATCGAAATTATATTAGTAAAAACATACGAGATAAAAACCGTCCAAAAGGGCATGGTTATATAGAACATTCTTCTATATGCACTAACGAGACTACTGCCCCCCAAGTATATCAGAATAAAGGCCAAAAGTAAAACCAGTTCGATGGGAAATTCTTTATGCCTCCTTAAACCAATTCCTAGTGATAGAAAAATGATTACAACTACAAACATGTTGGGAATGATTGTAAAATATGTCCCTATTGTTTGCTTTCCATCTGAATAGGGATACGAAAAAAGTAACCGGCCAACATTTGCCAGCAAGTTCATTGCATATTTTTTGGGATGAGCTTTGATATTTTCTATTGCTTGTTTTCTAAATGCTTCATCTCTTTCTAGAGGAGGCAATGTAATCGTAGTTTCCATGAATTCAGCATGGTTGGGATTCTTTGCAAGTTTTTTACTATTTGTCCAATCGCCAAACTCACCTGGATAAGGTGTACTCATTGTGTATAGTGACATACCACCAGAGTTTGCCCAATAAAATATTTTCCCAGTCAAGGAATAAGTATACGCTAAATATGGCAAGCAGAATGCAAGTGCAAATGTGAAAATCAACAGTGATTTTTTAGCAGTATCTCGAAAGCTTGAATTTAGCAGTAATAGAGACGAGATTGCAATCATCATTAAAATTACATATCCAAAAATTACTTTCGTCAATGCCAAGTAGCTAATTGCAATGGCTGTAACTAATATATATTTCCAAGAAAAAATTCTATTTTTCAATGTGCGGGTAAAAAGCAAGCATATTAAGCTGATTAAAAACCATGTTAATATCTCTGTATAAATGGAAGAAAGTAATTCAAAAATTGGGAAATACAACCCTAACATAATTGTACTAATGAGTGAGTTTTTATGAGAAGTATATTCCTTTAATGTTTGAAACGTATTGATCAATGCTAAGTATAAGAGCACTGCGTTTAATAACCTTAAAAAAACTATAGGGAGTTGTGAAAGCAAAGGAATTGCAATAAACATCGGGTAACCTGGCCCGGACCACAAATCAATATTCGGAGGAGGTGGAGAGAAAAACCCTCCTAAAAGATTTTTTGCAAAGGTGAGGTATCTAATCTCATCTCCATAAATATCACTTCTTGCTGTGATGATGCTAATGATTAAATACAGAATAAGAAAGGGCAGCATCAGAACCCAGATGTTTCCAGCACTAACTAACTTATCATACTTCTTTTTTACGAAAAACATAATATTTCCTCAGTAAAAAATTGAACATGAATCCACTGATTATAGCCAATATTTTTGAAAGCATTTTTTCAAGTTCCCAAATATCAATTGCTAGAAACAATACAGATATATGTACCAGTAAACCTATGGAAGAAATGGCATAGATCATGAGTATTTCAGTTGTTGGAACGAATCTCGCACCAGAATTGAATACGAATTTTATACTTAAAATATAATTCACAAATGTAGCTACTATAAACCCAACTACTGTGACAAGCACGTAGTTAAAGTCTAACAATTTGGCAAAGATGTAAAAAATTATTAGATCAGAAAGGGCAGCAATAGCACCAACAAATAGGTATTTTATTATATCCGGAATTCTATTTAATAAATCTGTATTTAAAGATAACATAGAATGCCCTTACTCCATCTTTCCAATTGATTTTTTTCCCTTCTTCATAAGTTCTCCCGTAGTAAGAGATTCCAACTTCATATATTCTTATATTCTTTAATCTACTTAGTTTTGTTGTAACCTCAGGTTCAAATCCAAACCGTTGTTCTTTCAACTCGATTGATTTTATTACTGAGGTTTTCATCATTTTATAACATGTTTCCATATCAGTCAAATTCAAGTTTGTAAACATGTTTGAGAAAAATGTTAGAATTTTATTTCCGATACTATGCCAGAAGAATAAAATTCTATGTGCATTTCCTCCCATGAAACGTGAACCGTAGACAACATCTGCAAATCCATCCAGAATCGGCTTTAATAAATAATTAAACTCCTCCGGATCATATTCTAGATCTGCATCCTGAATTACAAGGTATTCCCCACTCGCCTCTTTTATTCCTGTATGTAATGCGGCACCTTTCCCTTTGTTTTTTTCATGGGCTAAGTATTTGATATTGTACTCTGGATTGTTAAAAATATAATCCTTAATTGCTTTTTCAGTATCATCAGAAGAACAATCATTGACAATAATTATCTCCTTTTCAATATTATCAATCAATGTAACAGCTTTAACTTTGTCTAGAATTAAGTGGATCGTCTTTTCTTCGTTATAAGCTGGAATTATTATGGATAATTTTTTAATCATTTGTCGCCCTAAATTAGATCAATTGTCCAATATAATCATTTATAATATTTTATTCCATTTCCTAGGCACAAATTCTCAACTATAATTATATTTTAAAAAGTTAGGATAGTTGTTTTAGATGAGTTCATTCACAAGGTTTTTACAAATGAAATGTTTTGATCACTCAATTCATTAGAAAAGCAAAATGGGGATGTAATTTTTGAAAACGAAAATGGTGAGTTTGTGTTCTCTCTAAAATATGCTTTTTAATATTGTACTATGTTTTTATCTCTTTGCTATCTATCCAAAGAATATATTAATAAGCACAATAAACCCAAAATAACCGAAAATGAGTAATGCTATTAAAAACAGTAATTCCCCAAAAGATATCTTTTCAGAAAGAGCACAAAAAGTCCTGACAATCAGTCCTCCTTTATTTTTCATTTTGGTCCTCTTTCTATAAGTTTTTATAATACTGCAACTGTAACGATAGTTTGTCCCTTGTTAAACTATTAGCCTTAAATGTAACTTCATATTTCCCATTACACATAACAAGTCTTAGGTTTTCATTGTCAGCTGATAATGGACAATAACCGCATATCTTATTAGAATGCTCTAATTGATATTCACTTCCAACAACTCCTGAAATTCTAATTTTCACAACATCGTTTTCAATTGTACCAAAATCGGCAGTTTCTCCAACAGAAACAACTTTAGGCTCATAATTCAAATTTGAACCCACTGGTCCATTTAATGAATCATCACATCCCAAAAAGAAAACAAATATTAATGCGATTATTGAATTTAATATTTTCATTATCTACCTCCCTCAATCTAAACCAACTAAAATATAGGGTCTTTGTTAAAGATCCTAGTTTCTAAAAATTATAATTAGTTGGCTGGAATAAATTAAGTGCAACGACTATGCCACATCTGAAGATTTTTTGCTAATTCACTGCTAACTTATTATTTAATAATGAGTTAGAATTGGTTTAATATGAGTAGTTGAAGAAGAATAGATTCCAATATTGGTTAAAACATTTAACAGATATTAAAAATATTTACTTAGGAGGATTAGTCCTATTATTCATCGAATAAATGACACTAAAATCCCTAAATTGGAATATTCTGGGAGAAATATTAGATTTTAAGCTAAGAGTAACCTTTTTTGTTACCTAGGGTTTGATAACTCAGCATTTGATTGCTAATAGCGTGAATGCTCTATTCTCTTAAAGATCGGTTCAACTTTTAGACACATTGAATTTTTATCTAACTGTTATTGGCACACACTTCTTTGTTATGTTATAATGAATCTCTTCTTACCTTAAAATCAAAAACATCTTCCCTAGAATAATGACCCGCTGCATCAAACATTCTTTTTGCTTCAGTTATTTGAGAAAGATCAATATCAGCATAAATTATTTCTTCTTTTTCTTTAACCGGACCGGCAAGAATTTCTCCCTTGGGACTTATAATACAGCTATTACCAACATTTATCCATTCCCTTCCTTCTGGATAGAGTTCCTTAAATTCATATTTATCTGGAATATCTTCCACTTTGATCGGCATGCAGCAACTCACCACAAATAATCCACCTTCTCTTGCTATGTGACGAATACTTTCTAACCAATTATCACTCTTATCCCAAGTTGGAGTAGTTAGAATTTGCACACCTTCATTATACATTGCCTGCCTTGCAAGGGGCATATAATTCTCCCAACAAATCAATCCCCCAACTTTTGCAAAATCAGTATCATACACATTCAATGTACTCCCATCTCCTTGTCCCCAAATTAAGCGTTCCCCTCCAGTTGGCATAAGTTTTCTATGTGTTCCAACGATCTCTCCATTCGAGTCGATAGATAGTATGGAATTATATAGGGAAGAATTGCTTGCTTCTGAGTTACGTTCATTGATACCGATGGAAACAAATATGTTTGCTTCTTTTGCTGCACGACAGAGTTGATCAGTATACTTATCTGGAACAGAAATCGAATTTTCAACTAGCTCTGTATAAAGTTCATTTAATATTGCTCCTTTACTATTTGGAATTAACCAAATCCAGTCTGGATATCCCGGTACAAATGCTTCTGGAAAAACAATTATTTTAGCTCCCTTTTCTCCAGCCTCCACTATTGCATTACATGCCTTTTCTATAGTTTTTTCTATATCTAAGAAATATGGAGTTATTTGTGCAGCCGCAATTCTTACTAAATTATCTTCTTTCATTTTGCTTCCTATGTTTTGTTGAGCTATGACGAAATTTGTTGTAACAATAACCAGAATTAAATATTTATTCAATTCTACCTCAATTCTTGTAATGGATTTTTTTTGAAACTACCAATAATAAACTACATTAACAAGAGATCATATCTTATTATTACGCAAAATTATGTGTTGTTCTAACCTCCTTCTAAGATAATTTCAATACTCCTTGTAAATAGAAATCTCAGCCTGATAAAACTTGTGCGAAAACTATGCTTGACTGGGAATCAAAGGCAAATAGATCAGAAGGAGTAAACTGGTTTTAGATTATTTTACCAACAAATTAAATAATCAATAAAATAAATGAGAACATCTTTGATAATTCTGAGTTCATTTTCTCTTTGAATTATCGGTTTTGGTAGCTAGGATGTAAATTCCAGCTATGTTTACCTTAGTCCCCTAATTATTGTAAATCTTAATTCTTGAGTGCTTTTTCGAAATACCCATTAGTAAAATACTTATATAGATTTTTACCCGGGCAAAGAGTCATCTTTGAATAATCTTTATGCGATTTGAATTTATCTAGCGGCACATCAAAACGTGTCATTAGAAATTTTGAAAGATTAACAATTGAAGACAATTGACTTTCGTTTGGTATTTGTATTTCATAATTACCCATTAGTTCAATTAAGGCATGACCAGTCGGATCATATTCAGTATTTGTATCACCGGGAATATTGATAGGGCGCCCTTCATAAATATTTCCCTCTAAATCAATCATAAAATGGTAAGGTATATCAATCCACTTTTTCTCAGATCTACTCCACTCTTGCAAGTTCTGAATCGTCTTGACTGGATCTTTATCGTCAGAAAATTCAACTCCTCCATGATGAATTGTTACAAACTGAATCTTATGAGTTTGAAAAGATGTGTCGATCGGGACCGATCCCCAATCTGAACGCTTTACAACTTTAAGCTCTTCAGGATAACTCAACTCAAGTATATCCTGCGCTCTTAAATCATTACTACTTGCTGATAGAGTAACTAAAAGTAATGCATAGAAAAGAATACTTCTACATTTCATAATTTACCTATTCATTAGATCGGTTTAAATCTTTGATTATAAAATTTGAATATACATCATTATTGACTTCTTCCACAAAGACAACAATTATTGCTTAAACATATTGAGACTTAATCAGTAACACTAAATTCTTTTATAGGTTCCCATTTAATATCTTTGTTCGAGATATTGAGATCATTCAAAACATTAAGGCAAGTTCTTCCTGGCCGATCGGGGTAACCCAAAGTAGAGAGAGAATGGGCATCTGTACCGAGCGTAAACTTAGTACCGTGAGATCGAGATTCCTGAACAAGATCACGAAACCATTCCAGCGCTAAATCAGCGTGTCTTGGATTGATCTCAAAAGCCATATTAACTTCTGCAGCCTTCTTCAATACTTCGATTAACTTTTCTTCATTATAGCTAGTGAGTATTTTATTTAAATTTTCTTTATCTAGTTTCTTTGCAAGTTTTTGATGGTAGAATGGATGCCCGATCGTATCTACATACCCTAACTCAGCAGCGCCATACAACATATCCAAATAATGATCCGCATAAGCCTGTGGTGTACCGGATTTTGGATTCTCAACATGTTTTAGATGATAGTGATTACATGAAACCATTACATAGTCTAGCAGGTCGACAATTTCCTCGTTCACTGCACAGAGATTAGGATTGATCATTGTTGATTCAGTTCCTACCATCACCTTCATTGTTGTCTGGACAGCAGAAGCTTCTTCTCTGTTTGCTTTTACTATTTCCATGAACTCAGACCGTTCATCAATACGATCAATATGTTCAGAAATGCCCATTAAATCTAAACCATAGTTTTCATTCGCCTTTATAATATCAACAATGATTGCATCTGACTTCCCACCTTTTCGATATGTGTGCATATGCCAGTCTTGTCGGATATTTTGAATGGTGGTAAATGATGGGAATGCCAATCCCCTTGTCGTCAGTGCTGCAGCAAATGCCGCAGATAGATGAATAAACTGTCGTCGTGTATATTTTGATTTATCTGAATTCTTATTTTCTTTCATGCATATTCCTACCAAAATAAGGTGTTGAAAAAAGAAGCAAGTTTATTTGAATCAGTTACTTTAAATTACTGAAAAGATAGTAGATCTTCATCGAAGATTCTTTCTGGGGTCTGGATTTATTATTTTGTTATATTAGAAATCATAAAAGTTAATTAGGATTGAAGGAATTGTAAAAATGAACTTACTATCGATGAGGGATACAGTTATAATAGGGCTTTTACTTTTTGGATCATTATTTGCTCAATCACCCCAAAATTGGCAGATAGTTGTTCCAGATGAATTTCTGCAAGAAGAAGCGATAAAAGTGGCGTTAAATGACTTAACAACTTACGCAGAAGAAATAAATGTTAAATTTGAAATAGTTGATGATAATACAACTATTAAAAAATTAGCAATATTGGTTGGTAATCCATCTGACAACAAGGCTACTGATCTGCTTCAAAAGAATTCATCAGCATCTCTTAAAGGAATCGATGATGACCAAGGTTATGAAATCCTAACTTATGATCAAGGGGAGAATAAAAGGATTATAATAGCTGGGAATACAGTTATTGGTAACGTTTATGGTCTTTACTGGTTATGGGATCGAATGCGGGTTTACAAATCTATTCCAGATATAAATATTATAAGAATTCCTGCGCTTAAAACACGAATGTCTCTAGCATGGGGTCGTCGTCCATTTGGAGGCGGTTCTGAAGAAACCATGCAGCAAGCTTTGCGTCAGAGTATAAATTGGGTTTCAGGTGCGCCCATATTGGATTTGGTCCCGTGGAATTCAGACCCGGAGAGTAGTACGAATGCCAGCAATAGAATCAGAACAAATGAACTCATCGATTATGCACACTCTTTAAAAATGAAATATTTCTGCTTCGCTAATGAGTTTACCTATCACCCTTCCCTGCTAAAGGAGAATGATGCTACACTTTCTCCATGCGATGATAATTTTTGGAATGCACTCCAAGATAAATATCGCAAGCTTTTTACAGCATTGCCGAATTTAGATGGAATAGAAGTTTGCAATGATGACATCTCGGGCTTTTGGGATTCATATAGGGGCTTTGATCTTATGCATCAAGGTGAAGATTGCGACCTTCCATATACAAAAAGATTCCAAAAATTTGTAAACACACTTGCAGATGTAGTGATTGATGAATTTGATAAAACCTACTTCCATTTCACTTGGGGATTAGTTGCACATGAGCAGCATTATTCTGCTGAAGTATTTAGAGAGATATTTAATGAAAATACAAGAGTAGATGATAATCTATTTCTAATTCCTAAAATTACAGCAGGTGACCGATGGTGGCATCAACCGTATAATCCAACATTCAATCAATCACCTCATCAAACATTGGTCGCCTTTGAAACTATGAACTATTATGAAGGCGGGAGTTCTAATATTTTTCCAACATTTTCGGGGCAATATTTCCAAGGCGGACTTCAGTCGTTTTTAAGTCCCGAAAACAGTAATGTTCGCGGTGCTGGATTTCTTGTAAATTCATCCAACAAAGGTTGGGATACGCCTAGTGCTTACTCATATGTGCTCTATAGATTATCATGGAATCCAGATGAAGATATAACACAAATTGCAGAAGATTTTGCAGCCATAAATTTTGGACAAAATGCTGCAAAGTCTATGGCAGAGATATATTTAATGACTCCGGTCGCTTATAAGTATGGTCTGCATATTGAGCCAATCTCATATGGACGTTTCAATAGTTTCATTCATATGCGTGTAAATGTTTTCCCCGGCATGGGGTATCCTCAAATCGATGATGGGAGAGAGCATATGGAGTTCCTTGAGTCTATCTACTTACGTTGTAAACCTTGGTTGTACGAAACTCTTGACGATCTCGACCATGGTCTGGAAACAGCAAAAAAAATGGTTGATAAATATAAGGCTGCCAAAGCAGAGATAGATAACAAGAAATTAGCTCAGGAACTTGAGAACAGACTTAGTATGACCCGCTGGCTTATTCAAACAAATAATGAATACGTCAAAACCGCTTTTGATTATTTCGCTTATCGTGATAATCCAAATGAAACATCCAAAGCCAAATTGGAGAGTTCTTATAATAAGCTACTGGAAACAAAGAAGAGTTTTATGGCTGTGCCCGGATTTGGTTATAAACTCTTTGGAGTAGATCTATTAATTAATAGCACAAATGAGATACTCCAAGATCTCGAACAAGCAAATAACAAATTAAGTGTAGCCCCAACTCGCGATCAACTCGAAATCACAATTACAAATCAACAAAAACTATATAAATCCGTTCTCGCAAAATATAAGGAAGAAGCGATAAAACTCTTGCACATTGAGGTCAAGGTTGATGGTAGAGATTTATTAATTATTAAGGGGGATAAGCATAGAATAAAAAACCTTCGTTGGGATGGAGCGCACGTACAGAAAATCAAATTTTTTGATAAGTTGCCAGAAGATGAAGTTACTGTGATTCCCCGAGATATTGAATCTCGACCAATGCATCAATTTATTCTCGAACAGCCGAATAAGGAAAATGATTATACTGTTACAGTTTATCTTTATGACAAACCTGGAGCTGATGGCATTATGGAATTTGAATTATACTACATTCCTAAAAGTCCTGATAAAATTGGACTAAAACTACCATGGAAGGATTAGAGATATAACGGGAAATAATTTTTGGACTATATAGTATAGTTTCGATTAGTTACTATCCATTTACCAATTGGGATTGGTGGGAAGTAGAGAAATCCTAAAGAAACAGTTAAATCAGTCTCATTCGAATAAATTACTGAGCCGCCGAGCACAGTTGAATCGCTGTCCTAATCATTATGGGTGAGGTTAAGGAAAATATATTAATGAAGATAGTTTATTAAGAAACCTAGAGTTGACTTGGCTTAAAAATCAAAATAGGGATTGTTTACACATCCATCTTTGTGAGCGCAAAAACTTCCCTTAAAGGCAAAACCAGAACTTATTTGAGGCAATAAATTTAACCCCATTATTTTATATGACATATCGTATCTTATTATAGATTATTTTGGATATAAATATTGATGAGCATTTCAGAAAAATATAGAAAAATTGCCAGGGAAATAAGTGCTACAATGAATGATGAGGAATTGTGGTTTAGGTCTTTGACCGAAGCAGAAGGTAATTATGAAACCGCCAGTGTTCTTCACGATAAGTACGTTGTGGAAGAATTACTTGACTACGATGGGCAATCGCAGAAAGAAACAATTTCTTATAGAAAATTTGAACAACTTTCCTGGGCAGCTAAAAGAATCGCGAAACTTTTTGGTTGGATTGCACTTATCATTATTTTAATAATATCAGTTATTTTGTTTGTAAACCTCTAGATTAATTTCTTATCAAAATCTCCCTCTCAACTCATGAGTTTTACACTAACTGAAAGAGGCTAAGGTAAATGTCTACTCAATTGATATCTATAAGTGCAGATTCATTTTCCGGAACAGCCTTATGGCATACTTAGCATTTCTCCGATCAACTAGATAGTGTTAATTTTTTTGTGAGCAATTCTTGTGCAAAGGAAGAGAAATTAAATGATAATCCCACTTAAAAGATGCAAATTGCCTTTTAGTAGCCATTTTAACTCCCTAAACAACTTCTATTTTTTAGTTTATTTATTGTCTTACTATGATGTTAAAATTATAAATGAAAGTATTCAATTTGTCTGAGTACTTCAAACACCCTAATGTTTGGATACAACATTTTTATTTTTGATATTTGGACTTGAATAACTAATTTATTCTAATCAATCCAGAATTAATTTCTTAAGAGAGGAAAAAAATGAAAGCAGAACCGATTTCGGGAAAAAGTAAAGAGAGTAAATTTTCATATTCAGAAATTCTAAAGTTAGCAAAGGAAAAAAATATTACTCCTGAAGCGGCTAAAAAAGAATTGATGAAGCGGAAAGATAAGAAGTAGTTAATTATAAATTTAATGGCGAAAAATTCATTTTTAAACTTCCCACTATGAGAAATATTGGGAGCAAATTTTTCCGATCACTGCTCTTAAATCGCTAAAAATTTGATTAACTTTTTGATGAGTAACCATTAATTTACAAGTCAATATTGGAATTGGAGGAGAGAAAAAACTTCTAAAGAAACTGTGAAAACAGTCTCTTTAGAACAAATTGCCGAGCCAACTAGCGGAGTCGAACCGCTGACCTAATCATTACGAATGATTTGCTCTACCAACTGAGCTAAGTTGGCTTAAACTTTTCATCAATTCATAAATGCCATATTTTTATCTGAATTATGCATTTATGCTAGCTGGCTAATAGACTACCTTACTTTCTTTTTATGTCTATTTTTTCTAAGTCTTTTCTTTCTCTTGTGTGTTGACATTTTATGTCGTTTTCTTTTTTTACCGCAAGGCATATACCTTCTCCTTTAATGTTGTTCTATTAAACTTTTTGCTTTCTGGCCAATATTGGAATTTGGATTTATCTCAACAGCTTTTTTCCAATATCCTATTGCAATGTCATGATTGCCGGCAGAAAGATTTACGATACCTAAATTAAAATTGCCAATCTGATGATTCGGATCAATCTTGAGAGCACCTTCCATTGTAGAGATTGCTGACTTAAAATCTCCAAGTTGATAGTAACAAACTCCCATATCAACTATAACATCAGTATTTTGAGTATTAGTTTTAAGATATTCTTTATATTTCTCGATCGCTTTTTCGTGGAATCCAGAATCATTCAGTAAATGCCCTAATTTTAAGACTAATTCTGGATTTGATGGATTAGCTTCCAATTGCTTCTCGAGATCATTAATCTCTTGAAGTTTCGAAAGATCTGCACCTCCATGAACATCCGCATTATTTTGCTGAACATTGCTCGGAGTAGTACTAACTAAAGGAGATTTAAATGTATCAGAACCAAGCAGAATTACCATTCCGATAATAATTAAGAATAATACTAAGTAGACAATCTTAGTTATGCTGAATTCCTTTTGGTTCATAATCGAGTTTTTTTCTTTCATTACTATTTATTTTTATCCTTTTCTTTCATTCCTCTATCAACAGAGGATTTAAAATCTTTCGAAAACTTGAATGTAGGCACATAATGTTCATCAACAAAAACTTTTTCACCAGTTCTTGGATTTCTTGCATACCTAGCATTTTTCTTTTTTACTCTATAACTCCCGAATCCCCTTATTTCAATACCATTTCCCTCTCTCAGAGATTGAATTACTGTATTGAGAAAACCTTCAATAATTGCTTCGGTTTCAAGTTTTGTCAATCCAGTTCCCGCTGCAACTCTTTCAACGATATCGGCTTTGGTCATTTTTGATCTCACTAAATTATTTATAAATTGATTTCGAGCTTGGAAATTTAGCAAAATAGGAATTAAGATCAAAATAAGATTCCTTCATAACTTTTTGTTTATAAATAAGTTACAGGAACTTTTACTATTTGATGAAGAAGAATACTTATTCTTTTTTTTTGTTGTATTTAGAATTTATGGTATTCAAATTGATGTATTTTAACAAATAATTATAGTTTTTTAGAATCATATAAAAGGATTTATGGAATTACTGCCAATTATTTATTGGAGTCTTGTAGGATTTGGAACTTTAATCTGTGTTTGTAATTTTAATTTCTTATATAACGTATCATATTCGAAAGAAATTTGATAAAGTCGAATCTGAAGTTAGCGTAAATGAAAAATTATTACAAAAAGTTATCGTAAAAAGTAAAGCTGAGAAATCCGACTATATTCAACATCATCCAAAAGTTAAAAGAAAAGCTTTGCAAGCAGACTTTGGTAGTAATTCCGAATCTTATAAAGATATGCAAAAGAGAAGAATTACAATACTAAATGACCATTTTCAAAAGAGAAGATCCTTCTAAATAATCCTCAAAAAACATTGTAATTATTTTTTTGGTAGTCTTTCCAAGTATGAACTATTTGAAAGAATCGTAAATGTTTCGGTAAGTTTTAATTCATTTATCGATTTACAATTCATATAACTCATACTACTTTTAAGACCATCAGAAATTCCATCAACAACATTTTTAACGGCACCTTTATAAGGAACCATTGTTTCTTCCCCTTCTATAAATTCATTCTTCATCTTTACACCAAACGAAGCTGAGCCTCTGTACTTTTTCCATAATTGGTCTTGGTATTTTATAACTTCTCCAGGTGTTTCTCTTGTTCCCGCAAGTACACGTCCAAGCATTACTGCATCAGCTCCAAGGGCAATAGCCTTAGAAACATCTCCAGGACTTTTAATCCCTCCATCTGCAATTAGTGCAATATCTAGATTTTGTTTTTCTCGTTGAAAGTACACATCAAGCATTGAGGATACTTGACCAAGACCAATTCCAGTCTGGATTGATGTCGTACAGACGCTTCCCCCTCCAATTCCAATCCTCACAGAATCAGCTCCAGCATTTACAAGTTGCTTAAGTGTTTCTCCATGAGCAATATTTCCAACCATAACTCTCACTTTGTAACGTGATTTAATCTCCTCACATTTTTTTAAGACTGCAATGTTATTTGCATTTGCAGTATCAATGCATATAATCAATTTCTGGTCAGCAAGTTTTTCAATAATGCTTTCATCTGTATTTAGAGCTATTGATACTGCTTTTACATCCTTTAAGTTTTCAGGATATGAAATTATATCCTCCAATGTAGAGTTAAATCTATTTAGAACACCAATACACCCAAGGTTGGTTAGTTCTTGAGCCATTTCTAAGCCAGTTACAGAATCCATAGGGCTTGAAATTACAGGAACGTTCAATTCTTCCTCCATGAACTGAGTAATTGTTGAAACATCCATTCTGCTTCGAATTTCTGAAACTTCTGTCGGGACAAGGCTAATATCATCGTATGTAAGAGCAAGGTCATAATTATTCAGATCTTCTTTATTGTAAATTTTCATCGTATTTTCTCTTCCTATATCAATTCTTCGAGATCATTTAAAAGTGTATTCAATTTTTCTGTTACTGCAATTATTGGTTCTTGGGTAGTCATATCAACACCGGTCTTAGTTAGAACGTTTATTGGATAATCAGAACTACCGGCCTTTAGGAAAGAGAGATATTTTTCTACCACTGAATTCCCTTCTTCCTTGATTTTTAACGAGAGTGCTTCTGAAGCAGCAAAACTTGTTGCATATTGGTAGACATAGAAGTTATAATAAAAATGCGGAACTCTTGCCCAAGTGTAAGTTTCTTCTTCATCCAAGGTCATTGCATTACCCCAATATTTCATATGCATTTCTCCATACATCTTCGAAAGAATATCTGGAGTCAAAGCTTCGCCACTTTGATTTAACTCGTGAACTGCTTGCTCAAATTCGGCGAATAATGTTTGACGATAGAATGTTGTAACGATGTTATTGATATGCTTTTCAATCAAAAATAGCTTTTCTTCTTTTGATTCACTTTTCTCAATCAAATGTTCTAGAAGCAATGCTTCATTTAGCGTTGATGCTACTTCTGCAACGAATATTGAATAGTTTGCATAAGGATACGGTTGAGTCTGACCAGTATAAAATGAATGCATATTGTGGCCCATCTCGTGAGTGAGAGTAAATACATCATTTAATTCATCACTCCAATTGAGCAGGACATAAGGGTGCACTCCAAATGTTGTCCCAGAGGAGTAAGCGCCGCTTCTCTTTCCCTTTGTCTCGTAGACATCTATCCATCTATTATTGAATGCATGTCTAACATCCAAGATGTATTGATCGCCTAAAGGTTTAAGAGATTCTAAAACGATCTTCACTCCATCTTCATAAGAATATTTTTTCTTCACTGAAGGAAACAAGGTAACGTAGGCATCATACGCATGAAATTCACCAATATCAAGATATCTCTTTTTTAATTCCGCCCAACGATGCAGTGGAGCGAGTCTATCATTGACTGAATTTACAAGATTATCATAAACCGATAGTGGAATATTGTTTGCATCCAGGGCAAGTGCTCTAGTTGAATTATACTTTCGCGTTTTTGATAGAAATAGATCAGATTTTAAGTTACCATTAAATAGTGATCCAAACGTATTTTTGTATTCTAAAAAAGGTTTATAGTAGTTCTTATAGAACCTCTTTCTATAATCTCTGTCTAAAGAATACATTGCCGCAGTATAACGCGCGTGGGAGATTTCTTGCTCAGCCCCATTCTCGTCCTCAATTTTTGGGAACTTTAGATCAGCATTATTAAGCAAACCAAATGTATTGTAGGAAGTTTGAAGTGCAGGAGAAGCGTTTGCCAGTATAATTTCTTCAGCTTCTGAAAGTGTATGTTTCTTTGTTCTAAGAAGATCATCCAGTAAATGTCGATATACCTTTAATCCTTCTTCGCTTTCGATGAAAGAATTTATCTTATCTTCAGAGATCTGAAGAATCTCCGGTTTGATAAAAGCAGAAAGTGCAGAAATTTTGGATGCAAGAACAATTAATCTATCATACATACCCTGATACTTTTCATTTCCAAGATCAAGATCTTTTGAAAGCATTGAATATAGATGGAGTTTGTCAAGAATCATTCCTATCTCTTCATCATACTTTAGACAAGCAAGAAGGCTCTTTGCTGATCCATGAAGCGTCCCTTTGAACTCAGGAAGTTTATTAGCTCTCTGCCCTAAACTTGCAAAGCTTTCTTCCCATACTTCATCATTTTTAAAATATCTTTTAAGTTCCACTTAAATTTATCATCAATTTCGTTTCTATTTCTTAATCCGCCCAGATTTTCACCAGATGAAAACTGATTTTTCAAATTTTACTCCACTATTTATTTTGTTTTGATAAGATTTTCAGCAACACATTGATTTTTCGAATCGGAAAAATAACAACTTTTACAATGAGAAGTGTTTTTTGTGAATTGTTCGTTTCGAATATTAATTATGATTTTTTTAAGTCTCTTTTCAATATTTTGCATCTCATCCTTTGATAAACTAAACTTTGGAACTTGATTCAAATCTTCTAAGACGATCAGGTTACACTCAATTTCCTCAACATCATCATACAACTTTTTTATCAGCAGTGCGTAAAATGTTAATTGTGATTTATAGTTCTCCATTTTAGTTTCAATGGATGAGCTTACAAGGCTATCTGTTTTGTAGTCGTAGATTCTTACTTTTTTCCCATCAAAAATTACTTTATCAATAATTCCAAAGATGAAATAATCATCGACTTTAGAGTATATTTCAAACTCATTCTCGTATTTAGAATAATTTTGAATCTCCTTATAAATCTGAGAACTATAATAATTCGATAACAGTTTATAAATTGTGTCGGAGCTTTTCCTTCTCTCGTCCTCACTCAAATTATTGTCAAACTTTTCTAGTAGTTGAGATATCCTAATCCGCAGTTGATCAATTGATGTTTCTTCTTCAAGTATTTTATGAACTATTGTACCTTTAACGTTTGCAGCTATTTCATCAGAATCTTCGCGAGAAAGGTCAGTAATTGGTTGAGTGCTTGTGAGTGAATGCAATCCAGAAAATCCAATTTCGTAAATGAGATAGTACTTAAATGGGCATTGATTAAAAACTGCGATTTTTGTTGCAGAAATTATTTCGTTCTTAATTGTATCATCAATTCTTTTCGAAGAGATTACAACATCTTCTGGAGAAATATTTGATTCCTTTTCAATTTTTCCGGATTCAAGACCAATTTCCTTTTTTAGAGATATCGGCAAAGATATATTTTCATTTTTTGTCAAATACTTGCCATCCTCCTCCATCATGAATCTTACATTTCCTTCAATACGGAAATCATCACCAAGATCATCTAGACGAAGACCCTCCATAAGTAAGGCGAGAAGTGAAGTTTTCTCAGGGGTGAAGTCTCCATTCTTCTTACGCTTAATTTCTGAAGAAATGTATAGAGAATTTTGGGCTCGTGTCACCCCGACATATAGTAAACGTTTTAATTCTGCCAGTGCTTTCTTCTGTGAGATATAATTATACATACAGACAATTGGTGGTGAGACATATTCGTCAAAATAATTCCCATGGCTTTGTGTTTTGGTAAGGAGTCCAAAATTTTTATCAATTGCTAGGTCTTTTGATTTTACTCGATCGTCCATCCCCCTACTATTCATATCAACTAAGAATACTGTTGGAAATTCCAAACCCTTGGATGCATGGATTGTCATTAGTTTAACTGCATTTTCATTTGATAGAAGTGAAGCCTGGCTTTCGTCCTCAGCAGAATTAATCGCATCTTCAAGATAATTCACAAAATCGAATAGTGTTTTCAATCCTTGAGATTCAAAATTATTTGCAGAAGTAATTAGTTTTTCAATATTCGAAATATACTGTTCACTGTTGGTCTTGGAGGATACAATTGCCCAGTAACCAGTATCTATTAGTATTTGGTGAATCAGAAGAGATATCTGCAATGATTTTGATAGTTGTATGTGAGTCTTAAGAAGATCACATATTTTGGTCAATTTAGAATCTCTAAGTGATTTTTCTTTTAATTTTTCGAAGTATACTTGGGCATCAACATTCGAAATATTATATAACTCTAAATCTGATAAACAAAAGAATGGTGATCTAAGTATGCCAATTAATGCTGCATCATTGCTTGGATTTACTAAAAAAGAAAGGTAATTATGCAGATCATAAATCTCTTGCCGTTGATAAAAACCTTTTCCACCATAGATTAAATAGGGTATTTTGTAATTAATGAGTGATTCTTCGATCTTCGAAAATGATTTTCGTTTTCTGGAGAGAATTGCGATATCTTTGAAGTCAGTTGATTTATCGCTAGTTATTTCAAGAATTTTTTTTGCAATCATTTCACTTTCTTCAGAACTATTCTCATCACCTATTTCTGATATTAGAAATTCTACTTTGCTATTTTCAGAATCTTTGCGAGCACAGACAAGTTCATCATATTCAACCTCGTTGAATATGCTATTAGGATTAATAAATAATTGAGAAAATATTCTATTTGTTAATAGGGTTAGTTCAGGAGAAAGTCTAAAACTGTGAGGAAGTTTCAGTAAGCTTTGTTCATCAGCCGATTGTTGAATATCCTTTTTCGTTTTGTTAAATATTTCGAGATCGGCACCTCGAAACATATAAATGCTTTGCTTCTCATCACCAACAACGAAAAGGTTTCCACGTCTTAAATAATCTAAAATCGGGATAAATATATTATACTGTGTCTCGTTAGTATCTTGGTACTCATCTATCATAAAGTATTTATATCTCTCTGAAAGAGCATGAAGAACTTCCTTGCTTTTTAATAACTCTTGTGTTACAAGCAGAAGGTCTTCGAAATCAAGATATCCGAACTGTCTCTTTTTCTCCTCATATTTTTCGAGTACTTCGAACCAAAGAGAAAATAGAGACATCCCTATTATTGCTAGTTCTTTGTGGGATTCTTCATAGTCCTCTGAAAAATCAAAAGGTTTAAATTCTTCTGCATAACTCTCAATGGATTCTACTGAAACCGAAAACTCTTCTCTTAGATTTTTACTCAGATATTTTCTTGTTCTAATTTTTTCGTTTGTGAGGATTGAGCCAAGAATTTCATTTAATTTGATGATAGAAGAATAAATATCTGATGAATTTGATTTACTAAGAAGTTCCTCAACATCAGCTGCGATCTCTGAATTTTTATCAGCGTTCAGTATTGCATCATTAATTGATTTTACTTCTATAATGATTAGTTCAATTCTATCCTTAAAGATTTTTTCAAAATATTCAACAAATGTTTCACTGATATAATTAGCGATATTCTTGCTCTTTTTGTCATACAATGATTCGGATAATTTTAGTAAAGTACTTCTATTATCAATCATTTTTTTCAGGTGCTTTGAAACGATATCTTTCGATCCGAAAAGTCTGATCGATTTTTTGTAATCTTCCCAAAATTCATTTTTAGATTTGATAATTTCACTGGTCAACTCTTCGATCGTGGTCGTGATGAGTTCATCTGATCGATTCTTATCTATTGGAGTGAAGTTTGCATCTATTCCTGCTTCTGGCGAAAATTCTTTTAAGAGGTCTGCACAAAAAGAATGTATTGTTGAGATTTTAGCGGATACTAATTGTCTTCTAATACTGTTAAGCTTAGATCTTTCAGATTTTACAATACTAGTATTTATTCTACTCTCAAGTTCTGTTGCAATTTTTTTGTAAAGTTCTGCAGCTGCTTTTTCAGTGAATGTAATAGCAACAACATTGCTAAGTGATATATTCTCTTCAATTAGTATTGATAGAAACCTTCTTGCGAGCACGAAAGTTTTACCCGAGCCAGCATTAGCAGTCAGTGAAATATGCTTAGAGTGATCTAGAGCTTCAAGTTGATAAGGAGTTAAGTTAGGCATGTTAGCTCATTGGTACATTTATTATAACTTCTGTTCCTTCGGTTGAAGTATCTTTTATATAAATCGTACCGTTTGTCATATCAAGAAATCGTTTTGCCAGCGTTAGCCCTAAACCCATTCCCTCAATTTTAGTTGTCACATTTTCCTCAAAAATTCTTCCGATAATTTTTTCATCGATTCCCTTTCCATTATCCTTAACTCCTATTTCAATTGTCTTATCAATATTTGCAACTGATATATCAATCCTTGAAGCTTCTGCCTGAATTGAATTTCTGATGAGATTTATAATCATTCTCTGAAATTGTTCATTGTCACTATGCACCATAAGTTCGTTTATTTCTGATTGAAAATTAATTTCACAATCCTCTTCAATAAAAAGATCGGCAGTTTCTTTACAAAGATTTATCAGGTCAAAGTCAGTTAATTTGATTGAAGGCATCTTTGCGAAGCTGGAAAATTCAGAAGCGATACTTGTCAGATTATCAATTTGTGTTATCAAGGTCGAGGTGACTTTTGAAAATATTTCATCAAATTTGTTAGATTTATCCTTATAAGTCGAAATCAAATGTTGAACAGAGAGTTTCATTGGTGTCAAAGGATTCTTAATCTCGTGAGCAACCTGTTTCGCCATTTCTTTCCAAGCAGATTCACGTTCTACTTCAGCTAACTCCTGTTGATTCCTTTTCAATTCTTTAACCATGTTATTGAAGCCATCAATTAACTCTTTGATTTCTCCTTTGCTTGAATTTTTAATTTGAATTTCTAGATCACCGCCCCCTACCGATTTTGTTGCCTTTGTCATTTGCTCTATCGGTGCAGAAATTTGATTTGCAAGAATCGTACTCAAAAGAATTATTAATAGTATCGCCAATGAGTATGTTCCGAAAAGAAATATATTTAATTCAGTTCCTGTCATCGGCAATTGTATCTTATTAAAAGCATCATTAACACTGATAATATAACTCCTATTACCAAATTCTATTTTGGAATAAAATGAATTAAAGGAAAAATTTTCAAACTTCTCTTTTACTACATATTCGTTCTCACCTTTATAAAAGAAATTATTAAAAACTTCAGCATTCAAAAGCGTTGGCAACAATCCAGCATTGTAGTAAACTCCCTCTGAGCTGTATAATAATTCTTCATCATTAAAAATTGAAAAATGTACTCCAAGATCACTAACTGCTTTATCAAAAATCGCTTCTTCAGAAAGCGTAGAATTATAAAAATAGTTGTTAAGATACTCATCAACACTGTCAGCACGTTTGCCGAGTTTGTAGTAAACAGCATCACTATTTTTTTCAACTGTAATATCTTTAAAATAGACTGCTAATAAAACTATCGGTAGAACCGAAACAACTATCAACGAAAGCAAAATTTTCATTCTAAAACTTATAGAAGCCTCTATAAGTTTGCGGATATTTAAAATTGCAATGACTAATAGAATTATAAAGATCAAAATACTGTGGATGAAAAATACCTTAAAAAAGTTATAAAGATTCCAAGTGAGGTCTTTATCTCTTAATCCAACAACGATTAATTCCTCACTATTAC
This sequence comes from uncultured Ignavibacteria bacterium, assembly GCA_963751695.1. GTDB lineage: Bacteria > Bacteroidota > Ignavibacteria > Ignavibacteriales > Melioribacteraceae > SZUA-22. Next base: position 397,445 of record CAVVVP010000004.1, on the reverse strand, counting down.
TATGATGGGTAAGACCAAGGTAAACTGTATGATATTCTTCGTTTAACTTTGTCGTTATCCAGACTTCATTTGATTCACTAAAATCATTATTTAACAGATTTTCAATTTCAGGATCAGAGAGCAATACATCTGTAAAATAATTTACCAATGCACCATTTCTGAATTTGAAAATCTTCAAAAAATTAGGATTAATTGAAAGATTAGAAATGATATTTGAGGAGCTCAAAAATCGCTCAGTTTTTTCAAAACCAAAACTATAAACGTCGTATAGAATTGAGATCTCAATAAATCCAATCGTTCTATTTTTGTATTCAATTGGTGCGATAACTCTGATGATTTTATTTTCAGAGTTCTCTATATCCTGATAAACTTTCTGAATACCTATTTTATTGCCCCCATTGTTCCAATCCCAAATAAATGGTTCATCAAATTCATAATTGAAACTTCCTAATAGATCTTTATTTGGAGAAACAATATTCAAAATAGACTTTTTCGCATCTCGGGAAAGTGCACTGTTGCTCCAGAGAACGAAGGCCTCAGAATCGAAATTAGTATTTTCTGAAAGCAACCGCTTTTTAAAGTCATCATCATCGAGTATCTTGTAAATAATTTCATCGGCATAAAAATCTAGAAGGCTTAAACTGGATCTAGACATATCGGTGGCGATTATTTTCATAGATCGTTTTTCTTGTTGAAAATTAAAATAGCTGAGCAAGGAAATTGATAAGAATGATCCTGAAAAAAGGAGAGCAATTATGATTGAATATTTACTAGCCTTTGTAAAATCAATAAAGAAAGCAATCAAAGGAACAATAATTACAAATATTACTCGAACAAACCAACTAGTCTGAGGATTGGGTTGAATAAAATCAAAAACAAATCCAAATAGTTGGAGGAAAAGTATTGCTTCAACAACGATTTTATAATTAGACTTGGCAGATGCCCCATCCAAAACTCTTAGAAGAATAATTACTGGTATGATTGCGAGAAGAACAAAACCTATACCAACTAGCAAAATATTTAAGAACATAAATGTTGTCGGTAGGTCAGCAAAAATCACTGTGTCTTTGAAATATAATATTGATGAATCGAATACTACACTCCTTATTGTTGCTCCAAACATTCTAAGAACTATAAAGAATACTAAGCTAATCGTGAGAATTACTAATAGACGATAAACATTAGAGTAACTTTTGCTATTATTTGCTTTCTTTGTTTGAAGTAAATACCGATAAAAGAAGAAGAGAATAAGAATGATAGATAAGATAGTGAGGAACAGTTCAGTAGGCGAACTCACAATACCATAAGCAAATTTTGATGAAAAATAAATTGGATTGTTGATCTCAGAAAATCCCACTTTATTTGGTATATCGAAAATGAATACTAAAACCCTAATCCCGACGATATAAATAGCGGCCAAGAACGTTTTTATCAAAACGTATTTTGTATCAATTAGAAATGTAAAAAGCCACAAACCAAGAAAGATAAAAGAAGCAAAAGCTAAAGCAGACTGGATAGTAAATACCAAATTTTCAAATTTTTCAAGATACTCATTAACATTTATGCTTTTTACATGCGTATATCCAATTACATTACTTTTTGCATTTTTAATTGGGAATAAAAATTTAGGCTTTTCTTTATTTTCCAGAAAACCGTTGATGTTATAAATTATTTTTAATTCTGAATTAGATCTGATACTAAGATCGTGAGAAAGATTTAGCGGGGAAAAATGCTCGTTTCTGATTTTATAATGTTTCTCTAATGGTATTGATAAATATATTATATATTCATTCGATTTTTCAAAGATCGAAAGCCAAGAAATAAGAGGTGAGTTCCAGAAGAAACTCTCTCTCTCAATTTGATTACTAATCAGATTTTTAAACTCGTTAATTTTTAAGGAATGTAGGTCATTCCAAGCAATAATATTTTGAGACTCATCATAAATACCAACTCCAATTGTCTCAAAATCTTCACCAGAAATTAGATCAATCAATTCAGTTCTTGTAGTTGATTCATCAAAAAAATCTTTTAGTAATGCTAAACTTTGAATAAGCTTTCTCTCAATATTTGAGATATCATTTTGAGTTTCTTCCTTAATTCCATCAAATTTTTCCTCAAAATTAAGATCTTTATCACTTTCCAAGAAGCTTGATAACAGAGGTGCCGCTAAACCAACAAAAAGAAGCAAAATGACAGTGCTAAGAAATAGTAAAAAATATTTGTTTTGGTTTCTGATCCAGTTAAGCATTTGCAAAATTAATTGATAGTGATTTGAGATATCTTCCACTGCGAGCCATCACTTTTCAATGACACGAATACTTGAGAAGTTCCTCTCATACCATTTAGTGAATAAGAAAATTGTCCAACCGCAAAAGGCATTTCTGCTGATTCATCGACTCTGATAAATTTAAAACGGATGGGTTTGTAATTGGAAAGGAATTCTTTGAGGATATAATATGATTGGTCACTGCCAAAATACGATGAAACTCCAGACTCTAAACTTATGTATGTTTCAAAACTAAAATATGATGAAAATTCTTTTACCGCACCCGTACTCATTCCATTTTCGAATTTTAAGAAGATATTTAAAATTTCCTCGTCCTGTAATTTGTCTTCAGTATTATTTGCTAAAATGCAGGTACTTATGAGTAGTCCCACGAAGATAAAAGACAGAAATTTTCTATAATTTTTACGAATCATTTTACTGGAATTGTTTTTCTTAAAATAATTAAAAGAGATTAAAAAACATAGTTTACCTATTACCAACATCATAAAATGATTGTATAAAATCTTGACTTTTCAGTTTCCACCAGATTTAATTTACTTTAATACTTTTGGAGGTATACTCATTCTCTCTGCACTATTTCGATTTATCTTCAACTCTATGTTACCTTCAGCAACTTGATATGCCCAATCAAAGATCATTCTGTTTTCATTTATGCTTTGAATTCTTATCTTTGCAAAATGGTTATCCCACGTCCAAACAATATAAGTATGACCGGGATATGCTCTTGCATATTTTACATTTGCTCCTGGATTTTGCTCAATCCAACCCTCTAAAGGAGCTGACGAAATTTCGTAAATACTATTAGTCCATCCCATATCTTGAAGGTCAGTATCTTCCCAAACATTTATATAAAAGTATCCATCGTCGTTCTCAAAGAAAAAGTCAGTATAATCGGAATCAAATGAAGTTATCTGATATGCTGCAAAGTTATAACCCGCAATTTCTGGGAAATACCAAAAGTCATAAATTCTGTTTCCAAAACCTTCTGGACGGGGGGTATCATAAGCAACGTCATAACTCAATTCGCTTTCATTTCCATCATAGTCATATGCAGCAACAGCATAGTAGGTTGTAATTCCATTAGATGCACCATAATCCATAATATAAGTATCTTTTGTTGTTCCAATTAGTGTGTACTTTCCATCAAAAGAATTACTCCAATAAACTGCATATCCTGCAAGATCGGAGTCATAAACCGGACTCCATTCGATCTCAACTTGACTGTCTCCAGTGTATGTTCTAATATTTCTTGGAGTAGATGGAGGAGTTGTGTCATAATAAACTGACAATTCATCAACACAACCTGTTGTTGATATGATCAACACAAATATTAATAATAATTTCAATAAATTCATTTTATCCTCCTAGAAATATACTGTAGAGTTTTCAATATCGATGCCAGTTTACTAGTAAGAATTTTTAGATTAGAATCTTGTAAAATCGGTGATTTATGCTGTTTTGGCAGGATTGAAGATAGCTCCACTGTTCACAAAAATAGTCAACAGTGGAGCCATTATTTAACAAGCTTTAGATTAAAGTAAACTCGTCATTATAAAATAATTTTGAATTATTTATCGTTGCAACAGATTTTCCTCTGAGTTTTCTCTTATGAAAAGGAGAGTTTTTTGATTTAGATTTGAATTGTTTGATATCCACTTCCCATTCATCTTCTGCATCAAATATAGTAAGATTTGCTTTTTCACCTTCAGCAATTTGTGGTACAGGAAGATTTAATACTTTTCGAGGATTGATCGAAAGCTTTTCAATAACCTGATCGAGTGTCAATTTTTGAGTATGGTAGAGTTCTGTCAATGTCAATCCAAGTTGTGTTTCTAATCCCAGAATTCCGTTTGGAGCGTAAATAAATTCCATTTCTTTATCTTGAATTGCATGAGGTGCATGGTCACTAGCAATACAATCTATTGTTCCATCCTGCAATCCTTCAATTATTGCATCAACATCTTTTTGCTCACGCAATGGTGGATTCATTTTAAAATTCGTATCAAAAGTCTTAATATTCTCATCAGTCAATGTAAAGTGGTGAGGTGTAACCTCAGCAGTAACTTTTATTCCTCTTTTTTTCGCTTCTCTAACCAACTCAACTGATCTTTTAGAACTCATATGTGCAACGTGGAATTTGCCCCCAGTGTATTCAGAAATTAGTATGCCTCGATTAACAATAATGTCTTCTGCTATTGTTGCAACTGAGGGAAGTCCAAGCTGTGTTGATATTTTACTTTCGTTCATTGAGCCGCCTGCCATTGACTCATCTTCGCAATGCTCAATTATGGGTGCGCCGATCATTAAGGAATATTCTAGGGCACTTCTTAAAATTGAAGATGTCTTTACCGCAACTCCGTCGTCTGAAAAACCAACAGCTCCAGCTTCGGCTAGTTCAAGCATAGGAGCGAGTGATTCTCCTTTTCTTCCATTTGTTACGGCTCCAATCGGATCAACATCGACTAAATGGTTGGAAGCTTTTTCTTTGATCAATTTTATTACTTCAGCAGAATCAATTGCTGGAGACGTATTTGGCATACATGCTACTCCAGTAAAACCACCTGCTGCAGCTGCATTACTTCCTGTTATCACTGTCTCTGCATCCTCCCTACCCGGTTCCCTAAGATGAACGTGCATATCATACAAACCTGGTACACAAATTTTATTTTCAAGCTCAAGTACTTTTGCCTCTTTATAGTTTCCTGCTTCGATTGAACCGATTTCTTTTATTATTCCATCTTCGATTAGCAAATCTGATTTTATATCTAACTTCTGATCTGGATTTACTAACCTTACTCCTTTTAATAAAACCTGCATTTTATCTCCTTAAGCTTCTTCTGGTTTGGTACCAAGTAAATATAGCACAGCCATTCTGATTGCAACACCATTAGTAACTTGATTTAATATTATTTGGTAAGGTCCATCTGCAACTTCTGATGATAGCTCCACACCTCTGTTTATAGGACCAGGGTGCATTATTAAAACATTCGGGTTGTTCTTTTCAATCCGCTCGGATGTTATACCAAAATAATTATGATACTCTCTTACTGATGGAATGAGAACCCCGCTTCCCTTTCTAGCTGAATTCTTAAAACGTTAAGAACGTCATGTTCAGCAATTGCCTTATCAATACTGTTGTAAACCTTAACTCCTAGATTTTCGATCTCTCTAGGAATCATAGTAGCTGGACCACAAACAGAAACTGTTACACCCATTGTTTGCAATCCATATATGTTTGATAAAGCAACCCGACTGTGACTTATATCCCCAATGATACAAATTCTCAACCCTTCCAGTTTACCGATCTTTTCTCTGATAGAGTACATATCCAGCAAACCCTGAGTTGGATGTTCATGCCTTCCATCCCCTGCATTGATAACATTTGCATCGGAAATTTGAGTTAAATATTTCGGAACTCCAGCTGATTCGTGCCTGCAAATGATCATGTCAACTTTCATAGCCTCAATATTCTTTACAGTATCTTTAAAGGATTCACCTTTCGCTGCGCTACTTCCGGATTTCGAAAAATTAATTGTATCCGCTGAAAGTCTTTTTTGAGCAAGTTCAAACGAAAGCCTCGTTCGTGTTGAATTTTCAAAAAACAAATTAACTATTGTTTTACCTTGCAGTGTCGGGACCTTCTTAATCGGTCTATCCAAAACCTCTCTAAAAGTTGTTGCAGTATCCAAAATTAGTTGGATATCTTCTTTAGGTACATCTTGTAGTCCGAGCAAGTGATTTGATGATAGTGCCATTAATTATAACCTATATTTAATCATTTATTACTTCAACTAGATAAACTGCATCTTCATTATCGATTTCAGATAGTTTTACTTGAACTTCCTCATTAATTGACGTAGGAATATTTTTTCCCACATAATCTGCCGTGATTGGCATTTCGCGATGACCTCTATCCACTAGTACACAAAATTGAATCGAGTTTGGTCTACCAAGATCCATTATGGCATCAAGAGCAGCGCGAACAGTTCTTCCCGTATAGAGTACATCATCCACTAGGACTATATCCTTCTCAGTTATATCAAATGAAATATCTGTAACTCAAACCTCAGGTTGTTTTAATCTAGTACGAAAATCATCACGGTATAGAGTCACATCAAGAATACCTAGATCAGGTTTTCGATTTTCAATTTTACTTTCTTTTCGTGAATTCGGTTTGCGATAAACTCACCACGTGTTTTCATACCTATTAGGACGATATTCTCAGAACCCTTATTATGCTCTACAATTTCATGAGCTAATCGAGTTACAGTTCTGTCTAATCCTAATGTGTCAATTATTTTTGCTTTTATTCCCATATACAAAAAATCCTCTTTGACTCGGGGTCGAAGAGGTCCTAGTTTGTTGAAAAATATTTATTTTTTAAGGTCAACCTTTCTTATCTCTCGGATAAATTTAAAGGGAATTTGTTTTACCAAAAATATAATTAATAAAGGTTAATGTAAAGCTAATGATATGTTTTTTTGAACTTTTCTTTAAAATAAAAATGGGTCGATTGTATTCGACCCATTTAGAACTCAATTTGTATCAAATTTACTTAGAAACTTTAAACTCAATTCTTCTGTTCATAGCTCTACCATTCGCATCTTTATTATCACTAATTGGATTAGCTGAACCGTAACCGACACTTTTAATTCTACTTTCATCTACTCCGCGAGCCACTAAATAATTCTTCACTGCATCGGCTCTTAATTGAGACATTTTAAGATTGTTCTTTTCTGATCCAATATTATCAGAATAGCCCTGAACCTCAACTGATACTTCTGGATTTTCATGCATAACTCTTGCTGCATGGTAAAGAATAGGGTAAGACTCTGGTTTAAACTGAGCACTATTAAAATTAAAATTGACACCCATTAGAATTATTCTTTCTTCAGCAGCTACTTCCTTTTCAATCACAACTTCACGAACAACTTCTTTAGGAATATGCTTCTTAACCATCTCCTCAATTCTATCATAATCAGTCATATCTTTTTGTTCTAAACCATCATAAATTTGGCAGATCTTAGATTGCTCTCCTTTTGAGAAGTACCATACAACACCGAGATCAAATTTCATAAAAGCATCAGTACTTGAACCAATAAGTCCGCCACCATCTGTTCCCCAGTGTCCGTCAAAATAACTGGTTCCGGTGGAGTAGACGCCTAATTCTGGTTTTAATTTCCAATTTTCACTTAACCATGCTTCAGCTCCAAAACTAACACCAATCTGCATTTCTAATTTACTTGTGTGCTCACCATCTGGGTCTGGACTTTGAGGATTATCATGAGAATAATTATTTCCAGCTATACCAATAGTAAAGAACGGAGAAAGTGATTCGCACGGTGATAAATAATATATATAATCTAAGCCTACCCAAAAAGATTTAGTAGTGGTTGTTTCACTAAGATTCGGTCCCCACGTCCCTTTCAAACTATTATAATTACCTTGCAGTCTGAGTCCAGAATGTTCGGTAAAGTTTCTTTGAACTGAGAGGAATCCACCAAAATTTTCCATAGAATGAGATGTATTGGTGGAAGTTAATTTTGGGAATGATAAACCAAAACCTAGCGCCCATGCATCTTTCGCAACTTGAGCTTGTGCAAATGTTGATCCCAAAAATAAAATTGTTAAAATCGTATATAGTTTCTTCACACTGAACCCTCACTCCAAATTAGTTAAGATTTTCGTTTATCAAATACTCGTAACTCTATGTAAAAGAATAAACTATCTGCTATTTAAGGTTTTTTTATCAACAAGTCAAGACATGTCGGTATTTTTTTTGAATTCCTTATCATTGAATTTATAAATATTTGCAGTTGGTTACTATGATAAAAAGCAACTTCTTATGAAAAACAGATTAAATCCTGCCCTCAAACCAACTACTTCCTCAATTTGTTGAGAATTAGTTAAAAGTAAGTTTATATGTTTTTATAAAATTGGTTTTGATGAAAGGTAATAAAAAAGGTGAGAAGTCCCAGCCAAGTTCTTCTCCCCTATAAGTAAATCGTAAAACCTACAACTATAATATATATGGTAACTTCAATTCAAGTTGTGAGTGCAAAACATTTTAATTATAAAAATCCTACTCACAATAATTGAATCTCTTTTGACTCTACTTAATTGTTCACAATTGAAAATGCAAAAAAGAATATGTATCTTATTTAAGTCATAGACAAAAAACTATTGATGGTTTTGATTAAAATAATAATAAATTCAACTAAAAACATGGAGGTATCTGTGCAAAGGATGTTTAATATTGTTGTTCCTATTGTTGTAATGTTGCTTATATCATCATCAGCGTATTCCCAAGATTCAATTAAGGTGGTTCCACGAATTTCCGATGAAGATATTGAAATCAACTATCTTCAGGGTGCAGAGTCTGATAATCTAGGACTAAAAATTAGTGCTGCTTATCAATTGGGTGAAAGAAAATCTAAAAAAGCTGTTATACCCTTGATGAAAGTATTGCGTAACGATTCGGTCGCCGAGGCACGAATAATGGCAGCATTATCACTTTATAAAATTGGTGATGAAAGGGGTATTTTCGCCATTAAAAAAGCGATGGAATTTGATGAAGACAAACAGGTTAAGCAAATGTGCAGTATTTTTTATCAAATGTATTTGACGGATACGAAAACTAAAAAAGAATAAATCATGAAATCCAATATTAAACACCTGAATTTCAATTGATAGGAATAAGTATCAATTCTTAAATTAGTAATGTGTGGGTTTGTTAATTCCTTATAATATTTAGATAAGATTGTTTCTATTGGTTTTGTTAAGATTAAGATGGGTTTGATGAAAAAGAGATTGACATGAAAACTTTCAATACTTTACTAACTAGTTTGCTTCTATTTATTTTATTGACGGTAGGCTGTAGTAAATTCTCCAATGTTTATCCTAATGGTGATTTTAAGATATTGATTTTATCAGACATTCATATTAAGAACAGTGCTTCTAGAGATACCCACCTCGCAAATATGGTTAAAGATATCAATGATAAAAAATATCCTGGTGTTGAGTTTGTTGTAACAACCGGCGATAACGCCACAAGTTTTTATGACAATTATTATCCAGACAGTCTTGGAAAACGTTATAACCGTTTAGGAAGGTTTGTAGAAATAATGAGCAAATTGAATGTTCCAAATTACTTTGCTATTGGAAATCACGATTATAAAATTGAAAGTAATCGTGATTCAGATGCTCCATATAATAAGGGTGAAATAGAAAAATTGAATAAAATGTGGACAGATATCACTGGGTTCCACCCATATTATTCTTTCATTCATAAAGAGTGGAAATTCATTGTCCTCAACAGTATGAGCGGAAGATATATGAATAGGTTTTTCGATGAGGATCAATTGAAGTGGTTGCAAAAGGAATTAAAAGATGAAAAACACACGCTTCTTTTCTTCCATCATCCTCTTACAACAGATCATTTTAAAATTTGGGGCGGTCCAAGTGGGATGATTACAGTAAATAGAGAACCGAAATTTTACGCAATATTAGAAAGACATAAAAACAAGATCAAAGGAATTTTTGTAGGGCATGGTCATCTTTGGGTAAACGATAAATTATTCAACAAAATAAAAGTATACGAAACAGCATCATTTGGTGATGATGAATCAAGCCCATATTATGTTGTTGGTTTCGATAATAAAAACTATTCAATATCAGTTGCTCGATCACCATTGGAGTTTACATTTACCCAAAATTAGCCCCATCCAATTAACTTAAATTCAATCTTTACTAGTGGTGTATGCTTTTACAGAATACACGCTAGATTTTGTTGAAACGAAGAAGACGATGCTGATGAAGCAATATATAAAAAAAGGCAAGAAATCTCAGCCAAGTTATTCTTGCCTATATATAGATTTCGGAATATGTTTTAAAGTTCCCTTGCTACTAGCAAACGAATTAATTTGATACAACCATCCTTTTTTCTTAAGTTGTCTTTATATTCCTCCTTGAGAGAAACGTTTTGAATATTGACTGAACTTTCTCTACTACAAAAACTGGGCTTCTTCCAAGGTATCTTCTTTAATTCATTGGAGGAAATAAATATGAAATTCCAAATAAGATTCACTATTGCACTGCTGGTTTTTTTAACTTCTGTAATACTTGGGCAACTAGAAGGATTTAAGTTTAAAGAATTACCGAAGGGCAGCCTACTTAGTATTGCGAAAGAAATTATAACCACTGATAATACATGTACGTTTATCACAGTGGATAAAGAAAATAAACCGCAGGCGAGAATATTAGCATACTTTCCACCAGAAGAAGATTGGGTAATCTGGCTAGGTACATCCACCAACAGTAGAAAAGTATCTCAAGTCAAAAACAATAATCAAGTGATGGTATTTTTCTATGATACTGGAGGAAGAAGCTATGTATCAGTGGCTGGCAAAGGGGAAATTGTTGATGATCCAGAACTAAAAAGAAAGTATTGGAAAGAAGGATGGAAGAAATACTACAAAAATCCAGAAACTGATTATGTGCTTATAAAAGTAATTCCAGAAAGATTAGAGATATGCAGTTATAAACATAAACTCTTTTGGGATGAAACTGGCAAACCGGCATTCGTTAAGTTCTAAACTAATTTTTAATCAAATTATTTAGAGAATAAAAATGACCACTAAACATGAACTTACCTTTGTACTTGTAATACTTTTTATTCTTTCTCCAAGTATGAATCATGTGTCCGCACAAAAAATAGGAATTAAAGGCGGCTTAAATCTGGCAAATGTTCGTGGGGATGCTGTTGAGGATAAAGAATTAAAACTTGGATTTACTATTGGTGGTTTTGTAATGATCGATTTGAGCGAACAGTTTTTCGTACGCCCAGAAATATTTTATTCATCCAAAGGTTTTACAAACAAGATTACAGAATCTGAATCGAATGCTGATTATGAATTATCCTATTCAGGCGAAAGTTCCCTTTCGCTAAACTATCTTGAGATTCCTGTTCAATTAGTATTTGCTCTAACAAAGAGTATTAATTTTTACACGGGTCCCTATTTAGAAATTTACCTAAATGGTAAAGCTACTTCTGAGTCTGAAGGATACTACAGATATTTGATGAATGATGAATGGATATACGAAGATTTAACTGGCAGCGATTCAGAAGATATTGAAGCAAAGGAAATAAACTCTCCAGGTTATGGATTGGTTTTCGGGGGAGAATATGTTTTGGGTCAATTCAGTTTTGATGTAAGATATTCATTGGGTTTATCCAACATTCCAGAGGAGGATGGGTTTGATCTAAAACATCAGGTAATCCAGTTTATGATTGGCTTCTATCTCCAATAATAAAACTAAAGATATGTTCATAGAGGTATCCATATATCAAACAATATCAATTCTATCCAATTATTTTGAAATTCATAGAAATAATTAGATGGTACTGATGAAATAATAGGAGAATTAAAATGAAGAAAACAAAGCAACTTTTTTATTTAGTTACCATATTGATTCCTTTTTTCCTTCTTATCTCTTGTAGTGATGACGATAATCCAACGGAAGGGCCCACTCAAGATGAAAGATTAGTTGGTAATTGGACATTGATTAAAATTACAATACCTTTGGCAAATATGGAACTTACACCGGAGGAGGCTGGAATGATGATGACCGGAGTGGCAAGTGCAGACGGTAAAATGGAACTAACAACAATCGATAGTTCTGGAACACTAGTTGAATCGGGTACATGGTCCACAAAGAGTGGAAAGCTTACACTAGTTTTTGATGATGAGACAGTAACCATGGACTATTCAGTAAGTGGTAACATAATAACGGTTAACACTCCTTTAGAAATTGAGGAGGGTGTGGAGCTTCCAGCTATTTTGGATTTTAGAAAAGATTAAAAGAATTAAGTGAGAAGACAATATGGAACTGAAAATGTACCCAAAAGATTTACGTTGGTGGTTTTGGTTGATAACACTAGTGTTTATTATTACAGCATTGGCTGAATGGAGTCCAGGGTATTATATTGTAATTGGAATAAGTGCAGTCCAAGTGTTTTATTTCCTGATTCAAGAGAGAAGTCTCATAACCCTTCCCAGCCAGATTAGGTTGGTTTATTTCCTTTATACACTTCTCGGATTGTGGAATGAAGGTCGGTTTATTGCGTACCTAATTCTAATGGTTGGAACAGTTATGGTCGTCTTTTGGGGAAAATGTAGTATCGCCCTATTCTTGAAGCATATGCCGTGGAATAAAGAACGTGAGATTAAATTAAACTGAATAACTAACAGTCCGGGCCAAGTTTGTCTCAACTTAAATACATTGTTCGGAATGTCTATAATTCAATGATGAAGTAGAGGGAATAAAGCTATAATTAGGAGAAAACAGTAATGAAAAATCTATTAATTATTATTGGGATTTTATTTTTACTGGTTGGTGGATGCAAGGATTGCACTGAAGTAGAAACTGTAGCTGGGCCACTTGAGGGGGTCTGGGAACTAGTCTCAGCAGCATGGAAAATGGAGGATAGCACTTTAATAATACCGAGTCCCGGTATAAATCTTAAGTCCATGAAATATTTTTCAAAGGAACATTTTTTTGTTATTGGAAAGGATTCTCCAACAGCGGAAAATTATGCGCTAGCAGGAACATATTCGGTTGAGGGTCAAGAATATACAGAAATGATTCAGTTTAACTCATTTGGAAATCCTGGAGATGGATTAAAAATTAAATTTTCTGTTGAAGGCGATTTATTGACTTTAAAAAGTGATTGGTTTACTGAGACTTGGAAAAGAATAGAGTAGAAACTATCTTTCCTGTTAGCTCTATGGGGACAGTCAAAGACTTGGTAATAAAAGATAATTCTTGGAAGAAAAAAAAGATGAGAAGCCCCAACCAAGCTCTTCACAGTCAATACAATATATTCCCCTAAACATATAATTAGGTTCTTAACCTAATAAATGGCACTATGTTATCGGACCCAATGTCTACTTATGGATGTTGGGCATAAATTTATCGGAGGATAAAATGAAGCATAGCATTATTTACCTCATCACCTTTCTTTTTTTAATCACAGCAATAAACATTTCGGCCCAAAATAAATCCACTGAAAAAAACAAATATGTTGTTAACAAGAACCTGTTCGAAGGGACTTCCCAAAAGGATCTTAATATATCTGTTAATGAGCAAGGCAGTGTGGTACGCCAAGATGTTACATCAGCACTGGTTAAGACAAGAGAATCATGGAACCACTTTTATACGCGGAAGATGAGAGAAATGCATCGATTATTTCTAGAATACCGTACACCGCGATAATAATATGAATTACTTGTTGATATAATTTTCAAAGTAATTTAATTGAAACCATATTTCTATGTTGAAAAATGGTGAGAAGTTCCGACCAAGTTCTTCTCACCTATCTATAAAGTCTTTTCAAGAATATATACACAAAATAAAAATGTAATTGTGTCAAGAATCACAATAATTTCAAACAATAAACTCATAAGAAAAGCACCCCATAGGAAGTGAAATGATGGAGGTGGGAATGATTGTCAGAATTGTGTATAAATTGCAGAACATGTTTTCAAACGTGTGACTTGTACAATTTATTTACTTTGACATTAACATCCCTTTTCTATATACTGTTTATGTAATTCCCCCTTGAAAGAAATGTTTTAATCTTAGCAGAACTTAGTCGCCCATCACTATTTGATTTCTCCCAAGGTATTCCTCACAGAGTAAAAATGTAGGATACACCGATGATTGTTAAAGAAAACTTTAAAGAATCTGCTAATACTGGAAAAAAAAAGAAGCTCGCAGTCAAAAATGAAAAAACATTTTCAATTTCTCCAAATGCACTTGAAATTAAACATATGTTTCCTTGGTCGAGCTATGACGATTTGCAAACAAACAATAAAAAGAGCACAATGCCGCAAAGACAAAAAAATGTAAAAACTCCAAAAATAAATTTGATGGAAGCTGCATTTTTTGTCAGAAAGAAAAAGTTTATTGATGGAGAGTAAAATGTTTGAGAAATTATTTTAAGGAGAGATGTTATTAAGCAGAATAAATTAGATTTGAAAAACAGCTTAATCGAGTTAAATGATTATGGTAGCAAAATTGAATTGTTACAAAGTAAAATGCGAAATGATGTTGTTGCTGATAAGCACTTAAATATTGGAAAATACTTAAATGCATTAAGAGATATGTTAACTGAACACGAATATAACCTTGTTGCTGGAATTGCGAAAAATCATATATGATGATTTCGACAATTAGAAAGAAGATAATATTTACGCTTAATCAGAAATTGCTACTTAAAGAAATGGTTTTGTCGAAGTAAAAAATGGGAGTTATACAGTTATTTTGGGCGTCTGGGGTTTTGAAACTAATTTATTATAACAATACAATAGGTAACTAAAAATGGAGAGATTTATGAAAACAGATAGAATTTCAGGAAATAGTAAAGAAAGCAAATTTTCATATTCAGATATTCGAAAGCTATCCAAGAAAAAGAATATTACGCCAGAAGCAGCTAAAAAAGAATTGATGAAAACGAAAACAAAAATTAAGGTAATCCAAAATTCCCTCTAGCTATCAAAAAGTGAGAAGTCCCAACCAAGTTCTTCTCACTTTCAAGTTGCTATTAGAATAAGTTTTAAACTCTTCCCTACTGCTATTTTATCAGGTTAACAACTATTCTAGTTTGATGTTTCTAATTGCTTAGATATTTGTTCAAGATTATCGTTTATATTTGTCAGCAGCTGAATATCCTTGGGAGTAGGAGTTGTAGTCTCCTCCGTGTCTTCAGCTTTTCTTCTTAGTGTATTAAATAACTTAATAACCAGAAAAATTGTTGCTGCTATAATGATAAAGTCTACTAGTGACTGAATAAAAATTCCGTAATTTATTTCAACTAAATGCTGCACAATTTTACCTGTTGTATCCTTTTGCTCTTCCTGAAAAATAAATTTTAAGCTTTTAAAATCTACTCGACCAATTAAAAAACCAAATGATGGCATTATAACATCATTCACTAGTGAAGATACAATTTTACCAAATGAGGCACCGATAATAACTCCAACAGCCATATCAAACATATTTCCCTTAACGGCAAATTCCTTAAACTCTTGTATGATTTTCATACTAATAATGCTCCTATTTTAATTTTGTCCCTTTAATTTATATAACAAAGATAAAAAATAAGTAAGAAGTCTTAGCCAAGTTCTTCTCGCCTACTTGTATATTATAATTTTGTTCAGCTATTGAAATAAGCAATTCATTTTTACTTTGCCTGTCACAGTTAATTAATTTTGTTCAATCTATTCAATTCTCTAAGTTTAAGCTGAACATAATTCATAAGGAGCTTAAATCATGAGAGTATTGAAAATAAGTCTAGCACTGCTTGTATTCATCCTTTCATTTCATGCATGCGATGGTGTGAATGATATTAGTAATGATAATCAAGTAATTTCTGCGGAAGTTAGTTGGACACAAGATGTAACGAGTATAAATATGATAGAAGTGGGTGTAAAAAAAACAGAAATATCACAAAATGCTATCTGTGAGCTACAAGTTGGAAAAGGAAGAATATATTGGGTTAGTAACGGTGTAGAGTATTTCAAAGATATAAAAGTTGGGGATTCCGATAGTGAACACGAGGGTGAAAATTCTGATGATGATATTGAATGTGAGCAAGAAGGAGAAAATGAAGGAGAAAATGAAGGTTGTGTATTTACTTTTTCATTTTCTGGTAATGCATTAACAATAGTAAAGCGTTAGTGACTAAAATCACTTGGAATTTACTTATACAGAATGCAAGCTGGATATTTTGTCGAGACTATGAAGATGGTGTTGATGAAGTAGAATAAAAAAGGCGAGAAGTCCATTTTGAACTCCCGCCTTAAGCAATAATGGTAGAATGTTTTTCCGATACTGTTTTCATAATAATGAATAAATACTCTTCTCTTTGTGATTTTAGTCACAGCATTTTAAACTAAAACTGTTTTGAGCAATAAAGTATGATGAGGATGCTCAGACCCACAGATTATGCAAGATTCTCAAAATCCAAAATCTAATAAAAGAGCATGATGGTTAAGATGAAGTTGAGCCAATATTAGTTACAAACTTTGACGCACAATATGGCAATTACATATTTAATGATTTTGCATTGTAAATATTATCATGGTGCAAATGACTAAAGTGGCAGCATTAAAACTTAGTTGTGATTGTTAAAGATGGTGAGCGTAATTTTTCAATTTGTTTCTTGATATATTTTTTCGATAGAATACCAGTTCTCTCACCATTAAAATCATAAACACGACATGTATAATTAGAATCTGTTGGTATTTCTTCTGAATAAATATCAACTCTGTCAAATAAAATCGTTGGAGAACCTTGAAAATTAATTCTTTCAGATACTTCTAAATTAGGCACATCAATTATAAACAAATCTGGCTCTGATATAAATCCTTCTTTTACCAGTTCCTTTAAATTCATTAGAGTTTTCTCAGAATTTGGACACCCATTAAAATATTGATACTCAATCATTTTTTTACCTCACTGAAAGATAATTGTGTGATGGTGTAATTCCAAATTATAAGACTCAAAGCATCTTGGGCTTGGAATGTGTGTCAAACTATTGTTAGCAACATTTTAACAAGTTATGCGTCTTTATAGATGAGTGCCATAAATAAAACTGGGGGGTTTAAAATGGTTGTCGAAAATAGAACATATCACAAGATTCCAAGACTACTTGGACTATTTGTATTAACATTATTCTTAGTTTCAAATTCATTTTTAGCACAGTCTTCTGCATCTGAGGAAAACTTAGAGTTACCGGAACTTGCAACACTTAACATTCTGAGTGGTCTACAATCAGATAATTACGGTCTAAAGATGAGTAGTATTTATTTAGCCGGTAAATACAAGATTACTGATGTTAGTAAAGAACTTGTTAAAGAAATGAAAGTATCTGACAATGAGGAAGTTTGTCAAATGTTAGTATGGAGTCTCTATCAGATTGGTGATGAATCATGCTGTAATGAAATGAGATCAATTATTGAGAATCACCCATCAGAAAAGATTAAATCTTTTTATGAATCTATGAATAAGATTAAACAATATGATTCAAAAAGTGAAAAATCAAAAGAGAAGAATACTTGATGAAGTAAAATAAAAAAGGTGAGAAGTTCCAGCCAAGTTCTTCTCACCTTAATAAATTGTTCGTAATGTCTATGACAAAAATAAAGTAACAAATCAAATCTATTTGTGATGAGGGTCACACTAAAAGTCTTGTCCAGTAAATCAATAAAAGTAAAATATTCTTTGAATATAGCTTGAGCAATCATTAAGTTCTCCTAAAGTCAAATATTAATTCCTAAAATGAGAGCATCATGGAAAGTAGAATTAGAAATGTTTTGTTGAATACTCTTTTTGGTACATTGGTCTGTATCATCTTTGGGATTTTGATTTATGGAATAGAGATTTTCGATTTTCAATTATCACGTTCGCAGATATTTGTTTTTGGGTTATTCGGGGCAGTGTTTTTTAGTGTTCTGAAATATGGTAAAAGAAGAGAAGTGATTTTTGTTGGTGTGTTAATATTTATTGTAAATATAATTGTGCAAGGTAAATCAATTACTTTCAATTTCTTCCTCAGAGATTTACTTTTTATTTCAAGTTTATTCAGTGCATTAGTTTTGTACAAATTGTTTATTGATAATTATTCAAAATCACTTATTACAATCAGAGTTTTATCTTTGTCAATTCTTTTAGGGTTATTCAATGCTCTGGCAACGATTATACTAGTTCAAATCTTTGATGCACCAAATAATGAGATAATTAATGCAGTAATACTAAATGCTCAATATGGATTCTTAGTGGGATTCGGTTTAGGTCTTGGTTTTGATTTGTATGAAAAATTCTAATTTTATTATTGTGATTTAAATCACACCAAAAAGGGAAACAAATTATTAACTTTTTAGGTTTCCCAGCTATAAACATACTTAGCCTAAAGCCTAATCAAAGCTTGACTATTAATTCCTTGCTACTAGCAACTTAAAAGTAATTGACAGCACTGATAATTTTCCTTATGTTACATTTATATTCCTCCTTGAGAGAAACGTTTTGAGTCCTGGTTAAACTTTCTCTACACCAACAATAGGGCTTCTCCCAAGGTATTTTCATAACCATAAATATTGAGAATTTCACAAAATGAAAACATTATCTGTGAGGTAGAAAATGAAACTGATAAAGACAATACTCAAGTCAATATTCGCATTTATTAATATCATACTTCTGATTTCAGAATGTTTGTCTGCTCAATCTGTTACTATTCTTGACACATTAGCTTATACTCAAATATCAAATTTAACTGATATCCATGTAACCTCTAGAATTAGAACAAGTGCTGACGGTTCAAAAATTATCTTTACAGCAAATTTTAAAATGATATATACAATGAATGCGGATGGCACTGAATTGAGGCAAGTTTTTGACTATGAACCATTCAGAGGTGGATGCCCATGTATAGATGTATTAATAGATATAAGCGGAGATGGTTCAACTATACTGTGGACTGACGGCATAAACGAGATATTTACTGCACGTTTTGACGGAAGCAATAAAAAGGAAATCGCGACCCTAATTCCTAGAGAACCGCCTTTTGCAGATGATGAACCTGACATTCGTGTACCCCCAAGATTAACTTACGATGGCAGCAAAATTTTATTTATTCACACAAGTCGAGATCCTAATATAGCTGGTCTTTACTCAATTACTTCAAGTGGTTCAGGATTAACAAAATTGTTTAGTTACACGGAAATGTCGCAAAATGTTTTTGGATTGGATGGAGCAGAATATAATACGAATACTGCATTCACTAACTATTTGGATATATCCGATGATGGCTCTAAAGGTGTGTTTGCTACACATAACATTGATATTAACACAGGACACACTATTGTATTCAATAATTCAACAGTCAGCCTGTTACGAAATTATGGTCCCCTACACGCTAATAGTTCAACTGGAATTGGTCCATTCTCTATAAGTAGAGATGGGAAAAGAGTTGCTATTCCATTTCGTGATGGAAGCAATTGGACAGAAAAAGTTCATGTTATGGACTTTAATGGAGATAATCAAACTGAACTACCTCAAATATTTGGTACTTCTTCTACTTTTCAACTTGATTCAACTGGTTCAAATATGCTAGCAACCTACCATATCCCAGAATATGGGGGTTCTTCCCCATTTCCAATTTCAATAATTGATATTGACAGTGCGAGAATATTGGATCTAACGTTGTTAGAAGGAAATCCAGAAATTGTTTTCCGTGGAGCTAGATTTCCAGTTTTTAATTCTAGTGCCAAAACAGTTTTTTTTGTTAATGGACTTGTCCGTGGAGATAGTCTAGAGCAGATCTGGAAACTAGATATAAATCCAGATACTTTGTTAAACCATCCAACTATTTCAGACATTTACTTCTCACCCAATTATGTTCTATTCGATGGATCAAATAATTCAACATTTACTGCATCAGTTTCTTCCAGTACAGGAAGCGTTCTGTATGTTAATTGGGATACATTTATGGAAGGTAGTTATGTGTTTAGAGGTCTGCGAACATTTGGTGCACCTGAACATCTTGTCGATGATGGCAGCGTGGGTGATGCTGTTGCTGGTGATGGTATTTATACACGCAATGAAGTTTACAGAGATTTACTTGAACCTCCTGCAGTTTTAACAATAAGAATACATGCAGATGCTGGTAAGTATATAACCTCCGTAGATGCAACTCCATTTTATATTTGGGATTCTACATCTACTTCAATTGAGGATGTTAAAAATAAAAGTTTGCCAGCAAAATATGAACTTGCTCAAAACTACCCAAATCCCTTCAACCCAAGCACAACAATAGAATACACTATCCCCAAACAGAGCAATGTTACACTTAAGATATTTGATGTATTGGGTAGAGAAGTTGAAGTTCTTGTTGATAAAGAGCAATCAATTGGCAACTATGAGGTAGAGTTTGACGCTTATGAATTAACAAGTGGCATTTACTTTTACAGAATACATGCTGGTAATTTTGTAGAAACAAAGAAGATGTTGTTGATGAAGTAAAATAAAATAATTTCTATCAGCTATCGGATATTAAATAAATTTCGAACAATATAAAGAGGCTGGGAAATGGATGAGTCGAATTTTTATCAAATCCAAAGTGAGTTTGTTGAGACAAAAATAGTAGAAACTGTTGCTATTCTAAAAGTAAAACAAAATGGTTTTAAGAATCTTTCAAAGATTGATTCAAGTAGTAGGATTTTTGAGTGGACAGATGCACAAAAAAAATCCAAAGATATTAAATCGATTTTGTTCTATTTTGAAAAAGACTCTCTCTCAGAGGACAATTATCGTAGTTTCTTGAGTGAGCTTACTGGAAAAGAAAACCTTGATTCCGATTTAAGTGGAAGTATAACTCAAGAAAAGAAACTTGAACGCTCAATTGAAATCAATAATCTTTTTAATTATGCACGAAGACTGAGCAACATAAATAAGCTAGTGTTTTTCTGTGCTTCAGGTGAGGTTGTAACACCATATTTTGGGATAAGTCTATTAGCAGATTTTCGATTAGTAACTAATGAGATGTCTTACCTTTTGTCTCACACTAAATTTGGTCTACACCCAAGTGGTCTACTTCCATTACTTTTACCTAAGTATGTTGGTTTGGGATATACAAAAAAAATACTTCTGTCCATGGAGAAAATAGAAGCAGAAAAAGGCCTAGAATTAGGACTTATTGATAAGATTCTTTTAGAAAACAATTTTGAGGACAATTGTGTCAAAGAGGCATTAAAATATTCAGAAATAAGTCAAAATGTAATAACTTCTACAAAAGATTTAATTTGGAATTTTAATAAAGAAGTTGAAGAATATATTAATAAAGAACAAAAATATATGAATAGTTAGGCTTGTAGGATGTTAGAGGGGCTGAACAAAGAGAGAGCGACTAAATTAAAGCAAAATAAAAAAGGTGAGAAGTCCCAGCCAAGTTCTTCTCACCTTAAATAGATTGTTCGTACTGTCAATCAAAATATATGTTAACCAATCAAATCTAGTTGTGAGGTTAATCACAATTCATTTCAACTAAAAATCTCAACGAAAAAGCACCCCATAGGTCGTGAAAAGATGGGCGTGGGGTTGATTGTGGGAGCAGCTCATGAATTCTAGAATAAATTTTAAAAGTGTACTTAAAATCTGTGTATAATACGATTATCCCTTACAACTAAATGAACTATAAAAAAAATAATTGAGCCTAACGCTCCACCGATTAAAGTACCATATATGTCAAGCCAATCAAACGTCCCTTTTGGTAGGAGAGGTTGAAGTATTTCATAAACAACATAACCAAATGTTAGAAAAATAATCAGTCTGAATGCTTTGCTCTTGGGTGGGTTTAATATAGTTAAGCCAAAGAATATTTGCACAATAATCCCTCCAGAGTTACCAATTGAATCAGCAATACCAAAGTCACCAATGTTATTGCTATAGATATATGGTCTATAAACATATCTCCCTATCTCTGTTAGAACAAATGTTAATATGAATACTACAAAGTAAGTAATTCGAAATGTGTCAATAGTTTTGAAGCTTATTTTGTCCGTAAAGAAATTATTTGATTTACCCATTGGTTTTCCCGATATGAATTGTTGAATAATAACTCTGGGTTTGGATACTTCATTAGACGTTGAATAGGTGTTTTTGTTGAGAATAATCTTATCAATAATCTTGTCAAGAGTAATCGAATGAGCGGTTAAAATTAAACCAACTTATCTAAAAGATGTAGTTCCTTTTTCATCCCTTTGCTCGATTGAATTACTTCATTTCTCTGCATAAATATAAACATAGAAAAATATAAATAATGTTTTAATCAAATGAGGTTACTGTGTTATACACTATAGCAGCGGTGTTAATAGTTTTGTGGCTTTTAGGTTTGCTCACCGGATACGATTGGGGTGGTATAGTTCACGTTCTGCTTATAGTTGCAATTATAATTGTTTTGGTAAACTTTATTGGTGGACGACAAACAAATTAAATTATTTTAATAACATTAAAAATTAAAAGGAGTTTATTGTGCATAACGAAAAGAACAGTATCACTAAAGGAATATTATTCGGAATAATAGCTGGGGCTTCGGTTGGGTCAATTATTACGCTATTGTTCGCACCAAAATCTGGAAAAGATTTACAAAGAGATTTTAAGATCAAGTCAACCGATTTTATTGAAGATGTTGACCAATATTTAGTAAAATCAAAGGATAAAATTTCACAATTAGTGCACGAAGTCAAAACAAAATCCAAAGAAATAGACGCAGAGACTAAGAAAAAAGTTGATAATCTCTTAAATGAGGCGGAGAAGCTCCTTAATGAAGCTAAAAATAAGGCCGGAAATGCGGTTCATAATTTAAAAGAAAAACTTAAAAAAGAAAGAGAGCGTTTGATAACCGCCTTAAATGAGATTGCTTAAGGCGGGTAGAACTTGGCTGGAACTTCCCGCCTTAAGCAATCAAACCAGTTAATCTACTTATCCTCTCTAAAAGAAAAATCTCAAAGAGATGACTAGCTATTGTTATCAAGAATAATTGATAGTAAATCATTAATCACAAACATTGATTCACCAACTTGAGTATTATCCATAATAGCAAAACAAATATTGTAATCTGGAAGATAACCGCAAGCAGCAGCGTATCCTAATGCGTCACCTCCATGCCCCCAAACCTTTAGATTGTTAAAGAGCTCTGCAGAAAAATTTTCCACCCCTAGACCTCATCCTTCTAGTATGGATTCTCCTGTGCAAGGAGAGTGAAAATCTATCATTTTATCATACAATGTTTCGGGGATTACGGAACAAACAAAAAAGTGATATTAGTATTACTCTTTTTAGGGGCAATAATAATTTTATTAATTGCAATTCTATTACTAGATTTATTATAAGTTCTGGAAGTTTACTAACTCCAAACAAACTAACTCAGCCTCAATCCAAAGCAAAGGTTAATTCTTAAGCACTAAACCTTTGTCTTTAATTTAGAAGCATCGCATATGATAAGCACTAAGAATCAACAGATAGAAATGATATAGTATATGAAACAAACTTTGGCACTAGCACTAGAATTAATTTGATTCAACCCAAACCTTTCCTTAAGTTATAGTATTCCTCCTTGAGGGAAACGTTCTGAGTATTGACTGAACATTCTCTTCTAACAGCAATTGAGTTTCTTCCAAGGTATCTTCTAAAACAAAAATACGATGGAGGAAACAATGAGAACAGCTTTAGTAGTTATTTTGTTTTTTCTCTGCTCACAAGTCCTATCTCAGAATGATAAACAAGATAAAATTAATCATAGAGATTTTCTGAAAGAAAGAATAAACCAAAGTTCGAATTCACCAGAGCAAATCAAGTATCCACTAGAATCATTCAATTTTCAAAATAGAGAATCTGAAACAAAAGTAAATAAAACCGTTCTAGATAATGGATTTCTTTTAGAAGAATATATATGGCAAAGTTGGAATGGTTCTGAATTTGTGAATAGAAATAAGGATAGCTATACCTATTATGGGGATGATAATTTAATTGAATTATTATCTCAAAATTGGGATGATGCTAGTTGGGTGGGTAATAGAAAGTCTACCCGTATATATGATGAGAACAATAATTGGATTGAATCGTTATCTCAAAATTGGGATGGTGCTGATTGGGTAGATGGATGGAGATATGAATATACTTATGACGAGAATAATAATTGGATTGAATCGTTATCTCAGAAAATGGATAGTCTTAATTGGACAACTGTAGGAAAGCAAAGTCTAACCTATGATGAGGATATTAATTTGATTGAATATTTATATCAATTCTGGGATGGCTCTGGTTGGGAGAATTATTCAATAAATGCATATGCCTATGACGAAAACAATAATTTGATTGAAGAATTATCTCAAAGTTGGAATGGTTCAAATTGGGTGGATGTCCGTAAGTATACATACGACTATGTTGAGAATAATAAAATTAGTTTCTTATATCAATACTGGATTGGCTCATATTGGGAAGACATGTCTAGAAACAAATACATGTATAGTGAAAATAATAATATGATTGAAGATATATATCAGTATTGGCATAATTCAGAGTGGCTAGATGGAAGTAGACATACATACATATATGACAGCAATAATAATATGATTGAAGACTTACACCAAAACTGGAAAGATTCTAATTGGGAGGATGCTGCAATAAATACATATACCTACGATGAGAATAATAATTTGATTGAAGAATTATCTCAATGGTGGACTACTGAATGGCGTAATGATAATAGAGCTGTATACACATACATAACTAAAACTGGAATTGAGCTAGATAACAATGAAAATATTACTTATATGCTATCAAATAATTATCCCAACCCATTTAACCCAAACACTACAATCAAATACTCAATCCCCTCTCAAAGTTATGTTTCACTAAAAGTATTTGATGTATTGGGAAGAGAGGTTGCTGAAATTGTGAACGAAGAAAAATCCATTGGTCACTACGAAGTTAGTTGGAATGCAGAAAACAATTCAAGCGGAGTTTATTTTTACAAGATTATGGCTGGTGATTTTGTAGAAACAAAGAAGATGGCTTTACTCCGCTAAATAAATAGTAGTTGATTTAGTGAGTGGTCAACTACTCAATTAGATACTATATGGCCCGCCATTTGGCGGGCTTAATAATCACTTGCTACTAGCAACTTAAAAGTAATTGACAGCGCTGATAATTTTCCTTAAGTTGTCTTTATAATCCTCCTTGAGGGAAACGTTCTGTATTGCTGTATTGAACTTTCTCTCCCCTAACTATTGGGCTTCTCCCAAGGTAATATTGTATCTATAAGGCATTTATCGATTTTAATAGATTCGTGGCTGGTGAAGTTTCAACAGATATAATTTTAGTTTATCAAACTTGGAGGGACAGATGAAAATAAATAGTTATCATTTCGTTTATTCAATTATTTTGTTTTTTTTAACAAGCAGCTTTTTGTATCCACAGTGGAGTCAAAAAACAAGTATGCCTACACCAAGGAGTGTTCTCTCTATTACATCAGTTGATGGAAAAATTTATGCAATTGGAGGTTCTGAGGGTGTCCAAACATTAAGTACCTTAGAAGAATACGATCCGATGACTGATAGATGGGTTAGAAAGGCAAAAATGCCGACTAACAGGGGATATTTATCAAGTAGTGTGGTAGATGGGGAAATTTATTCAATTGGAGGATATAATCCATTCACTAAAGGCATGGTAGAAAAATATAATCCTATAAATGACACTTGGATAGAGAAAGCTTCATTACTAACACGTCGATGGGGTCATGGATCATGCACAGTCAAAGGTAAAATCTATGCAATTGGAGGAGCATCGGGATGGCCCGGCATACATAAAAGTACAGTAGAAGAATATGATCCCATTGCTGATAGCTGGGCATATAAGACTTCGATGCCAACAAAGAGGTGGATGCTTGCCTGCTGTGCCGTAAATGGAAAGATATATGCAATCGGAGGTTGCGACGTTTCTGATGTGGGAACTTCGGTAGTAGAAGAATATGACCCAGCAACCGATACATGGACAACGAAATCTCCAATGCCAACACCAAGATGGGGACTTACTGCTGGAGTAGTTGATGGAAAGATCTATGTGATTGGTGGTGGAGACAAATACCCGCAAAATCAATGTTACAATATAGTAGAGATTTATGATCCTATTACTGATACTTGGGAAATAGGAACCCCATTACCAGCAGAGCGTGGAGGTCTTTCTTGCCAATCGGCTGTTGTAGACGGATGGCTTTATGTTATTGGTGGATGCGGAGTTGGTGCTACCACTGTATATTCCGAAGTGTATGCATTAGAATTAACAACCCAAGTAAAAGAAAACATAATCAAGAGAAACGATTATAGTCTGTATCAAAATTATCCTAATCCGTTTAATCCAAGTACATCAATCAGTTACTCAATACAGAATCAAAGCTTTGTAACTATCAAAGTATTTGATGTTTTGGGTAGAGAAGTATCAACCCTAGTCAATAAAGAACAACCAGTTGGAAATTACGAAGTAGAGTTTGATGCAACAGACTTAACTAGTGGAATTTTCTTCTATAGAATTAGTGCTGGGGATTTTGTAGAGACTAAGAAGATGGTGTTAATGAAGTAGGGGGAATAAATCTATAACTATAATTAGGAGAAAGAAGTAATGAAGAATCTATCATTTGTTGTAGCTGCTCTATTTTTGATTTTTTTAATTGGGGCATTTACGGAGAATTTTGAAAAGGAAGATGTAGCAGAGTCTGAAGTTATTAGTGTTCATGATATAACACTACAACCGGGTGTAGAAGAGAAAGAGTTTGAGACATTTGTTATGAACGAACTTGCTCCCATTTATGATAACATGAAGGGGCAAAAATTAACTTTGGCTAAAGGAGATAGAGGTATTCGTACTAACAAATATGCAATAATTTTAACATTCGAGAGTATTGAAGATAGGGATAGGATTTATCCTCCTTCCGGTGGCTTCGTAGGGGATTTCGGTGCAGATTCTATATGGAATAAGTTTGATTCTTTGGTAGATGATGGATTAGGTAAGCATCATACCGACTATGTGAAAGTCGCTTATTAAATTAAAGAGAATACATTAAGAAGATGGTGTTGATGAAGTAATAGGAGCAGATAAGGAATATAAAAAAGTAGAGAATAATTAAATTTAAAATCAGTAAGTTTAAACATGCCTTACTATGAATATGTTTGCAGTGGATGCAGACACAGATTTACTCTCAGAAGAACAATAAGTCAATATGGGATGAAAAGTAAAACTATATGCCCAAAGTGTAGTGGCAAAGACGTGAAAAGAATTTATTCAACATTCACGGCAGTAACATCAAAAAAGAGTTAAAAAAAGGTGAGAAGTCCCAGCCAAAGCCTCCTCACCTTAAAATGTGATTTATTAAAATCTACAAGTAAATTTTAATCTGATGCAAAACAAAAAGCTATCACATTAAGACAGCAAAAGGAACTACTTTAGAGCGCTTCTATGGAAGTCTCAAGGCATGCTGAGCAACAGACTAATCCTTTGCTGTTAGCGATCAATAATGATTGACAGCACATAAATATTTCCTTACATTCTAAACAATGTTTGAAAGTAAAACAGAACTTACAATATTACAGTAATTTAAAACATTTCAATTATTTAATAAATTAGAGTGGTTATAATGTGGAATAATTACTTTAAAATCATCCTTAGGAATTTAAATCGATATAAAGGTTACACATTCATTAATATTGCCGATTTAACAATCGGAATTACCTGCTGCTTTTTAATAATACTCTTCGTAATGGATGAGCTAAGTTATGATAAACACTTTGACAATGCAGACCAAATATACCGCGTAGGAGTAAAAGGAGTTGTAGGAGAACAGGAAATGAACTCTGCACTCACATCATCAATGATGAGCGAAACTTTGTTGGAAGAATACCCTGAGGTCCGGCATGCAACCCGAATGAATTATACTCCGAATATGCTAGTCAGATATGAGGAGAAGGTTTTTAATGAGAAGGGATTCTTTTGGGTAGACTCTAATTTTTTTGATGTATTCTCAATCCCAATAATTCATGGTAATCCTAAAACCGCCCTGCAAGATGACCACACTCTTGTGCTAACAGAGGAAGTAGCACTTAAATATTTTGAAAATACAGCAGAGGCAATCAATCAAATTGTTACATTTGAGGATGAAACACCTTATAGAATAACCGCGGTAATTGAAAATCCAAAACCAAACTCTCACTTTCACTATGGAATGTTATCACCATTATCCTCGTGGGATTGGAGTTGGAAACAATTCTGGCTTAATAACTATATGTACAACTATATCGTACTTCAAAAGAATGCATCGCCTGAACAACTAGAAGCAAAGTTTCCTGCTCTCATTAATAAATTCGTTGCTCCGGATATACAACGCGGATTAGGCATATCTCTTGAAGAGTATGAGGCCTCGGGAGATAAAATCGGTTTCTTCCTCCAACCATTAACTGACATTCATCTTTATTCTCATCTTGAAGGTGAGATTGAGCCAAACAGTGATATTAAGTACGTTTATATTTTTTCTATGCTTGCGCTGTTTATTGTGGTTATTGCATGCATTAACTATATGAACCTCTCTACTGCACGTGCTGCAGGAAGAAGTTTGGAAGTAGGAATTAGAAAAGTCCTTGGCTCGAATCGTAGTCAGCTAATAAAACAGTTTCTCTTTGAATCTATTTTGCTGACATTCATTGCAATGCTCTTGTCTTTAATACTGATTGTCATTTTACTCCCCACTTTTAATAATATTGCTGGAAAGCAATTGGAGGCAGGCTATTTTGAAAACTGGTATGTATTACCGAGTATTCTATTGATTAGTTTACTTACAGGATTATTTGCAGGAAGTTATCCTGCATTTTTCTTAGCCTCGTTCCAACCTGTTAGAGTTTTGAAAGGATTTTTTAAAGTTAGTAATAGCAGCGCTTTACCTTCCTTAAGAAACATACTTGTTGTATTTCAATTTATGATTTCGATTTTCCTATTTGTCACCACCTTTATAATGTTTAATCAAATGCAATATATTCAGAATAAGCGATTGGGTTTTCAAAAGGATAATATTGTTGTTATTAAACGGGGTTGGGCTATAGGACAAAATCCGGATGGCTCCGAAAAGGATTCAGTAGGGAATTTTTCTGTACTCGATGTATTTAAAAATGAATTAAAACATAATCCGAATATTATTTCTGCAACAGGCACATCTCATCTTCCCGGAAGTGATAATTATTTCCACTGGTACATCGTTCCTGAGAATGCTTCCTCGGAGGAGCGTCATCCAATTAATTATTGTTTTGCTGATTTTGACTTTGCTGAAACTCTGAATATAAAATTTGTAGAGGGAAGTTATTTTATTCGAGGTGTAACTAATCCTTTCCATTCAGTTGTAATAAATGAAGCAAGTGCAAAGGCATTGGGTTACGAAAAACCTTATGTCGGTAAACAAATTGGTTTTCCAGGTAAGAAAGTTCACTACTCAAATATTATTGGAGTTATTAAAGATTATCATTACCAATCATTGCATCAAAAGATTGAGCCGCTAGTGATGGGTATGAATGATAGGGAAAGAACCTATATAGCAGTTAGAATTTCCCCCAATAATATCTCAGAGACTATAAAGTATATTGAAGATACCTGGCTCAAATTTATTCCATACAAACCTTTTGAATATTCATTCCTTGATGAAGATTATAATGCACTATATAAATCGGAAACTATTACCCTAAAAATATTTGTTATATTTTCTTCATTAGCAATATTTATTGCATGTCTTGGTTTATTTGGACTATCCTCTTTTACTGTTCAGCAGAGAATCAAGGAAATTGCAATACGTAAGGTGTTGGGCGCTTCGGTCACTAATATTGTATTTCGACTTTCTAAGGAATTTGCTCTTTGGATTTTACTTGCCAATATAATAGCATGGCCCCTTGCTTGGATTGCCATGAGCAATTGGTTGGAGGATTTTGCTTATCGAATTGATATAACTGTAATGCCATTTATGGCGGCTGGTTTTATTGCATTAATCATTGCATGGCTTACAATAAGTTCTCAAACCATTAAGGCTGCAATTGCCAATCCAATTGATGCAATAGGGCATGAGTAAATGTATATCAATATGCTCTTTGATTGTTTCCCGTTAGCGCTTATCGGACAGTTTCGGTCTTGAAAATAAGAATTGGTGCTAGTGAAGTAAAATAAAAAAGGGAAGCACAACTAAGTGCTTCCCAAAAGGATGCTTAAGAGTGAGAAACTCACTCTCTGAAGCAAAGTCGGAAGAGAAGAACATCTAACTCCTCATCCTAGCAATTGTATGAGAGGGTTCTTCCCATACAATATAGAATTTACAAAATTCTAGAATTATTGTTGTGATATTAATCACAGCAAAGAGAAAAATAGATTATTATATCTTTAAATTCTAACAGCTACCACAAAACTAACTTAGTCTCAATCCAAAGCAAAGGTTGATTCTTAATCACTTGCTACTAGCAACTTAAAAGTAATTGACAGCTTGATATTAATTCTTAAGTTGCCTTTATAATCCTCCTTGAGAGAAACGTTTTGACATACAGTCTTAGCACTTCTCTCTCAGCATATCTGTTGTGCTTCTCCCAAGGTAATATCTGTATCTAAAAAGGCATTAAATCAATTTAAATAGATTGGAATATTGGTGATATATCATCAAAACTCAGATAAATGCTTAAGAATATTACCAGCCATCACAAAGCAAGAGTGTTAGATTCATTCTCTTCTTGTGAAGTACAGTTTATGACAGAGAGGATGCTTATAAAACAGATACTATCTCAAGGGAATCAATATCCCTTGAAAAAGTAATAAGATTATAATATTATTAAAGAGGAGGAAGTAATGAAAACCAAAGCTAATTTTAATTCTAATGATTTCAATAGCATTTGTTTTTGTGAGCTGTGAGAATGAGAAGTCAACCACTCCAAAGTATGGCCGATATGCCAAATTTAGAGGGGCGAAGTTTAAGTAAAACATGGGACAGACAAGCTGCTGAAGACCTTAATGAAAAATTTACAAGAAGGCGATGGCTGATTTGGACATCGATGCCTTTATGGAAGTGCATCTGGAACAGCCCAGATGCGATACTTGTACTTGAACGATGGAGTTATTGTTCGTGGCTGGGATAATATTTATGGAGGTGTATCGGAAATGATGACTGCACTTATGGAAAACTCGATTTAGAAAATCAATAAGAAATTAGCCGTTTTCGATTTGGGGATTTTGTGTTTTCTGTTGGCCAGGCAACATGGAAACGATGGCTATCCAAGTTCTGATTTTGATGGCCTTCCTGACGAATTCGTTTCAAGAAGTTTGGACTGATGTTACTAGAAAGGTAAAGGGGAAATGGGTAGTTGTAGTAAATCATCCCCATTGGGTAGGCGAAGTCGGCGACGCATGGCCTCCATGGATGGAATAACTAAAATTATCTGGTAGATACTAACAATTCTGCTCCACCAACGTAAGGCAAAGCATAATAACAGGCGAACAGATTTTGATGAAGTAAAATAAAAAAGGTGAGAAGTCCCAGCCAAGTTCTTCTCACCTTAATAAAGATTGTTCGTATTGTCACTCTAAATATATATTAACAATTCAAACCTAGTTGTGATGAGGGTCACACATCGAAATTACAAATGTTTAGTTAAAAAGGGAAGCACAACTAAGTGCTTCCCCAAAGGATGCTTAAGAGTGAGAATCTCACTCTCTGAAGCAAAGTCGGAAGAGAAGAACATCTAACTTCTCATCCTAGCCATTGCATGGATGGGTTCTATCCATACAGTTAAGAACATAACAAATTACAAATAATTATTTGTGATGCAAATCACTGCAATCAGAAAAGAATTTTACTAAACTAACTAAGTTGAACAGCTACAAAGACGTGACTAATTACTGTTCTCCAGAATGATTGCAAGTAAATCATTAATCACAAACATCGATTCACCTTCTTGAGTATTATCCATTATGGCAAAACAAACATTGTAATCTGGGAGATAACAGCAAGCAGCAGCATACCCCAATGCATCACCACCATGCCCCCAAGTATTGAGATTATTGAATAGCTCAGAAGTAAATCTTTCAACTCCAAGTCCGTAACCTTCAAGCATCCATTCACCTGTGCAAGGTGAGTGAAATTCTATCATCTGACTATACAATGGTTCAGAGATTACGTTTCTTCTTAAAAATAAAGAATGAGCCCAAGTAACTAAATCAGTTGCAGTGCAAAACAGTCCTCCTCCCGCAGTGCTATAAAATGAGGTAAGGAATGGAAGTTTGTCATAATTACCATCACCATCTAAGTCTAACCACGCTTGCGCAAAATTATCAAATATTTCTTCTGGGGCTGTGTATGAATTATTCATTCCAAGTGGTTGAAAAAATCTATTTCTATATTGAGTTGAGATTTCTGAATCTGTAATCTTTTCTATAATCATCCTAAGTAATAAATAACCTGTACTTGAGTAATGCCAATCTGTTCCTTTAGCAAAGTAGGGTGCCAAGGTATAGTTTTGAACAACTTCTTCCATAGTAAAAGTTTTATTGGGCTCATTTACAATTGATTGCATTAAATTGGAATTTTCTGCTAAATCAAAAATGCCGCTAGTATGATTCAATAACTGTTTAATTGTAATATCATCATCAATATTTGGATAAGGCGGGAGCCACTTGTGAGTGAATCATCAAGACTAATTTTCTCTTCTTTAACTAATTGTAGTATTGTACATGCAGTAAACATTTTTGTTATGCTTCCAGCACTAAATAACATATCAGTAGTTACTGGTACACCATCATCTGATATTCCACTTACCCCGGACCACATTTCTCCATCTTGCATCATGATGGCCACAGAAACGCCTTTCCCATCATATTTTTTCATACCATCATCTAGTGCTTTTTGAAGTTTTTCTTGGAGAGTAAGTTCTTTTGGTGGAGTAGAAGGAGATTCTTCTGTGCAGTTGAAAAGCAAAAACAATATAATAAGCAGCAAAAACTTAATCAGTAGAGATTTCATAATTATCTCACTTTTATGAAGTTTGTTGTCTTGAGTCTTAGACGATTAATATATTCAATTGTTCAAATAGAGTGCAAACTGTTTCCAACTTAGCCCCAAGAGGATTCCCTTCTTCTAATTTACTTGCTACTGTCAAACTATTTTTAGAAACTTTTTTAAGGTTTTTGCGTCTTTAAATATAAGTACCATAAAAAAAACTGGGGGGTTTAAAATGGCTACTGGAAATAAATCATATCGCAACATTCCAAGACTACTTGGATTATTAGTATTAACATTCTTCTTAGTCTCAAATTCACTTTTAGCACAAACAGAATCTGAACAACTTATAGAATTGCCGGATATTGCAAAGGCTAACATTCTGAATGGTATACAATCAGATAACTACGGATTGAAAATGAGTAGCATATATTTAGCTGGTAAATACAAGATTAACGATGTTAGCAAAGAACTTGTTAAAGAAATGAAAGTATCTGACAATGAGGAAGTTTGTCAAATGGTAGTATGGAGTCTCTATCAGATTGGTGATGAATCATGCTGTAATGAAATGAGAACAATTATTGAGAATCACCCATCAGAAAAGATTAAATCTTTCTGTGAATCTATGTATATGATTAAGCAATACGATTCAACTAAAGAAAAATCAAAAGAGAAGAATTCTTAATTGGGTGAAATTAGAAAGGAGACTTAAAATGAAATACAAGGTTCATCGGTTGCAAATTAAAATGAATGAGGACCAAGTTAAATTAGAAGATTTTCTTAATAATTTAGAAGGTGAAGTTGTAACAATAATTCCGAATGTTAAACCTACATTTAGGCCCATGGGTGCAACAGCAAAAGTCGATTTTTTATTGATTGTCGAAAAAGTAAAATAAAAAAGGGAAGCACAACTAAGTGCTTCCCAAAATCAGATGAAAAGAACCATCTAAACTTCTCATCACAATTGCATGGATGGGTTCTATCCATACAATTATCAATTTACAAAATTCTAGAATTATTGTTGTGATATTAATCACAGCAAAGAGAAAAATAAATTACTAAACTAACCAAGTTTAACAGCAATCCAAAGAAAAACCATAACAAATAATCCTTTAGACTAAACATGTCCTAAGAGCTCTTTTATCGAAGTCTAAGGGTATCCTGAGTAGTATTCTATTGGCTGCTTTCAACCAAATTAATTTGATAATAAATTTTTCTTTTATTAAGTTAAATTCATAATTTCACCTTGAGAGAAACATTCTGAATTACTCTTTTAGAATTTTCTCTTGCACATCTATTGGGCTTCTCCCAAGGTAATGCAGACTCAAAAAGGCAAACAATTTTAAATAGATTTGAATTTGGTGAAGTTTCATCAATACTCCTATAGATGTGACTGGATTGATATTATTCGTAATGAGAGTATTAGAATAACCTTCTTCAATAACTTTAAAATTGCGGACACTATTGAAATGCTTACTATCTCAAAGGAATGAACTTCCCAAGAGAAAGAATAAACTCTAATAATATTTACTAGGAGGCTCAAGTGAAAACCAAGCTAATTTTAATTTTATTGCTTTCAATGACACTAGTTTTTGTGAGCTGTGAGAATGACAGCCAGCCACTTCAAAGCATATCTGATATGCAAAGTTTAGAGGGTCAAAGCTTAAGTAAATCATGGGAGCAGTCAGCTGAAGACCTTGCGCAAAAATTAATGGATGGCATGTGGGCTGGGGACGTCGATGCAGTAATGAGCTGTTTCTGGAATAGCCCAGACTTTATTTTTGTGCGTGATAATGGAATGCCCGGGCATGGATGGGATGCTATGAAGATGCGTGTAGAAAGGATTATTAACCAAACTGAGAGTCGTGAATTAACAATCACTGAAGCTAGACGATTTCGATTAGGCGACGAGGTTTATTCTGCAGGAAAAGCAACGTGGGAGAAATTTTATTATTTTGCTTATGGTGGAGAGCATGAAATGTTTCTTGAATCCTGGACTAATGTTGCCAAGAAAGTAGGGGATAATTGGGTTTATGTAGTATACCACGAACATTATATATCTGAAATTATTCCCTAAATTTGATTAAGGTAAATCATAAACACTCAGTCATTTATGAGCTCGTCATTTGGCGAGCTCATTATGGATTAGAGTGGGAGTTCAACAGCTTCACCAAAACTAACTCAGCCTTATCCAAAACAAAGCTTGACTCTTACCGATACAGACCTTATGTTGTTTTTAGAAGCACAGCAATTATGGAGTTGGAACGTAAGGTAAAACGTAAGGAACTATTCTTTTTTTTATGATGTTTTTATTCATGAAAGAAATTGAAACGATGAAAAAGCAGCGGAAAAATACTTCTTTAGTCGGGGTGATAGGATTTGAACCTACGACCTCTTCGTCCCGAACGAAGCGCGCTACCGGGCTGCGCTACACCCCGAGTTAAAACTGATTCAAATTTCCAATTTTTTAGTTAGAATCTTGAAATTACTAGTAGTAAACAATTTATAACTATCTAGCATTTGTATTAATAATCAATTCAGCAAATTCTCTAAAAACTCCATCGCCGCCCTTTCTTCTACAAATGTAATCAACAGATTCTTTTACTGTCGAAATGGCATCACTTGGGCAAGCAGAAAAACCAACTGCATTTATAATTTCAAGATCATTAATGTCATCACCAAGATAGGCAACATTTTCAAAACTGATTTCTCGTTCTAGACAAAGTTCTTTCAGTTTATCCAGTTTCTCCCAAGTTCCAGTGATCACAAAATCCATTTTTAATCTTTTATTCCTAACTTCGATTAGTTCCGGTCCGTCAGTAGAAATTATACCGCATTCAAAACCGTGTTCTCTAAGTCGTCTAGTGGCAAGTCCATCTTTCACATTGAATTTTTTCATTACTAATCCTTCGTGAGTATAGTATAGACCACCGTCAGTTAGAACTCCGTCAACGTCTGTAATTACGAGCTTAATATTCTTGGTTTTTGTATTTAAATCAGTCATAATATTATCAAATTATTTAGAGGAAAAACATTTCTAAAGATGGCAAAATTATTTAGAATTCTTTATAAAAACTTAATAAAAGATAGCAGATTCTATTTGATTGAATGGGAGCTTTAAATATACGAAATCAAAATGATTACGATCAAGTATTAAATTAATATTAATTGTTTAAAAACAGTTGACCTTAATCCTCCAATATCTTTATTATTACACTTGAAATAAAACCTAACTAACTTATTTTATAAACAAATTATAAGGATGCTTTATGATGAAAATTTACAAAACCGTAGTTCTGATGCTTATGTTTACTTCAGCACTACTTGCTCAGAATTATTCTGTTTCTGGGACAGTCTCCAGCACTGAATCTGGGGAAAAATTGATAGGGGCAAATGTGTATGTTAAAGGCACTTCTTTGGGTGCTGCCACAGATGCAGATGGTAACTACACAATTTCAGGAATTAAAGCAGGCAATTATACAATGGTCTGCAGCTATATCGGTTTTGAAACAATCGAGGAACAAGTAAATCTCACAAATAATATGGAGTTGAGCTTTACCTTGAAAGATTACCAATTCTCTCTAAACGTAACAGTACTTGCTGATCGTGCGAAAGAGAGAGAAACACCGGTTGCATTTACAAATATTGATAAAAAACAAATGGAAGCTCAGTTGGGTTCTCGAGACATTCCTATGATCTTGAATACTACTCCTTCTGTTTATGCAACACAACAAGGTGGCGGCGCTGGTGATGCAAGAATTAACATTCGTGGTTTTGATCAAAGAAATATTGCCATCATGATAAATGGTGTACCTGTAAACGACATGGAAAATGGCTGGGTATATTGGTCAAACTGGGATGGTGTTGGCGATGCAACTTCATCTATTCAGGTACAAAGAGGTTTGAGTGCAGTTAACTTGGCTACACCTTCTATTGGTGGTACTATGAATATTGTTACAGACCCAACTGCTCAAAAATTTGGTGTTGGTCTAAAACAAGAATTCGGTAATGATGGATTCTTAAAAACAACTTTACATGCCAACTCTGGCAAAATGGGTAAATTTGCATTCAACTTAAACCTTGTTAAAAAGACTGGTGATGGACTCATCAATAAAACCTGGACAGATGCATGGGCATATTATGCTGGATTGAGTTATGAAATTAACAACTCTAACAGATTAGAATTATATGCAATTGGTGCTCCTCAGAGACATGGACAAAACTTATATAAACAAAATGCTGCGACTTACAGCCATGAATATGCAAGAGATGAATTAGGTTATTCAGCAGATGATCTTGCGGCAAAAGATGAATCTCCAAATGGTCGAAAGTACAACGAAAACTGGAGCAAAGTTGATGAATCATATAAGGGTAAACAATGGACAACTTCAATGTTTGCATTCAGTGCAGAAGGTTCAGCACAAGATAGATATGATCCTGGCTTTATAATGGAAAGAGAAAACTTCTTCCACAAACCAATAGTTAACCTAAACTGGTACTCACAATTCTCTAAAAAAGTCAGTTTATATACAACTGCATACTGGTCTGGCGGTATTGGTGGTGGTACAGGTACTTATGGTTCAGTTGTTTGGGACTATGATACAGAGCCAACACGTATTGTTGACTATAACGCAACAATAGCTCAAAATGCTGCTTCAAGCACAGGTTCCACTGGTATTCTTAGAAACAGCCGAAATGATCAAAATACATATGGTTTAATCTCGAAATTATATTGGAAACTAAATAATACCTGGAAACTCTCATTTGGTGTGGATTGGAGAACAGCTGAGATTGATCACTATAGAGAAGTTAGAGATCTTTTAGGTGGCAGCTATTTTGAATTTGACGGTGATGATTTCGCATCTTCTAATCAAAAAGGTCTCGGTGGCAAAATTGATTATTATAATACTAACACAGTTGACTGGTTAGGCGGTTATGCGCAAGGTGAATACTCAAAAGATAAAGTTACTGCTTTCGCTACTCTAGGATATTCGATGATCAAATATACTTATTTAGATCACTTCCAAAATGATGGTTCAGGTGGCAAATTCAAATTCTGAAACTGATGGATACATTCCTGGATATCAAATAAAAGGTGGTGCTTCTTACCGTTTTACAGGTACTAACAGTGTTTATTTCAATGCTGGTTATGTTAGTAAAGTTCCTGTATTTGATCAAGCTATTAATGACTATGATGGTGTTGTAGCAGAAGATCCTAAAAATGAAACATTTACATCATTTGAGGTAGGAACAATTAATAAATTTGCTGATAATAAAGTTAACACTAATCTAAATGTCTATTATACAACTTGGATGGACAGAGCAAATTCTATTGGCGTTCAGGATGCAGATGGTAATGATAACTTAGTTAACTTATTAGGACTAGATGCACGTCATATGGGTGTTGAACTTGAAGTTAATTACATGCCAGTTCAACTGCTTAGATTAGATGGTGTCGTATCTTATGGTAACTGGGTGTATACTGATGATGTAACAGGAACCTATAGAGACTATGCTAATGATACTCAAACAGAATTCACTTATTATATTAAAGACTTTAAAGTTGCTGATCAACCACAAACATCATTTGTGCTTGGAGCAACTGTTTATCCAGTTAAAGGTATGTCAGTACAAGTACTTTGGAAAATGTATACAAATATGTATGCACAATTTGAACCAACCGGAAGAACTGATCCTGATGATAGAGGACAAAGTTGGAAAGCTCCTTCTTACAACCTTTTGGATTTCCACCTCTTCTACGATCTTCCTTTCAACTTGTCAGGAGTTACATTCCAAGTATTTGCACATGCATTCAACATACTTGATACAATTTATGTACAAGATGCAACTGATAACAGTGCATATAATGGTATCAGTGGTGCTCCAAGTCACTCTGCTCAAAGAGCAGAAGTATACTTAGGATTACCAAGATCATTTAATGCTGGTGTTGCAATTGCATTTAACTAATCTTTATTGGATTTAGTGAAAAAACCCCCACTTCGTGGGGGTTTTTTTTTGCTTATTTATAAACTTTATCGAAAAAAAAGCAATCCAACTTTACTTATATTTGGGAATGTAAAATAAAAACAACAAATTCATTTTTATGAAAAAGTATCTGATTTTATTCATTTTTATATTTTTCTCATCGGCCTTTGCTCAGTCTTCTCCCTATGTTTTACTAATCTCTTTTGATGGATTTAGATGGGACTATCTTGATAGAGGAATAACCCCAAATCTAGATAAAGTTATTGATAGTGGAGTAAGAGCGCTATCGATGAAGCCTGTTACTCCATCAAAAACTTTCCCAAATCATTATTCTATTGTAACAGGAATCCATCCAGAAAATCATGGAATAATATTTAATACATTTACAGATATTCACACCGGCCAGGTATACAGAATTGGAGATACAAGCAAAGTTAGAGATCCATTATGGTACAAAGGTGAACCCATTTGGGAAACATTGGAAAATAATGGAATAATAACAGCAAGTTATTTTTGGCCTGGTTCAGAATTAAACGATCCTAAAAGACGACCGACCTATTTCAAACGTTACAAACACACTGAACCATACAAAGATAGAATTGATGGGGTTATCAATTGGCTTAAATTACCCTACAATGAAAGGCCAAAGTTTATTTCCTTCTACTTTCATGATACTGATTCTTATGGACATGATTTCGGCCCAAACTCTCCAGAGATAAATGAATCAATTAAAAGATTAGATACACTCGTAGGATACTTGGACAAAGAACTTAATAAAATTGGGATGGTAGATAGTGTTAATCTAGTTTTTGTATCCGATCATGGTATGACAGAAATTGATACTGCAAAAATTATTAATTTTGAAAATTTACTTAGTGGTCTTGAATACAAATCTGGAGGATCAAAACCAATATTGATGATTGAACCAAGTTCTGAACACTATGATTCAGTTTATCACAGATTGAAATTGAATGAAGATCATTTTACCGTTTACAAAAAAGAAGAGATCCCAGATTACTTCCATTTTAGAGATAATAAGAATATTTTTTCCATTATAGTAGTTGCGGAAATCGGTTGGTCTCTAGTAAACAATTGGGAGCTTTCAAGCATGAAAAAATATGGCAGCAAAGGGAATCATGGCTATATAAAAGAGGAATTGTACATGCATGGAATTTTCGTCGCCGCAGGCCCAAATTTTAATTCGAATATAAAAACCGGAACGATAAGGAATATTGACATCTATCCCCTACTTTGTAAGATATTTAATGTCTATCCAAATCCTGAGATTGATGGAAAATTGGAGAGAATTGAATTTTTCCTAAAAAATTAATGAAAGCATAATTCTTCTATGAACGAAATACTGAATATAAAATATAAAAAACATACTCTTTCCAACGGTTTAGAAGTTATTCTTTATAAAGATAACAGCTTGCCTATTGTCTCAGTAAATTTATGGTACAAAGTTGGTTCCGCTAATGAGGTAAGCGGTAAAACCGGTTTTGCACATTTGTTCGAACATATGATGTTTCAAGGTTCCAAGAACGTTCCCAAAGAAATGCATTTCAAATATATTGAAGAAGCCGGCGGAAATTTGAATGGTTCAACAAGTATAGACAGAACAAATTATTACGAAACAGTCCCCTCAAATTCGTTAGAGTTAGCTCTTTGGTTGGAGTCTGACAGAATGGGTTTTCTGCTTGATGCTTTAACTCAAGAAAAGCTGGACAATCAAAAAGATGTTGTAATGAATGAGAGAAGACAAAGATACGACAATCAACCATACGGTTTAGCTTGGGAATTAATATTCTCAAATCTATTCCCTAAAGATCATCCTTATCACTGGCCAACAATAGGCTGGATGAAAGATATAGAAAATTTTGAACTTGACGACGTTAAAGATTTTTTTAAAACTTACTATTCACCAAACAATGCTAATCTTGTTGTTGGTGGCGACATCGAATATGATTCAGCTCTGGGCCTTATAAAAAAATATTTTGAAGAGATTCCTGCTGGTGATAATATCCCTACGATAGAAGTACCTGAATTTAAACTAAAAGATAATATAAAAATCGTGCATGAAGATAATGTACAGTTATCCAAGTTGTACCTAACTTGGCAATCCGCAAAATCATTTAGTGATGATGATGCATCATTGGATGTCTTTTCAGATATTCTTACTGGCTCAAAAAATGGAAGACTTCACAAAACATTGGTTTTCGAAAAGCAGATCGCTCAGGATATTTCCAGTTTCCAATATTCTGGTAATTTGGCTGGTATGTTTATAATAGTTGCTACTGCAAAACCTGGAGTTGAACTTGATACGTTAAAGAATGAAATTTTTAAGGAGCTTGTTAGAATAAAGAAAGAAGGGATTACTAGTGAAGAATTAGAGAGATCTAAAAATGCCGTGACCTCATCCTTTATTTATTCTCTGCAGAATTTAAGTACGTTAACAAACCAATTGAACGAATATAATACATATTTAAATGAGCCAAATTCATTTGTATTTGATCTTGAACGAATGACGAACTTAGGAGTTGAAGATGTAAAAGCAAATCTTAAAAATTACTTGAGTAAAAACTTTGTTGAACTTCAAATCGTTCCTAAGGAGGTGGGAAATGATGGATAATAGAGAACACCCACCCTTACCAAATAAATCTCTAAAATTTAGACTTCCGGGGATTCAACAATTTATATTAGCAAGTGGATTGAAGGTAACGTTTGTCGAGAAAAACAATCTGCCAATTGTGCAAATGAATCTTATAACTAATGCAGGAAGTAAATACGATCAAAAAAAAGGTTTGGGGCTTTCATACCTTACATCTCTTCTAATTGATGAAGGAGCTGGAGAATACTCGGCTTTGGAACTCGATAATGAAATCGAATCATTGGGATCGATATTTGGAGTATCCACTGATAGTGATTTGATCCATCTGAATATGCTTTCTATGAAAGATAAACTTTCAAAATCTACTGAACTACTTTCAAAGATTTATTCTGAGCCACTTTTTTCAGAGGATGATTTTATTAGAGAAAAAAATAAACTTCAAACCAAAATAGTTCGAAGTTATGATGACCCCTCATACATTGCATCAGCAGGATTCAAAAAGCAGATTTATAATTCATCTCAATTTTCTCATCCTATTATCGGAGAAAGTTCAACAGTAGAATCAATTGACAATAATGAGGTTCTTGAGTTTTATAAAGATTATTTCAGTTTGGAAAACTCGCATCTTATTGTAGCTGGGAGTATTTCAAGAGATGAACTTGAATCTGAGCTTGAGAATCATTTTTCCAAATTGAATAATAAGTTCACTAAAAATTTTACATTTGTACAACCTTCAAAAAAAGCAAAAAAACTCTATTTTATTCATAAAGATGATGCCGCTCAGTCTGAGATTAGAGTTGGTCATATTTCTAATTCTAGAAAAGATCCTGACTACTTTTCAAAATTGATATTAAACTCGATTTTGGGCGGTCAGTTTTCAAGTCGGCTCAACCTTAATCTTAGAGAGGATAAAGGATTTACGTATGGTGTTTCATCTAGCTTTTCTTATAATGAAAGTATTGGTCACTTTCAGATTGCTACATCAGTGCAAAGTGAAAATACAGACAAAGCAATTAAGGAAATTGATAATGAAATTTCTGGAATTAAAAAGCAGATTTCTGATGAGGAGATTGATTTTGCCAAATCATACCTTGTAAAAAGATTTCCATCAATGTTTGAGACTTTTTCACAAATAGCAAATAATCTTACCACAATGATCCATTTTTCTTTAGAAAATAATTATTTTGATAATTATATCAATAACATCGAAAACTGTTCGAAGCAAGATATTTTAAGAGCAGCACAAGAGAGAATAATTAAAGAAGATCTTGTTTATCTTGTTGTTGGTAATCGAAAGTCAGTACTACCTCAATTAAATTCTATTTGGGGCAAGAGTATTACTGAATTAGATCGCTTTGGAAATATTATTGATTGAATCTTGGCTTATTAACTTTATCACCTCTCTTCATCTGAGTTTCAATCATAGGATTCAACTCTAAAAGATCATGATAAGTAATAAAGAAGTTTTTTCCTTCTTTCCCTTTCAAGCTAGTGATATAAAAATTGAATAAGGAATGAAGTTGCTTATTTGTGTCGGCTTTTAATGGAGTAAGTGAACTTAAAGAATAAATTCTGATTCCTCTCTTTTCAAATTCATCTTTAATCAAACTGTATATCTTTGAATCATATAACTTTGCTTTCTCATCAATTATGTATAATGTTTTTCTTCCATAAGTGATGATAATCTCCTTAATAGCATTTTCAAGTTTCTTCTTACTGAATTCTTCATCGAGCATAAACCTGGAATCACTAATGTCATCATTTAAAATAACCAAATACTCGCTATCAAATTTTGAGAGTAATTCCGAACTAAATTCAGAAGGGATGAAAGCCAGCATATAATCGAAATAAAGATTAGATAATTTTTGTAGGTGATCTTCAGTAATTTCATTGTCGATTTTTACAACAAAACTGTATTCTGAATGCTCTCTTTTTAGTTTCCTATCATGAATAATATTTGCATCGAATTTCAGGTATTCATTTGAGTAAATTTTTATTTCAGAATTACTGTAATTTTTTCTCTCTTCTGACTCAATAGTAACAGGCTTATCCACAAAAACTGAATTTACATCTTTAATGAATGATACTATGGAGACTTCCAAAGGAAGCTTTATTTTATAGCTGTACTCTAAAGAATCTGATTTCTTTTTCAATTTTATTTTACTTACCCATTCACTAGAAATTCCATATTCATTTAGAGTTTCAATGAATAATTGCTCGATAATATGACGAGGTAATTCTTCGGCTTTTTCAATATTTGGTGCAGGTCTTAATTTCTCGATAAGTACATTGGATATAATTAGAATTAGTACTAATGAAATTAAACCATAAATGAGTTTTCTTTTTTTGAGCATTTTTTTAAGGATTATTTTTACTTCTTAAAGTTGGGTTTTCTTTTTTCGAGAAAGGCTGTTGTTCCCTCTTTGAAATCGTCAGTTTCACATAAGCTACCAAATAGCTTCGCTTCTAAAGTCATTCCATCTTTTTGAGAGAGATAATGCGTACTAATAACACTTTTCATAGAAGCTGCAATCGCCTCACTTCCTTTTGAAATAATCTTTTCAGCGAACTCAACAACTTTTGAAATCAGTTCATTATTAGGGTAGACTCGATTTACTAATCCAATTTCTCGTGCAGTTTCAGCGCTAATCA
Source organism: uncultured Ignavibacteria bacterium (assembly GCA_963751695.1). Lineage (GTDB taxonomy): Bacteria > Bacteroidota > Ignavibacteria > Ignavibacteriales > Melioribacteraceae > SZUA-22. The sequence continues at coordinate 353,297 of CAVVVP010000004.1, read as the reverse complement.
TATCTCCAGTTAATGTATACTCAAGTGCACGACCAGTATTAATTAGCCTTGCTAATCTTTGAGTTCCTCCATAACCTGGAATTAACCCAAGGTTAATTTCCGGTTGCCCGAATTTTGCATTTAATGAAGCAAACCGAATATGGCATGCACATGCAAGTTCACAACCACCCCCTAGTGCAAATCCATTAACAGCAGCAATAACGGGTTTTTCAAGGTCTTCTATTTTATTAAAAACCGATTGTCCAAACTCAGAAAATTCTTTCCCTGACTTTTTATCAAGTTTTGTCAACTCAGAAATATCTGCCCCAGCAACAAATGCTTTCTCTCCAGAACCTGTGATTATCACCACTGAGATTGAGTCATCAGATTTAATTTGCTCAAAAGCTATATCTAATTCTACTAGAGTTTGGTGGTTTAACGCATTTAGTTTTTCATGTCTATTAATTGTTATCGTCGCAATTCGATTTTCAATTTTTAAGAGTATATTATTTAGTTCCATCTATATCCTTATAGTTTTGCAAATGCAGGAATTTGAATTCTGAGGTCGAGAGATAAACTATGATTATCTCTAAAAAAGAAATAATTTAGAGTGGCTTCAAGAAGAAACATTGAAAATCCCCCACCAACATGAAAGCCAAACTTCGTAAGTGTTTCGGTATAATCATTTTTATTGTAATCTATTTTAAATACATGAGAGTTGTTAAAAAAACCAATTGAAAGCCCTGCTTCAAGAATTGGCATAAGTAAGATCTCATCCTCAACCATTGGAGCAAAGTAGTACCTTAACCCCGGAAGAATCAGATATTCATTCGTCATATACGATGCATAATCTGATGAATTAATTAAATTGTTTGAAGCAGGATAATGTTGATATCCAAGTTTGGTATAAAGAAAAAACGGTAAAATTTTATTATCAGCGTAGGAGAAAGTTAGATCAAGCCCAATGCCTAATCCATTTGTTGCTGAATATTCTCCAATTGGAATTTTAGGTCCAATTCCAAGAGAGAAAAAGAGACCTTTTGCTTGACCAAGCTGTGCATAACTTGAGGAAGATAAAAAAACCAGGAAAAATGATATTTGAATGAATCTATTTAATTTCATTGATCGTTTTTCTTTAATATTTTTGTGCCTGCACCATGATCAAAAACCAGTTTACCGCCGTATTCCCCTGTTTTGTAAATAAAGAAGACTCCGATTACTGAAAGTACAATAAATATATATCTTATTTTACCAACAAACTTCTTTTTTGCTGCAAGATATGATCTAAATCCAAGTACAAAAAAGTAAAACCACAGTGTAATGGTTGCCCAAGTTTCATGAGTTTCTGTTAATTCTTTAATTTCCCCAGTCAATAAATTTTGAGACTGTAATAACTCTGCCGCTTTATTACCGGTTAATACAGCTTCAATCGATCCGATAACTCCTAATGTTAGTATGATCAGAGCTGATTTTATAAGATACTCTTTTTCTAGTAAAATTCCTGCTGATTCAAACAAAAAGTAGAGTACAAAAAACGCAATAGGGAAATGAATTAATATCGGGTGTAGTTCAGCCAGTATTTCCAAAAAATCACCTTATATAAGATTGAATAACAATTACTAAAAATAAGAATAACTGATTAAAATTATTAAACAAATGTTCAACATATTTAATAAGTGACTTTATACAGAAACAATCCACTTGATGGAACAGCTCTTCCAGCATGATTTCTATCTTTAAGTTTAATTATTTCTTGAATTCTTAGTGACGACTGATCATTTTCTGCAATTTCTAGTATAGATCCAACAATTGATCGGACCATTCCATGCAAAAATCTGTTGCCATCGATTCTAAAAAAATAGAAATGTTTATTGCTCCGCCATCTGCATAAGGAAATATTGCACATCTTGTTTTTAGTATCACTATTCTTTTTTGAAAATGAAGTGAAGTCATTTTCTCCTATGAATTGATTGCTTACTTCGTTAAGTTTTTGGATTGACAGTTTATCTATAGGAGGAAAATTATAAATATAATCTTTATAAAAAGGTGACTTTGCTGAGCCAATTATATAAAGATAACTTCTTTTCTTTGCATCGAATCTGGAATGAAAATCTTTGTCAGCTTCATCGACCTTAAATATGGATATTTCTTCTGGAAGAATTGAATTCAAGGAATGTTGGAATTTTCTAATATTAATATCGCTCTCGATATGAAAATTTGCTACTTGACCAAGAGCATGAACTCCGGAATCAGTTCTCCCTGAACCTATTAGGTTTATCTTTTCTTTAGTGATCGTTTGAATTGCATCTTCGATCGATTGTTGAATTGATGGTGCATTGGGTTGTCTCTGCCAGCCTGCATACTTTGTACCATCATACTGAATGAGCAACCGGTAATTTTTCATATTACGGTTAGATTTAGAAAGTTGTTATAAAATTCATCGAGATATGATCGGGATGCGTGATAGTGTTTTTATAATCAAACGATACTCCCCAACCCAGATCTTTTTTCAATTCATTATTGTGAGAATTTACGAGACGAATTGCGTTGATGATACTTGCAATACGATTAAGTATCAATGCCCCCACAATAAATCGAGTGCTGTTATAAGCTGATTCACTCGATTTCCACATTGCTCTGTATTCCGATCTCTGGTCTTGGCCTGACCATTTCCAGTATTCTGTAGTTGCATCATACATTTCATCAAAATTTCTATCCAATTCTTGTCTATGGTTGTATTGATAGATGTCTAGATAGTTTCCAATATCTCCGTAGTACTTATCATCTTTGCCCTCCAGATTAACTCCGCCATAAGAAACTGCAAAAGCTTTGTAATTATCTTCCTGATTTTTCGCATAAGCATTTACTCCTATCAATCCACCCCAGAGCACACCATCGGCAATTGTAAAATACTTACCAGAAGAATAGTCACCAGCATATAATTCACCCATTCCTGGTAGTAATGCAGAGTAGAGCATTGCTAAACCAGTATTTTTCTTTTGATCTTTGTATTGAAGTTCTTTACTATCTTCAATTTTCATATTCTGAAAAAACTGTACTTTAAGTTCCTCCATGCTTGCAGTTTGCATATCCTGACCGATGATAATTGAGCAAGTAAGTAATATTAGAATGATATTTTTTTTCATTTGTTAACCTACGGCACTTGTTATTGGATTACTGTTAAGAATTATGGTACAGATATTATCATCCAATCCTTCAATTTTATTTGTAGTTAAGTTATTTATAACTTGCTGATCAAACGGATGCTTTACACGGACATAGTTTGAGGTCCATCCAAACATAAATCCATTTTGATTTTCTTCTTCAAAAAGCACCGTTTCCTTTTTATCTATCATAGTTTTATAAAACTCATTTCGTTTTTTCTCACTAAGAGATCTGAGCAAATTATTTCTTCTTTTTCTTTCTGCAATATCAACAGATCCTTCCATTTCAATTGCTTTTGTATTAGGTCTTTCGGAGTAGGTAAAAACATGCAAGTAGGAAACCGGTAAAGTATTAATGAAATTGTAAGTATCCATAAAATCTTCATTAGTCTCGCCCGGTGAGCCGACAATAACATCGACTCCAATTCCAACATTCTCAATTTTGTGAATTAGTTTATTGATGAGAAGTTTATAATCTTCAACTGAGTAACGTCTCTGCATTAGTTTTAACATTTTATTGCTACCACTTTGAAGAGGAATATGAAAATGTTTTGCCATTTTAGAGTTTGTTGCCGAGAGATCAATAATCTCATCCGTCAATAAATTTGGTTCAATAGAACTAATCCTTATTCTATATTCTCCTTCTACAGCTAAAAGATCTTTTAAGAGTGAATAGAGATCAGCACCTATTCTTTTTCCATAATCGCCAACATTAACACCCGTAAGGATTATTTCTTTATACCCGCGATCAATGAGCTGTTTAAATTCTTTAACGACAGCTTGTGGATTGGTGCTTCTGCTTTTGCCTCTTGCTAAAGGAATAGTACAAAACGTACATTTATAATCACATCCATCTTGTATCTTAAAAAATGCCCGTGTGCGGCCTAGGCTTTCCGTGGAGTGAGCAAAATTAAACTTCTCAAGACCATCTGTGGGTGAAACATAAACGCAAGAGGGTAGATCTTTTTCAAATTTTGGAATTAGAGAAAATATTTCGAATTTTTCATTATTACCAAGAACAGCATCAACGCCATCTATTTCCGTAATTTCGTCAGCACTGAGTTGTGCATAACATCCAGTGACGATAACATAAGCATTTGGATTATTTCGAAGTGCGCGCCGAACAATTTGCCGACATTCTCGGTTTGCATTTTCTGTTACTGTGCAAGTATTTACGACATAAACGTCAGCTTCGTTTTTAAAATCAACAACATCGAAACCCTTTTCAACAAACTGTTCAGCAATTGTTGATGTTTCTGAAAAATTGAGTTTACATCCTAGTGTATGAAACGCTACTTTTGATGGCAATTTTTTACTTCCATTTAAACTAAAAAGGGCTGTATAGGTGCTAAATTTAATTTAATTAGCAAACTAAAACAGCCCTAAAAATAGTCACAATCAGTTAACTAAATTACTTTTTGGAATCTTCTTTCTTATCTTTTTCTTCTGAAGATTTAGTTTCATCACTTTGTTCAACTTCTTCCTCAGTAGTTTCTTCTACCTCTTGTGTTTCTTCTTCTGCAGCTTTAGTAGTTTCTTCACCAGCTTCCTCTTTAAGGGGAGCAGCCTCTTCAACCAATTCTTCTTTAGCTTCTGTTTCTTCAGCATCAACTTTGTCTTCAGTTTCCACCGGTTCATTAGCTTTTTCTTCCACAACTTCTTCGACTACAGGAGCAGCCTCTTCAACCAATTCTTCTTTAGCTTCTGTTTCTTCAGCATCAACTTTGTCTTCAGTTTCCACCGGTTCATTAGCTTTTTCTTCAACAGTTTCTTCTTTTGCAGCTTTGACTGCTGGAGCAGCAGGTCCGTCTACCGGCTCATCAAATATTTTAAGGTCTGATGAATCAAAATTACCGACATCAGCATTTTGGATATCTTCAACAGAAACTTTTTCCAGTTTGTGTCTAGAGATATAGTCAGAAATTTCTGCTTCTGATTTATCCTTCAACGCTGCAAGAGCACTTAAGACAATCTTCTTATTTTCTTTATCAAATTCTATGATAATGGCTGAAATTTCAGCACCAACAGGGAAGCAGAAAGATAAGTTCTTAATTCTGGCAGTTGATAAGAGTGTTCCAGGAACAAATCCATCAACTCCGGATGGCAATTCCACTAAGACACCTTTTTCAATTATCCTAACAACTTTACTCTCAATTAGTTTTCCGACAGTGTATTCTTTCTCAAATGTATCCCAAGGATTATCTTCTATTTGTTTATGACCAAGAGATATTTTTCTTTGATCCATATCAATTGCAAGTACCACTACATCGATTTGTTCACCTTTCTTAACAACTTCACCGGGATGACGAACTTTCTTAGTCCAAGAAAGATCTGAAATATGAACTAGACCATCAATCCCTGGCTCAAGTTCAATGAATACTCCAAAGTTCGTTAAGTTTCGAACAATACCTGAGTGTTTTGATCCAACTGGATATTTTTTCAATAATTCATCCCACGGATCTGGAGTTAATTGTTTCATACCGAGTGATATTTTCTTATCACCCTTATCTAAACTAAGGATAACAGCTTCAACAATTTGTCCCATTGATACGAATTGAGATGGATGATTTATATGCTGTGTCCAACTCATCTCAGAAATGTGAATTAGACCCTCAATACCTTTTTCGATCTCGATAAAAGCACCGTAATCTGTAAGCGAAACAACTCGACCAGAAACTTTAGCACCAATATTATATTTCTCGTCAATATTTTCCCATGGATGAGCAAGAAGTTGTTTTAAGCTAAGAGAAATTCTTTTCTTCTCAGTATCAAAATCAGTAACAACAACTTTAATTTTCTCATCTAGAGAAACAACTTCACTTGGATGATTTATTCTACCCCAACTAAGGTCGGTAATATGAACTAAACCATCTACACCACCAAGATCAATAAATACACCGAAATCGGTGATCGCTTTAACTATACCTTCAAGAATCTGACCTTTTTCAAGACCTTCAAGAATCTCTTGTCTTTGATCAGAAATTGTTTCTTCAATAAGAACTTTATGTGAAACCACAACATTTTCAGTTGGTACATTAACTTTCACTATTCTGAAATCCATAGTTTGACCAACGAAAGCATCAAAGTCTCTTACGGGTCTAATATCAATTTGTGATCCTGGTAAAAATGCTTCAAGACCCAAGATATCCACAACCATACCACCTTTAATGCGCTTAAGTATTTTACCTTGAATAACTTCCTCAGTTTCATGAGCGTTCATTATTCGATCCCAAATCTTAAGGAAATCAGCGCGTTTCTTACTTAATACAAGATTACCATCTTCATCTTCAACACTTTCGATAACGATATCAACTTCACCACCAATTTTTAATTCTTCGGTTGGTCCAAATTCATTCTTAGGAATTGAACCATCAGATTTGAAACCAACATCTAAAACAACATGGTCGTCACTGATGCTTACAATTTTTCCTGAAACTATTTCACCTTCCGTAATATCTTGGAAAGAGTCTTCATAAAGTTTTTCTAATTCAGCTAATTCTTCTTGCGAATACTCCTCAGCATTCATAAACTTAGCTGGGTTTGAAACTTCAGGTTTTTTCTTCTGCTCAGTTTCCCGTTCAACAGTCTCGTTTTCTAACTCGGACATTTATCCTCCTATAACACTTTTTAACCCATTCTACTTTTCAAGTCAGAGAAAAAGGAAAAATGGATTGGTTTAGTTTAACATTATTTTTTATTCTGACTTTAATTTAAATTTTTGATTTTTTTTTTAATGTTCTCAATTAAAATTTCGAACTCTTCATCCACACTTAGCTTTGAGGTGTCAACTTCTATTGCATTTTCAGCTTTCATTAGTGGACCTACTTCTCTACTGCTATCTATCTTATCTCTCTTCTTCAAATTTTCTTTTACTTCTTCAATATCTATCTCAATACCCTTTTCAGAATACTCTTTATATCTTCTTTCCGTTCTCACATCAACATCAGCAGTAAGATAAATTTTAAGATCTGCATCAGGAAATACAATTGTGGTTTGATCTCTTCCTTCTGCAACAACATTTCCGATCTCACCCATTTGCCTCTGCATTCTCACTAGTTCTTTTCGAACGGCTGGCATGGCCGCAATTTCACTAACCTTTCCATTTACTTCAGGTGTACGGATAAAATCAGTGACTTCAGTATCATTTACAAAAACACTGGTAGTACCATTTTCAAAATTGAGTGTGACATCAAGTCCAAGAACATATTTACCAACTGCGTCTTCGTCATCAACAATTCCTTTTTTAATGGCTAGATACGTAATTGCTCTATACATTGCCCCAGTATCGAGATAAGTAAAACCTAATCTCTCAGCCACCATTTTAGCCAGCGTACTTTTACCAGAACCGGCTGGCCCATCAATAGCAATAGTTGTTTTTGACATAGTCTGCAAATTTACAAAACTCAAATCATTTTATCAATTAAATTAATCTGTAAATAATTGAAATTAAAAGAGTTAATACTAATTTGCATCAAAAATATTTTGATGATCGTCTCAATAGAGAATTACTCCAATAATTTACACTACTTGTTGCATAAAGGTTTTTAATCCAATATTTTAATTGAGTGTCAATTGTTTAGTTATCAATTTCTTCAGAGGATCAACATAATGAGAAGATTAAGAAACAGAATTTTAAAAATCTTTCTGATTTTACTGATAATATGTCTTTCCTTTTCATGTCAAACGGTTGAAACAGAGTCTGGTATGAAAAAGCAATTTTCGAACATCGAAATGAACCAGGAAGAAGCTAGATTAAAATTAAATGAGTACGCCATTAAGTTTTCAGGTGAAGTGATTGCATCTGCAAATGAAATTAAGGATAATACTGATGACTTACAGATAAAACAGAACGCCCTTTTATGGAAGATGAATTCCATTCCCGCCGCAAATCGGATTTTATTTATAATCGATCCATATGCTGCTGGAATTGATATGCGGGCATTTGCAATTCAAATGAAAAACTTTTTTAAATACGGAAATGGAAGAAATCTATTCGGTGAAAAACAGTCAATTGCCATAAATACAGCAGAATACTTGGAGGATGAAATTCTCAAAATTGCAAAAAGTTCTGTTTCTGATTCTTTGCAAGTTATATCTTCTGAAAATTTGTATGATTTTGTAGAAAAGAATCCAATAAAAGACCTTACCTTCAATAGACAATCGACAATTGAGGTTTTAGCAAAATATATGGCTGATCACGAGAGGTCAATTGCATCATCTGTTGGATCAATGGAAACAGCAGTCAGTGATCTTTCAACGCGGCTAAATATTTATTATGATCAATTACCCAAAATTGCTTCTTGGTATGTGGAATACTTAACAAATGAAGCACGCATGAGTGGCGAAATAGATAGTTTACAATCAAATATTGCATCCATAACAAAGTCATTTGAGAGACTAGCTGATACAGGTGAGCAAGCTGAACACATCATTAATTCGAGCATTGTACGTTCTTTTGAAGAATTGGTAGACCTTAGAGAACAAATTTTAGAAGAACTTAAAATTGAACGAGCTATTATTCTTTCTTCAATTACAGATGAAAGAACTGCTGTTTTGAATGAAATTAATAAGCAAAGATTAGAAACTATTGAACAATTAGAAATGCTAATTAACTCTTCTATAAACAATACCACAATCCATGCTGAGAATCTTATTGATTATATCTTAATTAGAATAATAATATTGCTCGTGATTGGATACATTGTATTTCTACTAACTTATAGAAATATTAAAAATGCAAAATTAACCAAAAGATTAATAGAGTAAGTTGTAATTCTCATAATTAAGTTATTCATTTTTAGAGATACTAGAGTATTCAATGATTAAATCAATTGACTATTTTGTGGAATTGAATATCCGCATTCAAATTACACATGTAATTAATAGACCTTTTAATTAAATTAAACTTAAAATTACAAAATCAGATTGGAGATCTAAGTATGACAACAAATTATAGATTAATTTCAAAATTGGGTAAAATTGTTTTTCTGTTTACAGTTTCGTTTTTTATTCACCAACCAAATATATATGCTCAAAAATTTGAAATTACTCCATATTACGGTTACCAGCTTAATGGTAAAGTAGTCGGTTACTATGGCGATTTAAATCTTAGAGATGCCGCTATGTATGGTGGTTCTCTAGATATTACTGTTCAAAAAGGATTGCAGCTCGAATTATTTTATAGCAGATCCGATACACGCGCAGACTATATCGAATTTCGAGGACCTACTTATAAACTAACCGATGTGAGTGTAAACTATTTTCAAATTGGTGTTGTAAGACATGCAATGAAAAAGGATAATGTTGTTTTATACGGTGTTGGTTCACTTGGTGCCACACTCCTTTCACCTAGTGGTCAGCCATATGATGAAACGCCTGAAACATATTATTTTGAGGATTATTGGTTGTTTTCATTAACATTTGGTGGTGGAGCAAAAATATTTTTATCAGATCGAGTTGGTATTCGTCTTGAAGGAAGATTTATGGTCCCTATCACTTGGGCTGGTGGTGGATTCATGATTGGAACTGGAGGTTCTGGCTTGTACTTGGGCGGTGGTTCAGCAATACTTCAAGCTGGTCTTTCAGCTGGTTTAATTGTTGCATTAGGCAAATAATAAATAATTTTATATAAGATTATAATCATTAATCTTATTTACTATTTCCTCAGTGAGTATCTTTCAACAAGATACTCACCATTGGAAAATTCAATATGGTACTAAATCGACTCTCCTTGGGGTACTGTTATCGAAAGTGGAAATAAAAACAAAAAATCGGGTTGGACTAAGTATATTTTTTTTTCTTGCCGGCGTCATTTTCTCTAGTTGGACATCCAGAATACCAACAATAAAAGCTAACTTAGATTTAAACGAAGCGGAGTTGGGCTCTCTTTTATTTTTAATGCCAATCAGCTCTTTTCTTGGATTAGGATTATCTGGTTGGCTTGTGGAAAAATACGAAAGTAGAATTCCTCTCTTTTGGGGATTTATTACACTTTGCATTTTCTTTTTAATGATCGGACTATCTAACTCTGTCGCAATATTTGGCTTATCAATTTTTCTCTTTGCATTTGCGAACAGAATATTAAGTATTTCAATAAATACTCAGTCTATTACTGTTCAGAAATTGTATAGTAAAAAAATAATTGGTTCTTTTCACGGACTTTGGAGCATCGGAGGTATCGCTGGAGTTGGGATTACGACACTATTTGTAGCTTTTAATGTAGATATTATAACTCACTTTTATATTATCACATCCATCGGAATTCTTACTGCTCTATTTTGTTTTAAAATCTTGATAAAAAAGGATAATACAAAATCTAGAACGACAATCAGTTTCCGAAAACTAGATCCACAATTACTCCTTCTTGGTTTGCTTATTGTTCTTATAGCAACTTGTGAGGGTGGGATGTTTGATTGGAGTGGAATTTATTTTAAAGATATAGTAAATGTAGAAATTTTTAGTATCGGTTATTTTATTTTTATGATTTTTATGTCAATTTCCAGATTTGCATCCGATCGTCTAATCGAAAGGTTTGGAATGCCTAAAATATATGTGATTAGTGCCGTATTAGTTGGTGCTGGATTGAGTATTGCAGTAATCTTTCCATACTTTTGGCCTGCAATAATTGGTTTTTCAATTGTTGGTATGGGTACGGCTGCTGTTTTTCCAATGACATTAGCTCTGGCTGGTAGTTCAAAAAACTATTCCCCCGGAATAGCTATTTCATTAGTAGCCACATTTGCAATGGCAGGTATGTTACTCGGTCCCCCACTTATCGGATATGTAGCTCATGCTTTTGGACTCAGAATTTCATTTACAATGCTTATAGTATTTGCTTTACTAATTATTCCAATCTCCAAAAAATATTTTTTAATCACTACAATTGAAGAATAATTATTCGATTTAGATCATATCTAAGTTGATTGAGTTTTTAAAGCTTATCAAATTGTTTAACTGGGTATTTGTTACCATTTTTAGGTGAATTAGTTTTATCCACAATATTAAAAACTCAATTTCCAATACTCAATCTAAATTTTGATTTTTGTAAAAAGTCAGATAACTTAATTGTGTAAATTAAATTGAGTTATCACATGTCAAAGTCAAACTACTTTATCATATTTCTTTTATTCTTATCGATGGGATGCACAATGAACGAAAAAGCAAAACTAGAATCACAAATAAATGAGATGTTTAATTCAGTTAATGGGGATTTTGCACTCGCATTTAAATTAATAGGCAAGAATCAAGAAACCATTTTGATAAATGCTGATGAAATGTTTCATGCGGCAAGCACAATGAAAACTCCAGTAATGGTTGAAGCATTCAAACAAGCTGCAGAAGGGCAAATAGATCTTGATGATTCAATTGTTGTAAAAAACTCTTTTAAAAGTATTGTTGATGGGAGTGAATACTCCATGGATATAGGCAGAGATTCTGGAGATAAAATGTATGACAGGATAGGTAAAAAAGCTACATACTATGAACTTGTTTATGATATGATTATCAATAGCAGCAATCTAGCAACTAATATTGTAATCGAACAGATCGATGCAAAAAACGTAATGAAAACAATGGATAAACTTGGAGCAAAGAAGATTAAAGTACTCCGCGGTGTTGAAGATATGAAAGCATTTGATCTTGGAATGAACAATGAAACGAGCGCAAATGACCTTCTAATAATTTTTGAACATCTTGCAAAAGGAAAAGCGGTGAATACCTCTGCTGACTCGAATATGATAAATATACTTCTTGACCAGACACATAATAGTGTAATTCCGAAAAAACTTCCAAATGATGTACAAGTTGCACACAAAACTGGATCAATTACAGGAGTACTTCATGATTCTGGGATTATTTATCTTCCTGATGGGACCAAATACGTTCTTGTGATTCTTTCAAAGAACGTAAAAAATATGAATATGGCTAAAGAGATGATGTCTGAAGTATCGAAAATGATTTATCAATATGTTGTTAATTGAAATAAAATATTTAAGGAGTATGAATATGAAATTTGTCCAATTAATTGCTCTTCTGTTTATTAGTGTTAGCATATTTGCCCAACCATGCTACGACTCTTTAAATGTTTATTCATTTAATTATAACGGTGTTAAATATGATATTGTAAAAGAGAATAAATCATGGGCTGAAGCAGCTTTTTGCGCAGATCAGATGGGTGGTATTCTTGCAGAAATTAACTCTCAAGAAGAAATGGATACAATTTATCATTATGTTTTACTTGCTGAAATTGATCAAACACAAACTGTGGCTCCAGATGGAGGTAATGCTTCATATTTATGGCTTGGAGGAACAGATCAAGAAATCGAGGGTACATGGAGATGGGATGGCAACAATGACGGTATTGGACTTAAATTCTGGCAAGGAGACCAATTTGGAACACCTATTGACAGTTCATACGAAAACTGGGGAAACGAACCGGATAACTTTAGCAATCAAGATGGTCTAGGTTTAGCAATTACTGATTGGGCAAGAGGAATAGCTGGTCAATGGAATGACATCGCTCTTTATAACGATTTATTTTACATCGTTGAGTATGACAATTCAACTTTTAAGGTAAATTATTTCAATTATTCACACCAAGACGATTTATTAACGATACATACGGGTCTGAACAATGAATATGACTCAATGCAAATAAGAATAAATGAAGAAGTCCATGAGACATTTTTGAATATTGCAATTGATGATACTCTATTAACTTCCTCAATTATTCCTGATTCAACGGAGATTTTGAAGGTTTATCTACAAACATTCTCCAATGATAAAATTTCATTTTCTGATCTCAAAAGTTTTGAAGTATATTCATTTTCAAATGCTTCCGTCTTTTATTCTTCGGATTTTGAAGATTCACCTAAAAATGATTTTGTGGGTACTGGTTTTGATATTATTCGTGCTCCTGGATTTAGAGATAAAGCGATAAACACCGAACATGATTATTTGCTGAACGGGGATTTTACATATACATTAAAAACACCCATAATTGTTGATGAAAATGTCTCTATTCTCTCTTATTCAGATGTGGCAATTATTGAACCTGGAGATTCATTAAGTAATTTTGATGAGCCAGAGTTCAAGGATTTTGTAATTATTGAAGGTTCAAAGGAGGAAAATGTTTGGTTACCGCTTATAGATGGATATGATTCAAGATTATACACTGACTGGCTTGAAGCCTGGTACTCACCAACATTGTATAGAAGTCTTTATAAGAAACATGTTATAGATTTGAGTGACACGTTTAATTCAAGAGATACAATTCTAATTAGGTTCAGATTGCATTCAGATTCTGCAAATGTTGGTTGGGGATGGGTAATAGATTGTTTACAAGTTCAAGATATTGTATACAGTGTTAGTGATGAGAATACTGTCTCAAATTTTAATCTCGATCAAAATTATCCAAATCCTTTTAATCCGAGTACCATTATAAATTACCAAATTCCAAATGCTGGATTGGTGAAGGTGAATGTTTATGATTTATTAGGAAGAAAAGTAGCTACACTTGTAAACAAATATCAAAATCCTGGAAGCTACAAAGTTGAATTCAATGCTGAGCATCTTTCAACCGGTATTTATTTCTATTCAATTAGTTCTGGTGACTTTTCTCAAACAAAAAAGATGGTTCTGCTTAAATAATTATCTAGTTGAATCAATTTGAGATCAGAATATCGATCATCTGATCATGGATTTGACCATTAGTAGCTAGAAATTCTACAGAGTCATAAGCTATATAATCAATACCTTGATCAGAAAAATTAGTCACCTTCCCCCCAGCCTCTTCAATCAGAAGATGACCTGCACAAATATCCCAAGCATTTAGGGTAACCTCCCAAAAACCATCAAATACTCCTGCAGCGACATAGCAACAGTCTATTGCAGCTGATCCAAGTCGTCTTACTCCTCTTGCTTCCTTTAAAAATTCTGTAAATTTTTCAAAAGCATTATTGGGATTATCCTTAATATTATAAGGAAATCCAGTTACAAGCAAACTTTTATCTAATTCATGGTTCTTACTAACATCAAGTTTTATATCATTTTGATAAGCTCCGCTCCCCTTTTCAGATGAGTACATCATGTTATTCATAACATCATAAATAGCTCCCGCAACTATCTCCTTCCCTTTCATTACTCCTATTGAAACCGAAACGATGGGAAGTCCATGCGCGAAATTCATAGTTCCATCAAGAGGATCAACTACCCAAGTATATTCAGAACTCCCGTCTTTCTTACCACTTTCTTCTGCAAGAATATTATGTTTTGGATATTCTTTGGAAATAAATTCAATGATCTTCTGCTCAGCAGCCTTATCAATATTCGTAACAAAATCAGAATCAGTTGATTTATACTCAAAAGTAAGTTTTTGCCCAAACCCTTCACGAATTATTTCGCCAGCTTCTTTTGATATTTCTATTATTCTTTCTAGCATCATTACCTCTAATTTGAAGTGCAACATAATTAAACATTTTTACTTATGAAAAGAGGGTAAGTACTTTAAAGTACCTTGAAGCCCGTAACTATAATCGCTATTTTTGTAACCTAAAATTGAAAAGGACTTTACACATATGCAAGAAATTAAAGAGAGCGCAGGTTTTGATGAGGCACTGGTTGATGAAATTCCAAAAGTCTTACCAGTTCTGCCACTGAGAGACAATGTTATCTATCCGTATATGATTTTTCCTGTACTTGTTGGACGTGAACAATCAATTAGGGCTGCAAATTATTCGCTTGATAATTCGAAGTATATTTTCTTAGCTGCACAGAAAAAAAGTAATATAGAAGATCCAGCGAAAGAAGATATTTATTCAGAAGGAACCATCGCAAAGATCATACAAATTTTGAAATTACCCAATGGACTATTAAAGATATTAGTTGATGGTGTAATGCAGGGAAAAATAGTTGCGTACAATGATAATACCAATTTCTTTGAAGCTGAGATAGAAATAGTTATTCCAAATAATGAGGGACATCATGAGCTTGACGCATTATTACGACAGATGTCAAATCTATTCAAACAATATGTTAAAATTAACAGATTAAGTCCTCCAGAATCGTTAAGTGCTTATGAAAGTATTGATGAACCCGACAGAAAATTATTCTATGTTGCTGCAAATATTAATCAGACCATTGATATAAAGCAATCAATACTTCAAAAATTTACCTTGAAGGAACAAATCTATGAAGTGATTAAAATTTTACTTTCTGAAGTTGATATACTAAAAATCGAAAAAGAGATTGAATCAAAAGTTCAAGAAAACATAACGAAATCTCAGAGAAAGTTTATCATTCAAGAACAGATCAGAATTCTTCAAGATGAATTAGGTGAGGATGAGGTTGGATCTCCAGATATTATTAAACTGAAAGAGAAGATCGAAAAAGCAAAAATGCCTAAAGCTGCCAAAGAAAAGGCTACTGAAGAATTTGACAAACTAAAAAAAATTCCAACAAGTTCACCTGAATACACAGTTCTACGCAATTATCTCGATTGGATGACCGATGTTCCTTGGAATAAAAAATCAAAAGATAATCTTGATGTTAAGAATGTTAAAAAGATCTTAGATGAAGATCATTTTGGATTAGAAAAACCAAAAGACAGAATCGTGGAACACATTGCTGTTCTTAACCTTGTAAAACAGATGCGCGGACAGATACTCTGTTTTGTTGGCCCTCCTGGAGTTGGCAAAACTTCATTAGGAAAATCAATTGCTAGAGCGCTTGGAAGAAAATTTGTTCGAATAAGTCTTGGCGGTGTTCGTGATGAAGCAGAAATTCGAGGACATAGAAGAACATATATAGGATCAATGCCTGGAAAGATAATACAATCAATGAAAAAAGCGGGTACAATAAATCCTGTTATTCTATTGGATGAAATTGACAAAATGAGTATGGATTTTCGGGGTGATCCATCATCAGCAATGCTGGAAGTTCTTGATCCAGAGCAGAACTTCAGTTTCAACGATCACTATCTCGATCTCGATTATGATCTTTCTCAAGTAATGTTTATTACAACTGCAAATGTTAGATACAATATTCCCCTTCCTCTGCAAGATAGAATGGAGATTATTGAACTACCGGGTTATCTTGAATTCGAAAAGGTTGAAATTGCAAAGCGACATATCATTCCAAAACAATTAAAGCATAACGGGCTTGATAAATTTAAGGTTTCTTTCAAAGGTGATGCAATACAGAAAATTATAAATGGTTACACGCGTGAGGCTGGTGTTAGAAATCTAGAAAGAGAAATTGCATCTGTCTTTAGAAAAACTGCTCGCGATATAGTAGTTAAAAATTCAGAGCAGAAGAAAACGAAAAGAATACTAGCATACCCTATTGATTCAAAAAAGATTGAAAAATATCTCGGTGTTGAAAAGTTCAAAAGAACGATGAATAAACGTGCAAGCCGCATTGGTAGTATTACCGGTCTGGCATGGACAAGTGTTGGTGGCGAAATACTCTTTGTTGATGCCACAGTAATGAATGGCTCAGAAAAATTAATTCTAACTGGGCAGATTGGTAATGTTATGAAGGAATCTGCGCAGGCAGCCTTGAGTTATCTGAGATCACATGCAAAAGAATTGGGTTTAACTCCAACATTCTATAAAGGAAAAGAGATACATATCCACTTGCCGGAAGGTGCAATACCAAAAGATGGTCCTTCCGCTGGAATTACTCTAGCAATGGCAATGTATTCCGCATTCAAAAAACAAGCTTCAAAACACGATGTTGCTATGACCGGTGAAATAACCCTTCGTGGTGAAGTGCTACCAATAGGTGGACTTAATGAAAAACTTCTTGCTGCACAGAGAAGCGGAATAAAAACTGTCTTAATTCCAGCAGACAATGAAAAGGATCTAATGGAGATTAAATCACAAGTAACAGAAGGGCTCAAAATAGTTCCAATAAAAGAGATAAACCAAGCACTACCATATGTTTTTGGCAGAACAAGAACTGTAAAGAAAGTAAAGAAGTAAATGTCTTTAGAAATCTCAATAGATAAATCTAGAACAGATGAAGATATTTACAAGCAAATCTCAATTCAGATTGAGCATTTGATAAAACCAAATGAAAAAATTATTTCGAATCTATCAAATTTTTCTTCCCTTCTTAAGCAAAGCTTTAATAAAATAAGCTGGGTTGGTTTTTATATCAGAGATAATGAAAAACTTTTTTTAGGACCTTTTCAAGGTAATGTTGCCTGTACAGAAATTTCAATCAGCAAAGGTGTTTGTGGAACTTCAGCCGCACAAAAGCAAACTATAATAGTTGAAGATGTTGATGAATTTCCCGGACATATTGCATGCGATTCTAGCTCCAGATCTGAGATTGTCGTCCCTATTCTTAGTGGTAAAGATCTTTGGGGAGTTCTAGATGTTGATAGTTACGATCTATCAGCT
Source organism: uncultured Ignavibacteria bacterium (assembly GCA_963751695.1). Lineage (GTDB taxonomy): Bacteria > Bacteroidota > Ignavibacteria > Ignavibacteriales > Melioribacteraceae > SZUA-22. The sequence goes on along the minus strand of CAVVVP010000004.1, from coordinate 335,752 downwards.
TTTAGTGAAATAGATCAGTATTATTTGGAACAGTTTTGTAAATTTCTTGTCAAGAGTTTGAGTTTAAAGAATTTCGCAATCCTTTAATGAGTACCTGGTTAATTAATGAACTATATTGTTACAGCTCGTAAATGGCGTCCAAAAACATTTGAGGAAATCGTTGGGCAAGAGCATATTTCGACAACATTGAAAAATGCGATCGTTAACGAGCGGGTAGCACATGCATACCTTTTTGCCGGACCAAGAGGAGTTGGTAAAACCACAACTGCCAGAATTCTTGCAAAGGCATTGAATTGCACAAACCAAAGCAAAGGTGAACCTTGCAATAAATGCGATATGTGCAATACTTTCAATTCTTCACAATCCCTTGATATAATTGAGATCGATGGTGCATCAAATAGGCGTATAGAAGAGATCAGGACTTTGAGAGAATCTGTAAAGTATGCTCCAACCAAAGGAAGCTTCAAGGTGTATATTATTGATGAAGTACACATGCTAACAACAGAATCTTTCAATGCACTTTTAAAAACACTTGAGGAACCACCAGAGCACACGATCTTCATTTTTGCTACAACTGATGTTCACAAAGTGCCTCTTACAATTATTTCTAGGTGCCAAAGATATGATTTTAGAAGAATAAGTCTTGATGCAATTAAGGATCAACTTCTAAAGATAAGCAAATCAGAAAAAATTTCAATTGATGATCAGTCATTAACATTAATAGCAAAGAAAGCGGATGGGGCACTTCGCGATGCTCAAAGTCTGTTTGATCAAGTTATTGCTTTTGGTGGTAAAAAGATCGAGTCTACAACTGTTTCTCAAATGCTTAATCTGATCGATGAGGAATTATATTTCAGAATTTCTGACGCTGTACTTTCTAAAAATTTTGTTGAAGCATTTGAAGTTTCACAAGTACTTTATAATAATGGCTGGAATTTCATTGACTTCATGGCTGGCCTTATCGAGCATTTTAGAAATATTATGACAGTTCTTCTCAAGAAAAATGCTTCCTTAATTGAATCTTCGGAAAATATTAGAAAAAAATATGTTGAGTATCTTGATACATTTTCTGAAGCTGACATTCTTAGAATTCTTACTTATCTAAGTAAAGCACAAAATGAATTACGATCTTCACAGAATCAAAAGCTGTTAATAGAAGTTGTTCTTAGTCATATTATCGGCTTTGAAAAAACTTCAACTATTAGCGAATTATTGAGCAAGCTCAAATCTGGTAATACGAATCCAGGGGAAGTAAAAAAAAAATCTGAACTAGAATCTTCAAGTCTACCAACTCAACAAGCTATAAATAAAGATGAAACTGATTCAAAAACTCAATTACTAACCAAGAGAAAATCAGAAGAAAAGCTTCAGAAAAGTGAAGATATTCCAAAAAACGTTATTTCAAACATTGATGAAAATCTTTCTGATGAGGAAAGTTCGCTTATAAATGCAATAATTAACCAGCTTGGTGGCAAAGAGCTAAGATCTTAGAACAGATCACTCCCCAAATACATCTGCATAATCCTGAATTGCTGCTTTAATAACTTTGAATGCTTCATTTTTACCTAAAACACTCTCAATTGTAAATTTACTCTCTTCACCCGGGATTAACTTGTAGGTCATAAAGTAATGAGTTAATCTTTCGACAATAACTTTAGGGAGTTCAGAAATATCTGAGATATTTCCATAAATGTTATCATTCTTAAGAACTGCAACAATTTTATCATCTGCCTCACCATGATCAATTCCTTGAATCAATCCGACAACTTTTGCACGAAGAATTATCTCTCCACGAGAAATTGGTCGCTCACTAATAACACAAATATCAAGTGGGTCTCTATCACCTTTATCGACCTTTGGATTTAATTCAGCTGTAAGATCTCCGCAATAAGTTCGAGGAATAAATCCATAAAGTGCCGGTGGATGTGAAGAGCTTCTTTGTGGTCTATCAACATGCATGAATCCAGTATACTTGTCAACTTCATATTTTACAAGATCAAATGGTGTAATTTCTATATAGGCATTTACAAATTCAGGTGAATTCTCACCTACTTCTAATCCATGCCATGGGTGAGGACGCCAGCGGTAAAAAGTTTTGGGAAATGACATAATTTACAACTCTCCTGTTATATTATTTTCATTATAAAAGTTATGTAATTACTTTTTAATAACAAAAATTAGTAGGAAAACATAATACAATATTAAAATAGTAAGTGTGGTTCTTCGATTAATTTGAACAAAAAAAACTACCAATTTAAAACTAAAAAACCCCGATCGAAAATCGATCAGGGTTTCAAAAATAAATCCTGGCGGTTACCTACTCTCCCACAAGGTTGCCCTAGCAGTACCATCGGCGTTTAAGGTCTTAACTTCTCTGTTCGGAATGGGAAGAGGTGTTTCACCTTAGCTAAAACCACCAGAAAACTTTTCAATAAAATTTGAAGATTGAAGAGTGCACTGAGCCTAGAAAAATTTTAATAAAAATAAATGGTTAAGTCTCACGACTTATTAGTACTGCTCGGCTGAACACGTTACCGTGCTTACACCTGCAGCCTATCAACCTTGTAGTCTCCAAGGAGTCTTTAGTCCGTTAAAACGGAAGGGATACTTAATCTTGAAGTTGGCTTCGCACTTAGATGCTTTCAGCGCTTATCCTTTCCAAACGTAGCTACCCAACCATGCCACTGGCGTGACAATTGGTACACTAGAGGTTTGTTCACTTCGGTCCTCTCGTACTAGAAGCGACTCTTCTCAAGTATCCTGCGCCCGCAGAGGATAGGGACCGAACTGTCTCACGACGTTCTGAACCCAGCTCACGTACCGCTTTAATGGGCGAACAGCCCAACCCTTGGGACCTTCTTCAGCCCCAGGATGCGATGAGCCGACATCGAGGTGCCAAACCTTGCCGTCGATATGAACTCTTGGGCAAGATCAGCCTGTTATCCCCGGAGTACCTTTTATCCTTTGAGCGACGGCACTTCCACTCGCTACCGCCGGATCACTAAGTCCTACTTTCGTATCTGTTCGACCTGTATGTCTCACAGTTAAGCTCCCTTTTGCCTTTGCACTCAACGCATGATTACCAACCATGCTGAGGGAACCTTTGAGAGCCTCCGTTACATTTTGGGAGGCGACCGCCCCAGTCAAACTACCCGCCTAACACTGTTCCGGATCCAGATTCATGGACCGCGGTTAGAATCCAACTAAACCAAGGGTGGTATTTCACCATTGACTCCACCGAAGCTAGCGCCC